>NZ_VTSX01000027.1 GCF_008329705.1 Chryseobacterium sp. SN22 | reverse complement strand
ATATGATAGCTTATGTTTTAACAAATTGAATTAAGTTTAAAATGTCATGTTTATTGTCTTGTTATGGATATGCTAAATATGGATTTTAACTTTATGAAAATTTTAACAGTACCACGAAATTTTAGGAATGGTTATTGTTTAATACAGTACAACACAAACAAAATATCAACATTATGAACAATTCAGAATACAACAAAGCAGAAAATGCAGTAGACAACACTGAAAACTCTTTGAAAAATGCTGCAGACAATGCAAAATGGAAAGCTGAGGAATTATCTGACAGAGCCAAGGATTACATCAATGAAAAAAGGTCGAATGATGAAGAGGCAACTCACGAAGACTGGTTAGACAGAGTCAAAAATAATGCTTCGGATACGTGGGATGATATCAAAGACAAAGCAAATGACGCTTGGGAAAAAACCAAAGATGCCGCTGAAGATGTAAAAGCAGAATGGAACAAGAAAACCAATTAAAATTTCAGTCATATAAATATTTTCAAGAAAAACGGAGTCTTTTTATAGAGGGCTCCGTTTTTTATTATGCTCTAAACACAAATTATTGCTACATTTGTAACAAAATAAACATTAAAAAATTATGTCATACGGTTTACTTAAAGGCAAAAAGGGAATTATTTTTGGAGCCCTTAATGAACAATCGATCGCATGGAAAGTTGCAGAGAGATGTCATGAAGAAGGTGCTGAATTTATCTTGTCTAACGCTCCTATTGCTCTTAGAATGGGAGAACTTAACGGATTAGCAGAAAAAACAGGTTCTGAAGTAATCGGGGCGGATGCCACTTCTATTGAAGATCTTGAAAAGCTTTTTGATGCCGCTGTTGCAAAATTTGGAAAAATCGATTTTATCCTGCACTCCATCGGAATGTCCGTAAACGTGAGAAAGGGAAAACATTATACCGAAATGAACTACGACTGGTTAGAAAAAGGCTGGGACATCTCCGCTGTATCTTTCCATAAGGTAATGCGGGTGGCGTACGAAAAAGACTGTATGAATGAATGGGGAAGCATCCTGGCTTTATCATATATTGCTGCGCAAAGAACGTTCCCTGATTATAACGATATGTCTGATAACAAAGCCTATCTGGAAAGCATTGCCAGAACTTTCGGTGGCTATTGGGGGGAAAGAAAAGTACGTGTAAATACGGTTTCCCAGTCTCCTACCCCTACCACGGCAGGAAGTGGTGTTAAAGGTTTCGGAAATTTCCTTGGTTATGCAGAAGACATGTCTCCGCTTGGGAATGCTACAGCTCTTGAGTGCGCGGATTACTGTGTGACCCTATTCTCTGACCTTACGAAAAAAGTAACCATGCAGAATCTTTTCCACGACGGAGGTTTCAGCAGTTCAGGGGTTACCCAGAAAGTGATCAGTAAATATGATGCTGAATAATTCAGTACATTTTTCACTTATAAATAAAGCCGGGACAATCTGTTCCGGCTTTTGCATTGTAGTGCAGATCCAAATAGCCATTTAATAAATTTTATCACCGAAGCTTTTTGCTTTATCTTTCCGTAAACAGCATGCCTCTCCGCAACAGGATATTGATTTATTAACAGCAATTTATCAATACAAACGAGAATAATTTCCAGCCTACGGCTTCCCAATCTGTTGTATAAAAAAATCGGCAGAAACCAGGTTTCCGCCGATCGTTAAAAAATAAATGTTAACATGAAGTGTTCTTTATAAAATCACCGTCTGTATGGAGTGGGCCGGCGCATTTAATTTAGCTGCCATTCCTTCGATCCACAGATTGGCATCAATATCGTTATCCGAATCGTTCATAATCACGGTGACCAACTGTCCGTTCTGATTCATGAACGTAGTAGAGGTCAGGGCAATCCTATTTGATGAGCTTCCGATTCTTACCGCATTGGGCTTAATATATTTGGAAACATGGCCGACATAATAGTATTCGTAGGTATAATGAACTTCTCCGGTTTTCGTATCGGCAATGATCGGGGCAAAGCAGAAATTTCCAACGTGGTTCGGTCCGCCGGTTTCGTCAAGAAGAACGTTCCAGTCCGTCCATAAAGCCGTCCCTTTATTAAAGTCGTTCAGCATATTTCTTCCGTACAACTCACCCAGTTTGACATCGTAAATCTTAGACAGGTCGAACTGTTCCTTACAGCCTTCGGTAAAAGCCAGAAACTTATCCGGGAAAGCCCTTTGGGTTTCTGCCAGGTTATCAAAAAGCTGGGTTTTGTTGTTCCAGGTTTCGTACCAGTGGTAGCCGATTCCGGCAGCATATTTTGAAGTTTCGGGATCACTTAGGGTAGTAGTTGCTCTTTGGTATATAAGGTCACGGTTATGATCCCAGATCATTACTTTTTTATCCTTGAAACCGTTTTTCCAAAGCGTAGGTCCCAAATTATTCTTCAGGAACTCCCCTTCTTCCTGAGCGGTGTAAATACAGGATTCCCAGGTTTGGGTAGCCATGGGCTCATTCTGAACGGTTAGTCCCCAGACCTTGATGCCTCTTTTTTCGTATTCTTTGATAAACCGAATGTAATAATCTGCCCAGGTCTGATAAAAAGCATTTTCCAGCCTTCCGCCCTTCAGCATGCTTTTGTTGGATTTCATCCAGGCCGGCGGGCTCCATGGTGAAAAATAAAAGGTAAAATCTTTTCCGATTGATTTCTGCGCTTCTTTGATCATCGGAATTTTATACTGCTCATCATGGGCGACATTAAAGGATCTTAACGATGTATCGTTTTCATCAACATAAGTATAAGAATCGCTGGAGAAGTCACAGGAATTCATATTGGTACGGACCACAGTATATCCCAGGCCATTTTTGCCGTAATAGGCTTCAATAATTTCTTTCTGCTTATTTTTGGGAAGCTTGTAAAAAGTTTCTGCAGAAGCATCGGTAATCGCCCCGCCGATGCCTATCAGTTTCTGATATTTAAAATCCGGGTCCACAAAGATGCAGGCATCCGTTTCTTTCGGCTGGTCCATCTTTTCAAATGTTACCATTCCTTTATCTGCCATTTTCTCATTGGCTTTGGCATTGGTAAGAATAAGTTTTGCAGTTTTTCCGGCGTTCTTTTTCCAGTAATCCTGCGCATGAACATTGACGGTTATCCCAATAACCAGGCAGCTTACGACTAATCTCTTCATTATATCATTTCTTATTTTTATAATTCCATCTTCCTGACAAAGAAGATTATTTTTGTAGTATTTATTTATTCTGATAGACCCTTACGTAATCGATTTCAAATCTCTGAGGAAAAATCGTGTCATCAATTCCTTCTTTCCCACCCCAGAATCCGCCGATGGCAAGATTTAAGATGATGAAATAAGGCTTATCGAAAGGCCAGGCTCCGGGGGTCTTCTCTCTATTTTCGTAGGTAAAAAACTTTTTATCATCTACATAGACCTCAATTTTTTCCGGCGACCAGTCCGCTTTGTAAACATGAAACTTTTCGCTTGCATCTTTTACGAACAGGGTATCGGTTTTCTGGGTCTGCATGATATGGTTGTACTTTTTGGTATGCACCGAAGCATGGATGTATCCCTGATGATAGCCTACGTGCTCCATAATATCCAGCTCACCGTCATCCGGCCACTTTTTCATATCCTCGCTCATCATCCAAATCGCAGGCCACGTTCCGCGCCCTTTCGGAAGTTTTGCGCGTACTTCCACCGTTCCGTACTGGAAAGAAAATTTTCCCTTGGTCAGCAATCTTGCAGAAGTATATTTCTTATCTTCCCGATTTTCTTTCCGGGCTTCGATAATCAGTTTTCCGTTTTCCACCCGGGCGTTCTCCAAATGGTCTTTGGTGTAAAACTGTGCTTCTTCATTTCCGAATCCGCTGCCGCCGGTATCATAATTCCATTTGGATGCATCGGGTAATCCTTTATCCTTAAATTCATCGCTCCAGATCAGTTTTCTATTTTTATCCGGTCTGGTTGAGGCGCAGCCCGCAATGGAGAACAGGAATATTCCGCCAATAACTAAATGAATAACAGGTTGGAGTTTCATAAATACATTCAGGATTTGAAATTCAAAATTAAGTCTTCTGCCGCCAAAAGCGGGTTTTATCCCGCTTTCAGTAAGTAAATTCTGTATTTATTTTAACCAATTGATTCTTTTCGTCTGAACGTCCTGAGAACCGGTTCCGACCATGATGTCGAATTCCCCTGCCTCCCAGTCATAGTTCAGCTGGTCGTCATAGAATTTCAGGTCTTCGGGAGTTAATGTAAAGGTAATGGTCTTAGTGTCCCCTTTTTTAATGAAAACTTTTTCAAAGCCTTTCAGCTCTTTGACCGGCCTTACTACTTTTCCGAAAAGATCCCTGATATAAAGCTGTACGACCTCTTCCCCATCATAATTTCCGGTATTGGAAACATTCACGCTGATTTTTAAAGTCTGGTTTCCTTTAAGGTTCGTTGAACTTAGATTCATATCAGCATATTTAAACTGAGTATAGCTCAGACCGTAGCCGAACGGGAACTTAGGATCGTTATCCAGATCGATATAGGCTGAAACATAATTCCTGTCGGTATTGTTTTTCGCCGGCCTTCCCGTATTGTAATGGTTATAGTGTACCGGGATCTGTCCTTCCGTTCTTGGGAAAGTCATCGGAAGTTTCCCTCCCGGATTTACGGTTCCGAAAATAACGTCGGCGATGGAGTTCCCGGCCTCCGTTCCCAGCCACCAGGTGTAAAGAATGGTTGGAATATGGTCTGCTGCCCAGTCAAAAGTCAATGGCCTTCCGGCATTGATCATCAGGACAACCGGTTTCCCGGTTTTGGCAATTTCCTTTAAAAGCTCTTCCTGAACACCTGAAAAATGAATATTGCTCCGGCTTTTGGCTTCACCGCTCATCGCATGGCCTTCACCAAGCGTCATGATCACTACATCCGCTTTTTTTGCGGTTTCCACAGCTTCGTCGAACATGGATCTGTCCTGATCGTCTACATTACAGCCTTTTGCATACAGCAGGGTAGAATTTTTATCCAGTTGATTTCTAATTCCATCAAACTGCGTTATAATTCTCTGATTGTCATCTTTAAAAGCGACTGACCAAAAACCATGGTTGACAGAGGTTTCCTTTCCAAAAGGTCCGATCAGAGCAACAGTTTTTGTTGATTTTGAAAGGGGTAGAATGTTTTTCTGGTTTTTAAGCAGGACAATACTTTTCGAACCGAATTCCCTGCCGAATTTTCTGTTCTCCTGATTGTCGGTCTGTATCTGCTGCCTTTTCTCATTGCTGAACCGGTAAGGATCATCAAACAATCCCATTTCGAATTTTTTAATTAAAATCCGTTTGGCAGCATCATCAATCAGCTTCGGATCTACTTTTCCTTCCTGAACCAGTTTGGGAAGCTCAGCCATGTAAGCACGGCTTTCCATATCCATATCGCTTCCGGCAATGATGGCTTTTTCTGCGGCTTCTTTATTGTCTTTTGCATAGCCATGGGGAACCATTTCCCCGATGCTTCCCCAGTCCGAAACCACAAAACCCTGATAATTCCATTTTCCTTTTAACAGATCCCTTAAAATATAGCGGTTGGCTGTTGCCGGAATCCCGTTGATGTCATTAAAAGAATTCATAAAAGTAGCAACGCCTGCTTCGGCAGCTGCTTTGAACGGGGGAAGATAAGTTTCGTTCAGCTGCCTGAGGCTCATGTCCACGGAATTGTAATCCCTGCCGCCGACTGCCGCTCCGTACGCTGCAAAATGCTTGGCGCAGGCCATGATGGCGTCAAGGTTTCCAAGGCCTTTCCCCTGAAATCCTTTGATCCTTGCCAGACCAATCTGCGTTCCCAGGTAGGTATCCTCGCCGGAACCTTCCATTACCCTTCCCCATCTCGGGTCCCTGGCGATGTCAACCATCGGGGCAAAAGTCCAGTGAATGCCGTAAGCTGAAGCTTCCGTGGCTGCGATTCTTTCTGATTTTTCAATTAATTTTAAATCCCAGCTTGCCGCCTGTCCCAAATTTACCGGAAAGGTAGTTCTGTAGCCATGGATGACATCCTGCCCAAACAGCAACGGAATTTTCAACCTAGACCTTAAAGCCAGTTCCTGAAATTTCCGCGTTTCCACGGCACCCGAAACATTGAGCATGGAACCTACCTTGCCCTGCTTTATTTCATTTAAAACATTTGCAGAATTGGAGTTCTGAGGACCGGTGGCGTATTCAAAACCACTGTACTGAACAAGCTGACCGACTTTCTCCTCCAGCGTCATTTTCGACAATATATCAGCCACTTTCTGATCGATGGTCTTTTGTCCGAATGCCGGGAAACCGAATGCAGTAAATGCCAATATGAAATAAACTCTTTTCATGACGAATATTAAAAGATATAGGTTGCTGTTGAAATGCCCGGAATCGTTACAGAGGCTGCTTTCTGATTGTATTTAATATTAAATGCTTTATCTGAAGAATTGCTGTTCTGAACAATCAGAACTGTTTTTCCTACCGGCGTTTTGAAAGCCACCGTTGAGAGGTTATCGCCTTGGGTGGAAGCAATCCTCTGGGAATTTACCGGAACAAATTTCGAAGCGTGGGCAATGATGTAATAGGCTACATTTTTATCATAGCTGCTGCCTCCATTTACGGTAATCGCTCCTTTACATTGTGTACAGCCACCCGGTGTGTGAGGGCCGAACGATGCATCATTAGCAACATTCCATTCCAATGCGGTTCTGCTCCAGTTTCTCATGGACCCAATAATAATGTTTTTTACGTGCCAATCCAAATCTCCTGAGAAATTTCCGGTGGAACTGGTCCATTGCTCTGTAAAATAAACATTTTTATTCGGAAATAAATTATGCACCGTTCCCAAGGCCGAGATATCTCCTGCATACAGATGGAAAGCAGATCCGTCTACATAAGGGTTGGCTGCCGGATCGTTCAGGACTGCCAACGGATAAGCCGGATCGTCGCAGTTGTGATCGTAAGCGATAATCTTCGTAGTGATATTGGCTGCCTGAAAGGCAGGCCCTAAATTGCCTTTGATAAAAGTCGTCTGATGGCCGGCCGTCATATACATGCTCGGGTTGTTTCCCGGGTGCAAAGGCTCATTTTGCGGCGTGATGGCATCGATCTTAATACCCTGCGCCTGCATTGCCTGGATGTATTTTACAAAATATTGGGCATAAACGCCATAGTATTCAGGCTTTAAGCTTCCACCCATCGTATTGCCGTTGTCCTTCATCCAGACCGGCGGTGACCATGGAGTGGCCAATATTTTAATATTCGGATTGATGACCAGAATATCTTTTAGCATCTGGATCACCGCCTGATCTTTGGTAAGACTAAACTGTGCCAGCGTAGGATCGGTTTGCCCTGCCGGCATATCGTCATAGGAAAAGACTTCACTGTTCAGATCCGAAGCACCGATGCTGATCCTCAGGTAACTGATACCGATTCCCGAGCTGCTGAATAAATCATTCAGCAATTCCTGTTTTTTAGCTGCACTCAGCTGGTTGATCACCTGAACGCTTCCTCCGGTAAGGGTATATCCGAAACCGTCGATGGTCTGGAAAACCTGTGCCGGATCGATCTCAACGGTTGTTCCCGTGCCTGCGGCTCCTGAAAAGTAGGCTGTGCCCTGTTGCTGTAGTTTCACCGACTGGTCTCCTTTCGTCAGCCACACCTGTACGGGATCTCCGGTGGTAGTTCCACCGGTGCCGTTCCCCGGATTGTCGCCGTTACCGGCCAGATCCGAAGACGTACTGCTGCAGCTTAAAAAAGAAAGAAGCGCTACACCGCAGAGTGCAGCACTTCTAAGTACGAAACTATATGAATGTTGTGATTTCATATCAAATTATTGCATTCTACGGAATTCAACTTTATCAACTTTTAAGCTGTTAACAGTTCCTCCCCCACATTTAATTTCCAAATAAACTGTTCCAGTAGTCGTTGCTGTATAGACTCCGCTATTTTTAGAACCATTACACCCTACAGAGGAAACTTTTCCTTTAAACTTACTGGTTCCGCAACCATCCCAGGTATTGATGTTTCTGTAAACCGTACCGCTGATATCCTGTCCGTCTACCGGAGCTGTGCTTAGTACATATACTTCAAACCAGGTATTTACCAATGGGGTTTCTGATGCTGCTACCAGATCAATGGAATATTTACGTCCGGCCACTACATTTACAGCCTGATAAATTCCCTGCTGATTGCTTCCGCTTGCTACAATTGTTGCTACGCCGGTACCATTTCCTATTACCCACTGCGCTCCTGAAGCACTTATTTTATGGATCGACCATTTTGCAGCTTCAGCCGGCGTATCAAATCTTCCTCCCTGGATCATATTACCGGCAATCGGATCTGAAGTCGGAACAACCACTGTTTCGCTGGCCGTTCCTCCCAAAGCTCCTCCAACGCCTATAGCCTGATGCTGGATCACATAGGTGCCTGCATCCGGCAGAAAGATTTTCTCTTCTTCTTTGCCGGTATTAAAGCCGTCGTCATCAACATTCCATTTTGACATCAGATAGTTGTTGAAATTTCTTTTTATGGAATAATGGTTTTCTGAAGTTTTGGTAATCTTGAAAGATGCATCCAAAGGTCCCTGCACAATACCGTTTCCATCACCATCGATGGTATCCGGAGTACAGCTTGCAAAGAAAAGCATTGCAGGAGCCAATAGTATACTTTTGCTGATATATTTTGTTATCATTTTTAATTTTTTTTTGGATTAATAGCCTGGGTTTTGTTTCAATGCAGTATTGATTAATTCATTAAAAGGTATCGGAAGAATTTCATTTTTACCCGCGGTAAATCCTCTCGCTCCTAATTTTGCCGGTGCATCTCCCCATCTTACCAAATCAAACCATCGATGTCCTTCTCCTGCCAATTCCCGTCTCCTTTCATCTTTGATCGCCTGCATTGAAACCGGAACTGATGCCAAACCAACTCTTGCTCTAACAGCATCAAGCAATGCCTGTGCTCTCGAACCGGTGCCATTTAATGCTTCAGCTTCCATCAGATAAGTATCCGCAAGCCTGATGACCATATAGTTCTGACGGAAATTCAATTCTACATTGCCTGCTCCCGGAGTGATATCAGAAGTTCTCGGTAAGAATTTATTTAAGAAATATCCGGTATCTCTGAATCCTGGTGAGTAAGTAATTTTATCCTGTTCTTTCAGTATTTTCCCATTGAAAATAGTTGCATTTAAACGCGGGTCACCCTGCATGAAATTAAAAAGATCTTCTGTCACAGGATTAAAACCCCAACCGGAATAAATACTCGGCGCATCATTATTAGGTGTTGTCGTTTTACGTCCGTAGGAAATAATTCCCAACATTACATTAATAGAGTTCCCTTCATCTTTTCCATTTCCCCAATTTGTCCAGGTTCCATTTCCTTTGGTGGTATGATTGACTTCAAGAATAGATTCAGTTGTAAATTTATTATCAACCACCCAAAGACTTGCAAAGTTCGGAACTAATGCATATCCGTATTGGCTTGTTCCTCCAGGAGTTCCATTAACCTGTTGCAGTTCGGCTGCAGCCAGGTTGTACTTCTTATCATACAAATAAATTTTCCCTAATATAGCTCGGGCTGCCCCTTGCGTAATTCTCCCTTTCTCACTATCTGAAGAAATATTTAAAGGAAGATCACCGATTGCCGATACAATATCGGCCTCTATCTGATTATATACTTTTGCCGGATCTTCCTGTGGAATATTGTAATAGTCGTCTGTTGCCAGGATAGGCTTGGTTATAAGAGGAATATTTTTAAATATTCTTACCAGTTCAAAATAATATAATGATCTTAGAACTTTTGCTTCAGCAATAAATCTCTTTTTTTTCTGATCATCCATTTTAGCATTCGGAATCCTGTCTATTAAGATATTAGCTTTAGCAATACCCTGGTAATAATCTTTCCAATAGCTTGCCGGCATGATAACGGGGTTCAGGGAATAGTTTGAAAAGCCCTGTATACCTGCTCCATCCGATGAATTTCCTCCACCGGAATAAAAGTCATCTGAAGCTGCATTGAAAAAAGTCACCATATTTTCAAAACCTCCGGAATATTTTCTCAGCATATCATAGGTAGCCACCAGCCCTGAAAAAGACTGTTCTTCATTTTGATAATAATTATCCGTATCAAAGGTTCCTGTATTCTTTACATCCTCTAAATTGCTGTTATTACAAGATACTGCGCCAAGACCGATACCGGCCAGCATCAAAACAGAAATACTTTTATATATAAATTTTTTATTTTTCATTTTTCTTTAATTAAAATTGAACATTAGCACCGAAAAGAAACGTTCTGGCCTGTGGATAATACGCTCTGTCTATCCCGAAAGTATCTCCTCCTGCAATTTCAGGATCATATCCCGTATATTTTGTAAAAGTTACCAGATTTTCTCCTGTCACATAAAATCTTATTTTAGAAGCACCTATGGCTTTCGCAGCATCCTGAGAAAGCGTATACCCTACCTGAATTAATTTCAGACGCAGATAATCTCCCTTCTGAAGGTAATAATCCGACATCTTGGTATAATTCTGATTCGGATCATCTTTGGTAACCCTGGCAATGGTATTGGATGTTCCTTCGCCTGTCCAACGGTTCAGAATGGCAGTCTGATAGTTAGCCTCCTGAATATCAAGCCTTCTCAGTCCCTGGAAAACTTTATTACCGGCCTGTCCCTGTGCAAAAACCATTAAGTCAAAGTTTTTGTAATTCATATTGACCGTAAAACCAAATGTATATTTCGGCACAGAATTTCCAAGGTTTACAAAATCATTGTCATCAATTTTGCCGTCTCCGTTTGCATCCAGTCTTTTATAATCTCCTGGTTTCGCATTGGCCTGAATCAGTCCTCCGGAAGCATTCCTGTAAGCATCTATTTCAGCTTGGTTCTGGAAAACCCCCAGATTCTGATAACCATAGAAAGAACCATAAGATTGGCCTACCTGTAATCTTGAAACCTGCCCTAAGGTCTGATATGATGCAAAATTCACAAATTCTTTATCGCCTTCAAGTCTTAAGATTTCATTTTTCAGATAAGCAAAATTTCCATTGGCAGAGATACCGAAATCTCCCCAGCTTTTTTTGTATCCTAAACTTACTTCAATTCCATCATTATTCATATCGCCGATATTTCTGAAAGGATTTTGGCTTAATCCCAAATATCCGGGAAGTTCAACTCTTCTCAGAATATCCGTACTCTTTTTCCGATAGAGGTCGACACTCAGATCAAAATTTCTGAAAAGTTTAAGGTCGGCAGCAATATTGATCTGCGATGTTCTTTCCCATTTTAAATCAGGATTTTCCAATGTACTTGGCGCATATCCTACCCGGATGATATTATCTCCGAAAGTGTAGTTGCTACCGGGAACAAGAAAACTTGCGTAGGCAAAATCATCAATTGCATCATTACCCAGTACTCCGTACCCTCCTCTCAGTTTGAAGCTATTGACCACATTGTTTTCGGGCCAGAAGCTTTCATTGGAAATATTCCATCCCAATGACATTGCCGGGAAATTACCCCAATGGTTGTTTCTTCCAAATTTTGATGAACCATCTCTTCTCAGCGTACCTGTGAAGAGGTATCGGTTATTATAATCATAGACTACTCTGGCGAAATAAGATGCTTTATGAGTCTGTTTCCCGTCCCATGCGTTCGAAGTTTTATCTGATTCTGCGACATCAAAGTTAAAAGATGCATCTTCCCAATTGTTTACCGGAAGATTTTTATAAGTAGCACCCTGCCCGTAAGAAATATTATACTCATAATATCCCTGACCTAATAAGACGCTTAAATTGTGCGCTCCGAATTTATTCTGATAAGTAAGCGTATTTTCAGTGTTCCATTCAAATTTTTTCTGCATCTCACGATAAAGGCTGTTGGTGAGGTTATTATTTGCAGTACTTAAATAAGCGATGGGAGTAAAAGCCTGATTGCCCCAATAGGCAAGTTTTCCATTAACACTTGATTTAAAATTGATATGCTTATTGATTTTTACATCTGCGAAAACATTGGCTACAATATCATCGGACCATCTGTATCTCCCTCGTTGTGTTTCCTGGAATGCTAATGGGTTAGTCATTTCCTTACTCACATAGCTGGAAATTCCATAAGGGTTTCCATATTGATCCCTTACAATATTAGCATTATTCGTGTAGACAGGTAAACTGAGGTCAGTAGCAAGTACAGACGTGATGGGATCAAGATTAATGGCTGAACTCAGCGGTCCTCCGAATTCATTGTTATCATCTATTCCCTGGGCTTTTACATGTGTATAGGCAAAGGTTTGCCCCACAGTCAGGAAATCAAAAACTTTATGGGTGGAATTAAATCTTCCGTTGATTCTCTTATAATTAGAAATGTCTCTTAAAACAATTCCTTCCTGGTCGTAGTAACCAAATGATGTATAAAATGTGGATTTATCACTTCCCCCACTGATGCTGATCTCATGAGACTGCCGCTGTGCACTGTTAAAAATCTGTTTCTGCCAGTCCGTTCCTGTTCCCAATGAAGCGGGATTAGAAAACATAGGAGCTTTTCCGTCATTGGCATTAGCTTCGTTCATGATGGTTGCGTACTGGGTAGCATTCAGCAGATCGAGCTTTCTGGCAGCACTTCCAACTCCGAAGAAGCCGTTGTACGAGAGATTCATTCTCCCTCTAGCTCCTTTTTTGGTTGTGATGAGCACTACCCCTTTTGCTGCGGAAACCCCATAGATTGCTGCGGAAGCACCATCTTTCAGGATTTCCATCCCTTCGATGTCAGACTGGTTCAGCCATCCGATGTTATCCACTACGATACCGTCCACTACCCAAAGAGGATTATTACTTCCTGCGCCGAAACTGGTAATCCCTCTCACCCGTACGGTGGGAGCTGAGCCCGGTTGTCCGGAATTTGATATCACACTTACACCGGCTGCCCTTCCTTGAAGAACCTGTTCGGGTCTGCCCGCTACCGGAGCATTTTCAATGTCACTGGCCTTAATGCTGGAGATGGCTCCCGTTACGTTGCTCTTCTTCTGGGTACCGTAACCGATCATCACGACTTCCTCGATTTTCTGCTCTTTGGGAAGCGTGTCGTTTTTTGTGTTCTGGGCATTGAAGCTGGCAGTAAAATACAGCACTGCCACCATCCCCAAATTCCTAGATATTCTTACATTCATATACAGTTAGTTTTTTAATTCTCAAATTGAGACAATAAAAATATATTTTTTTTTAAATAATTAACATTTTATTAATAACTATTTTAATATTTCCAGTATTTTTGGGGGTTTCAAGGCCTAAATTTTATCCTGCAAACCCTGATTATTTTTAAAAATCCGATAAAAAGTTTCCCCAAAATGACATCCAAGCTCTCCGAATTTTCACTTCCGCTCAAGCTTACCTTCCTTATTTTCTCCATGGTGCTAAACTGCATGGGCATTGTGATTCTTCAACTTTCGGCAGCAAAAATCACTTATGATAAGCTGGGTTTTTTAGAGTCTTTCAAGGATCTTCCCGTTGCCTTTATTTCACTTTTTGCCGTTAATTTTATCAACAGAGCCGGCATGAAAAATTCCCTGATTCTAGCTTTAACAATTGTTGGGATTTGTTCACTAATTTTACCGTTTGTCGAGGTTTTTTGGTTTTATAAATTATGGTTTGCCATTATCGGAGCTTGTTTTGCGATTGTGAAAATCTGTGTTTTTGGGATTATCCGAAACAATATTCCTGATGAAATGTCGCTGGCAAAAACCATGAACAGCGTGGAAGCTTCATTCATGATCGGGATTTTTGTGGTAAATACCGGTTTTGGCTGGCTGATCTCCAGCCGGTTTTCAGAATTCTGGAAATTCGGGTTTTTATCAATTTCGGTCTTATCCGGGATCGCGATATTTCTGTTTTCAAGGCTCCGGATTTCGGAACCTGACAAAAAAGGACAGAATAACATTTTTAAGGAAGTCTCCAATTTAATGAATCCAATACTGATCATTTTTCTGGCGGTTATTTTTTCCATTCTCTTTGTTGAACAGAGCTTCAATTCCTGGCTGCCTTCGTTTTATAAAAACCATCTGAAGGTCAATTCTTTTTTTGCCCTTCAGGCTTCATCATTCCTGGCCTTGTTTTCCTATATCGGAAGAATAATTACGGCCAATATTATTCAAAGGTTCTCATTATCGAAATACTATATCCTGTGCATTTCGTTAATTCTGCTGGTACTGACGATCATCATCGGAATCCAGTTTGCCGATGCGGAAGACTCACGGGTCCTGCTCTTTTTATTTCCCGTGATCGGGCTTTTCCTTTCACCGCTTTATCCGGTGATTAATTCTAAAATGATCGTCAGCATCGATAAATCAAAGGCTAATCTTCTTACTTCGCTGATCGTTATTTTCTCCTCACTGGGAAGTTCGGTAAGCTCGGTGACGATGGCCGTTTTATTTGAAAACAAACTGCTTAATTTTTATCCTTTCTATATTTTGTGTGCTGTGTCCGTACTCTTTATTATTAGCTTAATTTATTTTAGATTTGCAGATCAGAAAATTTAGAAAAAAATTTTACTTTTACCTCCATGAAAATCAATACCGAAAAAAACAAAGAAACCCTTCAGGAACTCATTGATACAAAAGACTTTGTAGCACACGTCTCTGTAGACTGCACCATATTTGGTTTTCATAACAACATCCTCAAAGTCCTGCTGCTGAAGTACCACGACCTGGATCTTTGGTCTCTGCCCGGCGGTTTTGTTTTTAATGACGAAGATCTGCGGGAAGCTGCTGCCCGTGTTTTATACGAGCGCACGCATCTTAAAGATATTTTCTTAAAACAGTTCCATACTTTCGGAAGAATCGACCGGACAGAAAATAATGTGCACCAGATTCTTCTCAGAAACAAAGGCGTTGAAGTGCCGAAAGACCACTGGATCTTCCAGCGGTTCATTACCGTCGGCTACTGCAGCCTGATCGACTTTTCGATGGCCAATACCTTTCCGGATGCGTTTAATGAAAGCTGTGAATGGTTTGAGGTAGATAAGCTTCCGAAAATGGCCTTTGATCATGACCGGATTATCGAAACCGGCCTGGAATACCTGAGAATGAACATCAATACCGAAGTGGCCGCCAGTAATCTGCTTCCTGAGAAGTTTACCATGAAAGATCTTCAGCTGTTGTACGAAACCATATTAAATGAGGAATTCAGGAGAAATAATTTCCAGCGTAAAATATTGAGCCTGAATATCCTGGAAAGACTGGAAAAATTATATGACGGTTCTGCCAATAAAGCACCCTACCTGTATAAGTTTAAAAACAGAATTTACAATCCTACCAACCGCTACCCTATTTCCAACGGAGAGGAAGACTGATTTTTACGGCTTTCCGCTTCAATAGCCGGTTTAAAATATTAATAATCAACCGGTAAAAGACGTATAAAAAAAATTTTCCTGTAATAATGAAAAGTCTTATTTTTAGGAAAATTAAAATAGAATGTCATATTATTCCCTTACCAGCATTCCCGATTATTACGGGATCGATGCTTTACTCACCGAAGAACATAAGCTTATCCGGCAGTCCGTAAGAGACTGGGTGGAGGGTTTTGTGATGCCGCAGATTGATCAGGCTGCCCAAAACCATACCGACATTCCCAATCTAATGAAAGAGTTGGGGCAGATCGGGGCTTTAGGACCTTATATTCCCGTAGAATACGGAGGTTCCGGGCTTGACCAGATTTCTTACGGACTGATCATGCAGGAGTTGGAAAGAGGTGATTCTGCCGTACGTTCTGCTGCCTCTGTGCAGAGTTCGCTGGTGATGTTCCCAATTAATGAATTCGGTTCTGAAGAACAAAAGAAAAAATATTTACCCCAGCTGGCAGCCGGAGAAATGATCGGTTCCTTCGGGCTTACAGAACCAAACCACGGTTCCGACCCGAGCTCTATGGAAACCAATTTCAAAGACATGGGGGATCATTATCTTTTGAACGGTGCCAAAATGTGGATTACCAACTCTCCGCTTTGCCATATTGCCGTGGTATGGGCTAAAAATGAGGAAGGTAAAGTTCAGGGGCTGATCGTTGAAAGAGGAATGGAAGGATTTACAACTCCGGAAACCCACAATAAATGGAGCTTAAGGGCTTCCAAAACAGGAGAGTTGGTCTTTAATAACGTGAAAGTTCCCAAAGAGAATTTACTTCCCGGCGCCACGGGTTTAAAAGGGCCTCTGTCCTGTTTGAATTCTGCCCGATACGGAATTTCATGGGGCGTTATCGGAGCCGCTATCGACTGCTACTGCACCGCGGTTCAGTATTCCAAAGAAAGAAAGCAGTTCGGGAAACCGGTCGGTTCCTATCAGCTGCAACAGAAAAAGCTGGCTGAATTCTTAACGGAAATCACAAAGGCCCAATTGCTTTGCTTACAGTTAGGTAACCTTAAAAATGACCATAAGGCAACCCCGGCCCAAATTTCCATGGCCAAGAGAAACAATGTAAAAATGGCCATCGACATCGCGCGCGAGTCCCGCCAGATCTTAGGAGGAATGGGTATTATGGGAGAATTCCCGATGATGAGGCACGCCGCCAACCTGGAATCTGTAATTACCTACGAAGGGACCCACGATGTACATCTGCTGATTACCGGTCTGGATATTACGGGCATTAATGCTTTTTAAATCCAATTAAGTTCAAAGTACAAAAAGGAGTCTGAAAATCAGGCTCCTTTTTCTGTGTTTATCTTTGCTAAACAATAGCTGACAAAAAATATCATTTGGTTACTTAAACCTGCAGGTTGTGTTATGGATGGGAAAACCTTCCGGCATCCATCTTCCTTCTTCCAGACTTTTAAGCCGATTGTACCGCCAGGATCAACTACTGCTGTACGCTTTGATTTCCTCTACAAAACTAACATCCGGATTAAGGATTTCTTCGATCAGGCTTTTTACCGATTTCATCGCCTCATCAATATCTCCTTTTTCAAATTGCAGGGAAACGACGCCTTTTTTTGCTTCGGCGAAACTCCAGATTCCTGTTTCAATCGGCATTCCCCAGAATTCGGGAAGGTTCTGGACAACATACTGGTAAATGCAGAGCTGAAGGGCCTGTTTACGTTCGTTATTATGAAAGTATTCATCAACGTTGGTCTCATCGATTTTTACAATCAGGTTTTTGATTTTTGCAGTTTTATAATCAATAATCCTTAATGTACCGTTTAGCCGGTCGATCCGGTCGATGAATCCGAAAAAGGAAATTTTATTATTTTCACCAAGGTAGAAGTCGACTCCCTCAAAACGTTTTTCAATATCCAGAATTTCCAGGGTATTTCCGTCTCTTACAAGGTCAAGGTCATAAGTAAGGATATTTTCAATTACCTTTTTGGCTATTGCTTTATGGATGAAGTTCATTCCCTTTTCATAAAACTCAGGCTGGTGCTTCAGTTTTTCGATGGCAATTTCAATATACTGATCAATGGCTTTAACTGAGTCTTTTAGATCGTTTTCCTTTAATATTTTACCCTTTAACACTTCATATATTTCTTGAAGTGTATAGTGCACCAGGTTACCATAATTTTTTACGGAGAGTTCTTCTTCGATTTCATCGCTTTCCGAAGTATTCAGAATCTTGGAAAGGTAAAAATCAATCGGATTATACAGGTAGCTGGTAAGGTGTGAAGCGGAAACTTTTTCTTTCCATTTCTCAAGCCGCTGCATGACAATTTCCGTCTTTGAAATTTCGATCGGCTGGGTAACGATAGGTTCCGAAGAGTTCTCAATAATGACGTGCTCGATGGGATGGGAACTTTCCATCTCGATCTGAGTGATAAAGCGGCTTTTTTCGCCGGTATTTACTCCTGAGCTCAAAGCATTGAATAGCAAATGAACATTTTGGGCATCCTGGATCAAGCGGTAAAAATGATAGGCATAAATGCTGTCGTTTTCGAGGAATGTATGGAGATCGAAAACCCTCCTTATATCAAACGGAATATAGGTATTCTGTGAATTTCCGAGCGGAAGCTTCCCTTCGTTCACGGAAAGCAGGATTACATTTTCAAAATTCAGCAGACGGGTTTCCAGCAACCCCATAATCTGCAGTCCGCGCAGCGGCTCCCCCTGAAAGTCGATGCTTTCGGAATTGATATGCTGGTTAATCAGGATTTCCAGCGTTTCCATCCTGATTTCAAACCGGTAAGGCGCCAGCTGGTTCTTAATGATCCTGAAAGCATTCTCGAAATGCGATACGTTTTCGTACTGGATGTCGTCGATTTCCAGCCATTTGATCTGCCGGCAGAATTCAATAAGTGCATCCAGATAAATAGCAGCCGATGCTGCTTTGATCAGCAGATTAAAATAAGATAGTCCTCCAAGCAGTTCATGCAGCAGTTTTTTGGAGATGTAAACAATATTCCGTTCCTCTATTTTGGCTTTGAAATTGTTGATTACCAACTCATCCTCTGCGGATTTCGGCAGTTCCTCCAGAATCGGGAAAATATCGCGGTAATAATAGGAAGACCTGTTTTTCTCCAACTGTTTCTGCAGATAAAAAAGCTGCTTCACCGCGTTGGAAAAGGAAAGGTTTTTCAAAGGAAAACCCATTGTAATATTCAGATTCCGGACACCGTGCATCACATCGAGGCTTGCCGGAAGCAGGTTTTCATCCAGCAGCACAACAGCGGTATTGGAATACGTTTTGTCTTCAATACCTTCAAAAATCTCCGGTAAAATTTTGGTCTGGGTAATATTTCCGGAAACTTCGTAGACTTTTATATTTTTAGGTTGGTTAAAATCATCTTCGATCCACTGGAAAGAACGGTTATCGTCAAATTCTTTCCAGGTCTTATGACTCCTCAAAAACTTTCCGGCCTCCTGCCTTTCATCGTCGAAATAATACCGGTCTGCCATAAAAAAGCATTGTGCCTTATTCCATTGCAGAAGGTTTCTGACCAGTTTTTCCTCAGCGGGCGTAAAGGCATTGAAGCCACAGAAAATAAACTGCTGCTTTGTGTTTTTAGCGAAATCACTGATTTTTGCTTTTGCCGTTTCGTTGATCATCCCGGAAGTTGCCCATTCTTTCTCTTGCAGTTTTTCCTTTAAAACCGGAAGAAAAACATTCATGTTCTTCCAGAAATTCAGGAACTTCTTTCTGGGGGTCTCATCGTCTTCGCCTAAATCCTGTGCCCATTCTTTGATCCGCTCCTCATCAAACATATACTGCAGGACCGCCGTATCGCTGTCGGCAAATTTCAGCATATCGTCCCAGTCTTTCTGTAGGGTCGGAAACCATTTCAGGAATTCTGCAAAATCGTCATTCGGAATCAGATTCAGGCTTTTATACACATCAAAAGCAAAAAGCCAGAGTGCAATACCCTGGATTTCCTGCTGACCGGCAATTTTATCAATCAGTTCCTCAATGGTAAAAAAAGTCGGAAGAAAGCCTGAATAGTTGCGGTCTTCCAGGATCCGCCTAATAAAGACAATCGGACGTTTTCCGGGAAGCACGATATTAAACTCAGATAAATCGGCATTCTGCTCTAAGAGTTCATGGATGACTTTATTAAGGAATTTCAAGACGTTTTAAAGCTTTTATAGTTTTCTAATTCTTCAGCAATGATACGATTATATTCCGATTGTTTCTCTTCTACCATTCCGTTTTTTGTTTCACCGTCGTAGGCCCGCTGGAAATCCTGGTATTCTTTCAGGATCCTGCTGTAGATGGATTTGAAATATTTATCGAAATCCGCTCCCGTTTTTATTCTTTCCGAAACTTCTTTTCTAAGCTTTCGGGCAAAAACTTCGGCAACATCGAAATGCTTCTGTTCGTGAAGCAGCACATAATCGTTGATCCTTTTATCATCCTTCCAGGATTTATCTTCGTTAAAGATTGTTTCTATTTTTATTTTTACAGGCACTTTCGGATTGGAGGATTTTACATAGGAGTAAGACCAGCCGCAGTTGGTATAAGCCACTACATTGGTTCCTCTCTGGGTATTAATCCGGCTTTTAAAATTGCCCCAGTTCAGTTTTCTTCCTTCTTCCCAGTAAATCTTCTGGGCAAATATCACATTGGAAATCAGAAGGCAGGCTACAAAAATTCCTTTCATTTATTTACTCAACTACTATTGTTTTGGTGATCCAGCTGTTGCCGCCGTTCCAGAATTTAAAAGTATACATTCCTTTCTGCTGCGGACTGAAATTGATCTGGTTGGCAGCGGTGTATGTATCCTGTGTACAAGGCCCGTCGGTAATGTATTTATATGCGGTTACGTTTCTTGTCAGATTATTGCTGTAAACATAATCATAACCATAAAATCCTTCGCAGTGAGACGGAAAGGTAGAATAGGTTCTGATACTCTGCACCGTAAAGACATCCATCGTATCATTAATGATTTTTACACTGTCGATCTTAATCCGGTCTACGGATTCAATCGTATTATAATTGTCATCGTTATTACAGGAGGTCAGAAATAATCCTAAAAACATTGCCGAAAAACAAATATGGAAAGACTTTTTCATCGCTAAAATTTTGATTATTAAAAATTTAAACAAAAATTATTCCTCTGTGCCCGTGAGTAGAAACTTACTTCAGATTTTATTCCATTACTAAATCTTTTGTCCTTCTTTGATGAGTTTACCTGCTAGGAATTAAAATTTCCTTTAGAAAGATAAACCACTTTTTTAGTATCATAGAATTCTCCGTCGAAATAATTCTTAAGGCTGAAAATTTCGCATTTCAGTCCGGCCAGTTCTTCTGCCAGGTCTCCACCTTTCAGATACAGGATTCCGTTGTGCTTCTGGTTGAACTGCTCTTTTTCAAACTTCCCTTTCAGCCATCTGAGGAACTCCGGCATCTGGGTAACCGCACGGCTTACCACAAAATGGAATTTCTCCTTTAGTTTCTCCGCTCTTCCATGGATGGCCGTTACATTCTTCAAACCGACCCCTTCTGCAACGGCATTCACCACTGTGATCTTCTTTCCTATGGAATCGATCAGCGTAAATTCAGTTTCAGGAAACAGAATTGCCAGAGGAATCCCCGGAAATCCGCCGCCGGTGCCGATATCCAATACTTTTGTTCCGGGAGCAAAAGCCATAACCTTGGCAATTCCCAAAGAGTGTAAAATATGCTTTTCATAGAGCGACTCCATATCTTTTCTTGAAATCACATTGATTTTCTCGTTCCACTCATTATACAGATTTTCCAGGTTAGCGAACTGATCGATCTGTGTTTCTGTAAGATCCGGAAAGTATTTTAATAGTAACGTTGTAGACATCTGAAATATTATAAAAGGCAAAAATAAGTTTTTTTACCCGCTTTATTCAAAAAATAGACCTTTCAAAATATGAGATTTCACAAATAGATTGATATCAACTGCTGTCATTTGCTGAATGGAATGCCGTTAAGGCCGAAAAATCAGCGGCTGGAATGTCAACGATTCTCTGCATCAATAGGGCTAAAGTTAATTATAACCCTTAATTTTTTATAATTAAAAGTAGACTTCCGGCATCCAGCCCACCTTCCGGCTCTTTAGTGAAAACTACTTTCTTTCAATAGAATTGTCAGTTCTTTTCAGCCGCTTGGTTATCTCTTCATCGAGCTTCTGTACCTTTTTCATTTCATCCGCTCCGAACTTAGCAACATATCCGTCTTTCAGACGGATGGATATTCTACTGTCCTGTTTGCTGACATCCATCCCTTCGATATCTTCATTGGAGAACGAATAATCGGCCATGGCTTTTTTATATTCCGCAAGCGTAATCTGCTTCGGGGATTTCGGTAAAACCATGGGCAGGGCACCGATTTTTTTAACCTGAATTAAATTAAAAATATGGTCATCTTCAGCATCTTTAAGCCTGATAATCAATCCGGGAAGACCGCTGAATTTATAAGGCCCGTCATTTACAGGATAATCTTTGCTGAACCAGGCTTCCCAGGTTCTGCCTTTGTAGTCTGCCGTTGCCTTCTGGCAGTTCATCTCATTGATCTCTGCAAATTCTTTTTCGATGTTCCATTTCAGGTTTTCGTTTTCCGGGATAAGAATGTTGACGGTCTTGAAGTTATCGTAAAAACTGATTTTCTTCTCCGCGTAATCCTTTTCGATAACATAACTTAAGTTCTGATCATAAGATTTAGCCTGAAAAAGATCTTTAAAATCCCTGGTTACCGCGTAGGTTGAATCACGTTCGTACTTTACCGAATTATAGAAATAGGATTTCCTGCCATCCGTATCCAGGTTCATGTAATCGGTGATCACTGAATCTTTTTTAGCCGTGTCAGGCTTCATTTTATATTCGTAAACGAAACGATAGCTTTGTGCTGAAGCCATGGACATGATCAGCAGAAAAAGGATTTTATACATTTTATTATGATTTTTTATTAATAAGCCGGTCGAACAACTACAAATATAGTGATAAACTTTATGCAGGCCTTATCATTAAAGTCATTTTATTTTATTTTTCAAGAAATAGTTTTTATTATATATTTGTCACTCTAGAAATAAGTACATGGAGAAACTTTCAGAAAGAGTAAACAGACTCGGTTACTCGCAGACTTTCGTGATGTCCAATAAGGCCAGAGAAATGAAAGCCAACGGAATAGATGTGATCAGCCTCACCTTGGGCGAACCCGATTTTGATGTTCCGGACAATATTAAGCAGGCCGCTTTCGATGCCATCAACGAGAACTACAGCCACTACTCTCCTGTTCCGGGGTTCCTGGAACTCCGTCAGGCAATTGCCCATAAACTGAAAAGAGATAATCACTTGGAATACAAGCCGGCCCAGATCTGTGTTTCAAACGGGGCCAAACAGGCGATCATCAATGTCCTCGCAGCACTGCTGAACGACGGTGATGAAGTGATCCTGCCGAATCCGTATTGGGTAAGCTACGACGAGATGGTAAAAATGATGGGCGGCGTTTCCGTGATGCTTCCGACTTCTTACGTTACGGATTTTAAAATCACGGCTGAGCAGCTGGAAGAAGCCATTACCGACAAAACCAAAGCCGTACTCTTCAGTTCGCCATGTAATCCTTCCGGTGGGTATTATACATATGATGAGCTGAAATCTTTAGCCAGGGTAATTGCCAAGTACCCTCATGTGACCGTTATTTCAGATGAAATCTACGAATTCATCAATTATGAAACGAAGACGACTTCCATCGCCCGGTTTCCTGAAGTGTATGAGCAGACTGCGGTTATCAACGGAATGTCCAAAGCATTTGCAATGACCGGCTGGAGGATCGGATATTCTGCGTGTCCGGAATGGCTGGCCAAAGCCTGCGAAAAAATTCAGGGTCAGATGACCAGCGGGGCCAATACCGTAGCGCAGAGGGCTTCAATTACCGCTTTACAAGCCGATCCTTCGGAATACAGGTATATGATTGATGCCTTTAAGAAAAGAAGGGATCTGGTGTATGACCTGATGAAAGAAATTACGGGTTTTAAGGTGGTTTTGCCCAAAGCCGCTTTTTACTTCTTTCCGGATGTTTCCTATTACATCGGGAAGACGCTGAACGGTACGGAAATCAAGAATTCCGATGATTTTGCGATGTTTATCCTGGAAAATGCACATGTAGGATGTGTCGGCGGTGTTTCGTTCGGAAGCCCGGAGTGTATCCGTTTTTCTTATGCGGCTTCGGAAGATGATTTGCGGGAAGCAATGAGAAGAATCAAAACCCTTCTGGATCAGTTTAATTAAATTAAATAATTAAAAATCCCGTAAAATCTTGAATGTTTAAATTTTAACTCCATATCAGACAATGAACTTTTTAAAAAAACTAACTATTGCCACCAGCATTGCTGCCGCCAGCTACTGCGGCTATGCGTACGGGCAGGATTTCCAGTGGAAGGAAGCAAAGTCTAACGGCTATACGTATAAATATGTAACGAATGACCCAACTTCAGCAAGATACTATACCCTGAAAAACGGACTGACCGTTATTTTAAGCCCGACCAAAAAAGACCCGAGGATTCAGACGTATATCGCGACAAAAGCAGGAAGCAAAACCGATCCTTCAGACCATACCGGTCTTGCCCATTACCTGGAGCACATGCTTTTTAAAGGAACAGATTCTTTCGGTTCCAAAGATTGGGCAAAGGAGAAGCCTTTGCTGGATCAGATCGATGCCCTTTATGAAAAGTACAATTCGACGACGGACGAAGCCAAAAGAAAGGAGATTTATAAAGAGATCGATAAAGTTTCCGGAGAGGCGGCCAAGTATGCCATTGCCAACGAATACGACAAAATGATGTCGGGAATGGGGGCCGACGGAACCAATGCGTTTACGTCTTACGAACAGACCGTTTACACGGAAGACATCCCGGCCAATGTAACGGATAAGTTTCTTGCAGTTCAGGCCGAGCGTTTCAGACAGCCGATCCTAAGGCTTTTCCATACGGAACTGGAAGCCGTGTATGAAGAAAAGAACAGAGGACTGGACAATGACGGAAGAAAAGTCTATGAAGCGATGTTTGCGGCGATGTTCCCGAATAACAATTATGGAAAGCAGACTACCATCGGTACGATTGAGCACCTGAAGAATCCTTCACTGAAAGCGATCCGTGAATATTACAACAATTATTATGTTCCCAACAACATGGGGATCATTATGTCGGGAGATTTTAATCCTGATGAAATGATCGGCAAGATCGACCGGGCTTTTTCCTATATGAAAAACAAGCCGGTCCCGGTTTATAATCCAGGTCAGGAAAGCGCAATTACGGCGCCTGTTACCAAAGAAGTCTGGGGTCCGAATCCTGAAAACATCATGATCGGGTTCCGTTTTCCGGGAGCTACCACGAAAGATGCAAGGATGCTGAATTTTATCGGCAGCATGCTGACCAACGGACAGGCAGGGCTTATCGACCTTGACCTTGTGAAAAAACAGAAGCTGCTAAGTGCATACGCCTACCCTTACGTCCTGAAAGATTATTCCGCCCTTTTATTGCAGGGAAATCCTACGGAAGGGCAGTCTCTGGACGAAGTAAAAAACCTCCTGCTTCAGGAAATCGACAAGCTGAGAAAGGGTGAATTTTCCCAGGATCTGATGCAGTCTATCGTGAATAACGAGAAGAAAAACATGATCCAGAAGTACGAAAAATATACGTCGAGGGCAGAATCGCTGATGGACGAATTCACCTCGGAAGTAGATCACAAGACCCAGCTGGAATACATCGAGGAGATCTCCAGGCTGACGAAAAAAGATATTATGGATTTTGCGTCCAGGTATCTTAAAGACAACAATTACGTAGCGGTCTACAAAAGAAAAGGTGAAGATAAAAACATCGTAAAAGTAGACAAGCCGACCATTACACCGATTTCCGTGAACCGGGAAGACCAGTCCCCGTTCCTGAAAAAGATCGACGAAATGCCGGAATCCCCGATTGCTCCCGTATGGCTGAATTTCGATAAGGACATCGCAAAAAGCAAAGTAAAATCCGTAGACGTGCTTTCGGTAAAAAATACCGATAACGATCTGTTCAGGCTGTATTATTATTTCGATGCCGGCAAATGGAACAACAAAATCCTTCCGATCGCTGCAGAATACCTGCAATACCTGGGCACAAAAAACAAATCTTCGGAAGACATCAGCAAAGAGTTCTATAAGCTGGCTTCAAACTTCAATGTAAGTGCCGGAAACGAAGAAACCTACGTTACCGTAGAAGGTCTGAATGAAAATTTCGACAAAACCGCCGCTTTATTCGAAGACCTCATCAAAAACTGCGTGGCTGATCAGAAAGCGCTGGATGCTTATAAAGTGAGACTGAAAAAATCCAGAGCCAATGCCAAGCAGAATAAAGGTGCCATTATGAGCGGATTGAGAAGTTACGCCCAGTACGGTGCCCAAAACCCTTTCAACAATACTTTGAGTGATGCTGAACTGGATGCTTTGAAAGCCGAAGACCTGGTGAATATGCTGCACGATTTGTTTAATTTTAAACATAAGATCCTTCACTACGGACCGAAATCGGCTAATGAAATCGCGTCTTCCCTTACAAAGATCCACCAGGTACCGAATTCCCTGAAGGAAATGCCGAAGTCCAAAACGTTCACCCAGGTAGCTACCGATAAAAACAAGGTGCTGTTTGCCCATTACGATATGGTTCAGGCGGAAATTTTCTGGGTACGCAACAGCGATCCTTACAATGTGAGCATTACCCCAACTGTCAGCCTGTTCAACAACTATTTTGGGGGCGGAATGGGTTCCGTGGTCTTCCAGACCATCAGGGAATCGAAAGCGCTGGCTTATTCAACGTATTCTTATTTCTCTCTTCCGGGCAAGAAAGAGGACAAAGACATGATCACGGCATATGTCGGAACCCAGGCGGATAAGTTCAACGAATCCACTACGGCGATGAACGAACTGTTAACGACCCTTCCGAAGTCCGACCAGCTGTTTGAAACGGCGAAAGGCGGCCTGAAAAAGTCGATTGCGGCTGAAAGGATTACGCAGGACGGCATCATCTTTACCTACCTGAGAGCACAGAAGCTCGGAAACAATTCGGACATCCGTAAAAATGTGTACGAACAGGCTCCGAAACTGACGTTTGCCGACATCAGCAGTTTCCACGATAAGGAAATGAAAGATAAAAGCTACACCTACTGCCTGGTGGCATCGCAGGACAAAGTAAGCGAAGCCGATATGCAGAAACTCGGTGAAGTAAAAAAACTGACCCTGACTGAAATATTCGGTTATTAAATAAGAAAGAGGCTGTCCTGCGACAGCCTCTTTTAATTTGAAATCAATTATTCCATCAGGCAAAACAATTCTACCAACCTGTACTTTCCACAAATAAACTGCGCACCGAACTTCTTCCTTGCCCAGTCCCTCAATATTTTCTAAATTTACGCTTTACTAAAAATTAAAACACCGGTCATGGAACAAAAAGTACATCAGGGGCGCAATGTAAAAAGATTCAGGGAGATGCTTGGCATCAAGCAGGAAGCGTTGGCTTTCGACCTCGGCGAAGACTGGAACCAGAAAAAAGTATCGCTGCTGGAACAGAAGGATGTTGTGGAAGAAGCATTGCTGCAAAAGATATCCGAAATTATGAAAATACCCGTTGAGGCTTTCCAGAATTTTGATGAAGATCAGGCTATTAATGTTATTGCGAATACTTATTCTTTTCAAGATTTTAAAGATAATGCAGTTGCCTCCGGATTTAGTTACCAACCTTCTTTTAATCCAATAGATAAAATGGTTGAACTATATGAGAGAATGCTTCAACAGCAGAAAGAAACGATTGAGAAGCTTGAGAAAATGATACTCAATAAATAATTTAAACCTGCCTTAACAGCAGGTTTTAAATTTAAAATCACTGAACTTCTTCCTTGCTCAGTCCCTCAATATTTTCTAAATTTACCCTTTACTAAAAATTAAAACACCGGTCATGGAACAAAAAGTACATCAGGGACGCAACGTAAAAAGATTCAGGGAGATGCTAGGCATCAAGCAGGAAGCATTGGCTTTTGACCTCGGCGAAGACTGGAACCAGAAAAAAGTATCGCTGCTGGAACAGAAGGATGTTGTGGAAGAAGCATTGCTGCAAAAGATATCCGAAGTTATGAAAATACCCATTGAGGCTTTTCAGAATTTTGGTGAAGATCAGGCTATTAACGTAATCTCAAACACTTTTACAAGTAATGATACTTCAACATTAAATGCCATAAATTCCAATTGTAATTTTAATCCGTTAGATAAAATGGTTGAACTGTATGAAAGAATTATTCAGCAGCAGAAAGATACTATTGAGAAGCTTGAGAAAATGATCCTCAATAATAATTAAACCTGCCTTAACAGCAGGTTTTGTATTTAAAATCACACACCGAACTTCTTCCTTGCCCAATCTCTCAATATTTTTTAAATTTACCCTTTACTAAAAATTAAAACACCGGTCATGGAACAAAAAGTACATCAGGGACGCAACGTAAAAAGATTCAGGGAGATGCTTGGCATCAAGCAGGAAGCACTGGCTTTCGACCTCGGCGAAGACTGGAACCAGAAAAAAGTATCGCTGCTGGAACAGAAGGATGTTATTGAAGATTCTCTGCTGCAACAAATTTCAGAAGTATTGAAGATTCCTGCTGAGGCTTTTCGCAATTTTGATCAGGAGCAGGCGGTTCAGATTATTTCGAATACCTTTAATGATCAATCCAACGGATATAATTATTACCCGACGATTCACATCAATCCTCTTGAAAAATGGTTGGAAACTTTAGAGGAAATTAAAAGGCTTAACGATGAGAAAGCGGCTTTGTACGAACGTACCCTTAGAGAAAAAAATCAGACGATTGAAATGCTTGAGAAGCTTCTCCAAAACAAATAAGGTAAATGGTACAAGCAATATGATCTTATCAGCATAGAAGCGGAAAACTGATTAATGTGAGTTGAACATAAAGACAAAAATCAATTGTAAGTTTCGGCTAAGGCCGCTCATTATGCAATATATGGTAAATGGGCTTCATTAGATAGGCTACGATGACAATTTTTATTTCTATTGATGTTGGCTATTATACTTACCTAACTCACGTTAATTAACGCACAGAACCTGCACTAGAGCAGGTTTCTATTTAAAACCTTGTCAAAGATTCCAACTTTGGCAAAGTGTGATGAAATTCCGTGACCTTTATTGGTAATTAATTTTATGATTAAGCTCTACCGGATTATTATTTTTCCCTGATTATTTTCTTCAGTCTTTCAGATTCTTTTCTGATATTCATAGAAACCGTATTGCCTGCTCCGTCATCTTTTTTTACGGGAACTCCCATGGATTTGATGCACGCAAAAGGATCTGAATAGTAAGTGATCGCTAAGGTCTGAAACTGTTCCCAGGTTAATTCCGAACCTTTATTTCTATAGTACATTGTACCGTTACCGTTTTTATTTCCGTCAGACTAAAATTATAATCGTTCCGTTCGTCTGAAATTGTAACAATCAGTCCCGGCAACCCGTGGAAAATGTAAGGTCCGTCCTGAATAGGAACTTCAACAGCAAACCAGGCGGTCAAGTTTCTCCCGCCATACGTTACTTTTGCTTTCTGAACTTCAAAACTGGCGACTTTACTTTTATCAGGTAATATTTCCCAGTTAAGTTTATTATTAATTCTTGCCTGATAGACATCTGTTGCACCAATCGTCCTTATTATCCTGATAAAAAGTGTACGTCAATCCAAACTGTGCACAAGTATCACCAGACCCTCCAGTTGATATACATAGATCAAGTTTTCCCCTGCTTTATCAGTAATCTGATCATCTATCTTCTTTAAGTACGAATAAAATTCCTGTTCTAATAATTTCCAATTAAAATTATACTTAAAACCTATTAATTTCAGGGCTATTTTCCGTCTTATTAGATCAAAAACTATTATAGATTATATTTATCGAAGTGCTTTTGTATGATAGATACAGTATGTTTATCTTTGCATCAGAAAATTTAAATATAAAAACCAAGAAATTATGTCTTTAGTAGGAAAAAAATTCCCAAATGTAACCGTAGATGCAATGTCTGAAATGGGGGATGATCTTAGAATCAACATCTTTGAAGAAGCTACAGCCAGCCAGCAGAAAGTGCTTTTGTTCTGGTACCCGAAAGACTTTACTTTCGTATGCCCGACTGAACTTCACGCATTCCAGGAAGCTTTGCCTGAATTTGAAAAAAGAAACACCAAAGTAATCGGTGCTTCTTGCGATACCAACGAGGTACACTTCGCATGGCTGAACGTTTCCAAAGACAACGGCGGTATCGAAGGAGTAACGTACCCTCTTTTGGCGGATACGCATAGGCAATTGGCAAACATCCTTGGAATTGTAGACCAGGATTTCGAATACAACGAAGAAGGTGAAGAAGTTTTCACCGGATCAAACGTAACATACAGAGCGACTTACCTGATCGACGAGACGGGAAAAATTTTCCACGAGTCTGTAAACGATATGCCGCTTGGCAGAAACGTAAAAGAATATATCAGATTAATCGATGCTTATACGCACGTTCAGAAGCACGGTGAAGTTTGCCCTGCCAACTGGGAAGAAGGAAAGGATGCGATGAAAGCCGACCGTACTTCTACCGCTGAATACTTAGCAAAAAATTAATATTTTAATTTTAATAACAATGTATCAATTAGGCAATGTAACAGTAATGCAGCAGAAAATGAGATTGACAGGCTGTTATAAGGTTATATTGGTACATTGTTAAATTTTATCCTAAAATTTAACTCATGTATACGGAATTAACAGAAGATACGCTTCAGAATATTGTAAGCGAAAATGAAAAAGTAGTGGTACAGTACGGCGCCACATGGTGCGGGAACTGCAGAATCATGAAGCCGAAATTTAAAAAATTAGCTTCTGAAAACGACAGCATTCCTTTCCTGTATGTAGATGCAGAAAAATTGCCGGAAAGCAGAAAACTGGCTAAAGTAGACAATCTTCCGACATTTGCCATTTTCAGAAATGGTGAATTGGTGAACCAGGTACAGTCTAACCAGGCGGAAAGTTTAATCAACTTATTCAACGAATTGTAATCATGAAATTACCCATCATCAGACAGTTCTATCAGAACCAGACTCCTGAAAATTTAGAAAAGACTCTTGAAGTATTGGAAAGCTTCACGGAATTCAGAGGAACCACCGAAGAGGATATGAATGTCGCCGGAGAGCTGATTACCAATATCTGCGGAGCCCTTGAGGTTCATGCCAGCGTACAGAACGGAATGAGTGAAAAGGATGCTTTAAACTCATTTGCTCAGAAAGTATTAGGTTCGATCGACAAATAGCCGAATCTCAAAAATATTCTTCACGAATAAACACCGCTCCGATGGTTTCATTTGTGCTCAAATAGTGCCGTCTGTGTGTTTAATCCAACCAAAAATAAAATCCCGATGCCAAGACATCAGGATTTTTTGGGTTTACAAATCTCTTTTATTTCAATCAGCTTCTTCTGCTCATCAGAATGCTCAGGATATACCAGAATAACAGCATAATCGAAGCGAACAGCTGCAGGGAAGCTCCTACATACTGATTGGTGCTGTAGGCGTTCTTCAGGATGCTGGTCTGATACAGAATCGTGGCAGAGGCCAGGATTACCATTCCCACCGAGAACCAAAGCCCAAGATTAAATCCGAAAAGCATTCCACCGACAATCAGTCCCAATGAGATAAATCCTCCGATAATGATGATATTCCTAAGGAAAGAAAAATCCCTTTTGGAAGTAAAAGCTACCAGGGAAATTCCTGCAAACATCGCCACTGTAAGCATTGCTGCCTGGAAAATAACGTTCGGTCCTGCATAAAGTGTTGCGATTTTTATCAACGGCAGGAAAATAACCGCTTCCAGAATTATATAAAATCCAAGCCCGAAGTACTGCGTCGACTGGCTCTGAGAAAGCGACCATTTGGTTGCCAGCACCGAAGCCAGCCAGAATACCCCAATAATCAGCAGCCAGATATACCGCTGGGCAAACATGGCAAAGATCACCTGATCCGGAACCATTTTCAGCAATACGCTTTCTACCCCGATAAAAGCAAGGATCGACAAGGCAACATGTATATACGTCTTCCTGTAAAATGCTGCTTTATCCACATCATTGGCATGTGCCACTAAAACATTTGTCATCATAGTTTTATTTTTTAGTTTAATTGATTTTATTTTACTGTCTTATAGGGCTTAATTCCCATAATTTTCCCATCTCTTTCAAAAACGGCGGTAATGATCTTCGCCGGTTCAGCCGATTTATCATCTGCATATTTATACTGGATCATCGGATAGCTGCTCCCATCGATAAAAGGCTTGTAACCGCTTTTGGTGACGGCAAAGGTTTTATGGGTATCAATGTCAACAGCCAGTTTCTGATATACCACTTCGGTAACCATTTTCTTTGCTTTTTCGGACAGCAGGGCATCCATCCCTTTACGGTCGGAAACTTTCAGCGCACTGATGAATTTCAGGAAATTCCCGTTATACAGAGCGAGTTCCTCTTTGCTTAACTGCAAGGCCGCTTTGGTATCGCTACTCATGCTCTCCTTTTTAGGTTCAGCTTTGGGAACTGCTTTTTTCTGGGAGAAAAAGAAAGGTGCCGATAAAACGGAAAGGATGCATATTATTTTTTTCATAAGACTTTATTTCTGATAAATCATAAACAGATTTACCTTGGACTTATTGTCTGCCGCTGATTTTCATTTGCTGTATTCCGGCTTTACTCCCAGAATCTTACCGTCGTTCTCAAAAATAACGGTGATGATATCTCTTGGCGGATCAGACGGATCATCGGCATATTTGTACTGGATCGCCGGATACGTTGCATTATCCAGCAGCTTCTGGTATCCCGATTTATAAACCTCGGTCTTCCGTTCAAAGCTGATACCGCCGAATAACTTCCGGATCATATCATCGGATACAATATCCTTTACTTTATCGGAAATCAGCCCATTAACGGCCTGCTTGTCCGAATCTTTCAATGCCGCGACAAACTTAATAAACGACTGATTGTAAATGGCAATCTGGTCTTTACTTAATTCGGACGTCAGCTCGATTTTCTTGCTTTCAACAATTTTGATCTGGCTTCCCTGGGAAAATCCCAGATGAAAAGCCAATACGGTAAGGACCGCCACTATTTTTTTCATACGGATCATGATTGGTAACGGCAAGATACGAAGAATTATATTACCGATAAAAATTTCATGGTGTCCACATTGTCCGCGTACGTATGCAATCCCGGATTCTGTGCTTCTCCCGGTTCTACGGAATCCAGGCCCAGCTCTTCTTTCGCTACGACACACTGAATATTTTCTTCATTTTCAGTGATAAAATCTTTCACCTCATCCAGAGAAGAATACCGGCTGAAATTGATAACGGAAAGCGGACTGAATAATTTTTCATCCTCTTTCAGCATCACGAAATTATTGTCCCAGAATTTTTCCTGGTTCAGCAGGTAAATCGCCCGGTTGTAGTCGTAATTGTTGGCGTATTTGTTATGGTTGATGATATCCTGGAAGTCCAGGAAACTTTCAAATAAACGGTCGATGACAAAATCCTGCGGGATAAACAGCCGGGTAACATTCCTGCAGCCCAGTCCGAAATACCGGAAAATATCTTCTGCCAGCAGCTTCAGTTCGTCTTCCGTTTCGTTGCCTCTTAAAACAGCAACTGACGTTCTGTTTTTACGGATGATGTGCAGATGGTTCTTAAAATAATATTCAAGGTACCGTGCTGTATTGTTGCTTCCGGTAGCAATTACCGCATCGAAATTCTCCAACCGTTCCACAAATTCAAACGGAACGCTGCCTTCTGAAAATTCATTCCATTTTTTTAACAGGAACGGAATCATGTACTTATCCTTTGAGGAAAGCTTGATCACCGGAATGTGGTTGCTCAGAACTACAGAGACCACATCATGGAAACCGACCAACGGGATATTCCCGGCCAGGATAAGCCCTACCCTTTTTGAAATTTTTGAAATCTGATATTCTTCCAGCCAGTTATTTATATTTTCTTCCGTCAGCAGATCACACCACTGCTGTAAGGCAAACCTTTGGTTTTCAACGGTGAACCAGGGATTTTCGATCTGGGATCTTTGCAGCAGAGATTCAAAACCGGCATCGTCTTCGTTGTAAGTTGGCTGATCTTTTGCTAAAAAGTCTTTTATATATTCACTGAGTCTGGTAAGACCTAAAACTTGATTTTCGGTATTCATAATTACTGTAAAATTGGGGAATATTTTGTAATTTTGTGCAAATTTAAAAAAAATTAGCGATGGCTATTAAAATAACTGATGAATGCATTAACTGCGGAGCCTGCGAACCGGAATGCCCGAACAATGCAATTTATGAAGGAGCAGTAGACTGGAAAGCTTCGGAAGGTACTGAACTGAAAGGTACCGTAACCCTGCCATCAGGGCTTACTGTAAATGCGGATGCACCGCAGGAACCTGTAAGTGATGATGTATACTTCATTGTAACGGATAAATGTACGGAATGCAAAGGCTTCCACGAAGAGCCGCAGTGTGCAGCGGTCTGCCCGGTAGACTGCTGCGTGCCGGATGAGGACCACGTAGAATCTGAAGAAGCACTGCTTAACAAAAAAGCATTCTTACACGGAGAATAAAAAACTGCCGTCTCATCCATTATGAGGCGGTTTTTTTATGTATCAAAACCTGAATTTAATAAGAAACTATAAATGAAACGGTAAGGGAAACTTTACAGAAAATCCAAAAAATAAATAATATGAGCAAAAAGCACAACTTCAGCGCAGGACCATGCATCTTACCTCAGGAAGTTTTCGAAAAATCGGCACAGGCAATTCTGGATTTCAACGGAATGGGTCTTTCCCTTCTTGAAATTTCGCATCGGAGCAAGGATTTTGTAGCGGTAATGGATGAAGCGCGCGCCATCGTAAAAAGACTGATGAATCTGGGTGATGATTACGAAGTTTTGTATCTGGGCGGGGGTGCCAGCCTTCAGTTTGCGATGGTTCCTTACAACCTGATGAAAGTAGGCGGAAAAGCGGCTTACCTGGACACGGGGACCTGGGCGGCAGGTGCAATTAAAGAAGCTAAAAAAGTAGGAACGGTAGATGTTGTAGGTTCTTCCAAAGAAGAAAACTATTCTTTCATTCCTAAAGATTATACCATAGGTTCAGAATATGATTATTTCCACTGCACCTCCAACAATACGATTTACGGAACCCAGATGAAATCTTTCCCGGAAGTGGGTACGCTGATGGTCTGCGATATGAGTTCCGATATTTTTTCCAGACAGCTGGATTTCTCGAAATTCGACCTGATCTACGCCGGAGCCCAAAAGAACATGGGACCTGCCGGAGTAACTCTGGTGGTTATCAAAAAAGAAATTTTAGGAAAAACAGGAAGGGAAAATATGTTCTCCATCCTGGATTACTCGCAGCATATCGCTAAGGAATCCATGTATAACACGCCGCCGGTATTCCCGGTATATGCTTCATTGCTTACCTTGCAATATCTGGAAAACAACGGAGGAATTGCAGCGGCAGAAGCCAGAAACGAAGCCAAAGCGAAACTCCTGTACGACGAAATCGACAGCAACCCTTTATTTGAAACCTTCTGCGTCAAAGAAGACCGATCCCTGATGAATGTTTCCTTTAAAATTACCGACGAAACCAAAAGAGAGGAGTTTGATGCAGCATGGAAAGCAGCCGGAATCAGCGGGCTGAACGGGCACAGAAGCTTAGGCGGATACAGAGCAAGTCTTTACAACGCCATGCCGATCGAAAGCGTACAGGTATTGGTGGATGCCATGAAATCAATGAAATAATATAAAAATTTGAAATTCAATTATTTAAATAATATAGGGTGTTATTTTAAATTTTCTTAATTTGCGCCACTGTTAAATTATTTAAAATTTACTTATTTAAATAATTAAAGAATATAAAAACATGAGGGTTTTAGCTAACGACGGAATTTCAAAAGCAGGTGAACAGGCATTGAAAAATGCGGGAATCGAGGTGCTGGACAACAGGGTTGCCCAGGACCACGTCATCAGTTTCATCAACGAAAACAACGTAGATGTTCTGCTGGTAAGAAGCGCCACGAAAGTGAGAGAAGATCTTATCGATGCCTGTCCCAATCTGAAAATTATCGGAAGAGGTGGCATTGGGATGGATAATATCGACGTTGAATATGCAATTGAAAAAGGAAAATACGTCATCAATACGCCTACCGCTTCTTCAAAATCCGTGGCAGAGCTGGTATTCGGCCATTTCTTTTCACTGGCGAGGTTTCTTCATGAATCCAACAGGCTGATGCCGCTGGAAGGAGAAACGCACTTCAATGCCATGAAAAAGTCATTTGCTAACGCGTATGAGCTTTCGGGAAAAACGCTGGGTGTTATCGGTTTCGGAAGCATCGGCCAGGAAGTATTGAAAATAGGGATTTCTTTAGGGATGAGAGTAAAGGTCCTGACCAGAAAGCCAAAGACCAAAACCCTTACCCTGGAATTCTTCGACGGCCAGTCGCTGAATTTTGAGATTACTTCCACCAACGATATGGATGCCTTTCTTAAAGATGCGGATTTCATCAGCATCAATACGCCGAAAACCAACGGATACATTATAGACACGCCTCAGTTTGAAAAAATGAAAGACGGCGTTTACATCGTCAATACGGCAAGAGGCGGCGTAATGAATGAAGTTGCCCTGATCGATTTTATCGAATCTGAAAAAGTAGCGGGTGCTGCGCTGGACGTTTTTGAAAAAGAACCGAGCCCGGAAGTTCTGTTACTGATGAATCCTGCCCTTTCGCTGTCTCCGCACATCGGAGGAAACACGGTGGATGCCCAGGAAAAAATCGGAGTTGAACTTGCCGAACAAATTATTAAGATTAAAGAAACTATAAAATAAAATATGCCTATTTTTAAACCTTTTCGTGGAATAAGACCTCATAAAGACTATGAGAGCACCTTCCCTACCCATCCTCTGGATAATTTCACCCAGGAAGAGATAGCGGAAAAAGCTCAGGTAGAAGATACTTACATCCATATGATCAAGCCTTATGTTGTAAGCAAATCAAAAGACATCGACCGGAATTTAAGAAAGATCCGGTCTACGTTTGAAGAACTGATGGAAGAGAAAAAACTCGTTCAGGACAATTCTTCGTATTATCTTTATGAGCAGATTTATCCCAACAAACAGGTTTTCAGGGGGCTTTTGGGTCTGGCAAGCATTGAGGATTTCTGGAATGGTAAAATCAAAAGGCATGAAAGTACCATTCCGCAAAAGAAAGAAAAGCTGGCGCACTATCTGGAAAAAGTAAACCTTCAGGCAGAACCGGTACTGCTGACCTATCCTGCCAATTCCAAGATCGAACTGCTGATGAATCATGAGGAAAAAAACGTTCCGATCTTCAACCATATCGATACGAAAGGCATCCGGCATAAGATCTGGAGGATCGACAACCGTCTGAAGCTGCAGCAGTTCAAAGAGGTAATCGACCAGATTGATGCGTTCTACATTGCTGACGGCCACCACAGGATCGGCTCTACGGCCTTAAATGCAAAACATCAGAAAAACAAAAACAAGAGGCATAACGGAACGGAGCTGTATAATTTCGTCTACAGTTTCATTGTTTCCAATCAATCCATCAAAATCCATGATTATAACCGGATTGTTTCGGACATCAACGGATTATCGAACGAAGAGTTTTTACAGAAACTGGAAAAATATTTCCTGATTCATGAAAAAGGAGAAACGGCATATTATCCTTCACAAAAGTTCCATATTTCAATGTATATGGATGGTAAATTTTATTCCCTTCACGTAAAGCATGACCTGCGTTCCCAGGAAATGTCGCTGGACAACCTGGATCACCATCTCCTTGATAAGTATATTTTCAAGGATATTTTAAAAATCGACGATCCGGACAGTTCCGAAAAAATTTCATACGTTAAAGGAACTTCGAATATTGAAGGAATCAATCAGCTGAAAGAGAAAGTAGACAACGGTGAAGGAAAAGCCGGATTTGGAATTTACCCTGTGAGTTTCAATGATATGATCAAAATTTCAGACCTGAAATTAAGCATGCCGCCGAAATGTACTTTCATTGAACCTAAGTTGGTTACCGCCCTCCTGATGTACGACATGAAACAATAAACTATTACCAATTTTTCCTTACTTTTAGCAATGGAAAAAGAAAGGTCAATAAAATGAAAAAAGCATTCATTATCATTCCACTCTTTTTGGGTGGATTTTTATTTTCTCAGAAGAAACCCTTTAAACGACCGGTAAAGAAGGCATCGACGGCTGTAAAGTTAAACTACCATGAGGAGTTTAAAAAGATCTCCGACGAGATCATGACCAACGGCACGGCGTATGAAAACCTGGGACAGCTTACCAAAGGAATCGGTCCCCGTTTCAGCGGGACGCCCGGATATATGAAAGCTGTGGAATGGGCGGAAAAAAAACTGAAGGAAATGGGTATCGATATGATCTGGAAAATGGAAGCCAAAGCCCCGGTATGGATCAGGGGAAGAGAGTCCCTGCAGATCAGAACCGGAAACGGCGACTGGAAAAATATCAGAATGCTTTCTTTCGGGAACTCCGAAGGAACTGACGGGAAAGACCTGACCGGAGAAATTGTACTCATCAATTCAACCTCTGAACTGAATGCCATGTCGGTAGGACAGCTGAAAGGCAAAATTGCTTTCGTCAATCTTCCGATGGATCCGAAAATCATCAACACCAGCGATTCTTACCTTCTTACGGCCAAATCGAAACTGATTTCGGCGTCGGTAATTGCAAAGACAGGAGCCAAAGCTTTGATTATACGGTCTTTAACTACAGCTTCGGATGACACGCCGCATGCCAAAATGGTATATTACGAACCGGACGATAAAATAAGGATCCCGGCATTATCCATCGGCGTAAAGTCGGCGGATGAACTCGAGAAACTGTTGAAAAGCCAGAAAGTTACTGCCAAACTGAATATGACGGCCCAACCCAAAGGCGATACCACCAATCCGAATATCATTGCTGAGATCCAGGGTAAGAAAGATTCGAAGGTAATTGTCCTGGGAGCCCAGCTGGACTCATGGGATTTCGGAGAAGGTGCCATCGACGACGGTACGGGAGTCGCGCAATGCATGGAAGTCTTGAGGACCTTTAGAGCACTCGGCATAGAAAACAACCATACCATACGGGTGGTATTTTATGCCAACAGCGAAAACGGCGGACAGGGCCGGGAAATGTATGCTGCGTACGTAAAGAAGAAAGATGAAAAGCATGTCTTCGCTCTGGGAACCGATGCCGGAGGATACTCGCCAAGGGGATTTTCCCTGGATATGCCGCCCCAGAGAAGAAAGCTGATCTTTGAGTGGAAAAATTACTTTCTTCCGTATGGCGTATACGATTTCGACCAGACCGATGCCATCCAGGATATTTCGCCATTGAAAAAGCTGGATATTCCGTTGGCCGAGCTTGTGGTAGATACCCAGCGATATTTCGATTACCACCATTCCGAGCAGGATACTTTTGATAAAGTGAATAAGAGGGAACTTCTTTTGGGTGCGGTAGCCATGGCCCAATTGGTTTTTATGATCGATAAAAACTGGTAAGGATAGTGATAGAACGTACTGACAGAAACCTCTTTCATCAAATCAACCTGTTGATTTTTTCTTTGCTCACTTAAACTACGTACCTGAAAATAAAACTTGCATCTGAAAATAAAAACAGATGCTTTAATAAAAGAACTTAATGGAGATCCTCAAATTACATCTGAAAACTGAACTTTTAACGGAACATAAAACCAACAGGCTTTATCAACAATGGCAGGCTTTGCTGGACAGTCTTGGGGACAAAAAAATATCCGCTGAGACCGCAGGAATCATTAATCAAGAAGTTGAAGCCATCAACTCTACTTCTCTAAAGGATAAATCTTTACAGAATTTATTAAAAGTAAAGCAGACATTCATTCTCAAACTTCTTGAAAAGAATGAAAAACTGGTCCCGAAAAACCACTACCGGAACCTATGGCTGGCTGCAGGCATGGCTGCATTCGGGATTCCGCTGGGCGTCATCTTCGGAATTTCATTTGGGAATATGGGGTTCCTTGGAATCGGACTTCCCATTGGAATGAGTATCGGGATCGCGGTTGGTGCTTCGATGGATAAAAAGGCACAAACAGAGAACAGACAGCTGGATGTCGAAATTAAATATTAAACAAAAGAATGATGAAGAAGATAATAGGCACAGCCCTTCTTTTAGCCGGTATAACGGCTTACAGCCAAACAAAAAAAGACTCTGTACAGTTTGCCGGAATTTTCTCGGAAATACTGAATAATGGAAAAGCCTACACCGAACTGCGGGATCTTACCAAGAACATCGGTCACCGCCTCAGTGGTTCGGAAGCTTATGAGAAATCCGTGCAATGGGCCGCGAAGAAACTCCGCGATGCCGGAGCTGATAAAGTATGGCTGCAGGATGTTATGATTCCTGTCTGGGTAAGGGGAAAAGAATCTTTACAGATCAAAACCGCCAACGGAAAATGGAGAAACGTGAGGATGCTTTCTTTAGGAAACTCCGAAGGAACCGGCGGAAAAGATGTCTCCGGCGAGATCATCATGGTACGGTCGATGCAGGAATATGACCAACTTACACCGGAGCAGGTAAAAAATAAAATCGTTTTTTTCAACTACCCATTCAGCCAATCTTTTGTAGAAACTTTCAAAGGCTATAGCGATGCCTCAAAATACAGGACAACGGCAGCTTCTTTGGCAGCCAAAAAGGGCGGGAAATTTGCCATTATCCGCTCCCTTTCTTCTGCATTTGATGATGTTCCGCATACCGGAGCAATGCGTTACAACGATGATAAAAAAATTCCTGCGGTTGCCATTGGAAGCACCACTGCCGACGAACTGGCTGAACTTTTACGAACCGGAAAGGTAACGGCAAAACTCAACTCAAATTGTGGCATGAGAGATGAAAAGCTATCCCATTCTGTCATCGGCGAAATTACGGGTAAAAAAGACAGCCAGGTCATTGTTGTGGGCGGTCATCTGGATTCCTGGGATGTGGGCGAAGGAGCGCATGACGACGGAGCCGGAATCGTTCAGAGCATTGAAGTTTTACGAACGTTTAAAAAACTCGGTATCCCCAACAACCATACCATCCGGGTGGTCTGTTACGCCAATGAGGAGAATGGGGTAAAAGGCGGTATCCAGTATGGCAAAATGGCAAAGGAAAACAATGAAAAGCACCTGTTTGCGATTGAGACCGATGCCGGAGGATTCAGCCCGAGAGGAATTTCCCTAAATATGGACGATGCCAAAAGAAAGCAGATCCAGAACTGGGCGGGATTGTTCCTGCCTTACGGAGTCTATGATTTTACCGGCACGTTTTCCGGTACCGATTTGTATCCGCTTCATGACATGGGCATCCCGACGGCGGAACTTGTTCCGGATTCACAGCGGTATTTCGACATCCACCACACGGAAGAGGATACCTTTGAAAAGGTAAACCGGAGAGAGCTGCTGATGGGTGCCGGTATTTTAACCCAAATCATTTATATGATTGACAAGAACTGGTAAAGTGAAAGGTTTGGATGGGTTACCGGATGATGGATGTATGAAGGTAAAGATTTAAAGCCTTACTTCAGTTACCTGGATTAAAAAAAGTTTATTGAAACGGGTTCAATAAACTTTTTTATGATTAATTATTTAATAATCAACCGTCAAAGCGGAACAGAATTGCTACTAAGGGAATTTGCCTAAGAGTGGCGATTTCCCGAAATCAATAAGCGGTACACAATTTATCAAAGATAAAATCCTTGCACCTTGCCGCACAAAGCATTTAAAAACCTCTTGCGACTTTGTCTTCCAACATGATCGCGGTTAAATTCAGCATTGACGATTCACTTGCAAAGCAAAATTCACTCAGTAAATCTAGAATTTATACGCTACGAAACGGTCAATGGCCAGTCCGCCCGGAATTCCCTGATATGACGGGTTTTCTGCCGTACCGCCCCATCGCATAAGCCTGGTCGCAATGACTCCGTTGTTTGCCGGCTGTCCCGGAATTGGCTTGATGGTTAAATAAATATCCTGCGGACCCGTCGTCACAATAAAAAAGGTATTGTTGATAGTAAATCCGCCCATTCCCGAGGTTACGGAATTATAGATACTGTTCCAGGTGCCGGGCACTGCCCCGATAGCATTGGCAAGGTTTATTTCATTATTGATTCCGCCACGGGTAATCAGATATTCGACCTGTGCCGGAATCGATACCGCATTGTCAAATCCGAAATCCGCATTCAGGAATACCAGATAAGTCCCCGCCATCGGAAGCGAAAGCTTGGCTACCGAACTGTAACGATTCACAGGAATGGAATTGTTTGTAGCGGCCTGAGAATTATTAATCAGCCAGGTTCCTTCTACATTGCTGGAAAACGCCATGGTTCTCCATGTTCCTACGCCGTTCGCATCACTGGTTAAAACTTTCCCTTCTCCCTGCGTTCCGTCCGTAATTTTCACTGCTCCCGGAGTAGTCCCGTTATTTACATCCAGTTTAGTAGCAGGACTATTGGTTCCGATACCTACCCTATGATTAGCGGCATCAACATTCAACGTGCTGTTGTCTACCGTAAAATGGCTGGTTCCCGTAGTTGCAGAAGAAGTAAAGGCCATGGTGTTGGTTCCCTGCGAAACTGTACGGTTGGAAGTCAGGGTCCCGTTATCCTTGTACAAATCGCTACCTGCGCCTACCTTTTGCCAAAAAGTCCCGTCGAAGAAGTAATACCCGGTTGCGTTGATATTGACTCTCTGTGAAGTTACGTCACCGCCTGCTATATCGCTGATGTAGATAATCGTTCCGGCATGGTCTGTTCCGTAAACGCTGTTTCCTTTGGCGGTAAGTTCTGCTCTGGTAAGGCGCGGAGCCTGAAGGCCGTCTGCATCGGTAGTACCGAGTTTAGCGGCAACGTCAAGGGTTGTTCTCGGAGAGGTGGTGTTGATCCCTACACGTCCCTGCTGGGCATTTGCACTTCCCGCAAAAAACACCAGGGAAAGGGAGATTGCTAGGATGAATCTGTTTTTCATAATTACTGTTTATAAGAGTTCCTGATTTTACGGGTGCAAATATAATTGAATTTAAATATTTTTAAGTATATTTAATTATCATTTAATGAAAATTTATTTTAATCCTTGAAAACGTACACATTAAACAATTTAAAGTCATATTGTTAATATTAATGTAAAATATTTTATACCTTAAAATTGATTGTTGAAGACGGAAAAGATAACCCCTTGATTCTAAGAAGCAATTCAAAATTTCAAATGATATATTAACAAAAAACTTCAGTTTCCTCATCCCTCCTCCGGCCTATTGCCTTATCAAAAAATAATCTTACTTTTGGCCTTTCAAATAAATAACTATGAAAAAACTATTTTTTGCATTCTGCATGATGTCCGTATGCAGCAGCCAGACATTAACGGCGCAGTCTAAAGCTCCGGCAAAATCACAGACTACGAATTCCACAGCTTCCATGATGAAATCGCTCCGGAACAAAATGATACAAGGAATGGTTGTTAACGGCATCCCTAAAGCAAAGACCGAAAAATTTGCAGATTGCTTTATAAAAGACTTAGGCGAAAAATTAACACCGGAAGAACTTGCCTTATTTTCTAAACTGAATGATGTAAAACCCGGACAGAACCCTCCGAAAGAACTCATTAAAAAGGCTGAAGATATGGGCATTAATGAAAAAATGCAAACCGTCGGAATGAATTGCAGCTCACTTCTGAAATAGCTGCTGCAAAATCGATCTGACAGGTTATTAATAAAAACACAGGCGGGCCGTCTGTTCTTTTATAAATCAGGATAAGCAGGTTTTAGGTTTAAGAAATAAAAGATGCTTTGCCAGGCATGATTTTTCTTAGCCGATTAATTTAGATATTCCTTCCGGTCCAGATTAAAGTCCAGTATTCTGCCATCTCTTTTGATTTTAATGGTGATGTTTTTCTGGTCTCTTTCAACCCGGTTCATGAAATAATAGCAAACCGCCTCTCCATCCAGATGATCGAGCACGACATTATTGATACTGATAATGGAATCCCCGATCTTCAAGGGAAAATGATCCTGTTGAAAAACGAAGGCCACCACCGGCTTCTGATCGACAAAACGGTAGCTGAATCCGAAAGATTCAAGCCTTGCGGGGCTGTTTCGGATCCGTTTCAGATAAATTTTATTGTTTTTCCAGTCGAGAATAAAAGAAAAATCCCTCAGGAATTCGTTTCCCAGCAGGTCTGTGGTGCCGGTGGAAATAATTTCATCATGGAAAACGGTATTTCCCAATGCCAGCGAATCCATCCTGAAAATAGCCCCGGCAACCGGCTTGGCAGCACCGAAAGCCCCTGTTGAACGCGTCCCGAAAGTTTCAATCTTACGGGAGGCTTTTTGCGGATCGAAATTCGTTTCGGTAATTTCAAACCGGCCTGAAAATCCCGTATCGAAAGTAAGTTCCACATCTTTGCCGAAAAGAGGCGTTTTGATCACAGGTGTTTTCTGGGACTTCGCTTCAAAAGGCAGGACTGCCGGATAATCTTTCACATCAAAATAAGAAAGCTCGCGCGCAGCCTCCAGCGAATTTTCAGTATAATTAATTCTCCAGAACAGCTTGGCCATCTGATTGGCCCCGATGATCCCGTCTACTTTCAGGCAGCCCAGCTCTGCGGAATTAAGGTCCAGTACGACAGCTCCGACGTTCCTGAACACCAGCTGATCAACCGTCATTTCCGGAAGTTCGGTAAAGATCTGCTGCTGCCTCCTTTTGTTGGAATCCCCTATAGACCGCCTGTATTTTTTCTTCAGTTTCAGTTCGTTGTAAATGGCACTGGAAATGACCGTCGGTGCCCCGGAATCGAAAAGAAAGTTATAGAATTTCCCGTTGATGTTCACCTGTACAAAAGGAAGATTGTTTTCAAATCTCAGATTCACTTTCTCCACAGGATGCTGAAGCTCCACCTCTCCTTTTGCAAAAAACTTTTTGCTTTGCGCATAAACCGTAAGCGTTGAAAACAAGAAAAATGAGTACAGGATCTTCTTCATTGACTAATTTTCATACGAAAGTAAGGTTTTTTGCGGGGATGGGGAAATTGCCAAACTTTCAGAAGGATTATATAATTAAATATTAACCTTTAAATCTTATCCAAAATCCTTTTCGGCAATACTTTTACCAGCTGAGGCTTATATTCTTTTTCAAGAATCACAAACTTCCAGATTTTGCGGTCCTGGGAAACAGCGCAGGCTCTCATACGCGCATTGACAAGATAAGCACCTTCAGCAGCCAGGTATTTTACATTGTTTTTACCGTATTTTTGAGTAAAGGCTGCACCGATCTTCTTTCTCATATCCTCATTCATCGAACTTACATTGCACTTCAGTGTAAAAAAGTAAGGCGCAATGGCAAAATATTCACTGCCGGTTTTTTCCGGCTTTTCAATAGCCCCGAACCTGAGATTGCTCATATCGATTTTCATAAAAGGATTGTTATAGGTCATGGCAAGGATCTGGGTCATCTGCTCTTTCGGGACTACCGTGAAAAATTTAGGGTAGATATAATTCACGCACTGCTCAATCTTTTTTTCCTTGATGCTGTTGATAAAACCGCTCAAAGATTTCTTTATGGCTGCATCATCAGAATTGGCTTTGGTCTGGGCAAAGGTTACCATAGACAGAAGCATGAAAAGAAACAAAAAGGTCCGGGTTTTCATTGTTGTTTTGTTTTAAAGTTTTAGATGATAAATATTGAAGATTGTCTGTCCTATAAGTCGAACAACAATTGCCTGTCGTTACAAGATTTCATAGACCCAACAAAAAAAGCCGTCCTTTCGGACAGCTTTCAGTATTGTATTCGGATTCGATTATTTTACTTTTACCAGCTCAACATCGAAAACAAGCCATGCGTTCGGCGGGATTACGCCTCCTGCTCCTCTTTCCCCGTAGCCCATTGCCGGCGGGATCAGTAAAGTAGCTGTTTCACCTTCTTTCAATAAAAGGATTCCTTCATCCCATCCTTTGATTACTCTTCCCATTCCGATTGGGATTTCGATCGGCTCGTTTCTCTTGAATGAAGAATCGAACTCGGTTCCGTCAACCAACTTTCCTGCATAGTGTACAGAAACATTGTCACCTGCTTTCGGAGCTTTTCCTTCCGTTGTTTTTGTGATTTTATAGTACAGCCCGGATTCCGTTTTCTGCATCCCCGCTTTCAGATCTTCTACCATTTTCTCCTGGTTCGCTTTGAATTCTTCTTCCTTTCTCTTTTTCTCCGCTTCTTCTTTTGCAGCTGCCGCTTTATTATTTTCAGCGATCTTCGCTTTTCCTTCGTTAAAAGTTTTTGCAGGATCGTAGTTTTTGTACTCGTCCCCTTTGCTGAAAATAGAAACCTTTTCTAAAACAATATCGGTTTTAGGCTTATCCTGAGGCCCTTTTTCCACATTAGCAATCGTATCGATCACGTCTTCTCCTTTTACTACTTTTCCGAAGATCGTGTGTCTTCCGTCCAGCCAGGGAGTAGCGACTTCCGTAATGAAGAACTGGGAACCATTGGTATTCGGTCCTGAGTTCGCCATAGAAAGAATCCCTTTCCCGGTATGCTTCAGGTCGTTCTTTTCATCCTCGAATTTATATCCCGGATCTCCCATTCCCGTTCCCTGAGGATCTCCCCCCTGGATCATGAAATCCTTGATCACGCGGTGGAAAATGGTCCCGTCATAATAAGGAACTCCTTTTGCTTTTGCTTTGTTATCGATTTTTCCCTCTGCAAGTCCGATAAAATTAGCTACCGTTACAGGGGCTTTCTTGTCTTCAAACTTAACAATCATATTGCCTTTTGTGGTCTGAAGGTTTGCGTAAAGTCCGTCATTAAGACCTTCGTAAGTTTCTTTGTCTACGTTCATTTTTTTATAAATTGGTGTACAACTCATCAGCGAAACACTTGCTGCTGCCAGAATTATATTTTTGTTAAACAATTTCATGGGCTATAATGCTTTTAATTTTATGATTAAAGGAATATCATTATCAATTTTCTTTTCGTCGCCATAGGTTCCGTAAGCCAGTGCCGAAGGAACCAGCAGGGTGACCTCTTCTCCGTCATGGATGAAACGCAGGGCATCTTCCACCGCTTTCAGTTCATCAAAGTGCCCGAATCGGGCATCCCTTCTTCCTATCGGCTGATCATAAATTTTGGTCTGATCGAAGTCGTAAAGATCATAGGAATACGAAATCAGGCTATTGTCCTGTCTCCTCTGCCTCTGGTCGAAGCCATGGGCGTTGGTCCAGTAATTAAGCTGGGTCGGGTAAAACTTTACCGGCTGGCCGCTGATCCAGTCCTGGATCTGTGTTCTTTCCAAGCTGTTAAGGTTTTTCATCCTGTTCCGGGAAACCTCCAGATCATTCTTGCTGAGAACACCGCCCACCGGAGGATGGGTCTGTGCATTTTTGCTGCAGCTGACGATACCTATTATTGATATGAAGAGTATTTTTTTCATAAACTTTTGCGAAAATACACATTTCGGGAATCATTAACAAAACTTGCCGGCAAAGTTTAGTGATTTTCACTGCAGCTACGGCAAAAACAAAAGCCGGAAAAAATTCCCGGCCTCTGCTTATCTTTTAATATTCCGATTAAACGGTTTCCATTACCTGATCCACTTTTACTCTCCATCCGAAAGGATCTTCCGTAAGGTTGGTCTGAAGGTCAACCAGATCGTTTTTAAGGATTACCGCGAAGCTTTCTTCATCTGATAATCTCGGCAGTTCAAGCTTCTCGCCGTTGTAGCCCAAAGCCTGGAACACGGTAGTTACCACTGCGGTTCCAACACCCCATACTTCTTTCAGGGTTCCGTTATTCTGCGCTTCGATAACATCTTTTACTTTAATAGACTCTACTTTTACTTCAATGCCTCTTCTTTCGGCCAGCTGGATAAAGCTGTCTCTGGTAACCCCGTCAAGAATTTTTTCCGATGTCGGCGGTGTGTAAATCGTATCGTTGATTCTTACAAAAACGTTCATTGTTCCGCTCTCTTCAAAATATTCGTGGGTGGCATCATCTGTCCAGATAATCTGCTCATATCCTTCTTCGATCGCCAGCTGCGTTGGATAGAATGAAGCTGCATAGTTCCCTGCTGCTTTGGCAGAACCTACTCCACCACTTGCCGCTCTGGAATAATGGTCTGAGATTTTTACGGAAACCGGTTCCGTATAATACATTTTTGCAGGCGTTGCCACAATGGCGAACATATATTTATTGGCCACTCTCGCTTTCAATGCTTCTTCCGTTGCGAAAATCAGCGGACGGATATATAAAGACATCCCTTCTCCGGAAGGAATCCAGTTGCGGTCTGCATCTACCAGTGCTTTCAGCCCGCCCAGAAACATCTCTTCCGTTACTTCAGGCATCGCAAGACGTTTCGCCGATTTATTGATACGTTCAAAATTCTTTTCAGGCCTGAAAAGGAAAACCTGTCCGTCTTTGTCTTTGTAGGCTTTCATACCTTCAAAACAAGCCTGTCCGTAGTTTACCCCCATCATCGCAGGCGTAAATTGTAAAGGACCATAGGGAACCAATTTTACATCACCCCACTTTCCATCCTCGTACTCACAGATGATCATATGATCGATAAAAGTGTTTCCGAATGAAAAGTTGTTGGGATCGAATGTAGAAATTCGGGAGTTTTCAGTTTTTTGAATTATCATTTCTAAAATTTTTTATGAGGTTCTACAAATTTAATATAATTTTCTAAATATAAAAATTTTAGAGTAAATTTGTAAAAAAATAGCTTGAAAAGAGAAATCAAGACCACCAACGACGGAAGTAAAACATTGTTTATCAATGAATTAAACGAAAACTACCATTCACACCACGGTGCTTTACAGGAAGCCGAACACGTGTTTATCAAAAACGGACTTAATTTGATAAATGATTATCAAATTAATATTTTAGAACTCGGTTTTGGAACAGGTTTGAATGTTTTGGTAACAATTAATGAATATTTAAAAACTGACAAAAATCATATCATTAACTATTTTACCCTTGAAAAATATCCCGTAAACGAATCTGAAATTGACGATTTGGCCTATTTTGAGCTTTTTGATAACCCTGAGTTCAGGAATATTTATCACAAAATTCATCATGCTGACTGGGGGAAACCAACAGAAATCATTAAAGGTTTTCACCTGAAAAAGATCGAATGCGATTTTTTCGATCTGAAAAACATCGAGTTACCCAAAATTAACCTTGTCTATTACGACTGTTTCGGCGCACGGGTACAGCCGGATCTCTGGGAAAAACCCCTGTTTGAAATGGTTTCTGACAAAATGTCGGTTAACGGTTTGTTAACAACCTATTCTTCCAAAGGAAGTGTAAGAAGAGTTCTTCAGGAACTTAATTTCCAGGTGGAAAAGAAGCAGGGTCCGCCGGGAAAAAGGGAAATGATCAATGCCGTTAAACTGTAGGGCAACGACCTTTTATATATAACATGAACTCAATAACGTTTAATTTTATTGATAGAACTGCAATTTAAACCATTAAGGCATATCTAAACCATTAAGGTATATGAAGAGTTTAAGCCTGGCAAAAAAATCAAGATTTTTATTTTAGCATTATGCTTAAAGCAGAACTCATCTTAATTCTCTAAAACCTTCTCAGATCTTAATGGATTTTCAGTATTGGCTGCGATTGAAAACTTCCGGTATCCATCATTCTTCTTCCAGCCTCCCAACCTGATGTCTACTTCGAGTTCACATTATATAGGATAAACCTTTTAATTGTGACCAAAATTATGGCAGGACTTTCATTTCAAACATCCACCACCCCTTTCATTTCGCCAGAAATTCCTACATTAGCCCTACAAATTATTAAATATGATAGATAAGATCAACATCAGGGTATATGCCTGTGCGGTAAAAAACAGGAAAGTGCTGGCCCTATTTGAAGAATATGCAGGAGAACCCTTAATGAAATTCCCGGGTGGCGGCCTGGAATTCGGCGAAGGCGTTATCGAATGCCTGCACCGTGAATTCGATGAAGAGCTGAATGTAAAAATAGAGATCGCAGAGCATTTTTATACACAGGAAGGCTTTCTGGTATCGCGCTTCAGGGAAAACGAACAGCTGCTGACCATTTATTACATCGTCAATATCATCAATGAGCAGGATTTCCTGATTCTTGATCCGTGTATCGAAAAAACCGAATGGGTAGACATCGACAGACCGGATAACCCGTTTCCGTTACCGGTAGATCAGATCGTATTTGATAAATTAAAAGAAAAATTCCCGTAAGCAACCTTACAGGAATTTTTACGTTTCGTATTCTTTGTTATCTCGGTACCCTGAAAGTACTGGCGCCCGGATAAGGCTGCAGGTAACCGGAGTTCCAGTTGGACTGAAGCAGGGATTCCAGATATTCGTCGGTACGGTTCCGGTGCGGATCATATGGATCTTTAAGATCGATGTCGGCCATTTTACCTTTTACATTCCACCAGAAAGCACTCCAGCCTCCTCTCAGTTCTTTAATAATTTCATAAACGTTTTTGCCGGTAGCCCGGTTCATCAATTTGGCAAATACCTGGCCTTCGGTTGTAGTAAGATCCCGGAGCTGCTTTTCATACTGATCGGCCAAAATATTCTGCCGGTCACGGATGTATTTTCTTTTGGATTTATCATCAAGATTGGTCATTTCACCCTGAATGTCGCGGTATTGCTGTAAAGCCATTACGAAAAGCGGATAAACCCGGTACAGCTTTTTATTAAGGAAATAATAATAATTCCTGTCCAGCTGGTTATTGAATCTCGGTTTATTCAGTAAAACCAGTTCATCCATCACCACTACCGTCTCCCCGTTGATTTCGTAAATCTTTGCCTTCTGCCGCTCATCATAAAAATATTTATTTCCGAATTCGTCTGTTTTCAGCAATTCCTGAGGGTATTGGCTTAACGGCTTTGCAATGACAGAATCTTTCTGACCGAAAATGCTTACCCCAAAAAAGAAAAGGAAAAGGCAAATAATCTTACTAAATTTCATTATTTTTACACTTGTTAGAACAAAAATTGAACGCAAAAATCATTCCTTTTTATGAAATTTGAAAAGAAATCTTTGAAATTTTTAGAGAAATACTTAAACACTTCATCCCCAACCGGATATGAGCATGAAGGCCAGAAAATCTGGATGGATTACATCCGTCCTTACGTTGATAAAGTAGAAGTGGATCATTATGGTACCTGCTACGGAATCATCAATCCTGAAGCAGAATTTAAAGTAGTTATCGAAGCCCACGCCGATGAAATTTCATGGTATGTAAATTATATTACAGATGACGGTCTTATTTATGTAATCCGGAACGGTGGTTCTGATCAGACAATCGCTCCGTCGAAAGTCGTTCACATTCATGGCGAGAAAGGAATTGTAAAAGGTGTTTTCGGGTGGCCGGCCATTCATACCAGAAGCAATCAGAACGAACCGACCCCGAAAATCGAAAATATTTTCATTGACTGTGGCGCTACTTCAAAACAGGAAGTTGAAGATATGGGAATTTATGTAGGCTGCATGATTACCTATCCGGATGAATTTTTTGAAATGAATGACCGGTATTTTGTCTGCCGCGCACTGGACAACCGGATCGGCGGATTTATGATCGCGGAAGTAGCGAGGCTTCTTAAAGAAAATAAAAAAACAATCCCTTTTGGTTTATATATCACCAATTCCGTTCAGGAAGAAGTGGGATTATACGGTGCGGATATGATTGCCGATACCATAAAGCCTAACATCGCGATCGTAACCGATGTTACCCATGACACCACCACCCCGATGATCGAAAAGAAAAAAGAAGGCGACCAGAAATGCGGAGCCGGACCGGTAGTATTCTTTGCACCGAGTGTTCACCATACCATCCGCGAACTGATTATTCAGACGGCCAAATCAAAGAATATCCCTTTCCAAAGGGCCGCAGCCAGCCGGGCAACAGGAACCGATACGGATGCCTTTGCCCATTCGAACGGCGGCGTACCAAGCGCATTGATTTCTTTACCGTTGAGATACATGCATACCACTGTTGAAATGGTGGCCAAAGAAGATGTCGGAAACGTGATTCAGCTGATTTACGAAACCATTCTGGAGATCAAACCGGAAATGAAGCTGAAATACCACTAAAATTTTATTGATGAATGATGATTGATAATTGATGTGAAATATCTGTTATCCGTCTATTGCAAGATTTAATTTAAAGTAAAACGATAAAAGTAAAAATGAAAACAAAGCTTATTGCCCCTTCCCTTTTAGCCGCAGACTTCGGTAATCTCCAGCGGGATATTGAAATGCTGAATCATTCCCAGGCGGACTGGATCCATGTAGATGTGATGGATGGAAGGTTTGTCCCGAATATTTCGTTCGGCTTTCCAATGATGAAAACCGTTCAGCAGCACGCCGGTAAATTTGTGGATGTGCATCTGATGATTGTAGAACCAGAAAAGTATGTCGAGGAATTTATCAATCAGGGAGCCGACCTGGTTTCCGTACATTACGAAGCCTGCACGCATCTTCACAGGACCATTCATCATATTCAGGATCTGGGAGCGAAAGCAGGAGTTGTTTTAAATCCTTCTACACCGGTTTTAATGCTGGAAGACATCATTGCCGATGTTGACCTTGTTCTTTTAATGAGCGTAAATCCCGGATTCGGCGGTCAGAAATTTATCGAAAACACCTACAAAAAAATTGCAGAGACCAAGGATTTAATTCTAAGCAATAAGTCTACGGCTTTAATTGAAGTGGATGGCGGAGTAAATATCGATAATGCCGCAAGACTCTTTGAAGCCGGAGCCGATGTGCTGGTAGCCGGAAATGCGGTATTTTCTGCAGAAAGTCCGGAGCGAACCATCGAACTGATGAAAATTTAATTTATTTCGGAATAAAATACATAAAAGGCAGTTCAAGGGAGAACTGCCTTCTTCTTTGTGAAAATCTGAGCCTATAATGGTTATTAGTTTCAGAAAACTTTAATGCTTAAATTTTCCTTTTGTTCTAATGCTGGTGTAAAGATGAGAATAAATAAACACAAACATATCCGTATAAATACGGAAAATGAATTTACGTATTTATACGTAATACCACATTTAAGTAAATCTTTAACTTATCCCTATTAGTCAACAAATAGGGATAAATGATTAGAGATCAGAATTATAATTTAAAAATAAATCAAAATATCTGATCGGCATTGCCTGTACAAAACAGAAAATCCGGAGAATTTTCTCCGGATTTTTTTATGATAAAGTAAATCTTCTTAAAAAATCTCTCTTCCTGAAAAATGGAACTGAGCTTCAATAAGCGCGTTTTCATCAGAATCCGAGCCGTGAACAGCATTTTCTCCGATGCTTCTCGCAAACATTTTTCTGATGGTTCCTTCTGCAGCTTCCGCAGGGTTAGTAGAACCGATTAATGTTCTGAAATCTTCAACCGCATTGTCTTTCTCAAGAACAGCAGCAACGATAGGTCCTGAACTCATGAAATCTACCAGTTCCCCGTAGAATGGTCTTTCAGCATGTACTTCATAGAATTTTTTTGCATCAGCTACTGTAAGCTGTGTTAATTTCATCGCTTTGATCTTGAAACCTCCTTCTGCGATTTTACCTAATATAGCACCGATGTGTCCGTCTGCAACTGCGTCAGGCTTAATCATAGTGAATGTAATGTTAGACATAAATAAATAATTTTTTTAATGGCGCAAAAATACAAAAAATTCCTGTCTTTTTAATTTTAAAATATTTTTAACATAAAAATAACATTTATTAAGAAATTATAGGTAAAACTTTGGCACAGGATTTGTTTCTACTATTACGATTCTCATGTTTAATTTGAGTTTTCATGGTTATTAGTTTTTACCCAGCTTCGGCTGGGTTTTTTATTGTCAAAATCCCCAAATTCATCTCTTAACCCAGACATTTTTAAATAATTAAACTAACGTTTAACAAAATTATAATATCAGCATGGATTTTTGAATATCAGCATCAAAACTGTGAGATTGGACAGGAACCGCCCAACTGATAATTGAAAGCTTATGATTCTGCTGATAAACCGACAGATGTAATATACAGAAGAAAATTTGCACGAAAATGCAGTTGCAAAAAGCACTTGATTGAATCCGAGAGAATCTTTATTCAAAAAAACTCAGTTATACAAATCAAGAACCGCAGAGGCGGTTTCTAGTTTGCAGGCTCGTTCTTTTAAAAAATGTCTGCTCTTAAAGTAAACCGGCAGATTGAATTATTTCTGGGAAGCTTCTTCCGCCTCCTCCATCAGTTTAATGTAAGTGGCATACCGGGAATGCTGTATTTCTCCCGTTTCCAAGCCTTCAATAACGGCACACTTCGGCTCATTGATGTGGAGGCAGTTGTGGTATTTGCAGTCTTCTCTCTTTTTGAAAATTTCCGGGAAATAATGCTGTACCTCTTCCTTTTCGATATCAATCATGGCAAATTCACGCACGCCGGGCGTGTCGATCACATTGCCGCCGAAATCCCAGAAATGCATCTGGGCAAAAGTGGTGGTATGTTTTCCCTTCAGGTGGGTATCGGAAATTTCAGAAGTCTTCAGATTCAGACCGGGCTGCAACGCATTCACCAAAGTAGATTTTCCACATCCGGAATGCCCGAAAAATACGGACGTTCGGTTCCGGAGAAGTTCTTTTAACTGATCGAGATGCAATCCTGAATAGGATGAAATTTCCAGAGAACCGTAACCGATTTCATTGTAAAGGAACTCCATATCTTTTACAATCTCAATTTCTTCCTCATCCAGAACATCCATTTTATTGAAAAGAATCAGAGGAGAAATGTTGTAGGCTTCACAGCAGGCAAGAAACCGGTCAAGAAAACCAAGTGAAGTCTCGGGGTGTTTTAAAGTAAAAATAAAGCACGCCAGATCAATATTCGAAGCAATGATGTGTGCTTCTTTGGAAAGGTTGACTGATTTTCGGATCAGGTAATTTGTGCGCGGTTCAATTTTCGTGATCCAGGCAATATCATCCTGTTCCAGCTGAAACTCTACAAAATCGCCTACAGCAAGCGGATTGGTGAGCCGGGTTTTGATAAGTTTAAATTTCCCGCGGATCCTTGCCTCGAAAATTTTTCCGGTCTCCATTTCCAAAACCTGATACCAGCTCCCTGTAGATTTAATGATTTTTCCTTTCATATAATAAGATGGTGCAAATATAAGGAATTAGGTTCAGGTTTAGGAATAAGAGTGTCTGAGAGTTGGAGAATATCAGTTTCTTTCCAACTCTCACACTATTATATTCCCCAACCCCAAACTTAATTATCTGTTGATCATAATATTGTTCTGTACCTCAATGGATTCTTCATGGATCGCCTTGAACACTTTCTCGATAAATTCCTGCGACATCCCCGTTTCTATAGCCTTTTGATTGGCATATTCCGTAATGACCTTCCAACGGTCCGGCTGAAAGATCGCAATATCATTTTCTTTTTTCAGCTTCCCGATTTTTTCCGAAATTTTCATTCTTTGGGAAAGCAGTTCGATCAGCTGGAAGTCGATATCCGAAATCAGGGTTCTGTGACGGCCCATATCTCCTTCAAAACCTTCAAAACCGGAATTTCTCATCTTTAAGTTCCCGATCAGTCCGGCCAGGACTTCAGGGGTAATCTGCTGGGAAGCATCACTCCATGCTTCATCCGGATTGCAGTGGGTTTCAATGATCGCCCCCTGGTAACCGACATTCATGGCCTCCTGGGTAATATCGGCAAGCCCCGTCCTGTTTCCGCAGATGTGCGAAGGATCGATCAGCATCGGGATGTTCGGAAACTGGCTCTTGAAATCCAGGGCAATCTGCCAGTTCGGATTATTCCGGTATTTTGTTTTCTGATAGGTGGAAAAACCTCTGTGGATTACCCCTAAATTTTTAATATCCTGACCTAATAAGCGTTCAAGCGCACCGATCCATAAAGCAAGATCCGGATTTACGGGGTTTTTCACCAGGACAGGCTTATCGGTTCCTCTTAAGGCCATAGCAATTTCCTGTACGGTAAAAGGGTTTACGGTAGAACGGGCGCCGATCCAAAGAATATCCACGTCCGCTTCCAGTGCGGCAAAAACGTGGTGGGCATTGGCCACTTCGGTTGCCGTTCTGAAACCGTACTCTTCCTTTACTTTTTTCAGCCAGTTGAGACCAATTACGCCTACCCCCTCAAAACCGTTGGGTTTTGTACGCGGCTTCCAGATTCCCGCACGGAAAATCGGAACATTGGCGTTGGTTTCACGTATTCTTTTTGCGGTTTCCAGCATCTGGGCTTCACTTTCCGCACTGCATGGTCCTGCGATCATGATGGGTTGTGAAAACTCATCCGTCCAGCTGCTTTTTAATTCTTTTAAATCCATTATTCTTACTTATTTTTTTGTTTTATATTGAGTACATAGCAGAAAGCATTATAAAATTATTTTATAATTCTTTTCAAAAAACTGCCGTTAAAAAATTATTTATTAAAGGGAAAAGGAATTGAAGAAATCAATATCCCATTATTTTTTGGAAAGAAATTCAGTTAGCAATACCAATAATAAAATCGATAATAGTTTCTGAAATTTCTAAAATAGGTAAACAAAAAGCTAAAACCACCGCCGAAAGATTGATCAGCGGATGTGAAAAAAGACTGGTATGGATTGGATAATTTTTCCATTGTGGATCGTCTGTTCCGGGCTTTTGTTTATAAAATGTATCTGTCTGAAAAATGATTTTTCCGCTCAAATACCCGACAAATATATAAAATTTATTTAAATACTGATTTCTGAACCAATATTTTTTCATGCAATCTGCGAAAAATCAGTTTGAGGATCAGCATTAAAAATACGGAAGAAATAAATAAAGATAATTTTGAAACGAACCTCTGCATCTGAAATAGCATGAGTGGTAAACCTAACTGGTTTAAAAAACCGTTAGGTTTATTTATTTGGATTTCAGAGTTTTGAATCTGACTCATTTCTGACAGGCTGTTAAGTAAGATCAAACCGCATCAGGTCATCAAGATCTTTCAGCAGCGGGTTCTTTTCAGCAAATTTTTCAAAGATTTTCCTTTTCGTCATTACCTCGATCTTCAGGTTTTCGATATCTCTTTTATACACCACCCCTATAGAAAAATTATGGACTTTTGTTTTAAAATGATTGAAAAATTCACGGCTCACTTTATCGAATTCCGATTTTGCAGAATCTGAGGGGAATAAAACCGTAATCTGGTTTTCCCCGGATTTCAGGAGCTTAAATGTTTTAATGGCATTAAAAACAAAGGTGTCTTTCTTTTGAAGCTGTTTCAGCAACAGGTTCCATTCCGCCTGAAGGTCGGTTTCAGTAAAATGGTTCTGGGGAAGGCTTTCGGTTTTTTCAGCCACCTCTTCTTCTTCGGCAACAACGTCTTCTTTATTTAAAAAAGCACTGATGCTGAAGCCGGAAGAGATCACCTGCCTGGTAAGAGGCTTGGTAGTGGTTTTCCTGATCTCTGCTTCCCGTGGCTGGGTAACATCCGCCGGCTTTGGCGGTGGAGCTTCTGTTTTGGTTTCTTTGGTTTCCCGGCTTTCAGCAGCTTTAATTTCATCCTTTTCCTTAGGAAACGGAGGCAGTATTAAGAACTTTTTTTTTTAGCAACGCCTGAATCAGCCGTTAAAGAAGCCATTTGCATCAAAGCAATTTCTACGGTAAGCCTCGGGTTCTTTGAATTTTTATAATTGATATCAGCGTGGTTGCAGATCTCAATGGCATCGATCAGCTGCTGCGGGCTCCATTTCTGTGCCTGCTCCACAAACTTGGCTTTGGTCTGTTCCCCGACTTCAATAAGTTCGATCGTGGAAGCATTCTGTGCCATCATCAGATCCCTGAAATGATTTCCTAACCCTGCAATAAAAATATGCGGGTCAAACCCTTTCTTTACGATTTCATTGAATGCAAAAAGAACTTCGGGAATTTTATTTTCTTTAGCTAAATCTACAATTTTTAAGTACTGATCGTAATCCAGAATATTCAGGACTTCAGCTGCTTTCGCTAAGGTAATATTCTTCTGCGAAAAGGTAGAAAGTCTGTCAAAAATAGAAAGGGCATCCCTCAATGCACCGTCTGCTTTCTGGGCAATTAAATATAAAGCATCATCTTCATACCGGATGGTCTCTTTCTGAGCAATCGTTCTAAGATGACCCTGAATATCTTCAATCACGATCCTTTTGAAATCGTAGATCTGGCATCTTGATAAAATAGTTGGAATAATTTTATGCTTTTCAGTTGTTGCCAGAATAAAAATAGCATGCGCCGGCGGCTCCTCAAGGGTCTTAAGGAAAGCATTGAATGCTGCAGAAGACAGCATATGGACCTCATCGATAATATAGACCTTGTATTTACCGGTCTGTGGCGCGTAACGTACCTGATCAATCAGTTCCCTGATATCGTCTACGGAATTGTTGGATGCGGCATCCAGTTCATAAATGTTGTAGGCAAAGCCGTCTTCAGAAACCGAACCGTCCTTTTCGTTGATCTTTCTGGCGAGAATCCGGGCACAGGTTGTTTTTCCCACTCCTCTGGGGCCACAGAACAGCAAAGCCTGAGCCAGCTGGTTTTCTCCGATAGCATGTTCTAAAGTATCCGTGATATGAGATTGCCCGACCACGGTGTCAAACTCCTGTGGGCGATATTTCCGTGCAGATACGATAAAATTTTCCATTGGCCAAAAATAAGAAATATAGTTCTAATTCAAAAACGAAATGCTTTCAAATTAATACAAAAACTTAATTCGGTCAATGGGAAATTTTCTCTCATCATTATTTCGATTCATAGGCGAAATCGATGATCTCGGCAATGGCTTTTTCGATTTCCCTCCTTCCGTCTTCAGATTTCAGATCGATTCCGCAGAACATCTGTGCATTATAAGCCGTATAAAGATTGAGGTAATAAGCTCCGGAAACCAGTAAGGCAGCAATGGCACGGTATCTCATCGACTGATCGCCGAAATGAGGATCTACAACATTTTTAAAGAGTACTTCTCCCATTTCTTCCCTGTCGTCAGCCACTTTTTTCAGAATCGGTTTATTTTCGGAAAGCCCCCAAAGAATAATTTTCTGAAGTTCTTTATTTTTCTTGATATGTTCGAACTGATTAAGGATGGCTACCTTGGATAATTCTTTTCCGCCATCGGAAATATCAACCTGGATATTATCCTGGTTCATCCGGCTCCAGTAATCCTGAGAACGGATATACTCGTCAATCAGTTTCTCGGTACTTCCAAAATACTCGTAAATCAGTTTCTTGTCAAATCCCGCTACTGCAGCGATTTTACTTACTTTTAGTCCTGAATATCCTTTTGTTCTTAAAATTTTCCCAACTGCAGCCAGCAGTTTCTGTTTAGTTTTTTCTTTATCCCTAATAGGGCCCTGTACCACTTTTCTAGGCATGTTATTATTTATTTTTTTGCAATATGCAACTTTTTATTGATATCTTCAAATGCATTAAGCGTTTTATCAAGATGTTCTCGTTCATGAGTAGCTGTCATACTCATCCTGATTCTCGCATCCTTCCGGGCTACAGCAGGATACATAATAGGGTTGGTATATACCCCTCTGTCCAGAAGCATCTTACCCACATCCATTGTTATACGCGGTTCTCCGATTTTTACGGGAATTACCGCAGAACGGGTGGTTCCGGTTTCCATTCCCATAGCATCCAAGCCTTTTTTAAAATAATTGATGTTTTCCCACAATTTTGTTCTGAGCTGAGGCTCTTCATCAATAAGCTCAATTGCTTTTACAGTGCCTGCGGCTGTTCCCGGAGGTGTGGTTGCAGAGAAGATCTGCTGCCTGGACTGGAACCGGATGAAATTCGTTAGTTTTTTATCCGCAATTACATATCCCCCGATATTTCCAAAAGTCTTACTGAAAGTTCCGGTAATGATATCAACTTTATCAAGCAATCCAGCCTCTTCAATAGTCCCTCTTCCTGTTTCCCCCAGGATCCCTACTCCATGTACATCATCAATCATCAGGTATGCATTATATTTTTTTACTAATTTATAAATTTCTTCAATAGGTGCCGTGTCTCCATCCTGCGAATAGACACCATCTATTACGACCAGTTTTGTACGGAATTGCTGTTCTGAGGTTTTCAGAATATGTTCCAGAGCTTCCAGGTTATTGTGCGGAAACGTCTTTCTGTTGGTAAGAATACACCCTTCGTATACGCTGGCATGGACGGCCATATCAATAATGGCAATATCTTCTTTCTGCAGCAGGATCTGTAACGTAGCACTGTTGGCAGTGTATCCGGTTGTAAAGGTTACCGCTTCATCCTGACTGCGTCCGAAAAAGCCTGCTATTTTGGTTTCAAGTTCGTTGTGGTAGGAATAGTACCCGCCAATAAGAGGAGTGGCTGCAGAACCGGTACCAAATTCTTCAACACCCTTTATGGCTGCTGCTTTTACTTTGGGATGCTGTGTAAGGCCCAGATAGTCGCTCGTTACAAAACTGATGATCTCTTTTGTCACATTGTTTTCTCCGATATTCATAATTGAGCTGCAGCCGGTATTGTTCTGCAGCCGGTAGCGGTGCCCGTTTGTCTTCATATAGTCCAGGAAATCATAATAGATTTCTGCCCGTTGCATCATGTCGAATCCCTGGATATTCTCAAAATCCTTAAAGGTTGCTGTAGTAAAGTCGATTTTCATCCTTATTATATATTTTGTTAGCTGTTAGTAATAACAAATATAAAACTATTTTTAAAGATAATTAACCGATTTTTCTAATAAAATTTAATATACGTAGAATGTTTTTATTAAAAAATCATAAATACCATGCACATTCATAATTCAAATGGAAAATTAACAGTAAAAACCCAATCTGGCAGGACCTATATAAAACATTAATAATTAAACGATTAATTAATAAAAATGAGACAATAATTCACTTCCCAAAGCTATCACTGAAAGCTTTTACGGAATTTTTTACTTTAAGCTTTTCAAGAATGTTCTGACGGTGGCGGCTCACGGTATTGATGCTGATCGAAAGCATATGTGCGATTTCCTTGCTGGTAAGACCCTCACCAATGTATTTCAGGATTTCCATTTCCCTGGCAGAGAGCACATTTTTATAAGTAAACCGGTCCTCAGCTACCACTTCCCCTTTTGCCGTATTGATAATTAAAAACTCTGAAGAAAGATTCTTGGACTGGTCTACCGCCATATTATAAAGACAGAGCGCAAATCTTAACTTCAGGTTATCGGGAGAATAAAAATAGAACATCCGGTGCCTGACAAAACAATAACCGCCATTTCTGTCCTTCATTCTTAGTTTTGACAATACACTGAAGTTAGCCCTTTCTTTAAAATCAATGGTTTCAAGCATTTTGAAAAACCGCAGCTCATGAATATATTTTTTAAGCTTATCATCCGGATTGATCCTTTTAAGAACATCTTCTTCCCAGATTGAATCGATCTCTTTGGGATTTTCAGCCGAATCAATCCCCAGTTCTGCCGCTGTTCCGGAAAAGTAAACATAACTTTTATCTGCCTGCATATCACTCAGCACGGCGATCGCATTTTCTACTCTGCAATAAGATAATGCCATATTTTTATACAGTTCGGGATCCAGGCTACAGGCTCTGTTTTTTTCACTGTTCCTGACCAGGAGTTCTTTATTCAGTGTTTCAACGATTTCCATAAAATGGTTATTTATAAGTATTGATGAAGACTTTTATTCGTTTTACCTTTGCTAAAGTAATAATAATTATACGATAAAGATTGTTGAAGAGAATGAAGAAAATATTTTTAAGTTTTTGCACCTTGTTTATGATCAATAAAAGCCTTTCCCAGACCCTGGAAAAGATGACCTGGTTTAATGAGCCTGAAAAATGGGAAATTAAAGACAACAGCTTGTCGATGTTTGTTACTCCGCAGAGCGATTACTGGAGAATTTCACATTACGGCTTTACGGTGGACGATGCGCCTTTTCTGTATACCACGTACGGCGGCGAATTTGAAGCCAAGGTTAAAATTAAGGGAAACTATAAAGCGAGATTCGACCAGATGGGCCTTATGTTGAGAATTGATAAAGAAAATTACATCAAGGCCGGTATCGAGTTCGTAGACGGTAAATACAACCTCAGTACTGTAGTGACTCACAAAACCAGCGACTGGAGCGTTATTGCCCTGGATAAAATTCCGTCTGAAGTATGGATCAAGGCAGTAAGAAGGCTTGATGCCGTAGAAGTATTTTATTCTTTCGACGATAAAAATTACATCATGATGCGCAATGCCCACCTTCAGGATAACAGTCCGGTTATGGTTGGACTGATGGCCGCCTGCCCGGACGGCAATGGTTTTAATGCGGTTTTTGAGAATTTTAAGATAAAACACCTGCCGGATGAACGCCGGCTCCAGTGGCTCCAGAACCATAAATAGATCAAAAGCAACTTTCAATATATACAGTCAATTTTTAACCTCCTTTTTCAGGAGGTTTTTTTAAGCTTACAATTTTAAAAAAACTTTTGGTTATTATTCAATTTTCAAATACGACTTATTAAATAATACATTAGAAATATCAAAATCAGCATAATATTTTAATTTTCAGGTAAAATATTACATGATACTGTTGTTTTATTACAAATTTTCAATACATTTAATAAAAATTAGATTTTTTGGTGAGATATTTGAACTGGAAAATTTACTTTTAATCACACCACCACTTAAATAGATTATATGTCAACGCACTTTATTTCCCCGAAGGAGAGCCTTCTTAGGTTTCTGAAAAGGTCCTTG
>NZ_VTSX01000026.1 GCF_008329705.1 Chryseobacterium sp. SN22 | reverse complement strand
TCTTTATTAACCTTAAAAATAAGTGGCTTTTTAATATTGTGCTTTCTATGGGGATTTTAATTCACGAAGAAACATTTATATTTCTATTTATACCCCTTTTATTAATTCATTTATTTTATCTTTCTAAAGGAAATTTTCTTGAGAAAATAAAGCGTTTTTGTACTGTTTTGTCTCCTTCAATAATCGTGTTTCTATTGGTTATGTTGAAATTTAATGGGATATCAAATAATATTCAAATTATTTACGATTCCTGGAAGCCTCACAGCCCTTATTTACAACATGTAATTTTTAATTCAGGATTATTTGATGGCAAGCCGAGATTGATTTTTGCTACTATTAAAGAATCCCATAATTTCTTAGGCTTGATAGTGCTTTTTATAGTCAATTTCATCTTTGTAACTCTTGGAGTCTATTTATATGCACGTAGGCATTTCATAGCACTCCTAATGATATCTGCCCTTCAAATTTTACCATCTGTTGCCCTTTGTTTTGTTGCCTCGGATTTTGGACGTTGGTTTTATATACCAAACGTTATTTTGTTGTTCACTATGTTTCTATTAAAAGATAAAATTCCTATAGAAAATATTACTTTTTCTATCTGTAATTTCATTTTAAGAATATATGATAAAGTGGCACTTCCTGCTATTGGCATTTTATTCGTATTCGGAGGAATGCCTTATGGAGGATTTAATATCTATCGATATTTTTATTCTAATCCATTCAATATTATTTTTAATTGGGTAAAATAATTACTAACATACTATTCATGAAAATCACCGACCATATAAAAAACGCAAACGGAAAAACCTTATTTTCCCTTGAAGTGGTGCCACCCCAGAAAGGAATCGGAATCGAAGACCTTTATAAGAACATTGATCCGCTGATGGAATTCAAGCCGCCTTTTATTGATGTAACGACTTCCAGGGAAGAATACATTTACATCGACAAGGGAAACGGGTTGATGGAACGGCGGATTACCAGGATGCGTCCCGGAACTCTCGGGATCTGTGCGGCGATTCAGCATAAATATAATGTAGATACTGTTCCGCATTTATTGTGTGGCGGATTTACCAAAGAAGAAACCGAATATCTCCTGGTCGACTGTATGTATCTGGGAATCGACAATGTAATGGCGCTGAGAGGCGATGCGATGAAAGGGCACCAGTACTTTGAACCGACCGCCGGCGGACATGCCAGTGCCATGGATCTGGTACACCAGATCAATAATCTTGGGAGAGGTAAATATCTGCACAATGAAGAAAAAGAATGTGAAGAGCACAACAAATTCTGCATAGGCGTTGCAGGTTATCCCGAAAAACACATGGAAGCCCCTTCGATGAATTATGACCTGAAATGGCTGAAGCAAAAGGTAGATGCCGGAGCAGATTATATTGTGACCCAAATGTTTTTTGACAATAAGAAATTCATCGAGTTTGTAAAAAAAGCACGTGAAATGGGAATCACCGTGCCGATTATTCCGGGAATTAAACCGATTGCGACCAAAAAACATTTAAAAGTTCTGCCCCAGATTTTTAAAATTGATTTGCCGGAAGAGCTGATCAATGAAGTGGAACATGCCAAAAACAACGAAGCCGTTAAGCAGATCGGTATCGAATGGGCCATTGCCCAATGCCGGGAATTGCTGGATTTCGGCGTTCCGGTGCTGCACTTTTATTCCATGGGAAAAAGCGATAATATTAAAAAAGTAGCCGGGGCGCTATTCTAATAAAGTGAAGTGAATCTCAAGAAAGCCCTGCCGAAAGCGCAGGGTTTTCTTTTTGTGTAGTTTACCGGATTTCGTTCTGATACTGCAGCAGTCTTTCAAAAACACTTTGGGTGGTCGGTTTTGAAGAATCCAGATTAAAAATAAACATTCCGCTTTCGATGTTGAAATAATACTTTGCTTCCTGATCCTGTACCGAAAACCATTTTAAAAGTCCGTTGACAATGTTAATATCTTCCCATTTGAGAATGCTTTCCTGCAAAGGAAATATGTGGGGATGCTGGTGAAGAGTGTCTATAAAATGAATATGGCTCCCTTCTATATAAATTATGCCACTGCCCTGGAAAGCTTTGATCTTGAAAAATTCGTTCTGGGCATTTCCCCTATTATAGCGTACAAAGGCATAATATTCCGGAGTTCCGATTTCCTGCAGGAGCAGGTTTTGTTTCTTTTTCCGGCTTCTCGCTGCGAGGTAAGCAATCAGAAAAATAATCGCCGGAATCGATAAAAGAAAAAGCAGTAAAATAATAATTAAAGCAATGATCGAGGTCATTCGTGTAAGGTTTAAGTTTTACATTACAATTCAGGGTGCCTTTCAAAATCCTTCGTCCGGTCGAACAGGTATCGGTAAGTTGCCAGTTTTCTTGTTACCGTCGTATCGAGATTCTCTGCAATTTTTATCATTTTGGGATTAAAATCACCGATCCACTGCATCTCTGTAATTTTAAAATCGGTATGCTTCCTGAGATGCTGTGTTCCTTCCCAGATCATGTATCCTTCAAGGCCCTTTCTTTGCCACTCCGGAACCACACCAAAAACAAGACCAATCATTTTCTCATTTTTCCTGAACTTTTTAATCCAGAGAAATTTCAGCTTTTCCCATAGCCCGAATTTTCCGTTGAGGTATTTGAACCATTGGTTTGTATCCGGCAGATTCATCCACATTGCCACAGGTTTTTCTTTTTCATAGACAAACCATGAAATATGCTCGTTGATGATGGGTTTCATCATTTTAAACATCTTCAGCACCTTGGATTCTTCCATCTGCTTTCCTTCGCCGTGGGAAGCCCAGGCTTTATTGTAAATTTCAGTAAAATCCCGTGCAAATTTCTCCAGGTGGTTCTTCGTCATCGGCCGTGCGGAAAGGTCCGAATTCTTGCTGTGTTTAGCGTGCATTACCGTAAACACCCTTGAAACTTCAGCGAAAATCGGTCTGGAAAAACAGAGCTGTTCAAAGTAAATTTTAAAGCCGTAGTTTTCAAAAAGATCTTTGTAATAAGGGAAATTATAATTCATTCCGTACAGCGGTTCGATAAATCCTTCGATCACAAGTCCCCAGAATTTGTCCCGTTCCCCGAAGTTGATTGGTCCGTCCATCGCTTCCATCCCTCTTTTCTGCAACCAGTCTTTACAGTAGTCAAAAATAAAATCTGCTGTTTCCTGATCATCGATGCAATCGAAAAATCCGATTCCTCCGGTGGGCTGTTTCTGCTGATAGGTAGTACTGATGAAAACCGCTACTTTCCCGACCGTTTCCAGCTGTTTATTTCTGAATAGAAAACGGGTACATTCTCCGGTTTTAAAAGTCTTGTTTTTTTCAGGATTAAAAATATCCTCAATATCGATATTCCGCGGTCTGATGTAGTTTTTGTCGTTCTTGTAAAGCCTTGCCGGAAACTCTAAAAATTCCTTTTTCTGGGAGTCGTTTTGTACTTCTTCAGCGGTAATCATGATGTAAAAAGATGATGTAGGTGAAAGATAATGTTTTTCAGCCAAATTAAATATGACGAACAGATTTTATCCGTATTTTTGTGCAAATTAAATAAAAATGGTTGATTTTACGGATAACGATGATGATATTTTCACGGGAAAAGAACATACACCCATAAGAGAAGATGCTTTTGATAAATCGCCGGAAGAAAAAATCGAAAAAATTACGGAACTTTTCGGGGAAATCATGCAAACCCTGGGCATGGATATGACGGATGATTCTTTAAAAGATTCGCCGAGACGGGTGGCCAAAATGTATGTGAATGAAATTTTCGGAGGGCTTCTGCCGGAAAACAAACCGGGAATTTCCACTTTTTCGAACAAATATAAATACCGCCAGATGCTGGTGGAAAAAGATATTACCGTATATTCGTTCTGTGAACACCACTTTTTGCCGATTATCGGAAGGGCACACGTAGCCTACATTTCAAACGGTGAAGTGATCGGGCTTTCGAAGATCAACAGGATTGTGGATTATTATGCGAAAAGACCGCAGGTTCAGGAGAGGTTGACAATGCAGATCGTAGACGCTCTGAAAGAAGCGCTGGGAACGAAAGATGTCGCCTGTATCATCGATGCCAAGCACCTTTGTGTAAACTGCCGGGGAATAAAAGATACGGCAAGCTCTACCATTACGGCGGAACTGAGCGGAATTTTCAGGACCAATCCGATTACCAGACAGGAATTCCTGCATTATGTAGGAAGCCATGCGAAATTGGATTAAATGAAAGTGGAGTATTTTAACAATATTAAATATGAACTCCAAAATATCTTCAGGAAAGGTCTTTTAAAGTAAAAACATTAAAGTTAATCATGATAAAATTTAAAAAAGTTTTACACAAAATTTTCATTACAACCATTATTTGTTGTAGCTGATTACCTGTGGAACAACTTTAAAATTTTAAACCCAGAACTTTGAATATAATCATGCAATTAAAAATATACAACTCGCTTGCAGGCGAAAAAGAAATATTTAAACCTATTTTAGAAGGAAATGTCGGAATGTATGTCTGTGGACCGACCGTTTACAGCAATGTGCATTTGGGAAATGTGAGAACCTTCCTGTCCTTCGACTTTATCTACAGAAGCCTGATGCATCTCGGCTATAAAGTAAGATACGTAAGAAACATTACCGATGCCGGACACCTTACCGATGACGGAGATGTAAACAACGACCGTTTTGTAAAGCAAACCCGTCTGGAAAAACTGGAGCCCATGGAAATCGTACAGAAGTATACCGTCGATTTTCATAAAGTCCTGGATCTTTTCAACCTGTTGCCTCCGAACATCGAACCTACAGCGACCGGCCACATTGTAGAGCAGATCGAACTGACCCAGAAATTAATCGAAAAAGGATTTGCTTACGAAAGCAACGGATCCGTCTATTTCGATGTGTTGGAATACAACAAAAGAGGGCTTAACTACGGAGAACTGTCCAAAAGAAATATTGAAGAGCTTTTTGCCAACACCCGCGATCTGGACGGGCAGGGCGAAAAGAAAAACCCGCAGGATTTTGCCCTTTGGAAAAAAGCTTCCCCGGCACACATCATGCGGTGGAATTCACCGTGGGGCGAAGGTTTCCCGGGGTGGCACCTGGAATGTACGGCCATGAGTACAAAATATTTAGGTGAAACTTTTGATATCCACGGAGGCGGAATGGACCTTAAATTCCCGCACCACGAATGTGAAATCGCACAAGGAAAAGCATGCAATGACGCCGCTCCGGTAAATTACTGGATGCATGCCAACATGCTGACCATGAACTCCCAACGGATGAGCAAATCTACCGGAAACTACATTCTGCCTATGCAGCTGGTAACCGGGGAAAACGATTTCTTTGAAAAGGCATTCCATCCGTCAATCGTGCGTTTCTGCTTCCTGCAGGCCCATTACCGAAGTGTGCTGGATATTTCCAATGACGCGATGCTGGCCAGTGAAAAAGGGTTTATCCGATTGATGGAAGCTGTTAAAGTGCTGAACTCAATTGTTCCGAATGATGAAAAACCATCAGGATTCAGTTTGGAAGAATGGAAAAACAAAGCTTATGATGCACTTACGGACGATTTCAATTCTCCGGTGCTGATTGCGCATCTGTTTGAAGCAGTGAAATATATTTTTGCTTTGAATGACGGCAAGGAAACCATTTCAACGAAAGATTTAGGGGAATTAAAAGCCACGCTTAATGCTTTTATTTTCGACGTATTGGGACTTCAGACTATTGAGGAAAACAATAATGAAAAGCTGGATCAGACCTTACAGGTTTTAATAGAACTTAGAAACCAGGCCAGGAAATCCAAAAATTTCGAACTTTCCGACCAGATCCGTGACAAGCTATTGGCAGAAGGCATCGAATTGAAAGACGGAAGGGACGGAACTTCCTACGTATTGAATTAAATGTAAAAAATATTCAGATATAAACTCTCACAGTGATTGTGGGAGTTTTTTTGTGCTTATAATTCGGATGTATCTTATAATGTGAAATCGATTTTATTTATTTTCAGTTGTTTATATAAATGAAAGATTGGAATTCAGTTTGGTGATTCAGGTTTTAAATAGGATTTCTGTTAATCGTTATGTTGACAAGAGAAATTTCCAGAATCCAGCGCACTTCTTCCAACCTATTGATCCGATTTCTACTTCGGGATTACGTTCTATAAAATCTGAATCCTAACCTTAGCCTCAATCTTAATTTTTTTTCAAATCAATCCCAAAATTATGTAACTTAGTCATAATAAAATCATTAAACATTAAATTCAGACACTATGAAAAAACATTTACTCCCTTTATTCCTGTTATTTACCGGGGCAAATGCCTTTGCCCAGCAGGATTTCTTTGCTTTAACCGGAAAAGACACCCCAAATATCGTATTCAGTGATTTCCGTGCTATTGACGGAGCGAATGCCGTTTCCGGCGAAAAGATCTTTACGTCGGATTCGCAGTCGACTGTGTTCTCACAAAGCAGAAACACCTCTGTTACTGAAGATAGAAATTCCTTGAATAATGCCCAGGCCGTAAATATTGCAACGCTGGCGTATGATCCGTACAACAATAACCTGGTGTATATGCCGATGTTTTCTTCAAACATCTATGTTTTAAATGCCAGGACTAAAGAAATTACCTTGGTGGAAAACAGTGTGGCAAGAGTAACTTCATGTGACATCAATTCGCATTTTACGAGGATGGCGACCGGCTACGACGGAAATATTTATGCGGTTAACAATGCGGGTACCCAGTTTCTGCAGATCAGCAGAAAAGGAAACCGGTATGTAGTAAACGACTTGGGGATTATTAAAGATGATGCGTCTAACGGCAAAAATTCTTTTACAACCATTGAAACCGGATTTGGCGGGGATATGATTGCGGATGCGGATAACAACTTCTACATCTTTTCAGCTTCAGGAAATGTATTCAAAGTTTCGACGAAAGAACTGAAGGCAAAATTTGTCGGAAAAATCTCCGGGATTCCCGATAGTTATTCCGTGAACGGTTCTGCTGTTAATTCAAAGGGAAAGGTGGTGATTGCCAGTGCTAAAGGCGCTCCTTTACATGAAGTAGATCTAAATACTTTACAGGCGAAACCGCTGGGAGGCGAACAGAATATGCATATTTATGACCTGGCCAGTAAATATTTCGCCAACGATAAAGCGGTTTCAAATACGGTTTTTGCCAATCTTGATATCTATCCTACAAGAGTGGATGACCATCTGATAAATGTAAACGTAAATGATAAATCTGTAAAAGGAAATATCAGGCTGAATGTTTTTGACCTTTCCGGAAAAAATGTGATGAAGCAAAACCTATCGGTAAAAGACGGCTCTCTTAATCAGCAGGTTTATCTTAAAAATCTGGTCAGCGGAGCTTATCTCATAAATATTACCGACGACTCAGGAAAAATTTTATTGAATAAGAAAATTCTGGTTTCGGAATAATCTTTGCGTATAGATAAAAATTTAAAAACCTTTTCAATCCTTTTTGGAAAGGTTTTTTTAATGAATATTTGATATTCAAAAGACTTCTTTCTCAGTATTATAACGTATTTTTATAAAAAAGATATAAATGAAGCTATATTTTAATGTAGGTTACAACACAAAAATCGGAGAGCAGCTGCAATTGGTGATCAATGATGAAGTTGCAGTACAGCAGATTCATCCTATGTTTTACGGGGAAAATGGATGGTGGAAATGCGAAGTGGATTATTTTTCCAGAATGATTACCTATCAATACCGGCTGGTGGACGACAGGGGAAAAATACTCCGGGAAGAGTTTATTCCGCACCGGCTGAATTTTCCGCACAACTACAAAGAATTTGTCATTTCCGACGAATGGAACAATAAAAATTTTCCGGAAAATTATTTAAACAATAAAATTCTTTACAACAAGCTCAATACATTTAAGCCCGAAAGAATTTCGGTTCTGAAAAAGCACACGCATTTGTTCAGGATAGAAGCCCCGTTATATCATCAGGATTGGAAAATTGTTCTGCTGGGAAGTACGGCTTCATTGGGGAATTGGGATTACAATAAAGTAATTCATCTTGCTCAGACCGATTTCGGCGTGTGGGAAACTTCGCTTGAAATTCAGGAGAACGAATCCATCCAGTACAAATATGCGCTTTACAACAGTGCTGAAGGAAAAGTGATGGATGTGGAGAGCGGCGAAAACCGGTTTGCCGTACCCAATCAGCAGAAAGATGTTCTGCACATCGTCTCCGATCATTATTTTAAATTCAAGCTTTACCAGATGTATCACGATGCAGGGGTTGCGGTTCCGATTTTCGCTCTGAGGACGGAAGACGGATTTGGGGTCGGTGAATTTTCCGACCTGAAGAAACTGGCAGACTGGTCGAATGAAACCGGGCTCGGGATTATCCAGATCCTCCCGATCAATGATACCACCGCCAATTATTCCTGGACGGATTCTTATCCTTACGCTGCCGTTTCAGTATATGCTCTGCATCCACAGTATATTTCACTGGAACATCTGGATTTTAAACTGCCGGAACATCTGTTGGAAGAATACCGCACGGAGAAAGCTGAGCTGAATGCACTGGAACTCATCGATTATGAAAAAATGATTTCAGGAAAATGGAAATACCTGAAAGCTGTTTTTTATGAAGATAAAGAAAAAATTTACAAAGACCGGAACTTCAAAAAGTTCATCAAAGACAATGAAAACTGGCTGATACCATACGCAGCTTTCTGTGTGCTGAGGGATAAATACAGAACACCTAACTTTAACGAGTGGAAAACCCACAAAAAATATATTGCAGGAAAAGTATCCGCTTTCTTTACGGCAAAAAGTAAGGATTACGATGCTTCCATGCTGCATGCCTGGGTGCAGTACCAGCTTCATAGGCAATTAAAAGAGGCTATTGATTATACCCATGGTTTGGGAATTTCCGTAAAAGGGGATTTGCCGATCGGGATTTACAGGCATTCCGTAGAAGCCTGGACAGAACCCGAACTTTTCGGGATGGATTTCCAGGCCGGTGCACCGCCGGATCAGTTTACGGAACTTGGGCAGAACTGGGAATTCCCGACGTACAATTGGGAAGCCATGAAAGCGGACGATTACCAATGGTGGAAAAACAGGTTTAAGGCCTTAGAGCAGTATTTCGATGCCATGAGGATCGACCATATTCTGGGTTTTTTCAGAATCTGGAGAATGCCGGTTTCGGCTACTCAGGGAATTCTGGGCTATTTTTATCCTGCTGTTCCGGTGACGCTGGACGAACTTGATGCGCGCCATATTCCGTTTAATTTCGACAGGTACTGCAAGCCGTTTATCAATGATCAGATTCTGTGGAATTATTTCGGAGAGAATAACGGAAAAGCCCTGGAGTTTATCAGCAACAATCATGACGGTACCTATTCCTTTAAAGAAGAATTCGATACCCAGAGGAAATTATCTGATTTCTTTAAAAGAAACCCTGGAAGCCCGATCGAAGAACAGCTGATCTCTCTTTGTGCCAATGTTCTGTTCTTAGTGGAAGAGCGAGACGGTCAGGTGGCCTATCATCCGAGGTTTAATGTGTTCCATACCGATTCCTATCATCATCTGTCAGATTGGGAAAAGAAAGCAATCTATGATCTGTACAATGATTATTTTTTCAAAAGGCAGGACCCTCTGTGGAAGGAAAAAGCTATGGAAAAACTTCCTGTCATCCTGAATGCAACAAAAATGCTGATCTGCGGAGAAGATCTGGGCCTTGTGCCGGATTGTGTTCCGGAAGTGATGGATGAGCTGGCGATTGTGGCTTTAAAAGTTCAGCGGATGCCTTCCGACAACATTCCTTTCTATAATCCGAAAAATGCAGGATACCTGAATGTGGTAACAGCTTCTTCTCATGACAGCTCTACATTACGACAATGGTGGAAAGAAAATCCGGATTTAATACAGCAATATTTCAATCAGCAGCTGGGACAATATGGGAAAGCGCCTGAAGAACTCGATACTTATCTGGCGGAAATCATCATGAAGCAGCATCTTTATAACAATGCCATGCTGGCTATTTTCCCGATCCAGGAATTTCTGGCTACCGATCAACAGCTGGTAAATCCGAAAACGGATAACGAGCGGATCAACAATCCTGCCGTGTTTCCGCATTACTGGAGATACAGGATGCACCTTAATCTGGAAGACTTGAAAAATCAGCCCGATTTTAATGCTAAAATAGCCTATTGGGTAAAAGATAGCGGAAGATTGTAAATTTAATATTTGATTATCAAATAGTTAATAATAAATTAAAAGAAGTTTTATCATATGATTTAACTTCTTTTTTTTATTTATATCAAAAAGATAGAATTAAGAATTCTGCTATATTAACCAATTAACGACTATAGAAATGAAAAAAATATTGATCGGTTTTGCTTTGGGTATTGCGACATTGTCGTTTGCTCAACAGTATCCCAATAATGGCTGGAACGATGATGGCTATTATGACAATGACGGAGGATATTACAGTGATCAGGATGATCAGAATTATTTCCCTGATGATTATTATTACGATTATCCGCAGGATTATTATCCGCAAGATTACTATATGACCAATTATAATGATTACAGGAGCAGCATCATCAATATCGACTGGAATATTTTCTTTGCTCAGAACAGGCTCAACCGCTGGCAGGTAGACCAGATCATGAGATTGAACAACCTGTACGGGAATTTCAGTACCTGGAATAATTTCTACCGCTACAATCCGGACCGATGGTATTACGACCGGTTCTATGCCTTGCAGAGAATCATGGGGCCTAGGGTTTTCGTTGTATTCCAGAATAATTACTACAGAGGGTGCAGCCCGGTGGTGTATTTCCAGAATTACAGGAGGACTCATTACGGAGCGATCTGCAGGCCGATGCCCCGTTACCGGAATGTAAACATCAATATCTACAGGGTAGACCGGGCAAGATTCCGAAGAATGGATAACCCGACGTTCAATATTGTGAGAGGAAGTGACCGACCGAATAACGGATTCAGAGGTGGAGTAAGAGATGGCAACGGCGGATTCCGCAATCAGAATGAAAACAGAAATCCGGTTTTCAGAAATGATAATCCGGGAATCAGAAATAATGGCGGCTTCAGAGGAAACGGAAACAACGGAGGAATGAAAGCTGACGGAATGAGAGGCAACGGAGGATTCCGCACAGAACGTACCGAAAGAATTGAAAACAACGGCGGTAATCGCGGAGGCGGTTTCAGAGGCGGAGAAGGCAGAAGGGAAGAAGCTCCGAGACGAGAGAATAATGGAGGCAGTTTCAGAAATGATGGTGGTTTCAGGAGAAGTGAAAGCCAGCCCCAGCAACAAAACAGAGGAGGTGGAGAAAGCAGAGGAAACGGCGGCTTCCGAAACGGATTTGCAAAAAATTAAATTTCATATATTATATTTAAGTGGTGTGAGGGCAGATTTTAGGATCTGCTCTTTTTATTTAATTTATTTGAATAATTAATATTTAAATTTAACATTAATTATGAATTTTTGGTTTTAACTTTTAATTTAACGGATAATCAAAAAGATATAAAAGAAATAATTAAAGATTTAAGAATATGAAAAAGTTAGTTTTAGCAATAGCATTTATCGGAATAGGAAGTTTCGCAATGGCTCAGCAAACAGCTCCGACTTCTCAGGAAAGACAGGCCAAAAGGGCAGAGATGAAAGAAAAATTCCAGCAGAGAGAGCAGGAGCATCTGGCCCAGATGCAGAAAGATTTAAACCTGAACCAGGGTCAGGTAGATAAGATCAGGGCACTTCAGGATCGGAAGAAAGCGGAAATGAAAGCTGAGTTTGAAAAAAACAAAGGCGAAAGACAGGCAAGAATGGAGCAGATGAAAGCCAAGAGGGCACAGAGGGATGCGGAAATGAAGCAGATTCTTACTCCACAACAGTATGATAAATGGCAGGCTGACCGAAAAGCAAAAATGGAGCAGAGAAGAATGGCAATGAAAGAAAAAGGAATGAAGGGGCCGAGAATGCATAAGCCGATGAATACGGCTCCGCAAGCAAACTAAGTAGTTTATAATTTGTGTTTTTTTTAATGTGTGTGAGAGCGGAATGTATTCCGCTCTTTTTATTAATTTTAGGTAAAACCTTTGATTTCGGGGTTTTATTCCCTAATTTTGGCAGTAAATTTATGACTTATGGTAAGCGAAAAAATTGCAGGATTAATTAATGAACAGATAGCCCACGAACAGTATGCGGCACAATATTATCTTTCAATGTCTGCATGGTTTTCCGGAAAAGACCTTGACGGAATTGCCAATTATTTCAGAGTACAAAGCAAGGAAGAACTGATGCATGCAGATAAGATGTTTGACTATTTAAATGATGTAGGCGGAGAAATCATCATCGGAGAAATCCCGAAGCCGCCGCATGAATTTGCGAATGCCATCGACATCTTTGAAAAAGCATTAGCCCACGAAAAAGTGGTTACCAAAAGTATTTTCAACATTGTAAAGAATGCCAATGACGAAGGCGATTTTGCCACCACTTCTTTCCTTCAGTGGTTCATCAACGAGCAGGTGGAAGAGGAAGCGAGCGCTTCACAGCTGGTAACCAAAATAAAAATGGTCAGCGACAATCCTTCCGCGCTGTATCTTTTCGATCAGGAACTGGCGCAACGGGTTTTCACTCCGGATGCTACGGCGTAATTATTTAAAATACAGATAAAAGTGGGCTTAAAAAAGTCCACTTTTATTATGCTTAATTTTTTTTTCGAGATTAAATTCAGCGTGTAAATCAACTTTACTTACAGCAGTTTTATAAATAAATCAACTGCGTTTTCAGAACTTTCCTTCCCAGCTTTTCCAGGATGTTTTTATAATGTCCGATCTGCCTTTCATCCTTTGCCGATGGATCACCTGTTTTGAAATCAACAATAATATAGCCTTCCCGGTTTCTGAGGATACGGTCGGGCCGGTAGACGCGGCTTTCCCCGTTTTCCGTGATCATAATATCCTTTTCATTAATCACTTCCCATTGTTCACCGAAAAATTCAGCGTTATCCAATATGATCTCTTCCAGGTTTTTATGAATTTTTTTGCTTTCTTCGATCGTAATGTGACCTTCCAGAACATAACATTCCAGGACTTTGCGGATATCTTTTGCCGTATTGATCTGCGACAGCAGTTCGTGAACAAAAAGCCCGATCCTTACTTTTTCCACCCGGACCTGGTAATTTTTTGAGGGCGTGGCAATTTTAATGGAAGTATTCTTCTCGTTGACATTCTTTAGGGCCGGGATATCCTTGGTTTCAAAATGGGAGGTTTTATCTTTCGAATATTTTTTCAGCATTTCAGCATGGGTTTCATAGACGTCGAATTCATCGAGGGCTTCAGGATTCTTAGACTGCAGGAAGTCCAGCAGCTCCAGATTATTTGAGGTCTTGTTGGCTTTCTGAATATAAAAAAACAGTTGCTCTACAGGTCTTGTAGTCGCTACATATTGCAGGCACAACCTGTCCACCATATTTTTATAAGCATTCTGTTTGTTGAAAATTTCAATCTCTTCATCATATACTTCAAGATTTTTACTGAACTGATTGATGTTCACTGATCTCAGCACACTGTCGTTAGCCGTTTCAAACCAGTTGGTAAATTCGGCATCCCGGTTTTTATTCATCATCGGGATAAAAACAATAGGGAATTCCAGGCCTTTTGCTTTATGGATCGTCATGATCTGGATGGCATCAATATTTTCCGAAGCCTGAATGGTATAGGCCGAAGCCTCTTCATCCCAATACTTGAGAAATTCCTTGATGCTGGCACCGGCATTCTGTGTGAAGTTGAAAAGCATTTCCAGAAAATTCAGCAGGAAGTCGGTTTCCTTATTCTCTGCTGAAAATTCGTTGATGTAATATTCTATGAAATTGTATAAATTGAACCTTGGGAAATTATCCTGTCTCAACTTTAAAGAATAGTTTTCACGGATGAACTGCAGCACTTCTTCATGGCCTTCGATTTCCAGGATCCTTTTCATTTCTAAAGTGAAATCTGCCATGTGAATCCTTCCCAGTTTGTTCAGGTAATACATCATCATGATCAGATTCGGTTTATTCTTGGGATTGATTTCCCATCTCAGGAATTCGATGACGGCTTTCAGCGTGTTGGACAGTTCCAGCGTAAGGCCTTTATCCGAGATGGTTTTGATATTCGTTTCTTCTCCCCGATAACATACTTTGAGGTTTCCGAGTTTCTGCGAATAACTGAAGATGTCAAAATTGCCGCGGCAGAGAATCGTAATGTCGGAAAACCGGAAGCCGTTATCCAGAATTTCCTGAATGTCTTTCCGCATTCTTTCGGAAGTATCGTTATAGAAATCTTCATTCGTAAGATTTTCAATAAGATTGACTTTTACACGGCCGTCCATTGAAGATTTAGGGTTCTGCTCGCCGTCGGTTCCGAAAATATTCCGGTGCTCCTCCGTCAGATATTCCGAATGGTATTTGTAAAGTTCATTATTAAACTGAACGATATTTTTGGCGCTCCGCCAGTTGTCCTTCAGTACCAGGAGATCTGCCTGTTTGGGAGTCCTTTCTTTTTTATTGATAATGTCCAGCATCAGCTTGCTTTCCCCGCCACGGAAACGGTAGATGCTCTGTTTAGGATCGCCTACCAAAGTGAAAGAAGTATTCTCCGTGGAAATGGAGTGATCTCTCAACGGGAGAAAGTTCTGCCATTGCAGTTCTGAAGTATCCTGAAACTCATCGAAGAAGTAATGCTGGAATTGCGAGCCTACTTTCTCATAAATAAAAGCGGAAGGCTCGTTCTTAAGGTTTTCATTGATGAGAATATTGAATTTCGAAAGCAGAACCAGGTCATTTTCTTCCTCAATTTTTTTCAGTTCATCCTGGATATCCTTGTTCACTTTTAAAGGAAGCAGGGCCGATAAAATTTTCTCTTTTTTCTGGGTCTCGATATACAGGAGGATCAGCTGCATCCGGTTTTCCAACAGCTGGTCCAGTACTTCTAAAATCTCAGTCTCTTTGTGTTTGGATTTGGAAGAAGCTCCTTTCCGGTAATTGTTTATTACCGATTCTTCTGCAGTGGTGGGAAAAGGAAACCCCGTCCTTTTCTGATGATAAAAATCCAGAACTTTGGTGAAAAAGCCTCCGATCCCGTTTTTTCCCTGTGCAAAATCTTCAATTTCAATATTTTTTGATCTGAACAGTTCAATGGATTGAGTTGCAAGATCAATGGCCTGCTTTTTATTTAAAGCAATTTCTTTCCGGAGGGTATTCTTTATATTGTCGTAATTCGTATTATCGAAATCTTTGTTGTTCTTAAGATGTTCGTAATGGATATCTTTTACAAATTCTTTCGCCGAACCGTATAAGCTTTTATTTAAATTGATCCGCTCATTATTCTCCAGACTGTAATCTACATAATCCATGAATGAATTTGAGATGACTTCGTTTTCGCCAATCTGATCGAGCATTTTGTCAACAGCTTCAATCAGGTAAGGTTCCGCTTCAATTTCAAGGTTGAAATTCTTGGCCAGCCCCAATTCATAAGAAAAGCTTCTTACCAGCCGCGAATTAAAACGGTCGATCGTTCCGATATTCAGGGTGGAATAATTGTGAAGCACATAATCCAGCATTTTTTTTGCCCGTTGATGAAGATCATCAATGGTTATTTTTACACCCTCTTCCTCAAATGCTTTCTGGATATTCTTTAAGTCCCCGTTTTCTGCAAAATGATCAGATGAGAAATTACCAAGCCAGGTCAGGATTCTTTCCTTCATTTCATTGGCCGCCTTATTGGTAAAGGTTAATGCAAGGATATTCCTGATCGACTGCTGCTGATTAGGATACCGGAGGCAGATCATCAGAAGCCTCTGGACCAAAGCATAAGTTTTCCCGGAGCCTGCCGAAGCATTAATTACCGTATAAGAATTTTGCATAACTAAGTAGAATTCAGACTGCAAGTTAGCTAATTTTTAAATCAAATTTTAACAATTTTAGATCTGTATTTAACAGTTTTAAAAATAAAATTCTAAAAGAAATGCCAAAACACGTTAACTGTGGTTAAACTTATGGTTTAGTCTGAAAATAGCTTTAGTTTTGTTCAATAAAAAACTGTCCGTGAAAATTAAACTATTCTTTATTTTATTTACTGTTTTTTTCATCAACATCAGTGCCCAGAGTTATATCTTCGGGAAAATTACCTCTGAGGATAATAATGAGTTGCCCGATGTTACAGTAATCAATATCAGAACGGATGAAAGGGTTTTAAGCAACCGCGACGGGCATTTTATGATTTCGGGAAGGGCAGGGGACGAGCTCCGTTTTGTAAAAACCGGTTATGAAAGGATCAATAAGAATGTCACCAGGGAAAACATCAGTTCGTCCGTTAACGTCACTTTGGTAAGGGCAGCCGAGCTTATCGCTGAAGTTGAAATTAGGAAAAACCTGACAGGTGATCTTAAAATCGATTCCAAAAATCTCAATGCTCCGAGAAAAGTAGAAAAACTGAAAAGCGATCTGGCCGTTTACATGTCCCAGAAGTCAGACCCAAGGATTATGGCGGCAAGGCCGGGAGAATTTGTACAGCCGAAAGGGCAGGGCTTTTCCATCGGTAAAGTAAAAGATAAATGGGACGACCTGGACTTTGCCAATTATCTGGCCTATGCTTTGGGCGAAAAATATTTTACCGATCTTAAAATCGATAAAACCTTTATTCAGCATTTCATCTATTATGTTTTGGCCGGAGGTTTTGAGCGGAGAAATATCCTGAAATACGGTTTTTGCAGCGATGCCGATCTGATGAGGTTTCAGCGGGCGGTATTGATAAGAATCTCATCGTACAGAGCACCGCAAACCCAAAAATGATACTGATGAAAATCTGGGTTTCTATTTTACTGCTTCTGTTTTTCATTCCGGCATTTTCACAACAGAAGATTTCGGGCAGGATTACTGATGAAGACGGGATCGCTTTACCGGCGGTAACGGTAATAAATATGGCTACCGACCGGAAAGTATATACTGCTGACGACGGTGTTTTTTCCATTGAAATATCTTCTCCCATTGATGAGATCAGATTCGTAAGAAACGGCTTTGAAAGATCTTCGATAAAGGCTTCATACGGGATGAATAAGGTAATGGACATCCGTCTTACCAGAGTGGCTCAGGAAATTCAGGAAGTGCAGGTTGCTAAACTTACCGGAGATCTTAACAAAGATTCAAAAGCTGTGGCCAAAATTGACCGGTCGCAGATTGTAGAAGATGCAGTAGGCCTCCCGCAGCCGGCAGGTAAAATGCGGGAAGCTCCGGCTGATGTAAAGCAGGTACTGCTCCCGATACTTTTGGGAAATCTGAATGTACAGGGGTTGTATGATCTCGTCAGCGGAGATGCGCGGAGAATGAAGCGGCAATACCGGTATGATGATCTTCAGGAAGACATTGCATGGATCAGGGCCCGGGTGGAAGATGAATATTTTACCAAAGAAGAAATTCCTGTTGAAAGAATATCCGAGTTTATTGAATTTGCTTTTGTCAGTAAGCCGCAGTCCAGAACTTTCGTGAGGGCTAAAAATCTAACGGGTGCGTTGTCGAGAATGGAAAATGCTTTTCCTGTTTTTGTCGCAAGAATCAAAGGAGAAAAAACTTCAAAATAATGTTAAAGAAATCTTAAAATATGGAATAGAATTTGATGGGTGAGATAACAGTAAAATTACTTTTAATACCTTATTGAAAAATCACAAACTGCTATGAATAAACATATTATTGCAATTACAATTGCTGCATTGGGTTTTATTATCGGTCTCGGGCTTCTAGGGAATGCAATTAAGAACCGGAACAAATCTGAAAATACCATTTCCGTTACCGGATTGGGTACAAAACAGTTTACCTCCGACCTGATTACCTGGTCGGGAAGTTTTTCCAAAAACAATATCGACCTGAAATCAGCCTATGACGAACTGTCCGTGGATAAAAAAGCAATTAACGATTATTTGCTGTCCAAAGGCGTTAAGCAGGGTGAAATCGTTTTTTCGTCGGTGGATATTCAGAAACAGTTTAAAAACTATACCGATTCCAGCGGGAATAATGTACAGAATGAATTTACAGGTTATAATCTTTCGCAGACCGTTTCCATAGAAAGTAAGGAAGTGGCGAAAATCGAAAACCTTTCCAGGAATATTACGGAGATCATCAACCGTGGAATCGAATTTACTTCTTCTTCACCCAGTTATTTTTATACAAAACTATCTACTGTAAAGCAGGAAATGATCGCCGCGGCCACCAAAGATGCCAAAGAAAGGGCCGAAAAAATTGCGGAAAATTCGGGAAGCAGCCTGGGAAACCTTAAAAAAGCAACCATGGGGGTCATCCAGATTACCGCTCCGAATTCCAACGAAGATTATTCTTACGGCGGAACTTTCAATACGGCCTCAAAAGATAAGGAAGCCAGCATCACTATTAAGCTGGAATATGAAGTGGATTAATCTTAAAATTTACCGGGATTTTAGATGATTAAATGATCATTAATCATCTGTAAAAATTCATGGATCTGTAGAAATAAAAATCCGAAGTTTTGGTTTCGGATTTATATTTTAACGTAAATTCAATGATATTTAATTTGTTTTCATTGATTTAAAGAAATAAATATGACCCTGGATTTTACATATAGTTTTCTTTAACAGCATGCAAACAAGATCATTTGATAGGTAAAACCGGCAGCAATATGTCAACAGAAGAAACTTTCGGCATCCAGCTTCCTTCTTCCAGTCTTTTGACCTTTGCTACTTTGGGTTCGCGTTATTTAATGATAAACAATATCGTATATTTCGTCTTTTACTTCCTTCAGGTTTTCAGGAATGTAGTTGGCCAGCAGCCATAGCTCTATAGGGTCTTTTCCCTGGCCGTAGCTCGGTTGTACGTACATTTCGTCAATCAGGCTGAAGCCGTTTTTACGGTAAAAGGAATAACGCCGCTGGGTGTCTTCGTTTAAATGGCCGTTTTCGATTTCGAGAATAATCCGCGGATAATTTTCGAAAAGGTATCCGGTAATGGCAGATCCCAGTTTCTGGTTTCTGAAGTCTTCAAAAACTTCAAAATGTTCCACGAAAACAAAGCTGCTCAGTTCCCAGACCATCAGGTAGCCGATATTCTGAGCATCATGTAACACCGAAATGATCTTTACCTTGGGATGCGAAAAAAGCGGGCACAACTTGTTCCAGTCCCGTCTTTCATTTTCCGGAAACGTTTTGCAGTACGCATCAAAAATCTCCTGAACCCTGTAATCTTCAGCGGAAGTAATCTGTAAAAATTCCATAATTATAAATCAAAAACATTGGGTCTTCTGGTGATGAAAATGTCTTTCACCCAAAGGGTAAAAGCCAGTCCCAGATAAATTAAAAAGAAGAAACCTGCCGTTGCAAACGTGGAGTAAATGAAAAATACACGCAGCTTGGAAACCGGAATGCCCAACTTGGCACCCGTTCTGGTAAGAACACCAAACCATTCTCTTTCCATCTTGTGGCGGATATTATCTAGCATGTGAAGGTTCTTTTAAAAGTTTAAATCCAATACTGCAATTTAAGCAATTTTTTTGTTCGCAGGAATGTTTAAAATGATAAATCAGGCTCTGGCTTTCCAGTGAAGTGCTGCACTTTATTCCCAGGTTTTTCCAGCCTTCCGTTACGGTATTTTTTTCTGTGGGAATATTTTTATAAAAGCTGAGGATTTCATCAGCGGTTTCTTCCCGATGATGCTTGTGATAGGTGTATTTCAGGGGCAGCAGGGTATTCAGGATAATAAGTTCCATAAAATCTTTGGTCAGATTTTTGGGCTGATCGACTGATGATATTTTACCGAAATTAAAACGGTTATCCCAGTATTCGGAAGCTTTAACATCCTTCAGTAAATCAAATAATTCTTCTGCTTTCGTTACCCGGATGATTTTTGAAAACAGGTTCTGGTGCTGGTGGTATAAGCCTGCGAGCTGCGACAGGCGGATGGTCGGGAAATTCGGTGGACGGAGCCGCGAAAATTTCGGACGGAATTTCAGATCCGGAAGATTGAATTTGGTGCTGATAAAATTAAACTCGCGTTTCCATATTTCCATCTGTTCGTCTTTCGGCTTATCCAGCCAGCCGGCTGTTCCGAAGAACAGGGCTTCCAGTTGGGTCCGGTTCTGACGGATTTTGTTAAGGACAGTAAAATCGATACTTTCTGCGAGCTGCCTGAAGATAAAAGCATTTACTTTTAACCCGAAAGAGTAGGCGAGGCTGTGAAACAGGACCGCTTCAAAATTATTTTTAAACTGAATCAGGCTTTGCTCCAGTTCGGCAGATTTCTCCTCCAGCCTTCTCAGAACGTTGGATTCATGGAAATGAACCGGAATTTTATTGGGATCGAAAATTTGTTCGCAGGGAATAAACTGTGTCCCGCTCATCAGCTTTTCATATTTCCACAGAACAGCTGTATCAATATGGTCTTTCAGTTCAAGCGTCGGAATATTCTGTGCTGTAAGCTCGGGAATTTCAAGATCATGCTGAAAAACGACGTGAAGAATAATATTCCGGTAATTCGGATCAATGGAGTGGTTGTGAAAAATCCAGTCGGAGGACTTTACATGAAGTTCGATGTTCCCTGCAAAAACAACCCCGTTTATTTTAATCTTTCCTGCTAAAAAATCCGGTCCGGCATCGGTATTCCATTTACCGAAATCCAGGATTTCCACCGGATCGCCCGCCGTATTTTTAAAATCGAAACGGCTGAAAATTTTGTAGTTCCAAAGGTATTGGAGTAATTTTTCCGTCATAGGTGTGTTTTTGTGGTAGGCTAATTTAGGGAATATTTAAAAAAATCAATTCAATAAAGCCTGATATTATTATTTAAACATAAAAAAAACAGCATCCTTCATTAGATGCTGCTCAATTTTATATCAGTAAACTCCAAGCCTAAGCCTTCATCAGCTCATTTTTAAAATTCTCAATCGTGGTCCGGTACATTTCTTCGTAGATCGGAAGAATGTTTTTCAGATCGAATTTGATGGCCTGTTCCTTGGCATTCTCCTTCATCGTAGTTAGCAGTTCTTCATTGCTCAGGAGTTTGATGGTGTAGTTACTCATGGCTTCTACGTTACCGATTTCGGCAAGGAAACCGGTTTCCCCCTGAATATTTACTTCCGGGATTCCTCCTGCATTGGAACTGATCACCGGCGTATGGGCTGCCATGGCTTCCAAAGCGGCCAGACCAAAGCTTTCCTGCTCTGAAGGCAGTAAAAAGACATCCGAAAGCTGAAGGATCTTATACAGGTCGTTTACTTTTCCCAGCAGACGGATTTTGGAGATCAGGTCCGGGTTTTCTTCCAGGAACTGGTTTACTTTTTCCATATCCGGGCCTTCCCCGATGATAATCAGCTTCGATTTTACTTTCTTCTGTACATTTTTGAAAATCTGCAGCACTTCATCCACCCGTTTTACCGGACGTAAATTGGAAACGTGGATTAAGATTTTCTCATCCGGATTGGCAAACTGGGTCCGCTGGCATTCGTTGCGCTCCTCAAATTCGGAATTGTCGATGAAATTGGTGATGACCTGAATTTCTTTTTTAATCTTAAAAAACTGCAGCGTGTCCCGTTTCAGGCTTTCGGAAACCGAAGTAATGGCATCCGACTGGTTGATGGAAAATTCCACCGCATGTTTATAGCTCGGGTGCTGGCCTACCAGGGTAATATCTGTCCCGTGAAGCGTGGTCACCAAAGGAATATCGTTGTTGTCTTCCTTCAGCATCTGCTTGGCGGTAAAAGCGGCGTAAGCATAAGGAATAGCGTAATGCGCATGAAGCAGGTCGAGCTTATACAGATTTACAACGCGGTAAATCATCGAGCTTAATGCAATATCATAAGGCTGGTACTGGAACAGCGGATAGGTCTGAACATTGACCCGGTGAAAGAAAATATTCGGATTGGTAATGTCCAGTCTTGCGGGAAGCGCATTGCTGATGAAGTGAACCTCATAGCCTTTGTTGGCCAGTGACATTCCCAGTTCCGTTGCCACAATTCCGCTTCCTCCGTATGTTGGATAGCAAAGTATGCCTATTTTCATTGATGTATGGTTGTTTTTGATGTTATATTTTAAATTTAACCTGTTATCTTATTACACCGGATGGATTAAGATCGATTCCCATTCCTGCCTTTAATCCCTCATTAACAAGAACCGGAAGCCGGCCATGGATGATTGTTTTTCCATTCAGCGCATCCGCCGTTGCCGTCATCGAGTCGTCATTGTTTTCATAGGACACAAGAACGGCAGGGACTTTTGAAAGGTCGATATCTCTTAAGGCATAAGGGCTTCCAAAAACACTGAGGATCACCTTTTGATTTTTTGTTAAATCCGCCAGGGTTTTCTTTGAAGCCTCGGAAATTTTGTAGGGCTTGTATGCCGTGGAATTATCTTTATGCAATCCGACAATCACAGTGGAATTTGCAGGAATCGTATCGATTTCGCCTGCTTTTTTGATGATAATATTAGTGCCTAACCGGTCGGCGAAAGTCTGGTAAAGGGCTTCTTCCAAAGGTACATAATATACGGTTCTGCCATTTAACGGAAGCTGGTTTCTTTCATTTTTTAATAATGTGATGGCGTTGGAATATAAATTCTGAACCAATGTTTTATGGGAATCATTATTTAAATCCGAATTGATGTTTTCAGGATTCTTAGGCTGGTATTCATTCAAACCCAGAAAATATTTGGTCAGCAGGATTTTCTTTACACTTTCCTCAACCCTGGACTGTGGAATCTCTCCGTTATCAATGGCTTTCTGGATAAGTTTCTTTCCTTCCGCAACGCCCTGTGAGAAGAGCATGATATCGTTCCCGGCTTTAAAGGCCATCGCATCCAGCTCTCCGGGTTTATATTTATTGGCCACAGCGCCCATGTTTAAAGCATCGGTAATAATTAAGCCTTTATATCCCAGTTTATCTTTAAGTAATCCCGTAACAATGTTTTTAGAAACCGATGCAGGGATGCCTTTTCCTGATTCAAGAGCCGGAACATACAAATGGGCAACCATAACCCCGCCGATCCCTTTATCCATTAATGCTTTGAAAGGAGCAATCTCAACCGAATTCAGTCTTTCCAGATTATGGGAAACTACCGGCAGATCCAGATGGGAATCGGTATTGGTATCACCATGTCCAGGAAAATGCTTGATGGCTGCCAGTATGTTGTTGTCCTGTAATCCGTTGGAATAGGATAAAGCCGAACTAACCACATTGTTTACTTCCGATCCGAAGCTTCTGTTTCCGATAATGGGATTGTTCGGATTGGTATTAACGTCAACCACCGGGGCGAAATCCCAATTGATGCCCATCCCGTGGCAATCTTCCGCTATTTTGGCGGCCATCTGCTCAATCAGGTTTTTATCCTGAATGGCACCCAGTGTCATGGCCCACGGATATTTGTGAGCAGCAGGGATTCTCTGGTATACACCCCATTCGGCATCCATGCCGATCATCAATGGGACTTTGGATTTTTCCTGGAATTCATTCACCAGATTGATTTCTCTGGCAGCATCATCCTGCATCAGGATCAATCCTCCGATTTTATCGTTGGAAACAATGCTTCTTACTTTATCAATCTCACTTTCACCTCTGTTGGTGTAAAGGGCAACGATGAAGAGCTGGCCCAGTTTTTCGTCCTGGGAAAGTTTTTTATAGGTTTTGTCAGCCCAATGCTCAGCCTTTTTCATATCCTGCATGGAAATGTTTTTAGGGATGTACTGAGCGGTGACATTTGTGTTTAGAAATAGGAAAATAAAGAGTGATGTATAAACCAGTTTCTTCATAATAATTGAATAAGAACAAAAATACAATTAAAAAAATGATGAAAACCATATTTTTGAGTTTTTTGGTATATGATTTGAATACGCTTCATAAATAATAAACAACTAAACTTTTATAAAATGAAAAAAATTCTTCCGATTTTACTGCTGGCTTTTGTAAGCCTGTTTATATTCAGTTGTGATAACAATGATGATAATGTTGGAGATGGCGATACCTATCCTAAAATGAGAGATGTTTCTGGAAGTTTTACGAATGCAAATAGCTATTCCTTTACTGTTCCGATAAATATTGAAAGTACTGATGTTGTTTTGGTATATAGAAGAGATCCTGCAGCAAGCAATGCATGGCAGCTTATTCCTAAAACCTATTATTTATCCGGCGGAAGGGAATTGGATTACAATGCACTGTTCAGCTCTCAGAATCTGGAAATTTACACAGAAGCAAATTTCGACCAGACTACGCTTTCTTCTTCTGAAGCATCGCAGTATTTAAATAATCAGACTTTCAGAGTGGTACTGGTGCCGGCAAGTCCTGCGAAAGGTACATCCACGGTAGATACAAGCGATTATAATGCAGTGATTAAGTATTATAACCTGGATGAGTCTAAAGTATTGACCGTTAAAGTAAATTAATATATCTTTTCAGTTTTTATAATTACAAAAAAGCTCCGGAGAATTATTTCCGGAGCTTTTGCTTTATCAATGGTCTATCGGTTGATTTCATTATCATCAAGAAGATGGCCAAAAAAATCTTTCTTGGTCTTTAAATATCCCCTGCTTATCTCATTAGCCGGAATCTGTAAAGGAAGTCTTGCATTCAGGCGGATGCTGCTTTCCTGTACGTATTTTACCTTTTCAGGATTATTGGTAAGAAGGTTGATATCCTTTACTCCCAATAAATTCAGAATTTCAATAGCAATCCCGAAGTTTCTGTCATCTGCCGGAAGTCCGAGCTTCAGATTAGCTTCTACCGTATCAAAACCCTGTTCCTGTAAGGCATATGCTTTTAGTTTGTTAATAATTCCAATATTTCTTCCTTCCTGGCGAAGGTAAATGATGATTCCTCCGTTTTCGTGGATGTACTTCATGGCAGCATCCAGCTGCTGTCCGCATTCGCATTTTTTTGAATGGAAAACTTCTCCGGTAATGCATTCTGAGTGAAAACGCACATTTACAGGTTTTGAAAAATCGGTATTTTCGGCGATAATAGCCATATGGGGCATCCAGTCGTTTTCGCTTTCGGAGAGTGCGATCATTCGGAAAGTTCCGTATTCCGTAGGAACATTGGATTCCGCCTGAATTTTAATCATTGATTTCCTTGTGGTTTTAATTTCTTTTTATAGAATCTTCAATGGCTGAAACATTGCTTTTCAGCCTTACCAGATACCTGTTCAGGACTTCGTTTTCATCACTGTTCAGGCTTTGTCTTAATTTCTGAATCTTTTTGTATGATTTCTCAAAGTCTTTCAGGGCTTTATTTTTTCCGGGTACATTGCTGGCATCGATAGCATACAGATAATTTTGCAGACTGTATTTCAGAACTGTAATTTCTGTATTTAAAGGTGTATTTCTAAATTGCGGAAATGTAGCGGTGAGATTGGAGATTTCAGAAGCATTGACATTTTCCTTGACGTTCATTTCAATGCTGTTCCGTGTATCATTATCCGAATCCGAGCCTTTTGCCTCACTATAAAAACTATTTGACAACGGAGAAAAGTTTGGCTTTTCCGTTGTACAGGAAGCGGTAGTGATTGTCAGTACTCCAAAAAAAATTAGTCGTTTCATTTTTGCTGCCCCTTTTGATAAAGGATTGGGTTAAGACTTTCATCATTGTACATTTTCATTTGTTTGTACACTTTCATCTTAACATCACCATTCTCAATATCAGCAAGCAACTGATTAATAGAAGTCGAAAGATCTTCCTGCTGGGTAAGAAGTACATCAAGTTTTGTCTGGCAACTGGCTCTGTGTTCTTCGGAAGCAGATTCCCTATTGGCTTCTAACGACATATGATAAACCTTTAATGCGAGAATAGATAATCGGTCTACTGCCCATGCGACAGTCTCCGTATTGATCTTTGCGTCAGGTTTAGGAGTTATATTTTCGTATTTTTTAAGAAACCAGCTGTCTATAAATTCCACCAGATCGGTTCTTTTCTGGTTGGATGCATCTATTGTCCTTTTCAGGCCTAATGCTTCAGCCGGATCAATATTTTCATCTCTTATTATATCTTCCAAATGCCATTGAACGGTATCAATCCAGTTCTTTGCATACAAAATCCGTTCCAAAGTATCCTTCTCGAACGGGTTATTAATTAAGGCATTAACATTATCAAAAACATGATAATCTTCAATAGATTTATTGAAGACTTTCCATGCAGTCTCGGTAAAATTCATCGGATGTAAAGACTTTAGTTTCCGGAAGGAGGATTGTTAGTTGTTTTATTTTCAGCACCCGGCTTGTCTTCTTCCTTTACGGCATCTTTAAATTCTTTGATACCGGAACCTACTCCTCTCATCAGTTCAGGAATTTTTTTACCTCCGAAAAGCAAAAGAAGGATGATCGCTACGATCAGGATGTGCTGCCATGATAATGACAATATTGCTAATGTATTCATTTCTAAAATTTTTACAAAGTTAGTCTTTTTTTAATAAGAAACCCAACCTAATGGATCTACCGGTGTGCTTCCGTTCCATACCTGGAAATCAAGGGTATAGGTGCCGTCGAAATCCTGTCCGATTACCCCGACCGGCGTTCCTGCGGAAACCTGCTGGCCTTTGGAAACACTTACGCTCCCTAGGTTCGAATAGATGGTAAAATAGCTGCCGTGTCTCAGCATAACGGTCTTCGTCCCGTCGCTGTTTGCAAGGACGGATGATACTGTTCCCGGAAATACGGATTTTGCCCGTGTTCCTGCCGGTACGGAAATCTTGATCCCGTTATTTTCCTCATCTATATTTTTGAAAACAGGATGGGGATGTCTTCCGAAACGGTGGGTAATCTGTCCGATCTTATCTGCCGGATAACCCAATCTCCCTTTGTTGTCGGCAAAATTGCTTCCGGCTACGGTGGTTACTCCGTAGTTGGTCATAGCTTTGCTTTCCGCCGCTTTTTTGTCATCTTCCTTTTTTCTGGCCAATGCGGCTTCTGCGGCTCTTGCGGCAACCAGTTTGTCTGACGCCTCCTTTGCCTTAGCTGAAGCTTCGTCCGATGCCTTTTTCGCAGCTACCTTTCGGGCTTCATCCCTTGCAGTGGCTGCAGACCGCGCTGCCTCTTCATTACGTTTTCTTTCTTCCTCTGCACGTTTGTCTGCCAGTTCCCGGGCTTTTCTGGCCTCGACTTCCGCTGCCAGTCTTTCTTTTTCCAGCGCTTCCGCACGGGCTTTGGCTTCCGCCTCGATTCTTGCCTTTTCTCTTTCCGCAGCAATTTTTGCCAGACGGATCTTTTCTGCCTCTGCTTTTTTCCTGGCTTCTTCTTCTGCTTTGGCAATTCTTATTTCTTCTGCAATAATACTTCTGATCTGCCCTTCTAATGCTTTAGACTGAGTCTGTTTCTGTCTCAGCTCAGCCGTAAGCTTGGATTCATTCTTCTTAAATTCTGAAACCAGCTGCTCTTTTTGTGCTCTTTCGGCATTAATGGTAGTTAAATCTTTCTGCTGATTTACTAAGAGATTTGCTTTCTCCTTCACCGAATTCTGCCTTTGGGCAATCGTCCGTTTTATTTTTTCCGCAGCATTGGTGATTTCCGCAGCTTTTTTATCCTGATAATCAGAATACTGTTTAAGATATTGTACTCTTCTTATCGCTTCGCCAAGATTCTTGGCAGAGAGGATAAAAGTTACCTTATTCTGTACGCCTTTGTTTTTATAAGCATTTACAAGAACCTTGGCATAATTGTCGCGTAATACTTTAAGATCTTTATTCTGGCGATTGATTTCCAACTGACGTAAGTAAATGTCGTCTTCAATAAACCTTTTTTCCTTTTGGGTATTGGTATATACCTTCTCTCTCAGTATCAGTTTTTTATTAACGTTTTCAAGATAGGCGACGGATAATTTCGATTCCGTTCTCGTCTTTGCCAGGTCGGTGTTTATTTGTGCAATTTGTTTTTTAAGTTCAGCATTTTGCTTCTGCAACTGTTCTTTTTTCTGGTTCTGCCCATTATGGAATCCAAACAGTAAAATACCTATTAAAAAGCTAAATTTTTTAATCATTGAATTTCAATTTTCTTATAACTGGATGGCACAGAATAGGGTGTATCCATCCTAGAAAAATCAAATTTCGTATTTTCTATTAAAATCTGGCTGTTTTTGCTTCCTTTTATAATTATTTTAACATTTTTCGGAAGCTTCACATTATTCGTCTGCAATTCCCAGTCGCTGTAATCGATCTGCATGGAATCATTGGAGGCCGCATCCCTCAGGTTCACTGTCATCAAATCAAAATCATCGGAATACTGCATCATGATTTTATATTCGCGGTCACCGTCTTTTGTGGCAATTTTAATGTTCGAAACAGATTCCACCAGATATCCGTTGTTATTTTTCACAATCCGTGCATTCCTGTTGCTGATGGTAAAAAATGTTCTTCCCAAAAGCAGCTTTTCAAGATTTTTATAATCAATGAAATTAACGTTCAGGAGATGGTTTAAATAATCAAAATCAGAATCGATATAGTTCTTATTGTATTTGTCCATAGCCTTAATACCTTCAGGGGTAATCAGCGCACGGGCGGCATTGAAGAAAAGAAAATCGATGCGGGACCATATTTTTTTATCGGTTTCGATATAGATGATGGCATCAAGCGGACTCACTTTAATATTATCCGCTGTAATCTTGCTTGTGATTTTCAGGTGGTCAAACTGAGGATGAAGATAGATTTTCTGATAAAAATCCAGACGGTCTGCCACATTTTTTCCATCACCGGATATATCGCCGCGATTGGTATTCGCTACAGCAGTACTGTCTGAATTCTGATCCGTCTGTACAACCGTTTTACGGGCTTTACAGCTATAAACCAAAAGGGTAAGGAGAAGTAACGGAATCCACTTTTTCATGTAGGAAATTTGATAAATTGTTGCAATATTAACGCCAAACCACACAAAACATTTTGTGTGGTCTGAAGATACTTTATTTAAATTAAATATTTTCTGATCGGAAAATTATTTAGATAAAAAATCCAAAACGGAATAATCACCTAAAGAAATCTCACGGGATACGCCGAAATACTGAGCGGAGTTGCCGATCATCGAATTGGAAAGGTTTCCGTGATTGATCTGTGTATTTTCCTGAATCAATGAATTTTCAATATTCGAATTTAAGACTGTTGTATTGTTTCCCAAAGAAACGCCAGGGCCTACTTTTGAATTGGAGATCTTTACGTTTTCCCCTATAAAACAAGGCTGGATAATCAGGGAGTTTTCAATCTGTGCAGAAGCCGGGTAGTTTTTCATTTCTTCTCTTTCATATTCCAGAATCTTGCTGTTGGTTTCTACCGTTGCATTTTTATTCCCGCAATCCATCCAGTCGTTTACTTTGCCCAAGGTGAATTTTGCTCCTTTCTCCCTAAGGTTTTCCAACGCTGTGGTCAACTGATATTCGCCGCCGTTCTTGATGTTGTTGTCCATGATGTAATTGATTTCATCCATCAGTTTTTCGGCGCTGTTGAAGTAATAAATTCCGATAATGGCCAGGTCGGATACAAAAGTCGCAGGCTTTTCAACAAAATCCGTAATAAAACCGTAGTTGTCCAGTTTTACCACTCCGAATGCTGAAGGATCTTCTACGCTTTTCACCCAGATCACGCCGTCTGAATTTTTATCCAATATAAAATCTGCACGGAAAAGGGTATCTGCAAAGGCGATAACAATATCTCCGCTCATCGACTCCTCTGCACATTTAATGGCATGAGCCGTTCCCAGCGGGTCATTCTGATAATAGATGCTTCCTTTTGCCCCCAGCTTTTCAGCGATCCGGATCAGCGATTTCTCGATTTCCGGACCGAAATCCCCGATGATAAAAGCTACTTCTTCAATTTCTTCCCCTGCAACTTTAGCAATATCTTCCACCAATCGCTGTACGATCGGTTTTCCGGCAATCGGAATAAGCGGTTTCGGAACGGTGAGGGTATGCGGACGTAATCTGGAACCACGTCCAGCCATAGGAACAATAATTTTCATAGGTAATAATGAGTATGTTTTTTTATATAGTACGTTTAATTTTTGATAAAGATAGCAATAATAGCATTGTATGCAGATGTATTGCCGGATGTTTTAAATATTTGTTTAATTCTAAAACTAGAACCGTGAAGCAGCAAACCAAAGGCCAAGGTTTATCTTCGGATTCTCGAAAGCAGCATATTTTTTTCGGAATAGACAAGAATTCCGGTATATATAATGAATAAGAGGTTTCCGATCCATAAGTTGTAATCGAAAAATGCAACGATGATGTAGCTGAAAGCCATGAGCATTCCTAAAAATAATGTCATCTTCTTTATACGGTAGGGAATCGGATAATATTTCTGGCCCAGCAAATAAGAAGTGATCATCATGGTAAAGTAAGCAATAAAGGTAACCCAGGCTGAAACCATAAAACCGAATTTTGATAAAAACAATAAATTTAGAACAATGGTTAATCCTGCACCCAGCCAGGAAATTACTGTTCCTATTTTAGTGCGGTCGGTGACTTTATACCATGTAGAAAAATTATAATAGATGCCAAAGCAAAGATTGGCGATAACAATAATAGGAATAATATCAATAGCTGTCCAGTATGAACTGTTTGGGATTAACAATTGCTTGAGCCAGGAGATGTTAGCAATAATTCCCATGGCAACGGTTGATGCGAAAAATGTAAAATATTCAGTTACTTTAGCGTAGGTATTCTTTGCATTTTCATTATTCATCTGCTTGAAGAAAAAAGGCTCGATCCCCATTCGGTAAGCTGTTACGAATAAGGTCATCAGAACGGCAAGCTTATAGCATCCGCCATAGGCTCCGGCGTCTCCTTCAGGAATGAACCAGATCTGAATGGCTTTATCAAAATTTTCATTAAACATAAAAGCCAGTCCCGCAATCATAATCGGCCACGAATATTTAATCATTTTACGGAAAAGATCGGCTGAAAATTCCAATCTAACCTTAAATACAACAGGAAGCAGGAGGATAAATCCTAAAAAACTTGCTGCGAGATTACTGTAAAAAGGAAAAGAAACTTTTTCTTTTAATCCGAAGCCCTGTGATACACTCAGTGGAATATATAAAAATAGAGCAAGTGTAAAGATCGTCTGGAAAAGAGATTGTAATACCCTGACCAATGAATATTTTACCGGCTTATTGTTATAGCGGAGCCATGCAAAAGGAATAACGCAGAGGTTATCAAAAAATGCAATCCAGGCAAACCATCGGATATATTCCGGATTTGAAGAATATTTCAGTGTATCTGCAATAGGCTGCGCAAAAACGAGGCAGCTCAACAAAAATAAGGTTGATAAGCCGAAAAGAAACCAGAATGAAGTATTGAATGTTTTTTTCTGATTGTCCTTATCCGAAGAAAAACGGAAGAAAGCTGTTTCAAATCCAAAAGATAACAGAATATTTATAAAAGAGATCAACGCATAAAGATTTGAAAATATGGCAAATTCCTTCTTGTCGATCTGATCGATGTATAAAGGATTTAAAATAAATAGAATGACTCTAGGCATAATCGCCCCGATTCCATAAATAATAGTCTCGTTGAGAAGTTTCTTCAAAATCTGAAATTTTATGCAAATGTAAATATTTAGAAATTGATTTTTTATCCGCGGGGTCAAAATTCATTCATAAACCTTAATTTTGGAAAACTTAAAACTTTGTGAAAGTTCTGAGCTTTGACGAAGTTGGCCGGAAACAGAGACTGGATAGCCGATATGATTTCCTGATTTTCACGGCTCCGACAACGAATTGTAAAAAAGTAAAAATGAAGACCTTAATTAAAAATGTAAAGATCGTTAACGAAGGAAAGATCGTTGACAGCGATATTTTAATTGAAAATGATTTAATTTCTAAAATAGATGCCGGGATTGCTGAGGAAGCAGACCGTATCATTGACGGCGGCGGGAAATATCTTTTGCCGGGCGTAATCGATGATCAGGTGCATTTCCGGGAGCCGGGACTGATCCACAAAGGCGACATCGAAACGGAATCGAGAGCAGCCATTGCCGGTGGAACCACCAGTTTCATCGATCAGCCGAATACCGTTCCGAATGCTGTAACCCAGGAATTGCTGGCTGATAAATACGAAATTGCTTCTCAGAAAGCTTACGCCAATTATGGTTTTATGATGGGCGGGACCAATGACAACTTGGAAGAAGTGCTGAAAACAAATCCGCAGAATGTTCCGGGAATTAAATTATTCTTAGGCTCTTCTACCGGGAATATGCTGGTGGACAATCCGGAAACGCTTGAAAATATTTTCAGCAATACGAAAATGCTGATCGCGGTTCACTGTGAAGATGAGGCGACCATCAAAGCCAATACCCAGAAATACATCGATGAATACGGAGAAGACATTCCCGTAAAATTCCATCACCTGATCCGGAGTGAAGAAGCCTGTTACAGATCGTCCTCAAAAGCCATTGAACTGGCGAAAAAAACCGGGGCGAGGCTTCATGTTTTCCATCTGTCGACGGCAAAGGAAACGGAACTTTTCAGAAATGATATTCCTTTAAAAGATAAAAAAATCACTGCGGAAGTCTGTGTGCATCACCTGACGTTTACCAATGAAGATTACGAAACCAAAGGCGGGCTGATCAAATGGAATCCTGCCGTAAAAACCCAACATGATAAAGACGGACTTTGGGAAGCATTGCTCGACGGCCGGATCGACGTTATTGCCACCGACCACGCGCCCCACACCTGGGAAGAGAAGCAGAATGTCTATACCAAATGTCCATCCGGAGCGCCGCTGGTACAGCATTCTCTGACAGTGATGCTGGAAAATTACAGGAATGGAAAAATTTCCCTGGAGAAAATCGTTGAAAAAATGGCGCATAATCCTGCGATCCTGTTCAGGATTGAAAAAAGAGGCTTTATCAGGGAAGGGTACAAAGCGGATCTGGTATTGGTGGACCTTAATGAAAACTGGACGGTTGCCAAAGAAAACATCCTGTACAAATGCGGATGGAGCCCGCTGGAAGGGATGAATTTCCATTCCAAAGTCACCCATACTTTTGTTAACGGAAATCTGGCATACGAAAACGGGAAAATCAACGAAGAAAAATTCGGAGAGCGGTTGCTTTTTGAAATTTAAAAATAATAAAAAAGCCTTTTCAACACTTGAAAAGGCTTTTTTCTGATGTTTATTTAAAGTGTGTTAGTCTATTGCAACTGCGTCAATTGCCTTCTCCATTGAAGTTTCCATAATTCCTGGAATGGACAGTCCTTCTGCACGGAAAACACTAATGTCTGAAATCCCATAAAATCCGAAAATATGTTTGATGTAAGGAACATTCGAATCATAAATCTGGTAAGGTCCTGTTGAATAGATATTGCCGGAAGTAAAAGCGATGTATAATTTCTTATCATTATCCAGTAAACCCATCGGTCCGTCTTCACTATATTTAAAGGTATAGCCTGCCCGTGAAGTAAAATCAAAATAAGCTTTCAGTGTGGTCGGAACCGAAAAATTATACATTGGGGAATCGATAACGATAATGTCGGCCTCTTTCAGTTCGGAAATTAATTCTTCGGAGTAGCTGTTGATCAATTGTTGTTCGGGAGAGTGATTCTCCGGCGAAGAGAAAAAAGTATTGATGTGTACTTCTTCCAATACCGGAACTAATTTTTTTGTAAGGTCACGCTCTTTTACAACGGCATCCGGATACTTTTTAAGGATTTTTTTAACAACAGCTTTTCCTAATTTTCTGCTTGCGGATATTTCTCCTCTCGGGCTTGAAATAATATGAAGGATATTTTTCATAATTTTTTATTTAAATTTCTTTAGCAAAAGTATGTACATTTGCTTATCAAAAGTTAGTAGTAAACAAAAGGTTAGCAGTAACCTTTGGGTTAGTGAAATGGAAATCTATGGAAAATACAGTCATTTTTGAAAAGCAGATAACAGCGCAGGAATGTTCGGGTCATCTTGCTTCCGTTGAAGATGCCATTTATGTGATCGGCGGAAAATGGAAGCTGAAAATTATTATTGTGCTGCAGGAAAGCGGGAATATCCGGTTCAATGAATTGCAGAGAAAGGTTGAAGGAATTTCCGCCAGGGTTCTTTCCAACGAATTAAAAGACCTTGAGCTGAACGGCTTTGTAAAAAGGGTGGTGCATGCGGAACAAACACCCGTAGTCGTGGAATACATTTCAACGGATTACAGCCGTACGCTTAAGCCGGTCATCAGTGCACTTGCAGAATGGGGAAGAACGCATAAGATCAAAATTAAAGAAGAGATGTCCTGATTTTAAAATATAAAGCCTGCGTGTCATACAGGGCTTTTTGTTTTTAATAAATAATGATCCGGCATCGGTTGCCGGTGATATTCTCTTCGAACATCAGGTAACCGTTTTCCGTCAGCCGCTGTTTCAACTGAATGCCTGCCGGAATTCTAATGGCGACATCTTTGTTTTTTTCTTGAAAAGCGTACTAAATGATTGCGAATGTTCAAATCCCAGCTCATAAGCAATCTCGCTGATCGAAAGGGTGGTGATGGATAATTTTTCCTTGGCTTTGCTGATGAGCTTTTCATGGATGTGCTGCTGGGTGTTCTGTCCGGTATGGATTCTCAGCAGGTCGCTTAAATAATTCGGAGAAAGATTCATGGCCTGGGCAATCTGCTGAACCGTCAGCATCCCTTTTTCGGATGAATCTTTGTTAAAATATTCATTAAGAAAATGCTCGAATTTCGCCAGCAGCTGGTGATTGCCGTTTTTTCGGGTAATGAACTGCCTTTCGTAAAAGCGCCTCGAGTAATTCAGAAGAAGTTCGATCTGGGAAAGAATAATTTCCTGGGTGTGTATATCAATGCGGCTGCATTCTTTATCAATCTTAAAAAGGATTTCAAGCAAATCGTTTTCCTCATCTTCCGACAGGTGCAGGGCTTCATTCACGGTGTAAGAAAAAAATCCGAATCCGGAGATGGCTTGTGCCAGTGGATGCTTCAGCAAAAAATCCTCATGGAAGATCAGCAGGTAGCCTGCCGAATCGCATTCCATGGTCTTGACATCAAGATACTGGACCTGATTCGGAGCCGTGAAGCTTAGGACGCCTTTGCCATAATCGTAATGCTGCTGCCCATACCGCATTTTACCTCTGGCGTTTCTTTTCAGGGCTACACAGTAAAACCGGTTGACAAATCCTTTCCAGGTTTCATCTTCCAGGAAAATACTCTCCGACATATTGACGACGCTTACCATCGGATGTTTGGGTTCCGGAAGGGAAAGCAGGCGGTGAAAAGCAGAAATGGATGGAATGGTGTGCATAGCGGCAGATTTATATAAAATTAGTGATTTAAACGGAATATAAACCTCATAGGTTTTCAAAATCTATGAGGTTATAATGAGATTTCACATTAATAATCCAGAAGTCCCATACTGAATTCATCATACGGGGCACCGGTATCGGTTCCCGGAGGAACAATGCTTTCCAGCCTGGAAAGATCGTCATCGCTCAGATGAATTTGGGCTGCTTCCATATTCTGCTCGAGGTAGGTTCTTCGCTTCGTACCCGGAATCGGAATGATGCCTTTGCTGATGATCCAGGCCAGGGCCAGCTGTGATGAGGTGATTCCTCTTCCTGATGCCAGGTCTTCCATGGTTTTTACCAGTTCTATATTTTTATGGAAATACTGGTCCTGGAAGCGGGGCATGGCCCGTCGGAAATCATTTTCAGGAAGATCGTCGATGGAACGGATCTGCCCGGACAGAAACCCTCTTCCTAATGGCGAATAAGCGACAAATCCAATGCCTAGCTCATGAAGCGTTTGCAGGACTCCTTTTTCCTCTACCGTTCTCTCAAACAAAGAATACTCGCTCTGAACTGCCGAAACCGGATGCACGGCGTGGGCTCTTTTTACCGTTTCCGAAGATACTTCCGAAAGGCCGATATATTTTACTTTTCCTTCCTGCACCAGTTCGCTCATCGCATGTACCGTTTCTTCAATGGGCGTATTTTTGTCCAGGCGGTGCATGTAATACAGGTCGATGTAATCGGTTTTTAGGTTCTTGAGGGAACGTTCCACTGATTTTTTTACATAGTCCTTACGGCCGTTAATTTTCCAGGTCACCTGATCATGCTCATCGATTTCCCATCCGAACTTGGTGGCAATGACGTATTGGTCCCGGCTGCCGGCAATGGCTTTGGCAATCAGCTGCTCATTTTTAAACGGACCGTAAAGATCGGCTGTATCAAGGAAATTTCCTCCCAACTCAAGCGAGCGGTGAATGGTGGCGATGGCTTCCTGTTCGTTGGTTTTGCCATACATATCAGCATCTCCGAAACCGGTCATCCCCATACATCCCAGTCCGATATCCGGAACGATGAGTCCCTGGCTCCCTAATTTTACTTTCTGTATATTCATACGATTGATATTTAATAATACAAATTTCAGCAGAATAAAGGAAACGGGTGTTTGCAAATCCCCGAATACCATAAGCAAAATACGGGTAAAAGTCCAGCAGGTTTTGTCTTACAGATCGTAAATGTTTCAGTAAATTGTAATAGATGTTCTTTGATGTTATCTGTCCGTACAGATTTATCAGGTATGATAATTCCTTATGGTATCCGAAACGAATATGATGCATTTATTAAAACACTAAGCGCAAACATCCGTGAAAATCCGTGCTATCTGTGGTTAGATAAGAATCTGCGGTTACTTTTTCGCTTTAGAAGCCATATAAAAACTAAGCTTTCCGCCGTTCATAATCTCAGAATGTTTCAGCGTGAAATTTTTAATCTCCTTTCCGTTCAGAAGAATTTTTTGGACATATACATTTTTTGGGCTTTGGTTAAGAGCTTCGATTTCAAAAGTCTTCCCGTTTTCCAGATGTAATACAGCTCCGTTAACTGCCGGGCTTCCGATGGCGTATTCTTCCGAACCGGGAGCTACCGGATAAAATCCTAAGGAGCTCAGGATGTACCAGGCACTCATCTGTCCGGTGTCATCGTTTCCGCCCAGTCCGTCCGGAGCTGCCTTGTACTGCATTTCCAGGATGCGTCTTACCTGTGCCTGGGTTTTCCATGGCTGCCCGGCCCAATTGTAAAGATAGGCTACATGATGGGCCGGTTCGTTTCCGTGAACATAACCGCCGATGATTCCCTCGCGGGTAATGTCTTCCGTATCGGCAAAAAATTCATCCGGAAGATGCATGGAAAACAATTCGTCCAGCTTGGAAGCGAACTTTTTCTTTCCACCCATCATCCGGATAAGTTCATCCGGATTCTGAGGGACAAAAAAGCTGTAATTCCACGAATTTCCTTCGATAAATCCTTGTCCGTGAGTGCTCAGGGCATTGAAATCTTTTTTGAAGCTTCCGTCTGCCAGCCGGGGCCGCATAAATCCGATGCTGTTGTCGAAATTGTTTTTCCAGTTTTCGGAACGCTTGATAAACGTGTTATAAACCTCCGTTTCCCCCAAATATTTGGCCAGCTGGGCAATCGACCAGTCGTCGTAGGCATATTCCAATGTGTTGGAAACGGAAGTCCCGTTTTTCTCGGCAGGAATGTAGCCCAGGTCAATATATTGCCCGATGCCTTCGTAATTTCTTTTACTGGCCGTTTCTACACAGGCTTTCAATGCTTCCTTGGCATCGCCCGGATAATTTCCTTTAATGATCGCGTCGGCCACTACACTCACGCTGTGATAACCGCTCATGCACCAGTTGTCATTGGCGTAATGCGACCAGATCGGCAGCATTTTCATCGAAAACTGGTTATAGTGCGCCATCATCGATTGTACCATATCTCCGTTTCGCTTAGGCTGAATGATGTTAAAGTAAGGATGAAGTGCCCGGTAGGTATCCCAAATGGAAAACGTGGTATAATTGGTAAATCCTTCCGCTTTATGGATATTTTGGTCTAAACCTTTATACTCTCCGTTAACGTCGGTATAAACGGTAGGATTGATGAACGTATGGTACATCGCCGTATAAAAATTCGTTTTTTCCGTGTCTGAACCTTTGATGACGATTTTATTCAGTTCTTTGTTCCAGTTGTCCTGGGTCTGTGCTCTTACCTGGTCGAACGAAAGATTTCCGATTTCCGTTTCAAGGTTTTCCAGGGCATTGGCCTGGCTCACCGGCGAAATGGCAAGCTTCACTTCAATCGCTTCATTTTCATCCGTATTGAAATCGAAATACATTTTCAGGTTTTTCCCTGCAATTTCCGGGAAATTCCGGGTCTGGTCGAATTTTCTCCAGAATCCGTTATATACCTGTTTGCCATCGTAATTCTTCTGGCCATAGGAGTTAAAGGGCTTTGAAAATTTCATGGCAAAATAGACGGTTCTTGTTCTTGCCCAGCCATTCGTCTGACGGTAGCCGGTGATTGTAGTTCCGTTTTCCACGCGGACGTAAGTCCATACATTTTTGCCGTCGTAATTGTAAATTCCGGCCATCAGATCCAGAATAATATGCGCCTGATCGGATTTCGGAAAAGTATACCGGTGCACGCCGACTCTAATACTGGCTGTAAGCTCCGCAAGAATATTATGATCGTCTAATTTTACTTTGTAATAACCGGCTTCTGCGGTTTCATTCTGATGAGAAAACCGGCTCCGGTAGCCATTTTCAGGATGGGAAGCCGTTCCGGGGTTCATCTGCAGCTTTCCTGTGGTCGGCATAATCAGGAAATCCCCGAGATCGGAATGGCCGGTCCCGCTGAAATGCGTTGAGCTGAAACCCACGATTGTCGGATCTTCATACCGGTAACCGGCACAATATTTATACACTTCACCGTTGTATTTGCCGTTCAGTTCATAAGCAATAGTATCTGTTTCAGGACTCAGCTGGACAGCTCCGAACGGTGCGGTAGCGCCGGGGTACGTATGCCCCATCTTTTCCGTTCCTATCAATGGGTTTACATATTGGTAAAGTTTTTCGAAATTCTGAGCTTTTAGATAAAACCCGGAAAATAAAAGAAATATAAAAACAGCAGTTCCTGACTTTTTCATAAAAGATATTTTTCTGGAAGTAAATTTATATAAAATTAAACGATAAATAATTTATTGTTTTAAATGATATAGAATGTAAGAGCCTGTTACTTTTCAGAGAAACGGAAGCCGATCCCGTGAAGGTTTTCGATCCCGATGTTTTCTTCCTTGGCAAGCACTTTACGCAATCTTGAAATAAAAACGTCCAGGCTGCGGCCCATGAAATAATCATCATCGCCCCAAATGGCTTTCAGGATATCCTGTCTTTTCAGGACCGTATTTTTGTTCCGGATAAAATAAAAAAGCAGATCGGATTCCCTTTGGGTAAGGGTTGTCGTGCCATGCGGATCCTGTAAGGTATAATTTCTGGGATCGAAATCGAATTTTCCTACCTTGTATTTCTGCGGAGAATTATTTGTTTTTTTAGACCGTCGCAGGAATACTTCGATCTTCAGGATCAGCTCTTCAATACTGAAAGGCTTCACCAGGTAATCATCCGCGCCGATTTTCAGGCCTTTGATCCGGTCTTCCTTCAATGCTTTTGCGGAAATAAAAATGATGGGAATTTCAGAATTTCTGCTGCGGATGTGTTCTGCCAGTTCAAAACCGTTCATCTCCGGCATCATGATGTCCAGCAGACAGATGTCGAAATTCTGCCGTTGAAAAGCTTCAAGGGCAGATTCCCCGTCGGAAAAGCATGAAATGTCATAATGATTTTCCAGGCTGTCCTGAATCAGGAAAGCAATGGTCTGATCATCTTCGGCATAGAGAATCTTAGATTTTTCCATGGTATTTTAAGGTCTAAAAAGGGATGAACAGGGTTGTGGTAATGCCTTTGTCACTATTGTTTTCCACGGAGATTTTCCAGTTATGCTGCCGGACGACTTTTTTTACATAAAACAAACCAAGTCCGAAACCGGTAACTTTCTCACTTTTTGGGGTATGCACCCGGTAAAACTTATCAAAAATATGAGGGATATTTTTAGCAGGGATTCCCATTCCGTTGTCTTTAAACTTTAAAGATAATCCTTTTTCTTCGGTATGGGCTGAAATAATAATCGCCGGCTCTGTTTCGCAATACTTAATGGAATTGTCCAGAATATTGTAAATGATATTGGCGAAATGGAATTCATCAGCAATTACTGAAATGTTTTCGCTGATGTGGAGTCCCAGAGAAATGTGCTCGTTTTTTTGCCTGATCATTTCTGCAATTTCCCGGATGAAGGGCAGCAAGACTATCCTCTGTGGTTTCAATGATAAGCCTGAGGCATCGTTTTTTGCAATATTCAGTATTTTTTCGATATGATGGTTGAGTTTGTTACCCTGGTCGGTTATGATGGAAGTATAGGTCTGCAACTTAGGATTTTCCTTTACCGCACTCTGCTTGGTCAGTGCCTCAGAAGCAAGAAGGATAGAAGACAGCGGGGTCTTGAACTCATGGGTCATATTGTTGATGAAATCCCGTTGCAGCTCCGAGAATTTTTTCTGCTGAATGATGGTATAGATGGAGTACACATATACAAGAAGAATAATAATCAGGGCAAAAGTAAGTAAGTACCAGAACTTCAGCGAACTGATGAGGTAAGTCGTTTTATCCGGAAAGCGGATGGAAAAATAGTAGACTAAATTTTTATGCTTTGGAAATTTAATAACCTTATTTTGGGGCTCGTACTGGTCTTTTGAAATGTATTTTCCGTACAGCATCTTGTCGCTGTGGCAGTTGTAAACGGCGTATACATAATCGGTGTTGATCTGGAATCTCGTAAATTCCGTTTTCAGGTAATGCTCCAGAACATCAGGATGGAATTCATTATTGATGTTCACCACATAATAATCGTTGGAAATATTCTGCACCGGACTTTCGGTAAAGGAGGTTTTTCCGCCGGACAATTTCTCCACCACTTCCAATAAAGCAATGTTCACCGTCTGGTTGAATTTTTTGTCCTCAAGATTATATGCCTGGCGCGTCCAAAGCAGCTGTGCAATCAGAATACCGATGATGGCCACAAAGCCGAGGGTAATGATAATATTGAGTTTCTTGATTTCCATTTACTGAACAATATTATCCAAAAATATCTATTAATTTTTGATCATTAACAACTTATTAACAAATGTTTGGGGGCGGTTAACAGGATCTATTCATAATTTCCGCTTACATTTGTTCTGTTAAATAAAACTATCGGTTAATTATTACTAAAAATGTATATCATGAAAAATTTAAAAGTTACGGCGCTTCTGGCGGTTTTGGCATGTTCTCCTTTCTATGCTAATGTATTGCCTGCGGAAGGGACGCCTGTGGTAAGCGTATTGGCAGATGCCATCAAATGGAAATCAGAATCCATCGAAGTAGGAAATATCCCTCAGGGAAAGCCGAAACTGATCAGATTTGAGTTTACCAACACTTCAAACAAGCCGATCATCATTGAAAACGTAGCCCCTTCATGCGGATGTACAACGGCAAACTATACAAAAACACCGATCCTTCCGGGAAAAGTAGGATTCGTGGAAGCAAGCTATAACGCGGCTAACGCAGGACCGTTTATGAAAACGGTAAACGTTACGACAAGCGACAGCAAAACACCTAAAACCCTTTCTTTCAAAGGAACGGTAGTAGCTTCTTAATTAAGTTTAATCTTGTTATAAAAGCAGCCTGAGCATTCTGTTCGGGCTGTTTTTGTTTTAATCAAAGGATTGTCCATTACTTTATATATCCTGCATAGTTTTTTAAACAGGAGAAACAAATATTTATAGTAAATTTACGGGAAGCACATCATAGAACAGAATACATTCACTGACATTAAATAATAAATTATGAATCTTTATACACAACCGATGCTTCGTGAAGGAGCCTTAAAAGATAAAGTGGCGATCGTAACAGGAGGCGGAAGCGGACTGGGGAAGGCAATGACCAAATATTTCCTTGAACTGGGCGCGAACGTAGTCATTACCTCCAGAAACCTGGAAAAATTGCAGGGGACGGCAAAGGAACTGGAAGAAGCAACCGGAGGTAAAGTGTTGTGTGTGGCCTGCGATGTACGGAACTGGGATGAGGTGAAAGCTATGAAGGAGGCAACCCTGAAGGAATTCGGAAAGATTGATATTCTCTTAAATAATGCCGCCGGAAATTTCATCTCACCAACCGAAAGGCTTACCCATTCTGCCTTTGATGCGGTTCTGGATATTGTTCTGAAAGGAACAAAAAACTGTACGCTCTCCATCGGGAAACACTGGATCGACTCCAAAACACCGGGTACGGTTCTGAATATTGTGACCACCTATTCCTGGACGGGTTCCGCCTATGTGGTTCCGTCAGCCTGTGCAAAAGCCGGGGTATTGGCCATGACGAGATCCCTTGCGGTTGAGTGGGCAAAGTACGGCATCCGTTTCAACGCCATTGCTCCGGGACCTTTTCCGACAAAAGGAGCTTGGGACAGGCTGCTGCCTGGAGACCTGCAGGAGAAATTTGATATGCGGAAAAAAGTGCCGCTGAGAAGGGTAGGTGAACATCAGGAACTGGCCAACCTTGCCGCTTATCTGGTATCCGATTACTCGGCCTATATGAACGGGGAAGTGGTAACAATCGACGGGGGCGAATGGCTGCAGGGAGCAGGAGAGTTCAACATGCTGGAGGATATTCCGCAGGAAATGTGGGATGCACTGGAAGCGATGATCAAAGCTAAAAAATCAAACTGATTAAATGAATCGGTAATATAAAGCAGGTTTTAAATCTTATTATATAAAATAAAAGTAGATTCTGTATGGGGAATCTACTTTTTTTATTTGGGTGATTTCACGGTTAAAGTTTAGGTAATCTACTGAGAGCGGCGGTTTTTAGGCAGCCTATCTTTGCAGTAGAAATTTTTTAATAACCTAAATAATAAAACATGGAAACATTAAAGTCGGTGTTGGAAGCGAACCACACCAAGAAATCCAAAAACGAACTGATTGATCTTTTGACCGGACTGGAAAAATCATTAAGCCCTGCCGTTTACGAGAAAGTTTCAGGGATTGAAACCTCTGAGCTGGCTGCGCTTTCCAACAAAGAGCTCATCAGCATCATCGAAGATTTTAAAAGAAATTATGATGAAAAATGGGAGAAATCCTTTGCTGCCGTTTCTTCGGAAGTCCTGAAAATGGTAGCCGGAAGGATGGCTGCGGATGACCAGGTATTCAAAACATCGGGAGCTGAAAGTGCTGATTTTGCGGCGGAATTGGGGAGCATTGATTTTGCGACCATCATCGGTGGGCCACTGGATGCCTGCGTAAAAGCACAGTCCAATGCGTCGATCAGTACCGTGAATTTCATCAAGGAAGTCGGTTTTGAAACGGTGGATAATGAGCAGAAGCTTCGTATGGCTGAATTCAAGTACAGGAAAATGGGGCCGAACCCGGATTTTGATCCTGATAAGGAAGTAAGCAGCAGCAATCCTAAAGAAACAATGAACGACGTTGAGATATCCGTTCCTTTCATCTCGTTACTGAATGTACCCGCTTTCAGGATCGAAACCTGTGAGGTGGATTTCAATGTAAAGCTGAATTCAACCTATACCAAGGACGTAAGCGATGAATTTAACATCAAAGCAGGTGCTTCGGGAGGATTCGGCCCGGTAAAATTCAATGTGGATGTTTCTTACAAAAGATCTTCGGCTACCGGAATCAAAGTGGAAAAAGAATACTCCCTGGGGGTAAAGGTAAAGGCTACCAACGACGAAATGCCTGCCGGACTGGAGAAAGTTCTTGGATTGTTGGCCCAATAAAACTTTTTACGGGAATGATCAGATTATCAGATTACCTGAATTATCTCAACAACGAGATAATTCAGGCTCGTAAAAAAGCGGACGAAAACGCGGTGATGATCGCGAAGGAATATGCCAAGCATGAGTATTTAAAGTTTTTCAAGGTTCCGAGGTATTCGCTGCCGAATGTGAAGATGGATATTCCCATCAAGATCACCGATATTGATGCGGATGCCGACAGGAATTTTAAACTTAATGAAAACAAATTCATCCAGGAAGTAAATGAACGGATCCTTCTGGTCAACAGGCAGAAGCTGCTCAACATTCAGCCGGTCTCGGTGAAAAATATCCAGAATGAGGACTTCAAAATCTTACTGAACGGCATACGGAGTGGAGGTACTGCATCATCTGCCAGAGCTGTAACGATTAACACAACCCAGGTTCCTGAAGTTAAAATTCCGGGAAAGACGCTTCCCATCAATTCCCAGAGACCTGTGGAACGGCCTATCGAAGGGACCTCAACGGAAACGGAATCCGAAGCCCTGAAGGGCATTTATGCGGATGTTTTAAATAAATATAGTTTAATGAATTCAAAACTGAATAATATTTACATAGATCCCAATACCAATTCTGCAGAAGATAAGGATAAATTATTTATCAACCTCCACGTGGAAATGGAAGAAGAAGGGATCCGGATTGTCACCATGAAAGACCAGAACGGGCGAGAAGTGGAACAGATTATTTTCGAGTAATGCAGGAGCTTGTTCACCATACGATACAGAAGCTTGAAGAGCTGCTGGGGAATTTTAATAAAGTCCAGGAGCTTTACCTGTCGAAATCTTTTGATTTTGACGGACGGTTTGAAGCTTTTCTCAGTGAATTTCTGGAGTACCTGAAAACCAAAGGCAACACGACCTATGAATCCGAAGTGCTGAAAGTCATGAATATGGTTTCAACCGTAAAAAGAGGTTTTAATCCTATGAAAATGGAGCGGATTTCTACCGGGAAGAGAGAGCTGCTCTGGGGATTTTCATTCAGCGGAATGGAAAGCATTCATGGGTTTCTTTCAGAAATGTATGCAAAAGAGAAAAATAAGCTGGAAGAGGCGGAAGAGCTGCTTTCCGGTTTGGTAATTTCCTTATATCAGAACGGCGTGCTGGATGATGATAAGATAAAAGAGCTTAATTCCGTCCGCCATATCGAAAAGTTCTGGACTTCTTTGGTTAACCACAATACCCAGATTTCAGGGATGAATAAAAAGCTGAGGCTGACGATGATTTCGGAAGATATTTTCCTGGTGCTGGAAAAAATGGTTGTTAAATTAAATTAAAAAATCATGGAAAAGCAAAGATATATTGTTGTACTGGAAGATCAGCAGAAAAGCTCCCTCCGGAAAGTCGAAAACGAGCTTGAAGTTTCCATTACCCCATCGGAATTTCTTTCTGCGGAAAACCGTTCTTACCAGGTGATTGATAAGGAGAACGGTGTGCTGTACAAAAATCTCGGCGTGCTGGTCATCGAAAACGGCAATGAGGAACAGTTGCGGAGTGCTGTAAAAGACGATTCGAATCCGATCGTTTATTTTGAAAAGGAACGAGAATTTCTTGCGGCGGATGAACTGTCGATCATCAGTGAGCTTAAGAAACAGTCGGCGGAAATAGCCGATAAAATCAACGAGCTGGAAAGATATGTAATCAGCAAACCATTGCCGCAAAAGCCGCTTGTAGAAATGGAATGGGGACTAAAAGCACTCGGCCTTGGGAATTCTATTTACACAGGAAGGGGAGTCGATATCTGCATTCTCGATACCGGTCTTGAGATGCTGCATCCTGATTTTTCAGGTAGGGAAATTGAAGGAAAATCCTTTATTGCCGGTGAAGACTGGAACCGTGATCCCAACGGCCACGGAACGCATTGTGCAGGAATTACAGCCGGAAATATCCGTCTGGATAATGGGAAACGTTACGGTATAGCCAAAGAAGCCAACCTGAAAATCGCCAAAGTGCTTTCCGATTCGGGAAAAGGAACAACGGGCAGTGTTATTGATGCGATTGACTGGGCCATTACCAAGAAATTCCGAATCCTTTCCCTTTCGCTCGCCTCTGCCGTAAAACTGAATGAAGTGCCTTCGCCGCTTTTTGAAACCGTGGGAGCCAGAGCGCTGGAAAACAACTGCATCATTGTGGCAGCCGCAGGAAATGACAGCCACAGGCCTTCGCTTCCGAAACCTGTTTCCATGCCTGCTAATTCCATGTCGGTAATGTCAGTAGGTGCCATCGACGGCCAGATGAAGGTCGCCCGGTTTTCCAATGCAGGACTGAATCCTGCTACCGGCGGCAATGTGAATATCTGTGCACCGGGGGTGGATATCATCAGTTCGTATCCTGAAAATTCCAAAAACAAAAACGGTAATTATTACGCCATGAGCGGAACCAGTATGGCAACACCACACGTTTCGGGGCTGCTGGCCTTGTATATGGAACAGTTTCCCGAAAAGTCCGCCAGGGAAATCTGGGAGTTGGCGGAATCCAGGGCAAAGCCGATCGAAGGTTTGAAATACAGGGACATCGGAAACGGATTGATACAGGCGTAATATGAAAACCTATCTGGCTGTTCTCAGAACAGATGCTGACCTCATCAAACTGGGACAGGAACTCAAAAGGAAAAAGATCAGGCTGACCGCACATTATAAAGCGGTCAGCGTTATAAAACTGCAAAGCAGAAAGGCTGTTTCAGCAGAAGATTTTACGGAATATTTCCTTTCGGTGGAGGAAGACCGGAATAATTTTACAATTTGAAGGCTGCGAAAGACTTTTCTGTACGCGGAAGTCTTATTTTTGTTTACTTTGCTAAATAAAAATAAATTATGAACTTAAAAATTCCAATCCTTGGTTCCGCGTTTGCCGTTCTGTGTTTTTCACAGCCGGTATCGGCTCAGGAAGCCCCGAAATACGACTATGTAGAGGCATTCAAACCTTTTTTCTATACCCAGGCCGGTACTCCGACAAGATCGGCAAGCGGCCAGCCGGGATATGCTTACTGGCAGAATTCGGCAAGCTACAATTTAAATGTAAGCCTTAACGAAGCCAAAGATGAAATTACAGGGACAGCTGAAATTACCTATACAAATAACAGTACGGATAAATTAGGCTTTCTTTGGCTGCAGCTGGACCAGAATTTATTTGCAAAAGATTCGAGAGGAAATGCAGTCGTACCGATGTCGGGAAGCCGCAATGGTCCGCATGGTGAGGAATTTGACGGCGGGTACAAAATAAAATCCGTAAAGCTGGACGGTAAAGAGGTAAAATATACCGTCACCGATACCAGGATGCAGATCGACCTCCCTGCCGGACTGAAAGCCCAGGGAGGAGTAGCCAAAATTAAAATAGAATATTCTTTCCTTTCGCCGAAATACGGTTCTGACCGGATGGGGATAGAAGGTACCAAAAACGGGAAAATTTATACCATGGCGCAGTGGTATCCGAGAATGTGCGTCTATGATGATGTGCTGGGCTGGAACACCATGCCTTATCTGGGCGCTTCCGAATTTTATCTGGAATATGGCGACATTACGGCAAATATTACCGTTCCTGCCAACCATTATGTGGTGGCCTCCGGAGAATTGCTTAACCCAAAAGAAGTCTACTCCAAAGAAGAGAACAGCCGTTGGGAACAGGCTAAAAACAGCGATAGAACCGTAATGATCCGTCCGGAATCCGAGATCGGGAAAAATCAACCGACTGGCAGTACGAAAACCTGGAAATTTAAAATTACCCAGGCCAGGGATTTTGCATGGGCTTCTTCGCCTGCGTTTATCCTTGATGCCGCAAAAATCAATCTTCCGGAAGGCAGGAAATCCATGGCTATTTCGGCCTACCCCGCAGAAAGTGCCGGACAGGAGGCCTGGGGAAGATCTACCGAATATACAAAAGCAGCCATCGAACATTACTCTGCCAAATGGTATCCATATACCTATCCTGCCGCCACCAACGTGGCCGGAAACGAAGGCGGAATGGAATATCCGGGCATTGTATTCTGCCACATGAATTCCAAGGGCAGCGAACTCTGGGGTGTTACCGATCATGAATTCGGGCACAACTGGTTCCCGATGATCGTAGGTTCCAACGAAAGGCTTTTCGCGTGGATGGATGAAGGGTTCAATACGTTCATCAACGAGCTTTCAACACAAGCTTTCAATAAAGGGGAATATTACGAAAAGAAAAATATAGCGCAGACGGGTGCTTTCCTGATGAACGATAATTTCGAACCGATTATGGTAGGGCCGGATAACATGAAGGAAAACAGCATCGGGATCCTTGCTTATTACAAACCGGGACTTGGTCTGGAAATTCTCCGGGAATCCATTTTAGGACCTGAAAAATTCGATAAGGCATTCAGAACCTATATCGATCGGTGGGCTTTCAAGCATCCGACGCCATGGGATTTCTTCCACACCATGGAAAATGTTTCCGGTGAGGAGCTGAACTGGTTCTGGAGAGGCTGGTTTATCAACAAATGGAAGATCGATCAGGGCGTGAAAGATGTGAAATATATAAACGGCGACTTCAAAAACGGAGCACAGATTACTGTTGAAAATATCGGGCAATTGCCGATGCCGACCACTTTACAGGTGAAATTCAGAGATGGAACTGAAAAAATAGTGGAACTGCCGATCGAAGTCTGGAAAAGAAATAAGGAATGGACCTTTAAGCTGGATTCCAGTAAGGAAATCGAACAGGTAAAATTGGATCCGAATTCCCAGGTTCCTGATGTGAACAGTCAGAATAATTTATGGACTTCCGCTCAGGCAAAACCGATGGAAAAGATCAATATTAAAGATTTCACCGGAGTATATGGCAGCAAGGAGCTTCCGCTGAAGATTACATTTACGGAGAAAGACAGTAAATTGTATGCCCAGGCTACGGGCCAGCAGGCATTCCCGCTGGAATATACCGGCAGCAATACCTTTACTTTTGAAATGGCTCAGATTTCCATGACTTTCAGCCAGGACAAAAAAATCATTACTTTCAATCAGGGGGGAAAAGAATTCAAGTTTACGAAAGAGTAAGTTTAATTACAAATAATATTGTGCTCATGGTTGGCATGATATAAATGATAAGGCTGTCTGAAAAGTCAGCTTTTTAGCATACATTCCCGGCAGTTTTTCAAAAACTATGAAGCTGGAACAGCCTTTCTTTTCCATGAACGAAAATATAACAGGAAAGTTCATGGTTTATAGCCCCGCTCTGAGACATAATTTTTATTTTTGTGTGATTCAAAGTAAAAAAATAATGAATTTAAAATTTTCAATTGTATTTCTATTGGCTTTCGCATTCGGGTTTTCACAGGATCTTAAAGTAATGAGCTTCAACATCAGGCTGAATGTAGATTCGGACAAAGAAAATTCATGGACCAACCGTAAAGAAGATGTAACGGATCTGCTGACCTATTACCATCCGGATTATTTCGGGGTTCAGGAAGCGCTGCCGGACCAAATGAAGGATATCAAAAACGGACTGAAGAATTACGATTATGTAGGCGTGGGCAGGGATGACGGAAGAGAGAAGGGTGAATTCTCGGCTATTTTTTACGATACCAATAGGCTTCGGATCATAAATTCCGGGACATTCTGGCTTTCCGAAACACCGGAGAAACCGTCAAAAGGGTGGGATGCGGCTTTAAACAGAATCTGTACCTACGCGGTTTTTAAAGATAAAAAATCAAAAAAGGAATTTATGGCCCTGAATCTTCACTTCGATCATGTCGGAAATGTGGCAAGGGTAAAATCTTCGGAACTTATTTTAAAAAAAATCAAGGAAATAAATCCTAAAAATTTACCGGTAACCGTAAGTGGGGATTTCAACCTCACCGAAGATTCGGAGCCGATTAAAATCATGTCGAAAAATTTGAAGGACTCTTTTTATCATTCGGAAACGAAACATTACGGGCCGAAAGGAACCTTTACCGGATTCAATGTGAATGAAGTTTCGAAAGAAAGAATCGACTATATTTTCATAAAAGGGTTTAACATCAAATCCCACCGTCATATCAACGACCGGACAGAGAATCTGCTGTATCCTTCGGACCATTTTCCGGTATTAACGGAACTGCAGTTTGTGAAATAATAAGGTTTTAAATAAAAGTAAATATTTCAATATCAGTAAAAGCGCATGTCAGAATGCGCTTTTTTATTTCCCGGAAATCAGGAGGGTGTTGATTTATGAATGACAAAAAGGAAATGAAAGTTATACGGTAATTAAACCTATCGTTTGTCATTCTGCAGGAATCCAGACATAGTATTAGAGACTCGCATGGAAACTTATACAGTAAATTAGCTTAAGTTCAAAGAAGATCATATTAATATATGTTTGGAGAAGGCTTCACATGAAATATAGTAAAAAGAACAGCAAGTGAATCTGCCCCGGACGGGCTTTATAATCATAGCCCCTGGCGAAGCCTGGGGTTTAATGAAAGCAGACGACGGTAAAAAGCTCTGAAGGGGCAAAACTTATTTATGAAGATGAACAGAATGTAAGTATCCATAATAGACGAATGTTGTGGATATTTTTGTGGAAAACTTATTTTTAATTTAAATATTGATAATATATTGATTTATATCTATTTATAGATTTATATTTTCACCGAAATAAATAGTTTAAAAGTTATCAACAAACCTATTCCCCAGGTTATCCACAAAGTTATCCACAATTTACCGGTGTGAAAATTCACGATTGGATCAATAAAACCGTTTATTTAGATGGTATAAAAATTTACGCGAGCAATAAGGCCGGTATTGCTGTTTTTTGTACTTTTATGTAGAATTAAATACTACAGAATTTTAATGAAGAGAATTATTTTGGGCGTTGTGCTTTTGGCTTCATGGCAGCTTTCCGCGCAGGAACTTTACATGCCGAGAAATATTAAAAAAGCATACGAAAACGGGACCCGCGACCGGTCAGGTGCGCCGGGAAAGAATTATTGGCAGAATAAAGGCGTGTATAATGTTGAGGTGAAGGTGGATGCCAATTCAAAAACTGTTTCAGGAAAAGAGACGATCATTTATACCAACAACAGTCCCAACACGCTCAATGACCTGGCGATACGGTTCGTCAATAATCTCCACAAACCACAGGCTCCAAGATCAGGAGTGGTTTCCAAAGACTTTCTTTCGTCGGGGTTACATATTAAATCCTTTGTTGTGAATGGTGAAAAATATACGGTAAACAGCGACGATTGGGGAACGGTAGAAAAAGTAAAGCTGAATACGGCTTTAAAATCCAAAGCGAAAGCAGAGGTTAAAATAGAATGGGAATATCCTCTGTCTGTACAGAGTGGAAGAGAAGGGCAGATTGATCCTGAAACGTTTTATGTTGCTTATTCGTTCCCGAGAATTTCAGTGTATGATGACTACAATGGCTGGGATATGCTTCCGCACTCCGACCGGCAGGAGTTTTACAATGATTTCAATGATTACAGCTTTGCGATTGCAGCTCCGAAAAATTATGTGGTCTGGGCAACTGGCGATTTCCTGAATCCCGAGGCTGTTCTTCAGCCGGAATATCTGAAGCGGTATAAGTCTTCCCTGAAAAGCGACAAAGTCATCCGGATCGCGAATGAACATGAGATGAAGTCCGGAAAAGTCACCAAACCGAATAAATGGAATACCTGGAAATTCAAAGCCAGCCACATCACCGATTTCTGTTTTGCCTTAAGCAACCATTATGTCTGGGATGGGGCGAGCGTACAGCTGAAAACCAAAAGGGCAAGTGTACAGGCAGGCTATAAAAACGGCGCTAAAGATTTTGAGCACTATGTAGAGTGGATGCGCTATAACCTCGACTGGTTTTCGAAAAACTGGCCGGGCGTGGAATATCCGTACAATGTAATGACGGCGATCCAGGGCTACGCCGATATGGAGTATCCGATGATGATCAACGATACCAGTATTCCGGATGATTTCCAGGATGCAAGGCTTACTGCAGATCACGAAATTGCGCATACTTATTTCCCGTTCTATATGGGCATCAACGAAACACGTTATGCTTTTATGGATGAAGGATGGGCAACAACCCTGGAATACCTGATTGGAATTGACGAGAACGGCGAAGCGAAAGCCAAAGAATTTTATAAAAATTTCAGGGTGAAAAGATGGATCAGCGATCCTTCTGCCGAGCAGGACCAGCCGATCATTACGATGAGCACGCAGGTAAGCGGCGCAGGCTACGGCAACAATTCATATGTAAAGGCTTCCCTGTCTTATCTTGCCCTGAAAGATTACCTGGGCGACGATCTTTTTAAAAAAGCACTGCATCATTATATGAACAACTGGAGCGGAAAACATCCGATCCCATGGGATTATTTCAATTCGATGAACACCGGCTCAGGAAAAAACCTGGACTGGTTTTTCAACAATTGGTTTTATACCAACAATTATATCGATCTGAAAGTGACCAATGCGGCACAGATGAACGATCTCCTGACAGTAAATGTTGAAAACGCAGGCGGTTTTGCGATTCCTTTTGATGCGGAAATCAATTATGAGGACGGAACCGTGGAGAAGCTGCATTTTTCTCCGGCGGTCTGGGAGAAAGACCAGAAACAGATGATGCTCACTGTGCCGATTAAAAAGAAAGTTAAAACGGTACAGCTGGATGGTGGCATCTTTATGGATTATACCCCGGCTGACAACCTGAAAGCTTTATAGCAAACAATACAAACCCGGCTGTTCTTCTTTGGAACAGCCGGATTTTTTATAAAAATTAACTTGAAAAAACTTAGTAAAGCCTCAGTCCGGATCTTGCTCCTGAAGAAGCAACCACCGACTGCATTCTTGATCTCTGTCCGGCAGAGAACATGAACATTGCAGCATCATCTACATAATCCATGTAGTTCATGAACATTACGGATCTTTGGGTACCGCTGCAGGTATTATAAAGAGGATAGCTTGGTTTTCCTGAGTTGGCTCCGGTTTGCGTAGGGGTATCGGCTACCAGGTCATTCCCGCAATTGGCATCCCCCCAGATATGTCTCAGGTTCAGGTAGTGGCCGACTTCGTGCGTAGCGGTTCTCCCTAAATTAAATGGTGAAGACGCTCCGGTTTTCCCGAAGTAAGGCGCCGCAATGACCACTCCGTCATTCCATAATCCGGCAGATTCAGGGAAGGTGGCATATCCTAAAATCTGTCCCATATTTCCTACTACCCAGATGTTCAGGTAATTGGACGGGCTGGTGGCGTCGATTCCGCCGCTGGAAGATTTTTTCATCGCATCATTAGTGCCCCAGCTGGTTTTTGTAGTGGATTTCCTTACCGTATTGGCCAGTCTGAACCTTACTTTTACATCACCCGATTTCACACCCTGGAATTCGTTCGGGATTTTGTAGGCATCGCTGTTGCTTCCTGCATAATCTGCGTTCAGAACAGCGATCTGCTCGGCAATACGAGAATCGGAAAGGTTTTCTGTAGAGGTTCTGTACAGGACGTTCACCACCACCGGAATTTCTACCGAACCGTCGGATAATACTTTTCCTAATTTAAGATCATTTTCAAATTTTTCGGTTTTGGATTCGAGATCTGAATATTTCTGTCTCAGCTCAGCACTACCCTGCAGGGCATTTTTTCTGATTTCTTCAGAAGCGCAGCCTCTTCTTAATGCTGTTCCCGGATTTGAAACGGTAAGGTCCTGGTTAGGTTCCTCATTCTGGTTGGAAAGATTGTCGCTGTTGCAGGAAGACATGAAGCCGAGTACAAGTGCTCCGAATAATAATTTTTTCATAGATATATATATTTTGTTACGTTTGATGAAATTATAATTTTTGGAATTACTGTGCAAGTATTTCACGGTATTGTTGAATTATTTTATTATTCGATCAATAACACTTTTTTAAATATGTTGTTTAATATGTATTTTAAATGTGTTTTTATTGTAAATGTTTTGTTTTATTTTTCGTTTGGTTATATCTAGGTTTTGGCTTTAAATGAATGTTGTTGTGCGTATGTTTAGATTTGATCATAAAAAATCCTTCTCTGAAAGCAGGGAAGGATCTGAATTATAGTTTAGATATGAGTGAATGTGTTTTAAATTTTAAGATTCTGCGAAACCGTTTTTTATGGCAAAAACCGCCAGGCCGACACGGGTTTTCAGATCAAGCTTATCGCAGAGCTGATCGCGGTAGCTTTCCACCGTCCTCGGGCTGCAGCACATCCTGTCGGCAATTTCCTTGTAGCTGAGCTCGGTAACGGTATATTTCAGGAATTCTTTTTCACGATCCGAAATCCGGATGTTTCCTGCCGGATCTTCATTGTTCATGTTGGAAAAAATAATTTTCGAGGCCCATTCGGGATAGAAGAAGCCGTCTGCATTTAATTTTGTCAGAGCATTTTCAAGTTCTTTCGGATGCGTATTTTTCAGCAGGTAGCCTTTTGCGCCGTTTTTGATCATTTTGATAACGCTTTTGTCATCGCCCTGCATGCTCAGTGCCATCACCTTGATCGCCGGATGGTTTTCCTTCAGCCAGAGTACGGTTTCAAAACCGTCCATAATCGGCATACTGATGTCCAAAAGAATGATATCCGGGATCTGGCGGTTGCTTTCAAATTTCTGAATAAGGTCTTTGCCGTTTTCAGCTACGTAAATAACTTCAAACTCTTTAAAATTTCCGATAATTCCTTCAAGTGCTTTGGCGATGAGTACGTGATCATCAACGATCACTATCGTTTTTTTCATGGCTGTCTTTTTAAAATAATGTTGAGCGTGGTTCCTTTGTTTTTCTCGCTTTCAAGGCTGAAATCGGCCCCGATGATCTCGGCCCTGTTTTTCATATTGGTAAGCCCGATCCCATTCGAGGTGATATCCGACCGGTCAAACCCGATTCCGTCATCCTTAATATTCAGTTCCCAGAGTGATTCTTCCGATGTATTCAGGCTGATGAAGATATTTTTGCATTGGGAATGTTTAATGCTGTTCTGGATAAACTCCTGTGTAATCCTCAGCAATACGTTTTTATGGACAAATCCCAGATCAAGCTGCTGAAAGTTGTGCTTAAAATCAACATGGCACTTTTTAAATGCGTTGGTAATGTCCGCTTCTTCCTGGATTAAAGTTACGATTTCTTTCTGATTGATGTTATCGTCCGTCAGTGTTTTTGAAAGGCTTCTCAAATCCTGCAGCGACTGGTTGATGATCTGTGAAACCTGATCGATTCTTTCGCTGACTTCCGGAACCTTATTTTCATACAAAAGCTGCTGCGTGTAAAGGCTCACGAGGGTAAGTTTCTGGCCGATGTTGTCATGAAGTTCACGCCCGATCTGCTGCATCGTCGCCTGCTGGATTTCCAGCTGGGTAGCCAGTAACTCCCGTTTGTGGATTTCATTTTTTACTTCAATTTCATTCAGGTATTCTTTCTTTCTTTGTTTGTATTTCCGGATATAGACCATCATGGCAACTACAAAAAACAGGAAGAATATATTGAAGAGAATAATGGTTATTAGTAATTCTGTTTTCCCCATATAATTGAAGTTGAAAATAGCAGATACATGATTATTCCGGAAATCAGGAAATAATTAAAGTAGATATTAAACAGTTCTTTGTATTCATTCAGAATACTGAAAAATGTCCAGAACGGCAATGTTCCGATATAGAACAGAGTTACTCCAAGATTAATGTAGAACATTCTGTTCTTGCCGAAATTTAATATTTCGGACGAATTAATCTGTTTATAATATTCCATGACAACTAAAATCATCAAAATTAAACATCCAAAAGTATAGTTAAATGAAAAAATTATCTTTTTCATTTTAAAAAAATACTCATTGGGAATAAATGACATCAGGTACAATGCGGTGATGACGTAAAATAAATTGATTTTTCCAAATGATTTTGCTGCATAGAGCCAGTACAGAAATATAAATTCCAAAGGAATAACAAAATAATTAAAAAAAGCAGGTTTATCATAATCTATTAAATAATGTCCCCACTTCCCAAAAACTTCAGAAAGAAAAATGATAATCAGGTAAAATGAAAAATATTTCCAATACTGATCTTTTACTCTGTAAAAATAGATAATGGAAATAAGGGCCGTAAGTCCCTCGATCCAGATCATAGATTCTTGTAAAACTTTCTGAAATTCACTCATTGGATTTTATTAAAATAAATTAAAACAGCTCTAATTTAGGATCGCTTGGAGGAGAAAGGGCTCCGTGATTCTGAGAAATGATATCGCCCTGTAAACCGGTACCTTTTGCCATCGCAAGAATTTCACCGCTATTGGATCCGGACCCGATCGGGCTGAAATCGTAGCATAAAGATTCGCCGTTTTCATCGGCTCTTTTTACGGTCGGGACCATCACCAGGGTGTGTCTTTCGGCATATTCCTGTCCGATGGGGGTGTCAGCCATAATGTCCCAGTCGGCAGTTTTCGGATAAGCGGCGTAGTAGAACCGGATTCCCAGGTCTTCCGCTGTTGCGGCAGGATGGCTGTTCTGTGCTTCCACTTCGATATCGGAAATAAATTTCTTCAAGGTTGCCAGATCAAAATGGATGGCATGTGCATCATCAATACCCATTGAGTTTTTTACTGACATCAGTTGATTCTTCCTGTAGTTATCCACCAAAGTTTTGATGAAGGCACAGGTCATGGTATTGGGTGCTGAATCCAGCTTTACGGTTTCAGTTTGTAAAGGGATAGATGTTGTTTTCATAAGCTCGTTTTGAATGAAATCTTAGTTGGTCCTGCAAATCTCGTAAAAAAAGAGATTGATGCCACACGGTTTTTTCCTGATTATTTATGGGGTTTTTACGGATTGCAGGTTTGCTGTGAAAAAATTAAAAACAAATTAATATTATCAGATATTATCTTTCTGTAAAGAATATTTTTATCCTTTTACAAAATTCTAATTATCATCATTAAAAAATATTTGTTTTTTGCTTTGTAAAACAGTTATGCTGAGCTTGTCAAAATGCCTTTACGAACTTAAGAACAATCAGTATAACAAAAGTCCCTGTGGACTTTAGGTTTGGTAAATATAAAAGTAAGTGCCGCAGATTTCGTCTGCGGCACTTACTACAAAAATAATATATATGAAAAAAACTACTTATAAGTCGGTTGGTCTGAAAACCAGTCCGGTTTCCTCGAAGTAATCCAGGGTAATCCGGTCTCCGTCGTTTACTTTACCGGCAAGGATTTCTCTCGACAGCCTGTTCAAGACTTCCTGCTGGATTACTCTTTTCAGCGGTCTTGCTCCGAAAGCCGGATCATAACCTTTGTTCATCAGGTAATCCACGGCATCCTGGGTAGCGGTCATGATGATATTCCGTTTAGCCAGCATGTCATTGAATCCTCTCAGCTGATAGGTTACGATTTTTCCGATCTCTTTTTTTCTGAGAGGCTGGAACAATACCACCTCATCAATCCTGTTCAGGAATTCCGGACGCAGCGTCTGTTTCAGTAGATCGAAAACCTGATCTTTGGTTTTATCAACGATTTCATCCTGGTTTTCATCGGTAATGTTTTCAAAATTCTCCTGGATCAGGTGTGAACCTAAATTTGAGGTCATGATAATGATCGAGTTTTTGAAATTTACCACACGGCCTTTATTATCAGTAAGACGTCCGTCATCCAGTACTTGCAGTAAGGTGTTGAAAACATCAGGATGCGCTTTTTCAATTTCATCGAGAAGCACCACGGAATAAGGTCTTCTTCTTACTGCTTCCGTCAGCTGCCCGCCTTCATCATATCCTACATATCCCGGAGGCGCACCGACCAATCTTGAAACACTGTGACGTTCCTGATATTCGCTCATATCAATTCTGGTCATGTTATTTTCATCATCGAATAAAAACTCGGCGAGTGCTTTGGCCAGCTCGGTTTTTCCGACCCCGGTGGTTCCCAGGAACAGGAATGATCCGATCGGTTTTTTATCGTCGCTCAATCCCGCTCTGTTTCTTCGGATCGCATCGGCTACTGCCGTAATGGCCTCGTCCTGCCCAACCACCCTGTGGTGAAGTTCTGTTTCAAGATTTAATAATTTTTCTCTCTCGGACTGAAGCAGTTTGGTTACCGGAATCCCAGTCCATTTAGCGATCACTTCAGAAATATTCTCAGAAGTCACTTCTTCTTTGATAAGTTCATTCTGATGGTTCTGCATTTCAAGCTCAAGCTTGGAAAGCTCATCTTCTTTTTCACGCATTTTCCCGTATTGGATTTCCGCTACTTTGGCATAATCACCGGCTCTTGAAGCTCTTTCCGCTTCCAGTTTCAGGGATTCTATCTCTGTTTTAATCCGGGTTAAATCCTCAGATTTCTGTTTTTCCTTCAGCCATTTGGCATTGATTTCATTCCGTTGCTCGGAAATCCGGGCAATGTCCTCTTTTAAATGGTCGATTTTGGTCTGGTTGCCTTCTCTTGAAATCGCGGCCAGCTCAATTTCCAGCTGCATCAGCTTTCGGTCGAGAACATCCAGTTCTTCCGGTTTGGAATTGATTTCCATTCTCAGTTTGGCAGAAGCTTCATCGATCAGGTCAATCGCTTTATCCGGTAAAAAACGGTCAGAGATATATCGCTGAGACATTTCTACGGCAGCAATAATCGCTTCATCTTTGATTCTTACCTTGTGGTGCGCCTCGTACTTATCCTTGATCCCCCGGAGAATGGAAATGGCGGATTCGGTATCCGGTTCTTCCACCATTACTTTCTGGAACCTTCGTTCAAGGGCTTTATCTTTTTCGAAATATTTCTGATATTCGTTTAATGTAGTGGCTCCGATGGCTCTCAGTTCCCCTCTTGCCAAAGCCGGTTTCAGAATGTTTGCCGCATCCATGGCGCCTTCACCGCCGCCGGCTCCTACCAACGTGTGGATCTCATCGATGAAGAGAATGATCTGTCCGTCGGATTTGATTACCTCATTAACCACCGATTTCAGTCTTTCTTCAAATTCCCCTTTGTATTTGGCTCCGGCGATCAAAGCGCCCATATCTAGGGAATATAGGGTTTTGTCCATCAGGTTTTCAGGAACGTCGCCACTGATAATCCGGTGGGCGATTCCCTCGGCAATAGCCGTTTTACCGACACCCGGCTCACCGATCAGGATCGGGTTGTTTTTGGTTCTTCTCGAAAGGATCTGCAGCACCCTCCTGATCTCTTCATCACGGCCGATTACGGGATCCAGCTTTCCTTCCGCAGCCAATTCGTTGAAGTTTTTGGCATATTTATTCAAGGATTGGTAAGTCTCTTCCGAACTTGCCGAAGTGGCCTTGCTCCCTTTTCTCAATTCTCTGATTCCGCCTTCCAGCAGGTTCCGGGTAACGCCCATGTCTTTCAGCATTTTTGAAACCTCTGAGCTGGTTTCTATAAGGGAGAGCCATAAATGCTCGATGGTTACATATTCGTCGCCCATTTTTTTGGCAATGTTCGGAGCGTCCAGCAATACTTTGTTGGCGGATTGCGAAAGGTAAATGTTTCCTCCCTGTACTTTCGGAAGTTTTTCCAGATTTTCCCGGTTGCGTTCTCTTACCAAAGCCGCATCGGCTTCAGACTTTTTTAGTAAGAACGGCGAAATATTTTCATCCACCTGAAAAATACCTTCAAGAAGATGTTGGGGCTCGATACTCTGGTTGCCAAATTCCATGGCTACCTGTTGTGCGGCCTGGATGGCTTCCTGCGATTTTACAGTATATTGGTTTAAATTCATATCTCTATATTTTTGATGTTATTCAGTTTTTTGTTTTGATTTCAGACATCAGATTTCAGACCATAAGCATTTAATAAAATGTTAATTTTAAAAATCTGATTTTCTAATTTCTGATGCCCTCCATCGTATTTAATCATTTAATTCGTAAGCTATATCGCAAAAAGTATTCAATTGCTGAATTTTTAAAAAATAAGGACAAAATTTCCGAAATATGTATTTTAAGCTTAAATATTGCTTGACAAAATTTCCGGTCCAATCGGTTTTAATTAAAAATTATGGAATAATCGTCATAGGGGATGGGCTAATCATCTGATTGAAATGTTAATTGCTCTGGATTCTTTCAAATTTGAATGAATAAAGCAGTGGTAAAAATTCTGGGGGATTTCTGACGGGTAACTGTAAGTAATGCAGTTGAATGCCAGATGCCATTAAAAATCATATCATCGGAATCCTGTTTTACAATCAAAATAAGTACTTTTGTGTTTTACCTGATGGAACTTAAAGAAAAACAAAAGAAAATATTAGATGTTGCCGTAGAACTTTTCAAGGAGAAAGGCTATATGGGAAGCTCTGTGCGCGACCTGGCCACCCGGCTGAATATCAAGGCGGCTTCCCTGTATGCACACATCCGTTCTAAGGAGGAAATCCTGGAGTGGATCTGTTTCGGCATTGCGCAGGAATTTTTCAATGAGCTTCAGCAGGTGAAAAATACGGAAGCAGCCCCAAGGGAAAAACTGAACCTCTTTATTGAAAAACATTTATCCGTGGTCCTTCAGAACCGCGATGTTACCCATATCTATTCAAATGAATGGAAGCATCTGGAAGAAAGGCTGCCCGAATTTGTGGAACTCCGGAAAAATTACCAGCAGAAAGTGGAACAGTTGATTTCCGATATTTATAAATCAGAACAATGGGAACTCCGGTCACCGTCCTTTACCACGAGGTTTATCCTGCATACCCTCAACAATTCCTATTTCTGGTTTAAAAGAAACACGGAATCCACGACCGAAATTACTGATGAAATAAGGGATAAAATCCTGTTCGGACTTTTGGGAAAACGTAATGTCTAAAGCTGGGTTTTATCCTCCTATAGATCGCATGGATTTTCACGGATAATGTCGGGGCTTCGGCTCCGCTCAGCCACCGGATAGCTTTCTAATTAAATCTCTCACAGATGACACGGATTTTACCGATTTTTGCTTCTTTTTAAAATCTTTGATTTATTTCTTAGGTATTTTAAAATAGGCGCAACGTTTTACCCTAACTTCTTATGTCTCTCATGTGTTAAAATGTCCACTCTTCGATGATAAGCATCCCACATGACGAAAATCATTAAAATTTTGTCATCTCTAAAATTCTTTTTACATTTGTACCTAACAAGTGTTAGTTAGTTTAGTTATGGATTTTTCAGTGGAATATTTACAATTGGATCAGTTAAGGACTTTGCAGTCTGAGCGTTTGGTTCGTTTGGTACGGTATCTGGGTGAGAAATCGGAGTTTTATGCAGGGAAAATGATGGAGTCCGGACTTACATCAGAAGATATACGATCCATTGATGACATTGCTAAGCTGCCGATTACCTATAAACGAGATTTAAGGGATAACTATCCGTTCGGATTATGTACGGTTCCTAAAAGTGAACTGCAGCGGATCCACTGCTCAAGCGGGACAACCGGCAAACCGACGGTGGTAGGATATACCAAAGAAGATGTTGACCTGTTCAGCGAAGTCGTGGCCCGTTCACTGAATGCAGCAGGAGCCCGCCCGGGAATGCAGCTGCATAATGCGTATGGTTACGGTATTTTTACCGGCGGGCTCGGACTTCATTACGGAGCAGAAAAGCTGGGCATGAATGTACTGCCCATTTCAGGTGGAATGACTTCCCGTCAGGTAGACCTGATCATGGATTTTAAACCCGAAGTCCTTTGCTGTTCACCTTCCTATGCTTTAACCATTGCCGATGAACTGACGAAAAGAGGAGTTTCCCCTGAAGAAATCAGTTTACAATATGCAGTTTTAGGTTCAGAACCTTGGACCGAAATTATCAGGCATCATATCGAAGAAAGATTGGGTGTTCATGCCGTAAACATTTACGGGCTCAGCGAAATCATCGGTCCTGGTGTATCCGTCGAAGACTTTGAAGAAAAAGGCGGCTCTTACATCTGGGAAGACCATTTTTATCCCGAAATTTTAGATCCGATTACGAAACAGCCGGTTCCTTTCGGGGAAGAAGGGGTTTTGGTGATTACGACCTTAACAAAGAAAGCCATGCCGCTGTTGCGTTACTGGACCAACGACATTACCAGCCTGTATTACGATGAAAAAGGAAAACGGACCATGGTGAAAATGAAACCGATCCTCGGAAGGGCAGACGATATGCTGATCGTAAGAGGGGTCAATGTGTATCCGAGCCAGATCGAAGAAGCATTTTCTCACGTTCCGGGAGTCATCCCGAATTATTACCTGACGCCGGTGGAAAAAGAACAGATGTGCGTAGCACTGGATATTGATGTGGAAATCGATGCCGGTCTTATAAAATCCTCCCACCTGCAGCCCGATACCGATGAATATCTTACTTTTACCGGGAATTTCGGGAAAAACATAGAAAGCGAAATAAAAAAACGGGTAGGCATTACAACCGCCGTGAAAATTCACGCCCAGGACAGCCTGCCGAAATGCGAAGGCGGAAAAATCAACAGAATACTCAAAAGATAATGAATTCATTTTATAAACTAAAAACCGTAAAGGTTCAGAAAGATACATCGGATGCCGTGAATGTAGCCGTGGAAATCCCTGAAGAGCTGAAAGACAAATTCAGGTTTAAGCAGGGTCAGTATCTTAATTTCCGTATGATGATCAACGGGAATGAAGAGCGGCGTTCTTATTCCATCTGCAATGCTCCCAGTGAAAAAAGCAATACGCTGGAAGTATTGGTCAAGTTATTGGAAGGCGGAAAAGTTTCCGGGTATTTCAACGAACATCTTCACATGGATGAGGTGCTGGAAGTAATGCCTCCGATGGGCGGCTTCAATACTTCGTATCACCCGACCAACGTAAAAACCTATATCGGATTGGCTGCGGGAAGCGGAATCAGCCCGGTGCTTTCCAACATCAAAGAGAGTTTATATCAGGAGCCGGATTCCAATGCGTATCTGTTTTACAGCAACCGGAGCATGAACCATGTGATGAAGAAAGCGGAGATCGAAGCACTGGTGCAGAAATTCAATGGGAGATTGAAAGTCATTTACCTGGTCAGCCGCGAGAAGCATGAAGATGAATTGTTTGAAGGAAGAATCTGTCCGGATAAACTGGAACAGCTGTTTGAAAGGCATCCTGAGATCGATGTAAAGGAATCTACTTATTTTATCTGCGGCCCTGCGGAAATGATCAAAAGTGTGGCAGATTATCTGAAGAAGGATAAAAAAGTGCCGGCTATTCAGGTGTTATTTGAGTATTTCACCGCTCCGGATGAAGAAAATTCGGAGGAAATGAGCGATGAATTCAAAGCCATTGCCAATATTGAAAGTATGGTGACGGTGATCATCGACGACGATGAATATTCATTTCACCTCAACTCAAAAAAAGAAAGTATCTTAGATAAAGCATTAAAGGACAATCTTCCCGTGCCGTTTGCCTGCAAAGGAGGAGTGTGCTGTACGTGTAAAGCCGAAGTTCTTGAAGGAGAAGTTTTCATGGAGAAAAACTACGCGCTTACCGAAGAAGAAGTAGCCAGAGGCTATGTACTGACCTGCCAGTGCCACCCGACCACCAATGTGGTGATGCTGAATTATGATGTTTAATTTCTGTAAAATGTGAAAGTGTATAATGTAAAAAGTATTGAAATACATTGTACAGCCAATATCTTACTTAGTACAAAAAGAAAAGAAATGGACTTAGAAAAATTCGTACAATACGTACACGACGAAAATAAAGTGGAACCGAAAGATGTAATGCCTGACGATTACAGGAAACTTTTGGTTCGTCAGATCTCCCAGCATGCCCATTCCGAAATCGTAGGGATGCTTCCCGAAGCCAACTGGATTTCCAGGGCACCTTCATTAAGAAGAAAAATGGCTTTGCTGGCTAAAGTTCAGGATGAGGCCGGACATGGATTGTATCTTTATTCCGCTACCGAAACTTTAGGAGACGGAAGCATCAGGGCTGACCGGGATGCCACGTATGATGATATGCTTTCCGGAAAAGCCAAATATTCAAGCATCTTCAACTATCCGACGCTGAGTTGGGCAGATATCGGTGCCATCGGATGGCTGGTAGACGGTGCTGCGATCATGAACCAGGTCATGCTGATGGGAAACTCGTACGGACCTTATTCCAGGGCGATGGTAAAGATCTGTAAAGAAGAATCTTTCCACCAGAGACAGGGTTACGAAATCCTGATGGCACTTTGCCGCGGAACCAAGCAGCAGAAAGAAATGGCCCAGGCTTCCCTGAACCGTTTCTGGTGGCCGGCGCTGATGATGTTCGGTCCAAATGATGACAGTTCGCCAAACTCTAAAATCTCAATGAATTACCGGGTGAAAAGAGAAAGCAACGACAGCCTTCGTCAGCGTTTTGTGGATGTTACCGTTTCCCAGGCTGAATTCTTAGGCCTTACCATTCCGGATAAAGACCTGAAATGGAATGAAGAAAGACAGCATTACGATTTCGGGGAACTCCCATGGGATGAATTCATGGAAATCCTGAAAGGAAACGGACCATGCAACAAAAAGCGTATCGAAACCAAACGCAAGGCCCAGAGAGAGAATTCCTGGGTAAAAGAAGCCGCCGCAGCTTTTGCAGAAAAACAACAACAAGAAGTAATATAATTTGAAAATGTATCAATTTGAAAATTTGAAAGTGACTTTAACGGCGTTATTCATTATCAGATCTTCAAGTATACATAATCTATCAATTTTCAAATTAACTAATTTTTCAAATTTTCAAATTGAATTATGGCAAATTTAGATATGTGGGAAGTGTTTATCCAGACTAAACCGGGATTGTCCCACAAACATGTAGGAATCGTACAGGCACCGACTGCCGAAATGGCTTTACAGAATGCCAGGGACGTTTATACCAGGAGAAAAGAAGGAACTTCCGTTTGGGTAGTGCCGAGCAAGTATATCGTGACTTCGGAAGGGATAGACAAAGAAGCATTCTTTGATCCGGCAGATGACAAGCTGTACCGTCACCCGACCTTCTACGAGATCCCGAACGACGTAAAAAATATGTAAATTAATGAATTTGAAAATGTATCAATTTGAAAATTTAAAAATGACTTCTGTGAGGTTATTTATGATCAGATTTTCAGGATACATACTCTGTCAATTTTCAAATTAGCTAATTCTCAAATTTTCAAATTAAAAATAATGAATCCATTATACAATTATTTATTAAAACTGGCGGACGACAGCTTCATCATGGGGCAGCGTTTGTCGGCGTGGTGCGGAGAAGGCCCTTACCTGGAAGAGGATATTGCATTGACGAATATCGCACTGGATGAACTGGGACAGGCCAATAACTTTTACGTGTATGCTTCGAGAGTTGCCGATAACGCTAAAACCGAAGACGATCTTGCTTTTTTAAGATACGAGCATGAATATGTGAATGCCCACTGGACTGAGCTTCCCAATGAGGATTATGCACAAACGATCCTGAAAGTTTATGTTTTTGCGGTATACCAGAAGCTGATGTATCAAGCTTTATCCCAATCCGCGGACGAAGAACTTTCTGCCATTGCGCAGAAATCTTTGAAAGAAGTACGGTATCATTATACCCACGCGGCTTCCTGGATGAAAATTTTTGCTCAGGGAACGGAAGAAAGCAGATCCCGTCTGGAAAAAGCCATTGAGAATATCTGGGAATATACCAAAGGATTATTTGCCAAAACTGAAGGCGAGGATGATCTGATGGCTTTAAATATAGTTCCGGATACAGATGCGCTTTACGAAGAGTTTTTGGCCATCACCAAAAAAGACTTTGCAGATTTCGGGTTAGCATACCCAACAAACCCTTTTATGCAGCCGAAATCCAGAACAGGATATCATACGGAATATTTCGGATTTATGCTTTGCGAACTGCAGTATATGCAGAGAGCGTATCCGGGATGCACCTGGTAAAAAAATCAATTAATTAATTTGAAAATGTGCTAATTTGAAAATGACGAACAGCTTTAAATTTTCAAATTTCCCCAATTTTCAAATTTTCAAATTAATCAATGAAAGATCCTTTAGACATATTAGAAATGGTTCCCGATCCGGAAATTCCGGTGATCAATATCGTGGAGCTGGGCATTGTACGGGAAGCAAGAGTAACCGGGGAAAATTCCTGTGAAGTTACCATTACGCCAACATATTCTGCGTGTCCTGCCATGTTCACTATTGAGGAAGACATCATCAAGATCATGAAGGAAAACGGCTGGGAGGCAAAAGTAACCACCAAAATGTTTCCGATCTGGACGACCGACTGGCTTACAGATGAAGCCCGGGAAAAACTGCGGGTTTACGGAATCACGCCCCCGGAAAAAGGAGCTGACGAACATCATATCGGGAAACCGAAGAAGTGCCCGCGCTGCGGTTCGATGAACTCAAAACAGATCAGCCGGTTCGGGTCTACGCTCTGTAAGGCCTCTTACCAGTGTCTGGACTGCCTGGAGCCTTTTGATTATTTTAAATGCCATTAATCAATATGAAAACGGGCTGATTTGAAAATATATGCATTGCAAAGGGCTGTATTAATCTTTTTTCAGATTAATATTGGTCTGGCCTACTGGTTCATTTTGAAATGTGTAAATTTAAAAACAGTTTTTTAACCATTTTCAAATTATCTAATTAAAAAATTAAAACGATGTACACCCAACTCGATATTGAGACCCATTTTGAAGGAAAGCTGAAAATCGCTTATCTCAACCAGCCTGAAACAATGAATGCGCTGACAAAACCATCTTTGTCTGATCTGAAAGATTTTATTCATGAATGCAGTAATGATCCCACCATACGATGTGTAGCCATTTCCGGAAGAGGAAGGGCTTTCTGTTCGGGGCAAAACCTTGACGATGCTTTTGTTACCGGTAATGAACATCAGGATCACGATATCATCCGTAAAATTGTAACCGATTATTACAATCCGCTGGTGATGGAACTTACCCGATGCAAAAAACCAGTGGTAGCCCTGGTAAATGGTCCTGCCGTAGGAGCCGGAGCTATGCTGGCACTGATCTGTGATTTTGTACTGGCTAACAACAAAGCTTATTTCTCCCAAGCGTTCTCCAATATCGGACTGATTCCTGATACCGGAGGAACTTATTTCCTGCCGAAATTACTGGGAAGACAACTGGCTAATTATTTAGCATTTACCGGCAAAAGATTATCGGCTGAAGAATCAAAATCGTACGGATTGGTAGCTGAGGTTTTTGCGGAAGAAGAATTCAATTCCAAATCCATGGAGATTCTCGAAAAAATGGCTAACATGCCGACAGCCGCGATTAAATTAACGAAAAAAGCATTCGCCAATTCTTATAACAACACCTTGAAAGAACAGCTGGAACTGGAAGCTGACCTGCAACAGGAAGCCGCCGGAACAGAAGATTTCATCGAAGGCGTAAACGCATTTTTACAGAAAAGAAAACCTGATTATAAAGGAAAATAGATCAATTTGAAAATGCATTAATTTGAAAATTTGAAAATGAGAAACGATAAAGAAAATATTATAGTTAATAAGACTTTTAATTTCGCATTAAGTATTATTGAAGTTACCGAAGACTTACATGAAGCAAAAAGATTTCCTCTAGCCAATCAGATTTTTAAAGCAGGAAGATCTATTGGCGCCAATGTAAGAGAAGCCCAGAATGCAGAAAGCAAAGCTGATTTTGTACATAAGTTGAAAATTGCGGCTAAAGAAGCGGATAGACGGAATACTGGCTCTTATTATGTATGATGTCGCCTTACTTAAAATCTCCGGATGAAAAATTATTGTCGGATTTAAAAGAAATTGTTTGATTCTTTCAAAAATTATCTCAACTTCAAAAATAAAATAATTATTAAATTAACACATTTTCAAATTCAAAATATGAATATAGGAATTATCGGTGCCGGAACCATGGGAATAGGCATTGCACAGGTAGCCGCCACGAACGGATGCCGGGTCTGGGTTTATGATGCCAATGCCCAGCAGGTGGAAACAGCTACCCTCGGTCTGGAAAAAACACTGATCAAACTGGTGGACAAACAGAAGATTTCAGGAGAGAAGATGACTGAAATTTTAGCCAACATCTCCATCGCAACGGAACTGAAGGACTTCAAAGACTGTGAACTCATCATTGAAGCCATCATCGAAAATAAAGAAATCAAGACCAAAGTTTTTACGGAACTGGAAAACCATGTTTCCGAAAACTGTATTATCGGCTCCAATACCTCTTCCATTTCCATCACTTCTCTGGGTGCTGAACTGGAACATCCCGGACGTTTCATCGGAATCCACTTTTTCAATCCGGCTCCGCTGATGCCTTTGGTAGAGGTAATCCCGTCTTTGCTGACTGAAAAATCATTACCGGAAAAAATCTACAGCCTCATGAAGGATTGGGGAAAAACGCCGGTGATTGCCAAAGACATTCCCGGATTTATCGTGAATAGGATTGCCCGCCCGTATTATGGGGAAGGCCTCCGGATTGTGGAAGAAAACATTGCCACCGTAGAACAGGTGGATGATGCCATGAAAACCATCGGGAACTTTAAAATGGGTCCGTTTGAATTAATGGATCTCATCGGCGTAGACGTAAATTTTTCGGTAACCAAAACGGTGTACAACGAGTATTTTTACGATCCGAAATACAAGCCGTCCCTGTTGCAGCAGAGAATGTCCGAAGCCAAGCTTCACGGCCGGAAAACGGGCAAGGGATTCTATGATTATGCAGAAGGAGCAGTGAAACCCGAACCTCAGAAGGATGAAGCGCTTTACCAGCAGATTTTCCTGAGAATCATCTCCATGCTGATCAATGAAGCGGTAGAAGCCAAAAGATTGGGTATTGCCAGTGATCAGGATCTTGAATTGGCCATGCAGAAAGGCGTCAATTACCCGAAAGGATTATTGGCCTGGGGCGAAGAAATCGGATACACAAAAGTCTCCGGAACCCTGCAGGATCTTTACGGAGAATATCAGGAAGAAAGGTACCGACAAAGCCCGTTGCTCCGTAAATTATAAATGTACCAATGCAACAGTTTAGCATTCTAATAATTAAAAAATTGCTAAACTATTACCTTAAAAATGGATATAGAAGGATTCAGGGCTGAATTGGAAACCAGGCTGCATATTGAAAAAGAATATCTGGTTCAGGAACTTTCTTCGATAGAAAACGATCGGGAGCGGCTTGAAGTATTGTCAAAATTTAATGGAAAATACAAAGCCCTGATCAAAAGAATGTCGGATGAAGAAGGCATTGATCTGGAGGCTTCCGACCTTAATAAAAATAATAACGATCCGGAAAATCTTTCCAACGGTCAGGTTATTTTGGGTAAAACCATGAGCATTTACGACCGGTTGGCTGATGAATTATACGAAGAAATAATACGGCAATAAATACTTCGATCTAAAACTGAAAATTATGCTTAAAAGAATATTGGCAAAGAAAAATTTCCTGCGCTCTCTGGTGAACGCAATCATTTTTACTACCAGTTTTTTTCTGGTAAAGCTTCTTTTTTATGCATTCGGGTGGGAGGATAAAGAAAGCCTGAATATATTTGGTTTTGCATTTTATTTCCTCTTTATATTTCTCGGTTTCTTTATCTTAGATGGCCGAGATTATACCTGGAAAGATTTACTGAAATTTAAAAATTTAAATAATAATAAATGACACCCAAACAGGTTGCAGAATATATGCTTGGTCAGGACCATTTTTCCCAATGGATGGATATCAGATTAATCGAAATCAGAGAAAATTATTGTTTAATCGAAATGCCCGTTAAAAAGGAAATGATCAACGGGCTGAAAACGGTGCACGGTGGTGTTACCTTTGCTTTTGCCGATTCGGCACTGGCCTTTTCCTCCAATAATTCGGGAGACGCCGCAGTAGCTTTAAACTGTGTTATCAATTTTACCAAAGCCGGAAAAGAAGGTGATGTTTTCAAAGCAGAAAGTATTCTGGCCAATGAAACCCGGAAAACAGCAGTTTACGACATTAAAATCTCCAATCAGAACGAAGAGCTAATTGCCAAATTTGTTGGAACCGTGTATAAAATAGGAAAAAAAATTACAGAATTATGAGGCGCACTCTTATAGATTTTAATAACTATAACCGAAGAAGAATAGTTTTATCTAGTATAAAGGAATTATCAATCATTCTTAAAGTGATAATTGGTTTGGGGATTTCATTATTTATATTTTTAATTATAAATATGAATGGTAATGCTACTTATAATTTTCTAGCTCTTGGAATTATAGTATTAATTTTTTTAACTCTAATTTTAAAATTCTCAATAGATGACATCAAAAAACTAAAAACTGTTGTACCAGATTATAAGCCAGATTCTATGTTTATAGATTGGATGAACTATAAATTAGTCAATGCATATAATGTTAAAATTGAGCAGAGTGAATTAGTAAATTTAAGTTTGGAAGACTTAAATTATAATATGCTAATTGTAGAAACTGACCGACCTGAGAAGCCAATTCTTAATTATAATATTCCAATTATATTGATTAGTGTACTGAGTTTGATTCTAGCTAATTATTCACCATTATTTCAGTTTATAAAATTTGATGGGTCAAAAGATCAGGAAGTATTACTAGCTCTTAAAAATATATGGAAGATATTAAGTCCCCTAAAAATCCCAAAACTCGCGCGAATTATTTATCTGTTCTCTGATCCAATATTGTCTCGCATTTAAACAGTGGATTTTCTCAACGGTTACAAAATTATTTTTCTTAACGCTCCATTTCCTAA
>NZ_VTSX01000025.1 GCF_008329705.1 Chryseobacterium sp. SN22 | reverse complement strand
GGTTTTAGCGGTGGGGCTCACCTGTTCCCATTCCGAACACAGAAGTTAAGCCCACCAGCGCCGATGGTACTGCGAATAGCGGGAGAGTAGGTCGCCGCCAGTTTTTATTTTAAACCTCATACAGTAATGTGTGAGGTTTTTTTATGTCCATACTTCAAGGTTCAATATTCAATGTTTAAGATAAGGCCGGCGCGGTCCCGGATGCCGTGAACCCTATTGATCATGCCTGGTACCGCTTCAGGGATGAACCGCCTGTTTTAAAAGACACCCAAGGCTCTTTAAAAGCCCCCTGTCAATAGCCGTAATTAAACACACCGACTTAATAAGCTCCGCAGGGGCGGACTGCAAATGATCAGCCTATTTCCTTTTCAGTCTTTACAGTCTAATCTTTTTAAATACAAATTATACTTATATACCCTATTTCCTAACTATAGCTTATTGTTAATATTCCGGGGTTTTAAGAATAAGTCAGTAAGTTTTAATTTTATTTACTACTTACTATTTTACTATTCATCACTCATTATCAATCTGCACTCATAAATCCCCTGTAACTGTCTAACATTTAAATTCCGGCAAAAGCCTAACCCCGATTGCCGCGGCATCCTTTTTTTGAAGCGGGATAGCAAGGCAAAAAAAGATACAGCAGAAAGCGGGAGAAAGCTCCTGGAAAAATCAGGGATCCCATACTAGTTATTCTTAATCTTAAACACGAAAATAGACGAAATCTCTTATATATTCCTGGATTTATATCGTAACTTTAGAATATGAAAGAGCATATTGTAAAAGGTTTCAGGTTTGAAACGTACAAGGCGCCGGAATCATCGGTGTTTGACAGGCTGTTGGAAATCTTTACTGACCTGTTGACCCATACTTCAGGAGATTTTGATGAAGCGATTGACTGGCTCCGGATGCTGGATGAAGAGTATCAGGTGACGACCCCGGAATATACCATTGACGATTTTATAGAAGACCTTAAAAAGAAAGGCTACATTCGTGAAGAAGTTGATCCTAACGGCGCCGGAACCGGGGTAAAGCTCAGTTCAAAGATGGAACAGAATATCCGTAAACAGGCCCTGAATCAGATTTTCGGAAATCTGGCGAAGAGCGGGACCGGAAATCATAGAACGAAAAAAAGCGGCGCCGGTGAAGACACGACCGGAGAATTCAGAAATTACAACTTCGGAGATGCTGTAGAGAAAATTTCTATAACCGAAAGTTTGAAAAATGCACAGATCAATAACGGGATGGGGGATTTTCATCTGACGGAAAACGATCTGGTTGTGGAAGACAGCGTTCATCAGTCACAGATGAGTACGGTTCTGATGATCGACATCAGCCACAGCATGATTCTGTATGGAGAAGACCGTATCACCCCTGCCAAGAAAGTAGCCATGGCTTTAGCCGAGCTTATTACTACCCGCTATCCTAAAGATACGCTGGATATTATTGTTTTCGGTGACGATGCCTGGCCGGTAAAAATCAAAGAACTGCCTTATTTGCAGGTCGGTCCTTATCATACCAATACCGTAGCCGGACTTCAGTTAGCGATGGATATCCTAAGAAGGAAAAGAAATACCAATAAACAGATCTTCATGATCACCGACGGAAAGCCCAGCTGTGTACGTGAGCCGGACGGTACCTATTATATGAATTCTTACGGTCTGGATGAGTATGTGGTGCAGAAGTGCTATAACATGGCGGCACAGGCCCGCAGGCTGCATATCCCGGTCACCACATTTATGATTGCCCAGGATCCTTATCTTCAGCATTTTGTAAGTGAATTTACAGAAGCCAATCAAGGAAAAGCCTTTTATACAGGGCTTAATGGGCTTGGCCAAATGATTTTTGAAGATTATGAAGCCAACCGTAAGAAAAAAATACGTTAACTATTTATTATTGAAGTATACCAATATCAATCAACTATTATCAATCACATATTATATACAATGACTGCAAAGCCAGATATAAAGACCTTAGGTTCGCTAAAAGCATCAGGATATCAAACCAAAAGCATTAAAAACGAACTGAGGGATAATTTAAGAAGTAAAATAAAAAATAAAGAGTCGGTATTTGAAGGGATTTTCGGCTATGAGAATACGGTAATCCCTCAATTGGAACAAGCCATTCTCAGCCGTCATAATATTAACCTATTAGGATTACGGGGACAAGCCAAAACACGACTGGCCAGAATGATGACCTCATTACTGGATGAATGGATTCCGTTTGTACAGGGAAGTGAAATCAATGATGATCCTCTGAACCCGATTTCCCGGCATGCAAAAGCACTGATTGAAGCAGAAGGAGACCAGACGCCGATCGAATGGCTGCACCGTGACGAACGGTTTTTTGAAAAACTGGCCACGCCGGATGTTACGGTAGCCGATCTCATTGGGGATGTCGACCCGATTAAAGCGGCGAATCTTAAACTTTCTTATGCTGACGATCGTGTGATCCATTTCGGGATGATTCCGCGTGCCAACCGATGCATTTTTGTTATTAATGAATTACCCGACCTTCAGGCAAGAATCCAGGTTTCATTGTTTAATATCCTTCAGGAAGGAGATGTGCAGATCCGTGGGTTTAAGGTAAGAATGCCGCTGGATATTCAGTTTGTATTTACGGCTAATCCGGAAGATTATACCAACAGAGGAAGTATTGTAACGCCGTTGAAAGACCGGATCGGATCACAGATCTTAACGCACTATCCTGAAAATATTCATATTGCCAAGGAAATTACCCGCTATGAATCCAGTCTGGACAGCCGTCAGCATAACGGAATATATGTTCCGGATCTCGCGAAAGACCTTCTGGAGCAGATTGGTTTTGAAGCGCGCGAAAGCGAATATGTAGATGCCAAGAGTGGGGTAAGTGCCCGGATGAGCATCACGGCTTTCGAAAACCTCTTGAGTACTGCAGAGCGCAGGGCTTTATTAACCGGACAAGAAACGACATCCGTGCGGCTAAGTGATTTTGTAGGCGTTATTCCGGCCATTACCGGAAAAGTGGAACTGGTGTATGAAGGAGAGCAGGAGGGTGCAGAAGCGGTGGCGCAGATGCTGTTGGACAATGCCGTAAAAACCTTATTCATGACCTATTTCCCTAAAATCGAAAAACTCGAGAAGAAGACTATTGACGGACCGTTCAGCCAGATTACCGATTGGTTCTTGGAAGACGACGGCTTCCTGGAAATCACCGATGAATCTTCAGATGAAATATACGCAAAAAATTTAAACCGGATCAGTCCGCTGGATAAGATCATCGAAAAGTATCAGCCCGATACAAAGCCGGAAGATATTCTTTTCTTAAAAGAATTTATCCTTTGGGGGCTGGCGGTTAATAAAAAACTGAATAAAGAAAGGTTCAGAACCGGTGTTTTCTTTTCTTAATTTTAAATAAATAAAAATTAAAAAGCTTAGATTGAAAAGAATCTAAGCTTTTTTTTAGCATTGAAATTTATATTGTTTCAAAATTTTTTCATCATTAAATAAATTAAAATGGGACCTACTAGCGACAATATTTTTCAAAGTGCATATTTAGAAATCACAAATTCCATCAACATTTCAAAAGAAGTGTAAATAAAAAATAACCGATTTGATTGTGAAATAGTTATTTTAATTTTTGCCGAATCAATGCGGTTTCATAAAGGCTTGTCCAAAGGAATATGTTGGAGAGTTATTACGGGCTGTATAAATAAAGATCTTAAAATAGTATAAAGTCTGTTTTAAAATTCACCAGATGTTGAAAATTTATTACTTTTGAAAAAGCGTAATCCGAAAAGCTTTAATAGAGTAGGAAAAATTAAAACTAAATAAGTATGAAAAATCTGGTAAAGATTTCTAGAGAGCGTTTAAAATCAGTAAAAGGAAGTGCGGGACCTGCATGTCTTGAAGAACTGCAGTTCAGAATGTGCTACCCTCCAGGATGGCCTAATGGAATTTGCTTAAGCTATTATCAGTGTTGTATGAAACTTGGCGGACCCGCAGAGTTTTGTCAGGAGGAATATGGTAAGTAATTGCATTATATGACTAAACAAACCCTGCTTTTCAAATTGAAACAGCAGGGCTTATTTTGATTTTATGAATTTATGATCAAACCTGAATGACTCCCAAGTTGAATTTCTCAGTAATCGGAGAATGGTTGGCCGCTTCAATGCCCATAGAAATCCATTTTCTGGTGTCTACGGGATTGATAATGGCATCCGTCCAGAGCCTTGCTGCGGCATAGGTAGATTCGGTCTGTTTCTGGTATTTTTTAGAAATGGTATCCAGAATTTCATTATGTTCTTCTTCCGTAATTTCTTTACCCTGTTTTTTCAGCGTCGATTCCTGGATCTGAGCCAGTACTTTGGCTGCCTGGGCACCGCCCATTACTGCCAGGTCTGCCCATGGCCAAGCTACGATCAGCCTGGGGTCGTATGCTTTTCCGCACATGGCGTAATTTCCGGCTCCGTAGGAATTTCCGGTAATGATCGTAAATTTCGGAACCACCGAATTGGAAACGGCATTCACCATTTTTGCTCCGTCTTTAATGATGCCTCCGTGCTCGGATTTTGAACCCACCATAAACCCGGTGACATCCTGTAGGAAGACCAGCGGAATTTTTCTCTGGTTGCAGTTGGCAATAAAACGGGTCGCCTTATCTGCCGAATCGGAATAGATGACCCCTCCGAACTGCATTTCGCCTTTTCCGCTTTTCACCAGCTTTCTCTGGTTGGCCACAATTCCTACGGACCAGCCGTCGATCCTTGCGGTAGCACAGATGATGCTTTTACCGTAATCCGGTTTGTACTCATCATATTCCGAATTGTCTACCAGACATTTGATGATTTCATACGTATCATATTGTTCCGCTCTGGAAACCGGCATGATTCCGAAAATATTTTCCGGCTTTTCTTTCGGTTGGATACTTTCTATTCTGTCGAAACCTGCTTTTTCCGTACTTCCGGTTGATCTCATGATGGTCCGGATCCTGTTTAAAGCATCTTTATCATCTTTGGCTTTATAATCGGTAACGCCGGAAATCGAACAGTGAGTAGTTGCCCCGCCCAAGGTTTCATTATCAATACTTTCTCCAATCGCCGCTTTCACGAGATAGCTTCCCGCTAAAAAGATCGAGCCTGTTCCTTCAACGATCATGGCTTCGTCGCTCATAATCGGAAGGTAAGCACCACCGGCTACACAGCTGCCCATAACGGCAGAAATCTGAATAATTCCTGCGGCACTCATTTTAGCATTGTTCCTGAAAATCCTTCCGAACATTTCCTTATCCGGGAAAATTTCATCCTGCATCGGCAGATAAACGCCTGCGGAATCTACGAGATAAATAATCGGAAGCCTGTTTTCCATAGCAATTTCCTGGGCCCGCAGGTTTTTTTTGCCCGTAATCGGGAACCATGCTCCGGCTTTTACCGAAGCATCATTGGCTACGATGATACATTGTCTTCCGGAAACATAACCCATCACTACCACAACACCACCGCTCGGGCAGCCACCGTGTTCCTCATACATTTCATAGCCGGCAAAAGCACCGATCTCTATGGAATCCGAATTTTTATCGAGAAGATACTCTATTCTTTCCCTGGCCGTCATTTTACCTTCGTCACGGAGCTTCTGAAGCCTCTTTTCACCGCCTCCTTTTTTTATTTCGGAAAGCAGGCGATTGATATCGGATAATTTTAATCTGTTCTGATCTTCTCTCTTATTGAATTCGATGTCCATAAAAATTTCTATTTTTTCCCTTTAAAGATACTATTTTTTGAATGGAATGAAAATTGATGTAAACAATTGTTTAATAAATTGGTTTTCAGAAATTTATGAAATATTTAACAAAAAATATATTTTTTATGGTTCGTTATTTGCTAACTTTACCATAGAGAAAGTGAGAGTGATATCTCACCCTTCTCTAGTTCCTAGTTTATTTTTTTAATAGTTTATTATTTGAAGGCCCTGAAAGTTGAATAAATTTTCAGGGTTTTTTTATGATTATAATATTCAGGCTGTCCGGAGCTATTTTTAGTTTATATCCAAAATCCATTAACAGATTAACCTGACGGGTTTTTAAAGATTATCAGGTTAATCTGACATGATTTATTACATCAGTTGATCTGTCAATAGCCATATACCATTAAAAGGAGCATAAAGTTTTAATAGTATGCATAGTTATTATTTGCTAAACATAAACTGAAAGTTTACGAACATAGTTCAGCCTTTGCAATCAAAAATTTGTGGCTGGTATATAAACTATTCCTAGCATCGGTAACATTAAAAATTTTTGTACTTATATTTCAAACTTTTGATAATAATGCTCCTCAAACTTTCTCAAAAAACCTGTCGTTTTAATATAAATTTATTATGCTATTTGTAAAAGCGATTTGTAAATTTGCAAAAATATTATAAGAAGGTAGGATATGCATAAATTGGCTCTTTTCAGGTTGCATTTGATTGTGTTTTTATGGGGATTTACGGCAATCTTGGGAAAACTGATTCATGCGAATGCGGAAATCCTGGTTTTTTACAGGATGCTTTTTGCGGCGATCTGTCTTTTCGTTTACATCCGTGTTTTCAGGAAAGACAGCATTAAGGTTTCAAAGAAAGTATTTTTCCAGCTGGCGGCCATCGGATTATCTATGGCTCTGCACTGGTACTGTTTCTTTCACTCGATTAAAATATCCAATGTTTCGATTGCGTTGAGCTGTCTTTCATTATCGACTTTATTTGCGTCCATTATGGAACCTGTTATTTTTAAGAGAAAAATTGATATTTCTGAAGTAATAATGGGGGTGGTGATCGTTGCCTGTATTTTAATGATATTTAAGACGGAATTCCAATACAAGGAGGGAATCTTCTATGGTGTTCTTTGTGCCGTCTTCGGGACGGTATTTTCTGTTTTCAATGGGAAAATGTTTGGAAAGACCAGCTCCGGAAACATTATTTTTTATGAAATATTCTCAGGATGGTTCATTTTGATGCTCTTTTACCTATTTAGCGGACAGATCTTCGAGATCAATGAAATAAGTTACCGTGATCTTGCGTTAATAGGCTTACTGGCAAGTGTTTTCACGGCTTTCCCGATGCTGGAATCGGTAAACCTCATGAAGTACATTTCGCCGTTTACGTTAATTTTAACAGTTAATTTAGAACCGGTCTACGGAATTATACTAGCTTTTTTTATCTTTGGAGAATCAGAACACATGAGTCCGGTTTTTTACATCGCTTCAGGAGTTATGATACTGGCAATCATTGTCAACGGATTGATAAAAGCTAAGAAACAAAAAACTTTAAATTAAGCATCAATTAATATGATGAAAAAATATCTTTTATTTGTGTTCGCCCTGGTTTTCGGGATGTCGCAATCCCAGATCATCAGGAAATATTCCAATGAATTTTTAAATATCGGAGTCGGAGCCCGGGGTCTTGCCATGGGAGGTGCCGTGATCTCCAACCAGGATGACGTCTATTCACCGATGTGGAACCCGGCGGGTCTGATGGGTGTGGAAAGAGACTGGCAGGGGGCCGCGATGCACGCCGAATATTTTGAATCTATTGCCAAATACGATTACCTGGCTTATGCCAAGGTGCTGGAAACAGGGGTTTTCGGAGTTTCCGTAGTAAGGCTTGGGGTAGATAATATCTTGAATACTACCCAGCTCATTGATACCGAAGGCAATATCGATTACGATAAAATCACCAAGTTTTCACAATCCGATTATGCAGCGATCCTTTCATATGCTTTTAATCCGGCAGGAAATACCAGACTGGATGTCGGGATCAATGCGAAAATCGTTTACCGGAACGTCGGGAAATTTGCGAACGGATATGGTTTCGGTTTTGACATCGGAGCAATCTATAAACTGGACAACGGCTGGAAGCTGGGAGGGATGCTGAGAGATGCTACCACCACGGTGAATTTCTGGAGTGTGAACCAGAAAGAACTTTCCACCGTGGTAAACGGGGAAGAATTCAACCCGGCACCGAAAGACAAAATGGAACTTACCATGCCTAAGCTGAATGTAGGGGCCAGTAAAATGTTCGAAATCAACAGCAGCATGTATGTATTGCCGGAAGCCGGGATCAATGTGGATTTCGCGAAAACGGCGGCTTTGGTTTCCACAGATTTTGCGAGTTTGACCCCTTACGCCGGAGCGGAATTAGGTTACCAGAAAATGATTTTTGTGAGATTAGGGGTCAACAGGTTCCAGTCCATCACCGATATTGAGGATCTCAGAAGAAAAGTGTCTTTCCAGCCGAGTGCGGGGATCGGGATCCGTTACAGAGGTCTTACACTGGATTATGCCATCACCAACTCAGGGATCGGAGGATCCAATTTCTACTCCAATTTCTTCTCGCTGAAACTGGATATCGGACAATTTAGAAATGATTAAAATTTTAAGTATGAAAAAGATTTCACTTCTCATAGTAACGGCTTGTTCGGCACTTGCTTTCGGGCAAAAAGTTCAGGATTATAAATACATCGCTATTCCTGCAACATTTTCGACCTTTAAAAAAGAAGATTACGGATTGACAGAAATGCTGACTAAAGTTTTAAAAAGTAAGAACTATACGGTAATTTCTGCGGATAAACTGCAGTGGCCTGCTGAAATCCAAAGCAATCCGTGTAATGTTTTAACAGCAGATGTCGTGAACGACAGCGGTTTCCTGCGGAATAAAGTATTGCTTCAGTTTAAAGACTGCAACGATAAAGTGATTTCTTCGGCAAAAGGATCTTCAAATATTAAAGAGTACAAGGAAGGTTATCAGGATGCCCTGAAGCAGACTTTTGTTTCCATTTCTCCTGCCAGCCCCATCAATCGGGTTGCTGAGCCTCATTCCGGTGTTCAGGAGGTAGCGGTTACTGCCCAACTGGTTGAAGTAACACAAAATCACTCCGCTGTAAAATTCAGTAACGGAAAAATGGATCTTCAGAAAATCCAGATCGATGCTTCCCAGTTTATCCTGGTCGGGAACAACAGTTCTTCACCTTTTGCGACTTTTAAAACAACCACTAAAAATGATGTTTTCAGAGTGAAGCTTCAAAACGGTGAATCCACATTAGGATATTATGAGAATGGGAATATCGTGATCGAAATGCCACAGGCTAACGGCAATTATTCGAAAGAAATATTTTCGAAAAAATAAAAAATCTGATTTATTATACTAAAAAGTCCTCAAGCAATTGAGGACTTAATTTTTGTAAATTTAAATGTTTAGAAGTTGTTAAGCTGTGTCTAGCTTTAACTAATTTATAAAAAATATTTAAATTAACAAATATTATGATTTTTATTTTTTATAAATAATTTAATATTTGCTAATTATGTTCAATTTAATACTGTTGATTAAAGAAATCGTAAACAACTTTAGCTTTGCTTTTCCCGAGGATTTCTTCCAATGTCTCCAGATTTGATTCCTTAATCCGTTTTACGGATTTCAGTTTGGACAGCAGCAGTTCAATGGTTCTTTCACCAACTCCGGGAATGCCCTCAAGTTCGGATTTTATTGTAGAATTTTTTCTTCTTGTCCGGTGGTGCTTTACCCCGAAACGGTGGGCTTCATCCCTTACCCGTTGCAGAATCTTCAGCGTTTCGGATTTCTTGTCTAGGTATAATGGGATGGGATCTTCCGGGAAGAAAATCTCTTCCAGTCTTTTCGCAATACCGACGATCGTAATTTTTCCGTACAGTCCCAGGAGGCGCAGGCTTTTCACGGCAGAAGACAGCTGTCCTTTACCTCCGTCGATCAGGATCAGCTGCGGCAGGCTTTCACCTTCGTCCAGCAGCCTCTTGTACCGGCGGTAGATCACTTCTTCCATGGTCGCGAAGTCATTGGGCCCTTCCACAGTTTTTGGGTGGAAAATCCTGTAATCCGCTTTACTGGGCTTGCCATCCTTGAAAACGACACAGGCCGAAACCGGATTTGTCCCCTGAATATTCGAGTTGTCGAAACCTTCGATATGGCGGGGTTCTACCGGCATTCTCAGCAGCTTCTGCATTTCTGCCATAATCCGGTTGGTATGCCGTTCCGGATCTATAATCTGTACCTGCTTCAGTTTTTCCAGACGGTATTCTTTTGCATTTTTTTCGGAAAGCTCGACGATCCGTTTTTTATCACCTACTTTCGGGACAATAAGTTTCACGTTCGGGATTTCTACAGATAGATGAAAAGGCAGAAGGATCTCTTTTGAATTTGAATCGAATTTTTGCCGGATTTCGATCATTGCTTCTTCCATGATCTCCTCATCGCTCTCCTCAAGGATTTTTTTAATTTCCGTAGTAAAACTCTGGATGATATTTCCGTTCCTGATCTTAAAGAAATTCACATACGCCGCCGTTTCGTCACTCGTCATTCCGAAGACGTCCACGTCGTCAATACTCGGATTCACAACCGTATTCTTCGCCTGGTAATCTTCCAGGGCATCCAGTCTTTCTTTGATAATCTGGGCATTTTCAAACTGAAGATTCGTTGCGTACCTCATCATCTGGTTCATCAGGTATTCTTTGGCTTTCCGGAAATCCCCTTTGATCATCCCACGGATCGCATCTATTTTTTCGTCATAGTCCTGCTTACTTTCGAGTCCTTCGCAGGGCCCTTCGCAGTTCTTGATGTGATATTCCAGACAGACTTTATACTTTCCCTCCTCAATTTTGGCAGGGGCCAGATTAAGGTTGCAGGTTCTGAGTTTGTAAATATGCTTGATGGTATCCAGCAGGATTTTAGCCGGACGTACCCTGGCATAAGGTCCGTAATACTCTGATCCGTCTCTGATCTTTGTACGGGTGAGGAAAATCCGGGGGAAGTCTTCATTCTTGATACAGATCCACGGATACGTTTTATCATCCTTCAGCATCACATTATAAAAAGGCTGATGCTCCTTGATCAGATTATTTTCCAGGAGCAGGGCATCATATTCGCTGTTGACGATTGTGGTTTCCAGCCGGTTGATTTTTCCGACCATGATTTTGATCCGGTATCCCGGGAGATTCTTATTGAAATACGAAAGAACCCTTTTCTTCAGATTTTTAGCCTTTCCCACATACAAAAGCTGATTGTTTTTATCATAATAACGATAAACACCGGGTTCGGATGGTAAAGTTTTGAGCTGTAATTCTAAAGAAGGATTCATATTAACAAAATTACGGAAATAAAGAGCAAGAAAAAAGCCATAGAAATCCTATGGCTGCAAAATATTATGTTAAAATTGATGTTTACCCGTTGCCCATATCCGTATATTCATGAATCAGGAAGCTGAAATAATCCCATTCCACTGAATTTTTCGGGTACTTTTTCATGAATTCGGCATTATCCCCGAACAGGAAATCGTAATTGTCTTCAAAATCATCTTTATGAAGCCACATCACTTTGTTTCCTTTCTTTACATAATAAGATTTGATTACCCCGCCGCCAAGCTGAGGACCGTACCCAAACGATACGCCGGCAGTTTCTTTGGCCCGCGGATCATGATAAACCGAAATGATATCATCAAATCCGGGATTGATCACCTGCATCAGGAATTCCTTATCATCTTTTTTGTTCTTCAGGGAAACGGTCTGGTTGATAAAATAGATCCTGTCATCATTGGTGGTTTTCGTCAGCTTTTTTGTGCTGTAATTCCGGATGTTCCCCATATATTTTCCTACCTTCATGATCTTTTCGGCGTTGCTTGGGTAGATATACATTTCCGCGATCTGCTCGGCATCGAAAACTTCGTTTTTCTTTGTAAGGCTGTCTTTCAGGGTTACTTCAAAGATCTGGCCTTTTTTCGTGTCGGTTTTGCTGCAGAATCCTTTATGGGTGGATCCGTCCTTTAGGATAACGGTAGATGTCTTTCTGGTAGAGGGCGTATTGAAGCCTTCGTTGAACAGGTATTGTTCCATTTTTTTAACCTCTTCTTTTGAATATTTTACTTTCTGTGCAAAAGAAACGGTGCCCGCAATGGATAGGCATAACAGTAAAAATTTAAGTTTCATAGGGTATTGATTTTTTATATTTCGGCGGTAAAAGTAGTGAATTAATCAATTGCTTTTCAGAAAATATGATGTTTGAAAATAAGTTTTCCCAATACTGGCTAAATGCTTAATTTTAGGACAAAATTTTGAAAATGATATACGGTGTTGACGTTTTCGGTTTCCATGATGTCCTGGAGATCTGCAAAACTCCAAATAAAGCTAAATTAAACAAAGCTGCCAGAGAGCAGATTTTAAGATCCCATAAAAATGTACAGCAGATTGTAGAATCCGATCGTTGTGTATACGGCATCAATACGGGATTCGGGCCGCTTTGCGATACAAAAATCTCTGCCGATGAAACGGCGCTTTTACAGTACAACCTGATTATTTCCCATGCCGTAGGGGTAGGAAAGCCGATTGATAAAGAATTTTCCAAAATCATGATGATCGCTAAAGTTCATGCATTATCAAAAGGATTTTCGGGAGTATCCCTTGAAGTGATCGAACGGATGATCCTGATGCTGGAAAAAGACATCATTCCCGTAGTTCCGGAACAGGGATCGGTAGGCGCTTCAGGTGATCTTGCGCCTCTGGCGCACCTGGTATTGCCGCTTTTAGGACTGGGACAGGTTTGGGTAGGAACAGAAATCTTTGAAACGGCTGAGGTTTTGGAGAAAAATAATCTGGAGCCTCTGGTTTTGGGTCCGAAAGAAGGCTTGGGACTGATCAACGGGACCCAGTTTATTCTGGCGCATGCGATCAAGGGTTTGGAGAAATTCGAATATTTACTTGATCTTGCGGATCTGACTGCAGCGATGAGCCTTGAAGCGTACAGAGGTTCGGCAAGCCCTTTCAAAAAAGAGCTTCACGAGATCAGACCTTTCGAAGGAAGTAAAAAAGTGGCAGCAAGAATGCTGAAATTTTTAAAAGGTTCCGATAACCTCAAATCCCATGAATACTGCGACCGGGTGCAGGATCCTTATTCCATGCGATGTGTGCCGCAGGTACACGGAGCCAGCCGTAATGCGTTCGAACATCTGAGAATGATGGCAGAAACGGAACTGAATTCCGTAACGGATAACCCGATTGTCCTGAGTGCCGAAGAATCCATTTCAGGAGGAAATTTTCACGGACAGCTGATGGCTTTGCCTTTGGATTACGCAACCTTGGCGGCTGCCGAACTGGGAAATATTTCAGACCGAAGAAGCTATTTATTGTTGGAAGGAAAATACGGATTGCCAAGATTATTAACGGAAAGCTCCGGATTGAATTCAGGTTTCATGATTCCTCAATATACTTCTGCAGCTCTGGTAACGGAAAATAAAACCCTTTGTTTCCCGGCTTCCGCAGATTCCATTCCAACCAGTTTAGGACAGGAAGACCATGTTTCCATGGGAAGCATTTCCGGAAGAAAATTCAATCAGGTACTTGGGAATTTAGTAAATATCCTGGCTGTTGAACTGATGTTTGCCGCCCAGGGACTTGAATTCAGAAGGCCGGCAGAATGTTCGAAAATTGTTGAGGAAAACTTCGCGATTCTCCGTTCAAGAGTTGCAAAACTTGAAGACGACCGTTTGATCGGGAAGGATATGCTGGCCATTGCCGAGCTGATTAATGAGCGGAAATTTATTGTGAACTAGTTTTAAAGTAACGTAAGTTCAGTATAAATATAAGCCCGCTTTACCTCATGATATAACAGTCGGCTTTCACCCTAATTTATGATATTGAACCATATTGAGATAACAAAAGGCTTCCAGTTAACGGAAGCCTTCTTTAATTCAGGAAATAAACAAGATTTATATAATCATCAAACTTTTGGTTGTATTTTGACAAAGAAAACTTCTTGCATCCAGCCCCCTCTTCCAGCTTTTAATCGATGTCTGTTATTATTCAAAGCATAACAGAATTAAAGATTATTTAAATTTTAAAAGATTGTAATTCAGTCTAAAGTGATATATTGGTCTTGCGAATCAAATATATTTAATATGAAAAAAAGTGTTTTTTATCTATTCTTATCCCTTTCCGTTTTTACAGGATGCAACAGGGACGATCTTCAGGGCAACGTTGTTGAAACTGAAATTACACAGAAAGATCCTCTAACCGCCAGACAGATTAATGAAAAAATCAATGAAACCATCAAAACCAAAGGACGGTTCTCGTGGAATGAATCTTCCGATCATTTTGTGTGGAGTGCGATTTATCAGGGAAATAAAATCGCTTCCATCGGTTTTGGCTCTTCATTCGACAGAAGCCTGAATGCAAACAGCAAAGCCATCGAAAATGAAATTTTAGAGCTGATCCAAAAGTACGAAGGCAAAACAGACCGGATCGTCCTGTCTTCGGATCCTTATTTAAACCAGATCGATGTAACTATTGAGAAGCAGGAAACCGTAATTGCACTCAGAAAAATGAAGAACATCCGGTACCTGGAGCCTGCCGATTACCGCTATTTTGAAAATGAAAGGCAATTCGGGACTGCAGCAAAATCCAGCAGCAGCTCATCAGGCTGCGGGTTTGAATCTGCAGCGCTCAGCACTTCCGATTACACTACCGTTTCACCCAATGCCAAAGCGCCGTGGTCATTTGCAAAACACAACATCGTCAATGCCTGGAACTACAGTACAGGAAAAGGCGTTACCATCGGGATCATCGACAGCGGGGTCTCTTCTGAGCAGACGTTGCTTGGAAGCAGCTTTAACAATGGGCTTTCTACCGGAAGAACCATCAGCAAAAACGGTGTTTATGTCGATTCCTCATGGCCATGGAGTACCGGCTACGACGGCTCCGCTGATAAATGCGGCCACGGAACCAGCATGGCTTCGGCAGCCGCGGCACCCCGAAACAATCTGGGACAGCCGGTGGGAGTAGCCTATAACGCCAATCTGGTTACCTACCGGGCAGCATCCAACGTAGTCCTGGACGGCTATCATGAGCAGAATGGAGTCAAAATCGCATTTACAGAATTGGGAAATAACAATAATGTAAAAATCATTTCCATGTCGATGGGGCATATTTTCTCTGTAGGGAAAATAGAAGACGGTGTAAAATATGCGTATTCGAAAGGAAAGCTGATTTTCTGCGCGGGCGGAACCTCTACCAGCTTTACGAACTTTGTGGGGGTAATCTTCCCTGCGTCGATGCCCGAAGCGCAGGCAGTCACCGGCGTAAAAGAAAATACTTCCAACCAGAAATGTGATGTCTGCCATTCCGGATCTGAAATCGATTTTACTTATCAGATGGAAAGAGCCTCAGGAAGCAACATCCCGGTTCTCAGCTATTATAATGGGCAGACCGATTATGTGGGCGGATCTTCTGTAGCCACGGCTTCCACCGCAGGAATCGCAGCATTGGTCTGGGCAAAAAATCCTTCCTGGACAAGAAATCAGGTGTTAAATAAGATGAGACAATCGGCCACCTATTATCCGACACCGAATTCCGATTACGGGTATGGAAATATTAATGTTCTGCAGGCCGTGCAATAAGGTAAATTGTTAAAAGATGGGAGCTGGTTTCTAATCCCCGGGCTGATAGTCCAGAGGCAGCATGTTTTCAATCTTGTTTTTGGTAAAATCACCTTCCGTGATCAGCAGGTCCGGGTTAGAAATGTTCCCATCTTTTGAAACTTCAAAAATTTCACCTTCCGGATGTAAGAAAGAAGAAAGCACAACGGGCACTTTGGTCTTTACAAATTCTTTTCCGTCCAGTTCGTAATAATACTTCTTGTAATTTACCTGAAGCATATCCTTAAACGTCAAAAGAACTTCCTGCCTATTCCTCTGGATATAGGCTGAATCCGGGATCTGGGTTTTCACGATGGCCAGAGCATGCGGTTTTTCATTGCTTTTCCGGCGGGAAATATCCCTAATGTTTTCGGGGATAATAAATTCTTTACCTTTCATCATGGAAGCCTGGGCAAAATCTTTTAAAATTTTCAGTTCTTCCTGAGTCGGATATTTCGGATTAGGAACTTTTACCACATGATTCACGATAAATGTATCTTCAGCGACAGTGTTGCGGTAGATGCTTCTTAAAAAGTGGAGCATGCTTCCGTCATAGGCATTCAGACGGTTAAGCTTCACTTTAGGAGTACTCTTGGTTTCCTTAAAAACACTGGTGCCGGTATAATTCACCATCCTGGAGTCAAAATCGGCGGAAAACCCTAATAGATTATATTCTATTTCGTAGCCGAGATTTTTATTTTCAATAATCAGGGTTTTCGGAGACTTTACCTGCAGCGTCCTGTTCTTTTTATCATAAGCAAATTTCAGGGACCGCTGGTTTTTTATTTTTACATTCTGCAGATCGGAGCCCAGAAAATTTTCAAGGAAATAGCCGATGTAGTTCCGGTAAGCTTCCTCTGTATAAGGAACCAGGACCACTTCTTCAATGTTATTGGTTTTAAGCAGGATGACTTTTAAATTTTTATCAACGGCTGCCGCCGCAGGACTTGTCAGGGTCTCATAGCTTTCTTTCTGAAAAACCAGGCTGCCGTTAGTGCCGGCGGAAAGAAATAAGGAAAAAGTTCCGTCTTCCTGTGAAACCGTCCTGATTTTCGTTCCGTCAATGTACACGTTCACCCCACTGATGGTTTTTCCGGCATCATTCAGGATTCTGCCGTGGATGATCTGTGCCGGTACAAAACAAATAGAAGCAAAGATGAGGAAAAGGGAGATTAATTTTTTCATGGTAAGCAATATTAGCAAATTTCCTCTAACCAAAAAAGAAGAGCGGAAATAAATGCGTATTTCTACGGAAGGTGAAAAAAGAGTAAATCTACGGTATAATATTTATAATAGGTGTCATACCTTTGACCTGTGATCACAACAAAAAAACTAATAGCCGGGAGCTGAAAACCATTTAAACGGGCGTTATCCGAAAAGCCATACGAGTAGGAAAAAAAACAAAATCAATCATCATGGAAACACAGGAATTATTAGGAGGGTGGACAAAGTACCACACCCTTACATCAGAAGATCAACAAGTATTCAACGAAGCAATGCGAGGATTTGTAGGCGTAAAATATACCCCGCAGGAAGTGTCTACGCAATTGGTAAACGGTACCAACTACCGTTTCAGATGCGATGCTTCCATGTCCGGACCTCAGCCAATGAACTGGGAAGCGATTGTGGAAATCTATGCTCCTATCGAAGGCCAGCCGCATGTAGTTTCTATTCAGAGAATCTAACGGCATCAGCTTAATCATGGTAAACCGGGAGTATACTTCCGGTTTTTTCTTTATCCGATCCGGACACTCGTCATGCTCAGCGAGCCGCCGATCAGTTCGTCATTGAATAAAGACAGGCTTTCGGACTGTGCTTTCAGTCCCAGTGTATAAATCAACGGTAAATAATGGTCTGGGGTAGGGACCGCATACTGCAGGGCAGTACCTTGCTTATGATAATCGATGATGGGCCGGAAATTCCCGTCCAGCAGCCATCGGTTGGTTTTTTCACGCGCTTCAATGGCCCAGTCCCAGCCCGCGCCGGACGTATTGATGTTCCGCCAGTCGATCAGCCGCAGGTTATGCACGATATTGCCGCTGCCCACGATTAATACCCCTTTTTCACGGAGCTTACTCAGCCGCCTGGCCAGATCAAAATGGTACTGCGGAGGTTTCGTATAATCGATGCTCATCTGGATCACAGGGATATCCGCATCCGGATACAGATGTTTAATCACCGACCAGGCACCGTGATCGAGACCCCAGCTGTGGTCTTCTTCAACGGAAACCGGAGCTAATAAAGCCGCCGTTTCTGCTGCCAGCTCAGGACTGCCCGGAGCAGGATATTCCACATCAAACAAGGACTGGGGAAACCCTCCGAAATCATGGATGGTCCGTGGCATATTCATTGCCGTTACTCTGGTTCCGTCCGTAAACCAATGGGCAGAGATACATAAGATGGCATTCGGCCTAGGAATTTCAGTAGCCGCTTTCCGGAAGCCCTGGACAAAAACGTTTTCTTCAATCGCATTCATCGGCGAACCGTGCCCCAGAAAAAGAACGGGCATCTTCTGCGTAGGATTGAAATGATCACTGATATTCTGAAGATCGTTGAGGTTCATATGGTTCCCATTTAGAAAAACAAAAGGTCCAAGGCATTTAAGAAATCCCTGAACCTTTTAAAATTAGGTTTGGAAAATTACGCCTGCTTTACAAACTGTAATTCTCCGGCGATTTTTACTTCTTCGCTTACCATTACACCGCCCGCTTCAAGCGCTGCATTCCAGCTAAGTCCGAAATCTTTTCTGTTGATTTTCCCTTCAAAAGAGAATCCTGCCTTCGTATTTCCCCAAGGATCAACATTGATTCCTCCGAAATCCACATCAAGCACCACCGGTTTTGTAATCCCGTTGATGGTAAGATTACCCGTTACTTCGTTGTTCAGGGCAGTAGATTCGAAAGTGATGGTAGGGTGGGCTTCCGTGTTGAAAAACTCCGCAGACTTTAAGTGGTTATCACGGTCTGTATTATTTGTAGAAATAGAATCCGTCTGGATGGTTGCCGTTGTTTTAGCATTGGCGAAAGTATCGTCTTCCGCTTCAATTTCCGCTGTGAAATCAGTAAAATTTCCTTTGATATTGGAAATCATCATGTGTTTTACTTTAAACGTAATTTCACTGTGCGCAGGGTCTAAATTCCATTTTGTTGCCATTGTATTAATATTTTTGTTGTTAATTATAATGCAAATGTATGCCTGATTGTTCCTTCAAACCATTGACGTAGGATAAGAAATCATATTTATCATCTCTTTTGTTTTCGGAAGCTGTTTCCCGCTATCCACTGTATCTTTTTTGTCGCGGCCTCCGCTTTGCTCCACCCGCAACAAAAAAGGATGCCGTTCCTATCGGGGCTAGGGGTGCGGTCCAGGATTAGCAATTATCAATCATTACCTGTTACCAATCATTCAAGTTACGTAATATTTCCCTTCCTGCTACAGTCTTTCTTTATGGGCGTTTTGATTTAACGTTTTCTTAACGATTGATATTTATTTCTTATTTTTGGAGGATTCAATTTTATACGATGAAACTATATAAATTATCTTTATGGATGGTGGTTTTGGGAAGCAACGCATTTGCTCAGACCCAGAAATTCACGATGGCAGAGGCAGTAAACGGATTGAGAACCAACCTGGCCGTTAAAAATATTTCCCAGTTTTCATGGTCTGCGGACGGAAAATCATACATTCAGGGGGTAAAAGGCGGTTATCTGATCACCGATCTGAAAACCAACAGGCAGGATACCTTGGTGTCTTTAAACCAACTGAATAGAAACCTGGCAGACAATAAATTCAAAGCCGTTCCGCCGATGAAATTCACCGGAACGAATCAGGGATATTTCAATTCGAACGGCAAAATGGTGTGGATGGAAAAATCAGGCAGCGATTGGAAAGCCAGAACGACCGTGGCTGTAGATGAAAATGCGGAGAATATGAAAGTATTCGGCGACAACAGGACCTTTGCATTTACTGTAAAGAATAATTTGTACGTAAACAGGAACGGAAAAACCATCGCAGTGACCAACGATTCCAACGAAAATATCCTGAACGGGGCGGCGAATGTTCACCGGAACGAATTCGGGATCGATACCGGAATCTTCCCGGCCCCGAATTCTGAAAGCTTGGCCTTTTACCGGATGGATCAGAGCATGGTTGCCGATTATCCGATCATCGACTGGTCCGTAACGCCGGCGGTTAACCACAACATCAAGTATCCGATGGCTGGTAAAACCTCGCACCAGGTAACGCTGGGCGTTTTCAACATCAAAAGCCAGAAGATCACCTTCCTGAATACCGAAGGGGAGAAAGACCAGTACCTGACGGCCGTTACCTGGAGCCCGGATTCAAGATACATTTTTGTCGGTGTCCTGAACAGAGGCCAGAACCATCTTAAAATGAACCAGTATGATGCCGCTACCGGAAACCTGATAAAAACCTTGTTTGAAGAAACCAGCGATAAATATGTGGAACCTCAGCATCCGCTCACCTTCTTCCCGAATTCCAATACGGATTTTATCTGGCAGAGCCAGAGAACGGGATACAACCATCTGTTTCACTACAGTTTAGAGAAAGGCCTGGTGGCCCAGATTACTAAAGGCGACTGGCTGGTGAATGAGATCTTAGGATTTAATGAAAAGAAAAAAGAAATCTATTTTACCTCTACCAAAGAGACGCCGCTTGAAAAACACCTTTACAGAATCAATTGGGTCAACTTCAAGATGCAAAGGCTGGACAAGGCCGAAGGCGTTCATTCCGGAGTGCTGAGCAGTGACGGGAATTACCTGTACGATGTATACAGCAATGCCGATACTCCGAGAGTAGCCAATATCATCAACACCAATACGCTGAAGACAAGCAATATCCTGATTTCGGAAAACCCGTTGAAAAATTACCAGCGTCCCGAAATTAAGAACATAAACCTGAAAGCAGACGACGGTACCCCTTTATACGGAAAAATCATCCTTCCGACCAATTTCGATCCTAATAAAAAATATCCGGTAATTGTGTACCTGTACAACGGGCCGCACCTGCAATTGATTACCAATACCTTCCCCGCATCCGGAAACCTTTGGTACGAATACATGGCGCAGAACGGATATATTATTTTTACCATGGACGGAAGAGGATCGGCCAACCGCGGCCTGAAATTTGAGCAGGCGGTTTTCAGAAACCTGGGAACCAACGAAATGAACGACCAGATGAAAGGGGTAGAGTACCTGAAGTCTTTGCCTTATGTAGATGCCGACAGAATGGGAATCCACGGGTGGAGCTTCGGAGGATTTATGACCACCAGCTTTATGCTACGCAAGCCCGATGTTTTCAAAGTGGGCGTTGCAGGAGGTCCGGTGATCGACTGGAGCATGTACGAGATCATGTACGGCGAAAGATATATGGATACACCACAGGAAAACCCACAGGGTTATGCGACGGCAAATCTTCTGGATAAAGTACAGAATCTGAAAGGGAAATTCCTGATGATCCATGGCGCACAGGATGATGTGGTAGTGTGGCAGCATTCCGTTAAATTCATCAAGTCCGCAGTAGACAACGGGATTCAGATGGATTATTTCGTTTATCCCGGCCATCCGCACAACGTAATCGGAAAGGACCGCGTACACCTGATGCAGAAAGTAACGGATTATTTTGATCAGTACCTGAAAAAATAAGTCCGGAATCTGATGAATTTCATAAAAACGAACAGGGTGCACTTTCATACGTTTGATTCGTTGAGGTTTCTGTCTTTTTTATTTGTTTTCCTGCACCATTCCCCAATTTCCCCAAATAGCTGGTTACACTATTTTTCTACGGAAGGGGGGATTGGTGTTTCTTTTTTCTTTGTGCTTAGCGGATTTCTCATCACCTACATTCTGATCATTGAGAAAATTAAACATCAAGGAAAAGTCCCGTTAAAGAAGTTTTTTAAAAGAAGAATATTAAGAATCTGGCCTTTGTATTATGCGATGGTCCTTTTTGCCATGGTTACACCATTGATTCTGAATTTCCTTAATCTTCCGTATTCTGATAAAGGGTATCACCCCAATTGGGTCCTGACGCTTACCTTTCTCGAAAATTATAAAGGTATGTTCGAACATCGGCTTCCGAATATTTCACCTCTCACGGTGATCTGGTCGCTTTGTGTTGAAGAACATTTCTACATCTTCTGGGGTCTGGTTTTTTATTTTATTTCCCTGAAGAATATTCCGAAGCTGTTGATAAGTTGTATCGTTTTTTCATTTATTATGCAGACGGTCTATGAAAAATACGGCATGAACACGGCTGATCTTTTTACCAACATCCATTATTTTGCTTTCGGAGCTGTTCCGGCTTATTTTTTTGTATTCAGGAATGATCTTATTGAAAAACTTGGACGCATTCAGGCGGTTTACAAATATATGTATGCCTTATTGGTGCTGGCGTTCATTTTAATAATAGCGAATACGACGTTCATTTCCGATCTGAAAATATCTTCCCTGTTGCTCAGTATTTTATTTTCGATATTGATCTTATTTACTTTAAGCAAGAAAAACCCGTTTAAGATTACCGATAAAAACATTTTAGCGTGGCTCGGAAAACACACGTACGGGCTGTATATGTTCCATACGATCTGCCTCGTCCTGTTTTCCAGAATTGGAATTTATGTGAAGCTGGATTGGATAATGATTACTTTATTGTCATTTATTTCTTCCATACTGATTTCCATACTGTCCTACCATCTCTTTGAAAAACAGTTTCTAAAGTTTAAATAACCTAGATTCAATTATTTAATATTTAAGTAATGTAATCGGGAAAAACTTCTGTCCTCCAGCATCTTTCTTCCTTTTAACCCGTATTCTGCTTCGGGTCCACATAAATAAATATTTTCCTTCTTCCATTCTTAACAAACATCAATGTTTCTCATGTTCCGTTGCCGTACCTTTGTACCATAAAATCAACAATATGGAATTAGGAATAGGAATGTTTGGCGATTTGTCATTCGACCAGACCACCGGAAAATATAGGGATGCAGGCATTAAGATCCGTGAAATCCTGGAGCAGGTAAAATTCATGGATGAAGTGGGGATCGATGTTTTTGCTATGGGCGAGCATCACCGTCCCGATTATGCCGTTTCATCACCGGAAATTGTTTTGGCCGCAGCGGCAAGCATCACGAAAAACATCAAATTAGCCAGCGGAGTTACCGTATTAAGTTCTTCCGAGCCGGTAAAAGTCTATGAAGATTTCGCAACGCTGGATTTAATTTCTGACGGGCGTGCCGAGATTTACGTAGGCCGTGGAAGCTTCATCGAGTCTTTTCCGCTGTACGGATATTCATTAAATGATTACGAAGAGCTTTTCAATGAAAAACTAGACCTTTTGCTGAAAATAAATGCAGAGAAAAATGTAACCTGGAAGGGGAAGCTCCGTGCACCGATGCAGAACCAGACCGTTTACCCGAGGGCAAAAAATGACGGAAAACTACCGATCTGGAGAGCTGTGGGCGGAACGCCGCAGTCGGTACTTCAGGCTGCCGAGCTGGGAATGCCTCTGGTAGTAGCAATCATCGGAGGAATGCCGGTACAGTTCAGGAACCTGATCGAATTTTACAAGCAGGAATATAAGAAAGCAGGCCACGATGTATCCCGGATGCAGATCGCGATCCATTCGCATACGTTTGTCAGCGATGATCCTGCCGTGATCGACGGGTATTTCCATACCTACAAAGCACAGATGGACCGGATCGGTTCTTCCAGAGGCTGGGCTCCCTTCTCAAAAATGCAGTATGAAGGCGGAAGAAGCAAAGACGGAGCACTGTTCATCGGAAGTCCGAAAGAAGTAGCTGATAAAATCGCCTACATGAAAGAAATTTTCGGCATCACCCGGTTTATCGGGCACATGGATGTCGGGGATCCGGCACATGACATCATGATGAGATCCATCGAACTCTTCGGTAAGGAAATAAAACCTTTAATACAGCATCTATAAACAGAACCTCCGCTGAAATTCAGCGGAGGTTTTATTTTATAGGCTGTCAAATCTGTCTTTCTGCTCATTCAGAAACGTTGCCAGTTTTTGCCGGACATTCCGTATGTATCGGGAAATGCACCGGTCTTTATTTTTGTTCCGGAAGTTTCCGAAAGATGTTGATCAATATCGAAAACCACTATGGTATTCAGGAAAAAGTTTTTGGTTCTGAAACCGATCACGCCACGCCAAGGGATGAACGTCGATTTGAAGAGACTCTTCATTTCAATTCCCTGATGGTCAATTTTCAGATAAGAGGAATTGGGAATCAGGTTGATGATAAAAACAAGAAGGCATAATCCAAAGAAGACCACCGTAAAAACAGCAAAAGACGTATTGGTTTCCCACAGTGAAATACCCAGGCACACAAAACCGGTACTGATGATAAAAAGTAAAATGCTTTTGCCTTTTCCGGGTTTTAAAATAATCGGTGAATTTTTCATAGGCCTTTAAACGATTTCAATTAAGCTTCCGTGTTCCTCATCCTTTGTAATATTGAGGGCCACCGGGATTTTTTCTTTCAGTTCCTCCACATGGGAGATGATGCCGACGATCCGGTTTTCTTTCCGGAGATTCATCAGGGTTTCAAAAACAATATTGACCGATTCCGAATCCTGGGTTCCGAAACCTTCATCAATGAAAAAGAAGTTTTTCTCTGCACTCGCATTGCTTTGAACGCTCTCCGCCAATGCCAGCGCGAGGCTTAAAGAAACCTGGAAAGCCTGGCCTCCGGACAATGTTTTTACGCTCCGGCTCCGGCCTTCATTCAGGTAATCAACAATTTCAAAATCATTGGAATCATTCAGCTGCAGGCTGAGCTGGTTCCGGGTCATCCGGTGAAAACGGATGTTGGCATGGTCGCAGAGCTGACGGAGGTAAATGGAAGATACATACTGCACAAATCCGGCCCCTTTAAAAAGACTGGTCATGATCTTCAGATTATCTGCCCGTTTCTGAAGCTGCGCCAGTTCTTTTAAAAGGTCTTCTTTTTTCTTAAATTCCTTTTCCAGCCTTTCAATTTCGGTAAGGGCTTTTACAACCGCGTCATTGGCCGTCTTTAATTCCTGTTCCTTTGTTTTAAACTGATCTTCAGCTGCTGAGAACTCCTCTTCATTAAAAGCGAAATCTTTCAGCTTATGTTCCAGTTCAAGAATGCTGTTTTTCAGGGTTTCAAACCGGATCCTGAACTGCTGAATGACCGCCCTAGCTTCCGGAACATTGATTTTCTGTAAAAGAATCTGTTGAATCTCTTCGATCTTCTCAAACTGATGTTCTGCCAGGGCTGTTTCAATCAGGTTTTTATTCAAGGAAATTTCCTGTTCCAATGCGGAAATTCTTTTTTCCGATTCATCGGCCATGGTTTTTTGCCGGGCCAGAGCAGGGGAAATCTCTTTTTCTTCCGAAGCGAATTGCAGGTAAAGCTGTTCCGTTTCAAGATTTGATTTTGAAAGTTGGGAATGGATCTCTTCGACACCTGCCATTTCCTGCTCCCGGTAATCCGTCCACCGCAGCATTTTCAGATTGGCTTCATTGGTCAGGATCTGCTCTTCTTTTTTTGCTTCGTCAATCCTGAATTTTTCAAGAGCCTTGTTGTATTGGTCCAGATGGGTCCTTTCTTTTTCCAGGTCTTTCTGTTGGGAAGCAATCAGTACATTCAGTTCCTCCATCTTTTTGTCAATGGCGAAAGATTCCTGTCTTTTTTCTTCAAACGCTTGCTGGCTTTCTGCATTAAATTCTTTCCAAATGAAGCTTTTCAGATGTTGATCAATAGTAATCCGAACCTGTTTTACGCTTTCCTCTTCCAGGTTCAGCTGTTCCTCGAAAATGCTCTTCCGGTCAAGGATTTTCTCAATTTCCGCCAATTGCCTCTGCCTGTTTTCCTGTCGGGTGGCAAGATCCAGGATTTTCTTTTGAATCTCTTCGAGTTCGGCATTTACATCATCAAATTCCACAATATGCGGATGTTCCAGAGCACCGCAGAGCGGACAGGATTCGCCGTCATGCAGTGTACCCGCAAAATGGGCCAGTTTCTGCTGCACTTCAAGCTGGCTGCGTCTTTCGGAAAAAGATTTTTTCCGGTTTTCCAATGCTTCGTATTCAGTTTGAAAATCATTTTTAAAAGTTTCAGTATTGAGATTAAAGGATTTCAGCTCATCGGAAACCCTTTTGATTTCTGCCTTTTTAGCCTCTGTTTTTTCAATCTGCTTTTGCAAAGCCTCTTCCAATTTCTTTTTCTCCAGGAACCAATTGCCGACCAAGACCAGAACATTTGAATCTAATTTCCGGGATCTTAAAACTTCGGATTCTTTCTGAAGCGTTTCTATATTCTGCCGGATCAGCTTCTGTCGTGCTTCCACCTTCTGTACTTCGTCATCTCCTTTCTGCGTTCTTGCTTTTAACATCTTGATTTCTTCCGAAAACTTAAGCATCTGCAGGATCAGCAGCAGGTCATTTTCCCGGATCCTCGATTGAGGCAGCACTTCATATTGCGGCTGAAGCACGGAAAGTTTATCTTGTACCTGCCTATAGCGGATTCCCGTTTCCTGCCATATTTTAAGCTGCTGTTCTTTAAGGCTTTTCTGTTCCGAAATTTCTTTTTCAAGCTTATTTTTTTCATTGAGCAAAGGCATAAAATTCCTGGAGACCCGGTCGAAGATTTCCGTCCTGTTTTCCAAAGCATCAATTTCCTCTTTCTGGCCGGTCAGTTTTTCAAAGTCTGATTTTTTCTGATGAAGCAGTTCAAAATCGGCTTTTAGATTTTTTAATCTTGCATATTTTTCTCCCGTTTCTTTAAAAGCCTGCTGTGCCTGTTCAAACTTTTTCTGTTCATTTTCAAGGTTTTCTTTCTGAAAAGCGATCTTATCTTCACTCACTTCTTCAAAACCTTTCAGGCGGCCTTCCAGATGATCGAGCTCCGACCTGTTTTTGGTATGTAAAGCCGAAACGTTGTTCTGCAGGTCAAAACGCTGAAGCCCGAAGATTTCCTTCATCATATTCGTACGCTCTGTGGCGCCCAGTTCCAGAAACTCCTTGAACTGACCCTGCGGAATAATAATGGTCCGTTTAAAATTCGCATAGCTCAGGCCGATCAGTTGTTCCGCATTGGAATGTTCCAACGGGATCCAGTTGTCATTTTTCCATTTATAAAAAGTAACGGACGGGGTTTTTACGTCCTCAAAATTTTTGGAATTCCGCTTGAATTCACGGGTTGCACGGAATTTCTTATTCTCAAAATTGATGAAATCGAATTCAATATAAGATCTGTTGGATTTCAGGTTCATCATATTGTAGGTACGCCTGTCGCGGGAATTCAGCCGTTCCGTTTCGCCGTACAGTGCAAAAGAGATGGCTTCGAGGATGGAAGATTTTCCTGAACCTACTGCCCCGAATATTCCGAACAGCCCCGCCTCCGTCAGGTTTTCAAAATCAATTTTCTGGCGTTCCCGGTAAGAATAAAGACCTTCTAAAGTAAGCTGAACTGGAATCATTTTCTGAATTTTAAATAAAACATTGTTATTGAATGCTCTCTGAGGAGATTAAAATAGTTTTTGAAAAAGCTAAGGCTGTGTGGAAGTAATTTCATGAAACAGCCGGATCAGTTCGTCATTCACTTCCTGTCCGCCGTTTTTTGATTTAAAATAATTTTTAAACAGGGTCTCCATATCGTGGCTGAGATTAATTTCACCCGGATGGTTCTCATCGGTTTCCAGGCTTTTCACTTTCGGGATCAGGTGAACAATCCCGCTGTGCGACTGGTAAAGCCATTTTCTTTCATCCGCCTTCAGAAAAGTTTCGCTTTCCAAAGTAAGCTCTACAAAAGTATCCTGGTTTTGGGTAAGCCAGTCTACGGTTTTCTCAATACAGTCGAAGCTTTTCCGCTCCAGGCATTTTCCTTTTTTCAGGGCGGTCCTCCCATAGGAAACAGGCCGGCCGGGTTCCGCGTCGATAAGAGCGACATACTTTGCCTGTCCCGCTTCGCTGAAACTGTAGCAAAGGGGAGAGGAAGAATAAACCACCGGCTTTTCCTCCGTTCCGATATTCTGGAAACGGTGGAGGTGCCCTAAGGCCGTATATTGAATCTGCGGCGGAATAATATCGGACAAAACCAGGTCTGCATTTCCAATTCTGATGGGCTTTTCACCTTCCGGCTCTTCCAGGATGGGCGCTCCTTTCTTATTCATATACAAATGGGTCATCAGCAGATTGACTCCGTTTTCGTCACAGAAATCATCCGCATTTTTTTTCCAGTGCCCGGCGAGGACTTTATTCAGCTCGGCTTCCTTGTTTTCTCCAAAGTACTGCTTCAGCCTTACTTCATTGGCATAAGGCGTATGGAGAATTCTTACCGGATAGGGCTTGTTTTTCAGTTCCAGTTCGATAAATCCCTCCGCAGATTTTGAAATTTTAAAATGTTCCAGTTCGAAACGGCTGATGACTGCTTTGGGATGACCGATCAGAATAATGCCGCATTCCCGGGCCAAAGGATCGGGCGCATCGATCAGGCTCGGTGAATCATGGTTTCCGGAGATAGCAATTACCGGACGTTTCCCGTTTAGGGAAAGACGCTTCAGGGTTTTATAAAAAAGTTCCACCGCTTCGACCCCGGGATTGAAATTATCAAAAAGGTCTCCGGCAATCAGAATCAGATCAGCGTTTTGTTCATCGGCAATCTGAATGATCTCGTCCATTACCGAAACCTGTTCTTCCAGTCTTGAAAAGCGGTCCAGGCGTTTGCCCAGATGCCAGTCGGCAGTATGCAGAATTTTCATAAGGTAAATGTAAAGAAGATAAATGAAAGGAGAGTGAATGTAAAAACATTATTATCACTATTTTTACAAAAAATAAATACCATGAAACACATACTAATAGTACTTGTTGTCTTGCTCTCCTTTTCGGTGAAAGCTCAAAATACTGAAAAACTTTCGAAAGAAATCAACGATGAAGGAATTGCCTTGTATCGCAGTGAAATGGCAAGCTGGAACGGCACGGATATTTTCATTGAAAATTATAAAAACCGTGAAAATATTGGCGGCTACTTTTCGTATCTGGATAAGGATATCCCGAAATGTATTTTTTTTTCTAAAGATGAAAAAGTGATCGGTACTATTTCCTTTCCTGCCAATTATAATCCGAAAGATGCAAAGCTTGATCTTAACGAAAGAGATTTTACGCTTCAGGAAACTGAATATTTTACTATACGGCAGAATGCTTTAAAAAAAATAAAGAATGATACGATCTTTACAGTGTATAAAGATACCAGTTTTAATATTGTTCCGCTGATCAGAAACAAAGTTAGTAAAGTCTATGTTTTAACGGGACATTCTGACGGGAATGTTGTTGTGTTTGGAAATGATTATCTGATTACATTTGACCATAATAATGAGGTGAAAAATGTTGAGAAACTTCATAACAGTATGATCGTTCAAAAAATCAATGATGAAAAGACCGGGCAGACGGTAAGTGGAGTACATAGTCATGTTATTGAAAACTGGCAGACTATTACGCCAACCGATATTTGTACATTAATGCTGTATCAGAATTTTACAGGATGGGAAGGTTATACAACGGTGTCTAAAAAATTTGTCAGCATTTGGAATTCGAACAATAATCTCGTGATTATGAAAACGGAAAATTTCAAAAGTATGTCAGAAAACATTCTTAAAAATAAAAAGGACAAATCTCAACCGGAAAAGGGAGAGCAGTAGATTTGGGTTTTATTTCAGGATTTATTGTTAACAAATACAATTTATATCTACTTTTACAGCATGGAACAACAATCGAAAGATCCCCTTCACGGAAAAAGACTGGACGCTATTCTTGAGGAATTGGTGGCTTATTACAACGGATTTGAAAAACTCGGTGAGCAGATTAATATCCGGTGTTTTACTGATAATCCGAGTATTAATTCCTCGCTTAAATTCCTGAGAAAAACCGATTGGGCCAGAGCCAAGGTGGAAAGCCTGTACCTTTTTATGCTTCGGGAAAAGAAGCGGAATGAAGCCGGAAAACAAAAGTAAAACATTACTGCAGAGATTGCGTTTAACCTTATATTTCTTCGGTCAATGATTTCAAAAACAGTATCTTTGTGCTGTTAATCGTGAGGGAATTCACGACAAAAAGAAAAAATATGACAATCGAAAACAATCATGTTGTAGCTGTAAGTTACATACTTCACACAATCGAAGAAGATGGAAGTAAGGTTCTTGTAGAAGAAACAACAGCAGAAAATCCACTTACATTTCTGTACGGTGTGGGAATGATGATTCCAAAGTTTGAGCAGAATATCCATGGTATGAAAGCAGGTGACAAAACCGCTTTCACCATTCAGCCTGAGGAAGCTTACGGTGAAAAACAGCCGGATGCCATTGCCCAGCTGCCGATCGACATGTTCAACGAATCCGGAGTTCCACCTGTTGGGGCCATTCTGCCTTTATCCGATAACCAGGGGAATAATTTCCAGGCATTTGTGGTAGAAGTGACGCCGGAAGCGGTAATCGCAGACCTTAATCACCCGATGGCAGGGAAAGTATTGGATTTCCAGGTAGAAATTCTGAATACACGTCCTGCAACGGAAGAAGAACTGTCTCACGGTCACGCACACGGGATCGACGGAAACGAAGCTCACTAAAACAAATACAATGTCCGGTTCTGCCGGACATTTTTATTTTGTAAATCCAGAGTTTAAATTTAGCCCTGAAATTTTACCACATAAGTCACAGAAGATTTTAGTTTTCTGCTTTGCGTATATTTTATAAAACAGAAGAAAAAAATCAAAGATTTTATCAGTGTTGTTTTTAGCTACTAGCTGGTGACTGAGGTACTCATACTCAAAGCCGCGACATCATCTGTGAAAATCCGTGCTATCTATAAGATGGTCATTTGTCTTTCCATAGTCATTCAAAATCCAATATTTCCTACTCATCTTTAATACTATGTCGAGATCCCTGCGGGATGACAAACGGTGTGCTGAATGTTATAGATGCTATTCTACTATAGTTTAGAGAGCACTATCTTGTGGCTGAGCAGAGCTGAAGCCTCAATCTCACCGGTTAAAATCCATGAAATCCGAGGAAGAATTAAACCCATCCGTAAAAATCTATTCTAAAAATATTCCGCTTACATAGAACCAACGGTTCTGAACTGTCTTGAAGGCAGATAATTCATGATGGATTTGTTGTGCTCCATCTTCATCGGTATAAAACGCTTTGAATTCAACCTTATTGGCATTGGGTTTATCAACGATTTCCAGTTTTGTCCAGATATTGATTTCTCCCCATTCCTGTAAATCTTTGCGGTTGTGGTATTTTCTTTTACTGGGAAAGGTTGTTTCCATCAGATAATCACCATTCGGGATGGCAAAGGCAGAAAACCTTGAGCGCATCAGGGCTTCGGCGGTCGGCGCATTCTTCTCTCCGGTGTGGTAAGGCCGGCAGCAGTCTTCGTAAGCTTTTCCGGAACAGCAGGGACAATTCATTTTTTTATTTTAAAAGCAAAAGTCTAAAAATTTCCCGGATATTTCAAATTCACATTCGTTTTACAAAATAGGCCGGGACCTTCTATCTTAACAATTTGTTTTTTTGGATTTCAAATTCTTCATCTGTAATAACACCTTGATCATACAGTGTTTTCAATTGTGTTAACTGGTCAATATTTGAATTATTCTGATTACCTTCTTTGTTGGATAAAGCCCATATTAATGCGCCCGCCCAACCAATGAGCGACCATCCTAAAAGTAAATTTAAGGCAAAAATAGAAAGAGTGTTGGTTTTCTTTCTGCTCAATGCAATAAATGTCGGGATGAAATAAGAAGGAATAAAAATTAAAAGAATGAGTATATGTTGCCAGGAAATACTTAAAAGGGTTAAACAGCTCATGTGTACTAAAGTTTTAGGTTAAAAATCAGATGATCAAATATATTTATTTTTTAATTAAATGATAACAAAAAAGCATCCGAATAGGGATGCTCTTCAAAAATTATTTAATAAAACCTCTGTTTCTCAGTAAAGGCTTAATGTCCGGATCGTGTCCCGTAAAATCCCGGAATGCCTGATTCAGGTCTACGGAATTTCCTACGGAGAGAATGTATTTTCTGAAACGGTCGCCGTTTTCTCTCGTCAGCCCGCCATTTTTGCTGATCCATTCCCAGGCATCATTATCCAAAGTTTCAGACCACAAATAAGCGTAATATCCGGCAGAATATCCACCGCCCCAGATGTGGGCAAAATAAGGCGTATGATATCTTGGCGGAACAGTAGCTAAAGTAAATCCGTGTTTGGCCAGCGACTGCTTTTCAAAATCCAGTACAGGAATCAGCTGGCTGTCATCAGTTACGGTGTGCCAGTCCATATCGAGTTCGGCAGCGGATACCAGTTCGGTAGTCATATATCCCTGGTTAAAAGTTGCCGCTTTCTTGATTTTATCAACCAACGATTGCGGAATCGGCTGTTTGGTCTCGTAATGAAGCGCATAGTTTTTCAGGACCACCGGATCCAGTGCCCAGTGTTCGTTGATCTGTGAAGGGAATTCCACGAAATCCCGCGGTACATTGGTTCCTGAAAGGGAAGGGTATTTCTGGCTGGCAAACATCCCGTGAATGGAATGCCCGAATTCATGGAAAATCGTTGAAACATCATCATAGCTGATGAGAGAAGGCTTTCCGGGAGCCGGTTTCTGATAATTGTAGCAGTTCACGATCACAGGCTTGGTTCCCAGTAAATAGGATTGCTCCACAAAGTTGCTCATCCATGCCCCGCCGTTTTTGGAATCTCTCGTGTAGAAATCCAGATAGTAAATTGCCAAAGATTTCCCATCATGATCGAAAACTTCATACGTTACAACATCCGGATGGTAAACCGGGAGATCCGTTCTTTTTTTGAAGGTCAGGCCATAGAATTTTTCAGCAGCGAAGAAAACCCCTTTTTCCAGAACGGTGGTAATTTCAAAGTACGGTTTGATCTGGCTCTCATCCAGATCAAATTTGGCTTTTCTTACCTGTTCGGCATAAAAATTCCAGTCCCATGGCTCTATCTGGAAACCGCCTTTTTGCTGATCGATCAGATCCTGAATATCTTTGGCTTCCCGTCTTGCCGTTTCTACAGCAGGGGTTGCGATCTGGTTCATGAGTTTGGTAGCTGCTTCCGGTGTTTTAGCCATCTGATCCTGCAGTTTCCATTCCGCGAAACTTTTTTTACCCAGAACCTGTGCTTTTTTCAGCCTTAGCTTTGCCAGTTTTTCAATGGTTTCCCGAGTATCATTCGCGTCACCTTTTTCAGCCCTCATCCATGAGGCTTTGAACAGTTTTTCCCGGGTGGCTCTGTTTTTCAGGTTTTGTAAAAGCGGCTGCTGGGTTGTATTCTGTAAAGCCAGTAAATACTGACCCGGTTTCCCTGCGTTTTTCGCATCACTTGCCGCTGCTGCGATTTCATCTGCCGAAAGTCCGTCGAGCTCTTTGGCATCATTAAAGAATACACCGCCCTGTTTTCGGGCTTCCAGCAATTTATTGGAATACTGGGTAGACAAGGAAGCCAGTTCCTGATTGATCTGTTTTAATTTTTCCTTGTCTGCTGCAGAAAGATTGGCACCGGCGATTTCAAAATTCTGTTTGTAATATTGCACAAGCCTCTTGCTCTCGGCATCCAATCCGTTTTCGGAGATGGCTTTGATTCTTTTATAAAGATTCTCATTCAGGTACATTTTATCGGAATGTGCAGCGAAAACCGGAGCATATTCTTCATCCAGGGCCTGCAAAGTAGGGTTGGTATTGGCACTGGTAAGATTGGAGAATATAATCATGGCTCTTTTCAGGACCTCCCCGCTTTTTTCCAGGGCCACAATGGTGTTTTCAAAAGTAGGTGCCTGGGGATTGTTGGCTATTTGCAAAATCTCAGCGTCATGCTGTTTTAGCCCGAAATCGAAAGCCGGTTTAAAATGTTCATTTCTAATTTTATCGAATTCAGGAGCTTCATACTGAAGCTTGCTTTTCTTCATCAAAGGATTGGAAGCAAGCGATGCGTCGGGCACCGGAATTTCCTTACTGGTATCGGTGTTTTTCATTGTTGTACAGGATTGATTAAATGCTAATGCAGAAATTAATAATACTGATGAAATCTTCTTCATAAATTATTTATTAATAAAGTATAAAGATATTAAAACTTACGGTATCATAACGGCAGGAAGATTTGAATTGGACAAAATAAAATATGTGGAAAAGAATACTGTGTTATTCCGGTATTCAATTTAATTGCATTTAATAAAATAAAAAAGGCTATCCAAATTCAGGAAAGCCTTATTTACATTTACCGAGAAAATAATTATGCCTGCTTTGGCCTGTGAACAAGAGAGGTTGATTTTCTTGACATCAGGACGGCAGCCAGTTCAAAGGCTCCCAGGATAACGTGAGGAAGGTAAACCCGATCGCTGAATCCGAACAGCCACGGCGAAATCAGAAGCACTGTTCCGGCAATAAAATCAATGGTAAGATGCGCCTTATACGGGAGCATTTTGGCCAGACCATATTCATAGTCTGTAAAAAGGCTGTAAACCAAGGTTGAGGCTCCTAAGATTACAGGAACGGTAGTCGCTGCGGTATCATCGGCAAATCCTAAAAGCCATGGGGCTGCAATCAGCAGGATGCCGACTACGTAATCCAGTACGGCATGTGTTTTTGATGGAATCATACTATTTAATTTTTTGGTGATACCTTTTCAGTTCAATCCTTGTACCATTGAAAAATAAATTGTGGTATAAGGTATTGATTTTTAATGCTTTTTATTTTGAAATTTATATAAAGAATTCATCTGAAAGCTCTTTATTATGATCCTGATTATATAATTATTCAGGCAGATGTAATATTTTTTATAACTTAGTTGTTACAAAAGTAATAACGCATTAATCAAATAAATCGGTAAACATGAAATCACAAACTATTTTTATCTTTTCAGCCTTTTTATTAATGGCTTCATGTGAAAAACATGACAGAAGAGACCATGGACATGAAAACAGCACCTGGGTAGAAAAAGTGGTCAGCAAAGGCAACGGCCCAATGAAAGAAAAAACAGTAACAGGAGATTTCGACGAAATTGAAGTTTCTCAGTCCATATCTGCGGAAGTAATAAAATCAGACGTGGAAAAAGTAGTCATCTCTGCTCCTCAGAATATTATCGATGAGGTTTTGGTGGATAACAGCGGCGGCGAACTGCACATCCATTACAAACAGGGGATCAGGGTGATGAATACCCATAATGTTTCCGCAAAAATTTATACCAGAGACTTTTCTAAGCTGGATGCCAATTCTGCGGCCAGCATTACCGTTAAAGATAAATTTGTACAGGATAAAATGAAAGTGGAAGTGTCAAGTTCGGCATCGGTTTCCGGTGATCTGGAAGCCAATGACTTTGATATTTCCGTTGACAGCAGCGGAAATTTCGACGGTAAAATCTGGGCAGTGGATCTGGAGGTAGACGCTTCATCAGCCGCAAGCATCGATCTTTCCGGCAAAGCCAAGAATGCAGAAGTAAGTGCTTCTTCAGGCAGCAGTATTTCAGCGAAAAATATGGTAGTACAAAACCTGAAAGCAGAATCTTCGAGCGGAGCGAGCGTAGACCTCAGTGTCTCTTCCTCTGTTCAGGCAGAAGCCTCTTCCGGCGGCAGTCTCAGCATTTACAAGAAAGGGAATGTGACCAACATTACCAAAGAAGAAAGCAGCGGCGGAAGCGTAAGCATTCAGTAATTAGTCTTCGTTTTCCTCTTCGTCGTCCATGGAAGAGTCTTCCCATTGCTTATTGTCGAAATTCAGATTGTCGTAAGCGAGTAATTCCTCCTCTTTCTGGAGGATTTCTCTTGTGGTAAAAAGATGGATTTCATCATCATCTTCCGATTTGGCCAGCCTTCGGATGGAAGCCTTATCAATAGTCATAAACCTCTGGCCGAGACGTCTGGCCGAGTATTTCCGCATTCCGGTTTCATGAAGAACATCTACTGCCATATCGACGGCGGTTCCCAAGGTTTCGCGATAAATATTGTTGATGCCGTTATTGAGGTATTCATAAGCATCGATCCGGTTTTTGGCGCGGACAAATATTTTTACCTTGGGATAATTTTCCCGTACCACGTCGGCAACAAATTTATTATCTTCAGGATCATCCAGGCACAGGACAAGGATTTCCGCATCTTCAATCCCTGCAGCCCGGAGGGTAGGAATTTTTGTGGCATCCCCGTAGTACACTTTAAAACCATAGCTTCTCAGCAGCTTTACCCGGTCCGAATCCCGATCCAGAACCGTCGCTGAAATTTTATTGGCTTTTAAAAGCCGGCCCACTGTGCTCCCGAAATGCCCGAAACCTACAATAATAATCTTTTTCTGACGGATATTCCCATCCAGGATATTGAAATCATTATCTGCATCAGGTATTTCTTTAATAAACCTTGGGGTAATGAGTTTATCATTGATAATGAGCAGAAAAGGAGTGATGCACATGGTAATCGCCGTTACCGCCATCATTTGTGCATTCAGCTCTGAACTCAGCAGGTAAAGACTGGAAGCATAATTGATTAACACAAAAGCAAATTCCCCTACCTGCGAAAGGGCAAAGGCATAAAATAAACTTTGTGGGGTATCAATCTTGAAAAACTTCCCGATCATGTAAAGGACCATGAATTTGATCACCAATACTGCGAAAACCGTACTGAAGATAAAGATGGGATCTTCTGCGATAATATTAAAATTCATGGTAGAGCCTACACTTACAAAAAATACGGCCAGCAACAAACCTTTAAACGGATTGATCTGCGCTTCAAGCTCATGCCGGAACTCACTGTTGGCCAGCATAACTCCCGCAAGGAAAGCACCTAAAGCAGGAGAAAGACCGATGGCGATCATCAGTTCGGAAACACCGATTACCAGGAACAAGGAAGAAGCCGTAAGCAGTTCCGTCATTCCGGACTTTGAAACATATCTTAAAAAAGGCACAAAAACATACCTTCCCAACAGGATCAGAATTGCAACCCCAAGGATTACCGTGGCAAACTGCATCCACTGCGGAAGGTTCTGGATAATCACATGGATTTCATTATCGTTGCTGGTCACTTTATGATGGGCCATAAGCGGCAGGATGGCAAGGATGGGGATTACGGCAATATCCTGAAACAGCAGTGTTGAAAACGAAGCTTCACCGGCCAGCGTATTCAGATTGTTTTTTTCCTGGAGGGTCTGCAGTACGATAGCGGTAGAAGACAAGGCAAAACACATCGCCACCGCCACTGCTTTATCCACCTTCCAGCCCGCCCAGAGGAAAACCACAAAAAGAAGGGAAATGGTGAGGAGCATCTGGGTCATTCCGAGACCTATGATTTTTTTCCGCATTTCCCAGAATTTCCGCGGCTCAAGTTCGAGACCTACCAGAAACAGAAGCATAATAACTCCAAATTCGCTGGCATGCATAATGTCATCTACATTCCTGCCCGTTAATTTCAGGACATACGGTCCGATGATGATTCCGCCCGCAATATATCCGATAACGGAACTCAGCCCGAATTTTCTGGCCAGCGGAACCATAATAATGGCAACGCCGAGGAAAATCAGGGTATTCATTGCTAAGCTTGTTTCCATATTTTATTGATTGAGAAGTTCTACAAACTGCTTTTTATGCAGAATAATTTCTTTTTTTGAAAGCTTGTTGGCTTCGTAAACGATTTTTATATTTTTGATATTGGCCTTAAAAACACTCAGTGAGACAATCAGTCCGCTGATCAGTTCTTCTACCGTAAATTTGTAGGTGCCCTCCTTACTGAACGACCGTTCTTTACCACCTGTTGTTACCAGGATATAGACTTCCTTGCCTTCCAGCGGATTCTGTTCCCCTTCTTTCAGCCATTCGCGGTCGAAAACTTCATCGATCCACAACTTTAAAAGGGGAGGGGGCCCGAACCAAATCAAAGGGAACTGAAAGATAAAACGGTTGTAATTTCCGATTCTTTTTCGTTCTCTGAAAGCGGCAATGTGGAAATCGGGATATTCTTCATACAGGTCCCGAAGGGTAAAATGCTGATGACGGACATAGAAATTGATGAGTTCCGCATTCGAATTGGAATGCTCCAGATAAGGGTGTGCAAAAACTACCAATGTCTTCTTCATAACCTGTTTTTAGTAAATATAATGAAAATTTTTGAAGTAAAAACAGAATTTGACGGTGTTTATTAGTTTTTAATATTAAAATAATCCATTTATATTACCATTAATTACACTAAAGAACAAAAAAATTATTTTTAATTAAATAATTACATTTTTAAATTAATGCTGTTTTATCAATAAAAAATCGGTCATTAATTAATGACCGATTTATATTTATGTTCAGGTAGAGAACTTTTAACTTTTATTATCATTCTGCATCATGACCTTTCAAGTTAAATATCAGTTATACTATCAGGTTTATAAGTGAAGATCAACTACTTTTTTACAATGCATAAAAAGCAATTCCTTCATAAGTATAACCGGAATACGACTGGAAAGAAGTGGTATAATAATGATCTCCTCTCTTTCTTCCGTAATATTGGTAGATCGGACGACTGCCGCTAATCTGAGAAGGATAAGCGTAAAACTCTATACCTTCTGATACATAACCGGCAGGTGCTCCGGGTGCCGTTGTATAATAGTGATCCGTTCCATTCCAGTATCTATAGATCGCAACTGTACTTGGTGCCTTATAATTATATGCCCTGAAGTCTACTCCTTCATATCCGTATCCGCCGTAGGCTCCAGGAGTTTTTGTATAATAATGATCGGTAGTGCTTTGATTATAATATCTGTGGATATCAATAGGAAGATATTCCATCTGAACTTGGTTATCAATCAAATATTGATCAATATAAGCCTTTAAAGCTGCTTTTTTAGCCGGATCATCTACAAAGTCGTATAATTTCAGTACGCCATGCTCAGCAATATCTACAAATACAGAATTCTCAGGAGTACATGAATTTTGCCAGTTGGCAATATTTACACTTGGAGTGGATTGGTCCAGACTTATCGTTCCCAATAAAGATTTTGTCGGATCTCCTCCATAAGATCTATAGGATAATGTTCTGTTAAAGTTCTTGGATGAAGAAGACGTATCAACATTGTTATTCACGTTGATGTTAAATATGCTTGCTGCACTAACCTTTACACCCACCTCGGAAGCGTTTTTTCTGTTTTCATTGCTTGTTTCTGAACGAAACATCACATCAAGCTTGCCTCCTGTATAAATGTCTGTAAGAACGTGTGTCCCATAGTACTGTACGATCTCCTGCGGAGTCATAGTTTGTAGTGCCTGAGTAAACTGCGGAGTCAGGTAATTTTTTAAATTACTGGCTGTCGGGGTTGTAAATTTATATCTTTTTTGTTTAATTAAAAGATGATAGCTCCCGTAAATATACTTTCCGTCAAACTTATTACTACTGGTCAAAGATCCATTGAAAGAAGCAGTTATGGATTGCTTGAATAAAGAAAATGTTCCACCCAAATCCAATTTGCTGGTCACATTTTTTGCATATTCGTATGCATTCTCTCCATAATTTTCTTTATAATCCTGAAAAGAAATCGTTGGGCTTTCAATATCATTGATAAGCTGGTAAACATCTACTACCTGATTACCTGTGGAGCTTTCAACTGCATAATTTTTGGTAACGTCATATCCCGAACCAAGATAGCTGTATTCCGAAGTATACTTTGCTGATAAAGATTTGGCTGATTTGCCGGTATTTGAAATTTCAATGGTCTCCTCTAAAATTTCATTGGTACTACATGAAAGTACCCCTAAAAGAAGCATTGCTGCAGGAGCAAGCCTTAAAGTTTTTCTCATAAATAAAATATTTTTTAATGATTATCAGCCGCAAAAATAATGGGTCTTTTATGAAGAAAAAACTTGCGTGTTACATAATATTTTATATCACTAAAAAGTGTATTGTAAGGATTTCTTAATTATAATATTGTGGTGTGTTGAGACTTACAAACGTATTGCTGTTTACTATAAAAATTTGAAATGATAAAAATCAGGTCGGGAATTTTCTACCATCCTCCGGAAGCACCGCCGCCGCCAAAGCTTCCGCCTCCGCCAAAGCCTCCGAAACCACCGCCGCCGGAACTTCCGCCGCCAAATCCACCGCCGAAGCTGCCCGGGAAAGGGAAGAATCCGCCAGGGTAATTTCTCCGCCCTCTTCTGGAAATGATGACATCGTCATCATCACCGCCACCTTTTCCGCCACCTCTGTTTCCGAAAAGAATGGCCAGAAGGATGAAAATGACAAAAGCAATGATGATAATTTTGGTAAGGCTGCCGCTGCCGCTGTTTTCCTGGTTGTTCAGCGGCTTGAATTTCCCTTGTACCGCTTCCATAATGGCCGAAGTACCGCGGTTAATTCCGTCATACCATTCACCCTGCTTGAAATGCGGCGTCACGATATAGTCAAGGATCTGTCCTGCCACGGATGCCGTAAGGTACTGTTCAACGGCACGGCCCTGCTGGATCGACATGGTATGGTCTTCCGTAGCTATTAAAAAAACAACTCCGTTGTCCACGTTCTTTTTTCCGATGCCCCATTTTTCTCCGAACATCGTAGCCAGGAAATTCACGTCTTCCCCTTTGGTGGAGGGAATGATGATGACTTCAATTTCGGTGGAGGTAGAATCTGAAAAGGCAATCAGCTTTTTATTCAGCGCCTCTTTTTCCTGTGGTTTCAGCAGATTGGCTTCATCAAAAACAGGATAGAGGACAGCCGGTTTTGGGGGAACCGTATATTGGGCCGCTACAAGACTGTAAAAGCAAATGAATAAGAATGAAAAAACTATGTTAAGAGAACGTAATTTCATTAGGCAGTTCATTGTGGTTTTCTCCCGTTACAGGAAAATATTTTTTTAGTTCCTGGCCGGTTTCAAGGATTCCGCTTTTCAGGGCTTTGTAATAGTTTCCTTTCGAAAATTCAGAGGTAATGTAATCATGCAGATGATCCCAAAAAGACTGGCTGACCTTGTTATGAATGCCGGTATCGCCGATAATCGTCAGGTACTTCCGTTCAAAGTTGATATGGAAGAGCACCGCATTTCTTTCAGCTGTTTTGTTCAGGCACAGCTCTTCAAACACCCTGAAGGCAATTTTGGCATTGTCTTCATCCGTATTCGTATCGATATGCACCCTGATCTCACCGGTAGAATGTTCTTCCGCCGACTGGATAGCATCCACCAGGGAAGCAATCTGCTGATCTGTCAAGAAGGGAGTTGCCATTATTCTGAGAATACTTCAGGTGCTTTTTCTGCTCCTGCTGCTGCTTTAAAGTAAGGTTTTTCCTTAAAGTTAGTGAAGTTCGCCAGGATATTATTCGGGAATGTTTTAATCGAAGTATTGTAATCCTGAGCTGCTGCGTTATAGTAAACAGTTTCCGTTCTGATGCTGTTTTCGATCGCCGTATATTCTCTCTGGAAATTAATGTACTGCTGGTCGGCCTTTAGATTAGGATAAGATTCCACAACGGCCATCAAACGGCTTAGAGCCCCCGATAATTCACCCTGTGCCGCCTGGAATTTTGCCAGATCCTGCTCCGTCATGTTGGTCGGATCGATATTGATAGAGGTTGCCTTGGAGCGGGCTTCAACTACCTTCGTTAAAGTTTCCTGCTCAAATTTAGAATATGATTTTACGGTTCTTTCCAGATTCGGGATCAGGTTTGCTCTCTTCTGATATACGGTTTCTACGTTGGACCATTTGGTATTAACGTTCTGTTCTTTCGTTACGAAATTATTGTAGCCGCTTTTGCCCCAGAAAAACAGGACAGCAACAATGATAAGGAGAGCGATACCGATCGTTCCGGCGCTCAGACAACCTTTATTTTTCATAGTTTGAAATTTTTTTAATATTTTTTGTGCTAACCAAATATACAAATTATGTGCTAATTTTGTAAAAATTTATTTTAATGACAACAATTGTGGTGGCCATGGGAGAGAAGAACGAGATCGGTTTTGAGAACCAATTGCTCTGGCATCTTCCGAAAGATTTAAAACACTTTAAAGAGATCACTTCGGGACATCCGGTGATCATGGGAAGAAAAACGTATGAAAGCATAGGGAAACCGCTGCCCAACCGTACCAATATTGTTGTGTCCCGGAAAACCGATTGGTTCGAAGAAGGAATTCTGATTGTAGGAAGCATCAAAGAAGCCATGAAGTTTGCCAAGAAAATCGATGAGGAAATTTTCATCATCGGAGGCGGAAAAATCTATGAGCAGACAATGGATATTACGGACCGGCTTGAGGTAACGCTGGTGAAAACAGAATTTGAAGCGGATACCTATTTTCCTGCGATCGACCCTAAAGTCTGGAAAAAGACCGACGAAATCTGTTATGAAAAAGACGAAAAGCATCAATATGATTTCTGTTTCCATACCTATGAGAAAATTAATGTTTAAAGTTCCGGCTTCAAAGTTGAGCATTAAATCTTAAACCCTTAACATTGAACCTGAAATTTATTATCTTTGCACTTCTAAATTTTACGAATGAATAAATATATAAAAATTGCCGTTGCGGCAGTTCTTATCCTTTCAGGACTTTACCTGATGATCTTTACAAGAAGCCTGGGATGGGGAATTGTTGTTTTTCTTTTAGCAGCACTGCCTGTTCTTATTTTCTTTAAAAACGAATACATCCTTTTGGCTTTCTGGCAGTTGAGAAAGCAGAATATGGAAAAAGCCGGTGAATGGCTGAAAAATATTACAGATTACAGAGCACAGCTTCATAAAACCCAATACGGATATTATCATTATCTGATGGGATTAACCAATGCCCAGGACCATCCGACCAAAGTGGAACCTTTTATGAAAAAAGCGCTGGAATACGGGCTGAACATGAAACACGACAGAGCCATGGCTACGTTGAACCTGGCTGCAGCAGCAATCTCCAAAGGCAGACGACAGGAGGGGCAGAAGCTATTGGATGAAGCTAAAAGACTGGATAGTGCCGGAATGATGACCGATCAGATTAAAATGATGAAAGACCAGCTGAAAATGCCGACCATGCAGAAGCACATGCACAATCCGAATATGAGAAACAGAGGAAAATTCTCTTAATAAAGAACTTTATAAAAATAAAGGGCACCTGATTATTTAGGTGCTCTTTTTATTTTGTGAATTCAGGCGGGGGAGGTGGTTCCGGTGATTTGAAGAACGTATCTTCATGATAAATTTTTTGGCGAAGCAATCCAAAGCGATCCAATTTTTCAAATTTATCTTCTAAGCCGTCATCATAAAAAGATTTTGATTGAGCTTTGTTCTTGTAATAAATGACAACAAGAGGTGAGTTTGTTTCTGTTTTTGGTTTGTCTTCTTTGCTTAAGTATTTAAAATAATTCTCAAAAGACGGTCGATTTTTATTTCTTATGTTGTATACTATTTTTGGTAATGTCTGTTCTCTTTTTTCAAATGAACTTATTTCCGAATAGGTCTGTAGAAATACGGTGTCTTTGTGTTTGACAAAAGTATATAATTCATGAGATAAAAATAAACAAGCTGAATGATTTACCTTTACTTCAAGGGTATCCCCATTCTCCATTTTGTCTGAAAATTGGTACAGATCTCTTTCTAAATCAAAACTGCTTTTGTGTGTACAGGAGAAAAGTATCAAGAAGATTATCAAAGAAATGAGATTTTTCATAAGCTCAATTGGATTTGATGACATTTGTTTAAATTTCAATCAGTTACTAAAGTTTAGTCAGGATGTAAGCAGATTTTTCCAAGACTTTACTAATAATAAGATCAGATATTTAAAATGATTCATTTTGATATTGATCAGAAAAACTTCCCGCGTCCATCATCTGTCTTCCAGCCCATTAATCCGGGTTCTATTTCGGGAGTATGTAAAATTACATCTCTGCATTATTTTCGTACCCATAAAATTTCGGGATCTGCCAATGGTATTTCACAGCTAAGGTCCGGATCGAAACGATCAGCAGGATGGTAAACACCTGAACGATGGTATACGTCAGCGTTGTAAATTTGGTCAGTAATAAAAAGACTGAACCGCCCAAAATACAGGCGGTGGCGTAAATCTCTTTCCTGAAGATCAGGGGAATCCTGTTAAGCAAAATATCCCGGATGATCCCGCCAAAACAGCCGGTAATCGTTCCCAGTCCGATACAGATCAGGGGGTGAATGTCGGCATTCAGTCCTTTCTGAACACCGATGATGGTGAACAGTCCAAGCCCTAAACTGTCGAAAATAAATAAGGTCACCCTGAAGTTTTTCTCAAAGGATTTAAAAATCATTGTGAAGATACTCGTCAGGATAATCAGGGCGCAGGTCAACAGGTCATGCATCCAGAACACCGGAATATCCAGCAGGAGATCCCGCACGGTTCCGCCGCCTACCGAAGTAACGAAGGCGATAATCAGTACCCCGAACGGATCCAGGCGTTTCTGCATCGCAGCAAAACTTCCCGACATCGAAAAGGAGATCGTTCCAAGGACTTCTATGGCAAAATTGAACTGTTCGTGCATTTTTTTATGGGTAATGAGCAATAATGCTCCTCTTTATATATTTTAGAATAATTTAAATTTATACAATGTCATTATTTTTGCCAATTCATCACATTCCTGTTTTAAATGATTTTTTCAGGATTTAAATATTCAAGTTCTTCAACAGGCTCCAGCCAGAACTGGGTTTCGTCAATTTCTTCAGCGACAATACACATTTTGGCAAACTTTTCTTTTTCAGACCTTGCCCTGGAAACCGCTCTGTAACTGGCTGCGACAGAAGTTGAAGATCTGATGATTTGTTTTCTGATTACTGAAAAGATCTGATCACGGCAATAGAAAAGTGCTGGGTCCTGTCTCTAAAGAATGGATTAAAATCCATACGTTAAAATTACTAATTACCCATCACTCATTTCTCGACCCTTACAGAATCCGGTACCAGCAGCTCGTATTCTCCGCCATGGTTGATGATTTCCCGCACGATGCTGCTGCTGATGAAGGATTTTCCGGAGGAGGTCAGCAGGAATACCGTTTCCAGCTTTTTATGGGCGAGGGTTCTGTTGGTGTGGGCAATGGCTTTTTCAAATTCGAAGTCGGCGGGGTTTCTCAGGCCTCTGATGATGTACTGGGCGTTTTTCTCAAAACAGTAATCAACGGTGAGTCCTTCAAAAAAGTCGACTTCCACATTTGGGAATTCGGCCACTGAGTTCTGGATGAATTCAATTCTTTTGTCCAGCGGAAACATGTATTTTTTCTGGGAATTCTGCCCGATGGCGATTATCAGCTTATCAAAAAGCGGAGCCGCTCTTTCGATGATATCGTAATGGCCTAAAGTAATCGGATCGAATGAACCCGGGAAAACAGCAATTTTCATACGTTTTAATTTTTAGATAAAGCTTTTTCAACTTCATTTCCGCAAAGATCTGCGATAGAAATCCCGTAAATCTTAGCCTGCTGCGGAAGGATGCTGGCAGGGGAAAATCCGGGATTGGTATTCATTTCAAGCATATACGGAATACCATCCATCAGGATGAATTCACTTCTGGAAAAACCGCTCATGCCCAGAGAATTATAGGCTCTTTTGGCAATTTCTTCAATACGGATCCTGGTTTCGTCATCGATGCGGGCAGGGGTAATCTCTTCGGAAGCCCCTTCATATTTCGCTTCGTAGTCGAAAAACTCATTCTGAGGAACAATTTCCGTAATTCCCAGGACGATGGTCTCTCCTTTATAATCAATAACGCCTACTGAAACTTCCATACCGTCCAGAAAGCTCTCAATTAAAATTTCATCATCTTCTTTAAAAGCCATCTCCGTTGCTGCCAACAGTCCGGACTTTTCTTTCACTTTTGAAATCCCTAGGGAAGACCCGGATTGGTTGGGCTTAACGAAAACAGGCAACCCAAGGCTTTCTATAACTTCATCAACATTGATATCCTCTCCTTTTCTTAAATAAACACTTTTTGCAGAAGGGATTCCGTATTTTGAAAGGACGGCTAAAGTATCTTTTTTATTAAAGGTCAAGGCACTCTGGTAAAAATCGCAGCCGGTATATTTCTGCCCGATTGCATCCCAATAGGCCTGAAGGATTCCGTTTTCGCCCGGCGTTCCGTGGATGATGTTGAAGCAGACGTCAAACCGTAAAGTATCCTGATGATTCGGCGTTACGGAAAAATCTCCTTTGTTGATAGCATGTTTCTGATTATTTTCATCTAAAAAGTACCATTCGTCTTTAAGGATAACTACTTTATATACATCGTAAAGATTTCGGTCTAAAGAATCATAGATTAATTGTCCGCTTTTTAATGATACGACGTATTCGTCAGAATAGCCTCCCATTACTACGGCAACTTGTTTTTTGCTCATTTTGTCTAATATCAGTTAAGCAAATTTAATGATTTTATATAACGGATAAATGCAAATCCGGAAAAATTCAGGTCAAAAGTGAAATGTGTTAAATAAAAAGGACATTCTAAAATTATTAATTATATTTGCTGTCTAATTATAGTCATTTTGAGCATGCTTAAATCACTTTTCAATTGGAAAGTTTTACTGAACTTAATCGTAGCCATCGGTGTTTTTGTGGGGTTGGTCTGGCTTACGTTCCGTTGGCTGGAGTACCATACCCATCACGGTCAGGAAATTCCCGTTCCAAATATTGTTAATAAATCTGTACAGGAAGCCATTAAAGTATTGGATGATACAGGATTGGAATATGAAGTGGATAGTGCTGAATATAACCCTAAATACAGGCCGTTTCAGGTTTTACAGGTATATCCTATTCCGGGTTCCCGTGTAAAAGACGGAAGAGCAATTGTCCTGAAAGTAAACCCGAGAACATGGGCTAAAGTGGAAGTTCCGGATGTCATCAATAAATATTCAGGGCTTGCTTTCCAGCGATTGGAGCAGGTAGGACTAAAGGTAGGCGATACCATTTATGAACCGAGTATTCAGAAAGATGCGGTGATCCGTATTTTATATAACGGCAATGAAGTAAAACCTAAAACCAAGCTGGCGCGATTCTCCACTGTTGATGTGGTGATCGGTTCCGGGCCGCTGCGGAATATTGCCATTCCGAATGTAGTAGGATTAACGGTGAAGGAAGCGAGACAGGTCATTGCCCGAAGCATGTTTGAGGTAGGGCTTGTAGATCATGAAGACGGCAGCAAAGACGAATCGGATGTTATTTACTATCAGGATCCGGCAGCAGGGGATGTCCGTGACCAGGGGATGCAGATTGATCTCTGGGCAAGTAAAAGGACCCTGGCAGAATTAAGTGCCAAGATTGAACAGCTGAACTCCACTTACAGGATGAAAGTGGATACGGCACTTCCTCCGGTACAGTATCAGGAGATGCCGGTACGGGAAGAATCAAGCTCCGATATACCGCCGCCGGCACCGAGAAGGGAGACCACGAGACCTTCCTCTGAGGCACCGAAAACGGAAACGCCAAGAACCAATACAAGGCCGGCCGTTTCAGCAACGGAAACCAACAGGCCCAAAACCACTTCTTCGGTGAGCGGATCCGGTGCTGCTTCCGGAACAAACAGCAATAAGCCTGCAACATCGGCGGCAACGCCAAAACCTGCTGAAAAGCCAAAGGCTAAAAAACTAGTAATAGAATAATCTATAAACTATTATAAAAATACAGGCTTCAACTTTCATTATGTTGAAGCTTTTTGTATAAAAGATCAAATAAATGGCAGAAGATAACGAAGATTTTTTCGATGAAGAACTATTAGACCAGAACAGTATCGGAAACATTGATATTGATGAGGAAAATAAAGGGCTGTACGAACACCTTAAGATCACGGTGGATAAAAACCAGGAACCGCTAAGGATCGATAAGTTTTTACTGATCTTCCGCCAGAATTCTTCAAGGAATAAAATTTCGCAGACGTGCAGAGCCGGGAATGTCGTGGTTAACGGAACTGCTGTAAAACAGAATTACCGCGTCAAGCCGGGAGACCAGGTCTCCGTGCTTCTGGCCCATCCTCCGAGAGAAAATGTAATTGTCCCTCAGAACATTCCCATCAATATCGTATACGAAGATGATGATCTGATCGTGGTAGATAAAGAGCCGGGAATGGTGGTCCATCCTGGATTCGGAAACTGGGACGGAACACTGGTGAATGCTTTGGCCTATCATTTCGAACAGAACGGGCAGAAATCGGATCTGGACCGGGTAGGGCTGGTTCACCGGATCGATAAAGATACCTCCGGACTGCTGGTGATTGCAAAAACCGAATTTGCTTTAAGCTTTCTGGCCAAACAGTTCTTCGACCGGAAAACCAAAAGGCTGTACTGGGCCTTTGTCTGGGGAAATGTACAGGATAATGAAGGGACGATCCGCGGCCATATCGGACGCCATCCGAAAAACAGGATGCAGATGCATACCTATGAGGACGGAAGCCAGGGAAAGCATGCCGTAACGCATTATAAGGTGTTGGAAAGGTTCAGATACATGACCTGGGTAGAGTGCAAACTTGAAACCGGAAGGACCCACCAGATCAGGGCACACTTCAAGCATATCGGCCATACACTGTTCAATGACGAAAGGTATGAAGGCCATACGCCGCTCCGCGGAGTGAATCTTCCTAAGTATAAGCAGTTTATTAAAAACGTATTTGAAATTCTGCCCCGGCATGCGCTTCATGCCCATACTTTAGGATTTATACATCCCACTACCAGGAAAGAATTATATTTTGAAAGCCCAATGCCGAAAGATATGGCGGATGCTGTAAAAAAATGGAGAAATTATTTAGAAAACTAAAAATATATTGAGAATTTTTTTATATTTGTTGAATTGAAATCAAGATTTGTTATGAGAAAACTATATGCTATCGTATGTTTAGCTCTTTTGTCAAATGCATACAAAGCACAAGAAACTTTACCGTACTATCAACAATATCTTTTAGATGGTGAGTTTTTGTTCAACCCGGCACAATACGGAAAGACCGACTATGTGCAGCTTAATCTTAACTATCAGCAGCAATTTTCGAAGTTCAGTGAGTCTCCCAACGTACAATCGGTAGGGATCAACGCGAACATCTTTGATAGGGTAGGAGCCGGTCTGTCTGTATTCAGAGACAGCAACGGGCCTATTTCTGCGGGCGGTATTACGGCGGGTGCTTCATATTTTATTCCTCTTAGCAGCGAAGGAGACCGAAAAGACCAGTTCTCATTCGGTACCAGCGTGAGTTTCTACAACATGAATTTTGATTATTCAAAGATTAATACACAGGATGCTTCGGATCCTTTATTACAGGGAAGCGAAAGCAACATCTTCATGGCTTATGCCAATTTCGGGGCACAGGCTACTTACCGAAACATCTTTGCCGGGGTTTCTGTAAACGATATCGCGCTTACCAACGACGAAGCGATCGTGAACGGACGTGAGCCTTCTCCGATCAAGTTTTTCTTAAACTTAGGATACGACTGGCACATCGGGGATAACATCTATTTTACACCTTCTGCATTAATCAACCTTAATACGAACTCAACAAGAACGATCGATTACAACTTAATGGCAACGTTCTTCAATGATATCAACGCTTTCTCTTTCGGGGTAAGCTACCGTTCCGTTCAGAACAGATTCGACAGCCAGCAGCTGCAGATTGCACCGGTGGTAAAAGTAAGATTCAACAAATTCATGATCGGAGCTACCTATAACTTAGGATTGTCTGATATCCAGCAATACGGAGGAAACAGCTTTATGATCGGGTTAGGGTATAACTTCGACAACTTCATTAACCACAGAGGTTATAGATATTAATTGATTTAATTTAAATACATTTGAGCTCTGAATTTTTTCAGGGCTCTTTTTTTATGATCTATATTCACATTCCCTTTTGTAAGCAGAAATGCAGCTACTGCAACTTTCACTTTTCCACATCTTTGAATTTCAAGGATAACATGCTGGCTGCAATGAAGAAGGAAATTTTTCTCAGAAAAAATGAACTGCAGAATAAAAGCTTGCAATCCCTTTACTTCGGTGGCGGAACACCGTCGATCCTTTCTGCAGATGAAATAAAATCTCTGATCGACGAGGTGATGAAACATTTCAGTTTTGAAAAGGATATTGAAGTCACTTTGGAAGCCAATCCGGATGATCTGGATAAAAACTTTCTGAAAGGTTTGTCCGGTTCCCCGGTCAACCGGCTTTCCATCGGAACCCAGAGTTTCTTTGAAGCGGATCTGAAACTGATGAACCGGGCGCACACGGCGAATGAAGCAGAAGATTCCATTAAAAGGGCACAGGATTTCGGATTTGAAAATTTAAGCATCGATCTCATTTACGGCTCGCCTACTTCCAATCTGGAAATCTGGAAAGAAAATCTGCATAAAACCATTGCTCTCGAAGTTCCTCATATTTCTTCCTATGCCTTGACGGTAGAGCCTAAAACCGCCCTGGATAACTGGATCTCCAAAGGAAAGGTCGTAAGCCCTAAAGAGGAAGAGCAGAACAGGGAGTTTTATTACTTATCGGATTTCCTGAAAGACCATGGTTTTGAACATTATGAAGTCTCCAATTTTGCGAAGCCCGGCTTTTATTCAAGACATAATTCTTCATATTGGAAGTATAAGGAATACCTGGGAATCGGGCCGTCTGCCCATTCGTACAACGGAGTCGATATCAGAAGCTGGAACGTAGCCAACAACCCGCAATATATTAAAAAACTGGATGCCGGTCTTTTGGCAAAAGAAGAGGAAATCCTTTCCCGGGAAGACCAGTTCAATGAAATGATCATGATCGGCCTGCGGACGATCTGGGGCGTTGATCTCGGAAGCTTACAAGCAAAATTCGATGATCGGATCCTGGAACATTTCCAGCGTGAGATTAAACAGAAGCTGGGTGAAGAAATCCTCGTCATTGAAAACAACCATCTGAAAATTCCGGAAAAGCATTGGTTTATGGCGGACGGGATTGCTTCGGACCTGTTTATCGTTTAAATTAATTTCACGTCCTGTTTTACGTGACAAAATTCCTTATTTTTGTATAAAATTTCAGACTTACTTTGAAAACTAAAAAACAGGATTATGCTCATCTTTCACCGAAGCAGCCCATCGGAATTTTCGACAGCGGGGTGGGCGGATTAACGGTAGCCAAAGAAATCAAGCGGCTGCTCCCTCATGAAGACCTTATTTATTTCGGGGATACCAAGCACCTTCCTTACGGGGAAAAATCGCGCGAAGCCATTATCGAATATTCTACGAAGATTACCAACTTCCTGCTGGAACAGAACTGCAAAGCGATTGTTATTGCCTGCAATACGGCAACGGCAAATGCTTTAAACGAAGTGATGCAGTCGGTGGCGGGAAAAGTACCGGTTATCGACGTTATCAATCCTGTGGCGGAAAAGGTGTCTTACGAAATTCATAACAATGTGGGCGTGATTGCAACGAAAGCCACGGTAAATTCCGGGCTGTATAAGAAAAGCATCCGGAAGCATAACAAATGGATCAAAGTGGATGAGCTGGCAACCCCTTTGCTGGTTCCGGCCATTGAAGAAGGTTTCAAAAACCATCCGATCACCCACGCCATCATCTACAATTATCTCAGCAACAGCAAACTGAAGAATATTGAAACGCTGATCCTGGGCTGTACCCATTATCCTTTGTTAATTGACGAAATCAAACAGTATTACGGCAACCGGGTCCGCGTGATCGATTCGCCGAATATTGTGGCTAACCATCTGAAAATTATCCTGGATAAATACAATCTGCTAAATGATCAGAATCCCGATCCGAATTATCATTTCTATCTTTCGGATCTGACGAAAAACTTTGAAAAGATCTCGAAGAAATTTTTCGGTAAAACCATCGATCTGGAACTGAAAGTCCTATAAAAATAAAGCTGTCCCCTGAAGAGACAGCTTTATTTTTTAATTAAATTTATGTAAATCTCTATTCTTTTGCATGCTCTTTCAGATAATCCAAGCCCTTGTGGGTAATGGAAAAATACCATTCGTTTTTATCTGAATCAACTAATTTTTCCTGCTTCATCTGTCATAATCCATATTTTAAAAATGGCCTAGATCTTTAAATATTCACAGGATCAAAAAAGCCATCCTGATCTTCTTCTAATTGTAATAATTTATTTTTATCTTTTTTATATAATTCAATATTTTCCTCAATAGGAACAGCTGTTTTAAATTGATACATATTAAGAGTATCTTTTTCAATAATAATTGGGCCATTCCCAAATAAAAAATTAGAATAATCATCTTTGATATTTTTTATCTGCCAGTGAAATACCCATCCAAAAGGATATTCTTCAGTTTCATCATCATAAATAATAATGTCTGGTTCTCCCAAATTATTCCAGATTCGTAAGTTATTTTCATAATCTACAAATCGTTGCATTTTTGCTTTTGCTTGTTCTTTTGTATACATAAAATTTATTTTTTAATTTGTTGGCAAAAATTTATAATAATCATAAACTAATTTTGCTCGTTTTCCCGTCTGTCCGTCAAAATATTTAATTATTCCTTTTTCATTGAAAACATTGAAAACATGTCCTTCATTCTTTCCTTTTCTAATACCTGCGACTATACCTCTTTTCCCGGGCTTTAAATCTTTTACCAGATTATTTAAGTCCGTTGTCCATTCTGAAAACTTTGCTTCAAATTCAGTTTCCAAAACTATTGGCGCAGTTCCTTGCTCAAAAGAAGTATAGTTTTCCCATTTTCCATGTCTAAATCTTCTTTGTACAGTGTAAGGCAATGCTGAAGCCGGTCTTCCATCTAATGTAGCGTCAACTGCTATGGCACAGTTTACGCAATTATATCTCCCCTCTTTTAAATTAATCTTCCAAATTGAAAATAATTTTTTACTTGCCCCACTGAAAACTACTTCCTCCAGTTGCCTTTCCGTCTTCCAAAAATTATCTTTCAGAAAAATTCCTGCTTCACTGGCATCTGCCACCGTAACCAATTTACCATTATAATAAATCTCATACAGATTATCGCCAGCTTTTTTTACTGAGATTTTTCTTTTAGCGAGCTGTTCCAAGATATAGTTTGTATCAGCATCTTTTCCTAGAAAGGGTTTCAAAAGCTTCTTTAGTAGTCCGTTTTTCTCACCAGCCAGAACTACTTCTTCAATGACGTTCTCTGGGTTTCTAAGTTTGTATGCTTGAAGTTCTTTTATCAGTTTCTCCAGTTGCTTCGTAAAAATAAGATAATTTACTTTTACATCTTTTAATTTCTTGATTGTTTCCAAAAGAGCCGGATCGTGGATAATAATTCCTTCAATCATCACTACACTTAAAATTCCTGCTCCTACCAAAGCATATATCGTATCCCAGTTTTCCACGAACCATTTTCCGCCCGGCAAATCAGAAATCCATTTTTTTACATCCTCATTCATTAACGCCAGATCAATACTTGCCAAACCGAGATCTGCAATTGCCAATACAGAGAGATTGCCCGTAAGTCCCATCGTCATAAATCCAGGAATAATGGCAAAAATATCTCCGCCAATACGGATGTTCTCCATGACTTCAGCCCATTCTTCCTCATCGGCGATCGCCTTTATAAACAAAGCGGTTACCAGGTTTGCTTTTTCCTGTTCTTTATCTGTAAAATGAACTAAATTCATGGGGTGATATAAATAACCCGGGTCCACATTTTCAGATGACGTCTGTGTTTGTTCAACTGTACTTCCTCCTTTACCGAATTCATCTGTTTCTCTTTGTTCGATGGTTTTGGTAACTGTTTTTTTCTGTTGAAGAAAAATAGCATTCTTATAATCGAAATCCCAGTCGAAACTTATAATTCCTTTAATTGTATTAAGGGTATCATTCAATTCCAGGATATTACTTTCTATAAGATAGCCATTCCCATTGAGAAGTGCATTTTTAGTTACTTTCGTTTTGGAATTGGCATCTCTTTGGGCAAGTATATTCAGGACGGAAGCAAAAAGAATACGGTTGGATTTAGGCTGTCCCAATACTTCCGAATGCCCATCCAGATTATCATAAATTTCGGTAAGCAGTTTGGGGTTTTTCCAGAAATAATCGGCTGCCTCCTGAAATTTTCTAAACATTCCCATTACTTTTATTAAAAGTGAAGTCGTGTCTTTTGTCCAGCTAAACCATCCTGTGTCATCTTCTTGTGTTAATATTTTCAGATGATTGACAACGACATCGGTAGGAAGATGGATCTTCATTATAAAACCGATCGGCAAATCTCCATATACTTTATACAAGTCATCTGCTCTTGCAGAACTTTCTAGAAAGTGGGTAAATTCTTTGATAAAAAACAATGAGGCATCGTAATCTGTTTCTACATTTCCATATCTCAGATAAAGTAAAAGATCCTTATATTCTGCAAAAGAGTGTGTCCTCAGTTCTATGGCATCCTGCCCGGTATCTTCATATCGAAAATGTAAGGCAATAGGTAAGCTTGTCATCTTCATCAAAAAAAACTTCCATACGCGGTGTATCTGATCCTATATTTTGGGAAACTTTTACCTTTCCGTTTTTAAGATAGAGCTTCGCTGAAAGATTAATATGCTTTTCACCGTCCATGATATAGGTTTGCACTATATCCCGAAAATATTCCTTGAATACATAGGACATATATTTTCCTTTACCTTCATTATAACTTAATCTTAGATCTCCGAGTAATTGGGTAAGGTTAATATATTCATCATTTTTAATTTCAATTTTTTCTGAACTTTGCAGTCCGAAAATTCCTTGTAGCAGATTTTGATTACCTTTAAATCCTTTGTTTACCTCTTCAAAAGACAAGATTTTAAATCCTGATAAATCCCCGAATTCGTCTTCAAATTTTTCCATTTTCTTGTTTTCATTTAGTTTTTTATACTTTTTTGAAGCAAATGTAAATGGGGGGTAACGACAAAACTCGTCGTATTATTTTTTATTAAAAAAATAAGAGCTGCCTCATTTCTGAAACAGCTCTATACTTTAAATGAATAAAATTTATATTTCGAGAATTATCTCATTACAATCCAGCCGGTTTTTCGGCGTAAGAGCAGGCTGGTTCGTATCTTCTTCCGATCTTGTTCCGATGGTTACGGCAAATAAAGTCTCGTATTTTTCATTGCGGATGATCTCATCGTATTTATCGTTTTCAATCCCTTCCATGGGGGTGGAATCCAGTCCCATTTCGGCACAGGCGGAAAGCAGTACGCCCAATGACAGGTAAACCTGATGGGCCATCCAGGATTTGATGAAGCTTTCCCCTTTGGATTTTACAAAATTTTTATAGTAATTGATAGATCCTTCCGGCAGGTATGCTTCGATCTGCTTTTCAAAGTCTTCCGGGTTTTTCAGCACCTGAAATACGATCAGCAGGTTGCTGTTGGTTACTTTATCATTGTTCCAGTAGGAAGCATCGGCGAGTTTTTCCCGGTTTTCAGAAGATTCGTTGACAAAAACAAAATTCCACGGCTGGCTGTTGATGGAAGACGGGCTCAGCTGTAAAATATCTTTCAGCTGCTGTACCGTCTCATCGCTGAGGGTGCCGTTCGGATTATACTTCTTTACGGTGTATCTCGATTTCATTTTTTCTAAAAAGCTCATAATTTTAAACTATATTTTTTATAGTTGCAAAACTATTGTAAGTTTTATACATTTGCAATAACGGTAAAAAATGATAGTATAAAAATGTATACGATAGACGACAAAACATATCCATGCTGTACCAGCGTAACCATGAAATTCATCGGAGGAAAGTGGAAGGCGGTAATTCTTGTTCATCTTATGGACGGGCCGAAGCGGTACAATGAGCTCAGGAAGCTGATTCCCACCATTACGGAACGGACGCTGAGCCTGCAGCTGAAACAGCTGGAAGAAGACCATGTGATCAACAGGAAAGTATATACGGAGAAACCGCCGCTGATGGTGGAGTACACCCTCACCGATTTCGGGAAGACCCTGTCCCCGGTAATTCGTGAGATCACCAAATGGGGCATTGAAGCGGCACAGGCCTCAAAAAAAATAATCAGGAAAACGTCCTGATTATTCTTCGGTTGCTATAGCCGTTGTATCTTCTTCCTTATTCGGCCTGAAAAAACTGAAACTTACATTTCCGTATTTCCGGGTATCCATGAGGTTCGGATGGTCAAATTTCATCCGGCTTTGGTGTTCAACCACCAGAATGCCGTTTTCTTTTAAATATTTATTGTTTAGCACCAGTGAAATAATTTCCTGGTATTTCTTCTCTTCCATTTCGAAAGGCGCATCAGAAAATACAATCTCAAAAGACTTTTTGTTTCTGAATTTCTTCAGCCAGTCGAACACATCGCCCCGCTGAACATTCACCTGCAGGCTGAATCCCAGCTCTGAAGCGGTGGTATTTAGAAAAGAGGTATGCTTCGGGTTCATTTCCACGGAAGTAATGTCTCCGCAGCCCCTCGAAGCAAACTCAAAGCTGATGGAGCCGATTCCTGCAAAGAGATCCAGCACGGAAACCGACTGCATATCATAAGTGTTTTCCAGAATGCTGAACAGCGCTTCCTTCGCAAAATCCGTGGTCGGCCTTACATCAAAATTTTTCGGAGCCGCTATTTTCTTGGCTTTCCATTTGCCTGAAATGATTCTGTACATAATTGTTGGGTTATAGGTTGATGATAAAGATCCTGACGGTTAAAAAAGATCCGCGGTTTCTTTTCAGCCTAATTTAATATAAAATTTTTATTGGGAACATTATCGAATACAATTTTCATATGCTTTACGAATTTCTGCAATTCTGAAATAAAGGTTTCGTTTTCCGTGGTTTCCCCGTAAGCGAAAAAGTTGGTTTCATTAATGCCGAAACCTATTTTGCTTAACGTAAACATCACGAAATAAAGAAAATCAACCTCCGAATTAACGTCCAGGTTATTGTATAAAATAATTTTTTTATTGTCGATGGCGAAAAATTCACATTGATTGTGGTACAGGTTGATGTGGATTTCCTTGTTGTTTTTATGGTGGATTGAATTCAAAAACTTCTCACCCGAAAAATTGAAATGAACCGGTACCGCCAGTTCTTTGATCTTTTTATAAAAGCTTTTCGGAAAAGTATAATAAAACTGGATTCCGAATTTTTCATTTACCGAAAGCATCAGCTCTTCTTTTTCCTGATCTGCCGGTGCATTGAAGGCGATCAGGTCAAAACCGGCTTCGTGTTCAGAGAATCCTTTGGGCATTAGCGTAAAATGGTTCAGGGCAGAAACCACATGGATTTCATCGAACCGCTGTTTCAGCAGAACATCATCCAGCGTATCGGCTATAAAATTTTCCGGAGACTCTTCGTCTACGAAATATGATTTCTCCTCCGTAATGCTTTTATTTTTAGCAATCTGGTAGATGAGCCCGTCTTTGGTAAAAAGTAAATTGAGTATATTCATAATCTGATTCCTGCAAATTTAGTGAAATTCTACCATTACGGCACCCGATTGATGATGAAGTATTTCCTTGTTGTAAAAATCGATATTGGTCTGGCTTTCCAGGGTATCATATACCATTCTCTGCAAAACCCCGTCTCCGATGCCGTGTACGATTTCCAGTCTTTTCAGGTGGTGCTTCCGGCAGAAGTTCAGGGTTTCCACCAGTTTTTCCTTCTGAATGAAGAGCCTTTCGTAGCTGTCATAATCATTCGGGTTCTTTACCAGGTGATGGAAGTGGAGATCCAGGATCATCGGGGTCTTCTGATGTGCTTTTGAGGTCACTTTCTTCGGCTCCGCTTTTCTGATGACTTTAATGTTTTCATAAAAGTCCGAAATCTTTGGGACCAGCTTTTCTTTCGGGTATTGATAGGTAAACCCGTATCCGTCTTTAAAAACCACGATATTCCCCTTCACCGAAGTAATCACCCCGCTTAAATCCTCATCCACTACCGAAACACGATCACCGATTTTCATAATTTTTAATCTTCAGACAACTAATTTTAAACCTTAAACCTTAAACCTTGAATCTCAGAATTTCGCTCCCAGTTCAATTACTTCCAGATCCTTGATTTCGGCGCCGTCGATCACAAACCGCATCATGGTCCGCATCTTGTGCCATCCCTGTTTTCCGCAGGCTCCGGGATTCAGGTGGAGCAGGTTGTTTTTCTGGTCAAACATCACCTTTAAAATATGCGAATGCCCGGAAATAAACAATTTCGGTGCCTTTTCCGCAATTTCCTGCTTAGCCAGCGGCGTATATTTGCCGGGATAGCCACCGATGTGAATCATCAAAACTTCTACCTCTTCACAGGTAAAACGGCTTACTTCAGGAAATTCGGAACGGATTTTCGCATTGTCGATATTTCCGTACACGCCTTTCAGCGGTTTTATTTTTTCAAGCTGCTCGATCACCTCCATGCTTCCGAAATCACCGCCGTGCCAGATTTCGTCAGCCTGAGCGGCATATTTCAAAATGCGGTCGTCGATATAGGAATGGGAATCGGAAAGGAGCAGGATTTTTGTCATTCAACTGTTTTACCCTGCAAAGTTATGAAGATTTAGTTTTTTATCAGCATCATCTAATATTTAATTAAATTTGAAAAAAATTAAAAATGAAGCAGAAACTTTCTTTTTTCCTTCTTCTGTTGACAGTGGGAATTGCCCAGGCACAGGTGGAAGAGAAAAAGCTGGATGAATTAATTCAGAACACCTTAAAAACATTCGACGTGCCGGGGATGTCGGTCGGCATCATCAAAGACGGAAAAGTGATTTACTCGAAAGGATTCGGCGTCCGCTCTTTAACGACGAAACAGCCGATGAACGACAATACCCTTGTCGGGATCGCCTCCAACTCAAAAGGGTTTACCTGTACCGCACTGGCGATTTTAGCCGATGAAGGAAAACTGAATTGGGACGATAAGGTTTCCCAATACATCCCGGAATTCCAGATGTACGATCCGTACGTTTCCCAGAATATAACGATTAAGGATCTGGTAACGCACCGGGCAGGACTGGGCCTCGGACAGGGAGACCTGATGTTTTTTCCGGAAGGCGGAAATTTAACCGTTAATGATATCGTCCACAATGTACGGTACCTGAAGCCTGAAAATCAGTTCAGGACAACGCTGGACTATAACAACATCATGTTTATCGTGGCCGGGGAAGTGATCCACCGTGTTTCAGGATTAAGCTGGGCAGAATTTATCGAGCAGCGGATCATGAAACCTGTCGGGATGAATTCAAGTTTCGGAAGCTACAACAGGGCCAAAGCCGTAGCCAATAAAATCGATGCCCATGCTCCGGTAGACGGAAAAGCCGTTGCCGTACCCCACGACTGGAATGAAACGGGAAATGCCGCCGGAGGAATTATGAGCAACATCAAAGACATGACCACATGGGCCGAATTCCTGCTGAACAATTTTACCACCAAAGACGGGAAGAAACTGGTGTCGGATAAAAATGTGCAGGAACTCTGGAGTCTTCAGATTCCGGCCGGTGTAGCAGCGAAAAACCCGTACGATACCAATTTTTACGGATATGGAATGGGCTGGTTCTTAAGTGATGTAAAAGGGCATAAACAGGTTCAGCATACCGGAGGATTGATCGGAACCGTAACCCAGTTTACCTTGATTCCTGATATGAAACTGGGAATCGTGGTCTTAACCAACCAGCAGTCCGGAGCCGCTTTCAATACGGTTACCAATACGGTGAAAGATTCCTATCTTGGCATTGCCGACCGCAACTGGCTGAAAACCTATGGCGACCGGATGAAGAAGACGGAAGAAATGTTTGATAAACAGAAGAAGGAAGCATTTGCAAAATCTGAATCCTTTAAGAAAGATAAAAACCTTCAGCCGAAAGCGGAGCAATTTGTCGGAACGTACAACGACCGGTGGTTCGGCGATGTGGAAATTACCCGGCAGGGAAATACAAACCGTATCGTTTGTAAAAGTTCACCGAGATTGAAAGGGGAGCTGCTGCCGTATTCTAACAATTCATTTATTGTTAAATGGGACGACCGGAGCTATGATGCCGATGCGTACCTTATTTTTGATTATGATGAAACCGGAAAGGCGCAGTCTGCCCGATTGAAACCGATCTCCGACGTGACGGATTTCAGTTTTGATTTCGATGACCTGGATTTAAGAAGAAAATAATTCAGAATAGGTATCAACAGAAACGGGCTTCGGTCCGTTTTTTTGTTTCATCAGTTTACCAGAGGAAAAGTAACCAGAAGCTTGAAACAGTATTGTACGATCATTTTAATATTAAAGACTGTTATTGATATTGGTAGAGAAACTTCCGGCATCCAGCTCCCTGCCGGAATAAAGACTAAATTTTACCCGGTTCATAAAAGAACAGCAGCTTTTTGCGGGCTCCGTCGAATTCCGACCATGAATTGCAGTCGATTTCAAAGCCGGCCACTCCGCAGGTCGGGAAGTGGAAAATATCCTGGGAAATGGAATTGGCGAAATTGGAGATCCCGTTGTTGTGGGAGAAGAAAGCCACCGACTTATGGCCGTTGTCCAGATTGTAGATTACCGATTCGAAATTGCTTTCGGATGGATTATACAATTTCTCATTCGTAGCCATGTTGATGTGATAGGACTGGTTGAAGATTCTGCAGGTAGTCAGTGCACGAACCGCAGGGCTCGATACAAAATAATCGATCGTTACCTTATTGTCTTTCATGAATCTGGACATCTGCATGGCTTCTTCCAAACCCTTGTCTGCCAACGGTCTGTTGAAGTCGTCAGTTTCTTCCGGCCAGTCGCTTTTTGCATGTCTTACGAGAATGAGTTGCTTCATAATTTCGTTTTGAAAATTAAATTTATAAAAAAATTAGCGTAATAAAACATGATTTGCCAAAAAACGATGCAAATGCATAAAAATTCCCATTCAATCCCAATGCAGGCAGGCATTTCCTGTAGTGAGGAATTATACTGAAAGCAACGAAGGCCATTTGCACCCGCACGGAAAGTAATAAAAAACAGCATTTGGAATAAAATCATTAAAATTTACTAAATTTGCAAACCTATGGGACAGATCCTTGCAATTGATTACGGAAAGGCACGTTGTGGCATCGCTGCAACGGATGACATGCAGATTATTGCAAGCGGCCTGGATACGGTACAGACTTCATCCGTTATCGGGTTCCTGAAAAAATATTTCAGTGAAAACCGGGTTGATGAAGTGGTAATAGGTCTCCCTGTGGACCTGAAGGGGAATGTTTCCGAAGTGGAAAAGGATATTCTGAAATTCATAGAAATCTTTGAAAAAGAATTTCCGGCTGTAAAAGTTCACCGCTTCGATGAAAGGTTCACCTCCAAAATGGCTTCGTTTTTTATCTCCCAAAGCGGGAAAAGCAAAAAACAGAGACAGGAAAAAGGATTGATAGATAAAGTAAGTGCAACCATCATATTGCAGAATTTTTTAGAACAGAAAACAAGATGATTTTACCGATAAGAGCTTTTGGTGACCCGGTTTTAAGAAAAGTAGCGAAGGATATAGATAAGGATTATCCCGAGCTGCAGGAGTTGATAGGGAATATGTTCGACACGATGTACAGTGCCAACGGAATTGGCCTGGCTGCACCGCAGATCGGCCTGGACATCCGTCTCTTCGTGATCGACGTGAGCCCTCTGGCTGAAGATGAAGATTACGAGGACATCAAGGATGAGCTGGCAGAATTCAAAAAAGTATTTATCAACGCGCAGATTCTTGAAGAATCCGGGGAAGAGTGGAAATTCAATGAAGGGTGCCTTTCCATCCCCGACGTAAGGGAAGATGTAAAGCGGAAAGAAACCATCGTGATCGAATATTATGACGAAAATTTTGTAAAACATACAGAAACTTTTTCCGATATTAGAGCCCGCGTAATTCAGCATGAATATGATCATATCGAGGGAATTCTTTTTACCGACCACCTGAGTGCTTTAAAAAAGAAGCTGGTAAAAGGTAAACTGACCAAAATTACCCAGGGTGACGTAAGCATCGGTTACAAAATGAGATTCCCGAAGTAATCAGAATTAATAATAAAAACAAGAAATAAAAACGCAGAACGTTCTTACACGAAGCCCGTCGAAGTGCAGGAGCCGATTGCAGAATTACAAAAAATAAAATTATGCTGTTAGAAAAAATAATTTCAATCTCCGGAAAACCAGGACTTTTTAAATTAGTTTCCCAATTAAAAAACGGATTTATTATTGAAGATGTTACCACCAAGAAAAAAGTGAGCATCGGCAACTCAAGCCAGGTGAGCTTATTGGATAACATCGCCATGTTTACATTTGATAAAGAAGTTCCTTTGTTCGAAGTTTTTGAAAATATTGCTAAAAACTACGATTACAAAGAAGCGATTCATCATAAAGCAAATGATGCCGAGCTTAAGGAATTTATGACGGCTTCTCTTCCGGACTATGATACGGGAAGGGTATATGCTTCCGATATCAAGAAACTGGCGCAGTGGTACAACATTCTTCAGAAAGCAGGATATATTACGCCTGAGAGCTTCGTAAAGGCCGAGCCTGAAACTTTAGATGGTGAGCCGGCTCAGACAGAGGACCTGAATGTAGAGAAAGATGCCTCTAAAAAAGCAGCTCCGAAAGCGGAAAAGCCTGCCGCTCCGAAAGTAAAAGCTACTTCCGCAGCAAAAGCAGCTCCGAAAAGCACCCACAGAAAACAAGGATAATTCATTCATCTGGATTTAAAAATACAAGCCTCATCAGAAATGATGGGGTTTTTTGTTTGCTCTTAGAACAGGTACGTTTCACAGAGAAATTAGAGAGCCGGTATCATGGGGCCTGTAATTACTGAAATTATAAACATTTTATACTAAAGGGAATTTCTAAATTAGAATACATGAAATTTACAGCAGTTTTCACAGAAGCTCTGTTATTCTTATGAAACAACTTAAAATATGTATAGGTTTTGTTACCTTTTACTACTGTTTAGCTGCTCGGTTTCGGCGGAATTCTTCATTCAAAATCTTGTGTCCTCAAAGCAAACGGTAACAATTATTTTAGAAAAATGTATTAAATGATCATACCCGTCCCACACTTCAAGATTTCTATACCAATTTAATGATTCATGATTTTTACAATTGGCAAAGTACTGATTGAATTGTTGTAATAAACTGATGGGGTAGGTTTTGTATCTAATGTATCCATTGTTGCCAGAGTAAAAAAATACTGATGGCTTCAATTCTATGATCTATTCGTACACTAATTTTTTTGAGCGAATGAAGATATATGGATAATTAAAAATAAGATCAGGATTTTTTTCATTACTATTTCATTTCCTTTGATAAGTGACGCTTTAAAATATTTTGATTTTTTAAGTCGTACATTTCGATGTAATTACAATAAATACTTATGTAAAAAGACATTTCAGACAGCGATTCTATTACAGGAAAAATTACAATATGTAAAATATCCTTACAGTAAAAGATACCTGAATCTTAAAAATCAATCAAAATTAATTTTTAAATTAGTATCAAAATCGCTTTACAAAATAGATGCGTAAAGCCAAAACCCGGCAGCAATGCCGGAAAACACCAGACATCAATATTAAAATCAGTAAAAATGGTTAATTTAAGTGAATTTGAAGCAAACTTTAAAAATTTTGAAATTCCGGAAGAATTAATAGAGCTTGTGAATTTCCAGAACTCAACCGGAGATGATGAAAATTTTTCAGACAAATTTTATATCGGAAGAGATTATTCGGATAAAAGTGGGATAAAGGGCTACTCAGATGACGAAGAATTTACAAACTCGATCATTGAATTTGCGATGGCAGACGGAACCGGTTCAACTTATGCGTTCTGGCTAAGAGACAAAAATGAAAATTTAAGTGAAGCCCCGGTTTTAGTATTTGGAAGTGAGGGAGGAATCCATATTGTGGCGAAAAACATAAGGGAATTGCTGGAAATTTTAACCTTTGATGTGGAACCCGCTATCGGCTGGGACAAAATCTATTTTTACAAAGATGAAGATGATTATGAGCCTACCGAAAAAACAGAAGAATACAAAAAGTGGGTTTTGGAAAAATATGGCATTGAAGCTACAGAAGATCCGGACGGGATTGTGAAAAATGCTCAGGAAATCTATGAAGATGAATTTCAAAACTGGCTGAAAAAGTATTATAACGACTAACATGAGCTCTGTCTGCCAGCAAGGATTTGCCGAAATGTTTCAACCGGGCATGGTGTAAAATTCTGCTTGGATAGTGCAAAAATGCCAATAACAAATAAAAACGAATATGCCGATCAACCAACTGCCTCCGGACGGAGGGATGCTGTATAAGGAAACCGATATGGCCCAGCTTTTCCCTGAGCCGTTGAATGCCGTTACGGCGGTATTTTTTCTGGCCTTAGCCATTTTCTGGACGATTAAGCTGAACGGCCGTTTTAAAGAAAATCCTTTTTTAACCTACTGCCTGGCTTTATTATACATCGGGGCTATCGGCGGAACGGTTTACCATTCCTTCAGGCAGTGGCCGGTATTCATTATGATGGACTGGCTGCCCATCATGCTGCTCTGCCTGTCTGCAGGATTTTATTTTATCGCCCGGAGTACCCGGTGGTATTATGCTGCTCTGCTGGTCCTCATCTATGGGCTACTCATGTTTGCTTTGAGAAATTGGATCCTGGCCGGTCATCCTTCTCTTTTCATTAACGTCAATTACGCCATCATGGCTTCCTTTGTCCTTTTCTCCGTGTTGCGGTATCTGATGTATACCCATTGGAAAGCCGGAAAATGGGTGGGCTTTGCCCTATTGTCCTTTGTTCTGGCACTGACCTTCCGTATTGCCGACAAATGGGGATGGTTCAGTTTCGGGACCCACTTTTTATGGCACACGTTCGGGGCGGTCGCGGCTTTCTGTATGTTTCATTATATTTTTCTTACACGGGATAGTGTTAGGAAAACGTAGTTGGTTTATTTCTGCAGGTACAATTTTATCACTCAGCTGATAATCAGTATTATTTATTGTAAAAGCTTTAAACGCAAAGGTATAATGACTGCGCATAATCGAAGTGAGCAAAGGCAGATGAATCTGCTTCGCGAAGCAGCCGCACGCTTCGTCAGATCAGCCTGCTGATCCTTCTTTGCCTCCTCAAAACTTATGCGTCTGGAAAATCAAACTTTGCGTTAAAAATTAGGTTTTGGCTGAAGCCCGATGCTATTAATACCGGATAACGAAAAATCAGGATCTGGCGAACATGGATGATGATGAGATAATGAATTTTCTCTTTTCCTGCCGCAAAAAGAACGATTTAACTATATTTGCCCTGCAAAGCAAATTCACATGTTCAAAAAAGGAATCACTGTACTTCTCCTTAGTTTTTTAACGGCTTTTTGTCCGGCCCAACAGGTCCGGCCTTCCAGATCATCAGAGATTTACCGCGAACTCAAAACCCTGAAGCACCTGCCGAAAGTCCTGTACCTGGCGGCGCATCCGGATGATGAAAATACAGGCTTGCTTTCCTGGCTGGTCAATAACCAGAATCTGGAAACGGGCTATCTTTCTTTAACCAGAGGGGACGGCGGGCAGAACTTATTGGGGACCGAGCAGGGCGCTGCGTTGGGCCTGATCAGGACGCATGAGCTTTTAGAGGCAAGAAAATTAGACGGCGCCCAACAGTTTTTTACCCGGGCAATTGATTTCGGGTTTTCTAAAAATACCACCGATACCTTTAAACAGTGGGATGAAAACAGCATTACCGCGGATGTGGTCTGGGTCATCCGAAAATTCCGTCCGGAGGTGATCATCTGCCGTTTTCCTCCTACGGCTGCGGCGGGACACGGACAGCATGCGGCTTCGGCCGTGGTGGCGGAAAAAGCCTTTAAGCTGGCCGGTGATAAAAACGCTTTCCCGGATCAGCTGAAATATGTGAATGTATGGCAGCCCAAACGCTTATTGTGGAATACGTTCCGCTTCGGTTCGGTGAATACGACCGCTGAAAATCAACTGAAAGTGACGGTGGGGCAGTATGATCCGCAACTTGGAATGGGCTATGGCGAACTGGCCGGATTAAGCAGAAGTTTACACAAAAGCCAGGGCGCAGGAACCCAGTCGGTGGCCGGGATCAAAACCGAATATTTTTCCCATGTAGCCGGTGAACCTGCCAAAACAACCCTTTTTGATGGACTTGTTACGACCTGGACGTCAAAAGGAAACGCGGATATCGACCAATCTTTAGATAAAATCATTTCAGCTTTCAATTTCAACAATCCGGACCGTAGTTTGCCTGCTCTGTTGGCTTTACGAAAAAAGGTAATGGCACTAAAGGATGCAGAACTGAAAAAAGATAAAATCAAATCGCTGGACCAGATCATTCTGAGCTGTGCCGGGTTTATGGGAGAGGCGGTGACCAACCAATCGGAAGCCGTTGCCGGAGATCGGTATAATTTCAAATTAAACCTGATTTCAAGAGCGGAAAATCCGGTCGTTGTGGAAAATGTAAAATGGCTGAACCAGTCGGAAAGCCTAAACAGGAAACTGGCTAAAGATTCTTTAATCACCATTCAGCACGACATTCAGATTCCGGCTGATGCTGCGCTTACGGAACCGTACTGGCTGGCCAGACCGGCGGTGGACGCAGCTACTTTTTCTGTTCCGAATGATACGCTGGTCGGTTTGCCGGAGGCGGAATCCCCGTTGAATGTATTGCTGGATTTAAGAATCGGTGCGGAAAAATTTCAAGTGAAGCTTCCTTTATCGTTTAAGAAATTAGATCCGGTGCGCGGTGATGTGGTGGAAGCCCTCCGCATTGTTCCGGCCCTGGAACTGAAGTTCACCCAACCGCTTTACCTGGTGAAAGAAAATGAAGATTTACATTTAAGCTTAAATATTAAAGTCAATTCCAGCAAAACCTTCGGCAACGGTAAGCTAAACCTGATGTACAACGGGGAACGTTTAGGCGGCGCGGAGGTTAGTTCGCTCAACGGAAAAGATATGACTGTCGACTGTATTATTCCGAAAGCCAGGCTTACTTCAATACCATCCAACCGTTTGCAGCTGGATGCTGACTTTGTAGCAGATGGAATTACCTATAACAAAAAACAGGTACTGATCCAATATCCGCATCTGCCTTCCCTACAGTATTTTGCGCCCGCAACGGTCGCTGTCATGAAAGGCGATATCCGGACGACGGTTAAAAAAATAGGGTACATCCAGGGAGCAGGCGATTTTATTCCCGAGTTCCTGCGCATCGCCGGAATTCAGGTGGAGGTTCTGAAAGACGAAGATTTTTACGGCAACATCGATGCAGCGGGCGGCAGTCAGAACAAATTATCGCAGTACGATGCCATCGTTCTGGGAATCCGTGCCAACAATACGGAGAAGAAGCTGGGCCGCTGGATGCCTTTTTTATGGGCTTACGTAAAAGCCGGAGGAAACCTGGTGATGCAGTATAACACGAACCAGGACGCCACGGTGAGCCAGTTGGGCATGTACAAATTCAACATTGCCAATAAAAGGGTGACCGAAGAAAATGCTGCAGTAACATTTTTAAATCCCAACCATAAATTGCTGAACTTCCCGAATAAAATAACGGCCGATGATTTCAAAGGCTGGGTACAGGAGCGCGGGGCCTACTTCCCGGACCAATGGGATGCGGCTTACGAACCGCTTTTCGAAATGCACGATACCGGTGAAGAGCCTTTGCAGGGATCCACGCTGTATGCCAAGTATGGGAAAGGGAATTTTATTTACACCCCGCTGGCTTTTTTCAGGCAGCTGCCGGCAGGAAATGCCGGGGCGGCCCGTTTGTTCCTTAACTTTTTATCGGCACAGAAAAACTGATGGATCAGGATAAACAATTTAAGAACTGGAAGATCTGGTACCTGTTATTGGCCGTTGCGCTGATTGCCCAGATTCTATTTTATTACTTATTTACTAAATTCTGGGCATGAGCAGTATCGATTGGGCCGTTCTTATTTTTACCCTGGCTGCTGTAGTGGTGTACGGCGTATGGATCGGCCGCGGCCAGAAAAGCAACGAATCCTACCTGAAAGCCGACAGCAAAATGCCGTGGTACATCGTGCTGTTGGGGATTATGGCGACGCAGGCCAGTGCCATCACTTTCCTTTCGGCACCGGGGCAGGCGTATACCGACGGGATGCGCTTCGTCCAGTATTACTTCGGATTGCCTTTGGCGATGATCGTGATCTGCATCACCTTCATCCCGATTTTCCAGCGCCTGAATGTCTACACGGCTTATGAATACCTGGAAAACCGTTTCAATAAAAAAACAAGGGTGCTCACCTCGCTGCTGTTTCTTTTTTCCAGGGGCTTATCCACGGGAATCAGCATTTATGCGCCGAGCATCATCCTGTCCAGCATGCTGAACTGGAATATTTACCTGACCAATGTTTTAACGGGCGGCATCCTGCTGATTTATACCTACGTCGGCGGAGCCAAAGCGATTGCCCACACCCAAAAACTGCAGTTCCTGATTATCCTGGGAACCATGGCTTTTGCCGGGTATCTGCTGATTCAGGATATGCCGGGCGGCATCGGTTTTAAGGATGCGCTCTATTTGGCGGGGAAATCCGGAAAGCTCAATGTCATCACCACGGAATTCGACTGGAAAGACAAGTACAACATCTGGAGCGGACTGATCGGCGGGTTTTTCCTGGCGCTTTCGTACTTCGGGACGGACCAGAGCCAGGTCGGAAGGTATATTACCGCGAAAGACAACACCAACGCCAAAATGGGCCTGCTGCTGAACGGGCTGGTGAAGATCCCGATGCAGTTTGCCATTCTCCTGATCGGGGCTTTGCTTTTCGCCTTCTTTTCCCTGAAACCGGCTCCGGTGTATTTCAACGAACGTTCTTACCAGAACCTGAAGGACACCCAGCCTCAACAGGCGTCGGCGTTTGAAAAGGAACACCGGGATTTACAGGCAAAATTCAATGCAGAATCGAAAGAGATTTTAAAGCTGAAAGAAGCCAACTCTCCACAGCTTACAAAAACGATTGAGGATTTCAAAGATACCCAGACCCGGGTAAAAGCGCTTCACGGCAGGGTAGAGGAGGCCATCAACCAGTCAAACTCCAATGCGGAAAAAACCGATACCAATTATATTTTCCTGTATTTCGTAAAGAATACCCTGCCGATCGGGATGATCGGTCTTCTGTTTGCCGTCATTTTCCTGGCCAGCTGGGGCTCCATTTCGGCCGCGCTGAATTCCCTGGCCGCCTGTTCCCTAAAAGACGTTCATCTGATCTTCAGCAAAGAAACGCCTGATGCGCAGACCGAACTGAAGTACAGCCGTCTGCATACCTTAGCGTGGGGGATTTTCTCCATCGGCATCGCGATGTTTGCCACGCAGATGGGTTCCCTCATCGAAGCGGTGAATGTCCTGGGCTCCCTGTTCTACGGCCCGATCCTGGGGATTTTCCTGGTCGCTTTTTACTTTAAAAAGATCAACGGCGCCAATGTATTTGTTTCGGCCATCTTATCGGAAATAGCGGTGATTGCCATCTACCAGTTCGATATCGTTTCCTTCCTTTGGCTGAACGTCATCGGGGCAGCGGCGGTCATCCTATTTTCTGCCGTCGGGTTATTGTTTTATAAGCCGAAAGCAGTACATTCGTAAACGATTAACAAAATAACAAACAAGTAAATAAAAATAGTATGAAATCCATCCTAAAATCGGCGACCGTTCTTGTGGCGGCCATGACGATCTCTGTAAATGCCTTCGCGCAGGAAACCAAAAAACCGGCCAGTCCACCGATGACGGCGACGGGAAAAATCAAAGATGCCAATATCACCATCGCTTACAGCAGCCCATCTGTGAAAGACCGTAAAGTCTGGGGTGATCTGGTGCCTTACGACAAAGTTTGGCGTGCCGGTGCAAACGAAGCCACGACTTTTGAAACGGATAAAGACGTTACCGTTCAGGGTAAAAAACTCCCGGCCGGGAAATACAGCTTCTTCCTGATCCCTAAAGCCAGCGGAACCTGGACCGCCGTTTTCAACAAAGAGCCAAAACAATGGGGCGCCTACAAATACGAAGAATCCAAAGACGCCTTACGTGTAGACGTAAAAACAAAAGCGTTACCGGCAAAACAGGAAGCTTTGGTCTACAAAATCAACAAAAACGGTTTCACCATGGATTGGGATAAAATCTCCGTTCCTGTGGAGGTGAAGTAAGTTTGAATTTTAAAAGTTAAATCCCGGTTTGGCCGGGATTTTTTTTGGTTGACATTTAGCTATTTAGTTTAAACATTTGCTGCGAAATCTATGAAATTAGACGATTTTGAAGATTTATATTTACTAAGATTTTAAACTATTTTTTGCTCTATTAGAACTAAAAATAATAACACTCTCTCTTAAATGAGTTATATCTGGGCTATGTTTTGTTTTTCTTCTTTTAATCTCACGTAAGACACTTATTTCTCTCAAAAACCATCCTGCTTTTGTTCCTATATCACCTATAATTAAATCAACTGGAATTTCTTTATTTGCATAGGCAGAATTTGAGACTACAAGCCATATTTGAGCATCAGTATCTGCTCGTTTTTTTAGTAAACATAAAATATTAAACATATCCTCAAAATATGCTTGGACCATTATAGGAATAGATTTATGCATTAAAGAATCTTGATTCTTTATAATATGATTAATTGTTTCAGTATATAATAATCCAAAATCCGTTACTTGAGGTAAAGCCCATTTTGCCTGAATATGAGATCTAACTGTCTGTAGTCTTAAATCATATAATTCTTTTGGAGAATTGACAAATTTTCCTAAGAAAAGTTCTGGTCTATAAATATCTGTATAATCAAATGTATTTAAGTATGGTGGTGAAGTTATACAAAGTTTAAATTTTTTAAAATCATGGGATTTTTCAAGTATTGTTCTACAATCACCATTAAGTATTTTAGGCTTTTTATCTATGACTGTTGTTTCTATATCATTTGAAAGACGATCTAAATTTTCTTCAAAAGACTTTAAAAAGGAATTTTCATCGAAATTTTTCTGTTCCCAATTTGGTCGATATCGTAAACACTTACCATCTTTCCTAGCATTGCAGTTAGTCATTGCAGATGATAGAAGTGAAAGTTTATATAATGATTTAAGACCAGGATTAGAAATTTGATTAACTGCTACCTGCCAACCACCCTCAAATGCTGATAAAACATTATTATTAAAAAGCCATTTTTTATTTGTTAAAGTTTGTGAAAATGTAGAAAAACCTACTAAATTAGATTTAAATCCAGTTTTTATTCCTCCGACTACATCTTCTTTATGTCTTTCTAAATTTGATACAGTAGTATTTTCGTTTTTAACCTGGGATAAGAATGCTGTAAAAGGATTAACTTCAATTCCTAATGAATTGTAGCCATTTATGCTCGCAGTTAAACTTGTGGTTCCACTTCCATTAAAAGGATCAATTATTAAATCATCCTTTTTAATATCTCCTGATTCTATAGCTTTTTCTACTAAAAATGGAGAAAAGCCTTCTTTATAATAATACCATCTATGTCTTGGTAAATCTACTGTATTTTCGGCATTTGAGTAACCTAAATTCCTTAAGTTTGATGTTTGATTAATTGACATTAATTAATATATTTGGGTTCCATGAAGAATCTAAAAGGACTTGCAAAATCTGATCTCACTATATGATACTGAGGATTATAAACGATTTCTTTATTTAAGTATCTCATTGCATCATTATTTTTCAGGACAATTGTATTTGTATTACACTTTGCCCGTCTTGCATCAAATATAACAAGATACCCTTTAGAAACATATGTCGGAGCTTGACGAATATTTTCATCGAGATAATTTGCTAATTGTGATGCGCCAGATAAAGCCCTTGCTTCAGTATATATTTGTGTAAACTGTTTTTTTCTTGTTTTTAGTGATTTACCTAACCATTTTATTTCAATAAGTGCTAATCTATTGACCAATGCCCACGTAATTTTTATGTCAACTGGATGCGAACGGTCTACTACTTGTTCTGGACGAGCTTCTGTATTACGCAAACTAATTTTAAGGTATTGAGTCAATGAATCTCTTAGTTTATGTTCCGGTGCCTTTTTAAAAAATATTTGATTTTCGTCAAACCAAACATTTTTTAGGATTTCGCAATCTGAATACCTAGCAATCTTCGATTTATAATAATCAAGTGCTTCTTCTAATTTCTTAAAAGTTTGTATAGCGAAATAGCTATCAGCACCTGGAACTGGAATTAATTTTTTAAAGTCATTTTTACCATATATTTTTTCACTTTCATTATGGTTTTCAAAAGTATAAATGATTCCGTTCTGTCTGACTGTATTTATATCTATTTCAAAATCAATAGCAAAATCAATAGATCCATTTCCTTTAACTTCTAAAATTATTTTTTCTCCTCGCAATGTAGCTAAGTTTTCTATCGCATAAATAGTTGTTGATAAAGCGCTTAGATTAGAAAGATGATTAGATTCATCTAAAGATAAATATATTGTTACATTTTTAAAACTATTATAATTTAGATACTTATATATATTTGAAATAGAATCCGTGAGAAAAATAAGATCATCCTCTGAGTCATAATCATCTAGAATCATTGTTGCAAACTGTGATTTTGCAATTTTTTTAAAAAAATCAATTTGTGTTTGATCAGTTATCATGGTTCAAAAGTGTATGATTTGTATTCAATGATTCGATCCAAACGACAGCAGGACCAATTAAACTTCTGTATTGTCCATCTAATGCACTTTTCAATGATGCAAATTGAATATATAACGCTTTAGTAGCAGGGTTGGCATCTTCAAGTAAATTTTTATTTATGTGGGAGTTTCGTGCCGATGATACTACTGGTTCATTAATTAAGGCTTCCTTAATAACACCATGCGGTAAAATTGATAAACTTTTACATGATGTCTCTAAATATACGCATCGCCAACTTAATTGTTTTTGTGTTCTGAAAAAATTTAAATTTTTTAGTCCCTTCTCTGTTATTTTAAAAAAATCTTTTTCTGTTTCTACTATAGATGCATTTGATAGTAATAAGGTCATAGAAGAATCAATATCTGCACTATAAGGGCTACCTAAATCACTTTTTATAAACTGACAGTTCCAGTCAAAAACAGTATGGCCATCATACAAAGAAAGCAGGCAACTTAAATATGCGAAAAATTGGATTTCCGAACGAGAAAAATCACCAATTTTCGCTTGAAGTTTGCTTGCCAACAGTAAAGTATCTAATATTGACTCAGGCTTGCTCATCTATTCCACTTAGTTTTGTTTCGATATATGTATATGCTTTTTCAATTCGTTCACTTTCTTTTTGCTGTACATCGGAAAGAAGTGTCCAATTAGTCATACGCTCTAATTTCATTTTTTCATTCTTACATATAGATGCTAATTCTATTAAAAGCTGGGAACTATTTATGTTAGCTGTCATAATAATTCTATGACTCTTCCGAGCAAAATCTGCTAACATTTTACCAGCTCTACTTTCATAAGCTATATCTAAAGAACCCTCAGGAGTATCAATCAAAAGAGTTGCAGATTGTGTACTAAGATCAATTAAAGCCATTCTTAGAGCTATATCTATAAAGTATCTTTGACTTTCTGATAATTGAAATGCATCTTTTCTTTTCGAATTTTGAATATGCAGAGATAAATTAGCACCTTTCACTGATGTTGAAAGCTCAATGCTAATTTCTAATCCTAAAAAGCTTTTCGCATAATCATTAAATATGGGGATAAAATCAGATTCAGCACTGACATATCCTTGATTCAAAACTTTTTCTAATTTATGAAGTTCCTCTTTAACAATACTACGTTTATTTGCACTATCTTCCTTTTGAGCTGAATATCTTAAAATTTGATCTTCATAACTCTTGATCAAGCTTGAATAATTATTTTCTTGTTTAAACTTATGAATTCTACGAAGTACCTCTTCATTTTCTTTTTCTATTTCGAAGATTTTATTGTTTAAGTTTTTTTGATCTAATAATAATAACTCATATTCCTGCAATAGCCTATCTTTTCTTGACTGAAAATTTGATATTTGATGGCCTAAGTCCGAAAGTTTGTTATCCAAATTTGTTAGTTGTATGAAATAGCTATCGCTTTCCTTTTCTTGCTCTTCTTTTTTCTGTTTTTCAATAATGTTAACTAACAACGTAATTAAATCGTCATATGAATTGGCAGAGTAAATTCTTAATTTTAAATCGTTGAGTATTTTTATAACCTCTTCATTTCTTTCAATTGGCGTGTCCTCTTTAAGTGATTTATTAAAGATACTTTCATATTCACTTCTTAGAGCTGAAGACTTTAAAGAATAATCTGCTATATGAAGATCACAGTCTTTCAAATCAATATTTTTTTTGTCAATTTTAATATTAATTTCTTCAGTTTTTTCTAATAATAGTTTATGTTGCTCATACAGTTCAATATTTGCACTATCATCTAATGTATTTGCATTGACAGTCTTTATTATACCATTTAGTTCATTACGCGTTTTTGTAATTTGCCATTGTAAGTTTCGAAAATCTGAATCGTGTTTATTGTAATCTTTTCGATACTTATCAGCAAGTTTAGCTTTATCAGCATCGACTCCAAAGAATAAGTATAGAACTCTTTCCATAACGCTTTCATCCCAAAATAGCAATTGATGAGTTTCATCAAAAGTAAAAACAAATGACTGTAGAAATACAAATTGATCAAAATGAGAAAGTTTTACATCTTTAGTAAATGTGGTCTTATATAAGTCATTTAATTCTGAGTTATTTAATTCACTTGAAGTGTTTAGTTGATCGCTTGAATTAGAACGAGAAAAAAAACGTAATTCGTCGGGTTCAAAGAAACCTCGAGTAATAACATATTTTATATCATCTAGAGAAAACTCAATTGTTATTTCTGCTAATTCATAATCATCTTCACTTACCCTACCATCAAAATATGTTGAAGCAAACCCTTTACTTTGATTATAAAATTTTGTAATTTCATTATACCAAGTAAACCGTCTTTCTGGATTTTTAACAATTCCAGTAAGTCCAAAATTGATTATAGTAATAAAGGTTGATTTACCAAGTCCATTAGCTCCAGCAAGACAGAAAACGTCTTTTGTTAAGTCTATGTCCAAAAAGTCCACTCTCTTATATAGACTAAAATGACTAATCCGGACTTTTTCAATAGTAGGAAAAATAAATCGTTTCACGGTCTAGTTTTTCGTGTTAATGTAAATATAAATTTATAAATATACTAAATTAAAGTTATTTAGCGCAAGATAATATATTTTT
>NZ_VTSX01000024.1 GCF_008329705.1 Chryseobacterium sp. SN22 | reverse complement strand
TAGAATTAATTCATCAGTATAAAAAAATTGGTATTGATGATAAGACTGAAGAATGGTTCAGAATAGGAAATGAAAAACGAAACAATTTACCCTCTGAAATTGTTTTATATGCTATAATTGATAATTTTGAGGATAAAACAATTAGTTTTAGACAATTACTTACTGGAGAGAACTCTCCGGGAAATATTTTTGCTCTTAATGCTGAAGAATTATATAAACATATTATGAACATTAGTAGCCAATATGCCAATATAATTTATAGTGAAACGGCAGGCAATAGGACATTACAGTTCAAGGAACAGATTAATAAATGGGAAATTCTTAATGAATATTACAGATAGAAGTAATTACCATTTTTCTCCATCTGTGAATATAGTGAGAGATAATGGTGTACAAATAGATTATATCCTGACACCTAATGCTGAGTTAGTTTACTCACAGTTGGTAAATGGATTTGAGATTGGGATTAGAGCATATAATTTAATTGGAGCTTATGGAACAGGGAAATCTGCTTTCTTAAAAGCTTTTGAAAATGATATAACGAATCTTTCAGATAATTTTCACAATAAAGCTTTTAATGGCTTTGAGTTTATAAAATTTGTCGGGAAATATACATCCTTTAAAAAGGAATTTGCCGATTTTTTAGCTGTTGAAGATATAAATACTGATAACATTGTAAAAGCAATAGAAAAGTATTATTCAAAATTAAATTCAGGTTTAATAATTCTTGCTGATGAGTTTGGCAAGTTCTTAGAATATGCTGCTCAGAACAATCCTGAGGAAGAGTTGTATTTTATACAAGAACTAGCAGAATATGTTAATGATAAGAATAAAAATATACTTTTCATTTCAACATTACATCAGGATTTCAATCAATATGCTTTTAATTTATCTAAAGCTCAGAAAAATGAATGGGATAAGGTAAAAGGAAGGTTAAAAGAAATAACTTTCAATGAGCCTGTAGAACAGCTTTTATTTTTGGCTGCAAAAAGAATTGATAAATTAGGATTTAAAAATGAAAATGATAGTTTTACAGCCCTCTTTAAAATTATACAAGATTCAAAGTTATTTCCATTAAGAGATTATTTCAATGAAGAAATAGGTGAAAAATTATTTCCTTTGGATGTATTATCAGCATCTGTTCTTACATTGTCCTTGCAGAAATATGGACAAAATGAAAGATCATTGTTTTCATTTTTAGATTCAAATGATCCTTATAATTTACTGGATTACGATAGTATTGGAAATCCGTATTTCAATGTTGCTTGTGTTTATGATTATTTAATTCATAACTATTATTCATTTCTGACAACCAAATATAATCCACATTATTCCCAGTGGACAAATATTAGAGCAGCCATAGAAATGACAGAAGGCAGATTTATAGGAAATCCTAATAATGCTGTTAAAATTATAAAGACAATCGGTCTGTTAAATCTTTTTGGAAATTCGTCTGGTGATATAGATGAGGCCTTTCTTGAACAATATGCACTGCTTTCTTTAGGTATTCATGATTCAAAAAAAAATATTGATGAATTAGTAAGATTGCGAATCTTAAGATATGTAGGATATTCCAATCGTTTTGTATTAGCTCAAGGAACTGATTTAGATGTTGAAAAAGCTTTAGAAGAATCTTCTTTGTCGGTAGAGAAACCTAAAAATATTATAGATTATGTACGAGACTATTTTACAGGTAATTATATAATCGCAAAGTCAGTATCTTATATTAAAGGTACACCTCGTCTTTTTGAATTTAAATTAGTTGATAATTTAGTTGACGAGATTCCGATTGGAGAAGTAGATGGTTTTATTAATTTAATTCTATCGAATAATGTAGCAGAGCAAGAAGTTATTGAATTTTCTCAAATTTCCGAAGAGGCAATATTAGTAGCTTACTATCAAAACTATAAGCAAATAGAAGAGAGCATTTATGAAATTTTAAAAATTCAGAAGATAAAAAATGATTATCACGATGATAAAATTGCTTTAAATGAACTTGGCGAATTAGAACAATTTCATAAGAGTGCTTTAAATAAGTTAATTAATGAAGATTTATATTCTAATAATGGCAATGTACAATGGTTCTATCATGGAGAACTGCTAGAAATAACTTCTGCAAAAGTTTTGAATATAGAACTTTCAAGAATTTGTGATGAAGATATATATACAGGAACTCCCATTTTCAGAAATGAAATGGTTAATAAAACTAAGATTTCGTCTCCTATCTCTACGGCAAAAAAAGTTTTGCTGAAAAACTTATTAGATAATTGGAAGGTTGAAAATTTAGGATTTAATTCCACCCATTTCCCTCCTGAAAAAACTATTTATCTAAGTTTACTAAAAGAAACTGGAATTCATCAAATACAGAATGACCAGTTAACAGTTTCAAGACCTACAGATGAGAGTTACAATGCAGTTTGGGAATTAGGAGAAAGGTTTTTGGAATCTTCCAAGTATAGTAAAAGAAATTTACAAGATTTTATTGAGCAATTGTCTGTAAGGCCTTTCAAATTGAAACAAGGATTTATAGATTTTTGGTTGCCAATATTTCTTTTTATTAAGAGAAATGATTTTGCGCTATTTAATAAAGATATCTATATTCCTGAGCTGACTTTTGATAATTTAGAATTGGTTTCTAAAAAAGCAAAAGATTATGAAGTAAAAGCTTTTGATGTAGAAGGTGTTAAGCTGAGAATGTTTAACCAATATAGAGAAATGCTGGAACAAACGGAAAAGGAGACCATTACCAATCAGAGTTTTATTGAAACGGTAAAACCTTTCCTTAAATTCTATAGAGAGATTCCTGATTATTCAAAGAAAACTTTACGACTAGGAAAAAAAGCACTAAGACTGAGGGATGCTATTGCCAATTCAAAAGATCCTGAAAAAACATTTTTCGAAGATTTCCCTTCGGCAATGGATGTAAGTATGATAGAGTTGCAGAATGATACAAAGAAATTGGAAAGTTATATTGCGGAAATTCAATTATCAATAAGAGAGATCAGAACTTCTTATTCAGGACTAATTGAAAGATTCGAGCTTTATATCTTAAATGAAATTATTGGAGAAAATTTAGATTTTGAAGAATATAAGATAAAGCTTCAGAATAGGTTTAAAACAATTAAGAAACATCTTTTAAAACCTAATCACAAAATATTTGTTCAAAGATTGAATTCTCCATTAGATGATAAAAATGCTTGGCTCAATTCATTGGTTCAGGTCTGTCTAGGAAAGACTTTAGATAAGATCACTGATGAGGAAGAAGCTAAATTATATACAATTTTTACAGATACTATTGCAGAATTGGATAATCTTAGCGAAATTAGTCAAAAAGATTTCGATGAATCAACAGAAGAAATCTTTAAGATAGAAATTACTTCATTCGTAGATGGGTTAAAGAAAAACTTAATCCGTTTACCTAAGGAAAAAACAAAAGAGATTTCTGAAAAAGAAACAGAATTAAAAAAACTACTGGTAGGTGATACCAGAATTAATATAACCATACTTGCAAATTTATTGCAAGAAGAACTAAAAAAATGAGAAACGTAAGGCACGTAATGGGTATTTCAGGGGGCAAGGATAGTGGTGCCTTAGCTATCTATTTATTTGAGAAATATCCTCATTTAGATATCGAATATTACTTTACAGATACTGGAAAAGAACTGCAAGAAACGTATGACTTAATCCGTAATATTGAAACACATACCGGTAAAAAGGTAATACATATTGAAGCCGCAGAAAAAAGCCACGAAGATCCTTTTGATCACTTTTTAAAACTGTATGGAGGCTATCTACCTTCTTCAAATGCTCGTTGGTGTACCAAAAAACTTAAATTAGAACCTTTCGAGGATTGGGTAGGTGACGATTTAGTCATTTCTTATGTGGGCATTAGAGGTGATGAAGATAGAGAAGGATATATATCAAGAAAAGGTAACATCCAGTCAATTTTTCCTTTTCGTAGAAATATTTGGAGTGAAGATGTTATTGGGAAAGTTTTAAAAAACTCCAATATTGAAAACCTTCTTACATGGTATGATGATTATATACCAGCTCAAAAATTATTAAGAATTCAAGAAGTTGTTGAAGAAATTATTTCTCCAAGATATACGATTAAAGATAAGTTAAATGATTTACTGGATATAGATATTCAGGCATTTAATCGGGTTGTTTTTGAGTTTTTAAAAACAACACAATATCCATTAGCTTATGAAAATGATTTTGCATTACTAGATAATGAAGATAATCTAGTACGAGAAGATATTTTTAAGATTTTGAATAATAGTGGTGTTGGGGTTCCAAAATATTATGAGAAAATTGAATTTGAATTAAATGGTCAAAAAGGTGAATATGCCCGAAGTCGTTCAGGCTGCTTTTTCTGTTTTTATCAACAAAAGATAGAATGGATATGGCTATATGAACAGCATCGTGAACTTTTTAATAAAGCATTGCAATACGAAAAAGATGGTTATACCTGGATGCAGGATGAAAGTCTTGAAGATATTGTCAAGCCAGAGCGTATGGCTCAGATTAAAGAACAACAAATAAAAAAACTACAAAAAAATAACCAAAACAAAAAATCAGCTTATCTTTTAGATCTTTTAGATGACTCTGAAGGAGAGGGCTGTGCAAGTTGTTTTATATAAATCTGCTTATAATGGAAAATCAACTTGACGAAATACAAAAGTTAATTGATCAAAGGAAAGTCATCGAAGAAAAGCTTTCCAATATTACAGGTGCAATTAGTTTTAGTGTTGATGCTGGAATTATTAATCGTCTAGGAAATGAATTAGTTGGTCGCGCAGAGACTGCAGTATCTGAACTAGTTAAGAATTCATATGATGCAGATGCAAATAAGGTTACCCTAAGGTATATAAATACAGATGTAGAAGGTGGTTCTTTAGAAATTGAGGATGATGGAAATGGAATGACTCGTCAGCAATTAGTAAATGGATTCATGAGATTATCTTCTCCAGATAAAATTAATTATCCAATATCTCCAGTCTATAAACGTACTAGGGCTGGAAAAAAAGGAATAGGTAGATTTGCTACACATCGTCTTGGCAAATACCTAACTATAATAACTAAAAATAAAGATTCTAATAAAGCTTTAAAACTGACGATAAATTGGTCAAAATATGAAATTAGTGAAAATCTGACTGACATATTTAATCCCATTGAAGAACTTGATAATATTTTCAGTAAAGGTAGTGGAACTAAATTAATTATTGAAGGTTTGCGTGAAGCATGGTCGGAAACGCAGATTCGACGTGTCTATAGATATGTGGCAGAATTGCTGCAACCTGATTTTATCTCTGATAGAAGTAAAAATCTTAATATTGCACAAAAGGGATCAGACGATTCTTTTACTGTGGAGTGCTTAAAGCAGGATCGGCAAGAAGTAATTTCAATTGCTAATCTAGATAAAATGGTTTTTGATAATTCTTTAGGAGTTATTGAGGGTTATATACTGGATGGCCAGGGTATATGCGAAGTAAAGAGTACTCGCTTCGATATAGATGATTCTATTATAATTGATGGAGATTATTCTAGTTTGGATGAAATACATTTTAAAGCTTATTATTTCATTTATAACTTTGATTGGTATAAAGGTTATGTTCCTAAAATGGAGTATAATAGAATATATTCTTTTGGGCAAGATAATGGAGGTATAAGGCTCTATCGTAATGGTTTTCGCGTTCTCCCATATGGAGAAAGAGGGAATGATTGGCTAAGTATAGAAAAGGGTTCTGCTAAAGGAGAAGACCAAGCACACGTACCTTTCAGTAATAGTAACTTTTTTGGCTTTGTAGAAATAGTTAATTCTAATAACTTAACCTTCGAAGAAACTTCTAGTAGAGAAGGTTTAATAGAAAATCAGGCATTTAATCAACTCACGGATTTTATATATAAAGCACTTCGTCAAGCTGCACAAAGAATTAATTCTGAAAGATTAGCAGAAAAAAAGAAGAAAAGTAATTCTTCAGGTTCATCAGATAGCACTTCCAACCAAACTAATAATAATTATGGTAAGAGTGCAAAACAAAAATTAGAAGATCTGAAAACTGGAGATAATGACGATATTATAGATGATGTTATTCAGGAGATTGAAGAGCTTGAAATGATGCGAGTTCTTGCTGGAATTGGTTTAAATATCGCTGAATTTACACATGAAATAAGACAATTTATTCCATCTTTTAATGGAAGCCTCAGTTTTCTCGCTACGCAAGATTTGATACCAGAAGCAAAAGAATCTATAACAAACCTAAAAGAAAATTTTAATAGATTTCAAAGTTATACATCTTACATTGATAGCACATTTACTCAAAACTCTAGTAGAGAAAAAAGTCCCCAACTACTACCTAAAGTAATAGAGGACTTTGAAAAAATCATACAATACGATCGTAAGGGACTTAATCTAATTATTGAAAAGGAATTCTTTGGCTATAATCTGTATTCAAGGTCAATGCATCCTTCTGAGTGGACTTCAGTATTATATAATTTTTACACAAATTCAAAAAAAGCTATCAAACGTACAAAATCAGAATTTGGTAAAATCAAAATTATTGGAGGACGTGAAAAAGGAATGGTCTACATCGAATTCATGGATAATGGTGATGGTATTGCCGAAGAAAATATAGAAAAGATATTCAATCCTTTTTTTACAACAAGCACCCCTGCTTCGCCAGATTCTGATTTAAACGAAATTGCCACCGGCACAGGGTTGGGGTTAAAAATCGTAAAGGATATTGCGGAATCCTATCTAGGAAACGCATTAGTAATACCAGCCGAATCTGGATATAAAACTTGCTTAAGATTTGAAGTTCCAGAAATTACTGAAGAAGAAAAAGATAAATATGAGTTATAATTATTATTATATTGATGATGATCCTGAAGAAACAATAGCTGAAACAGCGAAAGGATTAAGTATTAAAGAAGACTTGCTTAAAGTACATCCCTTTCAACACAAAGTATGGAAAGAAGAGATAGAATTTTTAAAATCTAATCAAGGAAAGTTTGATGGTTTATTGATTGATTGGAAGTTTAATAAAAAAAATTCTGCTTTGGAAGAGGCTGATTATAATGTCGAAGCTTTGATACAGCAATTGCGAACTCTTATAAATAAAGGAGATTTCAAAGATTTACCTGTTGTGCTTTGCTCAGCTGAATATGAGTTCAAAAAAAGTTTTGAGAAAGAATCTACTGCTCAAGACTTATTCGACACAATATATGAGAAAAATGATTTTGAAAATATTAAGAATGATGTAATAGATCAATTGTATGCTCTTTCAGATGCTTACATAATTATTGCGAAAAATAAGGAAATTGAAGTAATATTAGGCACGAAAGCAGATAATGTTGATTATAGATTATTGGATCATTTAGAATATATAATTCAAGAACAATATCCAAATCATGAAATTGTAAGATTCATTTTAAAAAATCTTATTACTGTTACAGGACTACTTATTGATAAATACATTCTAGCATCTAGATTAGGTGTCGATATTGATAATTCAGGAAAAGAATGGGAAAAATTATTACTGTTAATTGATTCTTTCGAATACAGAGGTATTTTACATCACGGTTGGAAAAGATGGTGGGCTACTGATTTAATAGTTTGGTGGAGAGAAAGTATAAATTGTGAGTTGGGTGATCTAAATGCATCAGATCGTGTTGAGAAATTAAATCAAAAATTTAATTTAAATCTCATCTCTGCCACAAAACAAGAGAAAAGCTCAAATGATTTTTTTTGGACTGTTTGTGAAAAAACAAAAAAACCACTATCAATTAAAGATGGTATTCTTTGTGCTGAGGATTTTTCGAAAGTTCCGTGGCAAGAAGATCAATATTTTTCAATTGATGTCGCATTAAATGAACCAATTGCAAATATTCATCCTCTAGACAGAGAAAAGATTGAAAAGTTAAAAAAAATATATACCAAAACGAGAGATGGCAAGTGATTTAAATGAAATCAAAAAAGACTTGAGGTCTTTAGCTGGTTATTTAGGTAATTGGGGAAAGTATGTCAAAAATCACGGAATGTTGAATAATATTAACTGCCATTCAAGTGGTGGTCAAATACATTATTCGATAGAGAAAGTTATGCCATTAGTTTTTCAAGATATTGATATTGAGAGACACGTAATTCCTCAAGGAATTGATTGTTTATGCCGTGAAACAGAAAGGTTTTTCGAAGTGGAGTTAACAATAAGATTGAGTCAAATTAATGAGCCAAGCGACTTGCAGGACCCTATTAAAAGATTGGGAGTTGCAATTAAAATTGAAGGAGAGTACCTCTCAAATGACATTTTTGAAAAAGCAATTTGTAGTTGGCATTTAGATAAAGGTGATTCCTCCACCAGTTTATTCACCCATCCAACATATCATTTGAATTTTGGTGGAGATCATATGGCAAATAAAATAACTGAAGAGGCTAATCCTAAATACTATGGGGGATTACTACTTTTACCCGCACCCAGAGTACTGCATCCTCCAATGGATATAATTCTCTCATGTGATTTTATAATAAAAAATTTTTATGAAAAATCTAAACATCATACTTTGACATCTTTGCCAGGATATAAAGATCTTTTAGAAAAAGCAAAAAGCCGGTTCATTAGACCATACATATATGCTCTAGGCTCAACATGGAATAGTGATTTAACAATTTCAAATTTGAGTCATAATTCTGCATTTGGTCACTAGAAAGAGTTTACTATCTTAATTAGATTATAAAAAATAGATTTTAATCCTCTAAGCTACCCATCAATTGTTCCATCCCAAAATTTAAAAGAAAGTCGGAGTAATAACTATCAAATACATCACGAATATATTCATCGATAGTTATTTCTTCGTCATTATTTTCTGTTGATTGAGACAGTTTGTAATTTTTCTTTTTAGTAATCATGTATAAAAATAACGAGTGGAAATATACAGAGGCAATATATCTTTTCTGAGCAATTATTATTTGTTCCTCATTTTTTAATTTCTTACGGTAATTTAAAAAAACATTACTATCTAAGTTCACATATATTTTTTCTAGAATATCTCCCGAAGCTACAGGGTTCATCACAGTCTCATAATTCATTGAAATACCATGATTTTCTAAACCTTCCCATTGATTTTTCGTAATTCTAACTAATTCAGGTAACCCCATATTACTAAAATCTTCTTCCTCTTTTGGAGTTGTTTCTTTTTTCTGTTGCTCATCAACAATTTTAAGGAAAACAATCTCTTGGAAAGACTCCGCACCAGCTCCTTTGAGCGATGCCTCAATTTCGATTTCGTCACCTTGTCTAAGCTCTGTATCTGGATTAAATGTTATTTTGATTGTTCCTTTATCCGGGCTTGATTTGATAATGTTTAGCAACTCACCCGAATCTTTTTCGTGTCCTTGTTGATTACCACCTGCATGATCGTTTCGTTTTACTTTTAAAACACTAACTTGTAAATCACCAGGTTCATCTGTCCGGTCAAAATAATGATCTTCAACATCGGTCTCAAACTTTAATGTCTTTTCACCTCCCACTGGTACAGGGATATGATTATTAGCTTTATTTTGTAATTTAAAAAAACTAGGAAACCTTTCAGGCTTAAATGGTTTTTGCTGTTTTGCCTGTGGTTTATTGCCGTCTGCTTCTCTTTTTTTTGGTTTATCTTTTGTTTTCTCGTCGAGTTTGAGTGTATTTTGTATCAATTTGAAAAGATCGCTATCTTTTGATAAATTTTTTGCAAAGTTTTTTATCAGCTCTGATGTATCTTCACTGTCTAATCCGATAGAGTCTTTTCTACTTTTATTAATTTCGTCGAGTTTTGATTTAATAAGTTTTGTTTTTAAGTAATCTCTTAGTTCTTCTGCTTTTGCTCCGTTTTTTAGTCTATCGCGAGAAGCCATAAAAAGATCTTTCCTAAATTCATATTTCATTTTGGAGCAATCGACATTAATCAAGAGGTAATCTTTAAGCAAATTATATTTTAAACTTCTTGTTATAAACTCGGAAGTGTAATGACCATGCACTTGACCGTTCATTGAAAATAAAACGGACATATTATTTTTAAAATAACGCCTTTGGATATCTGCTTTACTTTCTTTGACGGTTTTTCCCTCTTGTTTTGGTTTAAAAACATAACAAGTAACTTTCATTTTGCCAAAAAGTACGTCTTCATACTCTTCGGAAAACCAATCTTCTACGTAATCCTTTTCATCTTCCAAACGTCGTTGAAGTCCATATACAGTAGTTTGCAAAACTTTATTATTTGGATAACGCTCTTTTGTGTCAATGGTAAATACAGGTAGAACAGGTTTAAATAAAAATTCGTTCAGATTTTGGTTTAAATCTTGAGCAAAACCTGAAATCCCTTTCATTTGATAAGAGTACATCTTGATGATGGAACCCGTGGTGAAGTTTCTATTTAGAAGCTTTAAATCCATATCGGTAATGTCGAATTGGGGAATTTGGTTATCAATTTTCAAGTACTCATACCAAGTATTTTTTTTAGTTGTTAGTTCAGCTTCTGAAAGAGGGTGTTCTCTAACTAAAGTAAATCCAAATTTACCTGAGCTATCAAATTTTTTAGAACCAATCAATTGATAACCTTTTGTTCCACAAAATACAATAGCTCCGCTGCCTCCCATATTGTATTTACCTTGAACAAAATGAATTTCATTTTTGTTTCCTCTCATTAAGGATAAAAAAGTATTTTCAAAATCTTCAGGATGTTGACCTTCACCATTATCGTATATGATGACTGAACTTTGTCTCGTTGGTCCATCGGCAATAATCTGTATATCTTCTGCTTGTGTTCTTCTAAATGTATTAAGATCCCAATTTTTATTATCTGGAAAAAATTTATCTACTGCTTCATCCATTGATTTAGGAGCGTTTGTACTTTTAGGATCGATTCCTAATTCAATACACCTTTTCATTAGAGTAGCATCGATTGAATTGGTAACTTTTTCAATTAATGCTGCGATAGGGTTGGATTGCTGGTTTTCGATAATGCTAAAATTAGATTCGTTTCCGCCGATAGGCACCCAATTCTCTTTTTTGAAAATATTTTTAAATTTCTGTATAGTTTTTTCTACGTCCTGTTCTGTAGCACTAAAATATAATTGTTCAAATAGTTCTTTCATGGTGTTTAGCTTATAGTTTTTTTATTATATTTGAAAATTGCTAACAACTTCTTTAACTTTGTATACTGTGTAGTCAATTTCTTCCTCTGTATTGTATTTACTCAAACTGAATCGGATACTTGAAAATGCATCTTTGCTGCTTAATCCCATTTCTATTAAAACATGTGATGGCTCTATTAATTCAGAATGACAAGCAGAGCCATTTGAAACGCAAATATTTCTTAACATACCAATTAGAACATCTGCCTCTATGTTAGGAAAGCATATATTTGTAATGTTGTGTAATCTTTCAGTGGAGTGCCCGTTAACAAAAGTTCCTTCAATTGATAAGAGTTCTCGTTCCAATCGATTACGAAGTTTCGTTATATTTTCGCTATCCTGATCCATTTGGTTTAGGCTAATCTTTGCACATTTACCAATTCCAATAATTCCGGGGGTATTTAACGTACCACTGCGTTTATTGTTTTCTTGCCCACCACCATGAATTAATGGTGTAAAATTGTTATCAAGCTTGCAGTAAAACCCTCCAATTCCTTTTGGTGCATGAAATTTATGTCCTGAAAACACTAAAAAATCTACATCTAGATCTTTAACGTCAACTGGAATTTTACCTACTGCTTGTGTTGCATCTGTCACCATAAGAGCCCCAGAGTGATGAGCGATTTTTGTTATCTCCTCTATATTTTGAATTACGCCTGTTTCGTTATTAGCTAGCATAACAGAAATTATAAGGGTTTTATCAGAAACCACATTCCTTAAATTATCTATGTCTATCAATCCTGATTCTAAAACAGGAAGGTAAATTACTTCGAATCCTATTTCCTCAAGATGCTTGCAAGTATTGAGAACTGCTGAATGCTCGGTTGCTACAGTAATGATTTGAGATCGAACTGACTTGTCAGCAGAAGAAGTTACTCCTTTAAGAATTGTATTAATTGCTTCAGTTGCACCAGAAGTGAAATAAATTTCTTTTGGTTCCGAATTTAGCAAGTTTGCAACACACTCTCTTGCATGTACAATTTCTTTTTTAACCTTAACTCCCATCAAATGAGAACTTGATGAATTTGCATATAAGTCGGACATGAAGGGAATCATTTCCTTCAAAACCTGACTATCAATTTTTGTAGTAGATGCGTTATCTAGATATACGTATTCAAGCATTTTTATTTCAATTATGGATTTTACTGATAATGTATTGTGAATATATTTACTAAGCTTTGCTACTTGGAGTATCGAATGATTTTAACTAAACGATTAGCATACAAAATTCTTTATCCCTCTAATCCTAATTTTTCTCGAATCAATGTTGGAATTTTCATAATCCACCAACTACCTGCTAATTCGTCCAGCTTTACAGTTAGTATCTTATTTTTAGCCATAGAATGAATTTCTAAATTGTCAAATCTAATTTCTGTGACAAAGTATAAGTTAGAAATATCCACTTCGTTTCTCAATGGATAATTTGGCTTATCATGCTGGTAGAGATAATCACCTTTCTGCAGTTTAATTTTTAGACGATTAAATTCTTGCAAGCTTTTAAATTCTAATTCCATGTATACGTAATTTATATAAACTAAATTAATACTTTTAAACTAGATAATTTTACTGTTTTCCATAAAAAACAAAAATCCTAGGAAAAGTTAGGATTTGAATTTTCCAAGTCACATAATTTTGCAAAGCATATTTTACGAGCAGTTTATTTTTCAATTTTTGTGTTTATAAAATTTCAACGCAAATCAAAACTCCTTCAGTATAGCTATATCCATAACCAAAACCATAACTTCCACCACCACTTACTTTTTCTGTGTCTGATAATAATCTTGGCGAGCTTGATATACCTTGAGAACTAAACTGATAATTGTAACGTCCCGAAGTGATAGGGGAAATAGAAATAAATCTGAAATTTTGAGGATAACTTCTCAATCTCTTTATTTATATCATCAGACAATCTTTCCCCATCGATTTCTGAATCAGACCATCCTGTAATTTTTTAAGATACAACCTTTTTCGAGATCTGTTTTTCATTCCCAAGCCAATTTCTTTTTGTTTCACCAGTGGGAACATTTCAACAACATCTTTTATTATAGGTTTGAAATGTGTAGGAATAAATATGGTTTTTATCATTTAATTGTTTTAAAATTAATCGGAGTTATTCAATTTCGGTTGGCTCAGATAAAGTTACATTTGCACCTTCTCCAATGATGGTAATAGAATATTGTGTATTGATTTTATCTTTATACAGAATTTCAATAGAATAAATTGCGTTCTTTATATGTTTGTTACCTTTAGACCTTGCAAAGATATATCTTCTCTGTCCTCCTTCTAGTTCGTAAGGTAGATGTTCATTATGAAGTATAATGTCGGAAGATGTCAAGTTAAAATTTGTAACATACGCTACCTCACCCTTATTGTTTAAATCAATTTTAAGTTCACCGTCATACCCTCTATATCCAGCGCCATTTAACCATAAATTAGGTCGTACACTTAATTTTAATTTCTTTTCTTCGATATTCCGTAATTCAGAAAGTGCTTTATTATCTTGGCCACTTAAAATTTTAGTATTTCTAAATATTTCAACTTGTTGAGAGACTAAATTATTGTGCTCTTTCATAACATTATTTTGCGCTTCTAACAACGTAGTGATGCTAGTTAGCTTATTAATCTGCGTTTGTTTGTCTTTATCTTTTCGGAATAAAAATAAAAACATTCCAAATGTTGATAATGAACCCAATGCAGTTATTATTTGACAGGTTATAATTATTGAATCCTTATCCATATTAGTTTTCTTATTGGTATACTTACTTGCTTTGATTTATGAAAGTACCTCTTCTGAAATTTTGGTTGTTAAAAATTTGATATACTTCATATTAAAAAATACCTATTTAATAAATTTACGGGTTTACGAAAGAATAAAAATAAAAACCAAAATAAAATATACATTCAGTATTTATACTAGATTTCTCAAATTATTATAAAATTTTGTATAGTACATAATAAAAATCCTAACTCTCGTTAGGATTTTCTCTTATTTTGATTTTTAAATTCTCTTTGCAGCCGCTCAATTTCTATTTCAATTTTTTCTAATTCTTTGGTATCTAGTTTTGTAAAAAGAAGTAAAATATCAATTTCCAAAAAGTTACTAAGCTTTACAATATTTTCAATCGTTGGATTTGTCAATCCTCTTTCAATTCTACCTATATGATCTTTAGAGATATTTAATTCCAGTCCTAATTGAAATTGTGATAATCCTTTTATTAGTCTATAAAGTTGAATTAATTTACCAATTTGAAGCTTTAAATTCTCTACTTTCCATTTATACATGTAGTAAATTTTGATCTTTTAATTTCTTTTCATGAAGATATATATGTCGTTTATTGTTTTTTTATTATATTTGTAAAACAAGTTACAGAAATGTAACTTTGCGATACTTCAACGAATATTAGAAGCTATTGCTTAGAATCTCTAACTGAAAACTGGTAATTTTTAACATACGAGAGGATAAGCAGAAAGCTCACGACCTAGGCGTGGGCTCTCTTATCTGTATGTAAGGTATACCAGTACCTCAGTTAGGATATTGTAGAGTTCCATGCCGTTTTATTTCATGCCGTCCGCATTTCTACAGACTTTCTAAGCTTGCTTTACCATAAAGAGTATCAGGAGAGGATACAATAGGAAGGTACCGCCTATTGCCGCTGGCTTCAACCGCCCAGCTATTAAGGATTATTTAGTATTGTTTTTGAGCCACGGGATAAAAATCCTGCATGGCCTGAAACCGGCAAGCTTAAAAGAAAACCCATGAAAAAGAAAAAAACAGACCTGGAATCGCGGTTTTGGTCCGGCCGGAGTAAATATTCGCCCGTATCGCTGCTGGAAGTGTTTTTCCAGTTCCATGACCTGGCCACGGCCAAAGACCGGCTCAGCCTCATCATGCAGTACGCAGTCCGGGGAAAAGTCCGGATCAGGGAAGACCCTTCCGTCATCTTTCATTTCCACCAGTCGTTAAGGTCGTTTATCCTCGCAGGATATATTCTCAGGAAGAAGAAATCCGGGAAACGGGCCGCTCAGTCGCTTCCGGTGCCCAACAGCCCGCTGGTGCAGGGTTCGCTTTCGGAGGAAGAATACCGCGATCCGGTGCTGGTCTTCTGCAAAGCCTTTAAGGAATACCGCCCGGCGCAGTTCCTGGACTTCCTGGCGGAAGTGGTATATTTCTCACTGGGCACCTTCAACCATGTGCCGGAGGGCAACATTGTAGGCCCGTACCTGCACCTGTGCAAAATGCTGGATGCCGCCTGGCTCATGGCAGAAAGGAAGGCTTCGGCTGATCAACGGCAAACCGGAGATTCCACGGAGTCAAAAGAGTCAAAAGAGATTCATGTCGTATAAAAGCTGCCTGCCGGACGTATAAAAGGACACAAAAGTTTAAATTTTATTGAATCATCAGATGATAAGGGGAAACTAAAAGGAGGCTTCAGCCATGACGGGAACGAAGGTAAAAACACAGAACAGAGTTTTAAAACAGGCTGATAAAAAAAGCCTCCTCCCCATATTTTGCCGGTACGGGAAGAAAGCCAAATATTATAAAATATTTAATGATGAACCGAGGTAAAGATAAGGAAATCAATATAAAAGAAGTGATAATCTATGAAAAGCTTTTCGCCTGCGGTATGAGAAGGTCTCAGAAGGTTACTGCAGATAAAATCATCAGAAAATAAAAATTAATATCCATAAAAGCCCTTCCACCGGTAAACACCAATGACCTTAAACTTTCAGCGTTAAGCAAATTGGAAAGCGATGGCCACAAAGAAAAGTTTTCTGTCCGAAGCGTGAGACAAATGACGAACTGAAAAACACATGCCGTTTTCACGCAAGTTTAAACTTTTCAGCGTCGGACCCATTTGTAGCGTCAAAAGTTTTAAGTCTTGATCTTTTGGTTCTTTTGTATCAAGACAAAAGAACTGGAAACAAACAGAAGAACAAAAAAGGCCTCTATTTAAAACAACGTATGCCACTGGTAAAACACCAATGACCTTAAACTTTCAGCGTTAAGCAAATTGGAAAGCGATGGGCACCGACAAGTAAAAAAACGACTTAGGAGTCTGGAGCGTTAAGACCGGAGGCCTGATGAGCGTTAAAAAAATTCTGGTGTCCGAAGCGTGAGACGCATGTTCAGACGGAGAACAAATGCCGGATGCACGCAAGTTTAGAATTTTTAGTGAATCAGGCTTCCGGTTAGCGGAAGAATCCAGTCTTGATCTTTTGGTTCGTTTTGCATCAAGGCAAAAGAACTAAAACAAACAGAAGAACAAAAAGGGCTGCATTTAAAACAACGCATACCATTGGTAAAACACCAATGACCTTAAACTTTTAGCGTTAAGCAAATTGGAAAGCAATGGCCACTAAGAAAAGTTTTCTGTCCGAAGCGCGGCTACGCAATTGAACTGAAAAACCAATGTGCCATCCGCGCAAGTTTAAACTTTTCAGCATCGGACCAATTTGTAGCGTCAAAAAAGTTTTAAGTCTTGATCTTTTGGTTCTTTTGCATCAAGGCAAAAGAACTGAAACAAACAGAAGAAACAAAAAAGGGCTGCATTTAAAACAACGCATACCAGTGGAAAAACACCAATGACCTTAAACTTTTAGCGTTAAGCAAATTGGAAAGTGATGGCCACCAGGAAAAGTTTTCTGTCCGAAGCGCGGCTAAGCGATTGAACTGAAAAACCAATGTGCCATCCGCGCAAGTTTTAAACTTTTCAGCGTCGGACCAATTTGTAGCGTCAAAAAGTTTTAAGTCTTGATCTTTTGGTTCTTTTGTATCAAGACAAAAGAACTGGAAACAAACAGAAGAAATAAAAAAAGCCCTTTCCCAGAAGTTTTGCGACCGTGGGAAAGAGCGTAGTCAGTAATCATTAAAAACCTTTACAGACCTGTGAAAAAATATCTGTATTTAAAACATTCGTTTCCATTGGTAAAACACCAATGACCTTAAACTTTTAGCGTTAAGCAAATTGGAAGGCCATGGCCACAAAGAAAAGTTTTCTGTCCGAAGCGCGGCTAAGCGATTGAACTGAAAAACCAATGTGCCATCCGCGCAAGTTTAAACTTTTCAGCGTCGGACCAATTTGTAGCGTCAAAAAGTTTTAAGTCTTGATCTTTTGGTTCTTTTGCATCAAGGCAAAAGAACAAGAGTCCACAACCGGAAAAAAGTGAATGGAAAAATGCCGGATGCACGCAAGTTTAGAATTTTTAGTGAATCAGGGTTCCGGTTAGCGGAAGAATCCAGTCCTGATCTTTTGGTTCTTTTGTATCAAGACAAAAGAACTAAAAACAAACAGAAAAATAAAAAAGCCCTTTCCCGAAAGTTTGGCGACCGTGGGAAAGAGCAGGTTGACTGAGAGTTTAATTAAAAACCCATACAAAACTATGAAAAAATCCTATTACCACATAGGAAGCATTCTCTCTGGCGTTATGCTGACTACAGCAGGCATGACCGCCACCGCCCAGACCCGCACCGTGTCGGGAACCGTTACGGCAGCAGGAAAGCCGGTACCGGGCGTCAGCGTCTCGGAAGAGAACACGAAAGAAACCGCCGTAACGGCCGGGGACGGCACGTACCGCCTGCAGGTCACCGGTGAACATCCTGTTCTTCTCTTCCGCCACCCGGAATATGCGGAGCAGAAAGTACCGGCAGGAGAGGGGAGCATCCTGGATGTATCCCTGGAGACCAGGGAAAAACACAAATTAACGGGGCGGAGGCCGGAAAACACAGAGGGAAAGGGAAAAGAAAAAAGCATTGAGGAAGTGGTGCTTAACGCCGGCTATTACAAAGTCCGGGAAAAGGAGCGGACCGGCAGCATCGGGCGGGTTTCCGCAAAGGAGATCGAAAACCAGCCGGTCACCAATGTCTTGGCGGCGGTACAGGGAAGGATGAGCGGGGTATCGGTCACCCAGAATTCGGGAACGCCCGGCGGCGGCTTCGATATCCAGATCCGGGGGAAGAACAGCATCCGCCGCGAAGGCAATGAGCCGCTGTACATCATCGACGGGGTGCCGCAGGCTTCTGAGACGCCTTCGCTCTATTCCAACAAGATTCTCCCGTGGTCATCCATCAACCCGCTGAACGCGGTCAACCCGAACGACATCGAAAGCTTTGAGGTCCTTAAAGATGCCGATGCCACGGCGATCTACGGGAGCCGCGGGGCAAACGGGGTGATTATCGTGACCACTAAAAAAGGGAAGAGGGGAAGGTCTGAGCTGAAGCTCAACACCTCCTATTCCCTGAGCAGGGTCACCCGGACCATGGAGATGATGGATACCCAGCAGTACATCAGCATGCGGAAGCAGGGATTTGCAAATGACAACGTTCCCTATCCGGCAACCATGTACGACATCAACGGAACCTGGGACCAGGCAAGATACACGGACTGGCAGAAAGAGCTGATCGGCGGGACGGCCGATGCTTATGCGGTACAGCTCTCACTGGCCGGCGGCTCTGAAACGACCGCCTACAATATCAGCTACGGCCATAATGAGCAGTCAACCGTCCTGCCTGCTGATTTCAGGTACCGGACCGATAACGTGAATGCGAATTTCAGCTATTTTACGCCGGACCGGAGGCTGGAACTGAATCTGGTGAGCACCTTCTCCTTCCAGAAAAACAATGTGCAGAATGATGACCTGACCCTGAAAAGCATCATCCTGAGCCCAAATGCGCCTGCGCTCTATGATGCCGCCGGGAACATCAACTGGGAAAAGGGGACGTTTGCCAACCCGGTAGCTTCCTTCCTCAGCGAGTACCGGAACAAAACGGCATTCTTCAACAACGGGCTGAACCTGTCTTACAGGCTGTTCCCCTTCCTGTCGCTGAAGATGAATGCGGGGATCAGCTACCAGAATTTCGAGGAAAGGTCGCTGAAGCCGCATACCGTCAACAACCCGGCCTTTGGCCAGACCAGTATGAACTCGACCTCCTCCAAAAACAGCCAGGTGAATTTCTCCTACATCCTGGAGCCGCAGGTTACGGGAACCTATCAGTCTGGAGAACATAAGTTCGAAGCCTTAATCGGAACCACCCTGCAGAAAACGCAGTCCGACCAGGGAGCCGTCAGCGGACGGGGTTTCGAAAGCAACCTGCTGATCGACAACATCGGGGCCGCCAGTGTGAAGACCATTTCCGACCAGGTACGCAGCGAGTATAACTATACGGCGGTATTTGCCCGCTTCAATTACCAGCTGATGAAACGGTATATCGTGAACCTGACCGGGAGAAGGGACGGCTCCAGCCGTTTCGGCCCGGGGAAACGCTTCGGGGATTTCGGGGCGGTAGGCGCCGCCTGGCTGTTCTCGGAAGAAAATTTCCTGAAGGATTCCAGGTGGCTGAGCCTGGGTAAACTCAGGGGAAGCATCGGAACCACCGGGAATGACAGGATCGGCGATTACCAGTACCTCAATACCTACATCGTCTCTTCCAGCATCTACAACGGGCAGACCGCCCTGAATCCCGCCAGGCTCTACAACCCGGATTTCAGCTGGGAAAAGACCCTGAAAAAGGAACTGGCACTCGAACTGGGATTCTGGAACGGCCGCCTGAATTTATCGGGTGCTTATTACGAGAACACCTCGTCGAACCAGCTGGTGGGCATTCCGCTTCCGGCCACCACCGGCTTCCCGTCGATCCAGTCCAATCTTTCCGCGGAGATCAGGAATACCGGATGGGAATTCGATACCTCCTTCCAGGTGCTGAGAACCGGAAAGCTGAGGTTTGATACGTCTTTTAACCTGAGTATTCCACGGAATGTACTAGTGGATTTTCCGAACCTGGAAGGGTCCACGTATTCCAACCAGTACGTCATCGGATACCCGACAACGATTGCCAAGGTCTACCAGTATGAGGGAATCGATCCCGTAACCGGACTGTACCGGTTCAAGGATTTTAACGGTGACGGGAAGATCAATTCGCCGGATGACAACAAGGCAGTGGAGAAGCTGGGTGTCCGGATGTTCGGCGGATGGTCAGGCCAGTTCAGGTTCGGCCAATGGTCGGCGTCATTCCTATGGCAGTTCGTGAAGCAGAGAAACTGGAACTACAACCGCCAGATGCTGATGCCCGGTACGCTCAGCAACCAGCCTGTCGAGGCGCTCGATACCTGGTCGCCTTCGAATCCGCTGGGGACCTACATGCCGTATTCCGCAGGCTATACGCCGCAGAAGCTTTCGCTGCACGGGTTCTTCCAGAATTCCACCGCTGCCGTAAGCGATGCTTCCTTTATCAGGCTGAAGAATGTACAGGTGAATTACAGGATCCCGGTACACGGCATGGGCATTAAAGAAGCGATGGTGTACTTCCAGGGGCAGAACCTGCTGACGGTCACCGATTATTTCGGGATGGACCCGGAATTTTTACTGGTGGGCTACCTGCCGCCGTTGAAAACCTATGCGCTGGGATTCCAGCTGACCTTCTGATGAGGAAAATGTACCCGTCATGCAATAAAAGAACGATACCCTTAATATTTAAAAAAAAATGAAACCTATAACTGATTATCTTATTTATCTTCTCCTGATGCTTGCTGCCTTATTGGGAATGGCGGGCTGTGAGAAGTATCTGGAAACCGACTTTCCGAATAACCAGCTCGCTACGGAACTGATCTTTGAGGACGAGAAAACGGCCGATGCCGCCCTGGCCGGCCTTTACGCTGCCTTGTGGACCGGTTCCGTAGTCAGCGGAACGTCTGACGGTTCAGGAGCCTTACTCGGCACCTATGCCGATGATGTCACCTGCGTCTTTACCGGCGCGGGAAACCCGATCCTGGATATTTATAATAACCAACCGTTGGCAACGAATTCCACCGTAAGCCTTGTCTGGACGAATGCCTATCAGCAGGTGTATATGGCCAACAGCATCATCGAAGGAACGGCAGGATCGAAAAGCCTTTCCCAGCCGGCGAAAGACAGGATAATAGGGGAAGCGCTGCTGATCCGCTCCCTGGTCTACTTCTATCTTTACAACATCTACGGGGAAGTTCCCTATACCGCAACCACGGATTATGTGTACAACAGCAACCTGAACAGAATGCCTAAGAATGACTTTCTGGTAAAGCTGGAGACGGATATCTCCGAAGCGGTAAACCTTCTCCCGGCCTCTTACCGGAATGCGGAAAGGATTTATGTGAATAAGGCAGCAGGATATGTGCTGCTGGCCAAGATGAAAATGCTGGCCGGGAAGTGGCAGGAAGCGGAATTGCTCTGCCGGACTATTATCCAGAACGGAGATTACGTTTTCCAAAGCGACCTCTCCAAAGTGTTTCAGAAAACCGGCAAGCACCTCATCTGGCAGCTGAAGCCGAAGAACAATACGGACCCGACCAATGAAGCCCTGCTCTATAATTTTGTATCCGTGCCCACCTCATTTGTCCTGAACCCTGACCTTATCAGTTCTTTCTCCGCCGGCGACCTCCGCTGGAACCACTATTTTACAGCAGTCGTATCCGGTTCCCAGACGAATTATAAACAGACAAAATACAAAGTGACAGCCACTTCCAACACCACGGAATATTCTGTCGTATACCGGTTGGAGGATGTTTATCTGATGCTGGCAGAATCGCTGAACAGGCAAAACAAAACTGGCCAGGCCGTGCCTTTCATCAACCATACCAGGCAGAGGGCAGGACTGACTGCATTGGGCACCTCCATTTCCCAGTCCCAGGCTATGGATGAAATGAAGAATGAACGGCGAAGGGAATTCTTCGCAGAACACGGCAGCCGGTTTCTTGACCTGAAAAGGTGGGGCCAGCTGGATCAGCTGAAACCTGTAAAGCCGAACTGGAAGCCGACGAATCAGTTTTTTCCGCTGCCGCAGAAGGAAATGCTTCTGAACAAAAACCTGACGCCGCAGAATGATGGGTATTAACAGGAGAGGAGGAGATGCAGTGATGCCGGATTTTTGCAGGAGATCTTCGGACAGCATCAGCCCTCCTGTACAGCAGTTGGGGGGAGCAGCCTGTGGCTCCGGGCATGGAGCGTTGATATTGGCCATCCTCCTGCTTACCGGGATATTGACCGGGAGGCTGCATGCCCAAAATTATGGTCACCTGGAAAAGCTCGTCAGCCGGACGGAAGAAATCCGGTTTCCGGAAGCCTCCGATGATGGAAAATGGCTGGCCTGGTACTCCGTTCTGGGCGACGGTTCCAAGAACCTGAAGCTGACAAGCGTTTCAGATCCGGATCGGGTGACGGAAAGGAAAAACGTCAACCTGATGTCATTTGTCGGGAACCACCTGGCGGTACAGACCGGCGATACCCTGGAATATCTTGACCCGGCGACCGGCAGGTCCCATTTCTTACAGAATGTCAGCAGGTTCTTTTACAATCGCCAATACCGGGTGTTGGCAGTCCTATATACGGCAAAAGGCGGAAGCCGCGCAGAGGTTTTTGATACCGGTCTGAATCTTAAACAGACGATTGCTGAGGTCCAGTACCTGTATTCAAAAAATCAGGAGGCGATACTTAGAAGGAAAAACGGGGATCTGAATGAAGTCCTGGTATTGGATAAGGGAACTTTTGAAACTATTTTTTCAACGGTGGATGAAGTTAAAAATATAGTGCCTTCCGGAATGCCGGGAAAGGGCTTTGTGATCCATACTTCGGGAGCCGGCCATTCGAAAATTTACTATCTCACTTCAGACAAAAAGCAGTTTTTGCTGGACGTCAGCCGGTACAGCGACTATGACCGGATGACCCTCGCACCATCCGGTTCCGGCCAACGGATTGTCATAAAGCTGGAGAAGAAGGTAAAGGCAAAAAAAGAAATGGTCGATGTCTGGTATGGGACCGACTTTGACCTGGCCGCCCACAATTCATCCGTATTGAAATCTGTTCATATCGACTGGGATCCGTTCAGTGGAAAAGAAGTTGTGATGACCCGGCCGGGTTATTTCGGGGAGACTGCTATCGGGAATAACCTGTATCTGATGAACCGGGTGGACCCGGAGCAGGTAGACCGGATGGACAAGGCCGGCGGAGCCGGCTTCGATAAGCTCTACTTATGGAATGCACTTACCGATACCTATACCTTCATTTCCGATGTACAGAAAGAAATGGTGATCTCTCCGTCCGGCCGCTACCTCCTCATCCAACTGGAAGACGGCTGGCAGCTCTACAATACGGCAACCCTTGCTATGGAAAACCTGAATGTTTCACCGGAAGCCATGCCTTATTTTACATCAGGAAGTGACATCCTGTGGGTGGGCGGGAATAGAATTGCCGAGCATGATCTCGCTGCCAGAAAGATCAGGGAAGTATATGAGGGCGGGCATCTGATGATGGAACTGGCTGATTTTAAAAAGGTATATGCCGAGATCGGCAATAAAAGGGATTTCAGGACCACAGACCTGAAAAGGCCGTTGGTGGTCAGGATCACGGACCTGGATAATCAGAACATATCTTATGCCTGCCTGAAAAACAGGAGGCTCCATACCATTCTTCCGTATACTTCTGACCAGATCACGGAATTCAGGCAGCTGGGACCTAAGGAAAAGTATGTCTGGATCGCTGAAAATTACAATAAGCGCCCCACCATAATGATGAAAGATGGAAAGAAAGCGCCGGGAAAACTGTACGTCTCGGATGCTCATGACCGGAAATTCGAGCAGGCAGAGCTGATCAGGATCTCCTATAAAGGATCGGGTGGCGACCTCATCAGCGGAGCGCTTTATATGCCGCTCAACTTTGACCGGACGAAAAAATATCCGGTTGTGATCCATATTTACGAGAAACAGGACTATCTTACCAAAAAGTTTCTGAGGCCTTCTTTCTCGAACCCGACCGGGTATAATATCCCGTTGCTCATGGAAGAAGGATTTGCGGTTCTCCTGGCCGACATCTCGCAATCTGATAAAGGTGCGGGAATATCTGCTCTGGAAAGTATCCATCATGCGTTGGACGAACTCCGGAAAATCAAATACATCGATATGACGAAGGTAGGCTTGATGGGGCAGTCGTTCGGAGGATACGAAACGAATTTTATCGCTACCCACTCCAGTCGTTTTGCAGCATATGTGTCCGGAGCATCCGTTTCGGATGTGATCCGTACTTACTATGCCTACAATTATAACTTTCATGCGCCGGACTATTACCGGTACGAAGGACGCCAGTACTGGTTTAAGAAGACCGTTGCTGAAGATCCCGAAAAGTATATCCGGAACAACCCGATCATGTATGCCCAGAATGTGAGCGCGCCGATGCTTTTATGGACCGGTACCGATGATGGAAATGTAAGTCCTGAAGGAACAAAATCGATGTTTATAGCTTTGAGGAAATACCGGAAGCCTGTCATTGCACTTTTTTATGATAAAGAAAGACATTCACTCGGGAAATTTGTGAATCAAAAAGATCTTACGGTTAGGATTTTAGATTGGTTCAATTATCATCTGAAAGGTCAGGAAAATATCCCGTGGATACGGAAATACATAAAGGGTGCTGAATAGCACCCTTCTTTTTGTGGTTCAATGCCTGGACCTGCTTTAAGGAATTCTGAATAATTCCTGCTCGCATCCGGTCTGGTAAAGGTTCTGGACACCGGAGGCATCGCTTACCGTACATACAACTCCTGTATTGTCTGTTGTACATTGCTGCTCTGTCATTACACACGGCGCTGCAGGGTTTGCCGGATCGATTTTCCAGCCGGGGATTTCGGCTTTGGCTGACTGTGATGCTACGGTGGTAGCATACGCACTGCCGGCTCCGATAAGCAGGATGGCCAGGGGCAGTGCGATTTTTCTCATTTTTTCCATAATGATGAATTTGTGGTGCGTGCCTACTCTTTGTTCAGGTTTTCGGCTTCCCCTGAAATGAAATGTTGAAGGATGTTTTGCGCAAAACGATATCTGATCAGTTCATTTTCAATGATGATATACAGCCGGTCATTATAAACCGAAAATTGTATCCGCCGCTTTTCCAGCCGGTTTGGAATGCTGAGGCTCCCGAGGTACCTTTGTTCCTGCAGCGAATAGAGGTCAAGGATAATCGCTTTTTTGCCGCGGTCTTTTTCAAGTTTTCCTTTACGGTCGGATTCTATGAACAGGACGCCTTTGTAAGCATAGGATCTTTTGTTGACCACAATCGGGTTGTTCAGTTTACGGCTTCCGTTGCGCAGGACTGATAAGCCCAGATGCGGTGTTGCTGCCGTATCAATAGTCCTGAAAACAGTTTTTGATCTGAGATCCTTATCTGTAACGGCAAACCGGTTTTTGTAATGATAGACATAGGCCACCTTTCCTGTAAAAGCATCATAGTTCAGTTGCCCGTCCGGTTCAAAAAAGCCGTCCTTCTGTTTCTCCAGCAGGCCGGGATTCAGCTTTACCGAATCCTTGCTGCCTCTGGAAATGATTCCTAAAGCCTGGATCTGCTTCCGGCGGTGATAGGCAGCGATCACAAAATGATCTGGATCCATACTTTTGATTTTCCTGAAATAGGTTTTCCCTATATTCTGTTCCCTGAGATAGGGGGTCCCTGTTTTTCCGGCAAAGACCACAGGTACCGTCCCGTCATATAGATAGGTCATGCTGTCAGCCACTTCCAGTACAGGGGATCTGAAGGTGATATCGGTCCGGTCCGGTCGTACATTCTGCTGTACCGGATTCGATAAACCTGTGATCTTGGTGATGGTAAACGGGGCGGTATAATTCCCTAAATACATGGTATCCCGGCAGAAGCCTGCCATATAATATGAATTCAGCCCAAGGTTACGGGTCCCTTCCTTTAAAAGCGGATGATGTAAAAATCTTCTCTGGAAACCATTGTCTTTCGTTACTGTATCTTCCGACTGCCGGTACAGGGCAAACATGCCGGCAGCGCAGATTAAAGCGGTTAGCAGGAGGCAGGCCGCTGACTTTATCCTGGAAAGTGTCCGGTGATATGCCATCAGCAGCGGCATAGAAGCAAGCAGGATACAGATGATATTGAATACAAGATGGGTATCCCAATCCATCTTTTCGAGAATTCCCCCGCATGAACAGGGAATAAATTCGCTGTAATGAAGGATCAGGTAAATATAGACCGTAAACAGGACCATCAGGATATAGGAGGCGTACAGTCCGGCATATCTGGTTTTCTGAAAAACCAGGAGAAAACAGGTGATAAGTTCCGGAACCACTATCCCATAGCTGACCGGGACCGCATAGGCACTTAAAAGAGGCGACTGGGCAATCTGTATCTGGAAATTTTCAAAATCCATAATCTTACTGATGCTGGCGTAACAGAACAGCAGGATGAAAAAATAGCCGGTGTATTCTGTAAATCTTGATTTGATGGTTTTCATTGCTTATTATTCTATCCTTTTCTGATTAAAATCCCATTTGACCTTCGTATTACAATAGGCAGGCATAAATGCTCCCTTTGATATAGAGCCCATTGTGCCGGGCCGTTTTTCGTTTTCACCTGCTTACGGTGCGTTTCTTTCCTATGCTGGGAACCAGTGCATGATTTTCCACCTGGAACCTTCATCTGATTTCACCTCTGATTTTCCGGATCGGATCATTACTGGTCCTCCAGTGCTGCTTATCCCTTTTGGGTTCGTCATCATCATTACCGGTGTCCCGAGACCGGGAGCCCGTCTGGTTCCTCATCTTATTTGCAGCTTCAGATGCCCGGCGGGTATCTGAACCTTCCATCTTGTGTGGGATATGGTTCAGGCCTGCATGATACGTTTCTTCTCTATCACAGGACTGCATACCAAGCACAGCCGCCAGACCTAAAAGTAAGATATACTTTTTCATACTGTTTTTTTGTTGACTTAAAAAGTTATCCCGGCCGGATATTAATTTGAATTCGGATACCGAAATTAGCAGGGATCAGCCATCGAAAAAAGAAAATGCTGTAACGATAGGTCCTTTTTGTGGGAATAATTGGTCCATTGTTCCCTGTTTTTCTTCACCTATTATATTGATAATCAATTGCTAAAAATAAATGTGGTACTATCCGGGTAAAACGGGTGTTAATTGTTGATTTTTAATTAAATTTGAAAATATCTCATCGTTATGCACTGTAATAAAAAGATTTTACTGCTGATCTTTAATCTGTTTTGGTGTCTTATTGAGGGCTGTCAGTTCCCGAAACGATCTTATAAAGAAATTTCTGCATTGTTCGATGCCTATCCCGAAAACGATGAAAGGGCCCTTGTTTTTGTAAACCTGTATATTAAAAAAGCAAAAAAGGAGCATAACCTGAAAAAAACGGTCAGGGGTTATGAAGAAGCCATTTATTATAGTGGGAAGGCGGAGAGGAAGTTGTTGTATGCCGACAGTGCCATTGTTTCAGCCCTGCAATCCGGCGACTGTGATCAGATTTCAAGAGCCTATCTGGGAAAAGGTATTATCTACTATTATAACCGCAGCCAATACAAACCTGCTCTGGAAGAGTACCTGACCGCCTTCAAATATTCAAAAAATTCAAAAGACCTTTATCTTAAGAATAAAATCATTTATCATCTGGGAATGGTAAAGTGTTATTTGGGATATTACAGCGAGGCAGCGCTCCACTTTAGAGAAGCGGCCGGTTATTTCGAAAGAAAGATGAAAGATACCCAGCCCCCTGAAATAAGGATTAACAATGAAGCGGGCTATTTTAACAGCATTTACAGGCTCAGTACATGCTATAAGAATTTACAGCTTTATAAAAAGGAAGACTCGCTTATTGATATAGGGCTGGAACGCTTGCCCCAGAACAGCGGATTATTGCTGGAGCTCGGTTATTTTCGAAAGGGAAAAGGGGGGCAGCTGCTGAGAAAAGGAAGAAGTAATGAGGCGCTGGAGTATTTTGTAGCGTCAAAGGATATATTAAGCAGGCAGAAGGATTATGCATCCTTGACGACCGTTTACTTTTACATGGGAAAACTTTACTGGCTAAAAAGGGACAGGAGGCATGCACTTGATTATTTCAATAAAGTAGACTCCCTGGTGAACCAGTTCTGGTTTGTGACGCCTGAAATCCGGTCTAATTATGAATATCTGATCAAAGATGCACAGGAGGCTGAGAATAAAGAGAGGCAGCTGTATTATACCGGGCAGCTGCTGAGGGCAGATTCAGTGATCAACGCTGATTTTGCGGTGCTCTCATCAAAGATCCACCGTGAATATGATGCGGATACCCTGATGGAGGAGAAGAAGCAGCTTGAGAAAAAACATCATAAAGATCTTGTTCTTATTTACATCTCTGTGGGTACAGGAATCATCTTTTTATCTTATATGATAGGGAGGTCCCGGAAAAGAGAAAAGGAACTCAACGTGAAATACAGGAATCTGCTGACAGAATTAAAAGAATCTGAAGATCAGTCCTCTGCTGTAAAGACCCATACAGAAGATAGCCGGGAAAAAAGTTTGTACAGCCCGGAAATCATTGATGATATACTGGGTAAACTGAAGGATTTTGAAGAAAGGAAAATGTTCCTTCACCGTGACCTTACCCTTCCCATTGTTGCAAAAATGATCGGGAGTAACCGGACACATCTGTCGTATGTGCTTAATGTACACCGGGGGATGACGTTTCCGATGTATCTGAAAGCCTTACGGATAAGATATATGACAAACCTCCTTCTGGAAAATAGCAAATACCTAAACTACAGTATAGACGCTCTTGCGGCGGAGTGCGGAATGACAAACCGTCAAAAGTTCTCCTCACAATTCCTGGAGATCAACGGAATGAGGCCGATTGATTTTATCAGAAAGAGACAGCAGGAACTCAAGGACGGCTGACTTTTCGGATTTAAACCGCATTTTTACATACAAATAGATGAACGGCCTGAATTTCAGAAAAAAGGTCGGTTTTTTGCGACCTCGACGAGCAGATCTTCAAAGAGTTTATCGATGATTGGGTTCGGTTAATTAAACAAGAATTGCAAAGCTCACTTTTACAGTTTTCTTTAAAACTAAACTTTTTAGAGATCAGAATTTATTTCTTCGTTGGTTTGCAAATTCTGCTGGAGAAGATGCAGATATCTCCATTTACGCATCGAACCCAATATTATTATACCGAAAGGTTTAGAAGGCAGGTTTCATTATATCAGGACCGACACTTTATAGCTGAAAAACATTTCAAAAGGTCTGGCAGTAAACCTCAGGCGGAATGGATGGATTTCAGTATGGGTCTTCCATTTTCAAATCCTTCCGTCCATTCTTTTTATTCCATAAATGCCTGACCCATAAAGGGCAACAGGACGGGGCAGGATGCGGCTGTGTGGGTTTGTGACTAGATTTAGTTCATCACAAAAATCTATTTTATGGTAAAAAAATCTTTACGTTGTAAGCCGGCAGCGGCACTGTTTTGCGGGCTGCTGCTATCTTCTGCCGGTGTCAGCGCCCAGACGCCGGCTTTTCCGGAAGCTTCCGGGTTCGGGAGGTATACGACAGGCGCACGGGGTGCGGCAAATCCGCAGGTGTACCTGGTGACCAACCTGAATGACAGCGGGCCGGGTTCGTTCCGTGATGCCGTAAGCCAGCCGGGCCGGTTTGTTATTTTCAGGGTGGGCGGGATCGTCAGTTTACAGTCGGTGGTGGCGGTAGCCGCCAATACCACCATTGCAGGGCAGACGGCGCCGGGAGAAGGCATCGTGTTCCTGGGACCGAGGGTATCTTTCACAGGCTCCAATAATACGATTGCCCGCTACCTCCGGATCCGGTACGGCGGAACTTCCCAGAACCAGGATGCCTCAGGCGTGGCCAACGGAGCCAATATGATCTTCGACCACATGACCTTCACCTGGGGAACCGATGAGGTGTTCTCCATCAACTGGGACGGCAACGGGACCAGCCCCGATAACATCACCATCCAGAACTCCATCATCGGGCAGGGCATGCACCGCCACAACCATTCCGCGGGCGGGCTGATCCAGCCTCCTCCGGGCGGCAAGGTAAGCCTGATCGGGAACCTGTACATCTGCAACAAAACCCGGAACAATAAAATCAAGGGAATCAATGAATTTGTGAATAATGTGGTCTACAACTGGGGCAACTATGGCAATACCTACGGCCACACCCAGTCGGGGGAAGCCTATATCATGGGCGGAGATTCAGCAGGAAGCTCTTTTGCGAACATCATCAACAATTATTTCATCGGCGGGCCCAATACCAACGCTTCGGTGGCAACACCGTTCAGTGTGGGAAACTCGAACTTCAGCCTGTACGGTGCCGGCAATTATTTCGATAACAATAAAAATGGACTGCTGGACGGCACACAGGTACCGCAGGATCTTACGGGCTATCCGGTAGGCGATCCTGCAGCTATCATGGCAGCCCCGTACGATTACCCGTTAAAAAACCCGTCGCTGACGGCCCAGGCAGCATACGATAAAATAGTGGAAAGTGCCGGAGCTTCCTATCCGAGACGTGACCAGGTAGACCAGCTGATGATCTCGGACGTGATGTCGAAAGGGACAACCGCCACTTATGTCTACGTACAGAATGACCTGGCCACCCAGTTCGGATTTACCAACGGCGGGGCAGGGCATGTCTACGGGGCACCGCCTCCCCAGGATACCGACAATGACGGCATGCCCGATGCGTGGGAAACCGCTAACGGTCTTGATCCCAATGTTTTTGATGCCCTTGCTGTCAGCACCGGCCATCCTCCGTACCTGAATATTGAAGTCTACATCAACAGTCTTCCCGATACGGCAGCTCCCGATTTCGTCATTCCGCCCTCCGGTGTAAACTTTACCAATGCCCTTACGGCAGGCAACCCGCCGTCCGGATCGCTGACCGTCAGCTGGAACGACAATGCGGCTGACGAAACCGGGTATGTCCTGGAACGTTCATCGAACGGTACCGCTTTCACCGTAATTGCTGCATTACCGGCCAACACCACCAGCTATAATGACACCGGCCTGACACCGGATACCCTGTATTATTACAGGGTAAAAGCGGTTAAGGGCTCCGAATCGTCCGTGTATACCGCCAATGCATCCGTTACGGCACCGCCGGTGCCGTCTGCTCCCGTGAAAGCGGGCAATCCAATGCCTGCAAACGGTAACCATACCGTGGGTCTCAGCAACGGAAATCTGCTTTTGAAATGGACCGGCAGTGCCAATACCACCACCTATTCGGTCTATTTCGGGACAGACCCCCAGAATCTGAGTAATATGGCTACCGTTCCTTATGCTGCGGCACCTTCATACCAGCTCACCAACCTCAGTACCGCAACCGATTATTACTGGCGGGTGGATGCTTCCAATGCGCTGGGAACGGTAACCGGAGACGTCTGGAATTTCCGGGCTCCTACGCCGGGAATGGTGGGGCACTGGCCTTTTTCGGAAACACCTTCCGCGGGCCCGCAGATTACCGATGCCACGGTTTACGCCAACCACGGAATATTGAATCCGGCGTATGACAACTCCGGCGTGAGGGTTCCCGGAAAGGAAAACTACGCCCTGGACCTGGGAACTTCACCCAATACGCCATATATCGCAAGCATCCCGCATCATGACCGGATCCTTTTCAACAACCAGTCGTTTACGGTTTCCTTCTGGATGAAAGCGGCCCCCGCTTTGCTGCCGTCTTCTTCGTCGGCAAGCCAATACCTTCTCTGCAAAGGCTCCATTACAGCCAATGCCGCCACCGGAGCCACCGGCAGACGTTTCAATATCGAAATCAAAGGCGGCCAGCTCAGGTACGCCATTGATGACAATGTTACCAAGAAAGAAATTACTTCCCCGGCCGCCAATTATTACACCGGAAGCTGGGTCCATGTTGCCATTATGAGGGATATTGCTGCTCATAAGATGAGGATCTATACCAATGGAACCTTAACGACGGAAGGCGATGAAACGGCAGTCACCGGCATCGGCGAAGCCAGCAGCCTGATCCTCGGCAATATCGGTGAACTGGAGTTTCAGGCTGCGGCCAATGCACCGGCACCTTACAGAGGCGCATTGGATGAGCTGAAGATGCACAATTATGCCCTATCCCCGTCAGAAGTAAGCGCCCTGTATAACCAGGCCGTGCTGGCCAATGAAGAATTCAGCATCAGCAGGAATGCCGGAGCGGTATACCCAAATCCTGTGAAGGACAAACTCTTTATCAGCCTTCCCGGGTATAAACTGCCGGATCTGAACGCGGTGCTGTCCGATATGACCGGGAAAGCCATAATCCGGGAAAAACTGAAACGCGAGGGCGACGGTACTTTTATCCTCCCGGTAAATACCGTCAAAGCATCAGGAAGCTACATCCTTCATGTTTCAGGAGAAAAGCTGAACAGCAGTTTCAAGGTGATGGTTGAATAGGTAAATGATATAAAATACCGGTCAGATGGATAGGCGGGAATACGGAAGAAGGGAAGTTTCCCATCCAATTCCGTCAGGTTTATCTGTTTGGTTTTAAAATAATTGAAAGTCAAACAGATAATAGGTTGTCTGTTTTGAAATAACGTAATATTCATTCATATTTGTAAAAAAGCAGTCTTTAAAAGGCTGCTTTTTTTTTGTCTCCTACCGTGCCGGAACGTAATACACAGCGATAAGAATTCTGTTCCATCCTTCTGAATCCATACACATTCAACCCATGAAAGAGCAGGATGCCGCAGGCTTTTAAAATATCTACTTTTATGAAAAACGAAGGAAAAGAATATTTTAATTACCGCTGTATGAAATATTCTGCCGGTTTTCCGTAAAAAAAGGTTAAGATATTAGGGTTTCAGGATGATATTTCTTTATTTTATCCTTTTGAACAAGATATGCTGAAAGCTGTCCGGAAAGCCAGCCTTTACCTAAAAGTTGAATTATGAAGTTTCAGAAGATCACCCGTATTTTATTTCCCGTTCTTGTAACATTGCTGTTTTCACCGGCAGTGAGAAGCCAGGATAAATTTCCCGACGGGACAGCCATCCCGAAATGGTTCAAGGAGAACAAACCGACAGACATCAATGCATTAGGCAAAAAATACATCGTTACGGAAAACGGAATGAAGAACGACAGTACGGTTCTTCAGACCAAAAAGCTACAGGAAATTATTGACATGGCAGCGAAAAACGGAGGCGGTGTCGTTATCGTACCGAAGGGGACTTTCCTGATCAGCTCAGTATTCTTCAGGCAGGGAACGCATTTATATCTGGAAAACGGTGCAAAATTAAAAGGAAGCGATGACATCAACGATTTTCCGGTGGTCACCACCAGAATGGAAGGCCAGACCGTAAAATATTTTCCGGCCCTGATTAACGCGGACGGACTGGACGGTTTTACCATCTCCGGAAAAGGAACGCTTGACGGCAACGGATTGAGATTCTGGAAGTCGTTCTGGAAAAGACGCGAGTGGAACCCCAAATGTACCAATATGGATGAGATGAGACCCAGAATTATCTACGTTTCCAATTCCAAAAATGTTCAGATTGAAGGGATCACCGTGAAAAATTCGCCGTTCTGGAGCACGCATTATTACAAATCTCATTTCGTTAAATTATTACATCTGACGATCCTCGCACCAAAAGCTCCGGTAAAGGCACCGAGTACCGATGCCGTTGACATTGATGCGTGTACGAATTTCCTGATTAAAAACTGCTATATGTCCGTGAATGACGACGCCATTGCTTTGAAGGGCGGCAAAGGTCCGAAAGCCGATGCCGATGCAGACAACGGTGAAAACAGGAACATCCTGATTGAAGACAATACATTCGGATTCTGTCATTCGGTGCTCACCTGCGGCAGCGAATCGGTACACAATTACAACGTACTTCTGCGCAACGCCGTTGTGAAAGACCCGTCAAGGCTACTGCACCTGAAAATGCGTCCCGATACGCCGCAACACTATGAATATGTAACGGTGGAAAACATCAAAGGAAACGTAAAGACATTCCTGTATGTAAAAGGCTGGAACCAGTTTTTTGATCTGAAGGGCGAGGAAAGACCGGGAACCGGGATGGCCAATAACATCACTTTAAAAAATATCGACATCACCTGCGAAACCGCTTTCTCTGTTGAAAAATCAGATTTGTACGAACTGAAAGATTTTACTTTTGACAATTTGAAAATCAAAGCGTTGAAGCCTGAAGAGCAGAATTTAAGCAACATCAAAAACTTAAGGCAAACCAAAGTCAGTATAACTAAAGTTGCTTCTCCTACAAGATCTTACGACAAAAAAGACGACTCCGATACGGCTGCCCGATAATGAATTTCTCTTTTAAAATATTCGCTTTTTTAGCTGTCTGTTCACAGCTTCTGTTTTCTCAGTCGAAGGAAATCCAATTCCTGAGCGGGAAAGATGCTCAGCGGACGGAAGAATGGGATTTCTGGATCAATTCAGGAAGAAAATCCGGAAGTTGGGGTAAAATTCAGGTGCCTTCTCATTGGGAGCAACAGGGTTTCGGCGCTTACAATTACGGTCGGGATTATGTAACGTATGGTAAAAACTTCAAGTTTCACGACGAAACGGGTTTGTACAAACGCAAATTCGCCGTCCCTGATTCCTGGAAAGGCAAAACCATCAGCATCGTTTTCGAAGGTTCAATGACGGATACGGAAGTGAAAATCAACGGACAGTCAGCCGGAGCCGTTCATAAGGGTGCCTTTTATGAATTCCATTATGACATTTCAGATAAAATCCGGTTCGGAAGAGAAAATAGTATTGAAGTCAGCGTTTCCAAAATGTCGGCTGATAAATCCGTCAACAATGCGGAACGTCTCGCCGATTACTGGATTTTAGGCGGAATTTTCCGTCCGGTGTATCTTGAAGCAAGCCCGAAGGAACATATTTCACGGACGGCCATTGATGCCGGAGCAGACGGAACTTTCCGTGCTGATATCAGCTTAAAAGGAATCGATTCCGGAAATACTTTGAAAGTAGAACTGTTTGATGCCCAAAATACTCTGGTGGCGGAATCACAGGTTCGGATTCAGAAGAGCGACACTTTAAAACAGATTCGGTTTTCCGTTAAAAATCCAAAACGCTGGACGGCTGAAACACCTCATTTGTACAAAGCCAGATTCATTTTAAATAAAAACAGAAAGAAAATCTTCCGAACCGAAGAAAAATTCGGGTTCCGGACTATTGAAATCCGAAAAGGCGACGGGATCTTCATCAACGGAACCAAAGTCAAAATGAAAGGCATCAACCGTCACGTCTGGTGGCCGGAAACGGGCAGGGCAGTTACGGAAGATATTGATTTAATGGACGTTCAGCTCATTAAGGAAATGAATATGAATGCCGTCCGCTGTTCCCATTATCCACCCAACAAGTCGTTTTTAAGAATTTGTGATTCGCTGGGGCTGTATGTCCTGGATGAACTGGCAGGCTGGCAGAAAAAATACAGCACGGAAGCCGGGAAAAAGCTTGTGAAAGAAATGGTAGCGAGGGATGCAAACCACCCTTCAATTATTTTCTGGAGCAACGGCAATGAAGGCGGCCACAATTTTGATCTGGATGCGGAATTTGCCAAATACGACCTGTCCGGCCGGCCGGTGATCCATGCCCACCACAAACCCGGGAATGCCTTCAACGGAATCGACTGTAATCATTATGAAGATTATGACAGCACCAGAAAGATCCTGGAAGGAGAAAATATTTACATGCCTACTGAGTTTCTCCATGCTCAGGATGACGGCGGCGGCGGAACTTCTTTAGCCGATTACTGGGAGCTGCACTGGAATTCCAGGAAAGGAGCAGGCGGCTTTCTGTGGGCATTCGCAGATGAAGGTCTGGTGCGGACGGATTTTAATAATCAAATCGATGTGAATGCGATTAATGCCCCCGACGGCATTTTGGGACCGCACCGTGAAAAAGAAGGGAGCTTTTACGCCATCCGTGAAATTTACAGTCCGGTAAAAATTGAATTGAAAACCCTGCCTGATGATTTTAACGGCTTAATTCCTGTGGAAAACCGGTATCATTTTACAAACATAAGGGATTGTGAGTTTGAATGGAAATTGGTGAAGTTCAAAACACCATTTTCTTTTGAATCTGGATTTGATGCAATTCAAAAAGGAAAAGCAGAATCGCCGGATATTCTGCCAACAGAAAAAGGATATATCCATCTGAATCTTCCTGCAGACTGGAAAGAAAATGAAGGTTTGCTTTTAACCGCAGCCGATGCTTTCGGAAAAGAAATTTACACCTGGACCTGGAAATTGAAGTCGAATGATGAGGTTTCAAAACAGTTTTCAAAATCTTTAATTAAAGAATTTCCGGTTTCTGTCGTTGAAAATGATTCGCTGTTCATTTTGAAATCAGACGAAAAAGAATGGGCCATCGGAAAAAAAGACGGATTGCTAAAATCGGTCATCGTCGATAAAAAAGGCAAAAAAATGAGTTTCGGGAACGGGCCGGTTTTCGTGAACGGAACTATGGAACTGTCCGGCATCAGGTCTTTTGCAGAAGGGAAATGCCAATGGGTCGAAGCAAAATACAGAAATGGAAATACGGTTCTCTGGAAACTCAATCCGAACGGAATACTGGAACTGAGTTATGAATATTCCTTATCGGGGGATTATCAGTTTGCGGGCGTAAGTTTCGATGAGCCTGAAAATTATGTGATCAATGCCAAATGGCTGGGAAAAGGACCGTATCATGTCTGGAAAAATAGAACCCAGGGGCAGGCTTATAATGTCTGGCAGAATTTGAAAAACTCAACAAGAACAGGTCAGTCGCCATGGATCTATCCTGAATTCAAAGGGTATTTTGATGATGTTTCGTGGCTGCAGCTGGATACGGCAGAAGGAAAAATAACGGTCGGGACCAAGGAAGAAAGAATGTTCGTGCGGCTTTTTGATTTTTACGGAATTTACGGAGCCGAAGGCTATCCGGGATTGCCGGGCGGAAATATTTCGTTTTTGGATGCAATTCCACCGTTGGGAACAGTGCTGGCGTTTAACATCAACGATAAAACCGGATCATCAGGACCGGAGAGCGAACCGAATCATCTGAAAGGCACATTCAGAAGAACTTTATATTTCTACTTCGGTCTGCCGGATTCAGGCGATGAAAATAAACAGTTTACCATGCCGAAAGAAAATATTTTAACCGATTGAAATGAAAAATCCGATACCGATCATAATGCTTTTTCTGAGTCCGTTTTTGCTGGCTCAACAGATGGATTTTAAATTTGACTTTGGCGGAAACAGAGTTGAAAAAGGGTATATTCCCGTAACTCCAACTTCAGCATTCGATAAGAAAGCCGGCTACGGATTTATGGATATTTCCGGTTTGCAATCGGTTGACAACGGCGGAAATCCCCTGACGGGAGACTTCATTACGGGCGATAGGCCATTCTATTTTTCAGTCGTACTTCCTGAAGGAAATTATAACATTAAACTGAATATAGGCGATAGCAGAGGAGTTTCGGAAACGACAGTGCGGGTGGAAAACCGCCGCCTGATGCTGAATGAGGTCAGGACCCAACAGGGCGAAACCGTAGAAAAAACAATCACGGTTCACGTAAAAGACAGCATCATCCGGAAGCAGGACGGAACGCAGATCGGAATTGTGAAATTAAAAGCGAGGGAACGAAAATACCTGCACTGGGACAATTTGCTGACCATAGAATTCAATGGTAAGGCACCGAAAATTTGTTCAGTAGTCATTCAGCCGAATAAAATAGCAAAAACGATCTATTTGACGGGAGATTCAACAGTTGTGGACGCGCAGTACGAACCGTGGGCTTCATGGGGACAGATGCTGCCGTACTTTTTTGTTCCGGATAAAGTGGCGATTGCCAATAATGCCGAAAGCGGCGAAACCCTGAAAGCCTTTGAAGACCGCCACCGGATCGATAAAATCCGGAATCAGATAAAACCCGGAGACTATCTCTTCATCCAGTTTGGACATAATGACCAGAAGTATGCAGACAGCGAAAAATCAGGATATAGAAAACGCCTGAAAGAATGGATTCAGAAAGCAAAACAATTAGGGGCCGTTCCGGTTTTGGTAACTTCTATGAACCGCAGGGCTTTTGATGAAAACAATAAAATCATCAATACGCTGGATGATTTTCCGGATGCCGTTAGAGAAATTGCCGCAGAAGAAAAAGTGGACCTGATTGATTTGAATGCATTGAGCAGGACCTTATTTGAAGCGATGGGTCCGGAAGCTTCAAAAAAAGCATTTGTCTATTATCCTGCAAATTCCTATCCGGATCAGCCGGCGGCTTTGGCAGACGATACCCATTTTAATACTTACGGCGCTTATGAACTTGCAAAATGTGTAGTAAAATCAATCATTGACCAAAACTTACCGCTGAAGAAATACATTTCCGGCAATTATAAAGGTTTTGATCCCAGCAGACCTGATGCCGTAGAAGATTTTCACTGGCCGGAAAGCATTTATACGGAATCTTTAAAACCGGATGGAAACTGATTTAATTTTGCAAACCATAAAGGAATGGCTTGCGATAGCATTGGATAAAGCCCGATGAAAAGTAATTATAGGAGTAAGAATACCTGAAACGGCGAATCTTACCGAAAACTATAAAATAAAGTAAGGATGAATATCAGAAATATCATAAAACTCAGCGCTCTCAGTCTGGTCTTCGGAAATCTCTCCGCACAGAATCCGTGGCCGGAAGCGGCCAACACTGCTCAGCCCTGGACGCGCTGGTGGTGGATGGGAAGCGCCGTGGATGAAAAAGGTCTGGACAAACAACTGACGACCCTTTCCCAGGCGGGTTTCGGAGGCGTTGAAATCGTCCCGATTTACGGTGCAAAAGGATTTGAAAACCGGTATCTGAATTACCTTTCTCCGGAATGGATGAGAATGCTCCGGTTTACGGCCGGCAAAGCGAAAAGCCTGAACATGGGTGTTGATATGGCCGTAGGAACCGGCTGGCCGGTCGGAGGGCCCCAGGTCAGCGAACAGGATGCGGCAACAAAAATGATTGTTCAGACGTATAGCATTCAGCCGGATGAAAAATTTTCCGAAAAGATGGTTCTGAAAGACGGAAAACAGAAAAGTTTAAAAACGGCGGAACTCGATATGGTCACTGCTTACAATGAGAAAAATGAAGCAATTGTTCTAACGGATAAAGTTACTGCTGACGGTTCCCTGAACTGGAAACCGGTATCAGGAAAATGGACGGTTTATGCCGTTTTTGCTGGCAAAACATTGCAAAAGGTGAAACGTGCCGCTCCGGGCGGCGACGGCTATACATTGGATCACTTTTCACCGGATGCGACCAAAGATTATCTGAAAACATTTGATAAGGCTTTTGGAAATTCAGACTACGGAATCCGTTCGTTTTTCAATGACAGTTATGAGGTGTACAATGCGGATTGGACTGCCGGTTTTAAGGATGAATTCAAAAAAAGAAGAGGCTATGATCTTAGCCCGTATATCAGATATCTCGTCAGTGACAACGAAAGTGAAATCGCAGGAAGGATAAAATCGGATTACCGGGAAACCATGAGCGAACTCATTCTCCATAACTTTACGGAAAACTTCACCGGTTGGGCACATTCCAGAAACTCGAAAAATACCAATCAGGCCCACGGTTCGCCGGGGAACCTGCTGGATCTGTATGCAGCCGTGGATATTCCGGAATCAGAAACTTTTGGAAGCACAAAATTCGATATTAAAGGTTTAAAACGAAATGTGGAAGACCTTAATACCAAGGAAGTCCCTGATATCAATATGCTGAAATTTGCCTCTTCAGCCGCCAATATTATGGGGAAGCCTCTGATTTCCAACGAATCTTTTACCTGGCTGACGGAACATTTCAAAACCTCCTGGTCACAGGTAAAACCGGAAGCCGAACAGATTTTTCTGTCGGGAATCAACCATATCTTTTATCACGGAACCACGTATACGCCGGCTGATGTTCAGTTTCCGGGCTGGCTGTTTTATGCTTCCACCAATTTTGTTCCTGAAAACAGTTTATGGCCGAATATCAAAGGCCTGAATGCCTATATCGCAAGAACGCAATCCGTTTTACAAAGCGGGAAACCGGATAACGAAATCCTGATGTACTGGCCGGTGTACGACCAGTGGGCGAGCCCGAAAGGGAAAGATATGGCATTCAAAATTCACAACACCGAAAAGTGGCTGCATCCGACCGCATTTTATGAAAATCTTGAAAGATTAGGCAAATCCGGCTATTCCCTGGATATGATTTCGGATAAAATGATTGGCGCAGCACAGCTTGATCATCAGAAAATTCAGATATCGAAAGACGGAGGTTCTTATAAAGTATTGATTGTTCCAAAGCTGGATTATCTGCCTGAATCTACGTTGAAAAATATTTTACATCTGGCTGAGCAGGGCGCTTCTGTTATTTTTCAAAGCGGGCCGAAAGATGTTCCCGGAAATTTTGAGGTGGAAAAAAGAAGAAATGAGTTACAGTCTTTGTGGAGCCAAATTCCTTTTCAGCAGGACGGAAATGTAAAATCAGCCATTTTCGGAAAAGGAAAAATTGTATTGGGTTCAGATGTTGAAAAAGGGTTGGCGTTTTTAAAAATTGAAAGAGAAAAATTATCCGATACCGGATTGAAATTTGTACGGAGGAAATACAGTGGCGGAAAATATTATTACCTCGTCAATCACAGTCCGAAAGAAATCAATCAGAATATTCCTTTGAATTTTATTGGAAAACAGGTGGTACTGATGAATCCTGAAAACGGCAATTCCGGTACTGCCGAAACGCAGGACGGTTCAATCAGAGTTCAGTTGAAATCAGGAGAATCCATAATTATCAAAACGTCTGAAGATGCGGACAGATCCATTTCAAAATGGAAATATACTGAAAAAACCGATGCTCCGGTTGTTCTCAGCCGGCCCTGGCAGCTGACTTTTAAAGAAGGCGGTCCCGAACTTCCGGAATCAAGAACTTTAAGCGAACTTCAGCCCTGGACGGATTTTACAGAGGATGCTTCCACGCAAAGTTTTTCGGGAACGGGAATTTATACGTCTTCATTTAAATTAAAGAAAAGCAAAGCCGACGATTTTGTACTGAAATTCGATCGATTATACGAAAGTGCCAAAGTCATCATCAACGGCCGGGATGCAGGAATGGTGTGGAGCCTTCCGTTTGAAGTCAATGTCGGAAAATACCTGAAAAAAGGAAAAAATACCATTCAGATTGAAGTTTCCAACCTGATGGCCAACCGGATCCGTTATATGGACCGGAACAAAATCCCGTGGCGGAATTACCATGAAATCAACTTTGTCAATATTGATTATAAACCGTTTGATGCGTCTGATTGGAAAGTGCAACCGTCAGGTCTGGCTGGGCAGATTCAATTGATTCCTTTATATTTTTCAAAATAAATGTAATGATAGCCTGCAATTAACAGCCTTCGCATGCTTAGCTGAGTTTACGCATCTGCGAACTTAAAAAACGGTACGCCGTTAGAGAAAAACTTTGCGGGCTTTGCTTTTAAATTATAAAAAACAGGTTAAATTAAACATCAGTAAATTTATGAAACAAGTCATCGTAAAAACAGTAGCATTGGGAAGTCTCCTTACATTTGGGATTTCCACTGCCCAGGATAAACCGAAAGTCGTTTTGGATAATTTCTTCAACAACGAAAAAAAGGAAAATAAAGAAACCAAAGCTTTGGAACCGTGGCATTACACCTGGAATGACACTTCCAACGGCGGCTTTTCTTTATTGGGCGGAATCTTTCAGAAACAGGGCGCAGAGATCAGCACGTTGACGACAGCGCCTTCCAAAAGAGATTTGAAAAAAGCCAACCTCTATATTATCGTTGACCCCGATACCGATAAAGAAGCGTATGGAGGAAAAGCCAACCTTATGGACGCCGGTTCTATCAGGAATTTGGTGGATTGGGTGAAAAAAGGCGGCGTTTTAGTCTTGATGAGCAATGACAACGGCAATTCTGAGTTTGAGCATTTCAACCAATTGGCGGGAGAATTCGGGATTCATTTCAATGATGACAGTTATAACCGGGTTCAGAAAAGAGAATTTGAGCAGGGCAAAGTAATGGTTCCGGCCGGAAACGAAGTGTTCTCCGTACAGAAATTATATATGAAAGAGATAAGCTCCATGGATGTAAAAGCACCTGCCAAAGCCATCTTGACGGCAGAAGGCAAAAACATCGGAGCAATTGCAAAAGTCGGCAGGGGTACCGTTTTCGCATTGGGTGATCCGTGGTGCTACAATGAATACATCGACGGCAAAAAACTTCCGGCAGATTTCACCAATGCTCAGGGAACAGAAGAGTGGGTGAAGTGGTTGCTGAAGCAGGTTGATAAAAAATAAATAATCTGTGCAATCGATTGAAGTGGGATCTCATATTTATTTGGGCAGCTTATCCGCCCTCCGTTCCCGCTTTTTTGCCTCCGCTTTGCTCCGGCAAAAAGAGCTCCACTAAGGTCGGGCTGCAAGAGATTTAACGGTTAAATTATTCAGCAATAAGCTGTCTCTTTATTCAATGTGTTTTAAATAAATGCAATCGGGTTATTATATTTATCATGACATCGGAAACGGAGGCATTAAAAAATTAAGGAAATTCCGTTAAGAAATTTCCAGTGTTTGAGCGGCGGCAGAACATGTTATTTAGAAATCCGGTCATTTTTCCGTCCGAGTTTGGAAATTTTAGGAATTCATTTAAAATTTCAGGTGGGTTTCCAAGTCTTGAATTTTTGGTTCTTTTGTTTCAGGACAAAGAACTGATAGTCAGTATAAAAGTGATTATCCTTACAAATTGATAATTAGAATTATGAAAATCAGATACCTATTCATTACATCAGCCATATTTCTGTCACAGCCGTTTTCTGCCCAGAGACAGATGGAATACCTGAAAAGAGGAATCGTTGCTATTCCCGCAGATGCAGGTGTTTTTGTAAGTTGGCGACTGCTGGGGACGGAAGCTCAGAATACGCATTTTGATCTGTATCGCACCGAAAATAATCAGACCAGAAAGCTGAACGGAAAACCTTTGCTTCACGAAACTCATTTTTTAGATAAAACCGCTGACCAAGGAAAAAACTATACGTATTTCGTCAAATCAAATACGCAGCATCAGGAGATTGACCGGGATTTTGCGAAGTACACTGCCAATCAGAAGCCGTATTGGTCAATTCCGCTGAAAACACCGGAAGGTTATACCCCGAATGACGCCTCAGTGGCCGATCTGGATGGTGACGGAACATACGAAATTATTCTGCATCAGACGGGACGCTCGAAAGATAACAGCCAGAAAGGAGAAACAGACCCACCGGTTATTCAGGCTTACAAAACGGACGGAACATTTTTGTGGGAAATCAATTTAGGCAGAAACATCAGGGAAGGTGCGCATTATACCCAGTTTTTGGTGTACGATCTAGACCGGGACGGAAAAGCGGAAATCGTAATGAAAACTGCCGACGGAACCCAGGATGGGAAAGGAAAATTCATTGGTGACCCGACCAAAAATTACGTTAACGAAAACGGGATGATCCTTTCGGGACCGGAATTCCTGACGGTGTTTGACGGGCAGACCGGTGCGGAAATTCACACCGTCAATTATCAGGTTCCGAGGTTTTCAGGCAGTTTACATCCGACTGCTGAACAGATGACTGAAACCTGGGGCGATGCCAAAGGAAACCGCATCGACCGGTTCTTGGGAGCCGTTGCTTACCTGGACGGAAAAGCGCCAAGCGTAATTATGTCGAGAGGCTACTATACCAGAACGGCGATGGCAGCCTGGGATTTTAAAGATAAAAAGCTAAGCCTTCGCTGGCTTTTCGATACCGAAAGTTCAGAGGAAAATAAAAAATACCGCGGGCAGGGAAATCATAATCTGAGCATTGCAGACGTCGATAATGACGGAAAAGACGAGATTGTTTTCGGGGCAATGACGGTTGATGATGACGGAAAAGTTTTGAACAGTACAGGTTACGGCCACGGCGATGCATTGCACGTCGGAGATTTGGATCCGGCGAATCCCGGACTGGAAATTTTTGATATTCAGGAAAGATTTGACGATGCGGGTGCGCATTTCCGGGATGCGAAAACCGGAAAAGTGCTGTGGAAATTGCCTTCTGCCGTTTACAGTAAGGCAAGCAAGTTCCAGGGACCGGGAAGAGGCCTGTCTCTGAATATCGATCCCCGTTATGACGGTTCCGAATGCTGGGCCGCAGGAGCCGGGCTGAAAGGCGTTTACAGTGCAAAAGGCGAAAAAATCAGCGATAAAAATCCTGCAGTGAATATGGGAATTTATTGGGACGGCGATTTGTTAAGTGAAATTCTGGATGGTACCGTTGTTTCAAAATGGGACTGGAAAAGGGAAAAGTCAGAGGTCTTTTTCGACGCTAAAAATTTCCAGTGTGAATCAAATAACGGAACCAAGAAAAACCCGGCTCTGGTTGCCGATTTATTCGGAGACTGGCGTGAGGAAGTGATGTACAGAACAGCCGATAATCAGGAATTAAGAATTTTCAGCACCACCATTCCGACGAAACACAGATTGTATACTTTGATGCACAATCCGCAATACCGGTTGGGTATTGTCTGGCAGAATGTAGGGTACAATCAGCCTCCGCATACGGATTATTATCTGGATGAATCGGTAAAAGAAATACCGAAGCCGAATGTTTTTACGGCAAAACCTAAGATTGACAATTAAATTTAAATATAAAATGAAAAGACTATTCACAACAGGCTGTTTTGCAATGATGATTGTGGGAATGACTTCCTGTTCGGTTCAGAAGCAAAACATCGCATCGAAAGTAGAACTTCCCAACAAAAAGGAGGTTCTGGAAGTTTCAAGACGGGCCAATCAATACTTTATGAACAAATGGCCCGATACCAAAAAAGAAATTGTCGGTAAAAAAGTATGGCCGAGTAATCTTTGGACAAGAGCGGTATATTACGAAGGTCTGATGGCTTTATATTCCGTGGATCCGAAAAAGGAATATTATAACTATGCGATGTCCTGGGCAGACAGCCACAACTGGGAGCTGCAGCGCGGTACCTATACCCGAAATGCCGACCATCAGGCTTGTGGACAGACCTACATTGACTTGTATGAAATCGATGGAAGAAAAAATCCCGAAAGAATCAGAAACGTGAAGGCGGCTATGGACAGCATGATTGCGACGAACAAAGTTGACGATTGGTGGTGGATTGATGCGCTTCAGATGTCGATGCCGATTTTTACGAAATTAGGAAGAATTACCGGTGAGCAAAAGTATTTTGACAGAAATTACGAAATGTATGCTTTCACCAAATACAGGCACGGCGGAAACGGTTTGTACAATCAGGCTGATAAGATCTGGTGGAGAGACAAGAGTTTTGTTCCGCCTTACAAGGAACCGAATGGCGAAGATTGCTATTGGAGCCGTGGAAACGGCTGGGTAGTGGCAGCTTTGGCCAAAACACTTCACGATACACCGAAATCTGATCCTCATTATCAGGAATATCTAAAGGATTATAAAGATCTGTTGGCGGCATTGGTTCCGGTTCAGCGTGAAGACGGTTTCTGGAATGTAAGCCTTCATGATCCCACGAATTTCGGTGGTAAGGAAATGACCGGGACTGCATTGTTTGTCTACGGGATGGCGTATGGGATCAATAATAAGCTGATTGACCGGAAAACCTATTTGCCTGTTTTAATCCGGGCCTGGAATGCGATTGTAAGAGATTCCGTACAGCCGAACGGATTTCTGGGTTGGGTTCAGGGTACCGGAAAAGAACCGAAGGATGGCCAGCCGCTTTCTGCCGGTAAAGAGCCGGATTTTGAAGATTATGGCTTGGGATGTCTGCTGCTTGCAGCAAGTGAGGTCTATAAGCTGAATTAGGGGATCAGATAGAGGAACAGAGAATACCTGATTTCATAAATATTTAAATCTGGCAGGCTTCAAAACCTGTCAGATTTTTTTTCTCGGAACAGGAAAAAGCCGGGATGATCACAGGTTTTCGTTAAAGTGCGATGCCGTATCCGGATGGTAAAATGTTCTAACTGCATTGGTAGCAGGATTTTAAATAATCTTTTTGAGACAATATAAAATTTCTTATTTTTCAAAAGGTCAGACATGACAGTACAAGATGCGCAATCGGTTGCATCTTGTTAATTTTCAGATTCAATCCTTAAGATAAAATTATGAATGCATTATTAGGAGTTATTTTCCACTTTTTAGGAGGGTTTTCTTCCGGAAGTTTTTATTTACCCTATAAAAAAGTAAAAGGGTGGAAGTGGGAAACATTCTGGCTGATCGGAGGCGTTTTTTCCTGGATTATCGTTCCGCCGCTGGCCGCTTTTCTTACAATTCCTGATTTCTGGACCATCATCCGGAATGAAAGTTCATCAATTTTAGGCTTCACATTTTTATTCGGCGCGCTCTGGGGAATCGGCGGCTTCATGTACGGCCTGGGCGTCCGCTATCTGGGCGTTGCCCTGGGAAGCAGCATTATGCTGGGGCTGACGATGGTTATCGGATCGCTCGTACCCTCCGTTTTCTACGAATTTTCGCCCCAGACCGGAAAAGATTCGATTGGATTGATGTTTTCAAGTTCCTGGGGGCAGATGGTCCTTCTCGGGCTTTTCGTATGTATCATCGGAATTATTATTAGCGGAAAAGCAGGCGTGATGAAAGATAAGGAGCTCCAGCATGAATCTGCAGATCCTCACGGAATACCGGTAAAAACGGAATATAAATTCGGTCTCGGGCTTACCGTTGCGATTATTTCCGGAATCCTGAGTGCCTGTTTTAACTTTGGGCTGGAAGCAGGAAAACCGATGGCCCATGTTGCAAATGAAGCCTGGAAAACCGCTCATCCCGGACAGGGAGAATTTCTTTTCCAGAATAATGTAACCTACATCGTCGTTCTCTGGGGAGGGATGGCTTCCAATCTTATGGGCTGTCTCTTTCTCTCAATTAAAAATAAATCCTATACCGATTATACCAGGCAGGATGTTCCTGTTGCAAAAAATATCATATTCTGTGCTTTGGCAGGGACGATGTGGTTTCTGCAGTTTTTTTTCTACGGGATGGGAGAGAGTAAAATGGGGAACGGCCCGAGCTCATGGATCCTCCACATGGCATTTATTATTTTAATTGCCAATCTTTGGGGCGTGATCATCAAAGAATGGAAAGGGGTTTCCAAAAAAACAATTTCTACCATTGTTATGGGAATGATCGTAATGTTTATATCCATTTTGATTGTGGGCTACGGAAACTCATTACGTTAGATTTTTTTTAACTGTCACCAGCTGTTTTTATCACATTCATATAGTTTCTGAGCCTGGAAAGGCTTCCTAAAGGCACTGATTTTTTCGGCTGCCTTTTTTACTACATGAAAGCGTATCAGAAATCGGTATTGGATTCTGATATCCCGGTTTTTATATTCTAAAGCTTATACCGCAATATATCGTCACATAATCACTTTTTTTTGTTTTTAAGACCACAATATGCAATAAATAAGGGAAAATAATGAAGATCGGTATACAGGATAAGACAGGATGCCGAAATTTTTGTAACGGTGTACTTTGGCTACAGTAAAGTAATATAAATTAAAATTAATATATGTCTTTAATCATTAAACACAAGGATATTACCCGAATCGTATTTCCGGCATTTTTTCTTTCGTCAGGTTTATTCTGGGGCCAGAAAACGGCACGTGATACGGCGAAAGTAAACACCAAGGAGATCGAGGAAGTGGTAGTGATCGGGTACGGAAAAGTGAAGAAATCCGATCTTACAGGATCGGTATCCTCAGTTTCAGCAAAAGAATTGTCGGCGACACCGGCCATGAATGCTTTACAGGCGTTACAGGGAAGGGCTGCCGGATTAAATATCGTAACGGCTGGCGGTGCTCCGGGAGCAGGGGCTAATGTAACGATTCGGGGCGGTGCTTCCATCACCCAGGGAACAGAGCCGTTGTATATCGTAGACGGTTTCCAGCTTGACAATGCATTGAATATTATCAACCCTAATGATATCGAAAGTATTGATGTATTGAAAGGCGCTTCGGCCATTGCCATCTACGGTGCCCGTGGTTCCAACGGGATTATCGTCATCAAAACGAAAAGCGGAAAGAAAGGCAGAACAACCGTCAATTATAACTCTTTCATGTCATTTGATGTGCTTTCCAAAAAGCTGGACATGCTGTCGGATGCAGGTTCTTATGTAAAATACCAGTATGAACTGGCCCAGCTTGCGGGACGCGCACCGCAATGGAGCAGCATCTTCGATGATAATTTATCTGCGGACTCACCGGGTTTTTACACGGGCGTCTACAGCAGGATCAATAACCGATATGCCAACGCCCCGACGCTGGACTGGCAGGAGAAGATGCTGGGCGGTACCGGCGTAACACAAAACCACAATTTCAACTTTTCCGTAGGGACGGATAAAACCCAGGCTTTTGTAAGCTATAATTATAACAAACAGAACGGCTTGCTGGACAATTTCAGTGAAACAAGAAACTCTCTCCGGGTAAATGTCAATTCCCAGCTGTATAAAGGCGTAAGGGTAGATTTCAATTCAATGTTCAATTCCAATTCCCTCAATGGCGGCGGCGCTTACTCCGGAATGAAGAAAATTCTGCTGCAGCCAATTACAGGAGGAACGCGTTTTACACTGGATGAGCTTTATAATACCCAGACTTACGGTGATTTTTCTGCGCTGGAACCAGGATATGACACCGAGAACCCTTTCATTGAAACCAATGCGTCCACTTCGAATCTACGGTCAAGAAATTTCGTAGCCAATGCCGGACTGGAAATCGATTTTTTAAAAAACTTCACCTTCAGAACGGCAGGCCAGTACAACTGGAGAAACAGCAAATCCATGGCTTTTTCTGATGAAAACTCCAGGGCTTACCTTACCGATCCTACGACTACAGGAATTAACGGGAAAATAGGGAATAATGAATCTTACGGATACCAGATCACGAATACGGTTACCTATACCAATACCTTTAGGGATAAGCATAAGCTGAATGCGCTGATCGGTCAGGAAGCCGTTTATTCTCAGTCGGAAAACAATGCATTGACGCTGATTAAGTTTCCTTTTCCGAATTTCGGGCTCAATGATATCAGTACGGCAACCGTTTCTGATAAATCCGTGGATCGAAGCAGCACCAGCTTAATGTCATACTTCGGAAGAGTAACCTATAATTATGATGACCGGTATCTTCTGACGGCCACCATCAGACAGGACGGCTCATCAAAATTCGGGAAAAATAATAAATGGGGAACGTTCCCATCGGTAGCTGCTGCCTGGAGAACATCGCAGGAAAGCTTCTGGCAGGCCTCCAAAATTAAAAACATCATCAACGATTTTAAACTCAGATTTGAATACGGGATCACCGGAAATAATGACATCGGCAACAATCTGTTTACCACGACGTACTCGATTACGGATTATCCGATCAATAATACCCCGGGAACTCCGGCTTATGTAACGAGCACCAACCTTGGAAATCCCAATTTAAAGTGGGAAGAACTCAAGTCTACCAATATAGGAGCTGACATCGCCCTGTTCAGCAACAGGATCAGGCTGACCGGCGAATGGTACAACAACAATGTCAGCGGCATGCTGCTTCAGGCGGTTCTTCCGGTTTCTTCCGGGTATGCCAGGCAGTACCAGAACATCGGAAATATGAGAAACCGGGGTGTTGAATTCACATTGAATACGATCAACCTGCGGTCGGACAACTTCAGATGGACCACCGACCTGAACGTCGGGCATAACAGGTCTAAGGTGCTTTCCCTTGAAAAAGGGCAGGATTTCAGAACCTTCAGTGTCGGCAGCAACAGGGCCGGTGCAGTTACCTATTATGCAAGGGTAGGGGAGCAGTTGGGAGAAATGTACGGATACGTTTACCAGGGAATTTATACCACCGATGATTTCATCCAGAATGCAAACGGAACACTGAGCCTGAAAGACGGCGTCGTAAAGCCGGCGACGGGAACCCCGAAACCGGGTGACATTAAATTCGCGGCAGACAATGCGGCAGGAGATCAGTTTACCAGGAAAATGGTAAAGATCGGAGATGCGACACCCGATTTTATCGGAGGGATCAGCAATAATTTTGCATATAAGGGGTTCGATCTGGCTATTTTCATGAAATTCAGCGTCGGAGGGGATATCTATAACGCGACAAAACACAGTTTGAGCCCGTATTCCCTGTTTCAGAATGTCCCGTCCGAATTCGGGAATAATTTTTACCATCTGATCGATCCCAATACCGGTCAGCAGACCAACAACCTTGTCCGGTTAAAAGAGCTCAATCCGGATGAGGATTCCCGACTCTGGAGTTTAAGCAACACCAATACACAGGCCATTACCTATCCTTCATCCTATTATGTGGAAGACGGCTCATATCTTCGGATTGCACAGCTAACCTTAGGATATTCGTTGCCGAAAAACTATCTGAAAGACATTATGGTCACCAGTGCCAGGATCTATTTCACGGTTAACAATCTGGCGACAATTACAGGATATTCAGGCTATGATCCCGAGGTTTCAGCTGCCAGCGGTGTCGCGGTAACGCCGGGATACGACAGTTCCACATTTCCGAGATCAAGAAGCTATGTGCTCGGTATTAATTTAACTTTTTAATTTTTAACTGAATCTGAAATGAAAAATATATTCAATCAACAAAAGTTTATCAGGAAAGCGGCTGTATTTTCCTCTCTTTTTCTTGCTGTTCTGGCTTCCAACTCCTGTAGTGATGATTTTCTGGATCAGCCGTCTTATAATAATGCGGATGCCGATACGGTTTTCGACAATCTTCAGACGGCGGAGATGTTTGTCCTGGGCTGTTACAGGGGCCTGATCCCCACCGAAATGTTTTACCAGCTCGGAGCCGGTGACACGGTGGTTCATTCCAATGAAGCCCTGAACAATTCCAAATACAATATTGCCAATTACAATTATGATGCCTATACGCCGTTTACCGTAACGGGGATTTATTCCGCCATGTATGCGGTTATCGAACGTACCAATATCGCAGCCAGCAAATTATCCGGAATGCCGGCCAGTGCCAAACGCGATGCCTTAATGGGTGAGGTAAAAGCGATCCGTGCTTTTTGTTATTATAACCTCATCAGGATCTACGGAGACGTACCGGCCGTCTGGGAACCTTTGGAATCCCTGGATCCCAATGACCCGAATACGTTTTATCCCAAGCGGGCTTCCCGCGATGTGATTTATGACCGGATCGTAGGTGACCTGCAGGAAGCTGTCGCTACCGTACCTTCGCTGTCACAAAGCGGTTTCGGGACTACCGAAAGATTGTCAAAAGAAGGCATCAACGCACTTTTGGCCAGAATTGCATTATATGCAGCCGGATATTCTCTGCGTTGGGAACTCAATACCTCAAATCCGGGCATCGTATCGCGCCGTGGAGATATTAACCGGGTAAAGGAACTTTATCAGATCGCAGACAATGCCTGTGCAGCCATCATCAATGGCGGGACCAAAAGCCTGGTGCAGAGCCAGGGCGGGAAAAGCGGTTTCGAAGCTTTGTGGTTCAATTTCTGCCGAAGAAACTATGGAACGGTAAACTCCGAGATGCTTTGGCATATTGCTTCTTACGGTCAAAATACCAATTCCGCGTTCCAGGTGTATGCGCATCCTGGATCCCGTGGAGGCGTCTATGGCTCCCGTTCTGCACAGCAGTTTATGCTCCCTTCGTATTATCTTTCCTTTAACAGCAGCGATACCCGCAGGGATGTATCCTGCACTTCATACAGCATCTATTTTCTGGATACCGGTGCCGCTTCCGATACATGGGTTGACGTGGGCACCCCGTACTCTGCCATTATGCCCGGGAAATTCAGGCTTTCCTGGTGTGTCGAACCTCAGGCAGCCAGTGACAGAAACCTCAATATTCCGATTTTAAGATATGCTGATGTACTGCTGATGTATGCAGAAACCCAGAACTACCTGAATAATGGTCCCACAGCCGCTGCCAATGCCGCGCTGATGGCCGTCCGCACGAGAGCCGGTATCGGGTCGATGCCTATTCCTGCCGGACAGAACGATTTTCTTCAGGCAATCGTACAGGAAAGGAAATGGGAATTTGCAGGCGAATTCAATCTCCGTACAGATCTTATCAGGACCAACAGTCTGACCACTGAAATCAATGCCACCCGGCAGGATATGAAAGACCTTACCAAAAGAATCGGAAAATACGCCAGTATCGCCACTTACAGGCTGTATAAATTTCATAAGAATGCCCAGGTCTACGGTGATCCGTTTCTGGCCTTGCCCTATATTGATATTACCAGTCCTGCAGAGATCGCGGCCATCCAGAATGTACCGACCAATCCGGCAAACTATGCAGCGTACCAGGCGACACTGGCAACAATCGTAACAGCCCATGGTGTCGCTTACCAGGCCGAAGACAAATGGTATCCTACCCAGATGTTCCAGGCTTATACAAGCACGTTTAACGGTAACGCAAGGAAAGCGGTCGGATTCAAGGCCGGCTTTAATACCTTGCAAATGGGAAGCAGCATGTATTCCAAGCCATTCGGGTATGCTGAAAACAACGGAACTTACCCAAGCTGGATCGAATCGGATAGCGACGGGCTGTTTTTCGGCTTTAAGCCAAACAAAACGGAACTGCTTCCTTTTGCCGCAGCTTCCGCAGGCCATCCGATGATCGATAATCCTAACCTGACGCAATTGCCCGGATATTAAATTTAAACACATCAGATCACAGAATATTCATGATACCCCCACTGATCAGGCTGTTATCATCTGATGTAAGATGAATGAAATACCAGAGCAACATTAATTTATCTTTAAATGAAGCATCCGGCAGTATAGTACGGGATGCCGCAGAAATCAGAACAGTCTAATTTTGGGTAAAAATTTAGAAACAGAAAACCGACAATGGAAAAAGTAAAGACATTCAGATATGTAAATTATTTATGGGATGAAAAAAAGGCAGCCGCTTTGGGTGACGATCAGGTTGCTTTATTCCTGTACCGGTCCAACATCCTGGGCGCAGATCTCCGAATCACCAACTACGGAGGTGGCAATACCAGCTGCAAGACCATCGAAAAAGATCCGCTTACCAATCAAGACGTTGAGGTGATGTGGGTAAAAGGCTCGGGAGGAGACATCGGAACCCTGACGAGAAAAGGAATTGCAGGCCTGTACACCGAAAGGTTGAGGAATCTTAAAAATGTATACGGAGGACTGGAAGATGAGGATCGCATGGTGGGCCTGTTCAATCATTGCATTTATGACCTCGACAGCAAAGCACCTTCCATTGATACGCCGCTTCACGGCCTTCTTCCCTTTAAACATATCGACCACCTTCACCCTGATGCCCTGATTGCCGTGGCGGCAGCAAAAGACAGCGAAGCCGTTACCAGAGAAATCTGGGGCGATACGATGGGCTGGGTACCGTGGCAGAGACCCGGTTTCGATTTAGGCTTACAGCTGGAGAAATGTCTGGCAGACAATCCCGGAATCAGAGGAATCGTGCTGGGAAGCCATGGGCTTTTTACCTGGGGCGAAACTTCTTATGAATGCTATCTGAACAGCCTGGAAGTGATTGAAACGGCTTCCGAATATATCGCCCGGAAAATAGAGGAAAAAGGAGAGGTTTTCGGCGGACAGAAGATAGAGTCCCTTTCTGCGGAAGAACGCAGAAGCAAAGCTGCGCAGATCATGCCTGTATTGAGAGGCCTGGCTTCTTCGGAAAGCAGAATGGTAGGGCACTTTACCGACAGCGAGGCCGTTCTGCAATTTATCAACAGCCATGATTTGGAAAGGCTGGCACCGCTTGGAACGTCATGTCCGGATCATTTTTTACGAACTAAAATTCAGCCGCTGGTGCTTACTTTAGATAAAAATGAAAATTTAAGCGATTCTAAAGCGGTTTTAGATAAACTAAATCCTCTTTTCGAACAATATAGAAAGGAATATAAAGACTATTACGAGACTTGCAGGCATCCAGACAGCCCCGCCATGCGGGACCCAAATCCGGTGATCATTATTTATCCGGGAGTGGGGATGTTCAGTTTCTCAAAAGATAAACAGACTACGCGTGTTGCCAGCGAATTTTATGTAAATGCCATCAACGTCATGCTTGGGGCAGAAGCCATTTCCGAATACACCTCGTTACCGAGACAGGAAGCATTCGACATCGAATATTGGTTATTGGAAGAAGCCAAACTTCAGAGAATGCCGAAAGAAAAGCCGCTCTCCAGAAAGATTGCCATCGTTACGGGCGCCGGAGGCGGAATCGGGCAGGCGATTGCCGAGAAGATGATTGCCGAAGGCGCTGTCGTCGTATATACCGACCTTAGTACCCAAGCGGTGGAATCTGCAGCCATGAAATACAATAAAGACCAGGCAATTGCCGTTCAGTGTGATGTTACCAGTGACGAAGCCATCGAAAAAGCGTTTAAAGAAGCGGTGCTGGCTTTCGGTGGAATAGACATCATTGTGCATTCTGCAGGATTGGCTATTTCCAAATCGTTGGAAGATACTACTTTACAGGATTGGGACTTACTGGAAGATGTGCTGGTAAAGGGGCAGTTCCTGATGTCCAAAATTGGAACGGAAATTATGAAAAAACAGAATCTGGGTGGCGATATCGTAAACATTGCCAGCAAAAACGGATTGGTTGCAGGACCGAACAACGTCGCTTATGGAACCGCAAAAGCAGCGCAGCAACACATGACCCGGCTGCTGGCTGCAGAACTGGCTTCCAATAAAATCCGTGTGAATGTAGTAAACCCGGACGGAGTGATTGTGGGAAGCAAGATCTGGGAAGGCGAATGGGCGGAAGGCCGTGCCAAAGCCAACGGGATTTCCGTAGAAGAATTGCCGGCTTTTTACGCCAAAAGAAATTTGTTGAACGAAATTATTCTTCCTGAAGACATTGCTAACGGTGTATTTGCCTGTGTAGCCATCTTGGATAAAAGTACGGGAAATATCATCAATGTAGACGGCGGAATGGCCAATGCATTCCCAAGATAAGCGGGACGACTCCTGTGCTAAATCAGTAAAATCAAATCATGATCATAGAAAAAGATACCCTTGAACAATATAACAGAAACGAAGTTGAACATTTCAATTCAGACTTTGATTTTTTATCGAATAAACTAACAAAATCAGGAGCCGATGTTTCCGAAATCGTCAATAAAATCTCTGATTTTCAGGTAGCGGTTCCGAGCTGGGCTTTAGGTGCGGGGGGTACCCGTTTCGGAAGATTTTCTTACGGCGGGGAACCGTCGACGTTGGAACAGAAGCTCGATGATGTAGGCCTTATTCATGCCCTGACGCATTCTGCAGGTGCCATTTCTCTTCATATTCCCTGGGATATTCCAGGTGATGTGAAAGCAATTAAAGAAAAAGCCGCTTCTCACGGATTGGTTTTCGACGCAATGAATTCCAATACGTTTCAGGATCAGCCCGGAGCACAGCAGTCTTATCAATTCGGTTCTTTAAATTCGGCAAGCGAAGGTGCAAGAGCCTATGCCGTTGAGCATAACAAAGAAGTCATCAGAATCGGAAAGGAACTGGGATCAAAAAGCCTGACGGTCTGGCTGGCAGACGGAGCAAGTTTCCCCGGACAGCTGAATTTCCAGACCGCTTTGTCAAAAACGGAACAAAGTTTAAAGGAAATCTATGCCGGAATGCCGGAAGACTGGAAATTATTCATCGAATATAAACCGTACGAACCGAATTTCTACTCAACAACGATTCAGGATTGGGGGACTTCCTTTATGCTGGCCAATGCCTGCGGAGACAGGGCTTATACCTTGGTGGACCTTGGGCATCACCTGCCGAATTCAAACATCGAGCAGATCGTAGCCACCCTGATGTATAAGGGGAAACTCGGCGGATTCCATTTCAACGACAGCAAATATGGGGACGATGATCTTACGGTAGGTTCCATAAAACCTTATGCCTTGTTTTTAATCTTTAACGAATTGGTCTATGGAATGGAAAACAATCCGCAGAACCCTTATCCGGCGTGGATGATTGACGCCAGCCATAACATCAAAGACCCTTTGGAAGATTTAATTCAGTCTTTAGAAGCCATCTTAATTGCTTACGCACAGGCACTTCTGGTAGACCAGAAAGCACTGAAAGACGCACAGCTGAATAACGACGTGGTCCGTGCACAGGAAATTTTGCAGAATGCATACAGAACGGATGTTCGTCCCCTGTTAAAGGCAGCGAGACAGCAGACCGGTGCCGCACTGGATCCTATCGCAGCCTACAGAAATCTTAAAGTAAGAGAAAACTTAATCTCCGAAAGAGGGTTGAATGCAAAAGCAACAGGATTATAAGCCTGCTTTAATTTGATAATTTAAGCTTTCAAGTGCAATCGAAAGTTTTTAATTATATGTATCCTTATCTTTATCATTAAGGTTGAACGTGTTTGGACAGTCGGGATCCAGGGCAGCAGTGCCAGAGAATAAGTGGATTTCTTTACGGTTCCGATATCCAGACACGCCTTAATGGTGTGCAACCGAGAACAGGATTTTATCATCAAAAAAACTAAAGGCCGGTTACATTTTGATAAACATCACAGCATCTTAATGTAAACAGGCCCATACCATTCAATTATAAATTTAATTCATCTCAGGAATGTCCAAGAAAAAAAAGGTAACCATCGTATTCGATATCGGGAAAACCAATAAAAAATTCTTTCTGTTTGATAAGAATTACAAAGAAGTTGTTCGGGAGTATACCGAATTGCCGCTTACAACCGATGAAGACGGTTTTCCTACTGAAGATCTGGTTGCGCTCCGAAACTGGATTAAAAAAAATTTCAATGCCGTGCTCGACGATGAAAATTATGAGGTAAAAGCCATTAACTTCTCCACTTACGGAGCCAGTTTCGTCCATCTGGACCAGAAAGGGAATGTTCTTACGCCTTTGTACAATTACACCAAAGTGATGGATGAAGAAATTCTGGACTTATTTTATGAAAAACACGGGAGCAGGCTGAAAATCGCCCGCGAAACAGCTTCTCCGCAGGCCGGGATGCTGAACTCCGGATTGCAGCTGTTCTGGCTGAAATACAAACATCCGGAAGTTTTCGGAAAAATCCGCTACAGTCTTCATCTGCCGCAGTACTTATCCTATTTGTTTACCGGGATCTGTGTTTCGGAATTCACTTCCATCGGCTGCCATACCAATTTATGGGACTATGATAAAGCAGATTATCACGATTGGGTCTATGAAGAGGAGATCGATGCCCTGCTGCCGCCCATCGTTCCGACTTCTGCAAGCATCAATACGTCTTACAGAAACAAGAAAATTAAAATCGGTGTCGGCATCCACGACAGTTCTTCAGCTCTTTTACCTTATATCTTAAGTAAGAAAGAACCGTTTTTACTGCTTTCAACCGGAACCTGGAGTATTTCGCTCAATCCTTTTAATGACGAAAGCTTAACCGATAAAGACATTCAGAACAATTGCCTGAACTATATGAGAATCGATGGGAAACGCGTAAAGGCATCCCGTTTCTTCATGGGCAATGAATATAAGATCCAGGTAGAAAAATTATGCGCCCATTACGGAAAAGAATATGGCTTTCACCGGGAAGTAAAGTTCGACCAGGATCTGTATCTGCGTCTGATAAAGCATCAGGCAGTTTATTTCCGTTTTGAGGGGATTGTCCTGAAAAGAAAAATGATCAGCGAAACCGATTTAGATTCATTCGCTACTTTCGAGGAAGCCTACCATCAGCTGATGATTGAGCTGATGGATTTACAGATCCACACCATTACAAACGCTATCGGAAATTCAGACATTCAGAATATTTACATTGATGGCGGATTTACGGACAATGATGTATTCATGAAACTGATGTCGCACCATTTCCAGCATTACCAGGTGATGTCTACCCATTCGCCGTTAGGTTCTGCACTGGGCGCCTCCATGGTGATTTCCAACAAAAAAACTGATGAAACTTTTTTACAGCAGCATTACCAGATGAAACTGCTTCAACCGTTAATCCTAAATGTATAAATCATGGCATTTCCATTTGATACCCGTTACGCTTCCCTGGAACTGCTGATTGCAAGGGCCAAAAAAAGAATGCCCCGTTTTGCTTTTGAGTACCTGGATGGGGGCTGTAATGAAAATATAAACCGCGACCGGAATACTGACGAACTAAGAGAGGTACAGCTCCGCCCGCGTTACCTGAATAACAATTTTGCAGAAGCCGATATGGAAACCGAATTGTTTGGGGTAACGTATTCTGCGCCGTTCGGGATTTCTCCGGTGGGCTTACAGGGGCTGATGTGGCCGAATGCCCCGGAGATCCTGGCAAAGGCAGCGTTTAAGCACAATATCCCTTTTATTCTGAGCACAGTTACCACAAGCAGTCTTGAAAGGATTGCTGAACTAACGGAAGGAAAGGCCTGGTATCAGCTGTATCATCCCAGGGAAGAATGGCTGCGTAACGATATTCTCGACCGTTGTGAAGCTTCCGGATATGACGTTCTGGTTGTTTTGGCCGATGTTCCGACCTTCGGATACAGGGCCAAAGAGATCAGGAACGGGCTGGCCATGCCGCCACAGCTGAATTTCAGAAATGTTTCCCAGGCGTTGGTAAAACCACAATGGTGTCTGGAAATGCTGAAACATGGAGTGCCGGGCTTTAAGACCATGGAAAAATACATGGATAAAAACATGAACGTAAAACAATTGGGACAGTTCATGAACTCCACTTTTTCAGGCCGGTTAAATTCCGACAGGATCAAATCCATCCGTGACCGGTGGAAAGGAAAACTGGTCATCAAAGGAGTGGCTTCCGATGAAGATGCAGAAGAAGCGGTACGTTTGGGTTTCGACGGAATGATTATCTCCAACCATGGCGGAAGGCAGCTGGATGCCGGGGAATCTACGATTGCTGTGGTAAAAGAGATCAGTGAAAAATATAAAGACCAGATTAAAATCATGATGGACAGCGGCGTGAGAACCGGCCCGGACGTAGCCCGTGCATTGAGCTGCGGTGCGGAATTTACCTTTATGGGAAGAACGTTTATGTATGCCGTCGGGGCATTGGGAGACCAGGGTGGCGACCACATTATTGAGATGCTCAAGATGCAGTTCAGACAGGTCATGGAACAGGTATGCTGTGAAAGGCCGGAACAGCTGCAGGATTTCAGGGTAAAATAATTTAGTGAAAAGCCGGAAGTTTATAAATAAAACATATAATACTTCCGGCTTTCCTGTTACTTTTTCTTCTCCGCTTTTATGGCCTGCCTGGCCAGCAATTTCCAGTTGTTTTTCACTTTCGCCCATACCAGCAGGATATCCAGGGTTACCTCCCCCGGAGCTTTTCCCTGATCGGCAGTTGTTGCATAAAAATGATGGCGGACAATCGCTGTATTCCCCACGATCTGTACATTTTGACTGGTGATGTCAATCGTTACAAAATCTGATTTTTTACTGGCCAGCTTCTCAACAAATTCTTTTGCATCATCAATATGGCCTCCCGAATGCCCGTACGTAAGTTCAGGTAAAATCAGGGATTCCAATGCTGACGGTTCACCGCTTATCATGGCCAGTCTGAGTTTTTCAGAAGCTTCGGCTACCATCTCCGTATCGCCTTTTTTCTGCGCTGAAACAGCAGTAAAGGTCATGAAAATGAGCGCAAAAATTATTTTCTTTGTCATGTTAAAAGAGTATTTTTTATTAATTTCTTTACGTACCTGCTTGTGCAATCGATTGCATTTTATTATAAAATTATTCTGCAGGTTATAGGGAATCACGCTGGATAAACTTAAATACGTTATTCACCGATTCTTTTTTATTCTTTAAAATCATGTAAGCGGCAGATTCACCCATGGCTTTGAAATCTGTAGTGATCACGGTGATTCCCAGCAGTTCTTTCAGCGGCGTTTCATTGTAGGAAATAATGCCGATCTCTTTTCCCAGTTCAAGATCCTTCTGCCGGATCTGCTTTACCAGGTTGACCAGGTCCCTTTCACGGATGGTGATGAAAATATCTTTGTCCTGCAATTCCATATCGGGATAGATTTCATCCAGGATTTCATAATCCAGCTTGAAATCCTTGCAGAATTTTTCGAAACCACGGGCAATCCGGAAAGGGTAGGGATGGATATCCTTGTCGGGATAAACCAGGATTATTTTTTCATACTTCTTAATTTTATCCAGTCCTTCCTTCAGGGCATTATAGATGTCATGTTCAAAATCCTGGAAAATAGAGCCGTATTCTCCTGAAATATTCGGTTTGGTATTATCAAGCATCAGTAATTTATTCTTCGGGATCTTTTCAATGATGTCGATCACCTTTTCGGTGGAGCTGGTATGCTTGGAGTGCTCATCACGGAAATGCGGCATGATGACATAATAATCAAATCCGCCCATGTTCTTTTCCAGAGCATTGATGAAAAGCGTTTCGTCACAGTGGTAAATATACATTTCCACATTTCCCTTAGTGCCGACTGCATTCACAAAATAATCATAAATCATCATTTTGTAAGTGCTTGGCTTATTAATCAGGAAGAAAATATTAATTGTATCATTCTTATTGATGCGAGAAATATAATACCCTTTCCCTTTTACAGATTCGATAATCTGCCTTCTTCTGAGTTCTTTATAGGCTTTTTCCACCGTATCCCGGGAAAGGAAACAGGATTCACTGAGCTCGTTGATCGAAGGAATCTTTTCACCGATTTTAATTTCCCCGCCGTCAATGCCATCAAGAATGGAATCGACGATCTGTTTGTATTTGGGGACTCTGGAGTTTTCGTTGATATGTATTTCAAAAGTTTCTGCCATAGCTTTCCTAAGCGAAATTATTTAGTTTAACAAAAAATTCAATTGAGAAAAATTGATTTGCGACAGAAGACAAGTTACAAAAATTTACAATAACTGATCATCATCCTGTTTAATGAAATAATTTATTTTAAATATATGATTTCCAAAATATTATACGGGTATATTTTTACAGGTTTAAAATTTTAATATCACCGGTTTGATAACGTAAACCGAACTGGAATCCATTTCCGCTATAATTTTAAACCTTAAACTTAGAACCTAAAAAGCCTGCCCCTTGAAGGGCAGACTTACAGTATATGAATAAGAATATAAAATTATTACGGCATTTTTTTAAAGCCTTCCGCTTTGATCTTCCAGGTTCCGTCTTTCGGAAAACCGGGAAACGGTCCGGTGGAAGAATCCCAGCCTTCCAGCATCATGGCAACCGTGGTCAGAACGCCGCCATTTCCCGGAAGATAAATCCGCAATCTTCCGTCCTGGTAATTGTGCCCGTTTTTAAGATAAGTATTGGTCTGAACATCCATAAACAAAGCATCCAGGGCTTTATCCGGAAGATTTAATCGTGCAGCAGTCATCGCAGTCATCGGAAAATCCCAGCCCCAGGTATGCCCCCAGTTCCATCGTTCCCAAACAATGTCGAGGGTATTTTTCATCGTTTTTTTATCCAGTTTCGGTGATTCCGGAACCATTCCCAATGCTCCGAGAACGGCAGGGTGGTCGGTCATCCATTTTGGAAATGTAAAAGAATCTTTTGCCGATTCCGTCGATAGATAAACACCGTCCTGAACCGGAAGCGGAGCCAGTTTGCTGATGACCTCATCCCATTTTTTATCTCTCTGTTCGCCCAGTCTTTCTTTCCATTGCTGCGCTACTTTCAGTGCCCAATCCCAATACGCCACTTCATACGTTGGGTTAAAAGTATCTTTAGCCGGGAAAACTTCCTGGGCAGGAATTACGCCTTTTCCAAGATTATAACGGTTTTTTTCTTTATCATAAGTTGCGAAATCGGCCATAAATTCTGCTGTCGCGAAGACTAAATCTTTATATTTTTCCAATACTTTTTTATCCTTATTATGACGGTATAGAAGCTCAGTCATATAAATCAAATGCGGTTGTTCCCAAATCAGAAAGGCTGCCACCGAAGACGGACTTTCGTTTCCTTCATTGTCTGACATTTTAATCCAGCGGACACCTTTATAACCTTGTCTTTCCGCTAATTTTTTTGCTTTATCAAATGATCTGAAATAATAATCCAGCTGCTTTTCCATGATTTCCGGTCTTCCCCACAACGCAAAATGAACGCCGTGCCACCAATGCATTTCCGTATGCGGTTTCCCGTACCAGCTGTTGAAAGTCAAGCCCGTTTCCTGGGGTGGACTGCTTCCTCCGCACTGAACTTTCGTTAAATATTCTGACAATACGATTCTTCTTTCCAATTCGGTGGCTCTTTTATCCGTGCTTCCTTCAAAATCTACGGCCGCCCCGCTTTCCCAGAAGTTTTTCCAGCCCGAAATGCTTTCTTTCTCGGCATCGGCAAATACAGTTTTTAAAGTCTTCTGATTTTTTTCTGAAAACCCAACCGTCAATTCAGCCGTTTTGTTCTTTGGAGAAGGCTCGTACACAAAATAATGTTTCCCGGCCTCACTTAATTTTCCATCGGTAAAATACAGTTGCGTAAAATAATCCGCCGTCTGCAATTTGTGCTCAATCAATCCCTGCGTTGAGTTCGATGAAATGATTTTTGTGGAGTGCTGATCCGCGTTTCCGTAAAAAGCGGCTTCATCCAGAAACTGCCCGCTCGGATAAGGATATCGGGTGAAAATCTTCAGTCTTTTCTCTTTAATTAAATCCGACTCAATTTTAACTCCGATTTGATCTGAATGTTGGAAAGAAGCCGTCCGGACTTTTACCGGAATTCCTTCCAGGGAAAATTCACTTGTAATAATTCCGGTCCACAAATCGATTGTCTGATTGATGTTCTGTAAATCTGAAACCTGTGCTTTCTTACCGTCTTTTTTAATCAGTTCAATTCCAATATTTCCCAATTGCAGACGATGTTGATTCACCCTGAAATACTCAACGGCTTTTTTACTGCGTTCCGGCTCTTTGATTTGCACGCTGTACAGAGCCTTTCTTCCGTCACGATTGAAGTCGTAAGGTTTTAAAGTTTCTTCAAATCTAAAATTCTCCGTATTCGGAAAGCTGTTCCAGCCCCATTCCGACTGGGTTCCCAGTGAAACCCCGTTTTTATAGTATTCGGGAAACGACTGCATTCCGGTAATGTCCACCGTATAAGCAAATTTACCGTTGCCAACGGTTAAAGTGGACAAAGTATCCGCTTTGGTATTGACTATATTATGACGCTGAACGACTTTTTGACGGTCGATTTTCTGGGCATTCAGCGAGGAGAATCCGACGCAGAAAAGGCTTAAGTATATAGCTATTTTATTCATTGTAAATTGATTAAATCATTTTTCTAAACTTCCCATTAAGTTTGGCCAATGCCATGGATTTTAATTTTGTCAGACGGGCTGAAGCCCGACTCTATTGATGTCTTTACTTATTTATTGGGCTCAGCCTGACAACTCTGTACTATACGTTTCGTTTTGCGCTGTCAGACTGAGCGTGTCGAAGCCGCTCCTCATTATATTTATCTCAAAACAGTCGCACTCATCAGTCCGATCACCACATCATTGCTCACGGCTGTTAATTTTATCGATTTTAATTCTTTTTCCGGATTAGTCGGCAGATCCAGAATCGTTGCCGCTCCGCCATCTACCTGACGGCCTGTAAATCCTTTGATACTCGAATATTTACCCAAAGTTCCGCCTTTATACAATTCTCCGGTTTTCAGTTTTACTCTGTACGGAATTTTATCATCCGGAATTTCAAAAGCAAAATTATCATCCAGTAAATCCTGCTCAACCGGCCACCAATTGGTGGGGTTTTTCAGTTCCAGTTCAGAGGTTGAGCCATCAGTATATTGAACGGTAATTATACCATTTACGATCTGAGACTGCATCGGATTCGTAGAACCTGCCATCAGGAAATAGATTTTCTTTCCTCTACCATTCAATGGAAATTCAATGCATTCAGGATAATTATCCCATTGACTGACGAAGGCAATATTCTTATCGGCTCTGTCAATTAAAAATGGAATTCCAAGGAAGTCAGCTTTATTATTTCTTATCTTATTCATTAGTCCGCTGTCGTCGATCTGGGCGGTAATCAACGGATAACACCAGTTTCCGATTCCCTGCCACGGAAGCTGCAGGGTAGGCACATTTAATCTTGGTGAAAGGTATTTTTGATTGAAGATCTCCGTTACTTTTTCATTATACTTTGAGGCCAATGAAATATTGTTGAACGGACCTTGGTTTTCAATTTCCCAATCCGTAATTTCAATATATTGTTTAATTCCGTTGTAATCAAGCTCGATAGAATTGGTTCCTTTACTCAGATAAGGTGTCGGAAGTTCAATCAGTGAATTTTGATTTTTCTGAATGCTGAAGGTTTTTTTTAAACCATTAACAGATAGTTTTCCACTAATCGAACTGGATAATTTAGACTGAACCTGAAGTTTTTTGTCCACCCATTTTGCTTCCAAAGGAAAGCGGATGTCTACATTCACCGGCTGCCACCAGGCTGTTCCGTTTTGTTCGACCTGCACGAAAAAAGTGCCTTTTCTTTCTTCTTGAATCAGCTCAAATTGATTTCCATTTTGGATTTTAATTAATTCCTGTGGGTCGAGAACAGCTTTAATTTTCTTTTTTGAATCAAAATTCAATTGAAGATTTTCAGAAATATAAGCGATGTAATCGGTTTGCTCATTTTTTATATCCTCCCCGGAATCATGGATTTCAATTGTAAAATCCTTTCCTTTCGGTGTTTCAAACTGGATAACCGGTTGAAGAAGGGAATTCGGTTTGATCTTCCAGCCTGCTTTTTTACCGTTTACTTTTACCGATGTAACCCTGGATTTATTAACAGGAATCTGCATTTCCAAAGAAACAGAGTTCTGATATTTTGAATTGAAAATATATTCAGTTTTTTTCGGAGTTCTTTTAAACTGATACTCCCAATCCGGAAGTTTCAGCCCGGCAGAATTCCAGTCTTTCGGGAAACCGGGTTTGATACTGATTTTATTCTCCAGTAAATTAGGACAAACCCCGAAAAGTCCTTCGGTCAAAGTTCTGGAAGCCACGCCAATCGGATCGGCGAAATCCCGGTACAACTCGCCACGGAAGGCATCGTAGTGAGACAGCTGCTCAAAATTTCCCGGACTGATGCCGTAATACATCGATTCCACAAGATTTCCTTTCCAAAGTTGGTAGGCCTCTTCGTTTCTTCCGGCCTGCCAATACGCCAGCGCGGTCTGTAAATTTTCCGCCAGCGCCACGTTGTTAATCGACCAGTCGTAAGGTTGCCAGTTGGTCGTCGCCAAAGTAAAATAATCTTTGTTGTCTGCCCCTTTTACCGTAATTGGAATTTTCGGCGTGTGATTATTAATGTATTGTATGTTCTGATAATCCTCAAATTCATTCAGTATAAACGCATCCGAAACGTGGTAAACCGACCATATTCCCGGTTTGTCGTGAACCATCCGGTTGCCTAAAGCATCTTTATACTCAGCAAAATACCCTTTGTTTTTAATCCAAAGCTCGTTTTTCATGGCCCTTAAAATCGCATCGGCTTCCTGTTCGTAAGGCTGCGGATTTTCACCAGTGATTTTCGCCAGCTTCGCCATTTCGCGGTTGGCCCGGTAATTATACGCCGAGGTATGCGTTACTTTTCCGCCCGAATACTGCAGCGCATCGCTCGCCCAAATTGCAGCATAGGCATCATACAGATCGCCACGTTTGAAATTCCGTTTTTCCCAATCCATATGGCGGACCATTGTCGGCCACATTTTCTTCAGGAATTCTTTATCTCCGGTATAATTGAAATGTGAAAACAGCTGGTCAAAAAACACCAGGTTCATATCGTAATGATGCGGTTTGGTGTTGTCATTCGGGTTTCTGGAAATGTATCCGCTTGAAAAGACGGAAGTTCCCATTTTTTCTTCGTGACGGGCAAGGTGCCGCATCGTATCCATTTCGACAGGTGCAAAATCGGGTTTCAAAACCTGTGAGTGGGCATAGCTTTCAAAATGCTCTTTCGCCCGGTCGTGCCAGCTCAAAGCATCGGCAGTGTAAGCGCCACGCCAGGCGTTCAGTCGCATCCGCCATGCAACGGCACCGTGAAGAAAGGTGGGGCTTTCCCAGATTCCGTCTGCAGCAACCGCCAGATTGGCTCCGAAATTATTTAAATCTGCATCCGGCGTTTTCAACTGAATTCGATTTGTTAAATGTAATCTTGATTGTTCAGCTGCTTCAAATATGTTTTTCAACTCTTCATCCGAATAGTTTTTGGGGGATGTTCCCTTTGCAACCTGAATGAAAATCGGTTGTTTCTGCGAAGAATAAGAAGCATAGATAATAGGAGACCTGTCTGTTTTGTTTTGAGTAAACTCAGACAGTTTTTCTAAGGTTTGGGCATCGGTTTGCTGTAAGGAAGTAACGTTTGAAAAATTTCCGCTGACGGTTTGCGTCTCTTTTTTCTTGTTTAAATAACGGAGCTGAAATTTGTTTTTATTCAGCTGAAATCGGTTGTTCAGACAGTATTCAGTCAACAGATAAAATCCGGATTCCGGGTCTGCGCCGATGTCGCCGTTTCTGCTGAACGTCGTTCCGCTTGCACCGCCGTACACAGCGTAGATTTTTGTTGACGGATCTACATTGGCGGTTTCCATTCTTACCACCAGCCCTTCTTCTTTAGCTTGAGCCAGGACGGTTAGTTTGATACTCCCGTTTCCAAGAATGGGGTCTTTGATATCATACAGCATTGTGCCGGGACGATAACGGGTTTCAATTTTATCAGCGTTAATTAATTTCTTTATTAAATTTCCTTTCTGGATGACAAACTGAAGATTGCCGCCCATTCCCGGAAGGTAAAGGGCAAATTCCGGTAAATCTCCGGCTTCCACTCTCGAAGCACGGTTATCTCCGTACAACGCCCGGTTGAAACGGTACTTTCCGTTAACCAGCAAAAAGTCGCCTTTATCTTCTTTATAATGCAGCTCCCGCTCCTCGTTTTGCCAGTGCTTTGACTGGGAAGAAACAGATGAAAAAGCCGATAGAAGAACCAATCCGGCAAATAAGGTTGTCCTTCGCATCTTATGGTTTTAGCTCGGTGAGAGGCTGTCCGTTAACCGTTACATTTTTTAAGGTCACGTTTTTCAGATAGTCCACTTTATAAGGAACCTCAACACCAACCATTTTGGCATTTATCATAGTGAAATCCATTACCGGCGAAGATTCGTACGCATCAGAGAACACGGCATATTTTCCGCCTTTGTCAACCGTTAAATTCTCAACCCAGATGTTCCGGATGGTCGGAATGTGGTTTCCCGGCTTTTCATAATGCATATTGAAACGGACAGCAGCCTCCTTGTAAGCACCCACTTTTGTTTTATAGAAAAATACATTTTCGATGATTCCGCCACGGCTTGAGCTGGTTTTGATTCTTAAAGCCCGGTCAAGATTTTTGCTGTCCATGATGTTTCCAATCGCATAGATGTTTTTGGCACCGCCTGCAATTTCGCTTCCGATAACAACCCCGCCGTGACCGTCTTTCATTTCGCAGTTTTCGATGATGTGGTTTTCAGCAGGTCTGCCGATGTCTCTTCCGTCTTCGTCTCTTCCGGATTTGATGGCGATACAGTCGTCCCCGGTGTCAAAATAGGAATCTTTAATCCAGACATTTTTGCAGGCTTCAGGATCAAAGCCGTCATTGTTCGGTCCGTGGCTGATGACTTTTACTCTTTCTATCAAAACATTTTCACACAAAACAGGATTTAGGTTCCACATCGGAGAATTTTTCACCAGAACATCCGCCATATAGAAGTTTTTCGATTTGTAAGGCTGAACGAAATTCGGCCTTAAATACCATCCGTCCCCAAAAATTCTTTCTCTCGCAGGTTTTCTCTGGGCCATATATTCGTGAAGCTTTGCACGGGCCGGATTTTGTCTTCCCGGACGGGATTCGTTATAGCCATATTTTGTAGCACCGCACCAGAACCACCAGTGGTCCTTGTCTGAATTTCCGTCTAAAGTCCCTTTTCCGGTAACGGCGATGTTTTCTTCTTCGTAGGCATAAATCAGGGATGAATAATTCATACATTCCATTCCTTCCCAACGGGTGAAAACGATCGGGTAGTCGTTGCTGTCCTGACTGAACAAAATCGTAGAGCCGTCACTTAAATGGAGATTGACATTTGATTTTAAATAGATGGCACCGGTCAGGAAAACTCCGTTTGGGACGACAACCCTTCCTCCGCCTTCAGCATTGCATTTTTCAATGGCTTTCTTAAAGGCTTCGGTATTTTTTGTTTTTCCGTCTCCAACGGCTCCGAAATCTGTGATCAGATAATCCGCTTTTCTGAATACGGGCTTTGTGATCTGCTTTTTAAGAGCTTTTATTTCCTTTAGAGGCTGTTTTGCTGAAGTCCAGGGCTTATACTGGGCGGAAACTGCGACCGACAGCACTAAAAAAAACAGAATGGGAATATATTTTTTCATAAGGGGTCAAAGTAAATGTTTAATGTTTCTACATCTGCAATCTAGAATAAATATAACAAATGATTATCCTGCACTGTCGGTTGCGGTTTATTTCTCCGGAAAAAGCGTTTTCAGCCAATCGGAACACAGCATCTTCCACTTATCGGTGAGCTCAGATTTATTGGTAATTCCTATTTTATGGCTCCCTTCCGGGAAGATAAACAGGGCACCTTTTACCTTATGTTTTGTCATGGCCTGGTAATACAGGATACTGTTCATGACGGGAACGGTTCTGTCGTCCTGGGCATGAAGCAGCAGGGTGGGCGGTGTTTTTTCCGTGACCCTGTTCTGCATGGAATATTCGCTGATTTTTTCCTGAGGTGCATTTTCACCTAATAGGCTGTTGCGGCTTCCGGCGTGTGCAAATTCTCCCAAATCGATAACCGGAGAAACTAAGATTGCAAAATTGGGAATGGTGGAAACGGAGGCCGGATCGCTGTCTGATCCTGTGTAATCGGTTTTAATATTGCTTACTGACGCTGCAAGGTGCCCTCCTGCAGAAGTGCCGATCACCCCGATCTGTCCCGGAGAAATTCCGTACAACGAGGCATTTTTGCGGATGTATTTTATGGCAGCCTGTATGTCCTGCAACGGCGCAATTTCCCGCTGTATGACGTCAGGGGAAATAGGAAGCCTGTAATTCAGCACAAAAGCCGATATGCCTAATGTGTTTAACCACTTGGCAATCTGATAACCGCCCAGATCATAAGTCAGTTTATAGTAGCCTCCGCCGGGAATCACAATTACCGTCATGGGTTTTCTCTCTTCTTTAGGCGGCAGAAAGGCAAAAAGTTCAGGTTCTTGGATCTGTACAATTCTTCCGTCTTTTTCTTCCGTCTTTAATGATAGGCCTTTAGAATTCGGCATCTGACCTTTCGGCCATAAGCTGATTTTTTCCTGGGCAGAAATTAAAAGTATTCCGATGTGTAAAGCGGCAAAGGCCAGAATTATTATTTTGAAATTGACGAATCTCATGATCAATACATTATTAAACAGGGGCAATCTAAGATAACCTGAACTGAAAATTATCCTGCACTGTCGGGAATAAAGAATTACAACGTTCATATTTTTCAGAGGATTTCTTGCAGACTAACTTTTTTGTCTTACAAGTCAATAAAAAAAGTGAATCGACTGATTCACTTTTACTTTCTATATATTTCTGATTAACCTTCAATAAACGCTAAAAGATCTTTATTAATCGTTTCGTGCTCAGTGGTTGGCATTCCGTGAGGGAAACCGGGGTAAGTAATCAATTTTCCGTTTTTCAACAGTTTTGCAGATTTTATTGCAGAATTTTCAATTGGAACAATCTGGTCATCTTCCCCGTGAAGAACCAAAACCGGAATATCCACAGCTTTCAAATCTTCAGTAAAATCAGTTTCAGAAAACGCTTTGATTCCTTCATAATGCGCTACAATACCACCCATCATTCCTTGTCGCCACCAGTTTCTTTGTACACCTTCTTTTACGTTAGCACCTTCTCTGTTATATCCGTAGAAAGGGAAAGTCAGATCAATATAAAATTGGTTTCTGTTGTTTAAAGTCTGCTCTCTGATACCATCGAAAACTTCCATCGGAACACCGTCAGGATTGCTTTCACTTTTTACCATTACCGGTGGAACTGCGCTGATTAGAACCGCTTTTTTAGCTCTTCCGTTGGAATATTTGTTAACGTAACGGATCACTTCACCGCCTCCTGTGGAGTGACCGATGTGAACTACATCTTTCAGATCAAGGAATTCAACCAATTCTGCAGCATCAGAAGCATATTGCTCAATCGTATGGTTATAAATATTCTGGCTTGATCTTCCGTGACCTCTTCTGTCGTGAGAAATCACTCTGTAACCTCTCTGAAGGAAGAAAATGACCTGCGCATCCCAATCGTCTGAAGATAAAGGCCATCCGTGGTGAAACATCAGTACCGGTCCTTCTCCTTGGTCTTTATAAAAAATCTCTGTTCCGTCTTTTAATTTTAGTGTACTCATTTTGTTTAAATTTTTAATGTTTGTGATTAATTTATTTAATAGTTGTTTTGTCTTATTTCTTTAGCAAATGTAGGGCAGCTAAACTTCACAGAAATTAATCCAGTTTAATTTCGTGCATTTTGATAAATATTTTTTATTTGGGCAGCTGTTTCCGCCTTCCGTTCCCGCTTTTTTGTCATTGTGAACGACGTAAAGCAATCTGTAGGACTTTCAGTCAATCGCAATGACAAAAAGAGCTTTGCTCAAATCCAACGAAGTGGTCATCAATTCAAATTAGAATAACAGAAAGATGATAAGCAGGCTACAGATTCGGTATCAGTTCACGTTTTCTCTTACCAATTCAAGCAAATCCTCCGCACCGCCATTGAATTTATTTCCATTGATAAAGAAAGATGGCGTTCCGTTCACTCCGCTCATCACCCCGCTTTCAAAATCCGAATCTACTTTTTCTTTCAATTCTACTTTTTGCAAATCTTTCTCAAACTGTGGAATATTCAGGTCCAATTTCTCAGCCAGTGTTATCAGAAAGCTTTCATTCAAAAATCCCTGATTTTCGAAAATCGCATCATGCATTTCCCAAAACTTTCCTTGAAGATTGGCTGCTTCTGCAGCAATGGCGGCAGGTCTTGCATACTGATGCATTTCCGACAACGGAAAGTTCCTGAAAACAAACTTTACCTGACCTCCGAATTCTTTCATTAATTCTTTCAGAACAGGATAAGCCGCTCCGCAATACGGGCATTGGTAGTCGCCATATTCTACAATTACAAGGTCGGCATTTTCGTTACCTTGGGCGTGGTCATTTGTATTGACTGATGGTTTTAGTGACATAATTATTTTGTGTTAAGGTTTTCCAAAGCTTCTAATATTCCGTCAGCACCAGGATTGATGGTGGTAGGAGACAGGTAACTCCATTCGATGATGCCATCCTTGCTGATGACAAACAGAGCACGTTTGCATTCTCCTTCTTCGTCATCATAAACGCCGTATTTTTTGGCGGTTCCTCCTTTCGCCTCAAAGTCTGCCAACAACGGAAAATGTAAATTTCTTGATTGTGAAAATGCAAGATGACACCATTTGCTATCCACAGAGATTCCGAAGAGTTCTGCATCATATTTATGGAAGAACTTCAAGGTTTCGTTGTACAAAGCCATTTGGTCGCTGCAAACGGGACTCCAGTCTGCAGGATAAAAAGCCAAGATGATATTTTTCCCTTTGAACTCAGATAAAGTTATTTTCTGATCGGGCGTCGCAAATAATGTAAAATCGGGAGCAACGGTGCCTTTTTGTAACATAATATTTTAGTTTTTTTGGTTATGAAGCTGGAATTAATTTACTAAAAGTTAGCAATAAATCAGCTGGTAAAATCAAAGTCCGGTTTAACAATACATTAATTAAGATAGAAGCCACCGCGGCACCGGATAAAAATCCCATCCGCAAAAGCAGGAATAAGCTTCCTTTTGTGGTAATGCTGCCACCCCTCAAGGGGTAATCCTAAATTCTAAGCAACAATTTCAGGGGGTACGCTCGAAACAAAATCTGTAACACTGAACGTATGGTTTTCGGAAAATTAGCGTTATCAAAAATCAGAATAAAATGACATTCTTCTGTTCCTGTCGCCTGAATCGAGGGACCGTAGCCTTTTGGAAATACCAGACATTACCAGGCTCAAAATTATCCGTATAGCTTTTTCCGTCCGGATAAATGATCGTCGCACAAACCGTTGGGGAAATTACATAGGCCTATTCTGCAGTGTTGGCGTGCCAGTGCAATTCTCTCATACTTCCCGGCTGCAGTCTCACAGAAACTCCGGCAATACCGGCTGAAGCGGGAAAATCTTTTACAGAAGCGCCTCTGGTTGTTCCGCCATCATTGGTGCATGGCTCTTTTTTCTCTAATTCATATTTAAAACTAAGTGACTCGGTATTCATAATTATATTTTTTAGGCTAAATAAGTCCTGCCTTTATTTCTACTGTAAAGCTAGCTCTGAATCAGGCTCTTTTGAGGTCTTATTCGGTGAATGGGCAAAATCACTCGTTGAGTTTTATGATGAGATAGGTGATGGATTGCTTTTGGTTGAAATTAAAAGTTGTTTGGTTAACCAACATGGTTGTTTAAACTGAAGGAAAATGTATTTTGTTCCAAACAGGTTGCGGAAAACAAATATAAGTTGTTTGGTTACGGTCATTCGCAGATAAAAATCATTGGAAAAACCAATGGTTTTAATGAAAATATGTATTGCTTGTTTTAATTGTTGTATTAATTTGATGATGTAAAACTACAGGCAACTCAATGGAAAATCAATTGGTGTTTGATGAACGGGGCAGAACCTGTTGTTGGATAAAATCAAAGAAATTATAAAAGATAAATAGAGATTCTTCTTTTTGCGATAAACGAAAAAATCACTGTAAAAAACAGTGATCTGTAGTCATATCGATGTCAGAGAATACTACTTGAAAAGCCACTTTCTGATCAGTTTTGTATAATTGGGCATTACAACGAAAACCATTAGAAAAACAATACATCCTGAAATCATAAGTCCGTCGGAATAATGATTTGCAGGGATTTTTAAAAACCTTAAAAAAGGGAGAAGTACCAGTGGAATCAACAATGACAAAGGATAAATAGCTGACCAGGTTACCAAAAACTGTTTCCATCTTACGGGAACCTTTGTTTCATTTCCGGTTTCAAAAAGAAAATCTAGCCCCGATCTGATTTTGTAGTTATCATTTTTCCGAAACAGCGGATTAGCTTTTTCAATCAGTTTTTTTCTTTCGTCAGATTCCATCCATTTTTTGAGGTTTTCAATCGTGTCAAAACGGATAATAACCGTGTAAATAAAGGTAAGATGAGGAATCGGGCGCACAATCTGATGGTCAATAAAACCTTCCGAATGCTTGGTGAGCGGAACAATCTGCTCCAGCCATTTTTCATATTCCGTCTCTTTGCCGTCTAAAACGTGATGGGTAATTACGACCGATGCGCCCTGGGTTTCCATAACCTTAATTTTAAATGAATAAGAATTAAAAAGCTCTTTTATACTGCCAGGGAATCTCAACTTCCACACCCAATTCTTTAGCGGAATGTAGTGCAAAATAAGGGTCACGCAAATGTTCTCTGGCGATGAAAATCAGATCTGCTTCTTCATTCACAATAATATCATTTGCCTGGACAGCTTCAGTAATCATCCCAACCGCACCTGTGGAAATCCCGGTCTGTTGTTTGATGGTTGATGAAAACGGAACCTGATAGTTAGGAAAAACACGGTCTTTGCTGACGTTGGAAAATCCACCGCCTGAAGCCGTGATGAGGTCGACACCATTTTCTCTGAGAATTTTTGCGAGAATAATACTGTCATCCAAAGTCCATGCATCCGGTGTATCCAGGTAATCGACTGCCGAGATTCTCACTAAAAGGGGCATTCCATCGGGAATTGATCTTCGTACTTCGCCAACAGTCTCTACCAGAAAGCGGATTCTGTTTTGCAGACTTCCGCCATATTCGTCATTTCTTTTATTAATGACTGCGGAATAGAACTGGTGGAAGAGATAGCCGTGGCCGGCGTGCAGTTCTATAGTGTCAAAACCTGCTTCCACAGCTCTGTGTGCTGCTTGTACAAATTTTACTTTCAATTCCTGAATTTCATCAACTGTCAGCTCCTGGGGAATTATACCGTTCATTTCTGTAGGTGAGGAGGATTTTACAGCCCAGCCACCTTCTTCTTTGGTAAGGGGTTTCATCCTTTCGCTGGGATGTTTCAAACTTCCTTTTCCACCGGAATGCCACAGTTGTATTCCTATTTTTGCATCCTGCTCGTGTACAAAATCGACAATGGTTTTCCATGCATCTTTCTGCTCGTCATTCCAGATTCCGACGTCGCTTAAAGTGGCTAAACCTCTGGGAGAAACGGCGGTGCATTCAGTCATTATCAGACCTGCTCCGCCAACGGCTCTTCCACCGAGATGTACAAGATGCCAATTTCCCGGGATTCCGTTTTTTGCGCTGTACTGTTGCATTGGCGATACCACGATTCTGTTTTTCAGGGTCAACTGGCGTAGGGTTAAAGGTGAGAATAAGTTCATTTTGTTTTAGATTTATAGTGATTGTAAAAATAATTTGCTTTCAAAAAGTGATTTCAGCAAAATATCTTTTGTTTCTTCCAAAGTATCTTTCGATAATGGACGGTCTTCATTGGTTAATTCCAAAATGTTGAGTTTTTCCTCTAATAATGGCAGTAATCCCATTATGGCGACACTCGATTTCAAATCATGCGCTCTTAATTTCAGCAATTTAAAATCTTTGTTTTCATAACCTAGTTTCAGTTCCTGCAGATGAACCGGGATTTTATCCAGAAACTGTTGTGTCACTGTCCTTTCAAAATCCTTATCTCCATTGCTGATGGATTTCATATAAGTAATATCGATGAACTCATACTCAGAGTCGGTTTCCTCTATTTTCGTTTCGCTTTTCTCGGCTTCTTTTAATCCTAAATCTGAAATTAGTTTGAATAATTCGTCTTCTTTTACCGGCTTAGAGATATATTCGTTCATTCCGCGGCTCATACATCTTTCCCGTTCTCCTGCCAACGCGTGCGCCGTCATTGCGATAATCGGAATATCAAGTTTTAATTCTTCGCGGATTTTTTGTGTTGCAGTGTAACCATCCATTTGTGGCATCTGGATGTCCATTAGAACCAGGGCGCAATCGTTATTTCTGAGATATTCTACCGCTTCCAAACCGTTATTCGCAGTATCAAAATCGATATTCCATTGTGAAAGAAGATGTTTCATCAGGCTTTGGTTCATATCGTTGTCATCCACGATTAAAACTTTTAAGGGCGCATTCGATTTATCTTTAAAATAATTTGTATCGACTTTGGGAATCATTACATTAAGCTGTTCTTTCGCAATCGAATAAGGAAGGTAAAAATGGAAAGTGGTGCCTTTCCCCTGTTTGCTTATAACTTCAATATCTCCGTTCTGTAATTGAATTAAACTTTTTACGATGGATAAACCAAGCCCGGTTCCGCCATAATTTCTGGTTGTGGAATCTTCTCCCTGATTAAATCTTTCAAAAACCTCGCTGAGCTTTTCTTTATCAATTCCGATTCCTGTATCTGAAACTTTAAAACCGACAATGACTTCGCTTCCGGTTTGTTGCTTATTGTAAATTTCAATGCTAATATTTCCCTGATGTGTAAACTTGATGGCATTTCCGATGAGATTGACCAGAATTTGGGTAAGCCTTGTCGCATCACCATATAATGTGTCAGGAATGGATGAATCTATCTTGCTGGAAATCGTTAATCCTTTTTCTTTAGCTCTTTCTGCGAAGAAAGTTTCTACAGAATTTATCAATCCATTAATGCTGAATATTCCTTTGGTAATGCGCATCATCCCGGCTTCTATTTTTGAGAGATCCAAAATGTCGTTAATAATAGCCATCAGATTTTCCCCGGAACGCTGAATGGAGGAGACAAACTCTTTCGAAGTTTCATCGAGAGGTCTCTTCTGTAAAAGATTTGTAAAGCCCAAGATTCCACTTAAAGGTGTTCGGATTTCATGGCTCATATTGGCAAGGAAATTTTCTTTGGTTTGTGCGGCTACAGAGGCTTTTTTCTCGGCAACATCCAGCTCCTCAATCAATAACCGCTGACGCTTGAATTGACGAAGTATATGATAACCAACGATTGAACCGCTTAAAATCAGTAAAATCAATAAAGAAATATCATACAATCTGGCTTTTTGCCCCATTGTTTCAGTCTCCTTGCTGAGGTCGACCATATGTAGTTTTCTGCTTTCGTAGATTTTTGCTGTGATTGAAGTGATTTCATTGGAAATTTTTCTGGCTCTGGGATTGGCAATGGAAGTTTTGTCATCCATATTTCCCAGCGTGTTGTAACGTAGCAGTAATTTGTCCTTGGTTGTTTTCTTTTCCAGCGCAAGAACGCTCAGTCTGTGAATCAGCTTTTCTTCAACATCATCTGCATTGTCTTTTGATAATGAATCGAGAAAGTTTTCTATTTGACTGATTTTTTGGTCGATGCCTTCTAGATGGGTGGTGTCATTGGTTGCAATGGACGCTCTGATCCTACTTTCAACACCCAAAATATCACGGTCGATTTCACGCAGATGATTGCTGGAACGTAATTCGCTGAGAAGCTTATTGTTATTCCGGATAAGTTCCTTCGTATTTTGAGCTGAATTGATTTGAACCGCTATCAACAGGAGAGAACCCGCAATAAATGTGAGAATGATAAAATAGCTGAATCGTTTATTGCCCATTACTGAGGATATTTTTTTCATAATTCTTTATTACTGAATTAATTTTAACGCAAAGTCTGCAAAGATTTTTTATCCTTGATGAGAGCATTTTTAAGTTCGCAAAGGCGTTTCATTCAGCAAAGAACATAAGATTGGTATCTTCGATTCGGATGGAATGACAAGATATTGCTTTTATGTTGACATTTTTTGAACGCTGAATCTGCAGCCCCACTTGAGCGGAAATGCTTTTTGCCAACCTTCAGGTTCTGTTTAAACCAAAATTGTCTGCAAAAAATATTGACTTCACCGAATCACTTCCTAGGTTAAAAACAGCGGAATTGCCCGCCCAAATAAAAATTTTAGAAAACATTCATTCTTGTATTGAGTGCTTTTCGGTAAGCATCCGCAACGGGAATGAATTTTCCGTCAATCATTATTCCGCCATCCTGAAGCGTGTCTATCTTGCCGACAGAAACGATGTAGGAGCGGTGAACCCTGATAAAATCGTCTTTCGGAAGGCGTTCTTCCGCAGTTTTCATTTTGCCGTGGATGGCGAACATTTTTTCCCGGGTGTAAAATTTGACATAGTCGCCCATTGCTTCTGCATAAAAAATGTCATCCAGTTTCAAGCGCCTTGTGATATTGGAATCTCTTACGAAAAGGAACTCATCTCGGGTTACTTCTACATTTTCTTTTCGGCTGTCGATAATCGACTGAGCTTTACTTACTGCCTGTAAAAACCTTGCAGGCATTATAGGTTTCAGGATATAATCTGCAATATTCAGTTCAAAAGCTTCCAGTGCATATTCCTTATTGGAAGTTGTGAAAATAATGATAGTGTCTTTTCCTGAGAGATTTTTTGTGAGCTCGATACCCGTCATTTCCGGCATCTCAATATCAAGGAAAATCAAATCGACGTGATTCGTCTGCAAGTGGTTGTAAGCTTCGATGGCATTGGAAAACTCGCCGACGATTGCGAGATTGGGAATCTGTTTTGCCAAATGTGATAATGTTGTTCTTGCAATGTCGTTGTCATCGACGATGAGAGCATTCATAGGAATAATTATTTATGTTTGATACAAATATAATTATTCCTTTTTTCTTTTCCCAATTATCTGAAATATGAACGGATCATCCAAGCCATTTCTTCGTGGGTTTCCATCAGTCCAGTAATGAAATCGCTGGTTCCATAATCTTTGAATTCTTCAGCAAAAGGAGTAATGTTTCCTCTTAGGAATTTGATGATGTTTTCGTGATCGGATAAAAGATCTTTCATATAGCCTAAGCCGTCATTGGTTCGGTCGCTGTATTCTGTAAGGTGAGTCAATTCCAGATAGATTTTCATTGTTGCGGGGGCGTAATGCCCGATTTTTCGCATACGTTCTGCAACGCTGTCAATCAGTTCATCCAATTGTTTGTATTGCACTTCAAAGAAAATATGATTGGCGTGGAAGTTATCTCCGGTTACGTTCCAGTGTGCGTTTCTTGTTTTGATATACAATAGCGTTTCATCAGCTAAAAGTTTTGCCAATTGTTCTGCAACAGCATCTGTATTCATTTCTGTGATTCCGATTTTTGCTTTCATAATGGTAAGATTTAAATTGTTCTTTTTACTGGTGTAAAGTTCCGTCGGAATATTGCGGAATTGAGAGGTTTTTCGATGAACGGGCAAAATGAGTCGTTGAGTTTGATATTGAAAGTATTTTATCTGTATTTAATTAAAAAATTCATTTATTAAACTAGTTCAATGTGCAGGAATTCTTGCTGCCATAAATTTGTCGTATAAAAATTAAAACAAAATGGAAAACCGAATATTAGGACTGCACCACATTACAGCAATTGCAGACAATGCGA
>NZ_VTSX01000023.1 GCF_008329705.1 Chryseobacterium sp. SN22 | reverse complement strand
TTCTTAATGTATTCTTTAGAAAAAATACATGCCAGGCTTATAAGTCAGGACAATTATAGATTTTGGGACTCAGGATTAAATGGCAGAAGTGCCGTAGCATTATTCTTTTTTTATTATTATAGATTTGCAAAGGACGTTAATTCATATAACCAAGGAATTGAATTAATTGAATATGAATTAAATGATTTAGAAAATATTTCTAATGTAAGTTTATTCAATGGCCTTTCAGGTATAGCATGGACTATTAATCATTTATGCATCGAAAATTTATTAGATATTAATCATGACGAATTCCTTCCGGATTTACTTGAAGATCAACTAAAAAGTATTTTTTTTTCAAAAGATTATATAACTTCCCAAGAACACTTTGAAATAAATTGCAACATTCTTTTCTATTTTATTGAAAGGTTTATATCAACAAGATCCGAACAATTAAAAGGAAATTATGAAATTTTTATTAATCAAAGCTTAATATTTTACACTCATATATTTTATCAACTTAAAAAAAATAAATATTATGAAAAGTTTTCAGTAAATATATTAGAATCTTTTATAAAGCTTTTAAACCTTCTTACAAATATCTTCCCATCACCACTAATTGATTTCCTATTATCAGAAAGCATTAAGTGGATAATAAAAAAACCTCTTATACACTCTTATCCGTTAATTCAAAAGCATATTAGTATATCACTTAATTATCTAACGGATATCAAGCTTATTAAACAGGCAAATATTTTTTTTGAGAAAATCAAAATAGAAGATATTCCTGATAAAAGTGATGATAAAGAAATTGGTATCTGGAATTCTGGTTATAGCAAATTAGGATTAAACTTAATTGTTAAACAGGAAAATCATATGAGTGATACTTTAAAATATTTACTCTATTAATTATCCATTTTATACCTACCAATCCCGGCATTTCGCCGGGATTTTTTGTTATCTTTGTGTACTTTAAAAAAACAAAAAATAGATTATGGAATTTTACAACATTTTGCTTAATGCGCATAAGGGAATTGGATATCTGGAAATTCTTTTGGTGACCTTATTTGTGATTGCCCTCTTAACGACGATGTTCGGCTATAGCGGGAAAGTGAATAAGTTTCTGAAAAAGATTACCCTTTTTACGATGATCTTCTTCCATGTGCAGTTTATAGCAGGGATTGTTCTCCTTATGGTATCGCCGGGCGTTAAAGCTGCTTTATCTGCAGGAACCCTGATGAGTGATTCTTATTCAAGATTCCAATATGTAGAACATCCGTTTTCGATGCTGATCGCCGCTGTTTTGATGACGATCGTTAATAAAAAAGTAAAAACAAATCCTACCATTACCTTAGGCGTAGTAATTATGGGATTAATTGCCGTAGGTTTATTTGCATTCGCGTTCCCGTGGGCCAGAGTCTTCGGGGCATAAATATATTTTAACAAAACAATTTTTAATTAAATCAATGAAAGTAGCTGTAGTAGGTTCAACAGGAATGGTTGGACAAGTTATGCTTAAAGTTCTCGAGGAGAGAAACTTCCCGATCACCGAACTGATTCCGGTAGCATCCGAAAAATCCGTTGGCAATAAGGTGAAGTATAAACAGGAAGAATTTACGATTGTAAGCATGAAGGACGCTATAGCTGCCAAACCCGATATCGCGATCTTCTCTGCCGGAGGCGGGACTTCCCTGGAATTCGCCCCTCTTTTTGCCGAAGCAGGAACTACGGTGATCGACAATTCTTCTGCCTGGAGAATGGATCCCGGCAAAAAACTGGTGGTGCCGGAAATCAATGCAGAGGTACTGACAAAGGAAGACAAGATCATTGCCAACCCGAACTGTTCGACGATTCAGCTGGTGATGGTATTGGGACCATTGAATAAAAAATACGATCTTAAAAGAGTGATCGTTTCCACTTACCAATCCGTTACAGGTACCGGTAAAGCAGCCGTTGACCAGCTAAACGGGGAAATCGGCGGAGACGAGTCTACGGCTAAAGTATATCCTTACCAGATCTTCAAAAATGCACTGCCGCACTGCGATGTTTTTGCAGACGACGATTACACCAAAGAAGAAATTAAGCTGATGAAGGAACCTAAGAAGATTTTAGGGGACGACACGTTTAATTTAACGGCTACTGCCGTAAGGGTTCCCGTACAGGGAGGCCACTCGGAAAGTGTAAACATCGAGTTTGAAAATGAATTCGATCTTGATGAAGTACGGAAAATCTTATCCGAAACCCCGGGCGTTGTGGTGATGGATAATGTGAAAAACAATGAATACCCGATGCCGCTGTATTCCGAAGGAAAAGATGAAGTATTCGTCGGAAGGATCCGGCGGGACCTGTCTCAGCCCAATACCCTGAATCTCTGGATTGTGGCGGACAATCTGCGAAAAGGAGCTGCCACCAACGCGGTACAGATTGCAGAATACCTGGTAGAAAAGAACTTAGTGTAAACTAACAAACCTAAAAAGAGTCTCAGAATTGAGATTCTTTTTTTTATCAAACCTATGAACGTTCAGCAGAATAAAAATACAGATAAACTGTCCTTTCAGAAACTGATCGCTGTTTTTGGGGTCATCCTTTTCATCGGGAAAATCGTTGCCTGGAAACTAACGAATTCCGATGCTGTCTTTTCGGATGCGATGGAAAGTATCGTGAATGTGGTGAGTGCTTTTATGGGATTATATTCCCTGTACCTGGCTGCGAAACCCAAAGATGAGGACCATCCGTACGGCCATGGAAAGGTAGAATTCGTCACCTCCGGAATCGAAGGGGCCCTGATTGCCATTGCAGGAATCATGATCATTTACGAAGGCGTCAACAGCCTTATCGTCGGGAAGGTCCTGAGTAAGCTTGATCTTGGAATCTGGATTATTGCTGCTACGGCTGTTGTCAATTACCTGTTGGGCTATATTTCCATTAAAAAAGGAGAAGCAGAGAACTCCCTGGTGTTAATTTCGTCCGGAAAACACCTGCAGTCCGATACGGTAACGACTCTTGGGGTGGTGATCAGTTTAATTGTTGTCTATTTCACTAAAATTTACTGGCTGGATTCGGTGGTAGCTTTGATTTTCGGGCTTTACATCATCCTTGTGGGGTACAAGATCGTCCGGAAGTCTTTAAGCGGGATTATGGACGAACAGGATCCCGAATTGCTCAACCAGATCATCAAGGTGCTGGAAGAAAACCGCCGCACGGAATGGATTGATGTCCACAACATGAAAATCCAGCAGTTCGGAGCCAACCTACACATCGATGCCCACATTACCCTGCCCTGGTATTACAGCCTTCGCGATGCGCACAATGAAATGGAAAAAATGATCATCCTCCTGGCCAAGAATACCAGCCGCAGTGTGGAGTTCAATTTCCATATGGATGACTGCAAGCCCATTTCCTGCCCGGTCTGCCGGATCGCGGAATGTCCGGTCCGTGAAAAAGATTTTGTAAAAAGAGTAACCTGGACCCCGGAAAACGTGACCAACACGGAAAAGCATACCGCGGAATAAAATATTAATTTATTTTTTCATTCAAATGCTTCCGGTAATAAAACATCGGGATAACCAGCAGCAGAATCAAAGGCTGGATTACAAACCGCCGCATGTAAAAAGAAAACAGATATCCGATTTCAAACCGGTCGTAAATACAGTACAGGTAAATCGGAAAGGTGATCAGAAAGATAATCGTTATTAAAATAGCGCCCTGGATGGTCCATTGCCTGTTTCTGAACCAGAAATGAATGATCAGGCAGGAGAAAAAAAGATTTAAGATAAAACGGAAAAGATAGCCGGCAACCAATTTTCCCCATTCAAAAGGTGGAAAAGGAATGTTTTTCTGTGCTTCATGGAAGTAGTTTAGGAAAGGATCGTAAAAAAGACGGTCTTCCCCTATTCTGATGCCAATGAGTCCCAATATCCCAAAGGCCACTAAAAACCAGCTCAGCACTCTCATTTTTTCAATGCAAAAAATTTGATCCAGACCAGCCACAGGGCAACCACCGTTCCGTAAATAATAGCCGGAAAAATAAAATCGTGTGAAATCTTTCCGTATTGTTTGTAGTCTGCCATAACGATATTTAAACCTACAATCCTGAGCAGATTCATTACATACAGCAGGACCAATCCTATCAATACAAAAAGGAATGTTTTGGACCCTTTATAAAAGGCAAAGACAAAAGCAACAAAAAGAATCATCACGGATACCGCATTACAGCCTTCCACCATCCGGGTTACATATTCCTGTTTTACGTAAAACCATACCTGTTCGCCTTTCACATCGTCGTACAGCTGCGTAGGGAAGCCGGTGGAATTCTGAATTTCGCTTACCTGGCCTGCGATCATCCGGGAAAAAGGATCAAGGCCTTCCCCCTGAAAACGGTTCAGGAAAAACTGATAAGCAAAGAGCAGCACCAGGTAAATGATGATAAAACGAAGCAAAATGCTTAAAGCAGGTTTGAAATCCTTTAACATACTGCAAAGATAGAAATTAACCGTAAATTACTATCTTTGTTTCGCCTATGATTTCCGGATACGCCCAACGATTTTTTGAAAATTATATAGAAACACCCTCTTCTGAATTTATTACGCTAGCTCAAAGCGGTTCTGCAAGGGTTAATTTTCTGGCAGCAGCCGGAACTAAAAAATACATCGTTACCTGTAACGAAAATATTCAGGAGAACGAAACTTTCCTGTATTATTCGGATGTTTTTTCCCGTTTAAAGCTGAATACTCCTGAAATCCTCGCCGTTTCCGGAGATCGGAAAATGTATATCCAGGAATTTCTGGGCGAGCAGACGCTGTCCGATATCATTACGAAAGAAGGGCTTTCAGACCGTGTAAAAGGTTTGGTACGTCAAACATTGGAACAACTGTACCGGCTACAGGTTTCAACCCGAGATAAAATCGATTTTACCAAAACTTTTGAATACGAAAACTATGACGAACTGCCGGTAACCCATGATCTGTATTACTTTAAAAATTTTGTGGCGGACGTCCTTGAACTGGAATACCATAAATCGACCCTCCTGAAAGAATTTAAAAGCATTGTCAACCTCATCGAAAGCCTGGAACCGAAAGGACTGATGATCCGTGATTTCCAGTCCAGGAATATTATGGTGAATGATAAGGATAAAATTTCCTTCATCGATTACCAGTCGGCGATGAAAGGTCCGCTGATGTATGATGTTATTTCGTTTCTTTTCCAGGCCAAAGCCGATTTTCCTGAAGATTTTAAAAATGAAATGCTGGAATTCTATATTCGGCAATTTGAAAATCAGGAAATCGAAAATCAACTAAAAAATTCGGTAAAGCCACTCCAGATGATGAGATTCCTTCAGGTATTAGGAGCTTATGGATTCAGAGGTCTGATCCAAAGGAAACCGCACTTTATCGCAAGCCTTGAAAAAGGGATTGAAAACATAACGGAATTGGCAAAATCCTGGGAACAAATGAAAGACTATCCCGAACTGGAAAAAGTGATCAGCAGGCTGAATTCGGAACAAAATAAGGATAAAATAGAAGGAATACTGAACCGTTAAGATTGTTTAGAGCAGAATATCAGGAAAAATACAAGCCTGTCATTCCGTAGAGATTCCAACAGAGTATTAGAAAAATAAGACTTGCTTATTATCAGTTTAAAATAATAATTAAAAGAAATGCTACACATAGACATACACAGTTTCTCCTACAAGAAAGGAGGAATACCGAAAGATGAAACAGGAAACGGAGGCGGTTTTACCTTCGATTGCCGGGGAATCCTGAATCCGGGGAGAGTGGAAGAATATAAGATCCAGACCGGAAACGACATCGGCGTTCAGGAATACCTGGAAACCAAAACGGACATGCCTAAATTTTTAGAATTGATCAAAAGCCTGGTTTCCATCAACATTGATAATTACCTGGAACGGGGGTTTGAAAACCTTCAGATCAACTTCGGATGTACGGGCGGCCAGCACCGGTCGGTATATTCTGCCATCAAGACAGCCCATTTCATTGAAGAAAAATATGGCACCCAGGTAGAAATCAGTCTTCATCACGACGAACAGCACCAGCTTAACACAGGTAATAAGCAATAGGTAATGAGCAATATTTTTAATTTCATTAATGATGTATTACCATTAACGGCTATGCGTTGTATTACTTATTACCCATTACTCATTACCCATAAAAAATGAAGGCTCTTATTTTTGCAGCAGGAAAAGGTACCCGGCTGAAACCTTTTACCGACCATCATCCGAAAGCATTGGCTAAAGTGAATGACATTCCGCTTTTGGAAAGAAATATCTGTTATTTAAAAAATTTTGGAATAACCGATTTTGTCATTAATATTCATCACTTTGGAAATCAGATTGTTGATTTTTTAAAGCAAAACAACAATTTCGGATGTAAAATAGAAATTTCGGACGAATCCGAAGAACTGCTGGAAACAGGAGGCGGCTTGATTTTTGCCAGAAAATTCCTCGATCACGGTGAAGATTTCCTGATTATGAATGCGGACATCCTTACCGATATCAACATCACGGATTTTGTAGAATATCATAAAAAGATAAAAGATTTTGCTACATTAGCTGTTTCGGACAGAGAAAGTTCGAGGAAATTGCTTTTCAATAACGATCTGGTGTTGCGCGGCTGGCTGAATGTACAGACCGGCGAACAAAGACTGGCTGAATTTAACAAAGGTTTTAAACCGTTAGCTTTCAGCGGCGTTCACTGCATCAATCCGGTGATCTTTGAAAAAATAAAAAGAAAAGGCAATTTTTCTGTGATGGAAGAATATCTGGATCTGATGCAGACCGAGCATATCCATGGTTTTCTGCACGACAGCATCCTGATCGATGTCGGAAGACCGGAATCCGTAACAGAAGCCGAAAAACATTTTAAATAATTTGCAATGGGAATGGAAGGAACCCGGGATGAAAGTTTGATCAATCCCGAATTTGATGCTAATGAAACCAGGCTGCATAACAGTCTGAAACAAAAAACCTGGGACGAGACGGTAACGAAAGACAGCTGGATGGTCTTCAAGGTGATGGCCGAATTTGTAGACGGCTATGAAAAGCTGGCGAAAATCGGTCCCTGCGTTTCCATATTCGGGTCGGCAAGGCTGCAGCCGGAAAGCAAGTATTACGAAATGGCTGTTGAAATCGCTGAAAAGATTACCAAAATCGGCTTCGGGATCATCACCGGAGGCGGGCCCGGAATTATGGAAGCGGGGAATAAAGGAGCTTTCAATGCCAAAGGAAAATCTATCGGACTGAATATTGACCTGCCTTTCGAGCAGCATTTTAATCCGTACATCAACAGATCCTACTCCATGAATTTCGATTACTTTTTCGTGAGAAAAGTAATGTTCGTGAAATATTCGCAGGGATTTGTTGTCATGCCCGGAGGATTCGGAACACTGGATGAGCTTACGGAAGCATTAACGCTGATTCAGACCAATAAAATCGGAAAATTCCCTATCGTCTTAGTAGGTTCGGAATTCTGGAGCGGCCTCCTGGACTGGTTTAAGGCGACTTTACTGAAAGAAAAAATGATCCACGAGGAAGATCTTGACCTGTACCGTGTAGTAGATACAGCAGATGAAGCAGTGGCACACATCAAAGCGTTTTACGATAAATATTCCGTCAATGTCAATTTCTAGTTGGCATATTATTTGTGATTAACATAAAGACCATGAGTGCAAATTTATTTTTTAAGATGAAAAAAATTTTATCTATATCAGGAATTTTAACATTATTTATGTTAATGAGTTTCACGTATGTAGACTTTTTCTCTTCAATGACCAAGGTAGATTATATTGACGGAAGCAAAACATTGAAGTTCACGACAAAGATGAATACAAATCATATTTCTGACGCCATCAAAATCAACCCGAATACGGCAGGATTTGAGGCAGAAGTTAAAAAGTATGTAAACAACAATTTTGATGTGTACGTTAACGGAGTTCCGAAAACAATTACTTTTACGGGAAGCCAGGTAAGCGGAGAAACAGTATGGGTCTATTTTGAAACCGGAAGCGTTTCAGATATCAGTACCTTAAGAATAAAGAATACGATTCTTCTGAGCACTTTTCCCAGGCAGATTAACCTCGTTAATATTGCTTACAAAGGAAGCCAGAAAACAATGAATTTCCAACGCGGAAAAGAAGTGAACGAAGTATCTTTTTAAAGAACATTTAAATTAGCTAAACCACTGCAATTGCGGTGGTTTTTTTATTACATTAATAAATAGTTAAAACGAATATTCACTGAATGATTCTTCGAAAATTGAATTTAACAACTACTGATTGGAGGAAGATTTATTGCTAGAATACAAAAGATCTTAGAGTATGTCTCAGGTTTGTTACTAATAATTAAATTACAGAACTTTATAACATAAAAAAGACTGCCCTTATCAGGCAGTCTGTCTATTTTAGATATCCGGATCTGTTATTGAACCTGAATATTGTCTAACTGAACGGTAGTTGTAACTCCACTTCCGTTTCCGGTATATTCGAATAAAATAAATCCGTTACCCGTTAACGAAGCCGGGAAACTGTACATTCCGGCAGGCGTTAAAGTTCCGTAACCGCTTACAGGAGTCTGCGGGATCGTTGTAAACGCCGAAGTGATATCTGTTTTTGTAGCCTGGGTAATATCGCCAAGCGGCGTGTAATTAGTAGTATAATATACTTTTAAGGCGTTACCATTCCAGAATCCGACGTTAACATCAAATTTCAGGGTATTTGCAGCGGTAAAGTCTACCGGAACTGCGAAATACGTTACATAAGGACCTGTTCCGGAGTTTGCTCCCAACTGAATATATTTGTTGTTGTTGAAAGTTTTTAACTGCCAGTATCTGTTTCCTAAAAGCGCATCATTTACATATTTAGGATAAACTTCAAGGTTACTTGGTGCTGTCGGGTAGCTTTCAAAGTTTTCAAGGAAAGATCCTGAATACGTAATGGCTGTTCCTCCTTTCGGCGGTGTTGCATCTACTCTGCTTCCTTTGAAATTAATATCGGAAATACTTCTGATCAGCATCTGCCAGTTGGAATTGTAACGGCTTACCACAAAAGTAATGTTTCCGCTTCCGGTAGGAAGTAATTCACCGCCTGTTTTAAAGAAACCTGAATTTCTTATAACCGCCGTATTGCCAAGTTTATCCTCGATATTCCGATCTGTATCCAGGCCCTGTCCTCCTGCGTCATAATCAATAAATTTCTTTACCGTAGGATAGATTTCGGAAATACTAAACTGAACATCCGGTACACTTACTAATGTATTGATTAAGCTTGCATTTTTAGCATCGGCTAATGAAGTAAGCTGTTTAGGAACAATAGTCTGAATATCCAATCCGTTTCCGTTACAAACACCCGACACATATCTTCCTACAAGATTCTGAGGAATCCGGCCTATTGCAAACACAGGATCTTCAGAACCCAGTTTAATTGTCCCTCTGTCATTCCCTATACGTAATCCTTTGGCATTGATTCTAATATGGGCACCTACAGGATAATCTGCAAAGTTGCTGGCCTTGTCAACTTCGATCTGCAGACCTACGGTAGGATTTGAGGTTTTATCCTGAAAAGAAATCGTTTTATAGAAGTTACCCTGCTCGTCGGAAGATATAATATAACCGTCAAATATTTGATCGGTCGTAATTAATTTATATCCTGTTGCCGGAGTTTGGGCCACGAAGTCTGCCATAGAGATCGTAGCGGCAGGAAATTTATTTGAACATTCGATCGGCGGGGTTTCCCACTCATCATTTTTTACGCATGAAGACATTGCAGACAATATACCTGCTGCCAATAATGTCGTTTTTAAAAATTTCGCGATATTATTCATGTTATTTTATTTTTATTAAAATCTAAATTGTAAGTTAACAAAGTAAGAACGGCCTTGGGTATACCAGTACTTAGGTCCGAAAGAAGGAGCCGGGCTGTAATAATCCGTTGCAAAATCAGGAGCTTTCGTTTCTCGGGTCTGCTCGAATCCTCCGGTAATATATCTCTTATTATTTAAAATGTTGTTTACAGAAGCCGTAATTAATACATAATATTTACCAAATACGAATGACTTACCTGCATTTGCATTGAAGAAGAATGAAGACGGCAGTTTTACCGGCTTCAGCAGATCTCTTACATTTTCTTCCGTAAGACCTACATAAGGTGCTCCTGTAGCAGGATCCGTTATAAAGTTTTGGGTTCTTAAAGCCGGTGCAGGATCCAGGAAATTATCGTCAAGGTAATTCCAGTTTGCTCCTACCCACCAATATTTCGGATTGTTATAGCGAAAGCCTAATGAAAATGCCTGTTGAGGAGTTCCTCCCTGCTTATAGTTTTTAACATAAGCTTTTCCGAAAGAGGTAACATTACTTCCTGATGCATCCGATATCAGGTAAACATCAGGATTGTTACGATAAACGAACTGTCCGTAGCTGGCTAATCCCTGAACGGATAATGTAGGTAAAACTTTTACATCAACACCTAGCTCCGCACCCATGTTTCTTTTTTCAACATTAGACATTACCTGCGTCACGAATGCACTCTGAACCTGAGAAACGGTTCCGTCAGGATTGGTGTTATTCAGTTGAATTCCGTCGGCAAAAAATCGCTGTACATTGGTTTCATTCTGGGTATCCACCAAATATCCTGAAGCTCTCAGCTTAATAAACGGAGTACTCATGACATAGCTCAGATCATTAGCTGTGTAAACCGTACTTCTGATATTAGGATTAACCAATGCGTTAACTCTTGGATTGATGAAAAGGTCTTCAAGGAACGGGGCCTGGTTGTACATCGCTCCGTTGTATACAAAGAAATTCCTACCGTTAAGGCGATAAATAACCTGCCCTTTTAAACCAAAATTCCAGAAATTATAGTCTTTACTTTTTCCATAAGAATTTTCGTATAAATAATGCTTAAACAGACCTTCTCTGCTGGAGGATGAATAGCCTGCCAAAGCGGATACAAAAACATCAAAATTTCCTGTTGAGAATTTTAATCCCGGATTTATTTTAGCTTCCTGTCTTCTTAGGATATAATTGTAGGTCATACGGTCACCAACCTTTACCCCTACATTAGAATCAAGCGTATTGTAATATCCTGTAGATCCGGGTCTTGCTGTTTCTTTAAACGGGTCTACATTAATAGCGTAATCACCTCCTAAAAGATCTTTTACCTCACGGTACAACTCAGATCTGTAATTCTGATAGGAAGCATTTAAGATAAACTTGGCACGATCATTAAAATTGTAGGTATAGTGAGTCCCAGCGTTAAATATTTTATCATTACTTACATCATCTACCAGATACACCTTGGATCGCTTACCGCTTAAGCCGTAAAGACGGGACATTTCAGCCTGATCTACGACGTCATTTTTCATGTTGTTTTTGTAAAGCCGATCCCAGTTGATCTGTGTAACATCAGGATCACCGTTCACCCAGCTGTTCAAGCTTGTATTGTAAGCATCGGCCAATGTAGTAAATTGTGCCGGCGTAAATTGCGGGTTGTTCGTCGCATTATAAATAATACTGTTGACGTAATAGCTCGGTAAGTTTCTGTAATATGTTGGAGATGGGTTTGAAACACCATTCCAGTCCAGACGGGAGCCTCTGTCTTTTCCTAACTGGTAGGATATACTGGTCCAAAGGTTCGAGTTTTTATTGATTTTCCAGAAGTCCTGCACCTGAAAGATCGGCTGAAAACCTTTTCTTACCCTCTCGCTTCTTTTTTCACCATCCTGCCATCCCCAGTATGAGTTATAATGTACTCCACGGTAATCATAAACTTCCTGAGTGCTTGGGCTGGCGGTAGACCTTCTGTATGGCGAACCAATAAAGTTAAAAGTCATTGTATGGTTATCGCTGAACCTTTTTTCAACGCCTAAATAAGTACCGTAAGCATCATAGAACGTACCTTCCTGGATCCCTTCTTCAGCCCATCTTCTGGCACCCATTGCTGTAAATGCCCATCCGCTTTTGCCCATTCCTGAACTATAACGTAAAGATGTTCTGTTTCTGTAGTTCCTGTTGGTTAAAGACTGCGTAAACTGAAATCCTTTTCTGTATTCGCTGGCCTTTGTATTTTTATAGATTACCCCGGTGCTCCCTCCGAATGCATATTCTGAAGGAGAATGGTTAGCAGAAATCTCAGGGTATCTTGTAATTTCATTAAGGCCTCCCCAATTGCTGAAATCTACATTCCCGTTATCTGCTTTTACCATAGAAACACCATTCATCATGCTTTCTCCGGTTCTTCCGTCAATCCCTCTCGGACGGAACCAGTAGAATCCCAGGTCAAATGCCGCGATTCTGTTGAAAATATCCTGGGACGACTGTAGTAAACCTACCGTAGAAGCCTGTCCGCTGCTACTGTCTTCATCATCACTGCTGCTGTTGTCGATAATAGCTAAACCCTGGTCCGCGCTGGTAAGTGCAGAATAAAGGGTAATGGTCCCCAAATCCTTTCTCTTCTCATTGTCCATCACATCAAACTCCATTACTTTGGTTTCGTAATTGGGTTTGGTAATCACAATTTGGTAATGCCCCGGCTTCAGGTCCACAAACTGGAAGTATCCGATTTTGTCAGCCGTTACATCATTGTCACTCCCTTTCATATCTACTTCTGCCCTTTCAACGGGCTTTCCTTCAGCATCCTTCAGATATGCAGAGACGGTGGTCTGTGCAAAATAGTACGACGCCGGAAGCAAAGTAAATAAAGAGACTAATGATAGTTTTTTAATCATGAGTATATTTATTTTTAAATACTTTTCTTATTAGTTCTCAACAGTTTAAAAGTTGGGGCGACAAATTTAGTCAAAATTTAGAATTTACAACTTCTTTAACGTTATTTTTTCTTAACATTGCAAACTTTTAAGAATCATTATAGATAAAAAACAGGAATACCATGTTTTAAATTTACAAATATTTAAAATGGGGTCAATTAAAAAAAAGTAAATTTGCAGATTAAATAATATTAATACCACTCTAAGAAAATGAAGAAATTTTTGAGTTTTTTTGCCATCATTTTTTCGGTTATGGCATTTTCACAACAGCAGGGAAAACTGAGGAAAGTAGCTACCGTAGGGTTTCTGAATGTTGAAAACCTTTGGGACACGATTCGCTCGGCAGATTATATAGACGGGACCAAAGACATTAAAAATCCGGCTTTCCACAGAAGCATTCCGGTAGACTCGATCAAATTCCTGGAGGCTGAAAAATACGACGGGCCGTGGAGCGACGGTGCCCTGATCGGGAAAAAAGCCATACGTTACCAGAGTAGTGCTGATGAGTTTACTCCGAAAAGCGCAAAAAACTACAATTCCAAAATTTATAAAGCAAAATTAGCTAACGAGGCAAAAGTAATTTCCGAATTGGGAGCACAATATACCAAAACAGCTCCGGCGGTGGTAGGCCTTATCGAGGTTGAAAACAGACAGGTGATCCAGGATCTGATCAATGAGCCGGCCTTAAAAAAATACGACTATGGCATTATCCACTATAATTCTTATGATTACAGAGGAATTGATGTGGCTTTAATTTATCAGAAAAGGAGATTTACACCCACCAACTCCCTGAAAAAAGAACTGAAAGTTTTCAGTGATGATGGCAGACGGGAATATACGCGTGATATTTTAGTCGTAACAGGATTTCTGGATAACGAAAAAGTAGCTTTCTTCATGAACCACTGGCCTTCCCGGAGAGGTGGCGAAGCAGCGTCTCTGCCTAAGAGAAATGCCGCCGCCGCTTTATTAAAACAGCAGATGGACAGTGTACGGGCAGCCGACCCCTCAACCAAATTATTCGCCATGGGCGACTTCAATGATGACCCGGTAAGCTCAAGCCTGAAAAATTACCTTAAGGCACAGCCGAGCGTGAAAGACCTCAGCGACGCCAACCCGTATTTAAATCTGATGTACCCTTTGTACAAAAAAGGTGTGGCTTCACTGGCCTATCAGGATGCCCCGAACTTATTCGACCAGATCATCGTTTCCAAAAACCTAATCTCGGATCAGGTGACGAAAGACTACTCCGTATATAAAGCGGAAATCTTTGCACCGGCCTATCTGGTCAACAAAGAAGGAAATTATAAGGGCTATCCTTTCCGGTCCTGGAACGGGGATCAGTTTACGGGAGGATACAGCGACCACTTCCCGGCGTTTGTTGTTCTCCAGAAAGAACCCTAAAATTTAAGGCACTCATTTTGAGTGTCTTTTTTTATAATGTACGGATATGAAAAATACCATCACCATCTTAATCGTTTCTTTACTTACTTTCAGTTGTTCTGCGCAGGCACCTTCAAAAAGTGATAAGGAAAAGAGCGAAATGAAACCTTCCAAAAATGAAGACGGGGAATGGGATCTAACGATCATCGACACCCAGTTTGATTATTTCCTGAATGCAGTGGCCAAACCGATTAGCCAGTACACGGAATCTTCTCTGAAAAGCAGGAATACCCAGCTCGTAGCAGAATGGAATTCATACTATTTTTCCGGGCGGTACCGCAATGTGATCGAATCATCGATTGATTATGACCCGAAAGAAAAATACGGATTAAAGTTTGAATATAAGCTGTACCAGGTTTTCGCGTATGTTAATTGGAAATATGGGCTGAGGATGAACGGGCTGTCGGGAAGTGATACGACAAGATTTTAGATAACAACAAAAAAGGTTCGGCATTACGCCGAACCTTTTCTATTTATAAACCGTAAAAAATTATTTGTTGAATAATTCTTCTACTTTATCCCAGTTTACCACTTCGAAGAATGCGGTTACATAGTCAGGTCTTCTGTTCTGGTAGTTCAGGTAATAAGCGTGCTCCCAAACGTCAAGTCCTAAAACCGGAGTTCCTTTCACGTCTGCTACCGGCATTAATGGATTGTCTTGGTTTGGTGTAGAAGTTACAGCAACGGAACCGTCTGAATTTTTTACCAGCCAGGCCCATCCTGAACCGAATCTTGTTTTAGCCGCGTCGGAGAAATCCGTTTTGAATTTATCAAACCCCCCGTAATTTTCGATAGCAGCTTTTACGTTTCCTACCGGCTCCTTACTTCCGCCCGGCGTCAAAATTTCCCAGAATAACGTGTGGTTGAAATGCCCTCCACCGTTATTTCTTACTGCCGGCTTATCGGTCCCGGTCTGGCAAACTTCTTCTATCGTTTTTCCTTCAAGGTCTGTTCCTTTAATGGCATTATTTAAATTGTCAACGTAAGCCTGGTGATGTTTTGTATGGTGGATTTCCATTGTTTTCGCATCAATAGTCGGCTCTAATGCATCGTACGCATATCCCAGTTGTGGTAATTCAAATGACATAATTATATTTTTTAATGTTATTACTCAAATTTAGTCATAATTTGATCCATAGTCAAAAAATGCAGATTACTTTAATAAATCTTTAACATTGATTCTTTGATTTAGAATGAATTAAGTTTTAAAGTAGGGAAGCTGGATGATGGAAGCTGGAAGTTTTCTGAATCTTGGATTTTTCAATCTATGTGAAACCAAATTCTATTTCATGCTCAGGCTATTTGAATCTAAAAAAATATTGCAGAATTCTAATGATTTTCTATACAGATATTGCTCCGCCAGCGCAAAGTCAACAGCTGATTAATTTAATTTTAAATTATTCAACACAATAAGAAAGTCAAATAGATTAAGATCTTTAAAGGAAAATGGTCTTTGATCCTAAAGTAAGTGGTTTTTAAGTAAACTTCCAGCATCCGGCTTCTCCCTCCCAGCCTTTTAATCCGAATTATACGTCAGGTTCACTGTAATTAAAAATTAAACTTCATTATTAAAAAATTCTTACCTGGTCATTGATCCAGCAAAACAAAAAGCACGGACATTTCTGTCCATGCTTTCTTTATGATAAATTCAATTCTATTATTTATTCATCGACATCAGGAATTCTTCGTTGTTGCGTGTTCCTCTGATGTTTTTACTTACAAATTCCATGGCTTCCACAGGATTCATTTCAGAAAGGTACTTTCTGAGAATCCACATTCTCTGGGAAGTTACTTCATCAAGAAGAAGGTCGTCTCTACGCGTACTGGATGCTACCAGGTCAATCGCAGGATAAATTCTTCTGTTGGCAATCTTACGGTCCAGCTGAAGCTCCATATTTCCGGTTCCCTTGAATTCTTCGAAGATCACCTCATCCATTTTAGAACCTGTGTCGATAAGTGCCGTTGCAATAATCGTCAAAGATCCGCCGCCTTCAATTTTCCTTGCTGCTCCGAAGAATCTCTTCGGCTTGTGAAGAGCATTGGCATCTACCCCACCGGACAATACTTTACCGGACGCCGGGGTAACGGTGTTGTAGGCTCTTGCCAGTCTGGTGATGGAGTCTAATAAAATCACAACATCATGTCCGCACTCCACCATTCGCTGAGCTTTTGCCAAAACAAGATTGGCTACTTTCACATGCTTTTCAGCTGCTTCGTCGAAGGTAGAGGCAATAACTTCCGCATTTACACTTCTTTCCATATCGGTAACCTCTTCAGGACGTTCGTCGATCAGAAGAACCATCATATAGACTTCCGGATGGTTGGCAGCAATGGAATTGGCAATATCTTTCAGCAACATGGTTTTACCGGTTTTCGGCTGTGCCACGATCATCGCTCTCTGCCCTTTTCCGATCGGTGCAATTAAATCAACAATCCTGGTAGACATCGTGGAATTGTTTCCGGCCAGGTTGAATTTTTCTTCCGGGAAAAGCGGTGTTAAATATTCAAAGGCAACCCGATCCTTGATAAAGGCGAGGTCTCTTCCGTTAACTTCCGTAGGTTTCAGCAAAGAAAAATATTTTTCCCCCTCTTTCGGAAGCCTTACAATCCCTCTTACGGTATCTCCCGTTTTCAGGCTATAGTTTCTGATCTGTGCCGTGGAAACATAAACGTCATCCGGGGATGAAATATAGCTGAAATCCGATGAACGAAGGAATCCATAGTTATCCGGCAGGATCTCCAGTACCCCTTCGATGCTTACCATACCGTCGAAACTGAATTCTTTCTTCTGTTCCTGCTGATGGTGCTGATGCTGATTTTGGTTCTGGTTCTGGTTCTGGTTTTGCTGCTGATCGTCATTCCTTTCGGCATGCTGCTGTTGCTGCCTGTGCTGATTGGGATTTTGATTCTGGCTATGGTTTTGATTCTGGTTAGAATTCTGATTCCGGTTCTGGTTTCCGTTGTTGTGCTGCGGATTATTGTGTGGTGTTCTCTGGGAACGTGCCTGAACCTGGGGTTGGTTGTTGTTCTGCTTTTCTTCTGCAGGTGCAGATTCCTGGGTTTCTGGAGTATCGGAAGCTTCTGTTTTTTCCTGAAGCCCTTCTGGATTGGCGGTATTGGCCGGGGAAACTCTTTTTCTTTTTTTCTTGGCCGCTGTCGTCTGTTCTTCAGTAACGGCTGCAGGTTCTGTTTTGGTTTCCTGCGGTTCTGCCTGTTCTTTTTGCTGTGGCTCTTCTGCAGCAGGCTTCACTTCTTCTGCTTTCTCTTCCCCCGCGGGCTGGGGTTCTGCCTGAACTTTAGGCTCTGCCTTTGTTTTGGCTGCGGTTTTTCTCGGTGCCGCTTTCTTAGCAGGAGCTTTGGCTGGCTTCTCTGCCGGTTTTTCTTCAGTGGTTACACTGGTTTCCGTGGTGTTGAAATATTCTTTTGCCACTTTGGGATTTGATGCCTGAAAGTCAAGAATAGCAAAGATTTTGTCATTTTCAGTGCTGTTTCTTGCCACTTTAACGCCCAAATCCTTTAAGATTTTAGTCAGCTCCGTTACGGATTTTGACCTTAACGTTTCGATGTTAAACATATTTATGTAAAAAAATGTAATTAATTGTGAGTAAGAAAAGTAAGTCGGGTGACTTTTGTTTTCAAGTACATTTGTATAATGCAAATCTACACTTATTTTTGAATTGTGCAAAATTTATGCTATTTTTGCCTTGAATTTATATTTCATGTTACAAAGAATACAAACTATTTGGACTTTTTTAGCCGTTCTCGCGGCGGTTTTCCTGTTCGTTACCGCGCAGGATGTAATTGTTTCAGACAGTATTCCGGTAATCAATATCGGATGTGTGATCCTTGTTTTGGTTGGACTCCTGAGTGTTTTCAGCTTTAAAAACAGAAAAAGACAAATTTTGCTGAATACCGTCAGCATCATTATAAACGCTTTGTTGATTGGTGTATTGGTTTACTGGCTGCTAAATTTATCCGGAGGAATTAGTTTTCCTGAGAAGGGTATTGAGCCGATTTTTCCATTGATCGCGGTGATCTGTTTGTTTATTGCAAACATTTACATCAAGAGAGATGAAAGGCTCGTAAAATCTGTGGACAGACTTCGATAACCTTACAACGATTTTTTGAGTGAGAACAGCTTCTTTTTAAGGAGCTGTTTTTTCTTTTATGTCTACATGAAAACGGCTGAAATTTAACATTAAAGAACACTCGATTTTACCCATTTATATGAAAGTAGGGATGGTACACCACATCATTTATATTTTATTAAGTTTACATTATCCGCTTTCAATCTGTTAATAATTATTTTTGTAATACAGAGAAACTAATTGTGTGAAATCGGCTTTTGATTATATTTTCGTAAACAATCTGCATTATTTTAAAGAAACTTAGAAACCCGATGCAACATTTCTCTATAATCTGCGACAGATTATGCATAATTTTATCACATGAAAAAACTGACCTATTTTACCCTTACCCTGTTTTCTTTTTTCTCCTTTGCGCAGGAGGTTTCGCAGGAAAGAATCAAATCCGTGCTTTCCACATTAGCTTCCGATGAGATGAAAGGCCGCGAAATCGGCACTCAGGAAAATGACAATGCAGCCAATTACATCGCTAAGCTCTTTAAAGAAAACAATCTGGACTACTGCACCGGAAATTCTTACCTGGTTCCTTTCGATTATAAAGGAAAAACGGCTTATAATGTCTGCGGTATCAAAAAGGGAAAAACGGATAAATATCTTGGTTTCTCAGGACATTTCGATCATATCGGGACCAGTGATAATCCAAAGGATAATATCTACAACGGTGCTGATGATGACGCCAGCGGCATTACAACTTTGGTAGGCATCGCTGATTATTTTAAGAATAAAAAACCTGAATTTTCCATGGTTTTTATGGCCTTTAACGGTGAAGAAAAAGGAATGCTGGGATCAAGAGCGATCTCAACCGACAAAAATCTTGATAACATCTATAATAACATGACGGCCCTTTTCAATTTTGAAATGGTAGCCACAGAATCCGCTTTCGGAAAAAATGCCCTGTTCATGACCGGTGATGAGTTTTCCGATCTTGATGAGCTGTTCAATAAAAATGCAGTTAACGGATTAAAGGTAAATCCTGATCCTTATGCTGCCCAGCAGTTATTTTACCGTTCGGATAATGTAAGCTTCGTGAAAAAGAAAATTATCGCCCACTCGTTCTCAACGGTTGATATGACGAAAGCCACACACTACCATCATGAAAACGACGATATAAATATAGTTGATTTTGCCAACTTAACGCAGATCATCAACAATTTCGGAAAAACGCTGGACAAGCTGTCTCCGAAGAATTTTGCTCCGAAGTATAACGACAAAGTAAAGTTTTAAATAATCAAACCGCCGCATCGGCGGTTTTTCTTTGTATCAAGGATATAATGAACTCAACCAAAAGACGCTCTTAGCAGGTGGTGTAATAAATCATGAAGATTTGAAACTTATTGAGTAAAGTAAAACGTCATTCAAAAACGTCTTATCATTTTAATTATGTAATTTTGCTATCCAATTTTTTCATTGAATGAATCAATATATTAAAATACTTAAGTTCGCAAGACCTCATCAAAAATACATTTACGGAAGTCTGTTTTTCAACCTGATGTATTCTGTATTCCAGATTGCATCTTTAGGGACCATTCTGCCGGTTTTGGGGATGCTTTTCGGAACCATCGAAGCTAAAAAATACAGTTCTCCGCCTGTATACTCAGGAGAAATTCTGGATTTCTTTGATTATATAAAGGAATATGCCAATTATTATGTGCAGAGCCTTGTTACCCAGTACGGCGCACTTACCGTACTTGCCTGGCTATGTGTGATTACAGCTTTCATGTTTTTACTGAGAAACCTTTTCCGTTATCTTGGATCTTTTTTACTGATCAATTACCGCGTCGGGGTTACCAAAGACCTCCGGGGTGCCATGTACAGAAAAATCCTGGCCCTCCCCGTTTCCTTCTTTACGGAAAGCAGAAAAGGGGATCTGATGTCCCGGATGTCTAATGATGTCGGAGAAGTAGAAGGAAACATACTGGGAAGTTTAGTAGAGCTGATCAATGCTCCGTTCATGCTGATCAGTACCTTGGTTACGCTGTTTTTCTTAAGTACCGAACTGACACTTTTCTCGCTTCTGGTATTGCCTGTAATGGGCACCATGATCGCACTGATCGGGAAAAGCCTTAAAAAAGATTCACACGAAGCACAGAACGAAATGGGAAATATTTTTTCCATTGTCGATGAAACCTTGAAATCAACAAAAGTTATCAAGATATTCAGTGCCGAAAAGATCATGGACACCCGTTTTATGCAGTCGATGCAGAAATGGATCAACAGCTCCATCCGGTTGGGAAGAAAAAAAGAACTGGCCTCGCCGATGAGTGAATTCCTCGGTTCGGTAACTTTCCTGATTATCGCCTGGTACGGAGGAAAACAGATTATCGTTGAAAAAAGCATTTCGCCTGCCGATTTCCTTGTGTTCCTGGGGATATTCTTTCAGATCTTACCTCCTGTAAAAAGCTTGTCCCAATCCATCTCCAATGTCCAGAAAGGAGAAGCTTCCCTGGAAAGGGTACTTCAGATCCTGGATGCAGATGTGAAAATTGATGAAGTTCCGAATCCTGTTGCCATATCTACGCTTAGCAAAGCTATTGAATTTAATAACATCGGCTTTTATTACGATAAAGACCACACCATCCTTAAAAATTTTTCCCTGAGCATTCCGAAAGGAAAAACCGTTGCCCTTGTCGGGCAGAGCGGAAGCGGAAAGACCACCATTGCCAATCTTCTGGCCCGGTTTTATGATGTTTCCGAAGGTGAAATCCTTATCGACGGAACCAACATTAAAAACTTAAGGCTGAAAGAATACCGTAAGCTATTGGGGATGGTAACGCAGGAGTCCGTTCTTTTCAATGATTCGGTCTACAATAATATTTTAATGGGTAAGCCGGATGCAACGCGGGAAGAGGTCATAGCCGCCGCCAAAATCGCGAATGCCGACTCTTTTATTTCCAGTCTTCCTGAAGGCTATGATTCAAATATCGGGGATGACGGCGGTAAGCTTTCGGGCGGTCAGAAACAAAGAGTCTCCATTGCCAGGGCCGTACTGAAAAATCCACCAATTATGATCCTGGATGAAGCCACTTCTGCCCTGGATACTGAATCTGAACGTTTTGTACAGGACGCCCTGGAAAAAATGATGGAAAACAGAACGTCACTGGTGATTGCCCACCGGCTGTCGACCATCCAGAAAGCAGACTGGATCGTTGTGATGGAAAAAGGGGATATTATGGAACAGGGAACCCACCATGACCTGATCGCCAGAAGGGGAGTATATCATAAGCTTGTAGAGCTTCAGAATTTTGATTAAATAGAATTAATCTTATTATAATAAAAAGAGAAAGCCGGAAACAGCTTTCTCTTTTTTATGATCTGTCAATTATTTCGTATCCATCCAATTTAATTTAAATTAATTCAATGATTGCTCCAATAATTCCCAGGTATGTTTCTCCAAATAAAAGAAGGACATCGCAAGATGTCCTTCTGAATTTTGTATGGATCAAAATTTAGCCTTCTTTCATTCTTGCGATAACATCCAGGCCTCCTTTCGTAATATCTCCGATCTTACAAACAATTTCCGTATCCAGCGGTAAAAACACATCCATTCTGGACCCGAATTTAATGAAACCGAATTCATGCCCAGCTTTTGCCTCATCCTCTTCTTTACAGTAGAAAACAATCCTTCTGGCAACGTATCCCGCAATCTGCCTGAAAACCACCTTATGATTCGTTAGACTTTCTACAGCAACAGTTGTCCTTTCATTCTCAGTAGACGATTTTTCGTGCCATGCGACCAAGTATTTCCCGGGATGGTATTTCTTATAGATTACTTTTCCTGATACCGGATAACGGCAGATATGCACGTTCAGCGGAGACATAAAGATAGAAACCTGAATGGCTTTTCCTTTGATGAATTCATCTTCTTCCACTTCCTTGATCATGACTACTTTTCCGTCTACCGGCGCAATCACATTTTCTTTGTGGTCTAAAATATCACGGTTCGGCACCCGGAAGAACCAAAATACCAGACTGTATACCACCAATAAAGGCAGAATGATCACCAGCGACCACATTTCAAGAAAATAGATGGCCAATGCGCTTATAATGACAAACAGCAAGGAGGCAACGGTGATGGTTCCTTTTGATTCTTTGTGTAATTTCATGAGTTTAAATAAATTTTTCTAAAATAAAGTACAAATATACGACAGGAACGCAGATTAAAAAACTATCCAGGCGATCTAATACGCCGCCATGCCCCGGAATGATGTTGCCGCTGTCTTTGACAGCGAAATTTCTTTTAAGCTGGCTCTCTACTAAATCCCCTATCGGGGCGAAAGCAGCTACTAAAAAACCGACTACCATCCAGTTTCCGCGCAGGTCATGCTGGTACTTTTCAATAAAATAAGAAAGAACCAAAGTTAGTACTACCCCGCCGATATATCCTTCCCATGTCTTTTTGGGGGAAATCTTGGGAGCCATCTTATGTTTTCCGAAGAATTTACCGGTAAGATAAGCAAAGGTATCGCTGCTCCAGATCAAAATAAACAGGAACAACACCTCTAATGAAAAGCGGTCATCAAATTGTGAAAACTTGGGTAATCCCAATGCAAAGCTGAAAGGCAGCGCGACGTAAATTACGATGAAAATAAGCTTTCCGCTATCGAAATAAAGTTCATTTGGATATTTAAACAAAGTAACGACGGCAATTAAAATTAAAACCATCGCCAGGATCTCGCTCAGCCGGAAATCGAAAAAGAAATCGAAATGAAAATATCTTTTAGAAAAAATATAAAAAATAAAAATAACCAACGGAAAAACGACAAACCGCTCATAGCCTTGTCCGAATTTCATAATTTTAAAACATTCCCAGGCACCGACAATCATTAAAAAGGTAATTAATCCGAAATACAGGTATTCCTGTCTTACAAGCCCCTGTGAAATACTGTTGATCAGCTGAGCGCCGAGCGGAGAGGTACAAAGAATGATAACGGTGACATAAACAAGTCCTGAAAGGGTTCTTTGAATGAGATTTTTATCCAAAATTTTATATTTATAAGTTGAGCTTAATCTTCAAGCAGCAATAAAAAGAGTTTTGTATTCGTATGCGAAGAAGTATCAAGCTTGGAGTGGCCTCCGCTGATGGATGTAAGGTTCTTGATATTTCCGTTTCTTTTGATCTTTCCCATGGCATCGTTCAGGTTACTTACGATCTGTGAAACATTGGCCATGATAATAATCTTGTCCGGAAGCCGTGAGGAATGATAATGCAGAATATTGTTATGCGAAAGCATAATCCTTCCGTCATAGGCGATGAGGTATTCACAGGTAATAAAGCTGGCATCGTTCCCTATCTGAAGTTCCGGAGTATAAGGCGTCTTTACGACATCCAGAAAATTCTGAAGATCCTTATCCCAACAGAATATATTACGGATCCCTTCTATCTTGATGATCTGGTTCAGCGTCTGGAGAGCTTCCGCTTCATCTGCACAGTAATTGAAAAATCCTCCTGAATGTGTAAACAACTGGGCAAATTTATAGTCGAGATCCGCATTTTTCAACGAATCCCCTAGCTTTTCCAGGCTCTGCTTTTGCTCTTCTTCAGGCTGGCTGGTAAGTTTGCTTACAATCTTCTTGAATAAATTCAATGTAGTTTATTTTTAGTCAACTTAATACAAAAATATAAATTAATCCCATAGAATTCCAAAAACATGCCGATAAATATGAAAAAACCTGACAATTTCAGAACTGTCAGGTTTTATGAGGTTTAATTTAATCGTTAAATCTGGGTAGGGCTTTCAGGTGCCTGAATTCCGCCTTCTCCTTCCTTTTCCTTAATAAGGATCTGCTCTTGCGGCTCTGCAGTAGGAATGGTATTTGTTACCGGTTTCTCCGTCAATTCGGGATCCCAGGCTCTTTTCCCGAATACTTCTTCAAGGTCTTCACGGAAGATCACTTCTTTTTCAAGAAGTTTGGTTGCCAAAGCATCCAGTTTATCTTTATTATCCGTCAGGATTTGTACGGCACGGTCATATTGCGTTTCGATAAGCCCTCTGATTTCAACGTCAATCTTCTTGGCCGTTTCTTCAGAATACGGCTTTCCGAAATTATATTCAGACTGTCCTGAGCTGTCGTAATACGATATATTTCCGATATTCGGACTCAGACCATAGATGGTTACCATCGCCTGGGCTCTTTTGGTTACACTTTCCAGATCGGAAAGAGCCCCTGTAGAGATATTGTTGAATATAACCTGTTCTGCAGCTCTACCCCCCAAAGTAGCACACATTTCATCAAGCATCTGCTCGGTAGTGGTCAGCTGTCTTTCCTCAGGCAAATACCAGGCTGCTCCTAAAGAACGTCCTCTCGGTACAATGGTTACTTTCAAAAGTGGTGAAGCATGCTCTACCAACCATGAAATCGTAGCATGCCCTGCTTCATGATAAGCCACCCTTTTCTTTTCAGACGGTTTGATTGCTTTATTTTTCTTTTCAAGACCACCGATAATCCGGTCTACAGCATCAAGGAAATCCTGCTTGCTTACCGATGAATGGTCATTACGGGCAGCAATAAGAGCTGCTTCGTTACAAACGTTGGCAATATCTGCTCCACTGAATCCGGGAGTCTGTTTTGCCAAAAATTCACGGTCTACATTTTCGTCCAGCTTGATTTTCTTTAAATGAACATCAAAGATCTGTCTTCTTTCGTGCAGTTCCGGAAGGTCGACGTAGATCGAACGGTCAAAACGTCCGGCTCTCATTAACGCTTTATCCAGGATATCTGCTCTGTTGGTCGCTGCCATTACAATAACATTGGTGTCAGTACCGAAACCATCCATTTCCGTCAACAACTGGTTCAGCGTGTTCTCTCTTTCATCGTTTCCGCCGGAGAAGTTGTTTTTTCCTCTGGCACGCCCGATGGCGTCGATCTCATCAATGAAAATAATAGCCGGAGATTTGGCTTTAGCCTGGGCGAAAAGGTCTCTTACCCTTGATGCACCTACCCCAACGAACATTTCCACAAAATCCGAACCTGAAAGTGAGAAGAAAGGAACTTTAGCCTCTCCTGCTACGGCTTTTGCCAATAAGGTTTTACCGGTTCCCGGAGGACCTACCAATAAAACACCCTTAGGAATCTTACCTCCCAATTTCGTATATTTTTCTGAGTTTTTCAAAAAGTCCACAACTTCCTGAACCTCTTCTTTAGCACCTTCCAGACCGGCTACATCCTTAAATGTCACCTGGATTCTTTCTTTTTCATCAAAAAGCTTGGCTTTCGATTTTCCGATTGAAAAAATCTGTCCACCGGGACCGCCGCCGCTTCCCATTTTTCTGAAAAGGATAAAATAGAATATCCCCAGGATCGTAATCCAGATCAACGCCTGAACCAGAATATCCATCAGCGGGCTTTTACCCACGCCGTAATCTTTCGATGTCTTAACCGCCGGATTCTGAGCTTTTACCTGATCAAACTTTTGTAAGAAAAGCTGTAAATCCCCGTATTTTACGGTATAGTCTGCTTTCGGAGCCATGGAAAAGGCAGAAAGCGGATCATTCTCCTTTGTACTTACCGTTGCCGTTTTTGCTTCTTTGGTAAGAAATATGTCGGCTCTTTCAGTGTCTTTATAAATTATAATGTTCTGAACTTTTCCCGCCTGCATTTCTCTGAAGAAACCATCTTCATCAATAGACTTTGCGCTGTTGTCTCCAAAAGAATTGGCTACAAAAAAAAGCACAAGGGCTATAATCATGATCGGAAAAAACCAGTTAAATCCTTTATTATTCATTTATACTTTTTAAAATTAATATTAACTTTCAATTCTTGTGATAGCGGCATCTCCCCAGAGTTCCTCGATATCATAATACTCACGTACTTCTTTCTGGAAAATATGAACGACTACGGATACATAATCTACCAATACCCACATGGAGTTTTCGGTACCTTCTACGTGCCAAGGCCGGTCTTTAAGATCATTTCTTACTTTCTTTTCCACACTTCCTGCCAATGCTGAAACCTGCGTATTGGAGTTTCCGCTGCAAATGATGAACGTTTCTGCCACTGAGTTTTCGATGTTGGAAAGATCAAATATCATGATATCTTCGCCTTTTACATCCTGGATAGCCTCTACAATTTTATCTATTAGTGCTTGTTTTTCTGCTGTTTTATTCATTAAAAAATACTATAATCTGCAAATTTATTGTTTTTCTTTTACTTTAGCCTTACTTTTAACCCCCGAAAGTCTTAAAGTTTTCTTAAATGAGTCAACTATTTTACGTGAATGAATGTTCTTCTACTAATGACGAAATATCCAAGTTTTTACTTTACGAAAATTCAGATTTTATTGCTGTGTATACATTCAATCAGACAAAAGGCCGCGGACAGTACGGAAACACCTGGTCTTCAACGGCTGAAAAAAATCTGGCTTATACACTGGCCGTCAAGGCTGAAAATTTTACGGTCTCCGATTTTATGTTCAATTATTATACCGCAATTGTCATCAGCGATTTCCTTGCCAATCTGGCTGAAAACCCGGTGAAAATCAAATGGCCCAATGATATCGTTCTTAAAAACAAAAAAATTGTCGGCATTTTAATTGAAAAGAAAAAAATCAATCACCACAACTATTTTATTATCGGAGCAGGTTTCAACATTCTTCAGGAAACATTCGGGGAAATTTCCAATGCATCATCGCTTCTAACCCTTACAGGAAAGTCTTTCGACCTGCATGAATTTGCTCTGCAGTTGGATATTTTTTTAGCGGAAAAGTTAAAATCCTTACCTTCCGGAGAGGAAATCCGGAAGCTTTTCAACCGGAAGCTCTTCCGGAAAGATGAAATTTCTGTTTTTGAAAAGGATAAAAAGCGACAAAATGGCATCATCCGCCAGGCTGACGAAAAAGGTGAATTGTGGATTGAACTGGAAGACGAAGGCTTACAGTCCTTCTTTCATAAAGAAATCAAGCTGCTTTACTGATTGGCCCTTTTAATATAAAGATAAGCGGCAAGCGGGAAGAAGACAATATTCGGGAACCACATCGCCAGAGCCGGGGACATGCTTTTGTTCTCGGAAACCACTTTTAAAGCTTCAAAAGAGAATACAAAGACAAAGGCCAGGGAAATTCCCAGTGCCAAGTTTACCCCGAGCCCTCCCCTTTTTTTCTGCGAGGAAAGGGAAAGTGCCAGAAAGGTAAGGATCACGATGGAAACAGGCATCGAAGTCCTCTGATGCAGCTCATTCAAATGCGCATTCAGGTTGCTGTTTCCTTTTTCAGTTTCCCTGTGGATGAATTTTAGAAGCTCAGGCGTGGTTTTATTCTGCCCCAGCAATTCGTTCGGGAAAAGTTCTTCGGGATCATGCCCGTAATTTTTCTTCAGCTCAAATCCATTGGCAAGCTTTTCCGTATCGTTTTTATTGATGGTTTTTTCTGTATAGGAATTCAGAACAAAGATTTTTTTATCCTTGTCCCAGGAAACATCGGAAGCTTTAAGCTCATAAGTCATCCTTCTGTTTTTATCAAACTTCTGATAGAGGAATCCTGATCCCCGCTTCTCCCTTTTGTTCCAGGTATTGATGAAAATGTATTCGGTCTTGCTAAGCTGTGCGGAAACAGGAGCCGTTCCCAGTACCTTTTCCTTGTTGGTGGCATTATAGGTATAAGCTTCCAGCTGGTTTTTTTGGATATTGGCCCAGGGCAGCAAGAAATGGTTGATCCCTAATGATAAAATGGCAATAAAAAGGGACGTTAGCAAATACGGCCTAGCGAACCGGTGGAAGCTGGCCCCACTGCTGATTACCGCAACAATCTCGGTATTATTTGCCATTCTGGATGTAAAATAGATCACTGAAATAAACACCAGGATCGAGAGGAATGTCATAATCAGGTTGATGATCCAGAAGGGATAGAAATGGATCAGAAAATAGGTAACATTCAGCTTCGGATCAATTGCCGTGGCATTTTCAATCCTCGGGATTTTCTGCTGTACATCGATCACCAATACTACAATAGACAGGAGGATCAACATGAAACTGAATGTTCCAAGGTATTTTCGCACAATGTATCGGTCTATGATCTTTAGCATGTTACTGCATTTTTATTTGATTATTCCTATCAGACTTTCTTTCTTTATTAATCGGTTACAGCCTTTGGCGCAGCACCGGTACTACAGAATCTTTCCACTGGTAGAAATCCCCTGCTAAAATATGCTCTCTTGCCGTTTTTACCAAATCCAGGTAGAAAGCCAGGTTATGAATCGATGCGATCTGTTTCGCTAGGTATTCCTTAGACACAAACAGATGTCTCAGATAGGCCTTTGAATATTCCCGGTCTACGAAACTCGTTCCGAATTCGTCCAGCGGCGAAAAATCCTGCTTCCACTTTTCGTTTTTCATGTTCATGACGCCTTTCCAGGTGAAAAGCATGGCATTTCTGGCATTACGTGTCGGCATTACGCAATCCATCATATCGATTCCCAGCCCGATCGACTCAAGGATATTCCAGGGCGTTCCTACACCCATCAGGTATCTTGGTTTTTCTTTAGGTAAAATATCCGTCACCTCATCGGTAATTCGGTACATTTCTTCTTCGGGTTCTCCAACAGAAAGTCCTCCGATCGCATTCCCTTCAGCACCGGCTTCAGCGATCACTTCCGCAGAAATTTTTCTTAGATCTGAAAAAGTGGAACCCTGCACAATCGGGAAGAAAGTCTGTTTGTGACCATACAGTTCAGGATTTTTTTCGTTCCAATCCATACATCTCTTCAGCCATCGATGGGTCATTTCCATAGAAGACTTTACCTGATTGTAATCGCAAGGATATGCTACACATTCATCAAAAGCCATAAAAATATCAGCTCCGATCTGCCGTTGGATTTCCATTGATTTCTCCGGAGTGAATAAATGAACGCTTCCGTCTATGTGAGATTTGAATTTCACACCTTCCTCGGACATTTTTCTTGTTCCTGAAAGTGAAAATACCTGAAAGCCTCCCGAATCTGTAAGAATAGGAAGATCCCATTTCATGAACTGGTGCAGCCCTCCTGCTGCCTGCATGGTTTCCATCCCCGGACGGAGGTATAAGTGATAGGTATTGCCCAGAATAATCTGAGCTTTTATGTCTTCTTTTAATTCTCTCTGATGAACGGTTTTTACACTCGCTACCGTTCCTACCGGCATGAAGATCGGCGTCTGAATCTTACCATGATCTGTCGTAAGCTCGCCCGCTCTTGCTTTCCCCTCAGAGGTTTTTTCTATATTAAAAAACTTTTGCATCTTACATATCTTATCTTGATAAAACGGGAGGTGGCTGAAGCTCTCCCGGTTTATTTTTTTTATCCTTTACATACTGATCCGCTTTTGGATCTCTTTCCAATAATATTTGCTGCGCATCCTCCGCGATTTCCTGCATTTTTTCCTTCACCACGTAATATTTGAAGCTTGCGATAAAATCTTCGGATTTAATATTATGCTGTTTCAGAACATATCTTGTCCCGGCTTCCAGATTGGAATTCGGATAGATGAAAGTAGCCTGGTCATTGATGGCCAGGTCTGCCAGCACTTCTGCCATCTGATCTTTGGAGATCAGGTTTTCAGGCTTGTCGATGTAGTCTCCGCAGGAAAACATACTCATCAGAACGAAAATGAAGAACAGTTTTTTCATAATCTGTTGATCAGGGATTTCCATTTTAAATTTAATACGCCGAAAACCGCTTCATGAATAATTCCGCCGTTCATTTTACTTTCCCCCAGGATCCTGTTGGTAAAAATAATCGGCACTTCCACGATTTTAAATCCTTTCCTGAAGGCTCTGAATTTCATTTCAATCTGGAATCCATATCCTTTTAACCGTACATTGTCCAGGCCGATCTCTTCAAGCACTTTTCTTGAAAAGCAGACGAAACCTGCAGTCGTATCATGAATCGGAAGCCCCAGCACAAACCGTACATACTTTGAAGCAAAATAAGACAGCAGCACCCTTCCCATCGGCCAGTTTACCACATTTACCCCTTTGGAGTACCGGGAACCGATAGCCATATCCGCATTCAGGCAGGCTTCGAAAAGTTTCGGCAGATCGTTTGGGTTGTGGGAAAAATCGGCATCCATCTCGAAAATATAATCATACTTGTTTTCGATTGCCCATCTGAAACCATGGATATAGGCTTTTCCCAGACCGTCTTTTACTTTCCTTACGGATAAATGGAGATGATGCGGAAAGGCCTTCTGCAGATCCTTTACCAGTTCCGCCGTTCCATCGGGAGACGAGTCATCCACTACCAGAATATGAAAGTCATCTTCCAATGCAAAAACTGCGGAAATAATATCTTCAATATTTTCCTTTTCGTTGTATGTCGGAATTATGACCAGTTTTTTCATTTCAGTTTGCAAAGATAGTTTATTTAACCTTTTTATTTTATACAAAATAATCTATAATTTTGCAAAAAAATTACGTTGCCGCTATCACAAAACTTTATAAATCATACGAGAATACCTGAGAACAACGATTGGGTAATCTTTATATTGCTAGGTTGTATCTTTTTATATCTTTTTATGATGAATATTGTAGAAAGGGAAGCCAACCTGAAAGACTTTCTGCTTCAGAAATATTTTGACTCCAGTAATAACCTGCCAAGCTGGGTTATTACTTCCTGCGTTATCGTCCTCACCTTGTCGGTTCTGATCTCGCAATATGTTCCGACGGTTCCGAAGTTTGTGGCAGACCTGCAGATTCTGGGCTACCAGCTGAACAAATTCGGGTTCAGCCTGATTGCCGTGATTCTTTTTTACCTGCTGAGGACCAGCCTGGGCTTTTTATTTTTTCAGAGTATCGGCGATGGAAAGAAATGGACTGTTTTTTATTTTACCGCTACCAAATTCTATTTTATCCTGTCTTTTCTGCTGATTGTTCTTTGCGTCATGCACTATTATTTCCCGATCGACAGAAATGAAATGTTTTTGTATTATCTGTTCTTTTTTTCCTTTGTTTTCGTTTTCAAAGTTTTTTTCTATTTATTTCACAAGAACAAGATTTTACCTGCGAAATGGTATTATAAATTTTTGTATATTTGCACCCTCCAAATTGCACCTCTTTTGTTGCTTTGGAAGCTATTATTTTTTTAATACATGTCAATGATGAGAATAAAGTCTATATTGGTTTCTCAACCAGCGCCAAGTGAGTCGTCTCCGTACCTGGAAATTGCAAAGAAGGAAAAGATAAAGATTGATTTCCGCCCTTTCATCCACGTCGAAGGAGTTGACAATAAAGAACTGAGAACACAGAAGATCGATCTTACGCAATATACCGGAATTATTTTCACGAGTAAAAATGCGATAGACCATTACTTCAGATTAGCGGAAGAGCTGCGTTTTGCGGTTCCTGATACGATGCGTTACATCTGTCAGTCTGAAGCGATTGCCAACTATCTTCAGAAGCACATCGTGTACAGAAAAAGGAAAATCAGTTTCGGGGAGAAGAATTTTTCCGATTTGCTGCCTCTTTTCAAGAAGTTCCCGACCGAAAAGTATCTGCTTCCCTCATCAGATGTTTTAAGCCCGGATATTACAAAGACCATGGAAGCTTCCAATGTAGATTGGAAAAGAGCTATCATGTACAGAACGGTCTGCAGCGATCTTACCGACATCACCGTAAAGGATTACGACATGCTTATTTTCTTCAGCCCGCAGGGAATCAAGTCTTTGCAGCAGAATTTCCCAGGCTTTAAGCAGGAAGACACGAAAATCGGCGTTTTCGGATCTACCACTTCAGCCGCTGCGGAAGAAGCCGGTTTAAAAGTAGATTTAATGGCACCGACAAAAGAAACCCCATCCATGACCATGGCTCTGGAAAAATATATTAAAGCGCTCCACAAATAAGTTTTAATATAAAAATATAAAGCAACCGTCTTTTCATACAGGAAAGATGGTTTTTTTTTAACTAAATTTGAACAAGAATTAATATTGAATGGAAGCTCCAAAGGCAAAAAAAATAGAAAAACTCCTCGAAACACACGGTGATCAAAGAACGGACAGCTATTTCTGGCTCAATGAAAGGGAAAATCCGGAAGTCATTAAATATCTTGAAGAAGAAAACGCCTATGCCGATTTCGTGATGAAAGACACGGAACCGCTGCAGGAAGAACTTTTTGAAGAGATGAAGGCCCGGTATAAGAAAGACGACGAGTCTTTACCCTATTTTTTCAACGGATATTGGTACATTGTACGTTACGAAGAAGGGAAAGAATATCCTATTTTCTGCAGAAAGCACCAGACCCTGGAAAATGAAGAGGAAATCATCTTGGATGTAAATGTGCTGGCAGAAGGCGAAAGCTACTTTGAAGTAGGAAGTGTTGCCGTTTCACCGAATAACGAACTGGCTTCTTTTTCATCGGATAAGGTAAGCCGAAGAATTTACAGCATCAATTTTAAAAATCTGAAAACCGGGGAAATCCTTCCGGATAAAATTGAAAATACCACCGGCAAAGCAGTCTGGGGAAATGATAACGAACATGTTTTTTACATCCGTAAAGACGAAAGTCTGAGGGCCTTTCAGGTGTACCGCCACAAACTGGGAACCGACGCTTCCGAGGATGTGCTGATTTTCCATGAGAAAGACGAAACTTTTGACGTGAATGTTTTCAAAACGAAATCCCTGGAATATATTTTCATCGCCAGCTCCAGCACAATTTCAGATGAGCACCGGTTTATCCCTTCCGACGATGTTTTTGCGGACTGGAAGATTATTCAGCCGAGGATCGATGACTTGGAATATTCCGTGGAACATTACGAAGACGAATTTTACATCATTACCAATGCAGATGATGCTTTTAACTTTAAAATCGTAAAGACAAAAATAAACAGCTGCAGCATGGAAAACTGGGTGGATGTAATCCCGCACCGTCCTGAAGTGCTGTTGGAAGGTTTTGAGATCTTTAAAAATTATCTGGTTCTTGAAGAAAGGGAGCAGGGTCTTTTACAGATCAAAATCATCGATGAGAAAACCCGGGAATCGCATTACCTGCCGTTCTCCGATCCTACCTATACGGCTTATATCGGGGTAAATCTTGAATTCGATACGGAAATCCTGCGCTATGGTTATACGTCTTTAACCCAGCCGAGTTCAACGTATGAATACAACATGAAGGACAAGACCACCGTTCTCCTAAAACAGCAGGAAGTACTGGGTGGAAAATTTTTTGCGGAAAACTATATTTCCGAAAGAATCTGGGCGGATTCCAGAGACGGAGAATCCAGAATCCCCATTTCTCTGGTGTATCATAAAGACACGAAAAATTCTGCGGATACCCCATTGCTGCTGTACGGATACGGAAGCTACGGACATACCGTGGATGCAAGTTTCTCAAATGTAAGGTTATCGATCCTGGACCGGGGCTTTATTTATGCCATCGCCCATATCCGGGGCGGTGAATATCTGGGAAGAGAATGGTATGAAGACGGAAAAATGCTGTTTAAGAAAAATACGTTCTTCGATTTTATTGATGCCGGAAAGTTTTTAATTAAAGAAAATTATACCTCCTCAAAACACTTGTACGCCATGGGCGGAAGCGCCGGAGGCCTGTTGGTAGGAGCCGTAATGAATTATGAGCCTGCTTTATTTAATGGGATTGTGGCGCAGGTTCCTTTTGTGGATGTGGTAACCACCATGCTGGATGATACCATCCCGTTAACCACCGGGGAATATGACGAATGGGGAAATCCGAATGACAAAGAATATTACCATTATATGAAGGAATATTCGCCGTACGACAATGTAGAAGCCAAAGATTACCCGAACGCACTGATTACTACCGGATTGCATGATTCGCAGGTTCAGTACTGGGAGCCGGCTAAATGGACGGCCAAGCTCAGGGAGCTGAAAACGGATAACAACCTTCTGGTTTTCAAGACCGATATGAGTGCAGGCCACGGCGGGGCCAGCGGAAGATTTGAATCGCTGAAAGAAGACGCACTGGAATACGCATTTTTAATAAAACTGGAAAATAAAAATTAAGATGTAACCCTCCTGATTATTTATTGGCATTGTTTCAAAAGAGCAGAATAAACGGAACTGAAAAACAGGAATATCTGCAGGAAAAGAAGGATTAAAAGTTGAGCAGTTTCTGGACCTTGCCGGGAAACAGGATTCGGCAAAATCTTAAACGCAGAACACCAGTAACCATCAGGAGAATTTATTTATACATTATGACGAACGAAGCAGAATACTGGCAGAAAGTAGAACAATTTTTCATTGAAAATTTTGATACGGAAAAAAACGCACCGATTGAAACCTATCTTTTCCTGATAGGCCTTCAGGAACTCGGCAGCGGCCAGCAGAAATATACAAAGGACGATAAGGTAAACCTTCTTCATATTGCCGTATGCAGGCTATTGGAGCCTTTCGGGTATTACAAATTTTCGCATTACGACGATGACGGATATCCGCATTTTGATCAACTGGAAGAACTTCCGGAACTGAAGCCTAATGAACAGCAGCTTTTAATGAAAAAGGCCATCATCCAGTATTTCCAGGATGAAGAGTTAATTTGAAAATGGCTTAATAAGATAATTTGAAAATTAATTTTCAGAATGTTAACTAAAAAGGAAAGTAGAAAACTACTTTCCTTTTTTTATCTTCAAATTATTATCTTTTCAAATCACTGAGAATTTCTTCCAATTGATGAAGTCCGGTTTTAAATCCTTCCTCGAAACCCATCTCCAATAGTTTTTTTAAAGATTCTTCGTTTGGAAAATAGATATTGACCGTAACTTTTGCCCCCTCTTCTACTCCTGTAAAGCCGAAAAGCCACTTCACTTCCGGAAAATCAGGATTGGTATTTCCGTTTTCATCACAGAAAGAACCGCTGCCGTCGAAGCTCCGGTGTTCAGTAATTTCCCCGTACTTTACCCTGGCATAATGCCGGTCACTATCCGGCCCGGTCATCGCATACAGCCAGATACCATCTTCCTTAAAATCCTGGGTCTTCGTTTCGCGTTTCCAGGGCTTTGGTGCCCACCACTGGTCCAGCAATTCGGATTTTGTAAAATAATCCCAGACTTCTGATACTTGAGCATCATAGATTTTCATTACATAGATGCTATGGGCATCGAGATCTTTGTTAAAAATAATTTTGGATTCCATAAAAGATATTTTTGTTTATATAAAGCTACACTTTATTTTCAGTACCGCTATTTAGCGTACCACATTTTAAAAAATTTCTAAATAAATGTTAAAAATTAGAGTTTTAAGAAAAATTACACAATTTAACGGCTTATTTTTTGTTTATCAAATCATAAAATAATAATTTTAACATTCATTATTTTAAGAAACTATTAAAAAACAATAAATGAATAATAAATTCATTCCAATAATTTCGGTGTTCATGACGATCTCACTGATTGTCTTTGTCACGCTCCAGTTTTATTGGCTGAAAAATTATTATGGCGCCCTGGAACAGGATTTTTCCTCAAAAGTTTATTCTGCCCTGGAAGGAACAACAAAAAATATCGGCGAAATCGAACTCGATAAATATTTAAATGTTGAAAACAAAGATTTCAGGAACAATATTCTGGCCAACAGCGAGCAGCCTACTTTAACGACGATTCAACAGGTAGAGGATTCCGGGAAGCAGCGGCAGATCATTTACCTGAAAAACATCATTGAAAAAAGCCAGCTCCCGATTTCGCAGAAAGGGGATTCCATCAAGCTTACCAAATTATACACGGACGAAGCGGCCTATAAAATAAAACGGGATACGACCGACCGCGGTATCCTTACTGCAGACCTGAACCAGGATATCGAAAACGGGGATTATTCGATGAAGGAATATGCCAAAATTGTAGGCAATAACCTTCCGATCTCAAAAAGGGTAAATCCCAAAGTCCTGGATTCCGTGATTACCAAAGAGCTCAGGATCCGCGGGATTTCCGCCAAATTCGGATACGGCATCATCGATAAGAATAACAACCTCACTAAAGTGGTGAGCAGGGACTATAAAGACCGGAAAGACAACAATACGTACAGCTATCCCCTGTTTACGGACCAAAAAGAAAGAACTTTATACAATTTAGCCCTCGTTTTCCCGAAAAAGGACTACTCACTGGCGATGAACAACTGGCCGATGCTTCTGGGAACATTTCTCTCCCTGCTGACGATCCTGGGCATTTATATCATTTCCATCAATTATATGATGAAGCAGAAAAAGCTGGCGGAAGTGAAAACGGATTTCATCAATAACATGTCTCATGAATTCAAAACGCCGCTGGCAACGATTTCCGTCGCCACCGATTCCTTGGCCAATGATAAGATTGCGACTAATCCAGATAAAGTAAAATACTATTCGGAACTGATCAAGCAGGAAAACCTGAGAATGAAAAAACAGGTGGAGAACGTTCTGAACATGTCGAAGCTGGAAAGGAACGAAGTGAAATTATTCCTGAGAGAGACAAATGTACGCGAACTGATCCGCAGGACGACGGAATCTTTTAACCTGATCGTCCAGCAGAGAAACGGAAAGCTTATCCAGGAATTCAATGCTACCAATTATACTTTTAAAATAGACGAATTCCATATTTCCAATATGCTGGTAAACCTTCTGGATAACGCCAATAAGTATTCGCCGGAAGCACCGGAAATTACGATCCGCACCAAAAACGAAGGCCATTTTTATGTAATTGAAGTTTCAGATAAAGGAATGGGAATGGAAACCCAGAACAAAACCAAAATTTTCGAGAAATTCTTCAGGGAAGAGACCGGGAACATCCATAATGTAAAAGGACAGGGATTAGGACTTTCCTATGTAAAAAAAATTGTAGAACTTCATAAAGGACAGATTATCGTAGATTCCTACAAAGGAAAAGGAAGTACATTTACGATCAAGCTGCCGATGAGCTGATTAAAAAACCAAGACAAAATATAGAAGAAAAGAGTGACGGGTTCATTCTGATTATTAACTTTAATAATTTAAAACTATGAGCAACAGAATATTATTAGTAGAAGACGACCAGAGTTTCGGGGCAGTGCTGAAGGATTATTTAACGATAAATAATTTTGAAGTTACTCTTGCCACCGATGGAGAACAGGGATTGAAAGAATTTACGGAAAATGAATTCGATATCTGTATTTTCGACGTGATGATGCCAAAAAAAGACGGGTTCTCCTTAGCTGAAGACGTTAAAAAAATCGATAAAAATACGCCGATCATTTTCCTTACGGCCAGAAATATGAGAGAAGACATCCTGAAGGGCTATCAGCTGGGTGCCGACGATTATATCACCAAGCCTTTTGATACGGAATTGCTTTTATATAAAATCAAGGCCATCCTTCAGAGAAGCTCAACCCTGGAAAATGAAGAGCAGGAACAGTTCAAGATCAGCAACATTTTCTTTGATTCCATGTTGAGACAACTACGCGTTGGCGATAATGAATACAAGCTTTCCCCGAAAGAGAATGAGCTGCTGAAGCTTTTGTGCATCCACAGAAACGATTTTATGCCAAGGGATCTTGCCTTGAGAAAAATCTGGAAGAAAGAAAACTATTTTACGGCAAGAAGTATGGACGTTTACATCGCGAAACTCCGTAAGCTGCTGAAAGACGATGAAGGATTGGAAATCATCAACGTACACGGTGAAGGATTCCGGCTTCTGGTTAAGAATTAATTCCTAAATATCGATTACAAAAATAAAATTAGCAAAGCAATTCAAAATGTTTTGCTAATTTTGTTTTATATGAAGAATACGTTATTAGGTCTGATGGCCTTATCCATAGTAGCCGTTTCCTGTAAAAAAGATGAAAGAGCGACCTATATTGCAGAAGAAGCAGGTGTTAAACAGCCAGCTTCTCCTGTAAATCAGGCTCCGAAAGCTTCGCTGATAGATCAGGCGGGCATTACCACCACTTCCGGTTCCGGAACGGCCACCGTAACATCGGCCGGTATGAATCCACCTCACGGACAGCCGGGACACCGGTGCGACATCCCTGTCGGGCAGCCTTTAAATTCAGCTCCTCAACAACAGAATGCACAGAACCTTACCGTAAATACTCAGCAGGGACAGGCCATCCAGATTGATCCGAATGCCCTGCAGCCCGGAAAGTTTACCGTTGATAAAAGCGGAAAAGCAAAAACCGTAACCCCAAAAGGCATGAACCCGCCTCACGGAGAACCGGGACACCGATGCGATATTCCCGTAGGACAGCCGCTGAACAGCAAACCTGCTCCCGTACAGCAACCGGTTCAGCAGGCAGTGGCACAAAACACTCCGGCGCCTGCTTCCACCCGGGTGCCTACAGGACCTAAACCTGCGGTGAACCCTCCTCACGGAGAACCTTGGCACAACTGCGCCGTGAAAGTTGGTGAAGCTTTGCCGTAAATTTTGTACTTTTGCAGCATGAAATTATTTCAGATCATAACGCTTATTTTCTGTTTGGGGATTTTTCTGGTTCCTAAAGATAATTTCTATGCCCAGAACAGGCAGGAAACCTGCTGCAAAAATGATTCTGAAATGAGCTGTTGCAAAAAAGACCATCAGCATCAGCAGCACTCCAAAGAAAATCATGGTAAGCAAGGGAAGAAATCTTCATGCAACGACGATTGCTGTTCTACCTGCGTTACCTGCTACAATTATATAGAAACGCCGTATGCCAAGAATCCGCAGGCGGAGATTCCGTATTATCAATCCGATAAAAATTTACCGTTCGAATATTCGGACCCGTATCTTTCAGGCCGTTTAAAAGAAATCTGGCAACCGCCGAAAATAGGTTAATTAAACAAATTCAATAACGCATCACGTTAGCAATTTATCAATGATTATCAGATGATTAAATTGCTATACTGCTGCATTAAATTTAATTTAACCTAAATTTTTTAAACCCATGAAATTATATATTTCCAGGATTATTCTTGGTATATTCTTAGTATCTGCCTCCTTTATATCTGCCCAAAGTCTTTCAAAAAACAGTTTTATGGTAAAAGGGAACTGCAATATGTGTAAAGAAAGGATTGAAAGCGCCGCCAAAAAAGCAGGGGCTAAAACAGCGGTTTATTCCGTAGACCTTCAGACGTTAACCATAGAAACCGATAATGCCGTTTCTGCAGACGGGATCTTAAAAGAAGTAGCTGATGCCGGCCATGACAATGAAAAATTCAAAGCTTCTGAAAGCAGTTATCAGGCTCTTCCCGGCTGCTGCCATTATGAGCGGAGTGCACAGATTGTAACTACAGAAAAGCCCGATTATCCTGTAAAAAAGGAAAACGAATTTTACGTAAAAGGCAACTGCGAATCCTGCAAGGCCAGGATTGAAAAGGCAGCTAAAGAGGCCGGTGCCGATGCTGCCGAATGGAATGCGGAAACCCAGACCGTAGCCCTAAATTTTGATTTGGCTAAAACTTCATCCGATAAGATTTTAAAGAAAATAGCAGAGGTCGGTCACGATAACGAAAAGTACAGATCCAACGACAATATCTATAAAAACCTTCCCTCCTGCTGTCTTTATGACCGGGCAATCCCTTTTGGGGAAGCCAATCCGAAAGTTCATTCAGAAGAAGCTGAAGCACAGGAACACTTGGAGCATACTGTTTCCAATGCTGAACGTTCTGCCGGAAAAGCCATTGAAGGCGTAACAATAACAGGGTCGAAAGCCTCGACTTCATTACAGAAGAAAGAAGCCGGACTGGTTTTTAATATTGATAAAAAAGAATTATTGAAAGCCGCCTGCTGTAATTTATCCGAAAGCTTTGAAACCAACGCTACGGTAGACGTATCTTTCAGCAATGCGGTAACGGGAACCAAGCAGCTGAAAATGCTGGGGTTAGACCAAAAATACACCAGTTTAACGAAAGAACTGCTGCCTGAAATCCGCGGACTGGCTTCCGCGTACGGACTGAATTTCATCCCGGGACGGTGGATTGAAAGCATTCAGCTTACCAAAGGCGGCAGTACGGTAACCAACGGCTATGAAAGCATTACCGGACAGATCAATACCGAACTGCTGAAAAATGCCAAAGAGCCCGAAACTTCATTAAACCTGTTCGCCGATTTCAACGGAAGAACCGAAGCCAATATCACTAGCGTTTCGCCGATCAATGAAAAATGGTCACAGACTTTCCTGCTTCACGGAAACGGTACCTTCGGTGATACGGATATGAATGACGACGGTTTTCTGGACCGGCCGAAAGGAACCCAGCTGAATGCCGCTTATTTGCTCAATTACAATGATCTTGAAAAATCGGGACTCGGTTCACATTTCGGGATCAATTTCATTAAGGATGAGAGGACTTCCGGACAGATCGGCTTCGATAAAAAAATCCCGCAGGAAAAACAGTCGCTCTATGGCGTTGGCATTGATATTTCCAGATTCCAGGTATGGAATAAAACCGGCTATGTTTTCAAAGGAAAGCCGTACCAGAGCTTAGGTTGGATGAACCAGTATACCTATCATCAGCAGGACAGCTTCTTCGGATTGAGAAATTACTCCGGAAAGCAGCAGACGTATTATTCAAATCTTATTTTTGAAAGTATTTTAGGAAATACCAACCATAAATATAAAGCCGGGGCAAGCTTTATGTATGACGGCTATGACGAAACCTATTTAACGGGGAACTTCAAAAGAAATGAAATCGTTCCCGGAGCCTTTGCGGAATATACCTTAACCGGACTGAAATATACTTTGGTCGCCGGTGCACGGGTGGATTTCCACAATCTGGCAGGAACGCAGCTTACTCCAAGACTGAATTTCAAATATGATTTTACGCCGCAGACCATCCTGAGACTTTCTGCGGGCAGAGGTTTCAGAACAGCCAATGTTTTCGCGGAAAGCCAGCAGTATTTTGCCTCTAACAGAAGCATTCAGATCCTGGGGAACGGCGGGAACATCTACGGCCTTAAACCTGAAATCGCCTGGAACTACGGAGCCAGCCTGCAGCAGGAGTTTAAAATCTTCGGAAGGAAATCAACCGTTGTGGCCGATTTTTTCAGGACCGATTTTCAGGATCAGGTGATGGTGGATCCGGACCGTTCCCCTCAGCAGCTGGTCTTTTATAACCTGGAAGGAAAATCATTTGCCAATTCATTCCAGACGCAGTGGGATTTTATGCCGTTTAAGAATTTTAAGGTCCGCTTGGCTTACAAATATTACGATGTTCAGGCCGATTACCTGAGCGGAAGAAGAGAAGTTCCTTTCATGGCGAAACACAGAGGGTTTGTGAATTTAGCCTATGCAACCAATAAAAACAGCAAGGGCGGATTCTGGAGTTTCGATACCACCCTGAATGCTGTCGGAAAACAGAGGCTGCCAGATACGTACTCCAATCCTGCTGCATTCCGGCTTCCGGCGTACTCCGGATCCTATGCGGTTCTGAATGCCCAGGTTTCAAAGAACTTCAATAAAAAAATCAGGGTTTATGCCGGTGGCGAAAACCTTACCTCGTATTACCAGAAAAACGCAATCGTGGATGTGAAGAATCCTTTCGGAAATTATTTCGACGGCGGAATGGTCTACGCTCCGGTTATGAAAGCGAATTTTTATGTGGGGCTGGATGTGAGTTTTTAGGGTTGATTTTGAACAGAGTAGCCTCTGGTCGAATTACAATTAATTTAACATGAACTTGAGCTGAAATAAGATGAGCTGGCTGAAATTTAATTTATCATATTTCATCAATTGCATCGGGCTTTAGCCCGACATGAAAATTGTAATTCCAGCTTGGCTTTAGCCAAAACGAACCATATATTTCGGTTAAAGCCGCTCATTATCCGCCATATGGTGACGGGGCTAAAGACCATTTCTATTGATATTGAATATTATACTTAGCATGTTAAAAAACATTCAGCATGGCCTAAAAAGCGTTTAATTTAAGCCATGCTTTTTTGTATCTTTCCCTAAAGAAATCCATCACTGAAGATGCTTATTTTTGAAGACCAATACAAAAAACTAGGTTTTGAAATCTTTTCTGAAGAGAATCTGCAAACCTTTACTGAGGCAAGATATATTTCTGAAATCAGAATTTTCTATGTTCCGGCAGGATATGAACTGACAGTAGACTTTAAGCAATACAGCATTGAAAAGCCGGCCTTATTTTTTCTGACCAACCAGCATCTGCAGGTTGAAAAAGCATCAGGGGTATCCCGTCTGATTTATTACAACCGTGATTTCTACTGCATCCAGATCCATGATAAAGAAGTGGCCTGTGACGGTCTGCTGTTCCATAATGTTTTTGAAATTCCTTTTGTGGAGCTTGATGACGCAGAAGATTCAGTAATTAAAAATTTATTTCAATATATCAAAGAAGAACTCGAGGGTAAAGATTCTTCGGCTGAGGAAATGATCCGGACTTATGTAAAGCAGATCATCATCCGTGCCACCCGGAAATGGAAGAAACAGAACCTGGATAACGATGACATCAAAATTCCGGGAAACGAACTGGATATTTTCAGGGATTTCAGCCGGCTGCTGGAAATCCATTTCCGGGAAAAGCATCATGTTGCAGAATATGCGGAGCTTCTTCATGTTGCTCCTAAAACCTTGACTCATAAGTTTAAAAACTTAAAACTGGAATCCCCGAACCAGTTTATTATCAACCGCATTTTACTGGAAGCCAAAAGACTCTTGTTTTACACAGATAAGGCTGTGAAAGAGATTGCCTACGATCTAGGGTATGAAGATCCGGCCTATTTCAACCGTCTATTTACCAATAAAACCGGAAATACACCTGCTCAATTCAGGAAAAGTTATATTTTGGGAAAAAAGTACAAGATTTAGTTCTTTTTATCTAACGCTTCGGAATAATATCTGCTATACCTTTGTCCTGTCAAAACAACACAGTTAACAATAATAAATTAAAAATAATATGAAACGTAACGCAACAGCCGTTTGGAACGGTACCGTCAAAGAAGGAAAAGGACATTTAACAACACAGAGCACTACTTTAAACCAGACCCAGTACTCTTTCAACAGCCGCTTTGAAGAAGGCGTGGGGACGAACCCGGAAGAACTGCTGGCAGCAGCGCATGCAGGATGTTTCACCATGAAACTTAGTGCAGAGCTTTCACAGGCAGGTTTTACTCCTGAGGAATTAACAACCAAATCCGTGATCACCTTAGACCCGAGTATCGGAAAAATTACAAAATCCGAGCTTACTTTAACGGCAAAAGTTCCGGGAATTTCTGAAGAAGAATTCCAGAAATATGCTAAAATTGCAGAAGAAGGATGTCCGGTAAGTGCCGCGTTCAACTTTGAAATTACCCTGCAGGCGACTTTGACCAATTAAATATGATCAAAGAGATTTATCCTGTAAATCTTAACCTGATATCAATGAAACGGGCTTTCGGCCCGTTTTTCCTTTTTAAAAAACTAGCCCGTCTCATTCAGTATAAAAATTTAATCAGAATAAATATACCGATCGGTATATTTTTATATATTTGTACTCTCATTCAGCCTTATGTCAAAAGCGGAAAAGACAAAACAATTCATTATTGAGAAAACAGCTTCTTTGTTCAATACGAAAGGTTATACTTCCACGTCTTTATCTGACATTTCCGAAGCGACCGGATTAACGAAAGGCAGTATCTACGGCAATTTTCAAAATAAAGATCAGCTGGCCCTTGAAGCCTACCGGTATAACGCCGGTTCGTTGAAAGCAAATATGGTCCTTGCCTTCAGTGACAGGTTTCCGACTGCCGTTGATAAACTGTATGCTCTTGTTGCTTTTTACAGAAAAAACTGGCATTCCGTATTTTTAAATGGTGGCTGCCCACTGATGAATGCGGCAACAGAAGCAGACGATACATTTCCGGATCTGAAAGACCAGGTAAAAAAATCCTTTGAGGAATGGATGGCCAAAATCTCGGAAGTCATCACCCAGGGCCAGAAAGCCGGAGCGCTGAATGAAAAACCGGATGCCGAAGAATATGCCTCCTTGTTTGTCATGATGATCGAAGGCGGAATTTTATTATCCAAAACCACAGGTGATGAGAAGTTCCTGAACCTTGCGCTGGATCGTATCCTCAAAATCATTGATACCGAATTGGTAACGGCATCTTCAGAAAAAAATAAAAATTAAATATAATATGGATAAATTAGCAGTCCTGAAAAGCTTTACCGGAAAAGAATTCACGGCCTCCCCTTCCCCGTTTATGCGATGGCTGAATCCGGTGGTATTGTCTGTGGAAGAAGGGCAGATTGAATTTCAGTATACCGTAAGGCAGGAATGGCTGAACCCGATGGGCAATCTTCACGGAGGCGTTACCGCTGCGATCATGGATGACATTATCGGAGCTACAATGTTCTCCCTGAACGAGGAAACTTTTATTGTTACCATCAATAACAGCATTGATTATTTTTCAACCGCTAAAGAAAACGATCCTATTATAGCCAAAACAAAAATCATTAAAAGAGGAAAGCAATTTGTAAACGCACAATGCGAAATCTGGAATGCGGATAAAACCCGCCTGATTGCCAGAGGAACCTCTAATTTATTCAAAATCAGCAATTAAATGAAAAGAGTTGTTATTACAGGTCTTGGCGCAGTGACGCCTTTAGGAAATAATGTCGGAGAATTCTGGCAGAACAGCATCAACGGAATCAGCGGTGCCGGAAAAATCACCCATTTTGATACTGAAAAATTTAAAGTCCATTTTGCCTGTGAGGTTAAAAATTTTGACCCGAAGGCCTATCTAACCCATCATGAAATCAAAAGAAGCGACCTTTTCTCCCAATACGCCATGTATTCTGCTGCTGAAGCGTTGAAGGATTCCGGTCTTGAGCTTGAAAAGATGGATCCCTTCGATACCGGCGTGATCTGGGGAACTGGACAGGGCGGAATGTGGACCTTCGAAAGCGAGGTGATGGAATTCACCAAAGGAGACGGTACTCCGCGATTCAATCCTTTTTTTGTTCCCAAATTCATTGCCAATATGGCTTCGGGAATGATCTCGATGAAATTTGGCCTTCAGGGCATTAATTATACGACCATTTCGGCGTGCGCTACAGGAAATACGGCACTGATGGATGCTTTCAACTACATCAGGCTCGGCAAAGCCAAGGCGATCGTAAGCGGCGGATCCGAAGCGGCCATCACGCCTGCATCGATCGGAGGCTTCTCTATTATGAAAGCCATGTCTACCCGGAATGACAATTTTGCTACTGCCAGTCGTCCCTATGATGCGGACCGGGACGGATTTGTAATGGGAGAAGGGGCAGGCGCTCTAATCTTAGAAGAATATGAACATGCCAAAGCCAGAGGCGCAAAAATCTATGCGGAACTTGCGGGAGCTGCGATGACCGCCGATGCTTATCACATGACGGCACCTCATCCTGAAGGAACGGGCGCCATCAAAGCGATGCAGCTGGCATTAAATGAAGCAGGCATCAATACGGAAGACATCGATTATATCAATCCGCATGCTACTTCCACCCCAATGGGTGACCTTGTAGAGCTGAATGGAATCAACAGACTGTTTAAAGGGAGCACGAACCTGGACATCAGTGCCACTAAATCCATGACCGGCCATTTGCTGGGGGCTGCCGGAGCAGCAGAAGCCATTTTGTCGATCAAAGCCATTGAGAACGGAATCATTCCGCCGACCATTAACCTTCACAGGATTGATGAGAATATTCCGAAGGACCTGAATATTGTTTTTGGGGAGGCAAAAGAAAAGAATATCAATTATGCTTTAAGCAATGCTTTCGGATTCGGAGGCCACAATGCTACTTTGATTTTTAAGAAGTTCCAGTAATTTTGATAGGCTGGAAGAGGGAAGCAGGACGCCGGAAGTTTTATTTACAGCATTATGCTTCCGGATCCTAGAACAAATTGAATATCATTTCCATTGTACGATTATACAAGCATCAGTACACTAATTATTAAACTTGTGAATAAAATTAACGCAAAGCCTGATGATTGCTCTTTTTATTTCTAAAGGGAGCAAAGTGGAGCCGCAAAGCTGCCGATGAAGCGGATGGGTCATGCTCACACTTCATCAGATCAGCTTGCTGATCTTTTCTTAACTTCCTTATCTTATACATTGGGAAAGTAAAAACTTTGCGTTTGAAAAATTCAGCGCTTAGAAAAAGAAGAAATACATTTTGGATCACGTAAAAAGCAGCCTTTCGGCTGCTTTTTCACTGTACGAATTTATATAAACACCATATGATGATGTTGAATTAGTCGGAATCTTTGTCTGCAATAAAAAGATCGTCCGCATCTTCTGCAATCGGGATGTAAAGCCTTTCCCAGACTTTGCTTTTTACCATATCCCAGCTGTGGCCTTTTCCTTTCAGGTCTTCTGCCAGCAGTACCGTTCCCGGTTTGATCATAAAAGTGGATCCGTCGGTTACTTTGAATCTGATGTTTCCTTTGATGGTAATTACGTATTGCCTTCTTGGTGCAGGATGGGCATTTTTTTCCCATTCCTCGGTCTTATTGCTCATCCAGAACGTACTGGTGTTCATGTGTTTCAGTGTCGGGATCTTCCCTTTTTCAAAAGTGCAGGTACCGTCGGGCTTATTGATGAGCCTGATGGCTGGAATGGATTCCGTGGTTTCTTCTACTTTAACTCTCACATGCTTTTTGTGATGATCTTGTGCATTCATAAAACTCATAGTTGAAAATGCTACAACAAGGCTCATGCCTTTAACAAAGTTTTTCATTTTAAATAAGATTCTTTTTTATGGGTTGTAAACGGTATCGTGAACCGCCATTCTTTCAAAGAACGGCTTGTATTTCTGTACGAGGGCAAGGTGCTCCGGAAGTTTCCCGTACGCTTCAAGGGCTTCCAGGCTGTCGAATTCCATGGAAACGTTATAGGTAAAACTGTTATCCAGGACACTTCTCGGGCTGGAGGCTGCCGGCTTTCCATAGCGGAGATTTTTCTGGTAAGGAAGTTGGGCCAGTCCTTTGAAAAAGTTCTCAAATTCTTTTACTTCAGCTTCAGAAAGATCTTTTCTGAGCCAGAACAATAAATAATGGAAATACACTTTTTTCTTTTTTATAGGGTTAAACACAGGTAAGGCAGAGGCCAGCATATTCCCGGAGATCAGCAGGAATGCCGAGGCCTGTACCGAACGGAATAAAAATTTTCTTCTTTCCATAATAAATATAATTTTGTTGTGGTTTACTGTTCTTCATGAACAGAAGTTGTTATTTAGTTAAAATCAATCCTGTATTTCAGGACGAACTGCCATTTCCGGTCTGAAACCACGGCATTATTACCGGCATCCGGCGTAAATACTGGGCGGTTCTGTGCATCGAAAGTAAGCCTGGAAGACATCCCGTTCATCAGCAGGGAAACTCCGGCATCATAAATCACCGCATTGTCATGAAGGGCTTTCAGGTCAGAAAGCTGCACGCCTACGGCAGGCTGGAGCTGCAGGTTTTTCTTTTCTTTATTTAAATAAGGCAGTGTTCCTCCCAACTGCAGGTAATAGGTATTTCCGGTTCCGATCACAGGCATGGCATTTCCGGCGCCGTTAAGGCTCGCCAGCGAAGCATCTGCCGAAGTAGCCGGGTTATTGGTTCCGACATAGCGGACATAATTCGGACCGTAATCATTGTGCATTGCCATGGCATAGGCACTTACGGAAGTTCCTTTTTCCTTGTTCAGCGGAGCATCATAGAACAGGTCTACAGCAAAGCTCTTCATATCGTCATTCACCGTATTTTTAGCGGCATCCTGATGCCACATCGCATTGTGGATATAATCGAATCCTGCTCCAAGGCTCAGCACATTCTTTTTCCCCACGTACGTCCCGGAATTGAAGGGAGTTGAAATATTTTCCGTATCCAGGAAAGCATAACGGAAATACCCTGAAAAATCTTTATGGGGCGAATTTTTACTGAAGGTGGACACATTTGGTTTCGGTTCGGCAGTTGCCATGGTATAAGGATCTGCCACGACCAGGCGGTAGTCAAATTTCCCAAGCTGCCCTTTGATATAGGCACTGAGCTCCCTTACAGTATAATCCGTGGCACCGGCATTGGAAGTAGCATAGGCAGGAAGGTCATACAGCAGCGTATTCAGCGGCCCTGTCGTAAAACGGGAAAGCCCTCTCCAGGTGGAGCGCCCGGCCCCAAAAGCAATTTTATCATTAAATGCATATTCTGCATAGGCATCCAGCAGATCAAAATAATTGCTTCCTTTTGCATTTACATTTATATTGGTGGTTCCTCCCTGAAGCACAAACATCAGTTTTTCCGTCGGTTTATACGTCATTTTCACCCTTACTCTCCGCAATGAAAGATCCGATACGTCTGATTTTGCATCGTTGTTGATCATACTTCCCGGATTCAGCTGGGCATAACGGGCCCACAATTCGGCATATCCGCTGAATGAAATATACCGCGTATGCTGTTCGTTAAGATAATGGGTCAGTGCGGGATTGCCGAAATCATTCTTTTTCTGTGCTTCCGCTGTCTGGCTCATCCCGGCCAGTAAAGCGATGATAAGTCCGGTTTTAAGATACCTTTTGTCCATAGTGTTTCAATCCTCTTTTCGTTGTTTTGACAGGGCAAAATTAGCTTTGAAGAACCGGGAATGCCGTTAGAAAACTATTAGAAAACCTTTAGAAAACCATTAAACGGGAGATTCCGTTTTTCCGGAAGTAAAATATGAGATACCTTTGTATGGGATTCGTACAGTGTCGGATTCAGGCTTTAAAAAGTCAGATCCGGTTCGGCTTCCTCCCTGAAACAGTATTCCAGATGAAAATTTTAATCATAGAAGACAACGCTCGGGTTTCCGCACTGCTGAAGCGGGGCCTTGAAAGCCAGGGCTATCAGATCTACATTTCGGAAGATGCGGAAGATGCCCTGATCATGGCAGACCGGATGGCATTCAGCCTGATCATTACGGATATTATGCTTCCGCAGATGAACGGGATTGAGTTCAGCAAAATCATCAGGCAAAAATACCCTGACCTTCCGATTATTATGCTGACTGCCCTGGGAACCATTGATGAAAAGATCGAAGGTTTCGATGCCGGAGCCGATGATTATATGGTAAAACCCTTTGAGATCAGGGAACTGTATGCCCGAATAAAAGTCGTGCTGCTGAGAAAATCATCATTGCCAAAAAAAGAGGAAACGCCGGATCTTATCCAATATCACCAACTTTTGATCCATCAGAAGACCAACCGCGTATTCCGGGATGGAAGAGAAATTATCCTTACACCAAAGGAATTTAAACTGCTGGTTTTTCTCATGACCCATGCAGAGCGCATCCTGACCCGGGAAGAAATTGCAGAAAATGTGTGGGGCAACCATTTTGATACGGGAACCAATTACATAGACGTATATATTGCCTATCTGCGTAAGAAAATTGATAAGGATTTTGATGAGAAACTGATTCACACCAAGCCCGGAACGGGATTTATTTTTACCAGGAACTTATGAAAATCGCTACCCGGACTGCGTTGATGTACGCACTGATAACGGCAGGCATCCTCTTCGTTTTTGCCTACGTCCTGTATTTTGTCTCCGAAAAAAACAGGAATGATGAATTCAATGACCGTTTAGGCTATAAAATTATCTGGAGGGCAGAGTTTATCTTCGATGCCAATATAAACGGCAATAAAATAAAAAAGCTTCATGAACGAAACAAAAAAATGCTGAACGAAGCTGACATCAGTGTCTACAACAGTAAAAAACAACTGATTTTTACAGATATTAAACCCAGTTCGAAAAATCCGTATTACCTCAACCAGCTGATTAAAACCGGAAAAGATAAACTTACCTGGCAAAGAAGAGAGCGGCAGTACATGGCTTTCCGGTATGAATTTAACGGTAATAACTTTTATATCATCGGAAGTGCTGTTGACGTGACGGGACTGGCCCATATCAAAGAATTCAGAGATGATATTATCGTCATTTATATTATCTCCGTTCTGGTTATTTTTGTCACGGGTTTTTTATTTTCTTACTATACTTTAAAGCCTTTAAAGGATATTATCGTTCAGATCCGGGATATTTCCGAGCATAACCTTCACAAAAGACTGGTGGTTCCCAAAGCAAAAGATGAAATCTATGAGCTCACCGAAACATTTAATTCCACCTTTAACCGGCTGGAGAAATCATTCAGCAACCACCGCCAGTTTGTGACGACGATTTCCCATGAATTCCGGACCCCGCTTTCTACCCTGATTGCTGAACTGGAGCTTGCCAAAGAACTGAATGTTACCCTGGACGATTATAAAATTTCCATCAACAATGCCCTTCAGGACGCAACCCATGCCTCACAGCTTTCCTCCGCATTGCTGGATTTTGCACGGGCCAGCTATGATGCTTCCCAGATCAGTTTTACCGACCTCCGGCTGGATGAGATCCTGGCAGATGCCAAAGTCGATCTGCTTCAGAAGAACCAAGACTACAGGATCGGCATTCACTATATGGATAATCTGGGTGATAAAGACGAAAGCAATTACGATTTTCACGGAAATCCTTATCTCTTGCAGGTGGCTTTTCTGAACCTCATGGAAAATGCCTGTAAATATTCGTCGGACAGAAGCTGCCGGGTGGAAATCGAAGTTCACAGCCAGACGCTGGATATCCGATTTATTGACCACGGGGCCGGGATTGATGAAAAGGACCGGAATAAAATTTTCGACCTGTTTTACCGCGGAGCTAATAAAAACGGTGAAAAAGGAAACGGGATTGGTTTATCAATCGTTAAAAGAATCATTGAAATGCATCATGGCACCATTTTACTGACTTCGGTTCCCGGGGAAGGAAGTATTTTCCAGGTGCGGTTTATTTCCGATAATAAAAAAAGCAGCCTTACCTAAGACTGCTTTTCTGTTTTATTCTGTTTTTATGCCTTCAGCCATTCCGATTTGGATAGGTAGTTCTGATCCGGGTAATAGATAAAAAGAAGGTTTCTTCCTTTGATCGTATTGATAATCGGCTGGGTAAGATCCCTTGGAACTGCCGGGCACCCCCAGCTTCTCCCGATTCTCTTATGTATGGAAGCAAACTGGTCACTTACATAATCAGCACCGTGCATTACGATTGCCCTTCTGTAAGCCGCATCATTAAACCCTTTGTCCATACCCAACAGCTTCAGAGAATAGCCGTTGTCTCCCTGGTAAGTAGCATCCGTGATATAAAATCCTAAGCTGCTCTGCAGCGAACTTTCCGTATTAGAAAAATTCGTCGCAAATTCGTCGCCTGTATTTTTACCGTGTGCTACCAATGAGTTGAACAACACTCTTTTCTCGTTCATGTCGATCACCCAAAGTCTTTTGGTATTGGATGACATGGAAAAATCGCATACCGTCAGCAGGTGCGAATCCGGATTGAGAAGACCTGCTTCTTTCAGGTTTTCAAATCCTGTCATGGCTTTAAAGAAAACGTCGGGATTAAGCTCGTGGCCCTGCTCAAAGGTAATGGAGTGGTATAATTCTTCGGATGAAGACATGGTCTTTTCTGCTTTCACAGAATTCATTTCAACTGATTTTTCAATTCTTTTGGTATTGGATTCATTTTTCATAACAGCCTTTTCAGGAGACCCGTAAAATGAAGTGGTAATCATGTAAACAATACCGAGTACGCTATAAATTCCTTTCATTAAAAATATTATGTTAAATACAATTGCGGGAACAAATGTATAAAAACATAATGGGTCAGGCGTTATAACTCTAAAAGTTTAACGCTATTTAAGAAACTTTAACGTGCTGGTTTTTAGAATTTAAACCAGTGTTTATTTTTCAGAATCCGGTAGGAATTCAAGGCTTACGGAGTTCATACAATACCGTAATCCGGTAGGCTGAGGCCCATCATCAAAGACGTGACCAAGATGCGAATCACATCTTTTGCAGAGCACTTCTACCCTTTCCATACCGAATGCCGTATCTCTTTTATAGTATACACCTTCTTTATCGGCTTCAAAGAAACTCGGCCAGCCACAGCTGCTGGAAAATTTGGCATCCGAACGGAACAGATGGTTTCCGCAAACAGCACAATAATATTCTCCTAGCTGATCGAACTCATTATATTTTCCGGTGAAAGGCCGTTCTGTGGCCGCTTCTCTGGATATCGCATAGAGATCAGGTGATAGGATGTTTCTCCATTCCTGATCCGGAATATCAAGTTTGGTCCGGTCGGTCCGGGAATAGTATGGATTGTTTTTTGCTTCGTATTCCATATCGTCTGTTTAACGGATTGGTATCAGCTAAAATCAAACCATAAGCGAATGAAAGTTTTAAAATTTAATTATTTTTAAGTAATTAATTCTGTTTCCTGATATTGAAAAAGATATAGCGAATTGATTTTAAATTATTTAAATACAAAACCATTTATCATGCTGACAATAAAAAATTAAATTGGAAAAAATCATCAACAATAACCGCATACCTAACTTTATGAATGATGAAGCAAAAAGAAAACAGCTGAATACATACAAGGCCTTCGCCACCGGGCTGTTTTTGCTGATGGCCATTATTTTTATTATCACGACCGTTCTCCAGAAGCGTATGGATTCCCACTGGATCGGCTATGTCCGTGCTTTTTCGGAAGCTGCCATGGTCGGCGCGCTTGCCGACTGGTTTGCCGTGACTGCCTTGTTCCGCCATCCGCTGGGCCTTCCGATTCCGCATACCAACCTTATTGAAAACAGCAAGCAGCAGCTGGGCGATAACCTGGGTGGATTTGTCGTAGAAAATTTCCTTTCTCCCCAAAACATCCGTCCCTACATCCAGAAGCTGAAAATTTCAACTTTTGTAGGGGAATGGCTCGGAAAAGAAAAGAACCAGGAAGTCCTGATCACGAATATTTCCGATATCGTCCTGGATATCCTGAATAAGCTTGACGATGCGGAAGTGAGCCAGTTTATCAGCCGTAAAGTTTCTGAAATGGCCGCAGATGTCAAGCTCAATACAATCATCGGCAACGGGATTACTTATGTTACGGAGAAGAACGACCATCAGCGGATGGTGACCAGCCTTTCTTCTCAGATCAAAAATTATATTCTTGAAAACAGTGAACTGATCAAAGACCGCGTGAGAAAAGGGAGCTATACCTTTATCCCTTCTTTTGTTGATAACAAAATTGCGGATAAAGTTACCATCGGTCTCTCCGATTTTTTTGCTGAAATCGAAGAAAACCCAAACCATGAAATCAGGGATCTTATTACCCAAAGAATCCAGGAATTTTCTGCCAGCCTGGCTGAAGACCCGAAATGGGAACAGGAATTTACCACCATTAAAAACGATCTCCTGCAGCCGGAAAAACTGGATGAATATTCCCATGACATCTGGGCTTCCATAAAAAAGACCGTTACCGAAGAGCTTCAGCAGGAACATTCTGCCCTGAAAACCTATCTTTCCAAAAACCTGAATGAATTTGCCCTGAATTTAAATACCAATGAAACCCTGCAGGACAAAATTGACGGTTGGGTCCGTGTAACAGCCTATAAATATATTCTTAAAAACACTCATCAGTTCGGGAACCTTATCAGCTCAACCGTCGGCAACTGGCAGGGAAAAGAATTAAGCGAGAAGCTGGAGCTGGAAGTCGGAAAAGACCTTCAGTTTATCCGGGTGAACGGAACATTGGTCGGCGGGTTGGTCGGACTGATTATTTATACGGTAGCGCATTTTTTCCTGTGATTCAATTATTCTGCTTTTTTGACGCACGCAGACACAGGGTTTTACCCTGTACTGATACAGGTCCTCTCTTTGGGGTTCTAGAACTGAAAAATTATTATTTATCCTGTCTTTACAGTTTCTTGCCGGGTAAAATGACCTACTTATTTAAATATAAATTTTTAGTTTTTTCACCTATTTTTATATCTTTACTTTTATATAATTAATCATCAAAATAAAAACAACAAATGGAACGAAAAATACATCAGGGCAGAAACATAAAACGATTCAGGGAAATGCTGGGAATCAAGCAGGAGGCATTGGCTTTCGATTTGGGTGAGGAATGGAATCAAAAAAAAATCTCACAGCTTGAACAGAAGGAAACGATTGAAGATCCTCTGCTTCAGAAAATATCCGGAGTCTTAAAAATTCCAGTGGATGCATTCAAGAACTTTGAGGAGGAATACGCTGTAAATATTATTGCCAATACTTTTTCCCTGGATAACGGTTCATTATTCAGTGCCCGTGACATGCATGGTACAAGCCAGGTATTTACACCGGTAGAAACCATTCTTAAAATCCATGAAGAAAAAATTACCCTTTATGAAAGAATGCTTAAAGAAAAAGATGAAATACTAGTGAAACTTGAAACTTTAAGGCATCCTCAATAAAAAGGCTGATCAAACATGATCTTGTAAAATTAAAAAGCAACATCCGGAAGATGTTGCTTTTATTATTATATTTCAATAAGTTCCTTTTTTTTCCTGCTCTTTATCTATTAAGCCAAGAGCCAGAAGCACTATCTCGGCAAGCGGCTTGCTCTTTTGAGGACTTCCCGGTTGATATCGTTGATGAGTTCCGGGCCTTCGTAGATGAAGCCGGTATACAGCTGCACCAGGCTTGCACCGGCATCCAGCTTTTCAATGGCATCTTTAGCCGAATGAATACCGCCGACGCCGATGATCGGGAAAGCACGGCTGCTTTTCTCGGAAAGGTAGCGGATCATCCGGGTGCTGCGTTCACGGATCGGTTTTCCGCTCAGGCCGCCGTTGCCGATTTGGGCCAGGACTTCCGGTGACGTCTTCAGTCCTTCCCGGTTCACGGAAGTATTGGAAACGATAACCCCGTCGATTTTCGTTTCTGCGATCAGATCGATGATTTCATCTAGCTGGCGGTCGTTCAGATCAGGAGCGATTTTTAAAAGGATTGGTTTCTGAACGGTTTTGGAAAGGTTGATTTTTTTAACTTCGGTAATCAGCTCACGCAGGTATTCCACATCTTCCAGCTTGGCGTGGCTTCCTACATTCGGGCAGCTTACATTAAGGACAAAATAATCAACATGCGGATGAAGGCCTTCAAAGCACTGCAGATAATCGTTGGTGTACTGTTCCGGGGCCGTATCCGTATTTTTTCCGATGTTTCCGCCGATGATGATTTTCCCTTTGTTGCCTTTCAGCTTTTCGACAGCGGCTTCAAGCCCGTCGTTATTGAATCCCATCCGGTTGATGATCCCGCCGTCTTCAATGAGACGGAACAGTCGTTTTTTAGGATTCCCGGCCTGTGCTTTAGGCGTTACCGTACCGATTTCCACGAATCCGAACCCAAGGTCTGCCAGTTCATTGAAGAGTACGGCATTTTTATCGAACCCGGCGGCAAGTCCGACCGGATTTTTGAATTTCAGGCCGAAAACTTCTCTTTCAAGACGTTTGTCTTCAACAGGTTTCGGTAAAAATAATTTAGTAAGAAAGCCGAAATTCTTAAGCATCGAGAAGGTAAAGTGATGCACGGCTTCAGGATCGAATCTGAAAAGGATCGGGCGGATCAGCGATTTGTACATGCCTGGTTTTTGGGGTACAAAGATACTGATTTTTAACTGAAGGCCGAAATTGTTTATTCAGGCCGGCCGTCTGACTTTTTTAATTTGAAAATGGGAGAATTTGGAAATTTGAAAATGAGGCAGGACTAATGAAACTGCCAGGTGATTAATGAAGTATCTTTCAATGATCCTTAACATACGCATTCAGGTCAAGCCCGAGAAGATCGCCCACTTTTTTAAATTCTTCGTCTATCGTGGCGGTTACCGTAATTCTTTCTTCAGAAACCGGATGGGTAAAAGTGAGCTGGAAGGCATGGAGCGTCATTCGGGTCATATTAAAAGTCTGCAGCAGCAATTTGTTCTGCTTGTTGCATCCGTGTTTACGGCAGCCTAAGATCGGATGCAGAATATGCTTAAAATGCTTTCTCAGCTGATGAAATCGTCCTGTTTCCGGAATGGCTTCCACCAGGCAATACCTGGACGTCTGATGTTTTAAAAAAGGCAAATCGATTTCCGAAGTCTGCAGCCGGCGATAATAAGTCACAGCATTCTGTTTTACTTCATTTTCATTGATCAAATCATAATCAATGGTTTCTTCTTCTTTCGTCCAGCCGCGAAGAATAGCAATGTATTTTTTTTCAACTTCCCGTGTGGCAAACTGATCACTCATTGCCCTCAGCGTTTCTTTATCTAAAGTAAACAGCAGAACGCCTGAAGTCTTCCGGTCCAAACGGTGTACCGGATGCACTTTTTGTCCGATCTGTTTTTTCAGTTCCTGAACAGCGTAAGTATCTGCTGTTCCTGCATAAAAAGATTTATGAACAAGCAGTCCACTGGGTTTGTTGATGGCAATAAGATGTTCGTCGCGGTAAAGGATTTCTAGCATGCGGCAAAAATAGAGATTTCTGTTTATCCGGCTATCATCAAAGCCATAACAAAATATTTTTTATCTTCTACCCTTATTTCTGTAACATTTCCGGGCTGATATGCTCTAAATTCTAAAAGGATCAATGCACGATTTAAACTTCGATGAAATTTACCATACATACTGGAAAAAAATTTTCAGGCTTTGCATGGGATACCTCAATGATGATGAAATGGCAAAAGATCTGTGTCAGGAAACTTTTATAGCGGTTTTTCAGCAGCTGCCGAATTTTCGTCAGGAATCCAGCATCGGAACCTGGATCTACAGAATTGCTACCAATATCTGTCTGCGGCGGGTTCATATGGAGAAGAGAATGCCTAAAAGCGAACTTCCTTACCAGATCAAAGATACCCCGGGAAAAGAAGATAAGCTGGAGCAGGAAAAAATGACTGATTTCCTGTATCAGTGTATTTCCGAACTGCCTGAACTGGAACGGATCATTATTTCTCTGGAACTTGAAGAGATGAAACAGAAAGAAATCGCGGATGTAGTAGGAATATCTCCTGCTAACGTCAGGGTAAAGATTCACCGAATCAAAGAAAAATTAACCGAAAAATTTACGAAATATGGCCACTCATTATAATTTCCGGGAAATATGGAGCAAGAAAGATGCTGATATTCCAAACGTAAAAGAAATAAAAGCAAAGGCTGAACGATACAGGAAGATACAATTACTGAAGGATATTGGTAACATTGTATTCCTGGTGGTCATTGCATTGCTGGTAGCCGGCATATGGGTACGGACTCATTTTATATTCTTCACCACAAAATTAGGAATTGCACTGATGCTTATGGGCCTTACTTTTTATATCTATCTGTTATATCAGAAGTTCAACAGCTTAAAGAAAATCAATCCTGCTGCTACGAATCAGGATTATTTGAGCAGTATGAAAAAAACGGAGCAGCATCAGATTTATATGCAGACAAAAGGTCTGAGTTTCTATTATATCAGTTTGTCTTCAGGGTTTGCTATCTATTTCTATGAACTTACGCTAAAAATGTCCTGGACTGGCGTCTTATGGGTATATATAGCCACATTTTTTTGGATTGCTGTTGCCTGGTTTATCATCAGACCGAGGCAGATCAAAAAGCAAAAAGAAAAAATATCTGCAGTAATCCGGTCTTTGGAGAAACTGGAAAAAAGCTTTGAGGAATAATGCTGCTGAAAGAAGACGTAAAAATGAATCATCAGACCTATCCGGCAAAGACCTTTTGGGTTCCTGTTTTTTCAGCGGTGCTGTACAATCCGTTTCCCTATGTTTTGAATCTGCTATTATTCATCAAATTTTAAATAAAGATTAAAAAACGGCAGCAGGCTGTTTTCTATTCTTCCGTTTTCCTTGCTGACTTCGCTTCCGTGGGTTCCGATGTATTCTTCGGCTTCGTGTTTAATCTTCAGCAGTTCGAGGCTCTGGCTGAAACTCCGGCAGGTAACCGGGATGTGTCTGAATTCATCATTCCTTCCCCAGTCGAATTTAATGGCTTTTAATTTTTTGAGATTTTCATAATGGGTGAAAGGCAGTTCCGAAACGGAATTGTTTTTTAATTCTTCCACGACGCCTGCATTTACCTTTACATTTTCTCCATCGAAGGAAAAAGGAAGATCAGCAAAAAACGGAGGCTTGCGGCTGTTCCCGTTATAGGCTCTGGCGATGGCATAAAGAATGGTGGCTCCGGCATTTTCAGGTTTTGAAAGGTCCTTTACTTCTTTTATATAGGATGTATTTTTATAAGCATCTATTTCCGTGAGTGCAAAGTACCGTGCATCCAGGACTCCGGGAGAAAGCGCATAGACGGAGGAAAAGGTTTCGGGATGAAGGATGGCATTACGTAAAGCGCCGTTTCCGCCCATGGAGTGTCCGGCAATACCACGGCTGTCTCTATTAGGCATCGTCCGGTAACGGCTATCGACAAAATTCACCAGTTCTTCCGATGTAAAATCCGACCAGCTGCCGGAAGATTCCGAATTGGCATAAAAACTCCCTTTGAACACCGTGCTTTCATCCGGCATAACGACAATAACCGGCTTTATCTTCTTCAGATGGATGGCGCGGTCGAAAATCCGGTTGATTTTGTCATTGTTTACCAGCAGGCTGTCGCTCCAGAAGAAGCCATGCAAAAAGTAAATCACCGGATACCGCTTTGAAGAGATTTCATAGTCCGGCGGAAGGTAGACCGAAACCCTTCGTTTGGAGTTTTCGCCTGCCTTGTTCTCTAAGGTTTTCGCTTTAATATGCGTGGTGATTACTTTACCTGCAGGAATTTCCTGTGCGGATAAGAAGTTGGTAAACAGCAATAGAATAATAATCACAAAGAGGGGTCTTTTCATTGGATTTATTTTTGGAGACTGACAAATATCGCTAAATTATCTCAAATTGAGACAATAAATATAAAAGAGGCTTTACTCTTTAAATTTACCTTTTAAAATTTGCATAAATTCCTGTGTCTTTCTACTTTTGCAAAAATTTTAATCCATGAAAAAGCTTCTGTTAACGGTTCTTTTAAGTATTTTTCCACTCATTGTATGTGCACAGCATTCGGACTCGCTGAAACTGGGAAAGTCCAACCGTGAATTTTTTATTAAAGGTGACCAGAAATTCAAGTTTTCCGAATACCGCAAAGTATTCACCAATCCGGAAGCCTTAGGCTACATGAAAAAATCCAACACCAACGGTATAGTGGCCCAAATATTCGGTGCCATCGGCGGCGGGCTTATCGGTTTCGGACTGGTAAAGGAAATTACCAAAAATAAAACCGTTTATTATAACGGAGTTGCTGTGAAGGAAAAGCAAAAAGGAGGTTGGGGCCTGATCGGTGCAGGATTAGGTGCTATCGGAATCGGGATTCCTTTTGCGATAAGCGGCGGCAAAAATCTGAAGAAAGCGGTAGACACGCAAAATCAGAATCCGGGAACTGATGAGAGGAAAGCAACTTCTTACCGTCTTGAACTCAGCGGAAACAGCATCGGCCTGACGTATCATTTTTAAGAAATATCGAAAGCAGTTTAAAAAACTTCTTTTTTGTTGGGTATCAACTGAAAACCTACTGGATTCTTGAAACCTGCCTGGTTTATTTTTGGTACTCATTCCCAGCCCTGATTGCAGCGGCATCCTTTTCCGGAAGGCATTGCGCGGGCGGAAAAGATACAGCGGAAAGCAGGTTCCCGGCTCCTTACCAGCCTATCCTGCAAAAACTTCCCGCTTCCGTCTTCCAACTTCCCTCTTTTTCACTACTTTTGCACTTCAGACGTTAAAAAAATTTATGGCAAAGCAAGAAGATGTTTTCAAGAAAGTGATTTCTCACGCTAAAGAATATGGTTTTATTTTCCCATCGAGTGAGATCTACGACGGGTTATCCGCTGTGTATGATTATGGACAGAACGGTGCCGAACTCAAAAATAATATCAAACAGTATTGGTGGAAAGCGATGGTACAGCTGAACGAAAATATTGTGGGTATCGATTCGGCCATCCTGATGCACCCGACGACCTGGAAGGCATCCGGGCACGTAGACGCTTTCAACGATCCATTGATTGACAATAAAGATTCCAAGAAACGTTTCAGGGCAGACGTCCTGGTAGAAGATTACTGTCTGAAAATCGAGGAAAAAGAAAAGAAGGAGATTGAAAAGGCAGCCAAAAGATTCGGTGAAGCTTTTGATAAAGACCAGTTTGTCGCTACAAATCCAAAAGTAACGGAATACAGGGCTAAAAGGGAAGCGATTCTTTCAAGACTGGCCAAGTCCCTGGAAAATGAAGACCTTGCTGATGTAAAAGCCCTGATTGAAGAGCTGGAAATTGCCGATCCTGATACCGGATCCAAAAACTGGACGGAAGTACGACAGTTCAACCTGATGTTCGGAACTAAATTAGGGGCTTCCGCAGATTCTGCAATGGACCTTTATTTACGTCCTGAAACGGCGCAGGGTATTTTCGTAAATTTCCTGAATGTACAGAAAACTTCCCGTCACAGACTTCCTTTCGGGATTGCCCAGATCGGAAAAGCGTTCAGAAACGAGATCGTCGCGAGACAGTTTATCTTCAGGATGCGTGAATTCGAGCAGATGGAAATGCAGTTTTTCGTAGCACCGGGAACCGAGCTGGAGTTCTACGAGCAATGGAAGCAGAAACGCCTAAACTGGCATTTGGCTCTGGGACTGGGTGATGACAATTACCGCTTCCATGACCATGAGAAGCTGGCGCATTATGCCAATGCTGCCGCCGATATCGAATTCAACTTCCCGTTCGGTTTCAAAGAGCTTGAGGGAATCCACTCGAGAACGGACTTCGATTTAAAAGCTCATGAGGAAGCTTCAGGAAGGAAGCTTCAGTTTTTCGATCCGGAAAGAAACGAAAACTACGTTCCGTACGTGGTGGAAACTTCGGTTGGGCTGGACAGGTTGTTCCTTGCCTTATTCTCCCACTGCCTGAGAGATGAAACCCTGGAAGACGGTTCGGAAAGAACGGTTCTCTCTTTACCTCCGGCACTGGCGCCGATTAAAGCGGCGATCCTTCCGCTGATGAAAAAAGACGGACTGGCAGAATATGCCGAACAGATCTTCAACGACCTGAAATACGATTTCAATTTATTCTACGAAGAGAAAGATGCGATCGGAAAACGTTACCGAAGACAGGATGCGATCGGTACGCCTTACTGTATCACGATCGATCACGATTCACTAACGGATCACACGGTAACCATCAGAGACCGGGATACGATGCAGCAGGAAAGGGTTCCCGTTTCGGAACTGCGGAGAATTATCGACGAAAAAACAAGTTTCAGAAACTTACTTTCAAAAATATAGACGGAAGCCCTGAGAAATCGGGGCTTTTTTATTTAATATACCATAAGGTGCAATTATGTCAAAGAAATAATTATTTTTGCGTGATTTTAAAATACCTTATAACCATGAAGAAATTACTTATTTCGACTGCAGCATTTTTTGCACTGGCAAGCTGCTCATCCACTGATACCATTGAAGAAAACCAGCCTGTTGACCTCACAACGGTTCTTCCTACCAAGCTTACCGAAACCAATAACAGCGGCCAGCCTTACAGCATGACGTTTAAATACGAAGGCAACAGGATTCTTGAATCAGCTGAAGTCGGAGCTGCTAATAAAACAACCTATACCTACAACGGTGACCTGATTATAAAGGCAGATGATTATGAAAACAATAAGCTGGTTTATACCCGCGAATTTACTTATACCAACGGAAAGGTAACTGCTGAAAAAGTTACGGATAAGCACAACGGAACATTAACGTATACTAAAAATTACCAGTATTTAAGTGATAACCACGTGCAATACAACGATTATGCAGGCGGTACTTACAATCCTTCAACCGGCATTTACAGCAATCTCACATTCTCCCAGAATGACGTATACATTTCCAACAGCGGAAATAAGATCAGTGCAACGTCTGTTGCAAATGGGGTATCCACCGTTTATACCTACAGTTATGACGGTGATTACAGTCCATTCAAAAATGTAAGGGGATATAACAAGATTGTTTTGTTCGATTCTATGGACGGGGAATACGGAAACAACAACCTGCTTCACCAGACGGCAACTTCCAGCGGAGTGAACGGCGGTACAACCAGCATTACGGGAACCCATACGTTCAACAGCAACGGTTTCCCGGTAAAAAGCGTAATCGCAAGCTCAGGAAACAGCGTTATTCCTCCTGCTTCTCATACTTATGTATACGAATACAACAAATAAAAATAGCAGGCCCTGAGAGATCAGGGCTTTTTTAGTATGCACTTTATAAACAATATTTAACGTTGCTCTCATTGGTTCTTTAAAATTCACGGTAACGACAAAAAGTCAATCATTTCGTTTCACGTCTTTAAATTTATTTTAAATTTGCTGCAGACCGATGATTATGACCATTCTTATTTACCTTATTACGTTCATCATTATTGCCCTTGCAATTTTCTATATCCTGGGATACGGATATCTCTTTAACGGAATCTCAAAAACCTACCTAAGAGGAAAGATGAGCGCAAACATTGACGACGGGAAATTGTTTTCCGCCAACCTCATCGCCACAAAAGCGCCGGTACTTTGGGAGAAAGCTCCGGAATACAATAAAAAAGAGCTTCCGAAACATATAGCGGACAATCTTGTCCTTTCAGATACTGCCTCTTTTATTGTGATCAAAGACGGAAAGCTGCTTTATGAACAGTATTGGAAAGGCTATCATGCCCTTTCTACCACCAATTCCTTTTCCATGGCAAAAGCCATAACGGTCATGTTATTAGGAAAAGCCCTGGAAGAAGGAAAGATCGGGAGCATCAATGATCAATTTACAGAGTATTTTCAGGAATTTAAAAACAAAGATTTTGCAGAAAATTTAACGCTGAAACATTTAGCCCAAATGGAATCCGGCCTGGACTGGGACGAAAATTATAAAAATCCTTTTCTGCCGAATGCCAGAGCCTATTACGGAAGAAATCTGATGAAAGCAACCTTTTCAAGGAAATTCAAATCCCGTCCGGGCGAAAGGTTCGAATACCAGAGCGGATCTACCCAGCTTCTTGGATTTGCCGTAAAAAAAGCAGTCGGCCAATCACTGGCCGGATATCTCTCCGAGAAATTCTGGATTCCGATGGGCATGGAGCAAAACGCTACCTGGAGCACCGATGAAAGCGGCATGGAAAAGACCTATTGCTGTATCCATTCCAATGCGCGTGATTTTGCCAAGCTGGGGCAATTGTTTCTGGATAACGGAAAAGCAGGCGACCGGCAAATTCTGAATGCAGATTTTATCAACCTGATGAAAACCCCGACGAAACATTCCGAAGAAATTTACGGCATGGGCTTCTGGATCAATAACGACAACCCGATTAAACATTATTACTTCCTTGGCCTTCAGGGCCAGTATATCATCATGGTTCCGGAGCACAGGATGGTGATCGTAAGAACCGGAAGCTACAATAATCTCCCTAAAACCGACCGGGGAAGACCGGATCAGGTGAGATTTTTAGTAAATGAGACAGTGAAGTTTTTTAGTACAGACAACTGATTCTGATTCTCACGATAAAAGTTGAGAAGAATATTCGGATTTGCCATCTTCAGGATTTTCATTATTCTAAGAGCTTTTTTAGATTTTGATTCAGAAAACTTTCCGTTATTTCTTAATTTTCTGAATTAAAATAAACTCTGTTTATTCTTCATTTTGATACGATGATATCAGTGAATAACGCTGAGCAACAAATACATTGGCTTTCCCAGGATAAAATACCTTAATGTCTTAGTGGTGAAAAATAAAGGATGAATTTAAACAGGCTCTAAATAATCTTCAAGATCACTCCGGATGAACTTATTTACATACAAAACACAAAAACTACCCCGTCAAAATTCTTTGAATTTTTGCCACCCCTCCGGTCCGGAGGAGAATTTGAGGCGCTTACATTAAAGCAACAAAATCTATTGGATCTACGATAATCAGTTCAGCTTTTATCCTCTTTTCATAATTCAGGTAAATACAAATTTTCAAACATAAGACTTTACCTCACCCCATTATTGATCCTGTGTCTTGGCAATCCGATTTCATGAGCCTGCGGATACGGTTTCCGTGAGGTCATGCTGACATCTTCCCGGATCCTGCCGTGTACCTGATAATTTTTTTCCTGTTTAAAGGAATATCTCGGATCGGCAATCATCTGCATTTTCGCCATTTTATGGACGGTAACGGTCGGGAAATGATAATCGATTTCCACCGTTCCCAGCAGCAGGTAGCAGCCGCCGCCCTGGAAATCGTATTCTTTCAGGCTGTCCGGAAAATGGGCGGTATCAAAATACTCTCCGTTCGCATCGATCCATGTTCCGAAATACATCGCTCCTTTTTTCGTCGGCACATGTTTTCTGGAGATCAGGTAAGCCAGCATTTTCACCTGCTGCTTATGGTATTTGGCCAGGTCTTTTACCCATACGGAACCCCGGTATTTCGTCTGAAGCAGATCGAAAGGAGTACATGAAACCGGAAACCCGATGATTTCAATTTCATCAAAAGCATCTTCAAAACATTCTCTTTTCAGCTCCGGGAGCCGGAATTCATGCACAGGTTCCTCAATCAGCATGATTCCGCAGTTTTCAGGCCTGAAATTCACCAACAGCATCCGGGCTTCCACCAGCAGTTCGTTTTTCTGCTTGCCGGTGAAACGGAAAGCACCGATAAAAATTAAGGTCTGAATCGCCTCCACTCCTGCAGCAACACGCCGGATAAAATTTTCCAAAGAGGAATAGTCTCCGTTCTTTTCACGCTCTTCCACCATTTTATTGACCATTTTTGTTTCAAGCCCTTCCAGCAGGCCGAATCCCAGGTAAATATCATTTCCTTTAAGCGTCGTCTGTATTTCACTTGAATTGATGCATGGCAGCTGTATATTCCCACCGGACATTTTTGCTTCATGGATATAGACTTCGGTACGGTAAAACCCGCCCTGGTTATTGATTACCGAAACCATAAATTCCAATGGATAATAGACCTTCAGGTACAGGCTCTGATAGCTTTCCATCGCATAGGAAGCCGAATGTGCCTTGCAGAACGAATAGCCGGCAAAGGATTCGATCTGCCGGAAGGCTTCAGCAGTAAGTGCTTCAGAATGTCCTTCTTTCTTACATTTTTCAAAAAAATTAGCCTTTACTTCCTGTAGTTTTTCTATTGACCTTCCTTTTCCGCTCATGGCTCTGCGGAGCGTATCTGCATCTGCCAGGGATACGCCTCCGAAATACTGGGCAATTTTAATAACGTCTTCCTGATAAACCATGATTCCGTAAGTCTCTTTCAGGTTTTCTTCAAATACTGGATGGAAATATTCAAACTGATCGGGATGATTATGCCTGAAGATATATTCTCGCATCATCCCGCTTTGGGCCACCCCGGGGCGGATAATGGAAGAAGCGGCAACCAGGATCCGGTAATTATCGCATTTCAACCTTCGGAGCAGGCCGCGCATTGCCGGGGATTCGATATAAAAGCAGCCGATGGTATTCCCTACCGCCAGGTATTCATTGGCTTTCGGTTCATTTTTAGAAATACGGGTATCGCGGATATCAACGTCAATGCCCCGGGTTTTCTTAATGAGCGCCACCGTATCGTTAATGGTACCCAATCCGCGCTGGGAAAGGATGTCCAACTTTTCAAGCCGCATGTCTTCTGCCGTATCCATATCGAACTGCGCGATCGGAAAACCTTTGGGCGGCATTTCCAATGTGGTAAAATTGGTAATCGGTTCTTCAGAGATCAGAATTCCACAGGCGTGCATGCTGCGCTGATTCGGAAATTTTTCCATTAAAGCGCCATATCGGTGAACATGCTTGACGATGGAATTCACGTCATGTTTTTCAACAGGGTCATTCGCCAGGCTGTCCAGTTCTTCTTTCGGGAGTCCGAAAACCTTACCTACCTCCCGGAAAATCGATTTGTATTTAAACTGAACATTCGTCCCGCAAAAAGCGACATGCTCTCTCCCGTATCTTTTAAAAATATATTCCAGAATCGTATCCCTGTCCTGCCAGCTCCAGTCGACGTCAAAATCAGGGGGTGAATTCCGGTTCAGATTCAGGAAGCGCTCAAAATAAAGATCAAGCTCAAGCGGACAAATATCGGTAATACCCAAACAATAACTGACAATAGAATTCGCCCCGCTTCCCCTTCCCACATGCATCAGTCCTATACGGTTGCTGTACCGGGCGATGTCCCAGGTGATCAGGAAATAAGAGCAGAAATTACTTTCATCAATGACTTGCAGCTCCCGTTCCACTCTTTCCCTGGCCTTTTTATTACCAGTCCCGTATCTTTTCTCAAGCCCAAGATACGCCAGCCTGGTCAGCATCTTCAGGTCGGAAGCTTTTGACCTTGTATAATGCTGCCGGTTACGGACTTTTTTGAAATCAAATTCAAAGCTGCAGGTATCAAGAAGCTTTTGGGTATTTCTGATGATCTCGGGATAAAACTGAAAGTCTTCGGTGAGTTCTCTTTCAGACTTAAAATATTCGGATTTGCGGCAGATATCATGTTCGGAGAGTTTGGACAGCAAAGTATTGTTATCGATCGCCCGAAGGATCATGTGGAGATTGTATTCTTTCTGGGAAATGAAAGTTACCGGCTGGAGAATCACCATTCGGTCCATAAGTTTGTTCAGCTCAGGCCGTACCAGAAAATTCAGCTCTTCTTCCCGGATGCCGATATATTCGTTGTCTTTAAGCTGTTTCGGAATGTTCTGCAACGGGTAAACCACCCATACCTTTTCAAAACCGGGAGCGGTTTCCGAAAGTTCCGTCCCGTCACAGTTGTGGGCGGTCATCATCCGGTTGATCTCCCCGATCCCGGAAAATTCCCGGGCAATAGCGATATACAGCAACCGGTTGTCTTTCCTGATCTCCATCCCGGCAATAGGTTTTATTCCTGCGTTATTGCATTGCTTTTTAAAATCATAAATCGCCGTGACGGTATTGATATCGGTAAGCGCCAACGTTTTGATGCCCAAGGCCTGGGCTTTCTGCACGAGTTCTGTTACGGAAAGGGTGCCGTAACGCAGGCTGTGGAAGGAATGGCAATTGAGGTACATAACAAAAAAGATTAAAGGGTTGTTTTATTTTCTAAATCGAATCCCGAAGCCCTGCCGACAGCATCCGCTCCGAAACGGTTTTTAAGGTAATCCATGGTCTGGTACAAATTCATCTGTTCTTCGGTATCTTCAAAAAGGTTCATCTGGTGGTTTCCGTGGACCAGGTCGGTAAACCGGATACCCATCAGGCGGATCCGCATCCTGCGGGTATACAGCCGGCTGAAAAGTTCCAGGGCAACTCTGGATAAGGTATGGTCTGCCGAAGTGTAAGCCAACCGGCTCTGCTTGGTTTCAGTATCAAAGTTGGCATACCGGATCTTCACAACGACCGTCGACGTCAGCCATTTTTCCTGCCTCAGCCGGTAAGCCAGCTTTTCCGACATTCCGGTAAGGATTCTTCTTAATTCGGGGACATCCATCGTATCTGTTGAAAACGTATGTTCTGTAGAAATGGATTTGCGATCGGAATATGGGATTACCGGATTTTCGTCGATGCCATTGGCTTTTTTCCACAGTTCTTTGCCGTTGTTCCCGATCATCTGCTGAAGGACCAGGACGGGCATTTCTGATAAGGTCTGAATCGTACGAACACCTACCCGTGAGAGCAGCTGGAAAGTTTTATCGCCGACCATCGGAATCTTTCTGATGGACAGCGGGTTTAAAAACGGCCGGATCTGCGTTTCCCGGATTTCCATTTTCCCGAAAGGCTTGGCTTCTCCGGTTCCGATTTTGGAAACGGTCTTGTTGGCGGACAGAGCAAAGCTTATGGGAAGGCCGGTTTCTTTTTTCACAGACGCTACGATTTCCTGGGTCCACTGATAGCAGCCGAAAAATTTATCCATCCCGGAAAGATCCAGGTAAAATTCATCGATGCTTGCCTTCTCCATCACCGGTACCTTTTCCCTGATAATATCCGTTACAGTGTGGGACAGATTTGAGTACAGCTCATAATCCCCTTTGATGATCTTCGCCTCCGGGCAAAGCCGCAGTGCCATCCGGATCGGCATGGCAGACCGCACCCCGAACTGACGGGCTTCATAGGAACATGACGCGACCACCCCACGGTCCCCTCCTCCGACAATAAGAGGAATACCGTCAAGCTGAGAGTTATTCAGCCTCTCACAGGATACAAAAAATGAATCCAGATCCATATGTACAATCGCTCGGTCCACGTGACAAAATTAGTTACGTTTTTAAACAAAATTTGTATTTTTGTTGTTACAAATTATAACAATGTCAATTTTTTCAGATAACATCAGGTTTTTAAGAGGTAAAAAAGCGATTACCCAACAGGATTTGGCAGATACCCTAATCATTACCCGGTCGCGGTATGTTTCTTACGAAGACGGCCGATCGGAGCCGCCGATTGAAGTATTGATGAAGATTTCCAAGTTTTTCAATGTCAGCATTGATCTTCTGGTGTCAGTGGATATCCGGAAATATCCGCTGGAGGAAATCTTAAGGCTGCCGGACAACCGGATTGTTCTGCCGGTGGTGGTGGATCGATTGGGGAACAACAGCATTGAGATTGTTCCGCAAAAAGCGTCGATGGGCTATCTGTCCGGCTACAGCGATCCCGAGTACATTGAAAGTTTACAGCGAATCTCGCTTCCTTTTCTGGTAAACGGAAAGTACCGGGCTTTTCCTGCCAAGGGAGATTCGATGCCGCCGTTTAAGGACGGTTCATACATTATCGGAAAATATGTGGAAGATATTGAAGATTTGAAACCCAATAAAAGTTATGTTTTTGTTACCCTGAACGACGGGATTTCCTATAAAAGACTGAAAGTAAAGAAGAAAAAATCAATTACCGTGGCCGCTGACAATTCGTTCTATCAGCCTTATGAGATCCCGTTGGGTGAAATTGTAGAAATCTGGCAGTATGCTTCAGGAATCTTCCCGGAAGATTTTGAGCCGGATCATATAGAAAATTATAATTTAAAGGATATGTTTCTGGAACTAAGAAGTGATATCAAAAAGCTGAATGACAAAATTTCCGGATAGCATATTCACTTGTTGTATTCCGGATGATTTATAATTTATATTTCTCATTTTTAGTTTGTTCATATTAAATTTGATTAAATTGATCATAATAAATAATTATGCGTCAAGTTTTGTCGCACCCCGCATCTACCTTTGTATTCCAGAACACTAACACATTGAGAATATGGACAAAGTAACTTTACAAAGAATTGAAAAACTTCATCCTTCGGTAAGAGCGGAAGTAAAACAGATGATTAAAGAATGCGACGAGGCCCTTACCGGAAGGGTAAAGGTGAGAATCACCCAAGGCCTGCGAAGTTTTGAAGAACAGGAAAAACTATACGCCATCGGAAGGATTACCACCGGGAAAAAAGTAACCAACGCCAAAGCCGGGCAAAGCATCCACAATTATGGATTAGCAGTTGATATCTGCCTGATGATCGACGGAAAAACCGCCAGCTGGGACACAGCAAAAGACTGGGACAATGATAAAGTAGCCGACTGGTACGAATGCGTAAAAATTTTCGCCAGACATGGCTGGGACTGGGGTGGAAACTGGAAAACGTTCAAAGACCTTCCCCATTTTGAAAAGAAAAATATCATAACGGCAAAAGGTACCGTGAAAACCAGCTGGCGGACTCTGCTGAAAATGAAAATGGATAAAGACGGCTATGTAATCCTTTAACTTAATCAAAAGGAAAGCTTGATTCAAATTAAAATATCCCTATTTAAAGCCAGACATCAACTTCGAAATTTTCACGAATTTTATGATCAGACTTATAAATTACTGCTCATTAATATTCAATATTGCAAACACTGAAATAAATTCTCTATTGGGAGAATTTAATTTTTAATGCGACGAGTTTTGTCGCTTTACCATCCTACCTTTGCTTCAGAAGAAACACCAACACAGCTTCATACCACGAGATAAAACCAATAGTTATTCTATAACGCTATTGGTTTTACTTGTCTAAAGTTGTCTGATGTTTCATCGGAAAAAGCGAAAAATCATATGAAAAAGACAACCTTACTTTCTTTGGACGGGGGCGGAATCAGGGGGATTATTACCTGCATCATTCTGCGCTATATAGAAGAGCAGCTCCAGTTGTACGATAAGCCGGGCGCCAGACTCGGCGACTATTTCGACTTTGTTGCGGGAAGCAGCACGGGAGGACTGATCGCGTCTATTATTTTATGTCCCGATGAACACCGTAAAGCAAAATATTCCATCCAAAAGGGATTGGAATTGTATGCTGAAAAAGGTGGCGACATATTCCAGGTTTCTTTTTGGGAACGTTTGGTAAATCCTTTCGGATTGCTGAACGAAAAAATCTCCCAGGAAGCACTGGAAAAGAACCTGAACGACTTTTTTGGAAATTTGGAATTAAAAGAACTGATTAAACCCTGCTTAATTACAAGCTATGATATAGAAAACAGAAGGGCCAAATTATTCAATTCCTGGAAAGCCAATCTGAGCACCGATAATTTTTATGTCAAAGACGTCTGCAGGGCTACTTCGGCAGCTCCTACGTATTTCAGCCCGGTACAGATCAAATCCATGTACGGACAGATTTTCAGCCTGATCGACGGCGGGATGTTTGCCAATAATCCGGCACTCTGCGCCTATGCCGAAGCCCGGAAAATCCCTTTTGCAGAAGTATTGAAAAACCATCAGAAAGCCAATATGCCGACTGTTAACGATATGCTTATCATCTCAATAGGAACCGGAATCGAGGCTAAGCCATATTCTTTCAGAAAAATGCAGAAATCCGGAAAGCTGGGCTGGGTAAACCCTATTATTGACATCTTGATGTCTGCCAATGCCGAAACGGTGGATTACCAGCTTTGCCAGATGTTTCAGACTTTAGGAATGAGAAATCAGAAAAATTATTACCGACTGAATCCGTCATTGAAAAATGCCTCTCCTGCTATGGATAATGTCAGAAGATCCAACATCGAAGGCCTGATCCAGGCCGGACTATGTTATATTGATGACAACAGGGAAACTTTGAACCAGATTGTACAGAAATTAATTAAGAACAAAATATAAGCTTTTAAACTTATAATTATCCAGTATAAGCTTTTTTAATTATATTTTTTATTAATCCTATGAAATAACAGATGAGGCCACACTGCAGACTCTTATGAGAATCTTATTTTCATTTCAGGTTATTTTATGGCATATGCTTTTTATTAATTTCAATCTTCCTATTACAAAACACGGCATATATATTTATCTATTAAACATGTTTAGTCTCAGGAATCACAGTGATGAAGGCTACAGTGATCGTTTTTTTTCCTTGTCAGAAAATATATAAAAAGAAATTTTTATTTTTTTTCAAATTAAAAAATAATACGTCAAGTTTTGACGTCGGCAGCCTATACCTTTGAAACATAAAATAAAAGCAAACAAATTAAAACCTGATAACTTTTGAATTCAAAACCAATTCATCCAGAATTTAAAACCAAAAACCGCAGAAAAAATATGGAAACAAAAAATTGTACTTCAGACGTCACTTTTGATCAAACTCCCTATACCATAGAATGGAGTGATATCGAAAATACTGAGGCAGATTATGACAATTATCTCAACAATCTTAAAAACGTATTCCGGCAGGGTACGAAAATAATATATTCTTAATTCAATTCACGGTTCCGCAGCTGTTCAGCATTCTATTCCCCTCATCCTTTTTATGTCTCATTCTTTGAATTACCATTCACAAAGTGCCAGACAACCGGAACCGTTTTTACCTCTGTCATAAAACCCATGAAAAGAAATTATTAATTTTTTTGAAATTAAAAAATAACACGTCAAGTTTTGACGTTGACAGCCTATATCTTTGAAACATAAAAACAAAGGCAAGCAAAATAAAGCCTGATAACCTTGAATATTAAGTGCAGTAAAGCTGTCTCAAATCAATACCAAAAACCTAAGACCATGAAAACACAAATTATTCATCTTAAAACGTATTTCCGCAGAATATTAAAATAAGATATTCTTAAAACAAATTCATTGTTTCGCAGCTGTTCAGGATTCTATTATCCCATCACCTTTTTATGTCTAACCCCTTTGAACCAACATTCACAAAATGCCGGACAGCCGGAACTGTGTCTTAAAATAAATAATTAATATCTCAACTAAAAAAAAATTTATGAAAACAAAACAAGAATTGAAACTCCGTTTCGAAAACGGAGACATCCCTAATCAGAATGATTTCTGGGAATGGCAGGATTCCTATTGGCATAAAGAAGATAAGATTCCGGCTACAGCAATAGATTATGATCTTACAAAAAAGGTTGATGCGGATGCATCCAATTTAACTCCGGAAAATGCTAAGCTTTGGCAAAATAAAATAGAAACTCAGACTTCCATTCAGAATCCCCAACTGAATGGCAATGTATTAACAGTATTCTATACAGGAGAGAATGGTATTCAGCAAAGCAAATCCATAGATTTGGGAGGACTTGTTACCAATGACATCCACATTGAAAACGCAACCTATGATGCTGCCCAAAATATGATTACCATTACCCAAAATAACGGGACTTCTTTCCGGATCAATCTTTCCGAGTTTAGTATTATTACAACTACCAATTCTGATGGAAGTGTTACCCTAACTCAGGAAAGCCAGGAAAAACTTGTTTTGAAAAAAGTAGCTGTTACGGGAAGCTATAATGACCTAACGGATAAGCCAACTTATACCGGCAGCGATAATTTGCAAAACATTATCGACCGGGGCAACGGAACAACCAAACCTATCATTTTCCAGCCGGATCACGGACGCGCAGGTGAAATAGGCTTTAGCCCTACCACCTATTCTTTATGGTTTGGAAACATGAATAAAGACCATACCGGAGTATACGGAGTAGGAATAGGATACGGTACCCTGCAGAATTTAACCACCGGAGCAAGCAATGTTGCTATGGGAAGCTTTGCCGGTACCGGTTTAACAACAGGACAGTGGAATACTCTTGTTGGTGTGAACAGCGGCTATTCTTTAACGACTGGGAGCTACAATGTAATGATGGGAAACGAAACCGGCAAAAATTCTACAATTGCTACCGCATGTACATACATCGGGGATGAAGCTGGATTAAAAAACATTACCGGTAAAAACAATGCCGCTTTGGGAACCGGCGCGGGATACTGGCTTACCAACGGAAGCCAGAATACCTTTGTTGGAGCATTTGCAGGCAATAACCATGGAAAGACTACCGGATCGGGTGCCTGGGGTTTCAACACATTTATCGGGTATAATGCAGCTTCTACTACTCATGCCATGGGCACATGGGGAGACAATAATGTGGTCATTGGCAGTAATGCCCCTTTAGGAGGTTCAGTATCCAATCGTCTTGTTATTGAATCGAATACAACAGCGAGACGCCACGATTTCGTAACACCTCTCATCGGGGGTGACTTTGCTGCCAGAACATTAGATTTTGACGCCGTGGTTTCAGCAAAAAGGACTCCGATGGCAGACAGCAGCTATACAAAAGTAGCCGTTCTGAATGCCGGAAATGTATTCGGGTACAGAAACTTATCCGATTTCACGGCCTTTATTCCCATTACAGGAACTGCTTCGGATGTGCCTATTACCGGGAACATCCGGTTCTCAAATGAAGATCCGACAGAAAGAATTATTTACAGGACCAATGAAATTAACAATGTAAAAAATGCATTAGGCTTATTTTCTGATTCTGTCATGATGTTTTCAGGAAATCCCGACGGAACGCAAACCTGCAGTGTGGATGTAAGCAAAAATAACGGCATTCTTGCACTGGCCTATGGCACCCGTATCACGTTAGACACCAATGGAATTGCTTTAAAACAAACGGACGGTGAAAATACCAAAGGAATTGTTATAGGCTCAAATGCAGATGAACCTGTATTTATTGAGCATCAGGCAGAAAAACCAAGGGGCCTAAGCTCTAAAACCTATTTCGGGGACAGTGCCGAAAAAAACGATTATATTCAGAACCAGTACGCAGACAAACAGCACTCTTACAGTACAACAGAAATAAAAACAGGAGGATTGTGGATCAATGGCAAACCATTGTATAAAAAGACATTACTTACAAATGACATCCCAAGAAATGGTGAAATTCCGCTTGACAAGCTTTTTGAAGAACTGGAAATAATTGTTTCCAATCAGATGTTCACAGAATCTTCTTCATTAAATGTAAGTTTTGCAGGAAATCAGTGGAGATCAAAAATATTTATTACGTTAGAAAAAAGTCTTGTAAAATTTGAAATGGCCAATACGCCGGATTATGATTATTCACAGATCGATTCATTTATGCTGACTCTGGAATACACTAAGAAAATTGACAGTTCAGTAGTATAGGCGTTTATTGAAGTTTAATACAATCAAAATAAACAGATTAGAAATTTTACTTCAGACAAGATGAAATAAATGCTATAATTAAATTTCGCAAAATATTATATTTTGCGGAGTTTTAATAATAATGTGATTTCCATCATAAGGTTCTATATCCGTTTAATTTCCTTTAATATTTTGAATTACCACTGCTAATTTTTTAACAAAAATAAAATACGTCAAGTTTTGACGTCAGCAGCCTATATCTTTGAAGCATAAAACAAAAGCAAATAAAACCTAATAACTAAATTCAATATTATAAGTGCAGAAAATCTTTCTTACATCAACACCAAAAGAACACATGAAAACAAAAATCATCACAATCCTGAAAACGCATTCCGAAAGGCTGCGCAGATAACAGATCCCTAAAAAAATATACAGTTCCGCAGCGGTCCTGCATTTTACTTCCCAGTATTCTTTAATGTCTCACTCCTTTGAACCACCATTTACAAAATGCTGGACAGCCGGAATTGTGTCTTAAAATAAATAATTAACATCTCAACTAACAAACAAGATTTATGAAAACAAAACAAGAATTGAAACTCCGGTTTGAAAACGGAGATATTCCCAATCAGAATGATTTTTGGGAATGGCAGGATTCTTATTTTCACAAAGAAGATAAGATACCTGCAGGCACCCTCGATTATGACTTCAGCAAAAAAGCCGATCTGGTGGACGGTAAAATACCGGCTTCCCAGCTTCCCAGCTATGTGGATGATGTCCTGGAATATAATCTTTTATCCGACTTTCCCAAAGCAGGGGAATCAGGAAAGATTTATATTGAAATACGTACCGGCAAGCAATTCCGATGGAGTGGCGAAAGGTATATCCAGATTATAGACACCTCTGCATTTCAGGATCTGCTTCTTGCCAAGCTCGATAAGCCGACCGAAACTCTTAATAAAGCGGAAAGCAGGCACTTCATTCCGCTGCTGGAACCTGACAATTCAACGAAAAAGGTTCCGGTCAACGATCTGAAAAAGGATTTTTTCATTACGGCTTCTACCTTTCTTACCGAAGAAGAAAAGATCAACTGGAGAACCCAGATGAATGGCGGATGGACCACCAATACCATGAGTGTGGCTTATATCGTCCCGCCTATCATCGATCAGACTGATAAGAATACCTGGTTTACCCTGAAAGGAACCGGACTGAACCTGAATCCGGCTAATTTCTCAATCAGCCTGATGACTGCGACAGGAGATCTGTTATTAATTGTTCCCAATTCCCAGGTACAGCTGTTTCAGAACGGAACGGATCTTATTTTCTATTACAACTGCAGCAGTTTAGCCGAAGGTGAATATAAAATAATGATTTCAAACGGCGTCGCATCTTACATTACAAGCTCCACAGTCACCGTAAGCAACAGATTGTCTCAGGTAGATTTATCAGCGACGCAGTGGGACAGGAAATTGTATAACGATGCAGACAGCAAGTCCATATACGGGCGTGGAAACACTGGTGTTTTTTCCACAGATCCGAATGTAAAACCTCTCGAGAGGGACAATACCTTTATTGCTTCCCTTATTACCAAACCTCTGATTAAGGAGAATCAGGATTTTATTCTGAGAGGTTCTTTTAATCTGAATATTTATAATTTAGATTATACAGGAACTCCGGAATATTATTTCGGATTAACAACTGCAGACACTGTTCCGGAACTTTCCAATCAGGCCTTCCCCGTGATAAGAATGGGTTACGCAGCTGGTGCAATAAAGTGGTACTGTCAATTAAATGAGTCTAGTTTGGGATATGCTACAAATTATTATAGTAGTGCTGTACAGGGAAATTTCAGTTTTATCAGGAAAGGCAATACCCTTTTCTCTTCTGTTACCCTGAATACAGGAACTTTTACACAAATAGGAAACATAACACAGAAAGCTTTAAAATTCGGCATGTTCTGTCAAAATAACGGCTCTAAGACCGATGTATCGGCAGTCATGCAGGAGCTTATCATTCTTTAATCTTACCAAAAATTTATTAATATGACAACTAACAACAAACAAAACAATTCACAAACCCTTTTCAGGTTTGTAAGCTTAAGAAACCCACAACTCACGGAGACCAAGGATAAAAACCTGGGATTCATTCATAGAAAAGACGGCCTGACAGGTATTTTCGATTCTGTGGTGGCTGCTGATTCAAGCACATCTGCTACTGTGAAATTCAGCCTGATGGAAAAAGAAGCACGGGCTTTCTCTGTATTAGCCTTTAAAAATGAAAGTGTCCTTGAAAATGATCCTGTTTACAAAAATGCTTTGAAAGTCGGCCGTAAAATTTCAAAAAACGAACTGTTAACACCTGCTGACGAAAGCTTAGCGATATCAGCTTATGAAAATACGGATGATGCCGCACTTGCAAAATTATGGAACAACCTGATTTACCAGGTGGTTACCCAAAAGGATTTTTACGTTAAAGAAGCCATTATCCATGTCCTGAAAGCACTTCATTTCGGATTTGTCTGTAAACTGCAACCTACGGATGAATATCTGAAAATCAACGGCGCGGATTTAAAAGCAAAAGCATTGGAAGCCAAAGTCGTATTGCCTCTTACCCTCTTTGGGGATGGCGCTACTCAAAGCAGTTCTGTTAACGGCAATTCTTTCCAGGTGGATTCATCAGCCGTTGGCACCGGGATCATAGGAAATGACCAGCTGCCTGCAGCCATACAGCAACAGCTTAAAACAGCCGGAGAAGAGATCTTCGAAACTTCCGTTCTGGAATTACAGAAGAATGAATTGATTCAATTGAAACTTGAACTTGAAAAAATTCAAAAAACTTTTTACAAATTAAAAGCAAAACAACAGGATGCAGCCTATCAGATTTACAGAGGCCGATATCAGTCTCAGATTGATGAATATCAAGCCGCGCTCGACAGAATAGAAGCACAGATTCATGAAGGGATGTCCCAGGAAGAAATCGATGCTTTGTATGCTACACTTCAGGAACCTTCCATCCCTCTTTTTAAGTTTGAATATAGGAATGAACTGAACTTTGAAGACCTGGCCTCAAAACTTTCACCGGCATTATTTTCTTTATTTGTTGAGAAATTCGCCTCCGTTAATGATGGCAAATCGGAAAAAGCAGAGTTAGACCTTTCGAAAATTGTAATTGTATCGGATAAAAAAATCCTGGTTGACGAAGTTCCTGTTCTGATCACGGATGAATACGATACTTTCGCTGAAGTGTATGAAAAAATAGATGAAGACCTTTCTTCCAAATCCGAAGTACTGCTTGCAAAGTCACCTGCAGCAGGCCAGGAATTCGCAAGGATTGGAAACGTGCTTGTTCCTTTGGCAAAGACTACCTATACCGAAGTTTCCGGTACTTATTATTTAAAAGTTTATAATAGAAGAACCCTGTTTATCAACCATAACTTTTTAACATTTTATTACAATACTGACAGTTCGGCTTTAGGCTTACTTTCAGCGAATGTACAGATGGCCGGGGCAGGACAAAATTTTTCAAAAGATATCCCTGCTATCGACGTTGTTGATGGAAAGGTAATCTTCCCTGTAGTAATTGGCAATTTAAAAGCCGTCTCAGACATAAAGATTACTTTATATTTTAAAAATGGCGAATATACGGTTATCACCCACAGCAATGTTACAGCTGATGAAACATACACCGGAAAATTTTCATTCAGAACAAAAACGGAAGAACCTGATAATCCCGGCGACGGAACAGATAATCCGGGAGAAGGAGGAACCACTCCTGAAACAGGCTCAGATCCTAAAACAGTAACGTTAAGCCGCAAAAACTTCGGTATCAAACGATTAGGGGTAGCCGATTATATGAAGGTGGTACAAAGCACCCATGCCTATGTTCCCGGAGAAGTTACCCACATTGAGAATGTGATGGCCAAAGAGTTCAAGCAAAAATCCACACGAAGACTCAGAAGAAGCGAAATACAGACCACCACTTCAAAATCTACCGAAAGAGAGAACCTGAATGACACGACTTCAACCACAAGAAATGATATGCAGTCTGAAGTAGCCAATGTTATTCAGAGTCAGATAAACGCCGAGGCTCATTTCAGATATGGAGGTGGTGATATGCCGTTTGAAGTAGGCGGCAGCTTTGCCACAAGCAATGCAAAAGAGACCAGTACCCGCCAGGCGGTTGCCAAATCCCAGGAAATCACCGAAAAGGCCACGGAAAGAATTTTCACCAAAGTGGCAGAAGAAAGGATCGAAAAAATCATCGAGGAATTCGAAGAAAACAATGCACACGGCTTCGACAACAGAAATGGTGACAAACATGTAGTAGGCATTTACCGATGGGTCGATAAGAAAATGAAGAACCAGATCTACAATTATGGAATCCGTACCATGTTTGAATTTATGATTCCTGAACCGGCAAAACTTCACCGTCTGGCTACCTTTGCTACAAAAGAGACGCTGAAAGCCCCTGTTGACCCGAGAAAATCCAAAGACCGCTGGGAAATGCAGGATCCGAAATCAGCCACCAACGATCAACTGCAGTATTGGGCAAATTATTATGGGGTAACTTTAACCAAACTGCCGGAATCCAACATCCTTTATACGGCAGAAACCGGACCGCAGAACCTTAATGACAGCGCTTCACCAAGAACATTAACCCTTATGATTCCGGATAATTATAAAGGATACGAAGCAACCATCACGTATGCATTTTACAACCGGTTCAAGAAGAATTCTTCCCAACTTACCCTGGATAATTTACAGGGAGGCCTCTTACCGCCTTTTGTAAACCCGAATAAGCAAGGCTGGTACCGAAGTAATCATACCATTACCGGCATCAATGTCGTAGGAAATTACGCGATGCAGTATGCCGGCAGCAACGGGACGACCGATATGTCATTTGTCGTAAAAATAAAATGTACCCTGTCGGATGCCTACATGGCTTCCTGGAAGCAGGAAAATTTTGATCTGATTATTAAGGCTTACGAGGATGCTAATGAGGCATTTCTTACCAAACAGAAAGAAGCGGACGAAAAGGCAAAAGAGGAAGAAACGGCAAACAAAGAAAAAGTATCCAACTTCTACCGTGATATGGAGCGGGTGATTATCAAGCACAACTGTATCGCTTATCTGCTTCAGGATTATCTTAATAATAATACCTTAGGCCAGACGCTGACCAATAAGAAACAGACCATGAAGGAGTTCAGCGTACTCCTGGGTGAAAACCTCGACCAGTACACGGCTTTGGCTAAATTCCTGGAACAGGCGTTTGAATGGACCATTATGGATTACTCCTTCTATCCGTATTATTGGGCAGACCGCGATGAATGGCAGACCATGTATCTGTCGGAAAGCACCGATCCTTTATTCAGAAGCTTCCTGCAGGCCGGGATGGCAAGAGTGGTGGTCACCGTAAACCCGGGATTTGAAGACGCCGTACAGTTCTTCATGGCTACCGGAAAAGTCTGGAACGGCGGTGAAGTGCCTGTAATCGGAGATCCGATGTACATGAGCATTGTTGATGAAATGCGCCAGCCTATGGGCGTAAAGCAGGGTAAAGCGTGGATCACCACCCTACCGACATCGCTCAATATCTTACAGAAGGATGGTGCAGGATTAGAAACCCTTACTGCATTGCCATTCTCGGAAGAAGACCCGGAGGAATTTGAAGTTCCTGCTGATGTGGTCACAGAAAGCGATTTTGCATTCAGTAATGCACAACTCAATTCCGGGGAAGATAAGTTTATCGACCATATCGAACTGAACGGAGGATTCCTCCAGCTTACCAATGACGAAAATCCGAAAGAAGTGATCGCACAATTGCCTCTGGAGGAACTGAAAAAAGCACTTCAGTAAATTCTGTTTAATCTTAAATAAAAAGGCAGAGTGGACCACTCTGCCTTTTTTATTAATCTTAAAATTTTTAAAATGAAAAATACAGAATACAAAGATGTTTTTGATTTCGGTGAAGAGGCTTTGTCGATGGAGAATAAGTTTTCAACACCCTCATTTCCTTCATTTAAAAATGCTTTTACCCTGGGGGAAAATATACGGGGCATGACTAACGTGAGCCCGCTGGCAACAGTAAAATTTTTCAATCAGACTTCGGATGACCTTCTGACAAAATATTATCCGGATTCAGAAAATGTTCAAAAAGGGAATACCAATGTAATTACTGATGCAGATATTTCAGACAGTGAACTGAACCGTTTTGAAGAAAATTACTATTTTGACAATAACCATAACGGTAAGTTTGGAGACTCCGGAGATGTATTAGCATTTAAACTTGTGCTTTTCATCTCAGCTGACGGACTTAAAATAAGAGAATCCTATGAAGTTACTGAACCCAAAAATGATGAAGTGATCTTATTTCTTGAAACGGATGGCGGTCTAAGCAAACAAGTCCTTTTTGGAAAAATGTCTGAAAAGGTAAGAAAGCAGTTTACCGATAAAAATGGAAATTTAAAAAGTAATCTTTATGATAATGAAATTCTCAAAGGGGTACGAAAATACTATAAAGATGCCAATCAGGAAGTCATAGAAAAATTAATAAAGAACGGGTATATCGAAGAAAGTATTATTAAAGAAGGTTTCTTTAAAGTGCTGAAATACCTGGGAATTGCTACAAATGCATTACCTAAGATAATAGGCTGGATTTTGGAAAAATTGGGAATCTGGATCGATTACTTAAAAATTGATGAGCAATTCTGGGATACGGAAAATGAGAATTATTTTCTTAAAAAGGAAAATCTTATTGAGAATTTTACCATTTCTACGGAAACCATAAAAAAAATTGAAGAATTATTAAATAATAAAGATGATCTTTCTGTAACAGATTTGATGCCTGAAGCTATAGAAGAAGGCATTCAGTATATTTTATCGAAAACCAAAACCACCATAGAGCAATACAACGAATTTGTAAAAGAAAAAATTGAAGAATTATGTAGCGCTTTTGACAATCCTACAGCTGATTTTATTTTTAAGGACTTAGCCGAAGGATTTGCTTTCTTATGCGGAATCTGGAATGGAGCGGTCGATTTTATTTCAGGCACATTCAAGTTTGCTGCAGCACTCTTGCAGGCTCCTTTCAATATTGTAAACGACTTTCAGACAACACTTGAACTTATTGATAATTTTTGGGATACCATTACCACTAAGATTTTTTGGGTTAATTTATGGGAAAGCACCAAAGAAACATATACTAAAATAAAAAATGAATTAAGCAATCTAGACTACGCAGATTTTAATTGGGTGAAAATTGCTTATTTCACAGGATTTGGTTTAGCCACGATTGCCTCTTTCTTTATACCTGTTGCTCAAATTGCCAACGTTGCAAAAGCCGGAAAAATTGGAGAAATAATTGCTAAATTTACCAGTGAAATCAGTAGTGGTTTTGTAAAAGGGGCAAACATTATCGTGCAGAAATCTGCACAAGCTTTTGAGAACTCCATCAAGATTTTTCGTGAGATGTTAGCATTATTCTCACAGGGCAAAAAGAAACTTACCGCTTTCTTTGAAAATGTCTGGAAAAAGATTGTTAAGTGGCTTAAGAAGAATAGAAAGCTTTTAAGTCCAAGATATGAAAAAGTTGCTGATCTTACAGTAAAGGAATTAGACTGGATGGCTTCCCGAAATATCGGAAATTTAGGTGGTCTTATTTTAAAAGAATCTCAGATTAGAAAACTGCGAGGGATATTAAAAAATAAAGGAATTACTTTAATAGTTGATGGTGATATCAATTCAGTTACAAAATTATTTCAACCAATAGATCAATTTAAATCTTTTGAAGATTTAATATTCTTTATGAAAACAAGCAAGACTCCAAAAGTTGGAATGTTTCATGCTGGAACACAACAAATGATTTTAACTAAAAACTGTACGGAAATTGTTGCCTTCCATGAAATGTGTCACTTAAAACATTTTAAGGAAGTCGGTGAAATCGCATATAAAAGACTTAGCCGGTTAGATAAAGAAATGTACGTTTGGAAGCAAATTCTTGCGAATCGTGGAAAATGGACAGAAGCAGAGCTTAAAGATTCTCTTGATTATATCAATAGAATCAGAACAGAACAATATGGATTGAAACCTATAATAATTAAATAAATATGAAACATACAAAACAAGAAATGTTAATAAAAGCATTAAAAATTTTAAAAGATTTAAATCCTCAATATTTTAAAGACGAAAATCTAAAAAAAATAAGTTATCATGAAAATGATGAATTATCTAGACCAAAAGGTAAAATTGCTAATACATGGGTTGCAATTGTTGACGAACCAATTTTCGATGCAAGTGAATTTCTAACTATTTCAGATGACACAGGAGAGCCGTTATATTATCAAAATGCTAATATGATTATTCATGAGATACAAAAGGATAATAATGGAAATTACTTTTAATTGAAGTTCAGCAGTCATTTCTGACTGCTTTTTTATTAAATTTATCTGTAAAGATCTTATATGGCATATTAGTGATGCACTGCGGGCAGCAACCAGTATTCTCCTGGAAAAAGTAATTCTCCTTATTGAAAAGACAAAGCTCGGCGAGAACAGATGGCAGCCCAAGCCCCCGAAACTGGAAAACGGAGAAACTGATGAAAGCTATACTTACCAGCCTCTGATCTCTTCGGGAAAAGACGGCAACGGTTTGGTAAATTTCAGTGAAATTACCGGTCTTTTAAAGAATATGCTGAAAGAACAGAATGATACGGTCAGGCTGGTGCTGAATATCAAAAAGGATTTCAGGAAAAACAGTCAGCCGAAAGGATTTTTAGAACTGCTGTACAATCTGTATCTGAGCGCGTATGACATTATGTATGATGTCATTACAGGTCTGGATGAAATTTCCGATCTTGACATTCTAAAATATGGAGTCCGGGCTTACAATGCACTCTTATGCGGGGTATGGAACGGACTGGTAGATTCGGTTGCCGGATTATTGGCTATGGTTAAAATGATCTATGACGGCATTACCTTAGGTAAAGATTTTGCGCAGAACATCGAAAAATACCTTCCCACTCTTCTGGAACAGTTTGATGAAGCGGTACAGGCTATTAGAAACATACGTTTCTCCGAAACGGCCAAATATATACATACCAAATTAAAGCAAATAAACCTTACATTTGATCCGGTTGCCTGCTCTTATTTTATCGGATATGCCTTTGGGTTCATCATTTCGCTGATTATTGAAATTATTGTCGGAATATTGGTTAGCGGAGGCGTACTGGATATACCGGTTATCATAGAGAAGCTTGAAGAAGCTATTTTCGGCATCTTTCGGTTGGGTTGGGGATTTGCGAAAGGAGTGGCAAAAAAGGTCAGGACGTTCAGTAAATTTGTGGTGAAGTCTGTTAAAGATTTGATAAAAGGATTTCAGGAGTTACTTAACTTTTTAAAGAAAGGATGGAATGAATTTAAGAGTATTATTGATGATGCGTTTGAAAAATCTGTAAAAATATTAGATGAACAAGCGTCTATTTTCATAAAAAAATTGCCTTCTAATATTGGGAAATTTTTAGATTTATTAACCCAAAATTTCCCTAAAATTCAAAAGAAAATTGTAGATGGTTTGTTGATCCTTGAATTTAAAGGGAATATTTTGGCAAAGATAAGCCCCAAAGGGATTATAACGGAGATAAAATACTTTAGAGAATTAAATAATTATACCTATTTTACAGAACTTAAAAATGTTAAAATAGAGCTCGAAATAATAGATGACTTAGGAAGAAAAACTATTAAAAAGTATGAAGATACAGTAGAAGTGATGAAGAAGGGGAATGATGTGGCTTTTAGGGCTAAGTTTGAGGAAGGTAAAATAAGGGACGCAGAGTATATTAACTATACTTTTGAACGATCAGGAGGTTATAATCCCTTTGCTACTAAACCAACTGACAAATCCAAAGTAATAGATAAGATATTAAAACCGGGAGATGAGTTTTATATTGTAGAATTTAAAGATAGAAGCTTACAGAGAGGAGTTCCCGGTGGTTGGGCATCAAATTATGAAGTGAAAAGCATAAAAGAATTAAGAGAAAAGCTTCAGGTACTTAAAGGATTTAAAGATGAAGCAACAGGAGAATTAGTTGTTAGAAAATATAAAGTAAAAACAGGTAAAGAAGTACCAAGCAGACAGGGTTATATTGGTGATTTGAAAACGAGCATAAATACAGGACCAACACAATGGGAGTTTATTAATGCTTGGGATAGTGATTTTGAAAATATTATTAATAAAATAAATGAAAAAATAATTAAATGATAACATTGTTTAGTGTAAAATATAATTCAACCTGGGATAATGAAAATAAGCCATTACAGTTTTCAGAAGGAAATGTTGACAGACCATTATCTATAAAATGGAAGATACAAGAAACCGATTATGAAATAGTTAGCGATCAGGTCAATTTTATATCTCGTATTTTTGCTTTTCAAGATTTTATAATGGTCTGTTATTCTAAGAATTCAAAAGACCATAGTTTTCCTAACAATCTTGTTATATACAATTTGAAAAAAGAAGTAATTAGGATATTGCCTCCACCAATTCCTATAAATTGGGACAAAATTTCCCCAGTTTATTCAATTGGTGAAATAAAAGAAATTGATGGAGAAAAATATATAGCTGTATATATAGATACAGACAATTATTTTAGCAGAGAACAAGGTGTGATCGGATTTATAGAAATTAGATGGCTAAGCTTAAACACTTTCGAATACCACCCGACAGAACATACTCTTATAAAAGATTATGGAAGATAGGTCACAGTCCATTTTTTAGGGAGTTTATATACAAATAATCAATACTTGTTTTTATTCTTACTAAGTAAACGACCAAAGCTAATTTTTTATCTGGAATCCGTCTAACTGTGGCGGATTCTTGATATATACTGTTTTTCATTTAGCTGATTACTGAAATTATTATCAAATACCGGTTAACGGCAAATGATTTATGACTGCCCGGAGGAAAGCTATCTAAAGGTTATTCGGAGACTATTATGGATGCAATTAAAAAAGTGGATTAAAGAAATTAGTTTAAATTTAAAGTAAAAATATGCAAGTATTAATAAAAAGAAACTGGCAATATATTTTATATAAGGAGAACCAAAAGTATTTCCTGGAAGTTATTTGCGGAGGTGCAGCAATGTTCGAATTAAAAATAGCACTGAATAGCGAAGAGATAAATGATTATTTATCTGATGGAGAAATATTTATAGATAAATTAGCGGAAAAAATCAGAAATTCTCCGGGCGAATATTTAGCTAGAAAAGCTGAATAGTAAT
>NZ_VTSX01000022.1 GCF_008329705.1 Chryseobacterium sp. SN22 | reverse complement strand
ATTAAAAATAGTACGGGTTAAGGCTCGGGACGGCTTGCCGTCCCGAGCCTTAACGTTTGTATCAGTCGTTGTGGTAAGGCTTTCCCTGCAGGATCTGATCGGCCCGGTAAAGCTGCTCTACAATAAACAGCCGGATCATCTGATGGGTAAACGTCATTTTAGACAGCGATACTTTCTCGTTCGCTCTCGAATACATTTCATCCGAAAATCCGTAAGCCCCGCCAATCAGCAGGTGGATTTTTTTTACCGAAGCATTCATCCAGCCGTCGATTTTACCGGCAAATTCCCTGCTCGTGAGCTGTTTTCCCTTTTCATCCAGAATCAGGACCAGATCCGTCCGGTCGATATGGTTTAAAAACAGTTTTCCTTCTTCCTTTTTCAGAAGGTCGGGCGAAAGATTTTTTGCATTTTTTACATCCGGGATTTCGGTAATCTCGAAGTTCCAGTGTTTCGGAAGACGTTTCAGGTAATAATTAATGAGTGAAGTGATTTCCTTATCATCTGTTTTTCCGATACAAAGTAAGCTGATCTGCATGATTAGAGTAAATTTTAATGACAAAGATATTCATAAATTAAAGAAAGTCATCATTCCTTAATTCAATGGGAAATTTCAATTTTAAAAAAATCATTACTTTTGTAGGAACACCGGTCCGATGCATAATACAAATTCCTTCCTGTATTTTCGTATTTTCTACCGATGGCTCGCATCGGCGGGAGTATCGATGGTGGATACCGAAATGCTGGACAGAACGGTTATATTAAAATAAAGAATGAGCGCAAAACTTCCAAAATTTATCTTGAAAATCCAAGAGTTTTTCGACGATATCCATATCCCTGTATTAGGTATTTCCCTCTGGCAGATGTTTCAGATCTATATCCGCGGAATTTTTAAGGATAAAATAGGCCGTAAGGCGGCAGCTATTTCGTGGAGCTTTACCATTAGTCTGTTCCCGTTTATTCTTTTCTTGCTGTCAATTCTGCCATATATGCCGCATTATGACAAGCTACAGTTTTATATTTTTGATGTTTTACTGCATAATATTTTCCCATCCAATATTGAAGGTGATGTCCGCGATTATATCGAAAACAGCATTGTCCCGAACATGAAAGGGATCAGTAACCTGACCATCGTTTTTGCCCTGATTTTTGCGACAAACGGAACCTTTTCTCTCATCAACGGATTTAATGAAAATACAGATGAAAAGATGACGGATGTGAAAGAATTCATCCTTTCCTTTTTCATTACCATCGGGTTTATATCCATCGTTTTCCTATCGCTGTTCGGGGTTTACTATTCGGAATTTGTATTGAAGCTTTTTACGCCGGTAAAGGATATCTCGTGGCTCATCAAGAACCTTTCGAAAATCATCGGATTTGTTTCCTTTCCTATTTTTTATTTTATCCTCCTTACGTTATTTTACTGGCTGGGAACGGTACGGATTGCGAGGTTCCGGCAGGCAGTTCCGGGAGCGATTCTGACGACGGTTCTGTTTGTCGTAACGACTTATATTTTTGCGCTGTATGTAAAAAACATCGCCCGTTACAATGTATTGTACGGTTCCATCGGAAGCATGATTCTTCTGATGATCTGGATTAACGTCAATGTTTATCTGCTTCTTTTCGGAAACGAATTAAATATGGCCATCAGAAAGGTGAGAATTGAAAAACTGCTGTCCGATGAACTGAAGAGAAATACCAAAAACAAAGAGATCAACAGCAAAACACTGCTGAGCCGCCGGAAAAATCTTAAAAATAAGAATGAGGAAAACGATTGATAAGTTAATCACAACTAACTTTAATCATGTAAAGTCCAGAATTTAATAATTCAAATGTACCAGCATAAGGCTGTAAGACAGAAAATCAGAATATTTCCGGAAAAATTAATATTCCGGAAAATCCTGTAAATTGTAATTACAAATTATATTCTCCTGATCCTGGAAACGCCGTTGATGTCTTTCAGTTTGGTAAAAGTCTGCTCAAGCTGGCTTTTGTTTTTCACCTCAAGAATAATGGTTCCTGTAAAAATTCCGTCGTTGGATTCGATCGACATACTTTTCATATCCATTCCCATGGAACCGCTGATAACCGTGGTAATATCATTGATCATTCCCATCCTGTCAAGCCCTTCAATTTCGATTTTCACCCTGTTTTTGAAGCTTTCCGCATTTACCCATTTGGCAGGGATTACCCGGTAATCGTATTGGGCACGGAGGTTAATGGCATTCGGGCAGTTGTCGCTGTGGACCTTGATTCCGTCTGAAATCGTAATAAACCCGAAAATTTTGTCGCCCGGAATTACCGTACAGCATTTGGCATAAGTATAATTTAGCTTCTCTTCATCTTTTCCAAAGACGATCATATCAAGATTCTGTTCCTTCGGTTCTACAAAGGCTGTATTTTTTGATGGGGATTTCCTGAATCTTGAAAGCAGATTGTTGAATACATTTTTACTTTCAATATACTTTCTCAAACTGCTTGCATCCAGTTCGTTGGATTGGAATTTCAGAAACAGTTCCTGAGAACTCTTAAGGTTATAAAATTTCTGCAGCTTGTTGATTTCGTCATCATTAAAACTGATTTTGGCATGACGGAGCTTTCGCTGCAGGATTTCTTTCCCTTCATCAACCAGCTGGTTCTTCTGTGAATTCAGGTAGCTCTTGATCTTGGATTTGGCTTTTGAGGTCACCACAAATTCCAGCCAGTCGGATTTTGGTTTCTGATTCTGGGAAGATAAAATATCCACCTGATCCCCGTTCTGAAGAACATAGGAAATCGGGACCAGCTTCCCGTTGATTTTCGCTCCCAGGCATTTCATCCCCAGATCGGAGTGAACCGAAAAGGCGAAATCAAGAGCAGTAGCATTGGTCGGTAAAATTTTAATTTCTCCTTTAGGCGTAAAGACAAAAACTTCTTTGGAATATAAATTAAGCTTGATGTTATCAAGAAGTTCCGAAGTGGTGAGGTTCTGCTGCTGTTCGAGTACCTCACGGATCTCCGTTACCCAGTTCTCAAAGTTGCGGTCTTCCGAGCTCTGCTTGTAGCCTTCTTTGTATTTGTAATGGGCAGCCACCCCTTTTTCAGCAATTTCATCCATTCTTTCCGAACGGATCTGCACTTCAATCCACTTTTTATCAGGTCCCAGGACCGTTAAATGTAAACTTTCGTAGCCTGTAGATCGCGGCTGCGTAATCCAGTCACGCATTCGGGAAGGGTTACTATGGTAAACATCTGTTACAATGGAATAAATTTTCCAGGCCAGGAATTTCTCGTTCTTGGCATCGGATTTATAGATGATCCTGATGGCATAGTTATCATATACTTCCTCAAAAGAAACGCCCTGCTTCAGCATTTTCCGGTAAATCGAGGAAATAGCCTTTGCCCTTCCTTTGATTTTAAAATGCAGGCCTTCTTCATGCAGCTTTTCGGAAACTTCCGTTTTAAACTCTTCAATATACCTTTCACGGCTTTCCTTGGCAAGCTCGAGTTTTTCCGTAATCTCCTTATAGACATCAGGATTGTTGTATTTCAAAGAAAGGTCTTCAAGTTCGGATTTGATGTTATACAAACCGAGACGATGGGCCATCGGTGCATAAATATAAACCGTTTCGGAGGCAATCTTCTTCTGCTTGTCCGGTACCATGCTTTCGAGAGTCCGCATATTATGAAGACGGTCGGCGATCTTAATCAGGATGACCCTGAAATCTTCAGAAAGTGTCAGCAGAAGTTTCCGGTAGTTTTCAGACTGTACCGAAATATTCTGGTGGTTCATGATGGAGATCTTTGTCAGCCCGTTTACGATATTTGCTATTTTCTCACCAAAGATTTTCTTAAGATCTTCGTAAGTATAGTCGGAATCCTCGACTACATCGTGCAGAAGAGCACAGGCAATAGAAGTGGCTCCCAAACCGATTTCTGTCGCTACGATTTTCGCAACGGCAATGGGATGGTAAATGTAGGGTTCACCCGATTTTCTGCGCTGGTCCTTATGGGCGTCCAGGGCAATGTCGAATGCTTTTCGGATGAGCTTGTTGTTTTCCTCATCTAAAGTCCGGTATGTGTTAGAAATTAGATCTTTGTATCTTGCAAGGATCTCCTTATTCTCTTGTTCTAAGTCGTAACTCATTTGTGCAGCAGCCTATATTTAAACGAAAATACGAAATTTCCCGCACTTTTCAAAGCTAAAAAATCCGCAGAAAGTTCTGCGGACTCAGGTTATAGATTTTATCCTTGATAGTTAAATTTCGTTTCAGAATCCTTCCCGCTTGCAAAACCTTTTATGTTCGTGCGGTTTTGGGATTTAACTTAAATTTCAAGACCAGATTAACTTTATAAATACTGGACAGGAATTATTTTTAAAATATATTCACGGTGTCTTGAATTTTAAATCGGTGGTAAAGGTAATGTAATTTTTAATATAATTTAATATTTTTTAATAAAAATTAATATTTGATATTTTATTACTAACGATTGATTGTTTTTAATAACATTAATAAAACTATAAATTTCAAAATACACTAATAAATTCTGATAATAATGTAAACTCGAAGCAGGAACAATTTAAAAGGCCTGAAGGGGCAGGCTGGATGCCGGAAGTTTTTCTACTGATATTATAGCCGGCAGTCTGTATTATCAAATTATATTATTTTCCATCTTAATTAAGAGGATGCTATTAATGATTAATTCTGATTCTGAAAACAAATTAATAATATCGTATTTACGCTAATGAAAGCAGGTGTCAATCTTTTTAAATGATCGGGAGGCTGAAAAAAAGAGCGGACTTAATAAGCCCGCTTTCGTAATTTCTTAGTTTCAATTAAATTTTCTCATTTTTAATTTCTTCCACAATTTCAGGATTTAAAAGCGTGGTAATATCCCCGAAATTACTGAAGTCGCCTTCTGCAATTTTTCTCAGGATTCTGCGCATGATTTTTCCGGAACGTGTTTTCGGAAGTCCTGAAACGAACTGAATCTTATCCAGCTTGGCAATCGGACCGATCTGATCGGCGATCAGCTGGTTGATTTCTTTTTTCAGGTTTTCCCTTTGTCTGCTTTCCCCGGTTTCCTTCAGCACGACATAGCCGTATAAAGCATTTCCTTTGATATCGTGAGGGTAGCCTACAATAGCGGATTCCGCTACAGCCGGATGCTGGTTGATGCTGTCTTCGATTGGCGCGGTTCCCAGGTTGTGTCCCGAAACGATGATTACATCGTCTACCCGTCCCGTAATTCTGTAATAGCCTACTTCATCCCTCAAGGCACCGTCACCGGTAAAATATTTCCCAGGGAAGGCTGTAAAATAGGTTTCTTTATACCGCTGGTGATCTCCCCAGATGCTTCTGGCAATTCCCGGCCATGGAAAACGGATGCACAGGTTCCCGGTTACCTGGTTGCCCATAATTTCATTGCGCTTGTCATCCATCAGGACGGGTTGTATCCCCGGCAGCGGAAGGGTGGCGTAGGTTGGTTTGGTAGGTGTTACAAATGGCAGTGGCGAAATCATAATTCCTCCGGTTTCCGTCTGCCACCATGTATCGACGATCGGGCACTTTTTCCTGCCAACGTGATCGTTGAACCAATGCCAGGCCTCATCATTGATGGGCTCACCTACGGATCCTATTACTTTCAGGCTGCTCAGGTCATGCTTGTCTACCCATTCCGCACTTTCCTTAGCCAGTGAACGTATGGCAGTAGGAGCGGTATAAAATTGGGTAATCTTATGTTTTTCAATTACTTCCCAAAAACGGTCAGGCTCAGGATAAGTAGGAACCCCTTCAAAAATGACGGTCGTGGCTCCGTTTAGCAACGGTCCGTAAAGGATATAGGAATGTCCGGTAATCCATCCGATGTCAGCCGTACACCAGTAGATATCGTTTTCTTTATAATTGAATACATTTTTAAAAGTATAAGCCGTATACACCATATATCCGGCACAGGTGTGCAGCATTCCTTTCGGCTTCCCGGTAGAACCTGAAGTATAAAGAATAAAAAGCGGGTCTTCAGCATCCATGATCATCGTCACGAAATCCGGAGAAGCATTTTCATACAGTTCTTCCATCCAGAAATCCCTGTTTTCTTTCATCTTTATTTCGTTCTTTGTTCTTTTAACGACCAAAACTTTTTCTACGCTCGGTGTTTTTTCAAGGGCTTCATCCACAATGCTTTTCAGATCGAGCACTTTGTTTCCACGGTAGCTTCCGTCTGAAGTAATCACCATTTTCGCTTCGCAGTCATTTACCCTTGAGGCAACGGCAGAAGCAGAGAATCCGGCGAAAATAACGGAATGCACGGCACCCAATTTGGCACAGGCCAGCATGGTAACGGCCAGTTCAGGAATCATCGGAAGATAGATGCACACCCGGTCGCCTTTTTCAATGCCCATTTCTTTAAGAACGTTAGCGGTTTTGTTGACCCTTGTATATAAGTCACTGTAGGAAATATGCTGGGCTTCTTCTTTCGGATCGTTAGGTTCCCAGATAATAGCGGTCTTGTCGCCGCGCACGGAAAGGTGCCTGTCCAGGCAGTTTTTGGTGATATTTAATTTGGCATTTTTAAACCAGGTGATCTTCGCTTCATTCATGTCATATTTCACGACCTTGCTCCAACGCTGATACCAGACAAAATTCTGATCGGCTATTTTGTCCCAGAATTTCTTTGGATTTTTAATAGACTTTTTATATTCTTCAAAATAATGCGGTAAATCTTCTATCAGGTAGTTTCTCATATCCCTTTCGTTTTTTATTTGAATTTTGTTATTTAAATTTATGTTTAATTTCTTGTTTACGCCCTATATTCTCTGATTTTCAGCTGAATTTCTTCGACGATTTTTTCATCATCAATTGTCGACGGAACCTGGAATTCTTTTTCGTCCAGCAAAGTACGGATCAGCTTTCTCAGGATTTTTCCGGAGCGGGTTTTCGGCAGGCGTTTTACAGTCATCACATTTTTCAGACAGGCGACAGCACCGATTTTATCCCGGACCATCTGTACGATCTGTTTCTCTATCGTTTCACAGGAAATACGGGAACAGTTCTTTAAGACAACTGTTGCAAAAGGAACCTGACCTTTCAGGTCGTCATCGATACCTACTACGGCGCATTCGGCCACATCGGGATGTGAGGAAACGATCTCTTCCATTTCGGAAGTCGAGAGGCGGTGACCGGCCACATTGATGACATCGTCGACTCTTCCGGTGATGAAGATATAGCCTTCTTCGTCTTTTATAGCGCCGTCTCCTGAGAAATAATAGCCTTTGTATTGCGATAGATAACTGCTCTGAAAACGGTCGTTATCATTCCAGATGCCGAGCAGTGCTCCCGGCGGAAGCGGAAGTTTAATAATGAGATAGCCTTCCTGATGGGCATCCAGCTCATAGCCGTTTTCATCAAAGATCTTAATATCATAGCCAGGAACCGGTTTTCCGGCGGAAGCCCTTTCGATTTTATAGTTCCCGTCAGCAGTCATCAGGCCAAGCATCGGCCAGCCCGATTCCGTCTGCCACCAATGGTCGATGGCGGGGACGCCGATGTGTTTTTCAAACCAGTCGAGGGTGGCGACATCACATCTTTCCCCGGCGAGAAACTGCTTTTTAAAATGGGTTAAATCGTATTTTTTGATCAGTTCGCCGTCAGGATCTTCTTTTTTAATCGCCCGGATGGCGGTAGGCGCCGTAAACATGACTGAGACTTTATACTCTGAAATGATCCTCCAGAAAGTTCCCGCATCAGGCGTCATCACCGGTTTCCCTTCAAAAATAATTGTGGTGTTCCGGTTGATCAGCGGTCCGTAGACGGAAAAGCTGTGGCCAACCGCCCATCCGAAATCGGAGGCAGCCCAATAGGTTTCGCCCGGTTTTACGCCGTAGATATAGTTCATGGAAAATTTTAAGGCTGTGGCGTAACCACCGGTATCCCGGGTAATGCCTTTCGGTTTTCCCGTTGTCCCCGAAGTATACAGTAAATAGAGTGGATGAATGGATTCTACGGCAACACAGTCTGCCGGTTCCGACTGTTGAACAAGTTCTTCATAATCAATCAGTCCGCCAAACATTTCATGCTGATTGTCGGCGAGTTTCCTGTTGTAGACAATGATGTTTTCCACTTTATCCTGAGCCAGCTCGATGGCTTTTTCTACCAACGGCAGGTAAGGAATCCTTTTGGAAATTTCGATGCCCGCGGTTGCGGTAATCAGTGCCTTCGGCTTGCAGTCATCAATCCTTACCACCAGCTCATGCGGGGCAAAACCTCCGAAAACTACATTGTGAATAACGCCAATTCTTGCACAGGCCAGCATAGCAAATAATGTCTGGGGAATCATCGGCATATAGATCACGGCGGTATCGCCTTTTTGTAACCCCAGGGAAACCAATCCTCCGGCAAGCTTTGTAATTTCTTCTTTAGCCTGGCTGAAGGTATATGTTTTCTTTTGTCCGGTCACAGGAGAGTCATAAATAATGGCCGTCTGGTCCCCGAAGCCGTCTTCGATATGTTTGTCGATGCACAGGTAACACATATTCAGTTCCCCGTCGGAAAACCATTGGGGATAATCGTTTTTGCCTTCCGAAAGAATTTGTGCCGGAAATCTGAACCACTGTATTTGCTCAGCCTGCTCCTTCCAGAAATTCTCTTTGTCTTCTATGCTTCTTTTAAATAAATGTTCCGTATCCATTTTTGTTTTTTTAATTAATCCAATCGTGTTTAAAAGCGATTAATCATCAATATCATTTATCAATCATTCTCCCAGCATTTCTGCAATCTGCTGCATCAATTTTTTGATGGAGTAAGGCTTGGTAACGTAGGCATCAGCACCCATCTCAAGCCCTTTTTCTATATCTTTCGGATTGTTTTTCGCGCTTAGGAAAATAACTCTGGTCTCTTTCAGTTTTTCATCCTGCCTGATGATCTCCAGGGTGCTGTATCCGTCCAGGTTCGGCATCATAATATCCAACAGGATGACATCAGGAACCATGGTTTTTAGAAATTCCAGGACTTCCGTGCCGTCTCTGGCAATAAATACGTCGTAGCCGTTTTTCCTGAAGCTGTATTCCAACGACATCAGTATCTTATGTTCGTCATCTGCAATAATGATCCTTTTCATTTTTCTTTTTCTTTATTAAATAGGAACCCTTAGGGTTCAATTTTCTTCACTACCTCTATTGGCCGGCAAGGTAACCGTAAAGGTCACGCCCAGCCCGCTGTTTTCTGCTTTTATAATGCCTCCCTGGGCCTGAACGATTTTTTTGCAAATAGCTAACCCAAGCCCGCTGCCTGCCGGTTTTAAAATATTCTGGCTTTTGGACTGGTAAAATTTGTCGAAAATCATTTCCAGATCCTCTTCCGGAATGTGTTTTCCGGTATTGAATAAGGTAATGACGAAGCGGTTTTCTTTTTCGGCAAATTTAGTCTGAATCGTTCTCTGCTCATCTGTAAATTTCAGTGCATTTCCTAAAATATTCTGAAACAGCTGAATCATACGGGCTTCATCATATTCAAATAACACCCGATTGAGAAGATTAACTTCGCTTATATGGATGTTTTTCTGCTGAATCAAATGAAGGAGCGGATTCAGTGCTTTTTTATAGGTTTCCAGGATGTTGTGTTCCTTTATGTGCAATACAATTTCACCATGTTCCAGCTTATCAAGATACAGGATATCGTTGATGATCTCGCTCAGCCGGTCGGATTCAGTGATAATATTGTTCAGGAACTCCTGTTTGATATCCGGCGGGATATCATCATCGTCAGCCAGGATTTCTCCGGCGGACCGGATAGCGGTAATCGGCGTTCTCAGCTCATGGGCAACGGAATCCAGGAAATCGTCTTTCTGCTGGTCTTTAATAATTAAATTTTCATTGGCGTTTCTCAGGTCGTCCGATAATTTTTTCAGCTCTTCCGATTGTTCCGTAAGTTTTTTATTAAGGATGATCGTTTCTTTGGATTCTTCCAGAATATTCAGGACTTCCTTCAGCGAAATTTTATCTTCTTTGGTTACCCCTTCGATTAAAATTTTTGCCGAAGCGGTGCCTATTCGTCCGGCCAGCAGGTTTTCCGAGAATTTGATAAATCTTGAGTCGGCCGTCTCAGCCTGCGAGTCGATGTTGTATTTCAAATTGAAAATCCGCAGGGCCTGTTCGGTTTTCTTTTTTCCCAGAAACCGTTCCAGGATATTTTTGATATCCGAAACATAGGCAGTCCCGCGCCAGATAAAGGCATTTTCATGATTCTGGATATATTTGTCGATGTCCACGTACAGTTCGGCAAAGTTCCGTTCCCGGTAATCGCCTTTCTTGCTTACGGAAATGATGCTGAACAATCCGGAATTCACAAGAAGTGACCAAAAGAAGATTTCCGGAATTCTTCCCAAAAAAGGAATGGTAAAAAAGTTGAAAGCCTCATACAGATCTCTCAAAGCCCCTTTTAGTTCCTGATTAAAGGAAAAATAGTATTGGGGGATAATTAAGCCGAAATAGCAGATCACCAGCCCTGCAAGCAATCCGGCGACAGCCCCTTTGTAGCTTCCTCTCCGCCAGAAGATCGCCCCGAAAAAAGCGGGTGCCAGCTGGGCGATAATCACGAAGGAAATCAGTCCCACCGAATCCAGCGAAGTTTTTAAAATGAAATATTTATAAAAGGCAAACGCCATGATGATCAGCGCGAAAATGCTGAACTTCCGGATATTGGTAATGATGCGGGTATTTTTTATTTCATTCTCTGACTTAAATTTCCCAAGCAGTCCGTAGGGAATAATTAAATTGTTGGAAAGCATGATGGATAAAGTAATGGCGGAAATAATGATCATTGAAATGGAAGAGCTCAGTCCGCCCAGAAAAACACAGACCGTAATCCAGGTATTGTTGAAATGCTGAGGGATTAAAATGGAGTAGAACTCCGGATTAACGTTTTGTCCGTCAAAGATCAGCCTTCCCGCCCAGGCGATCGGAAAAATAAAGACGGTAAAAATCAACAGATAGATCGGAAAAAACCAGATCGCTGTTTTAATGTGCTTCTCCTGCCGGTTTTCGATGATGGCCGTATGGAACTGCCGCGGCAAAATGCAGATGGCTGTTCCTGAGATCATACACAGGACCATCCAGTTCATAGCTCCTTCAATCCCGTTGAATGTGTTTTTTTGCTTAAAATCCGCGAACCGGTTGGCTTTTTCATAAATGTCCGAAAATCCGTCAAATACAAAATAAATAACGAACACTCCCAGAACAATAATGAAAAACAGTTTTAAAAAACTTTCGAAGGCAATAGCTGAGATAATGCCCAGTCTTTTTTCCGAAGCATCTACATACCGGGTGCCGTAATACGATGCAAACAGAGCGATTAAAAGAACAACAAACGTAGCACTATCCGTTAAGATATTTTTTGAAATTTCCGTTTCGGTAACCAGATGGAATGTTTCGGAAATCGCTTTGATCTGAAGTCCGATATAAGGCACGATCGCCAGAAGGCAGACAATGGTGATGATCGCGCTTAGGCTCCTGCTGTTGCCATACCGCAATGAAATGAAATCGGCCAGGCTGCTGATTTTATTAACCCTGGAAATCCGCACAATCCGGGTGTTGATGTAAATCCACGCTGGAATGATCATAATGGGGCCGACATAAATCGGTAGATAATTGAGCCCGCTGGTCGCCGCTACACCAATACTTCCGTAATACGTCCATGCGGTGCAGTAAACTGCAAGCGAGAGGGCATAGATATAAGGATTGTTGATCCATAGCTTGCTTTTCTTCCTTTCTGCCAGGTAGGCCACCAGGAACAAAAGAGCCAGGTAAAATAAAACCACGGTGAACAATGCGAAACTACTCATCATGCTTTTTTACAATTACAAAAGAAATAATGATGGAAATCATCCAGACCACGAAAATATAGACTAGAATCACCGGATAACCGAAAACTTCACGGGAACTGTTGAACAGCAGCGATATAGGAATGCTGAAGGCGATCAGAAGCCCGATGCTCAGGATAATCAGTTTTTGTTCGTGTCTTTTTTTCATGATTGATGATTGATAAATGATGATTGATCATCTTATGACAGGTAATCCGTCATTTATATTTTATAACTTTTTTTATGATAAATAATTAATGAATGGTAATTGATCGTTTGACGGAAATTTATCCATCACTGATCAATTACCATTCATCATTCATCACTTAGCTTTTCTCGTCAGCATATTCCCCGATCAGGGCATAATAGCCGAAAATCGCCAGTCCGCCTGAGATAATCGGCATCAGCACAAACAGGACGATAATTCCGAAAACCAGATCTTCCTGTTTTCCTGAGCTGATTTTGGGGATTCCCAAGACCGTAATCCCGAAATATCCTACCACCAGTGCAATGGCGATCCAGAGTATACCTAATATTTTTTTTAGTCCGTTCATTTTAGTAGATTTAAAATTAATAAAAATTTAAATGCTTCAGCACTTAATCGTGAATATTGTTGTTCTTGTTTTTAAGATAAAATAATCCGATCAGCAAACATACGGAAGCAACGCCTATCGGGTACCAAAGTCCTTCCAGATACCAGGTGGCGTGGCCCGCTTCCTTGCCTGTTGTTACCAGATAAGTAGCCACAGCCGGAAGCAGTCCCCCGAAAACGCCGTTTCCGATGTGATAAGGCAGCGACATTGAGGTATAACGGATCCTTACCGGGAACATTTCTACTAAAAATGCGGCAATAGGGCCGTATACCATCGTTACGAAAATCACCTGGATGAATACTAGAAATATCAGGAGCATATTCGTGTCGGTATTTATTTTAACGGACTGGGTTACTTTAGGTTCTTCCGCTTTTCCGTCTTTCATGACAGGTCCTGCCGGCGACCAGTGGACGATGCTGTCTTTTTTCATCAAAGTCCCGTCGGTATACGTCAGTTCTTTATGGAAGGTGATCAGGCTGTCGGTCGCAATTTTATCATGTATTTTTGCCGTTCTTTTTTCAACCAGGCCGTTTTTGGCAACCGTTTTGGATTTCAGGTCAATGCTGTTGAACATTTTATCATAAATGGGACGGTATGCCAGAATCGCAACCAGCATTCCCGTCATCATGATGGCTTTTCTTCCCACTTTATCGGAAAGCCACCCGAAAAATACGAAGAACGGCGTTCCCATCAGGAGCGCAATCGCCATCAGCTTATCGACCTGTGCGGATTCGATGTTCATTACTTTCTGCAGGAAGCTCATGGCATAAAACTGACCCGTATACCAGATTACCCCTTGTCCCATGGCTGCTCCGAACAAGGCCAGCAAGACGAATTTGAAATTGAATTTATTGCCGAAGCTTTCTTTTAACGGATTTTTAGAAGTTTTTCCTTCACTTTTAGCCTTGGCAAAAAGCGGCGATTCCTTCATGTTTTTCCGGATGATATATGAAACACCTACCATCAGGATCGAGATCCAGAAAGGAACCCTCCAGCCCCAGTTGTCAAAATCTTCAGCCGATAAGGTGCTTTTCGTAATTAAGATAATAATTAATGAAATAAACAATCCTGCCGTTGCCGTGGTCTGTATCCAGGAAGTCCAGTATCCCCGCCGGTGCGGCTGGGCGTATTCTGCCACATAAGTGGCGGCACCTCCGTATTCTCCGCCCAATGCCAATCCCTGCAATAATCTTAAAATTAAGACCAGGACAGGTGCCATAAACCCGATGGTTTCATAGCTCGGAATACATCCGATAAGGAATGTAGAGAATCCCATGATCAGTAAAGTAACCAGGAAAGTGTATTTTCTTCCGATGAGATCTCCCAGTCTTCCGAAAAACAGAGCTCCGAAAGGCCTCACCACAAATCCTGCAGCAAATGTAGCCAGCGTGGATAAGAATGCGGCGGTGGGATTGTCTGCCGGGAAAAATTTTGTCGATAAAACGACGGCAAGGCTTCCGAAGATATAGAAGTCGTACCATTCGATCAGGGTGCCGAGGGAGGAGGCGGTGATAACGCTCCAGATCGTGCGGTTTTTCTGCTTCTCAGTCATGTTCTGGTAAGCATCGTGATGATTTTCGCTCATATGGCTTGGTTTAGTGTTGGTTAAATTTGTTATTGAGTTTCTGAAATTTTCTTTTTGATGGCTGATGCCAGACATTGCTATAGATAAATCTGGAACTGTACGATAAATTCCCCTTTTGAAGAAGGACTTTCCGTCGGGCTCATATACACCGGCCTTGTTGAGTACTGGGTGGTAATTTTAGCGTGGTGGCCGTCCAGGAACCAGTTGGCTCCGATATCGAATTGTGAGGATGATTTATCTAAAGCCTCAAAGCTTTTGTGCGTATAGGCGGCAAAAGGCTGGATCCTGATTTTGGGTTTTTCTGCATGGCTTGGCAGTAATAATCCGGCCTGCGCATAAATCATATTTCCGGTACCGATCACAGGCTGAAGGTTTCCCGGTCCTGCAATGGCTTTCTGACCGATAAAATTCGGATCGGAAGCGGCAATGTTCATGGTTCCAAGATTTCTCAGGTAATTCGGGCCGAACTGGTAATTGTAATAGCCTGCATAAGCGGAAACGGCCATTTTATTTTTAGCATTGCCCAAAGGAATATCGGCGAAAGCATCCACGGCAAAAAGGCTGATGTCGTGCTTTTCAACAGTTGAATTTACGGAAGTCCGTGTTCCGTCTTTTTGATGATAAAACCCGGCGCCTACATTGAAAACTTTTTTCGTTCCTAAATAGGAGCCGACTTTAAAAGGCAGTGTATTGGATTCTTCATCCAGAAACTGGTATTCCACATAACCTGCCTTTGAGAAATTCGGGTTTCCATTATTATCTACGGCCACGGCTTTTGCCGGATCGGTAACGTTGACAGGGGTAAGATCGGTCGCAAAAGGTTTGTTCAGGCTGAAACGGTATTCCAGTTTTCCGTATTTTCCTTTCGCAAACATTCCCAGCTGCCGGGCAAACTGGTCGGAATTGTCGATCAGCGGCCAGGTAAAGACAGGGGAGTCTACGGTAAGGAAATTCAGGGTGGAAGCCATGGTCATCCGGGAAAGTCCCATATAATAATGCAGCCCGGCTCCTAAGGATAAGCTGAATTTCCCGGCCTCTCCTGGTAAAACTACGGCATATTCATTCCAGGCATCGTGGAAAAACAGCTGGGTCTTTTTCCCGTTGCCGTTTCCACCGGTACCGGTAGTTCCCGGGGCGCCACCGTTGATAAAGGTTTGATTGTTAATTCCAAAATGAAGGAGGATCATGTATCTTTTGGAGATCTGAGCATAAGCCAGAGCACGCAGCCGGCGGTTTCCCAGGCTCCAGGAATTGTCGGTAGGTTCTCTGCCCACCATACTCCCGGGATTCATTTCAGTATTTCTCAGCCAGAACTGATCCCATAAAATAAATCTGACGTATTTATCGCCCTGTTGATTCAGGTTGAGTTTCAGTCCGCTTCCATAATCCGGCGATCCCTGGGAATATAAAGAATTGCTGATTAAAGCTAATCCGATAAAAGTGAGTAATTTCTTCATAAATTATCAATTTTTGGCGTTGTTTTTTATAAAAGCCAAATTGTAATTAATAATTTAGTTACGAAAATTTAATATATATTACCGGTAAGGATATAGCTGCAAGTTATAAAGTATGAGTTATGAGTTTCAAGTTATATGTTTGATCACTGTCTCAAGGGATAGAAAAACATGATACAGGCTATTGTAAGGCTATGATTTATTAATGGTTAAATTATTTTTAATTCAGCATTAATAACTTATAACTCATTTTTTAAACCTTTCCCATTTGATCAGCATATATTTATCGGCAAATTGGGTGATGATAAGGCCTGAATTTTTGATGTTTTCTTCTTTTGACATATAGTCGATCAGTTCGTTCTGTTTCAGTATTTTATAGACCGGATGGAATTCCGAGTGGGGCGGTCTCGTAATGTTGTATTTTTTGATCCACGAACTGATGGTGACATGGGAAACCCCTATGATCCGTTCGATTTCACGGAAGCTTAATCCCTCCAGATACAGCTGTAAAGCTTTAGTTACGTAATAATCGTCAATCTGTTTTCCTAATTTTTTTACGGTAAAATAATATCCGCATTCTTTGCATAGGAAGCGCTGTTTTTCATTAACGATTCCGCTTTTTACAGCTTTGATACTGTTGCATTTAGGGCATTGATTTTCCATACCTATATTTTTTTAGCAAATATATAATAATTTATCAATATATTAAATTAACGTAAAGATAAATTAACTTTTTAATAATATTTTAAGATAAAAAATATCTTTAGTATTTGCTTTTTAAAGTAATATTATTTTAAATTTGCTGAAAAATTCAGATAAATACATGAATATAGAAGTTTCCTCATCCATTCATCTGATGTATGTGAATGAAATACAGCAGGAAATGTATGATTCTGCACAGCGCAGAGGAACAGGGATCGCCAAGCGCTCTATTGAATATCTCAGTAAAAAAATTACTGAAGGAAATGCGGTCGTCGCGACGGATAACGGAAAATGGGTAGGGTTCTGTTATATAGAAACCTGGTCTCACGGTCAGTTTGTGGCCAATTCCGGACTGATTGTTTCTCCGGATTTCAGACACCTTGGAGTCGCTACCCTGATCAAGGATAAAGTGTTTGCTTTATCCCGGAATAAGTATCCGGAAGCCAAGATTTTCGGATTAACTACCGGACAGGCAGTCATGAAGATCAACAGCGATCTCGGTTACAAACCGGTCATTTATTCCGAACTTACCCAGGATGAAGAATTCTGGAACGGCTGCAAAAGCTGCGTGAATTACGACATTCTAATGAAGAAAGAACGGAAGAACTGCCTTTGTACGGCCATGCTTTTCGTTCCTGAAAATATAAAAAAGAACAGTGCTGAAAATGTTCAGCCGGATAATCGATACAATAATGAGCAAGAAAGTAGTTTTAGCGTTTAGCGGAGGTCTGGATACCTCTTACTGTGCCAAATACCTCAGCGAAATACTGGGGTATGATGTGTATGCAGTTACTGTAAACACCGGAGGTTTTTCTAAAGAAGAAGAAAAAGAACTGGAGAAGAGGGCCATGGATCTCGGAGTGAAAGAATACAGGTGCGTTGCAGCTCAGGAAGACTACTATAATTCTTGTGTTAAGTATCTGATTTTCGGAAACGTGCTGAAAAACAATACCTATCCTCTGTCTGTTAGTGCAGAACGTACCATCCAGGCTCAGGAAATTGCTAAATACGCCATAGAAACCGGTGTCGATGCCATAGCCCACGGAAGTACGGGAGCGGGAAACGATCAGGTGCGGTTTGACCTGATTTTCCAGGTGATGTGCCCGGACGTCGAAATCATTACACCGATCCGTGATCTTTCTTTGTCGCGCGAAGAGGAAATTGAATTCCTGAGAAGCCACGGTTACGATATGGAATTCCATAAAGCGCAGTATTCCGTAAATAAAGGATTATGGGGAACATCGGTGGGCGGAAAAGAAACACTGACCTCCCGGAACAGCCTTCCGGAAGAAGCTTTTCCTTCACAAATTAAAGAAAACCGGCCTTCGGAACTGGAAATTGAATTTAAAAACGGTGAAGTTACAGCAGTGAACGGAGAACATTTTGAACATCCGGTCTACGCGATCCAGAAAATTGAACAGCTGGCTTCCTCTTACGGCGTCGGCCGTGATATTCACGTCGGCGATACGATTGTCGGTATTAAAGGAAGGGTTGGATTTGAAGCAGCGGCGGCCTCTGTGATTATTAAAGCACATCATTTACTGGAAAAACATACACTTTCAAAGTACCAGCAGATGATGAAATCCCAACTGTCCGATTGGTATGGAAACTGGCTTCATGAAGCGCTTTTCCTGGATCCTGTGATGAGAAACATCGAATCTTTTTTGATAGATTCCCAGAAAACGGTAAGCGGTAAAGTGTTTGTAACCCTTCATCCGTACCGGTTTGTTTTAAATGGGATTGAGTCGGTACATGATTTAATGTCCGATAAGTTCGGAAGCTACGGGGAAGCCAATAGAGCCTGGACCGGTGATGATGTAAAAGGGTATACGAAAATCGTAAGCAACTCACTGAATATATACCATCAAATAAATAAGGCGAATGTATGATTGCTGATGGCTGTTGGTTAATGGCTATTGGCTTTAAGCTTTACTCTTTAAGTATGTTTAAATTTATTAAAAATATCAATTCAACTTTATGAAGACGGTAGGAATTATAGGAGCCAACGGTTATACCGGCAGCGAACTGGTCCGCCTTCTGGCCTTTCATCCCAAGGTGTCTTTAAGATTTCTGTACAGCCGTTCCCATCCGGGAACAAAAATTTCGGATTTATACCCGGATCTTGAAACCGTTTGTGAAATGAAACTTACGGACCGGCCGGAAGAAACAGATGTTCTTTTCCTGTGCCTTCCTCATCAGGAGAGCCGGAACTGGCTGGCGCAAAACCCGGTAAAGGAAGAAACGCTGGTCATCGATTTAGGAAATGATTTCCGGCTGGATGGAAATTTTGGCAACAGGGATTTTATCTATGGATTGCCGGAAATCAATAAACAACAACTCTCAGGAGCCAGAAGCATTGCCAATCCGGGATGTTTTGCTACAGCCATTCAGTTGGCGTTGCTTCCCCTGGCAGAAAAAGGCCTGCTGAATGAAGTATACACCACTGGAATTACCGGTTCTACGGGCGCAGGACAGTCTTTACAGGCGACAACGCATTTTACCTGGAGGAACGATAATATTTCGGCCTATAAAACCCTGACACATCAACATGTGGATGAGATTCTTCAACAGTTGGTTGCTTCGAACTCAAATGAAGTCAGCCTGAATTTTGTGCCGTGGCGGGGGGATTTTGCAAGAGGGATATTTACAAGCTCTACAGTGAAAACGGAAGCGGAGCTTTCAGATATAGAACAATGGTTTAAGGATTTTTATGCAGAGGAACCGTTTGTAACGGTCAGTGAAAAAGCTATTGATCTGAAACAGGTTGTCAATACCAATCGCTGTGTGATTCAGATTGAAAAACGAGGGAATGTGAATGTCATTCATTCAGCGATTGACAATCTGTTAAAAGGCGCTTCCGGCCAGGCAGTGCAAAACATGAATATCGCGATGAGCTGGGAAGAAAACCTTGGGCTGAACCTGAAACCGGCAGCCTTTTAAAGATGAATAGTCAATAAAGTCAATAGTCAAAAAGTCAATGGTGAATTTTATAACCAATAAAAACCGACTTAGGAAATGGAGCGTTAAGAAAAATAATTTTGTAACCGTTGAGAAAATCCACTGTTTAAATGCGAGACAATATTGGATCAGAGAACAGATAAATAATTCGCGCGAGTTTTGGGATTTTTAGGGGACAAAAATATTTTTAGCGGAAGTTTCCAGTCTTGAACTTTTGTTTCTTTTGCTTCAAGGCAAAAGAAAGAAATCAAACATCAATTATTAATTAAGACATGAATTTATTCAACGTATATCCATTATTCAATATCAATCCGGTAAAAGCCAAAGGATCGTTTCTTTGGGACGAGAAAGGAGAACAGTACCTTGATTTTTACGGAGGCCATGCCGTGATCTCCATCGGGCACAGCCATCCGTATTATCAGAACCGATTAAAAGAGCAGTTAGATAAAATATCCTTTTATTCAAATTCCGTTCAGAACGAACTGCAGACTGAACTGGCGGATAAATTAGGAAAGCTTTCAGGACTAGAAGAATATCATTTATTCCTGTGTAATTCGGGAGCGGAAGCGAATGAGAATGCTTTAAAGCTGGCTTCTTTCCATAACGGCAAAAGCAAAGTCCTTTATTTTTCCGGCTCCTTCCACGGAAGGACTTCAGCGGCCGTGTCGGTAACCGATAATCCGAAGATCGTCGCTCCGGTAAATTATGACGAAAGATTTATCAAATCCGAATGGAACAATATCGGACAGCTTGAAGAAATTTTTGAAAAAGAAGGCCATGAGATTTCATCTGTGATCATTGAAGGGATCCAGGGTGTAGGCGGCATTATGATTCCAACGGTTGAATTTTTAACTAAAATCAAAGAATTGTGTGAAAAGTATGATTCGGTTCTGATTCTGGATGAAGTACAGTCGGGATATGGAAGAAGCGGGTATTTCTTTGCGCACCAGGAATTCGGAATCGAGGCCGATCTGATCACGACAGCGAAAGGGATGGGCAACGGTTTCCCAATCGGCGGCGTTCTGATCCATCCGAAATTTAAAGCCAGCAACGGGCTGTTGGGAACCACGTTTGGCGGGAACCATCTGGCTTGCGTGGCAGCAATCGCTGTACTGGACGTGATGAAAGAGGAAAGCCTAATCGAAAATGCCCAAAGTATGGGAGCATATATTGAAAATGAAATTAAAAATTTTCCGCATATCAGGACCATTCGCAGGAAAGGTCTGATGATCGGGATCGAACTCGACCGGGATTGTGCGGAAGTAAGGAACAGTCTGTTGTACGATCACCATATCTTCACAGGAAATTCCAATGACAAAACCGTTTTGAGGATTCTTCCGGCGCTGAATATCAAAAAGGAGGAAACCGATCTGTTTATTAAAGCTTTGAAAACGGTGTTGGAAAGCATAACCGCAAAAGAGCAGAAGGTTTTGATGCATTAGGAAAAATCATTGATAGAATTTTAACCACAAAGCTTTTTAGCACATTAGAAGCATAAGATTTTAGGTTACAGTATGGCAAATACTTCAGATCACAGAAGATAAAAAATCGAAGATTTTTTTTAATGCTGTAATATTTTGAGAAATTCGACAGTCTGGTGGCTGAGGCTCTCGAAGCCACGCTAAAACTGTGAAAATCCATGCAATCTGTGGGAGAATTTAAACATTAAAGACAAAAGCTCATGATAGCTTGGTGGCTGAGCGGAGCCGAAGCCACATTATAATCTTGTGAAAATCTATACAACCTCTGGAAGAAAAAACAATAACCGAAAGCTCCTAAAAATCCATTACAATGAAAAAATTCACCGCTGTAAGTGATGTTGACAACTTACAGGAAATTATAAAAAAAGCATTATTCATTAAAGAAAATCCGCTCTCAGAACCGGAGAAAGGAAAAGGAAAAACCATCGGACTGGTATTTTTAAATTCCAGTTTAAGAACCCGTTTAAGCAGCCAGATTGCCGCACAGAATTTAGGGTTGAATGTCTTAACCTTAAACGCCGCGCAGGAAGCCTGGAACCTGGAATTTGCAGACGGAGCGGTGATGAACGGCGATACGGTAGAGCACATCAAAGATGCCATCGAAGTCCTGAACCAGTATTGCGATATTATTGCGGTACGTTGTTTTGCCGGGATGAAAAACAAGGAAGATGATATGAACGAAAGTATTTTAAGCCAATTTGAACAGCACGCGAAAGTTCCGGTTATTTCCCTGGAATCTGCTACGCGGCATCCTCTGCAAAGCCTGGCAGACTGTATGACGATTACCGAAAACTGGACCGAAGAACGAAAGCCGAAAGTGGTCCTGACCTGGGCGCCGCACATCAAGCCGATCGCGCAGGCCGTGGGGAACTCATTTGCCGAATGGATGCAGGAAATGGACGTCGATTTCGTCATCACCAATCCGGGAGGCTATGACCTGGATCAGAATTTTACCAAAGCGGTACCGGTGATCCACGATCAGGGAGAAGCCTTAAAAGACGCTGATTTTATTTATGTTAAAAACTGGTCATCATTTGATGATTATGCAGCGATGCCCGAGGTAAAGGAAAATTGGATGCTGACCAACGAAAAGCTGGAAGCCACGAATAACGCGAAGGTCATGCACTGCCTTCCGGTCCGGAGAAATGTTGAATTGAGCGATGAGGTGATGGACGGAGAAAATTCGATCATTTACCGGCAGGCCAAGAACCGGATTTTCTCGGCGCAGGCGGTGTTTTCTGAAATTCTGGATGGATTAGATTCGAAATAGGATGTATATACCGTAGTTTAAATTTGAATGCAATTCTTTTTAAAATTCTACCTTGACAAGAATGTAGTTAAAGCATCAGTTATGAAAGAAAAATTATACATCATCAAAATTGGCGGCGCGCTGATCGACGACGAAGAATTGCTGGAAGAATTTCTTGAGCAGTTTGCGGCGATTCAGGAGAAGAAAATCCTGGTTCACGGCGGCGGAAAGCTGGCCACGACTTTAGCGGATAAGCTTGGTATTGAGCAGAAAATGGTCAACGGACGCCGGATCACTGATAAAGATACCCTGGATCTTGTAGCCATGGTGTATGCCGGTGGAATCAATAAAAATATTGTCGCCAAACTCCAGCAGAAGAAATGCAAGGCCATCGGCTTCTCAGGCGCAGATGCGAATTTAATTAAAGCTAAAAAAAGGGAAGATGCAGAAATCGATTTCGGATTTGTAGGAGATATTACGGAGAAAGGGGTGAACAGAAAACTGATTTCAAAATTGATGAAGCTTGATCTGGTTCCCGTATTTTCAGCAATTACCCATGACAAAAAAGGCCATCTTTTCAATACCAATGCCGATACCATCGCGTCGGTGATCGCACAGGCACTTTCTCAAAAGTATGAAGTGGAATTACTGTACTGTTTTGATAAAGAAGGCGTCCTGGAAGATGTGAACAATCCGGAGTCGTTGATTAAGAATATTTCCGAAGACGAATTTTCCTTATTAAAAAACAAAGGAAAGCTGCATAAAGGCATCCTGCCCAAACTTGAAAATGCGCTCGGAGCCGTAAAAAATAAGGTCAACAAAGTATTTCTCATTAAGGAAACCGAACTGAAAAACCATATCGAAAACCATCATGCAGGAACTGAAATCTGTTTATAGCAAAGAAGAATTACTGAATAACGCCGTAGAATTATTAAAAAAGCTGATTGAAATACCTTCGTTTAGCAAAGATGAATTCAATACCTCCCTAGAGATTGAAAACTTCTTCAAAAAACACGGGATCCCTACCAAACGTTTTAAAAACAATATCTGGGCGGTGAACAAAAATTTCGATGTTTTCAAGCCTTCCGTTCTGCTGAATACCCATCACGATACCGTAAAGCCGAATAAAGCCTATACGCTGGACCCGTTTTTACCGATTGAGAAAGACGGAAAATTATTTGGGCTGGGAAGTAATGATGCAGGGGCTTCTCTCGTATCAATGGCGCAGGTTTTTTTACACTTTTACGAGTGGGAAGACCTTCAGTATAACCTGGTAATTGCCTTAACAGCCGAGGAAGAAATATCCGGTTTCAACGGAATTGAGGCTCTTTTCCCGCAGCTTCCGAATATCGAGCTTGCCATTGTGGGTGAACCGACGCAGATGAACCTGGCGATTGCTGAAAAAGGCCTGCTGGTAATCGACGGCGAAATGAAAGGAACCCCATCGCACGCAGCACATCCGAATGAAGACAATTCCATTGTCAAATGCATGGAAGACCTGCAGCATATTTTGAGCTTCCGGTTTCCGAAAGTTTCCGATTACCTGGGTGAAGTAAAGGTTACACTTTCCGGAATTCATGCGGGCGTTCAGCACAATGTCGTTCCTGAATCATGTACGTTCACACTGGATGTAAGGGTGACGGATGAATATTCCAACCAGGAAGTTTTCGAAATCATTCGGTCGCAGATGAAGTCTCATTTAACGGCGAGGTCATTCAGGTTGAATTCTTCGAAAATTCCAATCGATCATCCTTTTGTACAGGCAGGACTGGAAATCGGCCGGACCACTTATGGCTCACCAACTTCATCCGATCAGGCGATCATTCCCTGCACCTCGGTAAAATTGGGACCCGGTGACAGCACACGTTCCCACACGGCTGATGAATTTATCTTCATCGAAGAGATCGCAGAAGGAATTGAGATTTATATTAAAATCCTGGAAAAAGTTTTATAAGCTTGGCACATGGTGAGGGATACCGGAAGTTTCGTAGCTATAAAATAACTGACCTAGGAAACGGAGGCGTTAAGAAAATTGAAATTTAATCCGTTAAAAAATTCCCACTGTTTGAGCACGGCATAAATTTAAACCTGAAGAACCAATGCAGATTCGTGCGAGTTTGGGAATTTTAGGATTTAATTTAAATTTTTAGACGGAGCTTCCAGTCTTGAATTTTTGTTTCTTTTGTTTTAAGACAAAAGAAAATGATTATCAATAATAATATACGGAATATAGAAAATGGTGTACCGGAAGTTCGAAAACCTTAAAGCCTCATTTCCATCTTCCCACTAAAAAAGAAACTTATGAAAAAAATATGGCAGAAAGATGACCATGCTACCAATACATTAGTCAATACATTTACCGTTGGAAAAGATCTCGATTTTGACGAGCGTCTGGCGAAATACGACGTTAAAGGTTCAATGGCGCACTGCAAAATGCTGGCAGAAGTCGGGATTCTTTCGGTTGAAGAATCCGAACGGATGCTGGCAGTATTGTCAGAAATTTTAGAAGACATCGAAAACGGAAGCTTTGAAATCGATAAGAGTGCAGAAGACATCCATTCGCAGATTGAGTCGCTTCTAATATCAAAATTAGGTGATACCGGAAAGAAAATCCATACCGCCCGTTCCAGGAATGATCAGGTTCTTGTGGATCTCAAACTGTATTTACTGGACGAAATCCGTGAAATGGCAGCTCTGACGGACGAATTTTTCCAGCTGTTGATCCAATTGGCGGAACAGCATAAAAACGTACTGCTTCCGGGCTATACCCATTTGCAGATTGCCATGCCTTCCTCTTTCGGACTTTGGTTCGGCGCTTATGCGGAAGCCCTGCTGGATGATATGGAAATGCTGTTTTCGGTGAAAAATATCATCAATAAAAACCCGTTAGGTTCGGCGGCCGGCTATGGTTCCTCATTCCCGATCGACCGGGAGAGCACTACCTATAATCTGGGCTTTCAATCCATGAACTACAATTCCGTTTATGCCCAGATGACCCGGGGAAAATCTGAAAAAATGCTGGCGATGGCAATGGCCACACTGGCGGGAACGTTAGGGAAATTTGCGTATGATATATGCCTGTATCTAAGCCAGAATTTCGATTTTATCAGTTTTCCGAAAGAATTCACGACAGGAAGCAGCATTATGCCGCACAAGAAAAACCCGGACATCTTCGAATTGGTCCGTGCACGGTGCAACAGAATACAGTCGTTACCGAACGAGTTTATTTTGCTGACGAACAATCTTCCGTCCGGTTACCACCGCGATATGCAGCTGACGAAGGAAATCCTTTTCCCGGCGGTCGATTCACTGAAAGAATGCCTGGAGATTTTAAATTATACCTTGCCGAATATTCAGGTTAAGAATGGGATTTTAGAAGATGAAAAGTATAAATACCTGTTCAGTGTAGAGAAGATCAATGAAGAAGTGAAGAATGGCAGTTCCTTCCGGGATGCTTATGTAAAAGTAGGACGGGAGATCGAAAACAACGCCTTCGATTTTAAAATTGAAAATTTAGAGCATACGCACCAGGGGAGTATCGGGAATCTTTGTCTTAATAAAATTGAATATCAGTTTAATAAAGTAAAAAATAAATTACTGGGTTAAATTATGATGAAGTCATAAAAACTGGTTTGTAATTTTTTTATGCAAAGTTTTTATTTTGCCGGCAAATAGATTAAAGGAGCAGAGAATGATCAGATTGAAGATTGTTCTTTGCTCCCTTTTCACATTATTTTAATAAAAATTTTGAGTTTAAATTAAGCCAGATCAATTTTAAACTTCGTGGATTTTTTCACCTCATGAAGCACGATCGAACTGTGGTACTGGCCGATATTCGGGATATTTGAAATCACGTTCACGGTAAAGGCATTATAGGAATTGATGTCTTTGGCAATAATTTTCAGCATATAATCGTATTCGCCGGAAAGGCTGATGACTTCCTGAACCTCATCATGCTTCATGATATTTTTTTCAAAGGTTTCCAGAACTTTATTCGACTGTTCTTTAAGCCGTACATTGCAGTATACGACAATATTAAGTCCCAGTTTCTCCCGGTTTAAAAGTCCGACGTATTTCTCAATGATTCCGTTCTTTTCCAGTTGCTTGATCCGTTCATAAGTCGGAGTGAAGGTAAGGCCTATTCTTTCTGAAATTTCTTTTACTGATAAAGTTGAGTCTTCCTGAATTATACTGAGAATCATTCTGTCTTTTAAATCCATATTGTCGGGTTTGAACTGTAAATATACGATTTTATAAAAAATATTTCCGGAATTTTTATGGTAGGAACTTGGAAAGGATGTTAACAAATGTTTAAAATATAGCGGTTTCAGGATTTGCCAATGGCAGAATAATTGCTGTAAAATGTCTACCAAAATCCCATACCCATGGACGAAAATATAAATATGGAAACCGTTTCCTGTGCAGATTGTGAAACCCATCATAAATTTGAAAGCGAAATTATCAAAGGTCTGAAAGACAATCCCAAACACTTACTTTCCAAATATTTCTATGATCAGAAAGGCGATGTCCTTTTTCAGCAGATCATGAATATGCCGGAGTATTATCTTACCGGCTGCGAAATGGAAATATTCAGCAGGAAAAGTGATGAACTGGCAAAAGCGATTCAAGCGTTTGATGCCCCTTTTGACCTGGTGGAGCTGGGTGCAGGCGATGCCACGAAATCATCCCATTTGCTGCAGTATCTCGTAGACCAAAATACCGATTTTACCTATATGCCGATCGATATTTCGGGAAATATTATTTCGGTTCTCCAGGAAAGGCTTTCAAAGGAAATTCCCGATCTTGGGCTGGTGGGACTGAACGGCGAATATTTTGAAATGCTGGATAAAGCCAACAGCATCTCGGCCCGAAGAAAAGTAATCCTGTTTTTAGGAGGAAATATCGGCAATATGGAAGTGGGGGAGGCACATGATTTCTGCAATGAGTTACGGAAGAAGCTTAACTCCGGAGATATGCTCCTGATCGGCTTTGATCTGAAGAAAGACCCGGATACCATTCTTTCCGCTTATAACGATGAAGCAGGAATTACAGCTGCCTTTAATCTGAACCTTCTCGAAAGAATAAATCATGAGCTGGACGCCAATTTTGATATTGGCAAATTTAAACACTACCAAACTTATGATCCGCTTTCGGGAGCATGCCGAAGCTATGTTATCAGTCTGGAAGAACAAAAAGTAGTGGTTGGAAATGAGTTGATTGATTTTAAAGAAAACGAAGCCATCTATATGGAAATTTCACAAAAGTATGCACTTGAAGAAACTGATGCTATGGCTTTGAAAAATGGATTCCAACCCTTGAAAAAGATCTCCGATTCAAAAGAGTGGTTTATCGATGCCATCTGGAAAGTTATTTAATATATAATAAGGTAAAATTATGGTCGAAGAAAATATTCTGTCTGCGGAGAAAGTAATGCTTGAAAATTACAAGAAGATCAGAAACCGTTCCGTTGAGATCTGTAAACCTCTTTCTATTGAGGATTACGTGGTTCAGCCGGTGGTTGATGTGAGTCCGCCGAAATGGCATCTGGGGCATACCACGTGGTTTTTTGAAACCTTTATATTAAGCCCGAATTTTGAAGGATACGAGGTTTTCGATCCTCAGTATAATTTTGTATTCAACAGTTATTACGAAACCATCGGGGCACGGGTCATCCGTACGGACCGGGGAAACCTAAGCCGGCCATCCGTGTCGGACATTTACAAATACCGGGAATATGTTGATGAGAAAATGACTGCCTTTCTCTCACAAAACCATATCTCTGATGAGCTTGGGGAGCTTTTTGAATTGGGACTCAATCACGAACAGCAGCATCAGGAATTGCTGTTGACCGATATTAAATTTATATTAGGACACAATCCTTTGTTTCCGTCCTATGACGAACATTGTCATTTGGAAAAAGCGGGAACCCAGAAAGCTGGGATGATTTCTTTTCCCGAAGGAGTGTATGAAATAGGATTCGAAGGCGAAGGTTTTTGTTTTGATAATGAGCTGAACCGCCATAAAGTACACCTGAATGATTTTGAAATTTCCCAAAGCCTTATTACCAATGCCGAATATCTCGAATTTATAAACGATGGCGGATATACGGATTTCCGGCACTGGCATGCGGAAGGCTGGGACTGGATAAAAGAAAACAACACAGCTGCTCCGCTGTATTGGTATCTGGTTAACGGAAAATGGATGCAGTATACTTTACAAGGGTTGCAAGAGGTAAATCCTGAAGAAGCAGTTTCCCACATAAATTTTTACGAAGCCTCAGCCTTTGCTTCCTGGAAAGGGATGCGTCTCCCGACGGAAGCCGAATGGGAAGTAGCTTCGGGACATTTTGAGTGGGGAAAACGCTGGGAGTGGACCGGCAGTGCCTATCTGCCTTATCCTGGATTCAAGAAAGTAGCCGGAGCGGTAGGGGAATATAACGGAAAATTTATGGTGAATCAGATGGTTTTGCGCGGTGCGTCCATTGCAACTCCGGAAGGGCACAGCCGGAATACCTACCGTAACTTCTTTCATCCACGGCTGCAATGGCAGTTTACGGGGATCAGGCTTGCCCGTTAGAATATCTGCAAGATATTACTGATCTAAATTTTGTAAAAACAATTAAATTCTGTTTTGTCATTTTGAAGAATTGTCTTATCTTTGCACCTAATGAATAACACAGTATTTATATCATTAGAATTACCGGGCGTAGACGCCCTTTACGATATTTATTTATTTTAAGCGAAGATATTTTCTTCGCTTTTTTTTTTGTAAAAATTTTAAAATAGTATGTTTACGATTACAGAACTGAGCACCGAAAGAATCAACCGAATAGTACATGAAGCACTGGCTTTTGCAGAAGGGAAGACTGCCCGGATCGAAGGTGAGGTCTTCTGTTCCAACCTCTTTTTTGAAGACAGTACCCGAACCAAGACCAGCTTTGATATTGCCGAGAGAAAATTAGGCCTGCAGGTGGTTCCGTTCGATGCCTCCAACAGTTCCGTAAACAAAGGCGAAAGTTTATATGACACCGTAAAAACAATCGAAAGCCTTGGAGTAAACCTTGTCGTGATCAGAGATAAAAAAGACCGGTATTTCGATGAGCTGAAAAACATTAAGATCCCCGTGATCAACGGCGGCGACGGCACCGGGAACCATCCGTCCCAGTGTATGCTCGACCTGATGACGATCTATCAGGAATTCGGGAAATTCGAAGGCCTGAAAATAGGCATCGTAGGCGATGTAAAGCATAGCAGGGTTGCCAATTCCAATGCCGAAGCATTGAGACGGTTAGGTGCAAAGGTGTATTTCTCCGGTCCGGAACAGTGGTTCGACGAAGGAGCCCTGATCAACGGAACCTACCTGAGCGTTGACGAACTGATCCATGAAGTGGATGTGCTGATGCTTTTAAGAATCCAGCACGAAAGACACGATTCCAAAATGAGCTTTTCCGCTTCCGAATACCACCGGAAATACGGATTGACGAAGGAAAGAGAAAAGGCTATGAAAAAAGAAGCCATCATCATGCACCCGGCGCCCATCAACCGCGGCGTGGAAATCGATACCGACCTGGTGGAATGCGGACGCTCAAGGATATTCAGGCAGATGCAGAACGGTGTCTTTGCCAGAATGGCCATCTTAAAGGAAGCCCTGGAGAAAGAAGGGTATACCTTTAAATAATTGTAAAACGTATAAAGTAAAAATGTACATCGTAAACAAAACTCATTTAAGTACCGTACATTTTACGATCCTACAACCGACATTGTACAAAATAAAATAATAAGAGATAAAAGTTTAAAATGAAGAAAAAATTAATACTGGAGTCCGGTGAAGTGTTTCATGGAGAAGGTTTCGGAGCAGCGTTGGAAACGGCAGGAGAAGTGGTTTTCAATACCGGAATGACGGGGTATCAGGAACTTATTTCCGACCCTTCTTACTGCGGACAGATTGTCTGCATGACCTATCCGCTTATCGGTAATTATGGTATTAACCGTGACGATTATGAAAGCATCGAGCCGGCCATCAAAGGGCTGATCGTAAAAGAACTGTGCGATTTTCCTTCCAATTTCCGTACGCAGATTACGCTGGATGAGCTGTTTAAAAAGAAAAACCTTTCCGGGATTTCAGGAATAGACACCCGAAGGCTGACGAGAGTGCTCCGTAGCCACGGGGTGGTGAAAGGAAAAATCGTGAATGCCGATGCTGATGAAAACACCGTCGTTGCCGAATTAAAATCAACCACCTTCCCGACCAACCAGGTGGAAACGGTTTCTACAAAGACGCCTTACGCCAATCCGGGAAGAGGCCTTAAAGTAGTCTTGGTGGATTTCGGATCCAAATTGGGAATCATCCGCGAACTGTCTCAGAGAAACTGTGACATTACCGTGGTTTCCCAGGATGTAACGGCAGAAGAAATCTTATTAATGAATCCGGACGGGGTAATGCTGTCAAACGGCCCCGGCGACCCTGAAGACAACCAGCAGGCGCTGGAAATGATCCGCGGAATCTTAGGGAAAGTGCCGATCTTCGGAATTTGTTTAGGGCACCAATTAATCGGGTTAGCCTGTGGCGCAAAAACATTCAAATTAAAATTTGGACACCGCGGCGGAAACCACCCGGTACTGGATGTAGAGAAAAACAAAGTAGCCATTACTTCACAGAACCACGGGTACGCCGTAGATCAGGAAAGCTTAAAGGATACGGATCTTATTGAAACCCACATCGCTTTGAACGACAGAACGAATGAAGGTTTAAGACATAAAATCCATCCTTGTTTCTCCGTACAGTATCACCCGGAAGCAAGCCCGGGCCCTGAAGATGCAAATTATCTTTTTGATGATTTCATCGAAATGATGAACGAATTTAAAAATGTACCGGTTTAACAATCCGTAAAATGTATCGGTTTCATATCGTATGATGAAATGATATATCAACTGAACCATGGAATGGTTCAACAACAATAACCACGGCCCAAACCGTGCAAAACAACAATGATTACGGATAACCTCCGTGACGGAAAAATTAAAAAAATTAAAATGGCAAAACGTACAGATATAAAAACAATTTTGGTAATCGGATCAGGACCCATCATCATCGGTCAGGCAGCAGAATTCGATTATGCAGGAACACAGGCTTGTTTATCTTTAAGAGAAGAAGGCTATAAAGTAATTTTGATCAATTCCAACCCGGCAACGATCATGACGGATGTGGAAATCGCAGACAAGGTGTACATCGAACCGATTTCCCTTCAGTTTGTGAGCCACATCATCAGAAAAGAACGTCCGGACGCGCTGTTACCGACCTTGGGAGGGCAAACCGGACTGAACATGGCGGTAGAGCTCGAAAAATCAGGGATTCTTGAAGAGTGCAAAGTAGAAGTATTAGGAACCAAGCTTTCAGCCATCAATAGAGCGGAAGACCGTGATCTTTTCCGTGAACTGATGAGGGAACTCAATGAGCCGGTGCCTGAATCCGATATTGTAAATACCGTAGAAGGCGCATTACATTTTGCCGACAGAATCGGTTATCCGGTCATCGTTCGTCCTGCCTTCACCATGGGAGGAACAGGAGGCGGAATCGCTTCGACTGAAGCGGAGCTGAAAGAAATTGCGGAACTGGGATTAAAGCACAGCCCGGTAACGCAATGCCTGATCGAAAAATCCATTGCCGGTTTCAAAGAAATCGAGTACGAGGTAATGCGTGATGCCAACGACAACGCGATCGTGGTTTGTAACATGGAAAACATTGACCCGGTTGGGGTACATACCGGAGACTCTATTGTAGTGGCTCCTTCCCAGACCCTTTCGGACAGGGAATACCAATTGCTGAGAAATGCTTCCCTTAAAATCATCAGAGCATTGGGAATCGAAGGAGGATGTAACGTGCAGCTGGCTTTAGACCCGTACTCTTTCAATTATTATATCATCGAGGTGAACCCTAGGGTTTCCCGTTCGTCCGCTCTGGCATCAAAGGCAACCGGATACCCGATTGCCAAGATTGCTGCGAAAATCGCGGTAGGCTTGACCCTGGACGAAATCATGAACCCGGTAACGGGAAAAACGTACGCCTGCTTCGAACCGGCTTTAGATTATGTAGTAACAAAGTTCCCGAGATTCCCGTTCGATAAGTTTGAAACGGCGGACCGGAGATTATCTACCCAGATGAAAGCGACGGGTGAGGTAATGGCGATCGGAAGAAACTTCGAAGAGTCTTTACAGAAAGCCATCCGTTCCCTGGAAACAGGAATCAAGCACCTGGGACTGAAAACCAAACAGGCTCAAGCTTTAACGGAAGAAGAAATCGAAAGACGAATCAGGGTATGTGATGACGAAAGACTGTTCATCATCGGTGATGCCCTAAGAAGAGGATATGATTGGGAACAGATTGTAGAATGGAGCAAGATCGATAAATTCTTCATCTGGAAACTGAAAAAGCTGGTGGATTTCGAAAAAACCATCGCCGAAAATAAATTCGATAAAGAAATACTAATTGAAGCGAAAAGATTAGGTTTCGCCGATGTAAATATTTCAGTTCTCTGGAATGTGACGGAGCGTGAAGTATTCAATTTCAGAAAAGAAAACGGAATCATGCCGGTATACAAAATGGTGGATACCTGCGCCGCGGAATTCGAATCTGAGACCCCTTATTTCTACGGAACCTACGAAGAAGAAAACGAAAGCGTGGTTTCCGATAAGGAAAAAATCATCGTATTAGGTTCAGGACCGATCAGGATCGGGCAGGGCGTTGAGTTTGATTATGCAACGGTTCACTCGGTTTGGGCGATCAAAGAAATGGGCTACGAAGCGATCATCATCAACAATAACCCAGAAACGGTTTCCACCGACTTCTCCATCTCTGATAAACTGTATTTCGAACCATTGACAGAAGAAGATGTGATGAACATCATCGAGCTTGAAAAGCCGAAAGGGGTAGTGGTACAGTTTGGTGGACAGACCGCCATCAACTTGGCTGATAAATTAGCTTCCCACGGCGTTCAGATTTTAGGAACTACCCTGGAAGACCTGGACAGGGCGGAAAACAGGGATAAATTTGAAAAAGCGCTTCAGGAAATGCAGATTCCTCAGCCGCTGGGGAAAACCTCTACATCCAAAGAAGAAGCGATTGAAATTGCCAATGAGATCGGTTATCCGGTATTGGTTCGTCCGAGCTACGTATTGGGCGGCCGTGCCATGGAGATCGTGTACTCTGAAAGTGAATTGGCACATTACATGGAATTCGCGGTAGACGCAAGCCCGGAACACCCGGTACTGGTAGACCGGTATATGGTCGGAAAAGAAATTGAAGTGGATGCTATCTGCGACGGTGAAACGGTGGTGATCCCTGGAATCATGGAACATATCGAAAGAGCAGGGGTTCACTCCGGAGACTCGATCGCGGTATATCCGCCACAGAACATTTCGCAGAGCGAAATCGACACTTTGGTGGATTATACCCAGCGATTGGCGAAAGGCCTGAAAGTAGTCGGACTGATGAATATCCAGTACGTCCTTTTCGAAGGTAATGTGTATGTGATCGAAGTGAATCCGCGTTCATCCAGAACGGTTCCTTTCCTTTCCAAAATCACGGAAGTACCGATGGCCAACCTGGCAACAAAAGCGATTTTAGGTCAGAAATTAACTGATTTAGGATACAAAAACGGATTGGTTCCGAATAAAGAAGGCGTTTTCGTAAAAGTGCCGGTATTCTCCTTCTCCAAATTAACGAAAGTAGACATCTCCCTCGGCCCTGAAATGAAGTCAACCGGAGAGGTAATGGGGAAAGACACCACCCTGGAAAAGGCCCTTTACAAAGGATTGGTTGCCGCAGGGAGAAAAGTGCCGATGCACGGTTCCATCCTCTTTACCGTAGCCGACAAGCACAAGCAGGAAGCAGCCGATCTGGCCGCAAGATTCCATGAAGTGGGCTTCAGGATCTGGGCCACGGAAGGAACGGCTAAATTCTTCGGCGAACAGGGGATTCCTTGTAAAATAGGATATAAAATCGGTGAAGATGACGTGAACCTGATCGACCTGATCCAGAAAGGAAAAGTGCAGTATGTCGTTAACACCATGACCAAAGGAAAGCAGTCTGAAAGAGACGGGTTCCAGATCAGAAGGATGTCTGTAGAGAACGGTGTTCCTTGTCTGACTTCCATGGATACGGTAGAAGCCATCCTGAAGGTAATTGAAAGCATGAGCTTTAAAATGGAGACGATGTAGTTTTCGGATCTTTTTAAATAAATAAAAAGCGGGAGATTTTTTTCTTCCGCTTTTTTTATGGGTATTTTTCGGGGTTTTGGGAAGTACGGCATACGCTCACGATCATAATGGTCTTATCTTTTCGATCAGCACTATAAAATATCAGGAAAGGCGATTTCCTTAAAGGGTCTTTCATGAAAATTTCCAAACCGGGTTTTGATAAGGATCATCATAAATCCTTTTGGTAAAGAGCAAGATCTTTGAAGCAATGTAAAAACATTCTTATTTTAACTATATTCGCATAACTGACTTTAAAAAATCAAACCATGAATACAATAGACGGCGGAAAAAAACTTATAATTTTACCTTTATTCTTATTTTTTCAATGCCAATCCTACAGCGATGAACAAAGCAAAACATTTGAAAAACATATTTCTGATTCAGATGAGGTGGTGTATGATTCTGATGCCCTTCATCCTTCCTGCGCTTATCTGAAGAATGGCAAAATCAGAGGAATCAAATTTACGGCACATCCGGAATGTGGGGATTATACGAAAAGATATTTTTTTTCAGATCAGGAAAAAATTGAGAAAGTGGCTATTCACAAAGACTTTTACAACAGCAGCTGTGGAGAAACTTTTGATTCCGTTTATGTGGTTGATTTTTTAAAAGATAAAATATTTGCTGCTTCCGGATTTTTTCAAGAAGAAGAAATTGAAAACGGTATGTTAAATGAGGAAACCCTTATTATTGCCGATTATCGGAAAGAAATTAGAACCTGGAAAGGAAATAACAGAGTTTCTTTATAAACCTTTTCCTTTATTAAATTCTTTGAAACATCATATTTGGATCTTAATATAATTTTATAAAAATTCAATAACTAACAACCGGACATGTTAAGATTTATTTTAAAATTCTCAATTTTATTACTGGCAGTTTCCTGTGCGGGAGAACTTGAAAAAATAAAATTGGTCAATACGGTTAGTAAAAATAAAAAGTATGGATTGGAAATCATTATAAGAGATTTCAGCCAGAATGATTCTTTAACCTTTGAGGAAAAGAGACAGCTGATTTTAGATTCAAAAAACAGGCTGATCTGTAAAAACGGGTCATCTTTTTTCTTTTATAATCATAACGGTCAACTGTCTCAGGTGAAATTTGTGTATCGCCGCGGAGGAAGAATAAATATTTTGACGGATCAATACATTTATGACCGAAAACAAAATTTAAGATTTGTCACTTATCAGTTCAGGGATATAGATACCATTAAAATATATGCTTATAACAAATTTAATCAGTTGATCCGGGAAGAATATCCGTTGAGAAAATCATTTATTCATTATAAATACCGAAATGGAAGAATTTCTGAAGCGACAAAGATTGAAAATGGCACTATTTCAAAACATTCTGAATTTGTCTATGATCAAAATGGAAATAAATCAATTGAAAACTGGGTTTTTAAAGGCGATCAGAAAATGAGAACCTATTTTAAATTTAATGCTAAACATCAACTGATCAGCAAAAGAGACAGTTGTATTACTACTTTTGGCAATCCAAACGAATATGTGGAATTTCTGAATCAGTATGTTTACAATAAGAATGATTCTTTAACAGAAAAAAGAAAGTATGACAGGGTTTTAAGTGAGAACCATTTTCAATATCGTGGAAAAATGACTTACGAATACAGAGAAATACGTTAATTAAAAACTAATTTGATGGGTTCCATTTTAAAAAATATAGTAATTGCTATCTTTATCATTCCCTGGGTTTCCTGTAAACAGGAATTGAAAAAATATCCGTTAGATAAAATTAAATCATCAAAAGTTATTTCCGATCACAACAACACATTAACCGGTAAGATCGAAAGTCTGGATGTTGACTATACTGCTTTTGGCTGTACCTGTCCGGGCTGGATCCGTGTAGAAGATCTGAAATCTGTTAATAAGGAAGGAATTAAAAACTTATATTTCTATATAGAACCTGCGGATGAAAATATGGGATTACCTGTTTATTTTGATGTATTCAGGCATTTTCTAAGAATAAAGGGGCAGTTCTATACAAAAGAAGGCGTTCCGAAAGGAACAATTCAGAATGAAGAGCCGTTGCCCAAAGGAAAAGTATTCCGATATACCGAACTTGAAGTTCTTGATAAACCTGATTTCAAACCCGAAACAAAACTAAAAACCCTGATCCTAAACTACAATGCCATTGCATGTACCTGCGCCCGGTGGAGTGAATCAAATAAGAAAGGAAATGTTGGTAAAAGTGATTATTACTGGCTGGAACCTGCAAATAAAAAATTAATTGATGCAGATCAATTGTTTGACGGAACCCATCTGCCTGTAAAGATCATAGTAACGGGGCACATCGTGACCGAAAGGGGATTTCCGAAGAATAAAAATTTAACAAAGGTTAATGAAAATGAAGCCGGGAAAGTGTTCCGGTATACCAAAATCGAAGTGCTTCAGAAATAAACAGAATTGACTTTAATTTATTTTAAAATAAGCATCCGTAAAATATTTGCTGGGCCTGATGTAGACGGTCTTCCGCTCCGCATCGAAAATCCAGTTGAATCTTTTCAGCACATCAGCTCCCAGATAGCTTGCTTTCTGGGTTTTAAGTTCTCCTGTGAAAAACCCTGCCGAAACATCTTTCAGTGTAAAGCTTCCGATGTTGAGCAGGGGCAGAATTCCGTTTTTAGTAACAATACTTTTTCCGGCTGAGTTCCTTAGCGTTTTTTCACCGGTGATTTTCAGCTTTTGGTCGAGGTCTTTTCCGTCGGCAAAGGCATTGCTGTATATAATTCCACCGGAATATCCGGATTGCAGGAGAAAATCAGCAGCTACAGGTTTCCCGTCAATAACATTCTCCGCCTGGATAAAAAGCTGTCCGTTCCGGTATACCAATGGAATTGAATGATATTCTTTAAGGTCAGGCATAGTTTCATATATTGAAAGCCGGCTGTTGTCATAGTCGATCCCAAAAATTTTTCCTTTGAAAATTCCGGTTCCGATTTTTCCGTCGGCTTCATGGCCGCTAAGCTCACCATCAAAAAAACGGATATCCTGATACGTATTTTTCCCGATGGAAACTGTATTTCCATCACTGATGCCGTCTTTAAATAGGATATGATCGGCACTTCTTTTCCGTTCCGGGGAAATCGAAGCTTCTTCCATGGCAATCTGGAACATCAGGTCTAAAGAATCTTTATTATTGACCTGAGTTTTGACAATCAGGTTATTGTACGTCGTTATTCTGAACGGAATAATTTCCTGTGCGTTGATGACGGATAAAGAAAATAAAAACAGAAACAGTACGGTTATTTTGTTCATCTGATGATTTTAACTGGATGTAAAAATAAAATTAGTTTTTATCCGGACCAAAAGAATAACGGAAAAGAAATTTATATCTTTAAAAACTGAAACCAATACCGTTGGAACCCATGACAAAACATCAGCAAAGAGTCGCCGAAGTCTATCATTTTTTCGACAACAAAGACACCGTTTTAGGATTTAGAAAATTACTGGATTGCGCGGTGGATACCCAGGATATGGAGATTTACCGCGAAGCCGTCGCCCTTACCGATTGGAAAGAAACCCACAACCATTCCGTTGAAGAACTGAACAGCAGGTCGAAGGATCTGCTGGATAAGATTGGTAAGATCAGTGTGGAAGAACATCCGGAAAAAGAAGCTGTGCTCCGCGCCTGGAATATCGTAAAATCCTACGGCAGCCGCCGCTTCTCCTTAGGTCCGGTTTCTGTAGAAATCCGTAAAGGACAGGTATACGGCCTGGTAGGAGAAAACGGTAACGGGAAAACCACTTTACTGAGGATCCTGGCAAAAGAAATTTCTCACGACGAGGGGGAACTGAATTATTCGTTCAATAAAAATCCTGAGAATGATTATGACCTCCGGACAAAGCTGGTCTACATCCCGCAAAGAACGGAAAAATGGTATGGAAGCCTCAAAGACAACCTTAAATTTGTCCTTGCCAGCTACGGCGTTCCTCCCGAAGAGAACGAAACCCGGACTTTAATGATGATCGCGCGCCTCGGGCTCTGGAACTATAAGCACCTGAAATGGAACGAGCTTTCTTCCGGCTATAAAATGCGCTTCGAGCTGGCCCGCACCCTGCTGAGGAAACCGGAAATTTTATTGCTTGACGAACCTCTTGCCAACCTGGATGTCCTGGCACAGCAGGTTATTCTGGAAGATCTGAAATCAATCGCCAATTCGGTGAATAACCCGATTGCGCTCATCCTCAGCTCGCAGCAGCTGTATGAAGTGGAGAAGGTTTCGGATAAGGTGATTTTCCTGAAAAACGGTCAGTATAAAGACAATTCCGAATTGTCCAACAGCGAGAACGACGGACTGATCCTCGAAATCGACACGGCAGATTCCAGGGAAGAGCTCCTGAAAGTCTTTGAAAACCTTAACCTCGAAAAACTGAATTTCAACGGCGGGATTTATGTCGCCTACTTTTCGGCAGATACGGCATTCCATGAGGTGATGTCGGCGCTGGGAAATGCAAAAACGGAAATCATTTATATCCGGAACATTTCTTCTTCCACCAGGAGGTTCTTTGTAAGCTAATGATCTTTAATTCGAAAAAAAATGCAAAAAATAAATCAATTCAACCGGTATCTGCTCGAAAAATATCCTACTGTCTGGAATACCAAAATCGTCTGGATGCTTCTGGCAGGGATCGTTATTCATCTCTTATTTTTTATCATCGGCTATGTTTCTCATGCGAATCCTGCTTCCATGCAGGGAATGAGTGTGAAAAATGATTATTTTAAGGATGGAATGATTTTCATCCACCTCATTATTTCGGTCCTGCTGATTGTGGCTTGGCTCATTATGATGTTCAGGAATAATGCATTCAAGAATTTTTATCCTCTTTCCAGAGGCAGGCTGTTCCTGCAGTTTGTGCAGTATTTCGTCATTATACTTATTTCTACCACCTTTTATTTTTCTTACATGGCCGGCTTTAAAATGTTCGTCCGGAATAAATATCCCGATGCACAGATGGCAGAAAATGTAAAGATTATTAACCAGGCCAATGCCTTTCTTTCCCAGAGTCTGGAGTATTACACGCTGGACAACCGAATTTTCCCCGGTTTTGATGAGCTCTACTGTGAAACCGATCTCGATAAAATCGACCGCAACAAAAAATATTTCGTTTACTACAACAGGGTTTATCAGTATTACAGCCTTTACTCAAAGAAGATCTCCAGGAAAGACCGGTACGGCAATTTTGTTTTTCCTGAAGGCGAAAAGCGTAACAGGCTCGTCGATACCCAGAGAGGTACTGATGTCTGCATATATTTTTTTAAAAAGGATGTGGTGGATATGTCACCTTACATCAATACGACGGGACTGACGTATTTTAATTTTTCAGAAATATTTTATGACCGGGAAGGCAGAGCCGGAGGATATACAGGATCATCCCGCAATAATGAAGGTGACGAAGAGTATGCCAGAAAAAATTACAGGCAAAAAAGATCCGAGATCAGCAGGCTTACGGCCGAACTTTTAAAAAAGAAAGATACTGCCGAACTGGAAAAGCTGATGAAAAAATTCCTGGATATTTCCGGACAGTTCGGGATCAGGAATAATCTGGATGCCAAAAACTGGGCGAAAATGGTCTATGCCCCGGATGATTTCAAGGTACGGTATTTCATCAAAAAATATGAAACTTCTTACGGTGAAAAATATGATCCCAACAATCTGCCGGAAGGTGGCACTTATGACTATACGGAAACGGTGGCCATCGATTCTGCGGCGGCCGTTGTAGACGGCGTTGTGGTAAATGATTCCGTGCAGATCCGGCAATTTAATCCGGATATCCAAAGTCAGCTTTCGCTGGCTCAATATTTTAAAAATAATACGACCGGTTACTACTATTACTCGCAAAATCTTCAGGATTTCCTCTACAATGTAGATGTTATAAAATCTTCGGATTTCTTTTCGGAAAATATACATATCTATCTCTGGATTGCCTTTTTCCTGTCTACCATGGTCTTCAGTTTCAGAACCACAGGGTTGAAATCGCTTTTATTCAGTATTATCAGTGCAGGCGTGCTTACCCTGGCCATTGTGCTGATCTCTGTTTTGTTTTCGGTTTCTGCCGGAAGAACCAATACCGGTTTCTTTGCTTCTTACCTGACGTTATTTATCGGATCAGCTATCTTACTGATCCCGTTATTGTTCATGAGAAGCGTGAAAAAGATAATTTCATCGGTTTTCATCAATCTTTCGGTAAACGGTTTCACGCTTTATGTACTTCTGATATTTATTATCATCAGCCTGCATCAGGACCAGCTTTGCAATGAGCAGAATATCAAAGTATATCAGTGTAGGACCATTATTGAAGTCCTGAACTTTAATTTAAGCTATATTCTCTTGGCCTGCGGATTTATTTTCATGTATTTGTATACGGCGGTCGTTCAGAAATGGAAGGCCATGCCGCAATAAACTTTCTTTTATAATTTAAAGCTTATCATTTAATTTAACGTTCTATGTAATGAATATCATTCAGACTTTACTTGATGCAGACTTATTTAAAAAGGAAAAAGTAATTAACAGGCATCACTTTCTGACAACGGAAGGTGATATTGACAGCAATATCTATTTTATTGAAAAAGGAAGTTTGCGGATTTTTATCAGGCCCGAAGAACAGGAAAGAGTGATCCGTTTTGGTTATACAGATAATATAGTGGTCTGCCTCGATTCTTTTTTGTCGGGAAAACCGACGGATTTCTATATTCAGGCCATCAGGAAAACCGAAGTAAAAATAGCTGCAAAAAAAGATTTTTATGCATTCATCCAATCTTCAGATGAAAATTTAAAGCTTTGGGCTGTTATTCTCGAGGATCTGGTTTTAAAACAAATGGAACGGGAAAAAGATTTATTAATAGGCTCTCCGAAAGAACGTTATGAAAGTGTTTTGAAGAGAAGCCCGCAGCTTTTTCAGGAAATTCCGAATAAGCATATTGCCAATTATTTAAGGATGATCCCGGAAACCTTGTCAAGACTTAAAAAATCTTGATTCCCGTCAAGATTTAAGATTTTTTAAAACCAGAGATTTGCCTTAAAAACAGACATGACAATCCCGACGGAAAAATTGCTGAATGATTTAAAAAATATCACGGCAGAAAATATGTATTTTGCTGAAAATATTTTAAATCAACCTGATGAGTTGCTTAATTTCAGGCTTTCAGAGAAAAAATGGAGTGTTTTGGAGTGTTTTGAACACCTGAACCGTTATGGTAAATTTTATATTCCTGAGATCGGTCAACGAATAAATAATTCAGGTACAAAGCCAACAGAAATATTCAATTCAGGAATTCTGGGAAATTATTTTGCTGAAAGTATGCTTCCTAAAAAGGGACTGGAAAAAATGAAAACTTTCAGATCGATGAATCCCCTTTACAGCAATTTGGATAAAAAGGTTTTAGATGAATTCATCGCTCAGCAAAAGCAGATTATTATTCTTTTAAATAATTCTGAAAAGATAGATTTAAATAAAACAAAAACGGGCACCAGCATTTCAAATCTGATCAGACTGAAACTCGGGGATACGTTCCGTTTTGTGGTTTATCATAACCTGAGGCATATTGAGCAGGCAAAAATAATTTTTAAATCAAGGTGGATTTGAATTTATTTTACTTTAATTCAATGGGTTATTGAGGTAGAAAAGTCTGGTGAGTCAGGATCTTAAACTAGAATTCGTTTGATCATCAATATTTTTGGTAATAGAAAACATCCATCCTTCATCATTCAGCTTATTACCTGATTTCTACTTCTGATTCACTTTAAATCAAGATCCTATTCCGGTTTAATTTAACAAAATTTATCAGGTCAGGAAAATGATTTCTGTATCCAATTTCGTAATTTTAGGCAAAATTTAAAAAAGTGAGAAAGTTATTATTTGCAGTTTGCCTTTCGGCGTCGGTTTTCGGTTTTGCCCAGGATTATTCGGTGCCGGCAGCCAGTCCGCGCCAGACCGTGGAGCAGCAGTTTTCCATGTCTAAAATTACCGTAGACTACGGAAGACCCGGAGTGAAAGGAAGAAAAATATTTGGCGAACTGGTCCCTTACGGACAGGTTTGGAGAGCGGGCGCCAACTCCTCTACAAAAATTACCTTCGGACAGTCGGTGAACTTTGGCGGAAAGATCGTCCAGGCCGGAACTTACGGTTTATTCATTGTTCCTACGGAAAAAGAATGGAAGGTCATTTTAAACAAAGATTTCCAGCAGTGGGGGGCATATACCTACGACCCGAAGCAGGATGTCGTAGATGTTACCGTTCCGGTAAACAAGCTGGCCGACAAGCAGGAGTGGTTTGAAATCACTTTGAACCCGACCGACGAAAACTCGGCCAACCTGGTTCTGAAATGGGATTATGCACAGGCGGAAGTACCTTTGAAGCCATCAAAACCTGAAGCGGTAACGAAGATCGCAGAAAAACTCAGAGAGATCAAAAAGATTGAATCCGACGCAGCAAAAACAAAAAGCTAAACAATGAACTTTTCTGTTCAGGCGGTTTTAGAAAACGAACAATATCAGTTAATCCCCTTACAAAAAGGGGATTTTGAGTCTTTGTACCAGGTGGCTGCCGATCCGGAAGTATGGAAGCAGCATCCCAATAAAGACCGCTACAGAAGAGAAGTCTTCGAAAACTTTTTTCAGGGAGCCATCGAAAGCAGAGGGGCCTTTAAAATTGTAGAAAAAGCGACCGGGGATATTCTGGGCAGCACCCGTTTTTATGATTTTGATGACGACCAAAACAGCATTTTTATCGGCTATACCTTTTACGGCACCAAATCCTGGGGAAAAAAAGTCAATCCGCAGATCAAGAAGCTGATGCTGGATTACATCTTTCAGTTTGTCGATACCGTTTATTTCCATGTCGGGAAAGACAACATAAGGTCGCGGACTGCCATGGAAAGGCTGGGCGCGGAAAACCTCGGCGAGCACGAGGTGGCTTATTATGGAGAACCTTCAAGAACCAATATTTTATACCAAATCCAAAAATAAAATTTATGAAAAAATTTAAAATCCAACACAACCCGTTTATTGTCCCGACGACCGACGGAAAACTGATCGAAGAACATTGGGGAAATTCCACCGGAACCTCAGACGTTTCCATTGCCCACATGATTGCCCCTGCGGGATGGAGCGAACCGCACCAGACCCCTGAATTCGATGAATTCACCTACATAATTTCCGGGAAAAAACAATTTGAAATCGACGGTGAAACCGTAGTACTGGAAAAAGGCCAGAGCATCATGATCGAAAAAGGCGCGAGAATCCGTTACAGCAACCCGTTTCCGGAAGAATGCGAATACCTGTCGGTCTGCCTTCCCGCATTCTCCGTAGAATCGGTACACCGCGAAGTAGAAGGCGTAGACTGATACTGTAATTTATCAATTTAATAAATGTAACAGTGTAACAATTGACTTCTCCGGCTAGTTGCTGCACTGTTTTTTATTTCAATAAACGTTTCAATATTGATATATTGCTACGCTCTTATATTGTTACATTGTTATACTGATACATTGTTCCATTGTTTATTGTTCCATTGTCTTAAATTCCGTAAGTTCGCGGAAATTTTTAAGATCAGAAAAACTTAAACTATGAGAAACAAATTTTCAGCAGCCCTTTTATTGGGCGTTACCCTGTCCATGACTTCATGCGCGACCATCCTTACCGGAACAAAAGATAAAATCACATTTAATTCCACTCCGGAAGGAGCGAAAGTTTTCCATAAAGGAATCGAAAAATGCACCACGCCATGCACGGCTGAAATCCCAAGATCCCTGAGTAAACAGATGGTGACTTTCGAAAAAGAAGGTTTCAGCAACAAAGAAGTAAAGCTTACAAAAACATTCAATCCGGTAACATTGGTTAATATTCTGCTGGGCGGAGCTATCGGTGTAGGAATCGATGCCGCTACCGGTTCCCTTACCAAATATTCTCCACAAGCTTACAAAATAGAATTGGAAGCAAAATAATAGAAAAATATAACAATCTAATTAATGTAACAGTGTAACCATGAATCCATACCGATGATTCATCCATTGGTACACTGTTACATTTCCAAATCGGTACATTATTTAAGGATTTCCTTCAGAAACATCAGTGTATGGTTCCAGGCTCTTTTGGCCATCACGGGATTGTAATCCGGTGACTTAGGATCCGTAAACGTATGTTTGGAATGTGCATAGGTGATAATCTGCCAGTCGGCGTTGCCGTCATTCATTTCTTTGATCAGGTTGTTGTAATCTTCCGGCGTTACGCTTTGGTCGTCCGCAGGATTTTCTACCAGGATTTTTGTCGAAATAGGTCCGTTGGGTCTCGCCTGGTCCTTCCCGATACTCCCGTGGATGGAAACCACGCCTGCTACCGGCATTTTTCCCCTTGCCGATTCAAGGGCGCCGGTTCCTCCGAAGCAGTAACCGATCACGGCAATCCGGTCCGGAATCGCCCCGTTTTTCTTCAGCTGCTCCAAGGCAAGCATAATTCTTTTCTGGTAAGCTTCATAATTTTTCTTGTAGTAGCCTGCAGTTTTTGCTGCAGCGTTATTATCAGCAGGAATATTCCCTTCTCCGTAAATATCGGCTACAAAAGCGATATATCCCTGTTTCTCCAGGTCTGCCGCGGCGGTCTTCGCCTCGTCGTCGATTCCTTTCCAGGCCGGAAGAATCAGAACCCCGGGAAGTTTTTTTCCGGCGTTGGATGTTACGAGTCCGTTCAGTTTCTGGGTTCCGTCCTGATAGGTAACAGGTTTTAATTGTTGGCTGAATAGGGTAGCCGAGGCCAGCAAAGCCGCACCCACTAAGATAGATTTTGTCATACGTTTAATTTTTTAGGAGCTGTTTCCCGCTTTCCGCTGCAATCTTTTTTTTCAAAAAAGGATTTCCGCTGCAATCGGGGCTAGGGCAGTGGTCATCAGTACAAAAACCGTGCTCCGATACGCATTTCCGGAATATAAATTTCATAATGACGATCTGTCAATTTTGCCTCCTGAATTCAGACAGAAATTTCAGACACCTGCAAAATCAGACATACATTAAGCCCCAAAGGGGGCGAATCAAATCAGCATCGGATGTAAAGCTACGACTTATCATGGTTTGTAAAACAAATACTCGCCATTCTCAAAATACGCGTGAATATGCTGCAGCCCATTCGTTAAAACAATCTCTTTGGCACCGATAATCGAATTATAACGGGCGGTCTGCTCAAAGGTTTTTTCCGTTAATTTGATCTGCGGGGCTTTGCATTCGATTAAAATTTTAGGCCGGGTCTTTTCGGTAATCAGAAGATCGATCCTTTTCGTTAAACCGTTCAGGACAATCTTTTTTTCAGTAACCAGGGCAGAAACGGAGTAGGATTTTACCGTAAGATAATAATGGACCCAATGCTGCCGTACCCATTCCTCAGGCGTGAGCAAAAGATAGGTTTTGCGGATGGGATCATAAATAAAAAACTTATCTTTGTCTTTCCTGAATTTAAAATCAAAAGTTTCCTGAAAGTTCAGTTTTGGAAGTTCCATTTATAAGATGAAAGAATTAGATGTAATCCTCAAAAATATTAAAAATAAAGAAGTTTTACCGATTTATTTTTTCCACGGAGAAGAATCCTACTTTATCGATCTTGCAGTAAAAGCCCTTGAACACGACTTTTTAACGGAGGACGAAAAAGCCTTCAACCAAACCGTCGTTTACGGCAAAGATAGCTCGTATCACGAAATCCTTTCGCTGGCCCGGCAGTTTCCAATGATGGGGGATAAGCAGGTTATCATTATCAAGGAAGCCCAGGACCTGAGAATGGCCGAAAGTGAAAGCAATGCCCTGGAAACCTACGTTCAGAATCCGGTACTGTCCACCGTTCTGGTCTTTGCTCACAAGCACAAAAAACTGGACAGCCGGAAAAAGGTCACCAAATCCTTGGAGAAAGCCGGTATGCTGTTTTTAAGCGAATCCATCAGGGAAGCCCATCTCCCGAAATGGATCGCCGACGAATGCATCAGGTTAAGCATCAAAACGGCTCCGAATATTTCCCAGCTTCTGGCAGAATACTTAGGAAATGATCTTTCCCGGATCGCCAATGAGCTGAACAAGCTTAAAATTATTCTCAAGCCCGGCGAAGTGCTCGACGGGAAAATCGTGGAAGAGCATATCGGGATCAGCAAAGAGTACAATGTCTTTGAACTTCAGAAAGCATTGGGAACCAAAAATGCCAACGCAGCCTTTAAAATCGCGCATTTTATGGGCAAAAATCCTAAAAACAATCCGTTTGTGATGATGTTGTCGAGCCTGTACAATTACTTTTCCAATGTTATCATTTACCATACGATGGCAGGCCAGTCTCCGCAGTCGATTGCCTCCCAGATGGGGGTGAACCCTTATTTCATCAAGGATTACGCAGAATCGGCCAGATTATATCCTCTGAAACATGCCACCAGGGTCATCTCCATTCTCCGGGAGTTCGACATGAAAGGAAAAGGCCTTGGCGCTGTCAACATGAGCGAAGCGGAACTGATCAAAGAACTGGTGTACAAAATCATCAATGTCGATAAAATCAAGATGAAAGTGTAAGAAGGTGAATGGTGGAAGTAAATGGTGAATGGTCAATCAGCTTTGCTTGTCAATTTGGAAGGATTAAAATTCGCGGTTACTGACAAATCTTAATCGGAAATTCCCCTCCTCTGGAGGGGTGGTGAAAATTCCGAAAGAATTTTTGACGGGGTGGTTTTAGCAGTGAATGGTCAATGGTCAATCCGCTTCGCTTGCCAATTTTGGAAGTGTGAAAATTCACCATTCACTATTGACAATCTACCTTTAACTCATTTACTTATACGTTTCATCGACATTTAACATATCAGATATTGACAAGTATCATTAAAATAACTTTAAATACCTGTTAAAAATTACGAACTTAGCGGACGTAAATTTTAAAATCTTTTTGAAAAGCAGATTATGGAGCAAAACATTTTAGATTGTGTGATCGTTGGATCCGGACCTTCCGGCTTTACAGCAGCTATTTATGCGGCAAGAGCAGATTTGAAACCTGAATTGTATACAGGTTTGGAGCCGGGCGGGCAATTAACCACAACGACGGAAGTAGACAACTTCCCCGGATACCCGACGGGAATTACAGGTCCTGAAATGATGATGGATCTGCAAAAACAGGCGGAACGCTTCGAAACCAAGGTACATTACGAAATGATCACCAAAGTCGAATTTTCTACGGAAGTAGGAGGGATCCATAAATTATACGCCGGAAATAAGGAGATCTTCGCCAGAACCGTGATTATTTCTACCGGAGCTACTGCGAAATACCTGGGTCTGGATGACGAGAAAAAATACAACGGCGGAGGGGTTTCTGCCTGCGCAACCTGTGACGGATTTTTCTACAGAGGAAAAGATGTAGTGGTGGTAGGAGCCGGAGATACGGCAGCAGAAGAGGCAACTTACCTGGCCAAACTGGTGAACAAAGTAACCATGCTGGTAAGAAAGGATGAGTTCAGGGCTTCCAAAGCAATGATCCACCGCGTAAACAATACCCCGAATATCGAAGTGAAGTTTCACCATGAGCTGATCGGGATTGAAGGGGAGAACAACCTGGTTGAAAGGGCAGTGGTGATCAACAACCAGACACAGGAAACCTCAACAATCGATGTGCACGGGATTTTCATCGCCATCGGCCACAAGCCGAACACGGAAATTTTCGTTGGGCAGATCGACCTGGATGAAAACGGTTACATTGCCACTGAAAAAGGGACGGCAAAAACAAACCTTCCGGGCGTTTTCGCAGCAGGAGACGTGCAGGACCACATCTACAGACAGGCGATTACTGCAGCAGGAAGCGGCTGTATGGCGGCCATGGATGCAGAAAAATACCTGGCCGAACTGCGTTAAGCTGTAAAATAAAATGATATCATATCAGCGTGCTCCCTTATCGGAGCACGTTTTTTATTTTAATTTCCGGACAACTCCTGTCTTAAAAGAGAAAAATAATCAGGCTGATTTTTAGCCGATTATTACGATTTGTTAAAATTTATATTAAAATTGTTTTGCCAAAATAGAAAAACGTTTTATATTTGCACCACTGAAAACGACGGTATAACCGGAGTTCAAGGAGAGTTGGCAGAGTGGTCGATTGCGGCAGTCTTGAAAACTGTTGACTGTAACAGGTCCGGGGGTTCGAATCCCTCACTCTCCGCCAAAGCCTAAAAAGCCTGCAATTTAAAATTGCAGGCTTTTCTTTTTGATTATTGCTTACTATTTTTCTTGCCTCAATTCTAAGGCTTATTAGGGATCACGCACAAAAGTTGGGACTAAGAAAAATTTTAGTGAATCGAATAGAAACACGATTTGTCTTTTATCTTATCTACCCTACAATTGGAACGACTATTGCAGCTTTGGGAGAAAGCTATATTTTAATCACTTAAGCGATTCCAATGATGGATTTTTACGATAAATTCAGACACAGACATACTTTTGATGAACATGCGGAGGCGATTTCCATGCATTTGGATCAGCGGTTTTCATCCGATGAAATTACCGTTTACCACGAAATGTTTTCCCCTGATTTTCATCTTGATGTCTATTTTATACAATCCGAAAAATACAATTTCAATATTTTACTCACTGCCGGTATGAGTACGCTTGAAATGACGGTTCCTTCTAGCATAGAAAACGCGCAGGATTATAAGTTTGCAGAGCTCATGCTGCTGCTTCCGAAATCCGCGACTTTCGGTGAGGTAACCGGCGATAATCCCAATGACTGGCTCATCGATATGCTAAAAGAAAATGCCCGGTTTCCCCATCATTACGATACCTGGTTAACCATCGGCCATACATTACAGGCTACTGCAGATATGGAGCCGTATGAGGAAAATACGGATTACACGGGAGTCGTTATTCTGCCGTCTGTAAATTTTGATGAAGATTTTACTGTAGTACAGGCCGGAGAAAACCGGATCAATATCTATTCTGTTTTTCCACTATACGCTGATGAAATGAATTATAAAATAGAGAACGGATACAATGCGCTTCTGGATCGGCTGATTGAGAAAAATGCGAAGGAGGTTTTTGATGAGAGCAGAGAAAGCCTATTGAATTAAATCATCTGTTGATCATGCGATCCATGTAATCCAGCCGCATCAGATACCAAATAAACCGCTAACACAATCAACCCTGGTTCAAACAAAAAAAGCTGAGGGGTAAACCTCAGCTTTATTTAACGTGAACTCAACCGTATTCAGTTTATATTCAGTCGTTTATTTAATGGCGAAATAAAAATTAAGCTGTTTACTTGGGATTTTAAGTAGAATTTTATTTGATAGAATAACAAAAAGATATTGTTTAATCATAATACCTCTGACCCTATTTTTGACCATAGAAACATCCAGCTTCAAGCTTTTCTTTTCCAGCCTGCCAACCTGATTTCTGCTTCGGGTTCAGGGCATTTAAATATCAGCCGCTTATTTTCAGCGACTCAATAACCCCGTCACCCAATTGAAAATGGTATTTCAATACGATGGGGCTGCCCGGGAAGTTTCCTGAAGTTTTGGCAGACAGGATGTTTTCTTTTTCGTCATAATCTATGGGTTCCATGGTGGCCTGGTATTCTTTATTGGCTTTGTGGATCCAGTTTTCAATTTCGGTTTTGCCGTCGTGGGTTTTGCCTTCATCGAAGACCTGTGCATTTTCAGCAAAACAGTTGGCGTATGCGGCACTGTCAAATTCATTCTGGGCTTTTACTAATTCTGAGATGATGTTGGGTAAATTCATTGGATGGTATTTTAAATTAAATTCAGTCTTAGATACAGAAAACTTCATAAGAATAGTGGAAAGTTTTGTCTCCTGACCTGGCATGATGAATGGCTAATGTCAGTTCGAGTGTTTTTTGCAGCGCAGCGGAGAAAAATGTATCAAGAACCTGTGAAGTGCGACCTCTGGTTGATCGTTCAGCAACTTCCCGATACACTTTTTTCAAAATCTACTCGAAGTCAGGGAGTTAAAATATTAAAGATATTTTTGTTAATAGCAATTCTGTTTTAAATCCTGAGCCATTCGGTATTTTTTTAATAATTGATATTCAGTTAAATATAATTAAGTTTGTGTCATTTTAAAATCATTAAATAGTAGGTACGGTACCGCCGTCGATGACAAACTCAGTTCCTGTCAAATAACCGGCTCTCGGTGAAACCAGGAAGCCGACCAGTTCCGCCACTTCTTCGGGTTCGGAAGGCCTGCCGAAAGGGATTCCGCCCAAGGCATCCATTACGCCCTGTTGCGCTTCTGCTACCGTCGTGTTGGCGTTTCTTGCAATTTCTCCCAGCCAGGCTTCCGATGCGGTCGTATTGATCCATCCCGGGGAAACCGTCAGCACGCGGATCCCTTTTGGCGTCACTTCATTTGATAAACTTTTGCTGTAGTTTCTCAATGCTGCTTTGGCAGCGGCATACGGCAAAGTAGAATCGTAAAGGGGCAGCTTACCCTGGATGGAGGCGATGTGAATGATGACCCCGCTTTGCCGTTCGGTCATCTGGGGCAGGAATCCTCTGTCCAGCCGTACCGGAGCCAGAAGGTTGGCCTGCAGGGTAGATTCCCAGTCTTCATCGCTGAGTGCCGCAAACCCGCCTGCAGGTGTAGATGAACTGCCAAGGTTGTTCACCAAAATATCCAGCCTGCCATATGTCGACAGTACTTCACCGATCAGTTTTTGAGTTTCTTCCGCTTTACTTAGATCAGCTGAGATAAAATGCAGGTTGCCGTTTTCTTTTTCAGGGGCATTTCTTGCGGTAATGATCACCGTTGCGCCGGCCTGTACCAATCTTTCTGCTATGGCCTTGCCTGCCCCTTTGGTACCGCCGGTGACCAGGGCAATTTTACCCTGAAGTTCGTTGTTGTAATTGAATATATTTTCCATTGTCGAATTGTTTGATACAAATTTCCGAAGTATCCCTTTCCCGGGCAATAACGGAAAACCGAATCGCATAGGGATAATTTTTTCCCCTATTGTACGATCGGGTACATTGGGCTAAATTTGGGTATGCATGAAAGAAAAATACCTTTGAACTTAAACTGCGGCCTCGACCTGATCGGAGAGGTGCTTTACGGCAAGTGGAAAATCCGCCTGTTATGGTTTATCCATCAGGGGCATCTGCGCCCGAGTGAACTGCAGCGTAAGATTCCCGATGCTTCAAGGCGCGTTTTAAACCTCCAGCTGAAAGAACTTGAACACCATGAGCTGGTAACCAAGAAAATTTATGCCCAGGTTCCGCCGAAAGTCGAATATTATCTTACCGATTTCGGCAAGACCCTCATTCCCGTAATTTCTGCTTTGGGAAACTGGGGTGATCAGCATGAAGACCGGCTCAGGGACGTGATATTAAAGAGAATGGGGGAGAATGCGTAAATGTGGTTACATCATAAAAAGGATTTCACGGAAGGGATTTCATAATACGATAAATAAGAACAAAAAAATTGCGAGTCTGCTCAATCTGCGCGGGTCAATTAAAAAATGAAATTGAAACTGCCCTTAAGATTTAATACGAATCTTTAAAGCCTATAACCAAGTCAGGTACAGAGGCTGATCATAAAATAAAAATGCCATCATAACTGACGGCATTTATTTTTGACGAAAAGAACTTCCGGCATCAGCCTTCTCTCTTTGAGTTTATTACCTTGATTTCTGCTTCGCGTTAAGTTCAATAAACTATTTTTTATCTGAAGGTTCCGCACCGGCGACGACCTCATGCTTATCGTCCTGCGGAATGGTCTGCGGATTCCATTTGGCGTGCTTCGACGGTTTCAGCGTATATCCGTTTACTTTCGTATATACTTTGGTAAACTCTGCTCCGAAAAAGATAAGCTGACAGGTATAATTAATCCAAAGGAGGAGCAGAATGATGGTCCCTGCCGTACCGAAAGACGAACTAGGATTAAATTTATCAAAATAAAAAGTCAGGATGTATTTTCCTAAAGTAAAGAGGACCGCCGTTACTGCTGCACCGACCCAAACGGATTTCCACTGCAATTGGACATCCGGCAGGATTTTGAACATCGCCGCAAAAAGGAAGAGGGCAACCAGGAATCCTATAACAATATTCAGGATGTTTACCAAAACCAAAGTTTCGAGACCGAAGTGACGGACAACCCACTCACTGGCCAGACCGATAAATGAGCTTAAAAGCAGCGTAGCCAGCAAAAGGAAAGCGATGACGATGATTAATCCCAAGGAATTCGCCCGGTCAAGAAGATATTTTTCCCAGGCTTTTTTAGGTGCAGCCACCACATCCCAAAGCTTGTTCAGGGTTTTCTGAAACTGAAAAAATAAGGAAGTGGCTCCAAAAATAAGCGTCAAAATTCCCACAATCTTCATGACCACATTCTTTTTGTCGACCATTCCGCCGATAACCATTTCTTCAAGGCTTTTGCCCACGTCTTTGCCCATCATGCTGCCGACAAATTTGGTAATTTCACCCTGCACCGCTTCTGTGCCGAAGAAGATTCCGGCGATCCAGATAATGATAATCAGTAACCCGGGAATTGAAAAAATGGCACTGTAAGCCAGGCTGGCAGCTTCGGTCCCCAGATCACGGGCACTCCAGTCTTTATAAGTTGCTTTAAGTATTTCCCAAAAGTTGTTTAGTATCTTCATAATTTAATTTTTTTAATGACATAGTCTGCAAGAACTCAATACTGAAACTCTCTGTAAGTGATTTTATGACCTTCAAATTCCGTACCCAGTTAAATAAAAATAAAAAGCTTACTGATTCATTAGGAATTTTTAACCTGAAATACTGAAATAAAAAACTGAAGACTTTTAATTTAATCAGAGGTGGAGTAGATGGGCAAAATAATGTTGAATAAATCTCCTGAATGAAATAAGCCTGCATCTGTAAGCCGTCAGGTTTTCCATTTCGGTTAAATACTTCCCCGATTCTGTTTATTCAGTTACCGGCAGTTGATGCAACTTTGTACTTATAAAATCGAAACAATGAAAATCGTATTAACAGGTTCTTTAGGGAACATCGGAAAACCGCTTACAGAATTATTGGTTGCTGCCGGACATCAGGTCACGGTGATCAGCAGCAAAAGAGAAAGAATTCCTGACATAGAGCGGCTGGGTGCATTTGCAGCTATCGGAAGCATTCAGGATGCAGAATTTTTAACGGAAACATTTACCGGTGCTGATGCCGTCTATCTGATGGAAGCCTGGGAAGGTATCGGAAGCCTTTTCGATCAGGGGATTGATTTTTTATATGAGTTCAGGAAAATTGCCCGTCAGTATGTAAAAGCTGTTCAGGATTCAGGGATCAAAAAAGTCATTCATTTAAGCAGCATCGGGGCGCATTCAGCGGCAGGAACCGGCAGCCTCCTGGTTCACCATCATGTTGAACAGATTTTACAGACGCTTCCGGAAGAGATCTCTATTAAATTTATGCGCCCGGTCGGATTTTTCAGCAATATTTACCGTTGGCTTCCAACGATACAATCGCAGGGTAAAATCATCCAAAGCTACGGAGGCGAACGGAAAGAGCCGTGGGTATCACCTCATGATATCGCATGGACCATTGCAGACGAAATGGAAAAGCCTTTCAGCGGAAGAACGGTTCACTATATCGCCAGCGATGAGGTTTCCCCTGATGAAATTGCCGCCGTATTAGGACAATCCATTGGTCATCAGGATTTGAAATGGGAAGTCATTCCGGGTGAGAAATTATTGGACCAGATGCTTTCTGCCGGCATCAATGAATGGGTTGCCAAAGGGCTGGTGGCTATGCAGCAGGCCCAGGAAGACGGCAGCTTATATGAAGATTTTTATGCAAACCGGCCGGAATTAGGCCGGGTAAAATTAACGGATTTCGCAAAAGAATTCGCACAGGTATTTAACACAAAATAAAATAATTAATTATGAAAACAGCATTGATTACAGGCGCTAATAAGGGCATCGGATTCGAAACGGCCAGACAGCTTTTGAAGAACGGGTATTTTGTCTTCATTGGGAGCCGGAATATTGAAAACGGGGAATCTGCGGTACGGCAGCTTGAAAAAGAGGGGCTCGGAAATACAAAAGCAGTCCTGCTGGATGTAACGGATATTGATTCCGTGAAAAATGCAAGAGCGGAGATCGGAATGCAGACGGATATCCTGGATGTGCTCATCAACAATGCAGGAATCAACGGCGGAATGCCACAGGCTGCCCTGGAAGCACCGGTAGAATCTTTCGATAAAGTAATGGATACCAATTTATACGGTGTCATCAGGGTAACCCAGGCATTTATGGACCTGCTCAGGAAATCAGCGGCACCCAGGATCGTCAATGTGTCCTCCAGCGGTTGTTCCCTGACATTGCATTCTGATCCAAGCTGGATGTATTACAGTCACAAAGCGGCTGTTTATACCGCTTCAAAGGCGGCCATGAACATGTATACCATTAATCTTGCGTATGAACTGAAGGATACCGCATTCAGGGTGAATGCCGTCTGCCCGGGTTTTGTGGCAACGGATTTCAATAACCACCGTGGTACCGGTACGGCAGAGCAGGGGGGAGCTCGAATTGCCAGATATGCGCTGATCGGAGAAGAGGGACCTACCGGAAAATTCATCAGTGAAGAATATAATCCTGAAAATGGGGAGACACCCTGGTAATTAATTCGTTATTTTTGACACACCAACACCCGGATACTATCCGGGTGACGGTTTTAAATTTTAAGAGATGAAAAACAAACCGAATAATCTGCATAAATTCCGTTCATTATCCGAGTTCCATACGATGTTCGGATTACCGAAGCCCGAACATCCGCTGGTGAGTTTTATCCGCCTGGAAGACATGAGCATGCCTGATGTGGTTTTACCGGATTACCTGGTACTGGACTTTTATAAAATCGCCTATAAAGACACCATGGGAAAGGCCAGGTACGGCCAGCACCATTACGATTTCGGTGAAGGCGGATTGGTTTTCACCGCTCCCGGCCAGCTTTTTGAAAAGCCTGCGGCCAATAAAGGAAAGGGATGCCTCATTTTACTCCATCCTGATTTTTTCCTTTCCTATCCGCTGGGAAATAAAATAAAGCATTACGGATTTTTCTCCTACGCGGCAGATGAAGCGCTGCACATTTCGGAAAAGGAAAAAGAAACCTTGTTTTCGGTGTTTGGTATTATTGATGAGGAACTTAAAGGACGGACCGATGATTTTAGTCAGGATGTGGTCATCTCGCAGATCGAACTGCTCCTCAATTACAGCAGCCGCTATTACAGACGGCAGTTTATTACTGATAAGGCAGCCAATGACCACCTGATCGAAAAGTTTGAGAAGGTGCTGGATTTTTATTTCAATTCCGATGAGCCACTGCAGAATGGGTTGCCTTCCGTACAGAAGGTGGCCGAGCAGTTAAATGTTTCTGCCGGTTACCTGAGTGATATGCTGCGATCATTAACAGGGCTCAATACCCAACAGCACATCCACCACCGGTTTATCGAAACGGCAAAGGAAATACTGTCCACCACCGATCTTTCAATTTCTGAAATTGCCTACCGGATGGGGTTTGAATATCCGCAGTCTTTCACCAGATTGTTCAAGAGCAAAACCAGCCAGACGCCACTGGAATTCAGGCAATCCTTTAATTAGATGATATTCAGTATACTCTTTGGAAGCCACGGAAAGTAAATACTTAAAATCTCAAGTGCACCGGTTCAGAGGGCTAGAAGAGGGAAGCTGGAGGCTGGATGTTTTTCTTAGTTAATATTACAGCCGGCGGGCTTAAGCATTGAATTATTTTCTTGATTAATAATTAAAGTTTAAATGAAGATCATCGGGTTTATATCAAAATAAAACACCCTAAGAATTAAGTTTGAGTTTTTTGTTTAAACGCTTGCAGGTTACAGGCTATACGTAAATGTCGTATAATACAGGCCGCCTATACTTGGTCCTCCTAAAAAAGAATAATACGGCCTGTTCAGCAGATTGGTCGCTCCGACCTTTACCGTCAGTTTCTCTCTGAAAAAATCATAATTCACCTGGGCATCGACGGTTCCGTAGGCGGCAACTTCTCCGTTCACTAAAAATGAGCGCCAGTAGAAACCGCTTTGTCTCCTGTAAGTCATATTGAATCCCAGACGGTCAAAAACCTGAGTTCCGCCGAAGGAAAAATTAGCGATCCACTCCGGGGTGTTAAAGCCGTCTTCAAAGCCGTCATTATAATCGGTCCGGCTTAATTTGGCATACGATACGTTTCCGGCTATCTGGTAATGTTGGCCCAGGAAATAGCTGGCCCCGATGCTGCCGCCGAAATTATAAACCACACTCCGGGAATTGGTATACATCCGGTACCGGCTCTGCTGGCTCCTGTTGTTTAAAAAAGCAGGAATCTGCTCCTGCACGGTCGTATTGGGCACATTCATTTCTACCTGCGCTATAAAATCATTGTACCGGTTAAAATAGAAATCGGCATCCAGCTGTAGGGCTTTTTTCAGGAAAAAAGCTTTGTACCCCGCTTCAAAAGAGGTAATGTGTTCCGGTTTGAGATACGTATAATAATTTTTTACAAGCAGTACTTTTTCCTTCTCTATAGCTTCCGCCACGGTCATCCCATTGTTGAAGTCCGCCGTGACGGCCGCCTGGAAACGGTCGATGGAGCTTCGCAGGTAAGCATTTTCAAAAACACCGTCGGACATTATTTTTAAGCCGCCAATCCTTTTGACACCGCCGCTGTTGACATTGGAAAAAGCCTCAAAAATACTCGGGAACCGGGAGCCGCTCTGGAAAGACATCCTCAGACTCTGATTGATGAAGGGCGACAGTACAGCCGTGAGACGGGGATTGTACTTCATCTCAAAATAATCGTTCTTATCGATCCTGATCGTAGCGGAAACCTTTAAAAGTCCGTCAAACAGATCTTTACCGGCCTGCAGAAAGCCCCCTGTTTTGCCATAGCTGAATGTATCAGACGTTCTACCGGAAGCAGGATTGACGAAGTAATTACCGTCCGGCTGAATGATATAGGACTGGTAATCCAATCCGGCAAGCAGATCCACGCCTGTAACCTCTTTGAATCGACTTCCCAACAGCTTCGACAGGTCAGACTGCACTTCAGCGTGCACCAGTTTGTCCCTGACCCGCAGGGCTGCGCCCTGGTCCCAGTTGTTGATATCGGCGAGTTGTTTCAAAACATTTTTAAACTCAGCGGTTCCGGGTTGCAGCCTTCCCATATCGGCCAGGGTACGCGCCTGATTAAGTGCTTTGATTACATCTGATCCGGACGCAGCGAAAGCATTGTTAAAGGCCGTTGTGTAATCGGCATACCATTGGTCATCGCTTTTAAACCTGCGATCCAGATTTTCAGCGGCCGATCTCAGATTGTAGGATTGACCGGTATTTTCAGCCGTGACAAAAGCTTTGAACAGGAGAAAATCATTTTTAAAGTCTACTGCATGCTGCTGCAGAATATAGTCTTTCAGTGCAAAACGGTTGGCCCGTTGGTACACATTGTCCAGATCGGCAAAACGGTAGGTATACGTCATTGTTGTCTGGGGATTAAAACGATAAGATAATCCGAGGTCTGCTTTGAGATTCTGAATGTTATAATCGGTAAGCTCCGATTCATTATACCCGGTCCGGGCTACCACATAGCGTTTCCCGTTAAGGGTCAGTGTGCGTCGGTTGGACGATTCGTTGCCGTATCCGTTTACGGGATCATAAGCAGGATTGTTGATGCCGCCGGCAATGCCCAGGGCCAGGTTTGCGGTGGGGTTAAGGTCATCCATATTATTAGCTTTCCAGTCGGTTCCTTTGGTAAAAGTTCCGTTGAGTTTAAAAGCAAACCGGTCTGAAAGCTTTTTAGCAACCCGGAAACTGTACTCCGTGAACAGGGTGGCCTTACTTCCGGTTTCCCCGACATGATTGACCCCTGTTTTCTGCTGGAATAAAATGCCGGTTGCCGTAAACGGATTTTTTGTAATGAAATTAGCCAGGCCGTTGATGGCATTCAACCCATACAGGGCCGACGAAGTTCCGGGAATGATTTCAACCCGTTCGATATCCAGGTCACCCGGGCCTAAAGCATTGCCGATCGGCGCTCCGATATGCGGTGCCTGATTATCTGAACCATCCACCAGCTGGCTGAATCTTACATTGGTGGTATTGGCAAAGCCGCGGGTATTGATGATTTTAAAGCCTAAGCTTGGCGTCAGCATCTGTACACCTTTAGCGTTTTCCAGTCCGTCGAAAAAGGAGGGTGTGGCGGTATTCCGGAAAAAGGAAGGATTCAGGGACTCTATGGTTACCGGTGTTTTAAGAATACTTTCGGCGGTCCTTGAAGCGGAGACCACCACTTCTTCTACGTAGTGGATCCGTAAGCTGTCACTGATTTTCATTTTCCCGACTGCAGGCCTGTTTTGTGCATTCACGAGCATCGTTGCCGAAGCTGCCGAACAACATAAAAGGAGATATAAAGATTTAGCCATGATTTAAATGAAAAATAAAATACCTGAGTTGTCATGTTCATCCGATCTGAAAGCGTCCGATGATCTTTATGAAAGGGATAGAGGTATTCTGTTTATTTTTAAACAAGATACAAAATAAAATGCCGCTTAAAAAAATAAACCCCGTAGCAGAAAGATTCATCCAGGAAGAATGGCAGGGAAGTCGTTTACAGTGAAGAGATTATTAACTTGCCAATTTTGTTTTTCTTATACTAGCAAAAGAATTCTTAAATTACCCGTTATTTAAGCTTCCAAATTAAAATCAATGCAAAAAATTACCATATTATCAGCTGCTTTTATATTCTGTTCATCGATGATCTTTTCACAAAACTTTGAAACGTCGGTCACTGCAAAAGAAGGAAAGGGGTTTCCGAAAGTGGATGCTGAAAGAAAGGCGGAATTTAAAGTCTGTTTTCCGGATGCAAAATCCGTAATCCTTGAAGGCGGGGACGGGATGCAGAATATAAAATCGACAACCACTAAAGATAAAGAGGGCTTCTGGAAGGTTTCCACTTCACCGCTGGAGATCGGTTTTCACTATTATTGGTTCAACGTGGATGGTAAGCGGACCAATGATCCCAATACGGAACTGTATTTCGGCTATGGCCAGCCCACCAGCGGGATTGAAATAGATTCCGGCGAAGACTTCTTCTTTAAGAAAAAGGTAAACCATGGACGGATCATCAATGACAGTCTTTTTTCGGCTGTTACCAAAGGCCGGCGGAATTTTAAAATCTATCTTCCGCCAGGCTATGGAACCGGGAAATTCCCGGTCTTATATCTCTATCACGGAACCGGTGAGGATATTACCGGCTGGGAAAAGCAGGGACATCTGGCTGCGATCCTCGATAATCTTTTTGCGGAGAAAAAAGCCACGGAGATGATCGTGGTGATGGATTACGGCGTCGCCCTGGACCCGGAAGAGCAAAAACAGCCGGACGATTACCCGAGGACGGTGCGTTCCTCACAAAATATAGACCGGATCATGGTTCGGGAGCTGATTCCCTTTATCGAAAAGAAATATAAAACCAACGGCAAAAGAGCAGTTGCCGGACTTTCAAGAGGAAGCTACCAGGCCATGCTCATCGGTACGCAGCATCCGGAATTATTTTCAGCCGTCGGCGCTTTCAGTCCGGTGATCTACGAAGGAACGGCAACGCAGCCCTTCAAAGAACTTCCGGTAAGTAATCTGCTGAAAGCAGAACGGAAACCGTTTGTATTCATCGGCATCGGAACCAAAGAAAGCCGGCGGTTTCAGGATTTCAACAAGACCCTCACCACTTATCTTAACGAAAACCATTACCCTTATGTTCCTTATGAATCACCCGGAACCTATCACGAATGGCTCACCTGGAGACGCTGCCTGTACCAGTTTGCGCAGAAGATTTTCCGTTAAATTGTAAAACTTGAATTAACGTGAACCTGAAACAGAAATCCAGTAACAGGCGGAAAAAGGGAAGCTGATGCCGGAAGTTCCTTTGCCGATAGTAAGATGAAAGGATTGAATATCAAATGAAATCACTGGTCATTCTATCAACGAGTCATTTTATTTAATCCCACTTAAAAATTTGATTTTTACTTTTTTACCTGACTAACCAACTGAAGTTAGGTAAGTATGGTCGAATTCACGTTAAATTAATTCATGCGATAATACCATTCCACATTCGGTACTGAATTTTTGCAACGACAGGGTTTGCTGGAAGTTTAAAGCAGTCGGATTAAAAAATGTTTGTTTTTTGTAAGCTATTGTTTCTATTTCGTTAGAAGCAGGACCGGGTATCATAGTAGCTTTGTATTCTAATAAATTTAAAAATATGAATACAAAAAAAGTATGGCTGGTAACGGGTGCTTCCAAAGGATTGGGGCTTTCGTTGGTGAAAAAACTCATCGCTAGCGGATATCATGTCGCAGCAACCAGCAGAAAGTCTCAGACTCTGGCAGATGCAGCAGGAATTTTTGATGAAAAGGTGTTCCTGCCTTTAGAAGTTGATTTAACGAGTGAAAAATCCATTAACGAAGCGGTGGGCAAAACGGTTGCCCACTTTGGGAAAATCGATGTCCTGGTAAACAATGCGGGCTATGGAATCGGTGGTGCGGTGGAAGAACTGAGCCAGCAGGAAATAAAAGACAGTTTTGATATTAATGTATTTGCCGTAATCAGAACCATGCAGTCCGTAATGCCTTATTTCAGGGCGCAAAAATCGGGAAACATTATTAATATTTCCTCAATAGCAGGATTTGCTGCGGCCACCGGCTGGGCCATGTATGCATCTACAAAGTATGCGGTGACCGGGCTTTCCGAAGTTATGGCAGAAGATGTAAAAGAGCTGGGAATCAAAGTAACGGTGGTAGCTCCGGGAGCTTTCCGCACTGAGTTCCTGGAAGACAGCTCCCTTGTTTTTGCAGAAAATAAAATCGACGGGTACCAGGCCATCCGTGCCTCGCATGGGAAATATGCAACGATGAACGGAACGCAGCTTGGCAATCCTGAGAAGCTGGCTCAGGTTTTTATCGATCTGGCAGAACATCAGGATCCTCCGGTCCGTCTGTACCTCGGTAGCGATGCCTATTATCGGGCTACGGAAAAAATCAGGGTGCTTTCAGAAGAACTGGAAAGCAATAAAGATATTTCCTTTTCTACTGATTTTAATTAAAATGTAAACAAAAGAAGGTGTTGCCTAATTTAATCCCAACACCTTCTTTTGTTTGATTTTTGTAAATTTACCAGATGGAAAAAATGCAGTCACTGGAAGAATTTTATCAGTCAAAATTTAACCGGGTTCCGGAAAATATCCGGAACGGAGTTGGGCATTTCAATGTTTTTACGGTGGATGAATACATGGGCAAAAAACATCAGCCTGTGGTTTACAGCCGGAAAGATTATTTTAAGATTACCCTGATTATCGGGAGAAACCGGATTCATTATGCAGATAAGGTTATTGAGATCCAAAAGCAGGCATTATTTTTTACCAATCCCCAGATTCCATATAAATTTGAATGGATTGACGATTATAAATCCGGGATTTTCTGTGTATTCACGCCTGCATTTTTTCATCATTTCGGCAATCTCAACGAATATGAAGTATTTCAGCCTGATGTGATCCCTGTTTTTGAACTGACCGATGAACAGCTGGAAGAAGTAACCGCTGTTTTCAGGAAAATGCAGGCTGAAATGGTTTCCGATTATGCGCACAAATATGACCTGCTCCGAAACCTGGTATTCGAACTGCTGCACTATACGCTGAAAATGCATCCGGCTTCAAAAGCCGAAAAACAAAAAGCAAATGCTTCCCAGCGGATTACCTATCTGTTTTTAGAGCTCCTGGAACGCCAGTTTCCGGTTGAGGATGCAGAACAGCGGGTCAACTTCCGTTCGCCTTCGGAATTTGCCGGTCAGCTTTCCGTTCATGTTAACCATCTCAACAGGGCGGTAAAAGAGATTACGGGAAAAACAACTTCCGAAATTATTGCCGGCCGCCTGTTGCAGGAAGCAAAAATTTTACTGAAACATACGGGATGGAACGTTTCAGAAATTGCATATTCACTGCGCTTCAGAGAAGCAACACATTTTAATAATTTCTTCAAAAAAAGGGTACAGCTTACCCCTGTTCAGTTCCGCGAAACGAATTAAATCAGCTCTGAAAAGAAGTTAAACAGAAAAAGTCCACCAGTTAAAAGCCTTTCCAGGGGCATTCTAAAATTATTTCACTATTTTTAGATTTTATATGCAAGTATAATAAATTCATTTTATGAAAAAACCACTTATTCTCATACTGGCAAGTGCACTCGCTGTCCAAAACTGCAAAGACGATTGTTATAAGGCGCCGGAACCCACCGTTTTTGAATTTGTAAACGCTTCGGGTGAAAATCTGATTCAGAACGGCATCCTTAGCAAAACAAAAATCATCGTACAACAGGATAACGGAAACGGAAATTTTGCAGGGATTGATGTAGAAATCCGTGATGATAAAAAAGCTGTATTAAAAAATGCAGGCTTATTTGACGGTACACGGAATTATAATGTTTATTTGAATACGGATCCCGTCAGGACGTTTAATTTTAAAATATCATCCAGTCCATTGACCGGCGATTGCACGGGTTATAAAATTGACAACCTGACTATAGAAAACATAACCTGGTCTTCTGATGAGGGATATTACAAAATAGTTGTTGATTAAAAAATGATACCTAAATCAGATTGATGTTCAGCAACTATATAATTCTGGTTGGTAAGGAATGACGAGACGTAAAGAAATGCCTTTTTAATTCAGCCAGGCTACTGTACAATAAAATATCCCCAGCTTTACGCCGGGGATTCATTTTAAAGTATTAAATAAACCGGTATGGGATTTTGCTTTCAACGCAGTCCATTCAGATCAAGGCTGTTTTGCAGGTCGATCCAGGCACCGCCGTTATAAACATTCTTAAATCCTCTCTCCTTTAAAATATGTTCTGCCTTTACACTTCTCAACCCGTGGGAACATACCGTGATGTAGGTTTTGGATTTGTCAAGTTCGGTATATCTTTCCCTGATGGTACCCAGCGAAATATTTTTTGATCCGGGAATATGGCCGGTTTTATACTCACTTTCGGTTCTGACGTCAAGGATGATCGCTCCGTTTTGAACCAGATGTTCGAGTCCGTCATCCAGCGTTTGGTATTTATAGATTCTGTACGCCATATACACAGCGAGAATAAATCCGAAGAACAGGATCAGGTTTTTCATAGCTTCCGTAGGATTTTGTAGTCAATATAAAAGGTACCGAACGGAATCATACAGGCCAGCAGTACTTTCCAGGTTATTTCTTTAAACTTCCATCCCTGTTCGATACCTACGCTCAGGGTATTGAATAAAAACAGCAGGAATAATGAACCATGTACCGGGCCCATCATTTTTACCAAGGAAGGATCATGGAATGCGTATTTCAACGGGACTGCAATAAAAACCAGAATGAGCAGGGAAATGCCTTCAAGAATGGCTATTATTCTCAGCCTTCCGGTTTTGGTTCTTAATAATTGGATCATATTATCTAAAATAAGGTCGGTTGGCAAGCGGGGAAAACGGCCAGGGAATGGCCAGGAATATAATGACCAGGGCGATGCTGTAATATACCAGCATCATTCTGAACTTTTCCCCGTCATTCTTTTTTCGTTTGGTTATTGAGGATCCGATGGTAATCAGGACAATGGCCGTCAGCATGAGGCCGATATGGATCAATCCGAAAAAGATAAGCTCGAAAGATGCTTTAGCCTGGTTAAAATTTTTCCAGAAATATTTTATCAGCGGACTTTGGGAATATAAGGTAATTCCCAATACCAGCTGGATATGGGCAATGGTTGCGGTCCAGTGCCGCAGGGAATTATCCCTGTCAGAAAATTCCTTACCGGCAGAATAGCCTTTCCATGCACTGAAAATAGAGTAGACAAGGCTGAAAAGGACCAGCCATCGGAAAACGGAATGTAAAAAGGTCAGCGTCTGATACATCATTAAGTTTTAACAATGCAGCAAAGGTAAAATAAAAAACATACTAATCGGTATGTTTTTGTAAAAAATTAGCTGAGGTTGTCAAAATAAGACCTTAGCCCTTTCAGGAAAACCTTGTATACCTCCTTCGAATTTTCCAGTTTTCCCAGGTTCCTGACGCCCCAGTAGCCTGACAATACGAAGACGGCAATTTCTTTAGCCTCTGCTTCGGTTCTGATCAGCCCTTTCTCCCTGCTTTTTTCAATGGCATCGACCATAGCCTGTTCCCAATCTTTCGAGAGTTCGTTCAGTGTTCTGGTGAATTCTATGTTCCAGGGGGCCATTTCCTGGGTAAAGTTGGAGGCCGGACAGCCGTTTTCCACCGTCATAAAGGAATCCTCCATCAAAATTGCATAGAGCAGATTATAAATACTTTCCAGCGCATTTCCCGAACTTTCCAGAGGTTTAATAAAATGAGCGGTAAAGGTAGGTTTCAGCAGTTCATTAAGAATGGCAAGGCCCATTTCATCCTTTGTTTTGAAATGATAATAGAAAGCCCCTTTGGTGACTTTGGTTCCGGCAATGATTTCATCCACACTGGTGGTCTGGTAGCCTTTGCCGTAAATCAGCTGAAAGGCGGTCTGAAGAATATGGAGGCGGGTTTCCTGTGATTTTTTCATAACGTATGATCGGTCTCCTTGCAAAGTAACAAATTATCGGAGAATTCCTGTCTAAAATCGGCTGTTAAGGACAATATTTATCATACAGAAATAAACTGTTTTATTTATGCGGGGTGGGCTGGTTTAAAAAGAATATGGCTCATCATATGATAAAACAAATCCACAACCTGAAGCTGTGGATTTTATTTTTTAAAAAATATTGATGTGAGTGGTAATAAGCAGGACACAATTGATGTGCCATCACTCCACATTCCCCTTATACTTCTCAACCCCATTTACATAAAGAATAGACTTCTCCGGATCATACTTGTATTCGTCGTTTTCATACATCCCTTTGCCATCCTTGTTCAGAATAGCCGTTTCATGATCGTCTTCATCCGGGAGAAATAGCTCCAGTTTTTTCTGGTCATCACTCATCAGAACAAATGCACTGATGACGGCGGCGTTTTTCGGAGGGTTTACGGGATTGAGGCGGAACCCTTCATTAAAAACCTGGATGCAGTTCTGTTTCAGTTCGCTCCAGGTCTGCCCTGCGGAAGCCATGCATCCGTGATCGTCCTTATCGGCTCCTGTTGCTTTTTGTTCAGGGTTGACGGCGTTTCCGGTAGTGGTTGGGCCCGTTTTATTACAGGCCGAAAGCGAAATCATACATACAGCGGTTAAAATCAGTTTTTTCATAGGAATTCAATTAAATATACCAATCAGCTGCAATAGAAATGCCATAAGAAAGCCGGGCAGCATCAACTGATTAATAATTCATGATTTATGCATGAATCCGTGTCGTTTACCGACAAATCAGAGCTGTGTTTTTTAACCGTAAAAACCGTAAATTAACAACAATAAAAACCGTACGCAACCGCATTTTCGCGGGATAATTATTTATAATGGTTATTAATTACAGTGCCGTGCGGTAAAGGGGTATAATTGTTGTTCCATCATCGCCGACCTCTAATCACAACAAATTATTATATTATGGAAAATAAAAATTTTTCAGACGAAAAATTAAATCAGCTTCAGGATCATACTACCGATAATTCCGGAGCGGCACTGACTACGAACCAAGGATTAAAAATCAACAACAACCAGGATTCCCTGAAAGCGGGCGAAAGAGGACCCAGCCTGCTGGAGGATTTTATTCTGAGAGAAAAAATTACCCATTTTGACCACGAAAGAATCCCTGAAAGAATCGTTCACGCGCGGGGCTCAGGTGCACACGGAACTTTTAAGCTGACTAAAAGCTTAGCGAAATATACCAAAGCCAAATTTTTATCCGAAGAAGGAAAGGAAACCCCGGTTTTCGTACGGTTCTCTACCGTAGCAGGAAGCGCGGGCAGTACAGACCTGGCCCGGGACGTCAGAGGATTTGCCGTCAAGTTTTATACCGAAGAAGGCAACTATGACCTCGTAGGAAACAATATTCCGGTATTCTTTATCCAGGATGCCATCAAGTTTCCGGATCTGGTTCATGCCGTAAAGCCCGAGCCGGATAACCAGATTCCGCAGGCGGCTTCTGCACACGATACCTTCTGGGATTTCATTTCCCTGATGCCGGAGAGCATGCACATGATCATGTGGGCGATGAGCGACCGGGCCATCCCGAGAAGTTACCGGATGATGGAGGGATTCGGGGTGCATACCTTTAAATTCGTTAATGATGAAGGAAAGATGCATTTCGTGAAATTCCACTTCAAGCCGAAACTGGGAGTCCATTCGGTTGCCTGGGATGAGGCGACCAAGATCTCCGGTAAAGATTCGGATTTTCACAGGAGGGACCTTTGGGAAGCCATTGAAAACGGAGCATTTCCGGAATGGGACTTCGGCGTACAGATTATTCCCGAAGAAGATGAACATAAATTTGATTTCGATCTGCTCGACCCTACAAAACTGATTCCAGAGGAGGAAGTACCTGTAGAACTGGTGGGAACACTCACCCTTAACCGTAATCCTGATAATTTCTTTGCGGAAACGGAGCAGATCGCGTTCCACCCGGGGCATCTGGTACCGGGCATCGATTTCTCCAACGATCCGCTGTTGCAGGGAAGATTGTTTTCCTATACCGATACCCAATTATCAAGACTGGGATCGCCTAATTTCCACGAAATCCCGATCAACCGGTCCATCAATACCGTTCACAACAACCAGCGGGACGGCCACATGCGTCAGCAGATCGTAAAAGGCAAAGTGAGCTACGAACCGAATTCCATGGGCGGCGGCTGTCCGTTCCAGGCAATGATGAAAGACGGAGGTTTTGCCACCCAGGAAGAACGCATCGACGGGAAAAAGATCCGGGCGAGAAGCAAAAGTTTCGTCGATCATTACTCACAGGCCAAACTGTTCTACAACAGCCAGTCGGTTCCGGAGCAGAAGCATTTGCAGAACGCACTGATCTTTGAACTTTCTAAAGTAACAATCCCTGCCATCCGGGAAAGGGTAGTGGGCCAGCTGGCATTTATCGATAAAGACCTGGCAAATAAAGTAGCTAAAAAAGTCGGGGTTCAGGTAACTAAACTGGAACAGCCGAACGGAAGTATCCCTGCGGATGCAGATCCGAAAACGCTTCAAAGCGAAGAAAGGGAGCCAAATACAAAAAGCTCCGAAGCTTTAAGCATGAAAAATACCGTAAAGGATTCCATTGAAAGCAGGATCATCGGTTTCATCATGGAAGACGGCGTAAATGCCGCTGAGGTGAATGCCTTAAAGTCGAAACTGGAAGGAAAAGGAGCTATGGTCCAGGTGATTGCCGGAAGCCTTTCGCCGGTTACTGCCGATGACGGGACTACTTTCACACCGAAGCACTCGCTGACCAGCACGGCCAGTGTATGTTTTGATGCATTATATATCGCTGCAGGGAAGAAATCGGCTGAGAACCTGTTGGATGAAGAAAACAGGCCGGGAACTCTTCTGTTTGTAAATGAAGCTTACAAGCACTGCAAGGCCATCTGTTTCGGAAGCGGAACCGAGGAAATCCTGAAGCAGAGCAACGTGGGCAGTAAAAAGCATGAAGATCCTGCGATCATCAGTCCGGACCAGCAGAATGCCGACGATGCTTTCATAAAAGCGGTTGCCAACCACAGGGTATGGGAACTGGAAGCGGAACGGAACAATCCTGCATAGAGTTTTCTATCATTCAAACTATCTAATACTTCATAGAAAAAGACCGTTACGACGGTCTTTTTCTATGAAGGACAGGGTGAAAACATAAGATGAAATGGATGGGTCAGTAAACAATTGATGCCTGTCATGATAGAATCGCTTCCGTCTCGTGGATTATTAATTCCCCGATAAACAATTGTTATGCTTACCTCTAAAAACAGCCTTTCGGAATTTATTAAAGCTGAAATAGAAGCGTTTTACAACATTAAGCTGCCGATTAGCAGTATATGGTAGTTGTATATAGTATGTTAATATTTAAATTTATTTTAATCTGTTTGATAAAGTAATATCCGACTGATCAACATTTAGGTCTTTCTTACTAAATAATATTTCTTAAATTCTTCTCAAGCTTATCGCGTGCTTTTGTAGTGAGCACTTCATTTTATCAGAAGTGATAAAGTGTCTAGATTCCTGAACAAATTCAATGAGGACCTAATAAATTTTACTTGAAATCATTGGTGAGTTTTTTATATATACAAATATGAAATTCCTACAGGGTAACAAAAGAGTGTTGGAATTTCTGCGGTTATTCTTTTTCACTTCATGCTTAAGGAACGACAATCCGATGGCTGAGCGGATTTAAAGCCAAACCATCATCTGTGAAAATCTGCGTAACCTGTGGGATCTTTTAATCCCGATTTAGGATTCAGCATCAAAACGTTCCTGCAATTTCGGAAAACGACAACATCTGGTTTTGAATTTGATCATTCCCAATAACTTATAATTCAAAAAAATGGGAGTTATTATTTCGAGTTCCTGATGACATCGTAATATCGTACTGATATAGCAGAATAATCGGTTCAGGATTATGGATCGGATTTCAATTTAACGTAACTTTGCTGTGATTAATGCATAAGTTGGTCGTACGGTAATTGCCGTATAGCAATACTTAAATTCGATTATTGATTATAGATAACACAGTATGTTCAGGATCCTAATAAAACATATCCGGCAGAAAGTAGATCTGAGCGAGCAGGATGCTGCATTGCTGAAAACCTTTTTCGTTTATAAAAAGCTTGAAAAAAAACAGTTTTTGTTACGGGAGGGGGAAGTCTGCAATTACTTCGCCTTTGTGAGCCGCGGTATTCTGAAGTCCTTTATGAGCGACGAAAAAGGGCAGGACCGGATCAGCTTTTTTGCTTTTGAAGGCTGGTGGATCTCGGATTTCAACAGTTTCATCAATCGGGAAAAAGCCCTGCTGAATATTGACGCCATTGAAGATTCCGAGCTGCTTCTGATCAGTTTTGAGAATTATGAACGGTTAATGCTTAAGATCCCTCTGATGGACCGGTACTTCAGGATTTTGTACCAGAACAGCCTGGTGACGAAAGACCGGCGGCTGATGAATTCCAACAAATCGACCGCTGAGGAAAAGTATCTGTCCCTGGTCCAAAGCAATCCTGAGATTGCGAAAAGAATACCGCATACCCTTATCGCCTCGTATTTGGGACTGAGCCCGGAGACGGTGAGCAGGATCCGGAAGAAACTCTTATTTCAGTAGTCCTTACGTCTTTTTAAACTCTTGATCTCCGTCAAGTTTTTTACGGTTATCCGGTGCTTATTTTTGTTATATCAACAGGTTGTTTAACAAAAAACAGTATTATGAAAAATATAGCATTGGTTGTTGGTTCAACCGGAATTACGGGCAGCAATCTCGCGGATGAACTGATTGCGCAGAACTGGATAACATATGGGCTGGCAAGAAACCACCCTGCGTCCGTGGCAGGATTACAGCCGGTAAAGGCGGATCTGCTGGACCCGGAAAGTTTATCGGAAGCCCTGAAAGATATTGCGCCGACCCACGTTTTCTTTACCACGTGGATGCGGAAAGATACCGAAGAAGAAAACATCCGCACGAACAGGGCCATGGTGAGGAACCTTCTACATGCCCTGTCTCCAAAAAAATCGGTTCGGCATGTAGCGTTGGTTACCGGGCTGAAACATTATCTGGGGCCATTTGAAGCGTATGTCAAAGCAGGAATCTTACCCGAAACTCCGGTAAGGGAAGAGCACCCTAGGCTGGAATATCCCAATTTCTACTATGCTCAGGAAGATGAGGTCTACGCAGCAGCGGACAGGGACGGCTTCTCCTGGAGCATCCACCGGCCTCATACTGTGATAGGATATGCCATTGGCAACCTGATGAATATGGGAATCACTCTGGCAGTGTATGCCAGCATTTGTAAGGAAACGGGAGCCAAATTTACCTGGCCGGGTTCTGAAGCCCAATGGAACGGACTGTCGGATGTCACGGATGCAAAAATCCTGGCCAGACAGCTGATCTGGGCGTCTTCCACGGATGAAGCAAAAAACCAGGCGTTTAATGTAACGAATGGTGATGTATTCCGATGGAAATGGCTATGGCAAAGAATAGCCGGCTATTTCGGAATTGAAGCCGACGGTTACAACGGTTCGGCCAGGCCGCTGGAAAAAGAAATGGAAAACAAGCAGGAAATATGGACTGTGATTTCGCAAAAATATAACTTGAAGGAAGAGAACCTGAACCGCCTCAGTTCGGCCTGGCATACGGATCTGGACCTGGGAAGGCCGCTGGAAGTTATGACCGATATGTCGAAAAGCAGAATGTATGGCTTTACGGCTTTTGAGAGCACGGAAAATTCTTTCATCAGTTTATTTGAGAAATTGAAAGCGGAAAAAATCATCCCTTAAAAGGCAGAGACTTGCCGGATTATGCTGGATACCATCCCATATTTTGGTATGATTGATATCCTTACTCATTCAATAGAGGTATTGATACAAAAATTCCTGCAGCATCATACTGCAGGAATTTTTCAGATATATTGGATGATAAGAAATATTATCTGAACAGTCTGAATTTCCCGGCCTCACCAAATATATCTCCGGGAAGGTGATATTCCAATGTATTCTTCGGAAAAAATGCTAAAAAAAAGAAGAACAAATAATAATGCGCGGTTGTTTTATTTTTATTACTTTTGAAGACGAACCCAGCTGATACAATTATGATTACAGTTAAAAATTCTTTTTTGGGCATTACTTGTGCAATCGGTTGCATAAAGTTCATCAGTGCGCAGAAAATGGTCCAGGTAAATAATCCTTTACATTTTTCCAGAAAGGAAGTGGTGGGTATTCCAATTTCTCAGTTGAAATCATTTTTAATGGAGAATAAGGAAGCCGATTTAAGGATGAAGGATATGAAAGGAAATCCTCTCATCATACAGTGGGTAGATAACAATGGCGACGGTAAAAGTGATGAACTGCTTTTCCAGGCAACGGTAGATGCAGGGAAGACAGCTGTTTATAACATTCTTGCAGACCCTAAGACCGGGATTCCGAATTCTGAAGTTTCTGCTTATTCCAGGCTTGTTCCGGAAAGGGCAGATGATTATGCCTGGGAAAATGACCGGGTAGCCTTCCGGGTGTACGGCCCGAAAGGCCAGCAGGAAGCCTTGCAGGGAATAAAAAGCAGCACGCTCTCCAGCGGTGTCGATATATGGCTGAAGAGAACCGAACTGCCGGTCATCAACAAATGGTACAAAGGTTATCTTACGGACCCGATGTATTACCATAGAGACTCAAGAGGCGAGGGGTATGATCCTTACCATGTCGGAAACAGCCGAGGAACAGGCGGTATCGGAATATGGGTAAACAGGAAGCTTCAGGTCTCCCGGAATTTCGTTTCCTCCAAAACCATTGCCGAAGGCCCTTTGCGGACCGTTTTTGAACTGATTTACCAACCGTGGAGTGATTTTGGGGTGAAAGAGACCAAAAGAATTTCATTAGATCTCGGATCAGATTTTTCAAGATTTGAATCGGATTTTGAATCTGACAGGCCGGTCCCGAACTATGCGGTAGGAATTACCCTGCACAAGAACGAGGGCGAAGCTCTGTTAAATGATAAGAACGGATATTATCTCCACTGGGAAAAAATCGATGATGCTTTTGTAGGCGAAGGGCTGGTTATGGATCCAGATATCGTTGAAAAATCAATCGTTTTCAGGTCGGACGTTCCGGACGAAAGCAACCTTCTGGTCATCACCGGACCTCATAAAAAATTAGTGTATTACGCCGGATTTGCCTGGCAGAAAAGCGGCCGGGTCCGGACGAAGCAGGATTGGGAAAACCTACTGAAAAAGCAGGCTGAGATCATCCGCCATCCTCTCATTGTTAAAGTTAAATAATAAACTCATGAAACTGAATATCTCTGCCCTTGTCCTGGGATTGTGGACGATACCTATGTCCGCCCAGGAAAAGAAAGATTCGCTGGCCGAAAAAATCCTGCTGTATCAGCTGCCTAATGGCGGATGGGGCAAACAGCTGGATGATAAATCGGTGGTTAATTACAGCTTACCGGTTGATAAAAGCCTCCTGCGAAAAATAAAATCGACCGGCGATGACCATGCGACCATCGATAACAATGCGACTTCCCGTGAGATCAACGCTCTGATAAAGGCTTATTCCGCAACAGAAAATCCCGATTATCTGAAAGCGGCTGAAAAAGGAATCCGTTACCTTCTGTCCATGCAGTATGATAACGGGGGATTTCCCCAATATTATCCGAATACAAGTCTCTACAGGAAACAGGTGACCTTTAATGACAATGCCATGGTGAATGCTTTAACGGTTCTATACAATGTCGCCGAAGGAAAAAGTGATTTTGCTGCCGTTGATGAGAAATTAAAGCAGAAGTCTAAGAATGCCGTGAAAAAAGGAATTGCATGTATCCTAAAAACACAGGTTCTGCAGAATGGAAAGCCTTCCATCTGGGCAGATCAGTATAACGAAATTACCCTGCAGCCGGAGAAGGCCCGGGCATTTGAACCGGTTTCTCTCGCCACCGCTGAATCTGTGGGGATTGTACGATTCCTGATGATGCAGCCCGTAAATCAGGAAATTGAAAAGTCGGTGAAAGCTGCCGTTCAGTGGTTTCAGGAACATGATATTGAAGGCTACAGCTACGAGATTGCCAAGCAGAATGGAAAAACGGTCAGGATTCTGGCAGAAAACAAAAACTCCGTGATCTGGGCAAGGTTTTACGACATTCACGATAACCGACCGCTGTTCGGAGACCGTGACGGAAGCGTCAAATACAATTACAACGAAGTTTCCGAAGAGCGCAGAAACGGCTACAGCTGGTTCGGCGATTTTGCCCAGAAGCTGATCAGCAAAGAATACCCGAAATGGCTGGAGAAAAATAAAATTTCTGATTAATGTGTTTTTTACGGTAAGAATCTTCCGCGGACTGCACGGATTTTTCACGGATAACAACGTGGCTTCGAGGGTCTCAGCCACCGGATGTACATTCAATAAATCAGACAGTATAAAAAATCAAAGATTTTTAAAAAAAATTTCGTGCTTTCCGTCGCACGGCAGTCAGCTTCTTTATCCGGCATGTATATGTTGATGGACAGAACAAGAAACCGGGAATTCCCGGTTTCTTGTTTATTTTATAATGAAGGGCAGACATTACCGCTCAGGGTAGCCCCGGCATTGGCGGTGACATCCGATTTTACGTCGGCAACGTTCAACTTGCTGATGCTGTAGGGCGGTGTAAATGCCGTTCCGTTTCCCGAAGTATTGCCGGTAACATTCACGAAGCTGTTTCCGGTCTGGGTAACGGCTGTAAGACCAGCTTCCAGGCTGATCGGGTTCTTTACATTTTCAAAAACATTCCTTTCCACCAGGATATCGGCCTTCATCCCGGCAGCGATGCATTTGTTGCTTACGGAACTGTTGAAGTAGCTGTTCAGGACATGGATTTTCCCATAGCGTACCCTCGGCATCCGTTCCCTGCATCCGGGAGCCCACCAGCAGCGTACAAAGGTAACGTTCAGTTTTCCGGCATCGGCAGTGGCACCGTCGCCGGAACCGATGAGGTTGGAGAACCGATGGTCATCTGTTCCGCCGGGACCGCCTGCTTTCGGGGTTTTCAGGTAGTGGAACTTGGTGTAGGAAACCGTGATATAATCCGATTTGTTTTTGATGTCGAAATTACCGTCCACGCCGTCCCTGAATTCGCAATGGTCGATCCAGACGTTCCGGCAGTCATCGAGGATGGCATTGTCCCAGCCGTCGGTATCGTAAGCACCGGGCCCTTCAAAAATAAGATTCCGGATCACGATGTTGTTGCATCTTTTGATGTTGATGATGCCGGATCCGTCTTTGGTCTGATTGGTAGATACCAGCCGGGCACCGCTGGCCCCGTAAATGGTTTTTCCGGTCTGGTCCTGGAAAGATAAGCGTGTGGTAATGCTAATCGTACCAGATACCCTGATGACTTTTACCGAAGTATTTTCGATGGCCGCTTTCAATTGGGCATAGGTGGTTACCGTAGTTTCCGCCGCCGTTCCGCCGCCGGTGGTTCCGCCGTTCCGGGAAGCCCATCCGGGAGCCGTACAATCGCCCAATGCCGCCGTTTCTCTTTTAAAATTCTGTTCACTAAGATCCCCTGATAACCCGGTTTGGATGTCTTCCTGTCCACAGGAGGCCATGAAAAAAGCGGCACTGAGTGCAACTGTTAAGAATGAGACTTTGAAATTTTCCTTCATAATACTATTGTTATTTGATTAGAGTTTAAATTTATTAATTTGACACTTAAAATATTTATTTAATTATATATGGTTATATTTTAATTATAAAATTATTAAATTGGTTAAAATTTATAAGATGATTAAAATGTAAGGTTTTTTTAGCAAGAAAGTCAATCATCTAATAAATTCCGGATGTATTTAATCTGCGTTTTGCACGACTGCAATTTTTAATATAGAGTTTCCGATTTAAAACTTCTTAGAACAAAGCACAAGAGACCTGCCATCTAAATGATCTGATGATACGGTACGATAACTATACGGTCGGTTTCGTGCAGCAATTCATTTGCTTTGCTTCCTAAAATAGGGCATAACCCTATATATCTACGTTGAAATTACTGCTGTATTTTTATCGGAAAAATTCTCTAATTTGTTTTTAAATTTAACAAGGCTGTAATTTTAACGCAAAGCTTAGTATAAATGTTTCCTATGCTAAGGGAGCGAAGAGTGGATCAGCAAGCTGATCTCATGAAAGTGCGGGCTTAAATTCGAGTGGCAACTTGTTGTCCTGAACCCTTAATAGATCTTAGCCAACATATCTGGCGCTGAAATTACTATTGCTTTACGGAAAAAACTTCCAGCCTCCAGCACCTCTCTTCCAGCCTATTTGTCTTTTACAAAATCTTCCCTGAACGGAGCAAACGAGTCGATCAGCTGTCCCGATTCCAGGCATTTTACCCCATGGAAAATGTTGGGTTGTGCGAAAAATCCGTCGCCTTTCCGAAGGATCTTTGTTTCACCGTCAACCGTCACCTCAAATATTCCTTCCGCCACATAGGTAATCTGCGAATGGAAGTGCTGGTGCAGCGCACCGACCGCCTCTTTTTCAAATTTTACAATCACCATCATGATCTGGGAATTGTAGCCGACAAATTGCCGTGAAACACCACCGCCCAGTTCTTCCCAACCGGAATTGCCGTTGAAGAAAGGTTGTTTTTTGAAATTCATATTTTACTAATTAAATGTTTTAAACACATAAGGCCCATCAGATTAATCGGAAGCTTTGAAACATTTTAGGGCATATCAGAAGAAAAATCAAGATTTTCATGGGCATTACACTTAAATGCTGCCCCGACGGCTGAGCGGAGCCGAAGCCACGCCGTCATCTTAAAAACCTGCAGAATCTCTGGGACATTATCTAATGTATTTCTCCAGTCCTGTTTTCATTGTTTTCAGGTTTTTTACCGCCAGTTTGGCTACTGCTTCTGCTCCTGGCTTTGACAGATGCGTATCATCCTCTTTACCTTTTGGGTAGTACGGATTTTCGCCTTCTTTATAATGCAGGTGGAGCTTTTTCGAATTTTCAGGACCATAGGAAATTTCCATCTGTTCGGTCAGCAACTGCATATCCACAAACGGAACTTTCAGGTCATTGGCCACCATTCTTACAACCAAAGGGTATTCTTTGTGGGTGTCGATCAGGACCCCGTTTTCGTTGAAGTTTCTCCTCACAATCGATGTCATCAGAATTGGAATAGCTCCTTTAGCTCTGGTCTCATTCACATATCTTTCCAGATTTGCCCTGTATTGGGTGTACGGATTCGTAAATTTGGTAGAATCTTTCAGTTTCTGGTCGTTGTGTCCGAATTCAATGATCACAAAATCACCTTTTTTCAGTTGCTTCTCTACAGCAGCCCACCGTCCTTCAGTCCTGAAGCTTTTGGAGCTTCTGCCGTTCACGGCATGGTTCCGAATATCGATACCGGCGGTTAAAAACTGAGGCAACACCTGTCCCCAGCCGTGTTCCGGGTTTTTATCCGGGTTTTCTTTATTGGCCATTGTCGAATCGCCGATCAGGAATAACACCGGTTTCTGCTGTGCAAAAGCAAACCAGTAAAGAAAGAGTAGAAGAACACTTAATTGTTTATTCATTGTTTGTATACTTGATGTTCATTAATTTAAATGCGGCCGGTCGTTAACTGCCTGTTTTCTAGCATTATTAAAATACGTTGTAAACGGAGATCATTTTAGCAATTATTTATCATTCAATTCAGGGATCCAACCGTTCAGGACTTTCTTAAGGGTATAGTTTTTCAGTTCTTTTCCCGTGAGCTGATGAGACCAGCTTGCCCTTTTCCTATTGTTTGCGCCTTCGCCTTTGCTTCCGTATTCTGCATAATAGGCGGTTTTTTCTTTATCAGGAAACATTTTGTCGCCTTTCCACGGATTCCAGCCTTCAGGCAGGATGTGTTTTTGCATTTCGGTATTGATAAAGACTGTTTTCGCATACGGTCTCCAGGGTCTTCCCAGATAGACTTTAGTTATACCCTCTTTGGCAATCAGCTGACAGTCGAAAAAGACAAATCCGTAAGGCCGGTCGGATTCCGTTGCCGCAGCGGTAATGTATGAATCGGCCAGGCTTTTAATCGTACAGTTTTTAAAAACAGCAGTCGCCTGTCCGAAAATAAAATCTGTTGTCCCTTCGATGTAGCAGTTTTCAAAGTACTGCCGGCTGTGGTTGGTGGCAGCATATAGAGTATCCTGACAGCCCAGAATTTTTGAATTTTTCATTATGAAGCGATCGCCTTCCACATGCAGGGAAACGGCCTGTCCCTCATTACAAGAAGTATTCCGGACCGTCAGGTTCCGGATCGTAATATCATCGCCCATTACCAGCAGCGTATAGGAATTGAAGGTTGTCATTTTTTCATTAAACGCATCCGGTTTTCCGGAAAAATCATTGTTGGTAATAATGGTCGTTTCTTTATTTTCGCCTTCGAGGGTAATCTTATGTTTTGAAGACGGTATCACGACTTTCTCTTTATAGGTTCCGGATCTGATGAAAACCAATGCTTCTGCAGGACCCAAATCGCGGATGGAATTGACGGCTTTCTGAATGGAAGTGAAATCCCCGCTTCCGTCCTGGGCGACCGTTATTTTTACATAGGGATCATTTCCTGCGAAGAGGAAATTGATGATTGAAACGAAAAATATGACCAATAGTTTTTTCATGAGCTGAGGGGTTGTTTTACCATATTCATCTTATATTTCATGACTAAATCTTTTCATTTAAAAATAAATTAATTATTTTAAAACCTTATTTAAAAAATGTACGGTGATATTCAGAGTTTCCGTAAACCAGGGTTCTGCCGACCAGAATGAATGCGGCGTGTCTTTGATTTCATGAACTTCCGTGTAGGTATTTAAACTTTTCAGCTTTTTCATCATATCGTCCCGGCCGGCATGGAAGCGTGGCAGCGAACTGTTAATGAACAGGGTAGGTGCTGTATTTTTATCTACGTATTCCAGTGGTGATGCTTCGGTCCAGTTTTTTAGATTGACCGTCCGGTCCCCGCCCAGCCAGTAAGCGGCATAGGTACTTTCTTCCGCTTCCGGGTGAATGAAGGAAACAATTCCGTCTACATTCACAATGGCGCGGATCTTATTCCCGGATCTCACCCCGACCAGCGTGGCGATCTGTGCGCCTGCTGATTCTCCCAAAACGGCTATTTTCCTTTTGTTCAGACCATATTTCCGGTGATTTTTCTTCAGCCATTCAATGCCGGTTTCGATATCTTTCACTCCGGCAGGATACGGCGCCACATCTGCCAGCCGGTAACCGACCGCGATGACCACATAGCCTTTTGATGCCAGCTCCATCGCCATGAATTTTTCGTTTTCCTTACTTCCCGAAATCCATCCGCCGCCATGGACCATCGCTATGCCGGGATCTTTTCCGGAACGGCCCTTAGGATAATAGACATCGGCTTTTAAGGAGAGCCCGTTGATACTGGCATATTCCACATCCTGATCGATGCTGATGTTTTGCGGCACCGGCCGGTCGATGGGAGTGACAAAAGGATATTTCTTTTTGAACTTTTCAAACGTGGCTTCGTTGGTATAGGGAGTGGCATTCGGACGTTGTATCTGCCCGAATGCCAGTGTTCCCATAAAAAAAACAGAAATATAAGTAAGTCTTGCGTTAAAAATCATCCGTTCTGGAGTTTTTATTGAACTGCATTTTTAGTAACATCGGTCCCGATCGAAAATGAACTTTTATCAGCAATTACTTCTTTTGGAAGCAATACGGCTGTTGTTTTATTTCCTAAAACTTTAACATACGGTTTGTTGGCGGATTCAAATTTCACGGTGGAAAGATCGATGTTCTTGCTGTTGTAAACCGTAGCTCCTGTTCCTTCGGAATATTTCAGCTTCACATTTTTCAGCCGGATTCCGTCTGCATCCACAATGGTTAAGGCTTTTTTCGTGTCAAACTGCGAATCTTCAATCACTATATTCTTAAGGTTCATTTCCGCCAGTCCGAATAAGGTAATCGCTTCATCGGAATTCACGGCAGTGATGTTTTTAAAGAAGATATTCCTGAATACCGGAGTTTCTGCGGTTACCGGATAAGTCTTTTCGGGCGCTTTATTGCCTTCTTTCTTCTGACCGTCTTCCAGTACCGGGGAAGCGCCTTCGTAAAACATATTGAAGCCGATAACCTGGGTCGGAATGTTGATCATGTCGATATTTTTAATATAAATATTTTCTACAATGCCACCTCTTCCGCGGGTGGTTTTGAATCTTAATCCGATATCCGTCCCGATGAATGTACAGTCGGAAACGTGGATGTTCCGGGCACCTCCGGACATTTCGCTGCCTACGACAAACCCTCCGTGGCCGTGATAGACCACGTTGTTTTTAATAATCACATTTTCCGTAGGCATCCCTCTTTTTCTTCCGTCCTCATCTTTCCCGGATTTAATGCAGATGGCATCGTCGCCCACATCAAAGCTGTTGTCATAGATCAGCACGTTTTTGCAGGATTCAAGATCGACCCCGTCGCCGTTCTGCGAATACCATGGGTTTCTTACCGTCAGATTTCTCAGAATAACATTCGAGCACATCAGCGGGTGGAGGTTCCAGGCCGGTGAGTTTTGAAAGGTAGGGCCGTCGAGCAGGACTTTGTCGCAGCCTACCAGGCTCACCATCACCGGACGGAGGAAATCTTTCACCGTTACCAGCTGGTCTTTGGAAATCTTATCGGGAACATTGAAATTGGAACTGCTTTCCAATCCTTTTTTATAACTTTCAGAAGGATACCAGTTTTTACCATCAGAAGAAAGGATTCCGCCGGATGCGGTGATCTCCTTCCACTGTGATTCCGAGACCTTACTTTTTTTTACGGCCCTCCAGGCATCACCGCTGCCATCGATCACTCCTTTTCCCGTAATGGCAATATTGGTTGCATTTTTCGCAGAAATCGGCGACTGGCAACGGATGGTATTCAGGCCTTCAAAACTTACGTCCACCAAAGGATAATCTTCTTTATCCTTGCTGAATATAATAAAAGCCCCTTCTTCCACATGAAGGTTGATGTTGCTTTTCAGCTCGATCGGCCCCGTGAGCCACATGCCGCGGGGCACCACCAGCTTCCCGCCGCCTTTTTTGCTCAGGGCGTCAATCGCTTTTCTGAAAGCTTCGGTGTTCTTTACAATGCCGCCGGCCACACCGCCGAACTGGATAATGGAGACCCTGTTGGCAGGAAAAGAAGTTTCCGCTACCTTCGACATTTTAAATTCAATATTTTTATAAAGATCTATATTCTGGGCGAATACCTGTGTTGAAAATAGCAGGGCTGTTGCCAATCCTATCACTTTAAAAGACTTCTTCATTTTATTTTTTTTGGGTGCTGAGTATTTTTTTTAATTCACGGTAAACGATAGCTGCGACGGCTTTTGCGCCTTCCGGCTGGAAGTGGGTATTGTCTTTCTGGCCTTCCGGATAGGCTTCGTAAGTATGGGCCGGGAGGTTCATGAAATAATGACTGGTGGTAAAATCCTGTCCTTTTTCAGTAAAGTATTCCATGGAAAGCCTGTTCAGATCAATGCAGGGAACATTCATTTCCACGGCTACTTCGGCAGGTGCCTTCCAGTAGTCGCCGTGTACATTTTCCAGCCTGCCGTCTTTCCACGGGTAATTTCGGGCAACGGGTGTCAGGATCACGGGATTTCCTCCTTTCTGCCGTGTCTGGCTGACGAACAGGCGCAAAAATTCTTTGTACCCCTGAATGTTGACGTAACGGTCCGGATGTTTTTCGGAACTGTCGTTGTGCCCGAACTGCATGATGACATAATCTCCGGGCTGCAGCTGCTCATATACCTGCCGCCATCTTCCTTCCTGGAAAAAAGTACGGGTGCTCCTGCCGCCATGTGCTTTGTCGATCACTTGTACGGAATCGGTTTCGATAGCAGGTTTCAGGGAAGCCAGGCTGTCTTTTACAAAGAACGGCTGAAATACCTGGCCCCATCCGGTAATCGGATACCGGACCTTCAAATAATCCTTTCCCGGCTCGTAATCCCCGGTATAATCTGCCATTGTGGAATCGCCGATCAGGAAAACATGAGTGATCTTTTTGTCACGTTTCTCTATTGTTTTCTGAACACTGTTTTGTGACCGGCATGCCGACAGCAGCAGAACAACAGACAAAAATGGAACGATATAGTATATTTTTTTAGTCATAAAGGTATTCATGCCTTGTTTTAATCAATCATTATTTTTTGTAATCCTGAACCACTCGAAATCCGCATAGCCACCGCGCGGGGCTTTTGCCATGCTGATGCTGTAAAGGCCCACTTTAGCGCCGATCCATTTCCCGGGTCTGGCCTGGAAAACATCGCCGGTCTTTATAAAATCTTTTCCGTTTTCGCTGTAGCTGAACCGGCATCTGCCGTTCGGTTCGTTTACATTGACTTTTAAATAGACTTCATTGCCTTTCAGCCGGGTTTCAAACAGGATTTTTTCCTCGCCGCCTCTGTCCGCTTTTTCGGCCCGTCTTACCTGAAGATAGAATCCGTCGGGCTTATTGGTAATCACAATGGACTGATGATCCATGCCCATCACCAGCAATCCGGCGGTTTTTCCTTCTTTGGCCTCTTCCGGGATCAGCTTCACTTTGGTAGAGGCTGCAAAATCCGGAGCCGGGAATTTCTGGGTTAAAAGGTTCGGGACATTCCAGAGGTTCCTTTCCCCTTCAGGCACTTTCATTGAAAATAACCGTAAAAATTGCTGCCTGGGAAGCTTGGAAGACCAGACGATATTTTCATTGGCGCTCCATTGCCATTGCAGTCCCGGTTTTTTGCCGTCGAATTCATCGGTTTCCGCCGGTGTAACGGTCGGATAGGTTTTACCGACATCGGGTTTTTTATAGGCAAGTACCGGTTCGCCGATACCGTTTTTATTGTTATCGGTCCCTATGACCGGCCAGTCTTTTTCCCATTTCATCGGCTGCAGGTGAACCACTCGTCCGCCGGCATCCACATCCTGGAAATGATAGAACCAGTTTTCCCCCGAAGGCGTATCGACCCACGCGCCCTGGTGCGGCCCATTGATTTTTGTCGAACCCTGTTCAAGGACGATTTTTTCTTCGTAAGGGCCGTAAATATTTTTTGATCGTAATACCAGCTGCCATCCCGTGGCTACGCCGCCGGCCGGGGCAAAAATATAATAGTAGCCGTTTCTTTTGTACATTTTCGGGCCCTCCACCGTTGGATGTGCGTCGTGACCGTCAAAGACATGAATTCCCTTATCGAGTACTTTTGTGCCTTCCGGATTCATCCGGTTGAGCGTCAGCAGACTTTTTACGCCGGCCCGGCTTCCGGCCCAACCGTGGACCAGATAAGCATTCCCGTCTTCGTCCCAGAACGGACAGGCATCGATCAGTCCTTTGCCTTCCATGACGAGTACCGGCTTGTCCCATTGGCCAAGCGGGTCTTTGGTTTTCACCATATACACCCCAAAATCGGGATCGCCCCAGTAAATATAAAATTCCCCTTTGTGAAAACGGATGCTGGGTGCCCAGATGCCGTCGCCTCGTTTCGGAACAGAAAAATAATCGTTGGGCAGGACATCCGTAACGGCATAATTCACCAGTTTCCAGTTCACCATATCTTTGGAATGGAGAATCGGAAGTCCCGGTGCCTCATTGAAGCTGGAAGCGGTCATGTAATAATCTTCCCCCACGCGGATCGCATCCGGATCGGAGTAGTCTGCATACAGGACCGGGTTTTTATAGGTTTTTCCCTGGTCGGCCGTCCATACTTCAGAAACATACGGTTGTTCCTGTGCGTTCAGGGATACTGAAGCTGCTGAGACCAGCATGAAGGCTGTTATATTTAAAATTTTTCTCTTCATAAAAAATCAATGCGTTGATTTTAATTAATTGTCATGAACCTTCTTTAATTGATTACCCTATAAAATAATCGATCAACATTATTTCTCAAACTCCAGGCTGGCGAGAATGAACGGTCCTGTTCCTTTCGCATCGTTGGAGCGTATTTCTTCATTGACGTAATATTCATACGATCCGTCGCGGTATGGTTTTCCGCCCAGGCCGGCAACCGCACAGCATTTATTTAAGTTCACCACGCCATTGTGATCTACCGTAATCAGGTTTTCAATGATTCCGTCGTATCCTTTTTTGGCATAGGCTTTATAGGATTTCGGCAGATAACCTTTGTTCACCGATTTGATCATGGTATAAACGAACATCGCAGAAGCTGTTGCTTCAGTATAATTTCCTTTTTCCAAAGGCTTATCCAGCACCTGGTACCAAAGCCCGTTGTCTTTATCCTGAACTTTGATGATGGCATCCGCATAGGACCGGAGATAGGAAATCAGCCTTGCCCTGCCCGGATGGTTCTGCGGCAGGTAATCCAGCACGTCCACCATGGCCATGCCGTACCAGCCCATTGCCCGTCCCCAGAAATTCGGGGAAAGCCCGGTCTGTTTGTCTGCCCAGGCTTCTTTTCTGCTTTCGTCCCAGGCGTGGTAGAGAAGTCCTGTTTTTTTGTCCAGAAGGTTTTTTTGTACCGAATCGAACTGGAACATGATGTCGTCATACGCTTTCGTGGCTTCGGTTCCTTTGCTGAAATCGTGGGTATAATGCGTGTAGAAGGGCATTCCCATATACAGTCCATCCAGCCACACCTGGTATGGGTATATTTTTTTGTGCCAGAAAGAACCTTCTTTTGTCCTCGGCTGCCCGTCGATCTGCCGGCGGAGGGTCTGAAGGGCTTTCAGGTATTTTTCTTTTTTCTCTTTTTCGTAGAGGTAAAGGAGAACATTTCCGCTGTTAAGAAGGTCGATGTTGTATTTTTCGAGTTCATAGGTCAGAATGGTTCCGTCTTCTTGCACCAGCTTTCCACCGAAATCGCTGATGTAATCGTAATATTCTTTTTTGCCTGTTTTGGCGTATAACTGCTCGGCTCCGTCCAGGACAATGGCTGAAGGATAGGTCCATTTCGGGCTTTTGCTGAAATCCAGCATCCATGATTCCGGAAAGCGGTGCATTTCAGAAAGCATCATTCTTTCGGACCATTTCAGGTTGGCCGGGACTATTTTTCCGGATTGCCGGCCGGAGGTTTCCGCTTGTGCCTGAAGCGCTATTTTCGATTGGGCACAGGACAGGAAGATTCCTGAACCTAAAGCAGCAAACGCCAGTAATTTGATGTGATGACTGATGAAATTCATATCGCCTGATTTTAAAGTTGGTTGTTGTTATCTAAAGCTTCCAGTTTCTGGTCGAGATCCCGGTAAAAAGATTCTTCTGTGGCCAGTCCGTTGGGTTCCATCGACCAGGCAGCTAAAAAATAATAGGATACCTCTTTCGTTTTCTTAAAAACGATGGTGTGGGTAGATTTGGTCTTTACATATTTATCGAAAGTGTCGATAGGGTAGAAGACCGCCATGCCCAGACTGTCATCTTTTTTGGTTTCGGTCTGGTTGCCGTAAGTGGCAAGGTATGCCCATTTTTTATTTTTGCTGATGGCCTGTTTTACCGGGATGTTTTTAAAAGCAACAATTCCGGTACATAATCCTGAAATGGAATTGCTAAGGTTTAAATCCACCTTTACGAAACGGTCTCGGTTAAAGATCGTCAGCCTCGAATCCAGATCGATGGCATCGCCCCAGGTTTTCCATCCCTTATAGTTAATGGTAGCATACGAAAGTTCCTTTTCGTTACCTACTCTGGCCGTCGTGTTTTTTACGGTTTTGAAAGTTTCTACATAATCGTTCTGCTCATCGTACCTTCCGTAAGAACCGATACCGATCGTCCGGCCGGATTTCAGGATGTCCTGTCCCCACGGCGCATCATGATGGTAGGATTCAAAACCGTCTTTGCCGACCTCCGGTAAAACCAGGGTATTGACTTTTTTACCAAAAATATCGGTAGCGTTTCGCCAGTCGAGATACAGCCGGTAGCCGATCCTGTTGTTTTCCAAGCCGATTCCTTCATAACGGATATAGGTAGAGTGGTCGGTGTGGGATTCAGGAAGAGTCAGTTCCTGAACATTCTTAAAATTTCCGCCGACGTATTTATCGCCTTCCCATTTTCCCCCTTCCTTTACCGAAAGTTCGGCATAAGAAAACGGAGCCTTCGGGTTCTTACTGATGTTTTCGATGACAGAGCTCTGAGCCGGCAATGGAGTTGTGCTCAGCAAGACCCCGGTACCGATGATTTTAAATACATTCCGCTTCATATTATTTTTCATTGGATCATTTATTTAAAAGTTTTCATGGTGATCAGCTTTTATTGACAGTCGGTAATTTTTTCAACAAGTTCATTAAAATAAACTTCAATATTGTCGTAATTTTTATTCAGCTTCCGCCCGTTGGCATCATCCTTATTGGCATCTAGTCCGTTTTTAATTTCCCATTCATCCGGCATTCCGTCGTTATCGGAATCGGGGAGCAGGCTTCCTTGTCTGAGTTCCGGAAATCCACCGGCATCCTTTTGGGAGTCGATGATTCCGTTGGTACTTCCGTTTGAACCTTTGTGCATATAGTTTCCGCTTTTTACGTCTTTCAGAACCTGAAGATCCACTGCATCTCTTACCAGGCTTGCCCCGCCGATCCGTAGGATTTTTTCATAAGCGTTTTCCGGGGAATCTGTGGTGACGTTGTTCCGCATATCATGCGGACGGGTCATCCTGATCGAATTTTTATCTTTTCCCGTCAGGTTATAGGAAGGTTTCATCTGGGCAAAGACCCCCTGTTCCCAGTTGTCTTCTGAAATTTCCGGGTTTCCTTCGATGACGTTTCCATGGATATAATATTTTCCCCACCGGTTATAGACCTCGGCTTGCGGGTTTTCATTTTTATCGATGGCAACGATCCGCTGTTTTGTTTTGGTTGCGGGCCCGGGCTTGTAATAATTGCCGACAATGTTTACGTTCATGCCTTCGCCGCCGTAGAGGCTGTTGTGTCCCCAGTTGTAGATCACATTGTTCCTGAAATCGGTGAGGTCGGTCAGGGCAAATTGGCTGCCTGCATATTCTCCCAATCTCGGATTCCTGCTGTCGTGATGCGCATAAAGGTTATGATGAAAAGAAGCATTTTTTCCTCCTGCAATTCCGCCGTAGCCGTGACTGCCTTTCTGATGTACCGAGTTTCTCAGGCTCTCCGAAATGATACACCATTGCAGTGTTGTATTTTCGTTGGCATAAATGGAAACAGTTTCATCGGTAGCCCAGCTCATCGAGCAGTGATCGACCATCAGGTTTTTAATGAAGCGTGCGCCCAGCGCATCTCCCTCGAATTTTTTCAGGTCGCCCATCCTGAACCGGAGATAACGGATAATGACATTATCTGCAGCGATAAAAGTTTCATAATTGGCAACGGTAATCCCATCCCCCGGAGCGGTTTGTCCGGCGATTGTTACATGGCCATCCCTTATTTTCAGCGGGGATTCCAGGTAAATGGTTCCGCCGGTCTTAAATACAATATACCTTGGGCCTTTCTGATTCAGAGCATATCTCAACGTTCCTTCCGAGCCATCATCCGATAATTTGGTTACCGTATAAACCTTTCCGCCGCGTCCTCCCGAAGTATATTTCCCAAACCCTTCGGCACCCGGAAAACCGGGTACTTCCTGCGCCGCAACAACATTTGAAATGCTGTACAGAATTCCGGCAGTTAAAAGTTGGGTTAAATTTTTCTTCATGACTGAAAAATGCTCATTTATATTTAATCATAACTGAAGTTCAGGGTGGCTTCGGGTGCCTCAACCGCCGAATTTCCCAAAATATGGCGCTCATTAAAAAATCAAAGATTTTTTAATCTTATGTGCTCTGAAATATGCAGGCTTCGGCTACGCCCAGCTACCTAAAAAATCTTATGTGACTCATGTGTTAAAGTATTTTTATTTTAAATGTGGTCTAAAGTTCCAGTTGTCCTTTCCTTTCAGGACGTTTTCTGCGGTATATTTTTTTCTTTTCGCTTTATTCAGTTGATGGGACCAGGAGATCCGTTTTGAAACGTCCGCTCCGGCACCTCTTGAACCCAGCTCAGCATAGAAGGTGGTCTTTTCAGCTTCCGGCTTGCTCCAGTTGTGCCAGCCTTCCGGTTTTATGGATGCATTCATTTCACAATCTATAAAAACCGTTTTTGCAAAAGGCCTCCAGGGCCTGCCCAGGTACACCGAACTTTCCTTTGCATTCCCGATGATTTTAGAACTAATGAACACAAAACCGAATTCGTTTTCCTGTGGGGTAGAAGCAGCAGTTACATAGCTTGCCGTTTCTTTTGAGTAGATGGTGCAGTTTTCAAAAACTGCAGTCCCGGCCCCGAAAATATAATCGGTGGTGCCTTCGATGTAGCAGTTTCTAAAATAGTTTCTGGAAGGCCGGGTTTTGTCCAGGGAATCCTGAACACCTTTCAGATAAAGGGTATCCTGGTTTCCCAGGAACCGGCAGTTTTCAAAAATCATCCGGTCTCCCGCCGTGAGTACGGCAACCGCCTGGCCGACGCGACCCGAACTGTTTTGAAAGGAAATATTCTTCGCCGTAAAATGATTGGAATAAATAAAAACGGTGGCAGAATTGGTGGTTCCGATTTCTTTTCCTTCCGCATTCTTTTTAGACGCAAAATCATCATAGGTGATTATTGTTGCCTCGGAGTTTTCCCCTTCCAGTATTAGAGGTCCTTTTTCTGCAGGAATGGTGATTTTTTCTTTGTAAATTCCGGCTTTTATAAAAATTTTTGTTCTGGTGAGAACATTGTTTTCAACAGCATTGATAGCTTGCTGTACCGTTGTAAAATTGCCTTTTCCGTCTTTTGAAACCACGATGGTCTTATCATTGGTTTTAAAAGAAAGCAGGCTCAGCCACACCATCAAGAATATTGAAAAAAAGTTTACCTTTTTAAGAAAAACGGAAGTTTTCATTGAAATTTTTTTAGTTAAAATACAGACTTCTCTTGTTGGGAGGAAGCCTGTATTTCTGATATGAATGTAAATGGATCTAGTATCCGTAGTCCTGGGTTAAGTTATAATTGGAGTTAATGACATCCAATGCAATCGGCAGCAGTTCCTTTCTGTTGGCCTGGAAATAATACGCGTAGCTCTTCACCGGATCGCCGCTGATGTAAGGCTGCGTCATGGCCAGCCTCCAGTTGACTTTCGTATAGCCGGAAGGGGTAGCGACACTCTGGTTCGGGCTGTAGAAGATATCTGCTTTCGCTGTTCCGGTTGTGGTAAAGAAATCGATATCCGAAACATTCTGCTGGGCGGTTTTATCTTTGTTGTATGCTACTTTTTTATAGAAAATATATTCCGGAACATTGGCATAGGCACCGGTACCGTTCATAAACTGGGTAAGCTTTGTCCTCGTTTCATTGATCTTCGTTTCCAGAAGGTTCCATCTAATGAGATCGTATTTCCTGAGTCCTTCGCCACCGAATTCCAGTTGTCTTTCTTTTACGATATAATTAAAGAATCCGGGTTTATCGGTCGGGATGGTTCCCACCTGTCCCAGGTTTCCGGCGTAGGCTCTTTGTCTTACGGCCATTACGGCATTAACCGCTTCCTGCGACGGCCCGTTATGGATTTCATTGTCTGCCTCGGCAAACATCAGCAGAATATCGGAATACCTCAGCAAAGGCCAGTCGATCCCTAAATTCTGGGAAGTTCCCGTGATGGAAGTCCATGATTTCCTGAATTTTCCGTCATTCCAGTTGATAGAAGTCTGAAGTTCTTCCTGTTTTGATGTATTCACCCTGAAGATCGCAATGTTGACATCCCTTCGCAGGTCATATTTGGTAAATTCATAGAAGTATACCGGAATGGCACTGATCCCTCCGGAAGATTTCCAGTCGGTATCATCATGTCTCAGTCCGTTGTAATATCCTATTTTACTGTCGGTTCTCGAGTTTCCTCCGAATGCGCCGATCGAGTAGATGATTTCATTGGTGGCGTCCGGCGTGTTGGTATGCAGAGACCTGAATAAACCTTCATAGCTCGGATTCAGCTGGTGCTGCCCGGAATTGATGATGTCTTTACATTCCTGGTAAGCGATCTGATAATATTTCTGCGGATTGGAACCCTGCATCATCATCTGTGGGCTTCTTCTCAGCGAGTAGCCGGCTCTTGCCAGTGCGATTCTTGCACGAAGGCCTTTTACGGCAGCTTTGGAAATTCTCTGGGCCGTTGTGCTTCCTTCCGATCTCCATGGCACGAGACTTTCCGCTTTCAGCAAATCATCCAGGATTTTATCGTAAATCACATCACGGTCCGTTTTGGCAAGATAGACACTCGGAAGATCTGAAGACGGAATATCCTGAAAGGGTACGTCGCCCCAGTTTTTGATCAGATCGTGGTAGAAGTGCGCTCTTAATGTCAGCGCTTCGCCCAGATACCGGTCCATTAATTTTTTGTCGGCATCCGACCCTGTTTTGTAAACCGGGGAGATGGGAATGTTTTTAATCACCAGGTTGGCTCTTTCGATTCCTGCGTAGGTATCCAGAAAGGGCCTCAGCAGTTCGGTATTTGTAGGGATGGCCCCAAAACAGCTGATCCCTCTACGGTCGTTGGCATTATAGTCTCCCGAAGTTCTCAAGTCGTCTCCCGACTGAGAAAGGATCAGGTTCATTCGCTGGCCGTAGGTATTGTCCCCCATCGTCGCATTATAAACACCCACCAGAGCGGAGAACGTATCAGAGGCCGAGTCGAACTGCTGTGCTTCCGAAGTATTGGATAAGCTTTCTACATCCAGGTAATCACCGCAGGAGCTTACGGAAAGCAGTCCTGCAACTGAGAAAAGAATGGCTAAAAATTTATTTTTTTTCATAGGATTAGGTTTAAAAAGTAATATCAACACCCGATAAAATGAATCTGCTTCGCGGATAAGCGGCATAATCCACGCCCGGGGTCAAAGGATTTCTTCTGGTATTGGCTTCCGGGTCATATCCCGAATATCCGGTAAGGGTAAATACATTGTTCATTGTAAAATACAGCCTGAAATTGGAAAGTCCCAGCTGTTTGGTAAAATCTTTTCCGAGAGAGTATCCGATGGTCAGATTATTCAGCCTTAAAAAAGATCCGTCTTCAATGGCGTAGGAATGCAGGAAATAGGCTCCGGCAGACGGCGTCCACATCGTCGTGTTGGCATTCAGCGCGGCCAGTGCCGTCGGGTCATTCACCTTATTTCCGGCATCGTCAAACCATCGCCATCGGTCGGCCACTTCAGCCAGCATGTTGTTGTCCCGGTACAGGTACTGGGTAGAATATTCGATCTTATTGGCATTATATACTTTGTTGCCTACGGAGAAATTGAACAGCAGGCTCATGTCCCAGTTTTTGTATCGGAATGTCTGGTTGAAGCCTCCGTAGAACTTAGGCTGGGCATTCCCGAGATCCGTCATGTCTTTATTGTCGATCACACCGTCACCGTTCAGGTCCTGAAGCTTCAGGTCACCCGGCTGTACGGCTTTCGCTCCGTTGGCTGCGGCTGCGGAGCTCGGCACTCCCGATTTTAGGGTATAGGTCTGCGTGGTTACGTTATAATCAAAATCGCTGATCTCATATCTTCCTGCCGTTACATATCCCCAGTACGTTCCTACGGGTTTGCCTACCTGTACGAGGAAATCGTTCAGGTTGTTCTGCCAGCCGGAAGGATAGTAGTAAAAGTTGGCACTTGCAGAAGCACTGTTTCCTAAGCTTTTAATTGTATTCTTATTGGAAGAAATGTTGGCATCAATGTTCCATTTGAAGTTTTCCTTATTGATGACGGATGCTCCTACAGAAAATTCGATCCCTCTGTTGGTAGTGCTTCCCGAATTCTGGTACTGGTATTCGTATCCTGAGGTCTGCGGGATTTTGGCCAGGAGCAAAAGGTCTTTGGTATCGGTCTGGTAAACATCAAGCGTTCCGTATATTCTTCCCTTGAAGAAACCGAAATCCAGTCCTGCATTTTTAGAAGCCGAAGATTCCCATTTCACACCGGGGTTCGACATGATGTTTCCTGTTGTAGCTCCCGGTGTTACATTGCTCCCAAAGGCATAGCCGTAATCCGATGAAGTCGTGAAAAACGTATTGTATAAAAACGCCCCGATCCTGTTGTTTCCGGACATCCCGTAGCCGGCACGCAGCTTCAGCTCGCTGATGGTTCTACTGTCTTTCAGGAAGTTCTCTTCATTGATCTTCCATGCAACGGAGGCGGCAGGGAAGTACCCCCACTGGTTTCCGGGTCCGAATACACTGGAACCGTCGGCCCTCATGGAAGCTGTTACGATATATTTGTTCCTGAAGATATAATTGGCCCTTCCGAAGAATGAAGCCAGACGGTCCGGCAATACATTGGTCCTCGGAATATCCTGTACCTGTCCCGATGGAGGGGAAGCTGCCTGGATATTGGCAAATGCTTCTTCAGCACTGATGGATTTCGGGAACCATTTGATATTCATCGTCAGCGATTCAGCATCCGTTTTTACGATTTCCTGTCCGGCCAGTAAGTCCAGCTTGTGGTTTCCGAATGTTTTTCTATAGTTTAACGTGTTGGTGTTGGTGATTCTTCTGGATTGCGTTTTGCTCAGGAAAACCACCGGCTGGTCGTTGTTCTGCCGGGCAAGGCTGGTAATCGGGCCGGAGAATTGATTGACGAATTCGTCCCGCTGAACATATCCGATGACACTTCTGAAAGTAAAGTCTTTGGTAATCTTGTATTCAAGCGTTCCGTTGAGGAGAAGGTCGTTCCTTCCGTTTTCTCTTACTTCATTGTTGGCCAGCAGCACCGGGTTTACCAGGTTGGTCTCATTGGCGAACAAAGGATCGAAGTCATCTACATTCACGGTAGATCCGCCCTCAAACGGTTGGTACCTTACGGCATTTCTCAACCGGTTGGTGCTCTGCGAACCGGTGGAGGAAGTCCCCGCTCCGAAAATGGTCTGCCGGCTGTAGCGGGCATTCAGGGTCATGCTTACTTTCTTGGATAACTCATAGTCATACTTGAAGTTGGCCATATTCCTTTTGAACCCGGAGCCGATCATGATCCCGTCTTCCTGTACGTTGTTAAGGGAAAGCGAGAAAGAAGAATTGTCCGAACCTCCGGTCACCGAAAGGTTATGGGTGAAGTTGAAGGCCTCCCTTCCGAAAACTTCATCCTGCCAATCCCTTCTCTTAATGGTTTTGTACTTTTCCAGATCGGCATAGGTACCGTATCTGTTTTTGAACATATCGATATCCGTCTGTACACCGCCTCTGTTGTAGAGCTCATATTGATAGAGGACGTATTGATACGGATCCAGCACATCAATGGTATTCTGTATGCTTCTTACACCTAAAAACCCGTTGTAGTTGATGGAAGTCTTGGCTCTTTTACGGCCTCCTTTTGTCGTAATCAGCACCACGCCGTTAGCCCCTCTGGCTCCGTAGATGCTGGTGGAGGAGGCGTCTTTTAAAACTTCGATGGACTGAATTTCTTTCGGCGACAGGATCGTCAGTGCATTGTCCATCTGAACGCCGTCTACGATGTATAGCGGGGCATTGCTGCCCGTAATGGAGTTTCCTCCTCTTACCACGATGTCCACATCGGCCCCCGGCGCCCCTTCACTCAGCGAAACCTGCACTCCGGCCATTCTTCCCTGGATGGCTTCTGCAGCGTTGTTGGATGGCATATCCTTTATGGCTTCTCCTTTTACCGAAGATACGGCGTTGGTAACGTCTTTTTTGGAAACCCGGGTGTAGCCCACCAATACCACTTCATCGATATTGGTCTCTTTCTCTTTTTTGTTTTCTTTTTCCTGAGCCATAGCCAGGACAGGAAGCAGAAAGAAAGTTAAATATAACCACTTTACGGATTGTACTCTTTTATCCATTTTGTATCCTTATAGTTTTAGTTTGGGTTGAAAAATTTTCAATCTTTGTTTTTGTTGGATCTGGAAGTATTCTACTGGGTTTTCAGTGGCAAAATATTTGTAAAAACAGTACGCTTTCCGGAGTGCAATCGATTGCGTAACTTTTCATATCAAATATCCTGGCTTCTAAACTAATATTATTTTTTAATACGCAAAGAAAAAAATATTATTTTTTCATTAATTCGAGGTCCGTTAATATTAATTTAATTAAAATATAAATTCGAAATTAATAATTAATTAATTGATTATTAATTGTATAAAGGATTTAATTCTTAACTGATTAATGATTCGGATTAGTAGAAGTTTTTCTTTGGCAACTTATATGAAAGCTTAAAAATTCCTTAAAACGCCTAGGTTTTTCGGGTGAAAAAATCCCCTAAATCACCACTTAAAATTGAAAATATGGTCCTTTTCCTGATTTTTGTCAGCTTTTTTATTGAAATTTCTTTCTATTTCTTAATTCATGTATTTCATGATCTTTTATTGTTGGTTATAGAGAAATCCGGTGTTATTTTTAGTAAATACCTATTTAAAATCAAATATTACATTTTCCTGCTGTTCATTCATAATTTTGGAATTGCATACTGTTTTCGTTAAAAAAATAACGGCTAAACTTATGCTTTACTTTAATTTTAAATCTTATTTTTGTATTTAAATATTTATATTTCAATGTTTTAAAAATTTAAATTAAATTATTGTTAACAGATTAAATAATAATTCTATATTTATCCCAAGAGTATTTCTACGTCATTTTAGTGTAATTTAATGCAATCGATTACGCAATGTTAAACAGGGTTTATTAAAGACCATAAAAAAGAAAGTAAAGGAGTATGACAAAATCAGAGTTTCGCTACGCCCATCATCCGGAAGATGTAAAAAAATATACGACCGAAGACCTGAGAAGGGAATTCCTGATCGATGATTTATTTAATGAAGATCAGATCAAGGTAACCTATTCCATGTACGACAGAATGATTGTCGGAGGAGCCATGCCTGTAAATACAGCATTAAAGCTTGAACCGACGGATGATCTGAAAGCAGAACACTTTCTCGACCGGAGAGAGTTGGGAATCATCAATGTAGGAGCAGCCGGAAAAATTACGGTAGACGGTGAAATTTTCGAACTGAATCACAAAGAAGCTTTGTATATAGGTAAAGGAGCAAAAGACGTTGTTTTCGAAAATGGATCCGAAGGGCAGACGCTTTTCTATTTCAATTCGGCACCGGCACACCATCCCTATCCGACAAAAAAGATTACAAAAAATGAGGCCGAAATTGTAGAATTGGGTGAAAACAAATATGCCAACCGACGTACCATCAACAAACTGATCGTCAACAGCGTACTGGAAACCTGCCAGCTGCAGATGGGCATGACCGAACTGCACGAAGGAAGTGTATGGAATACCATGCCGTCGCACACCCATACGAGAAGAATGGAAGCTTATTTCTATTTCGGCCTGGAAGAAGGGCAGACGGTAAGCCATTTTATGGGCCAGCCTCAGGAAACCCGTCATGTCTTTATCAAAAACAATGAAGCGGTCCTTTCTCCCGAATGGTCGATCCATTCAGGGGTAGGCACGTCCAATTACACCTTCATCTGGGGAATGGCAGGGGAAAATATGGATTACGGCGATATGGATGCCGTAAAAACAAACGAACTAAAGTAATTTTCACATGAATTTATTCGATTTATCCGGGAAAACAGCCGTTGTTACCGGCGGAACCCACGGATTGGGAATGGCTATGGCAGAAGGCCTTGCTGCTGCAGGAGCCGAACTGGCAATCACCAGCACAACGCCGTCAAAATTAGAGGAAGCACTGGAATATTATCATTCTAAAGGATATCAGGCAACCGGTTATATTTTTGATGTAACCGACGAACGGGAAGCGGCTCAGAAAGTTGCCCTGATGGAAGCGGCCCACGGGAAAATAGATATCCTGGTCAACAATGCTGGAATCATCAAAAGAGTTCCTGCCATCGATATGGAAATTGAAGACTTCAGAAAAGTAATCGACGTTGATCTTACCGGTCCTTTTATTATGTCCAAACTCGTAGGGAAGTACATGATCAGAAGGAAATCCGGAAAGATCATCAACATCTGCTCCATGATGAGTGAACTGGGCCGCGACAATGTGGTAGCTTATGCTTCGGCAAAAGGCGGACTGAAAATGCTGACCAAAAACCTGGCGACCGAATGGGCGAAACACAACATCCAGGTGAACGGAATCGGCCCTGGCTATTTTGCCACTTCACAGACCGAGCCGATCCGGGTAGACGGAAACCCTTTTAACGAATTTATCATCAGCAGGACTCCGGAAGGAAGATGGGGCAATCCCGAAGACCTGGCAGGAACCGCTATTTTCCTCGCTTCTGATGCCAGCCGCTTCATCAACGGGCAAATTATCTACGTTGACGGCGGAATTCTGGCAACCATCGGGAAACCAGCTAATGAATAACCTTAGACCCTTACCAATGAAATCATTTATTACCGATAGTTTTTTATTACAGAATTCCTTTGCGGAGGAGCTGTATTTTAATTATGCTGAGAAGCAGCCGATCATCGATTACCACAACCATTTGATTCCGAAGGATATGGCCGAGAATACGGTTTTCGAAAATATCTCGAAGGTCTGGATCGCGGGCGACCATTACAAATGGCGGGCGATGCGGACCCTGGGCATTGGCGAAAAATTCATCACCGGAGATTCTTCCGACAAGGAAAAATTCGAAGCCTGGGCCAGGACGGTGCCTTATACGTTAAGAAACCCGCTTTACCACTGGACGCACCTGGAGCTGAAAAGATATTTCGGGATCGATGATCTCTTAAGTGAAAGCAACGCTTCGGAGATCTACGAAAACATCACCGCTCAGCTACAGACCCCGGAAAAATCCACCAGGGGCCTTCTGGAGCTGATGAATGTGAAATCCCTCTGCACGACGGAAGATCCTCTGGATACCTTAAATTACCACCGGGAGCTTTCAGAGAGCGGCTGGAAGGTGAAAGTGACCACAGCTTTCCGTCCGGACAAAGCGATTCTGATTGAGAACCACAACTTTGCGGACTATATTTCGAAACTGGGGGAATCGGCCGGTGTTGAGGTTAACACTTACCAATCGCTTTGCGATGCCCTATTAAAAAGGATTGAATACTTCCATGAAAACGGCTGCAGGCTCTGTGACCACGGACTGAACAATATCTCTTTCGAGGAAGCTTCAGAAGCTGAGGTAAATGCCATCTTCAACGATAAGCTGGCCGGGAAAGTCATTGCTGAGAAGCAGGTAAACCAGTTCAAGACGGCGATCTTACTGTTCCTGGGCGAAACGTATCACCGGTTCGGCTGGGTGCAGCAGTTCCATTTGGGAGCCCTTCGGAACAACAACGAGCGGATGCACCGGATTTTAGGCCCTGATACCGGCTGGGATTCCATCGGGGACTTCGTTCAGGCGGAAACCCTGTCCAAATTATTGAATGCCTTAGACGGAAAAGATAAACTTACCAAAACGATTCTGTATAACCTGAACCCTGCCGACAATGAGATCTTTGCCACCATGATCGGGAATTTCAACGACGGAAGCATTAAGGGAAAAGTACAGTTCGGATCCGGGTGGTGGTTTCTGGACCAGAAAGATGGAATGATCAAACAGATGAACGCCCTTTCCAACATGGGACTGATCAGCTGCTTTGTCGGGATGCTGACGGATTCCAGAAGCTTTCTTTCCTTCCCGAGACACGAATATTTCAGAAGGGTCTTATGCAACCTTTTCGGGGAAGAGATCAAAAAAGGAGAGCTGCCCGAAGACATGGAACACATCGGGAAAATCATTTCCGATATCTGCTATAACAACGCGAAGAATTATTTTGATTTTTAAAATTAATTAAATAGAAAAGGTCTGAGAAAGAGAAATTGAACCATTAAGAAGAATGAAGGTATTAAGATTTGATTAAAGGAAAAATCAGAGATTTTATGTAGCAGTATGCTTACGTAAAGCAAAGCTCTTCTTAATTTTTCTAAACTTCTTATTAGTTTCTTAATGGTTTAAATAAAATATTCTGAGTAAAAGCTTTCGCGGTCTTAGCTGAGTGAAACAGTTTATGCTGAGCCTGTCGAAGCAGCTTTGCGAACTTAAAAACAGTTAGCAGTCATAAAAACTTTGCGGGCTTTGCGTTAGATAAAAGCAGCCGTTATTAAAAACAGCCATTATAAAAATTATGGGTAACAAAATACTTACTTTCGGAGAAATCATCATGCGTCTTTCACCGCCCGGGCACCGGACGATGAAGCAGAGCCATGAGATGGAGTTTTTCTTCGGCGGCACGGAGCTTAACGTGGCGGCCTCCCTGGCAACAATGGGTTGCGAGGTAAAGCACGTCAGCTGCGTTTCGGATGACTTTGTGGGGGAATCGGCTTTGGCTTTTGTGAAAAGCTTCGGGATTGATCCTTCTTTCATCACTAAGAACGAGCATCCTTTGGGACTGTATTTTCTGGAAGTCGGTTCCTCGGTCCGCGCGAGCCGTATTGCTTACAACCGGCTGAACGGCTCTTTTGCCAACATCGAAGCCGGTAATACCGACTGGGAAAAAGCGGTGGAAGACTGCTGTTATTTCCACTGGACAGGCATCAGCCCCGGCATCTCCGAATCTGCTTACAAGACCTTAAAAGAAGGTTTACTTAAGGCCCGCGAAATGGGAATCGAGGTGACGGCTGACCCGGCGTACCGTTCCAACCTCTGGAAATACGGCAAAAGCGGGAAGGAAGTGTTGAAGGAGCTGGTCGGTTATTCCACGGTTTTCATCGGCGGGGTGAATGAGATCAATGAAATTCTGGGAACTCAGTTTTCACCTGACAAAGAAGGCTTCCTTAAGGCCTGCCGGGAATTAACACAGCAGGTTCCTTCCATCCATAAAATCTTCGATAAAATAAGGATCGGGGTAACGGCAAGCTCGCAGCAGACCCGGGGCAGGGCTTTAATTGACGGAGATTATTTTGAAACGGAACTTCTGGAAGTTAGTCCTGTGGTGGACCGGATCGGGACGGGGGATGCCTTCGTCGCGGGGCTGATCTACGGTTTGCAGCATTTTGATGATGAAAAAGCGCTTCATTTTGCCAATGCGGCCTGCGCGATCAAGCATACGATTCTGGGCGATATCAATTACAGCAGCGCCGAAGATATCCTGGAAGTGATGGCCGGAGATTCCGGGGGAAGAATAAAAAGATAACGGCTGGATATTGGTTTCTGGCAGCTGGCTTCTGGCGGCTGGCAATCTGTGGATGGTTATTGGCTTTTAGCTTAATAAACCTGACTTTTTTAGAGAAAGGATATTTATAATGAAAGCTTAGTGGCTTTTATAAGCATAAGTTTATGCTGAGCCTGTCGAAGCAGCTTTGTGAACCTTAAAGACAGTTAGTAGTAAATGAAAAACTTGGTGTGTCTTCGTGTTCAAGAAAGCCCTGGAAATTTTTAAAGTCCCGAAAGGACGGCTTTTCAAAAGATAGGATGCAATCCTATTAAAACGTGATTTAAAAATGAGTTTAAAATGACAACAATTCAATCAACAACCGACACCATTATCAGCCAGGGCGTTTTGCCTTTGTATTATCATGCGGAGGAGTCGGTTACTTTAGATATCTTAAGATCGCTGTACCGTGCCGGGATCCGCGCAGTGGAATACACCAGCCGGGGCGAGGCAGCTTTGGGGAATTTTACCAGGATGGTGGAAATCCGCAATTCGGAGATGCCCGGGATGCTTTTAGGCATCGGGACGATCAAAAACCTTCAGCAGGCCGAAGCATATGACAGGGCCGGGGCCGACTTTTTCATCAGCCCGGGTTTTGTACCGGAAGTGGCTGAATATTTAATCCCGAAAGATATATTGTACAGCCCGGGCTGCATGACGTCGACAGAGATCATCGCCGCTGAAAAGGCGGGCGTGACTTTCATCAAATTATTTCCCGGGAATGTCCTGGGAACTGGGTTTATGGGCGCCATTAAAGACGTATTCCCAAACCTTAAATTTATGCCGACCGGTGGCGTAGACACCACTGTAGAAAGCATCGAAAGCTGGTTCAGAGCCGGGGTATCCGCCGTCGGGATGGGCAGCAAGCTCGTCAGCAAAGACCTGATGCAGGCCAAAGATTACGGGACCATTGAAAAAGAAACCCGGAAAGTCCTGAAAATCATTCAGGAGCTGAAATAACGTGAAGTCATATCAACAGAAGTTGGCTAAAGCAGAATCCTGAACGCAGGACATCGGGCTAAAGCCCGGCGCTGCTGCTCGTTTTAAAATCCCGAAGGGAGCGCCTTTCTACAGAATAGGATGAGATCTTATCAGACATGTCATTTAAAAAACACTCAGCAGTAGAAGAAATCTTCGCAGCCTTTGTGTTAAGAAAAAATATAAAAAAACAAAAATTAACTAAATTGTAAAATGAAGTATGAGTTCAGTTACCTCTCTTAAACCGAGTAACTTCCGGTGGACGATCTGCGTGCTGCTGTTTATGGCCACTACGATCAATTACCTGGATCGCCAGGTGTTATCCCTGACCTGGAAGGATTTCATCGCCCCGGAATTCCACTGGAACAACAGCGATTACGGAAACATTACCGCTTTGTTTTCCATTTTCTATGCCGTGGGAATGCTTTTCGCCGGGAAATTCGTCGACTGGATGGATACCAAAAAAGGATTTCTATGGGCCATCGCGATCTGGTCGGTGGGGGCGGTTCTGCACGCCTTCTGCGGGATTGCCACCTCGGGGATCCTCACCGGAAACTGGCTGGCCGGCTTTCACGGATCGAAGGAGCTGATTGCAAAGGTGTCCGATACCTCAGCCATCATCAGCACCAGCGTTACCTTATTTGTCTTTGCCCGTTTTGTACTGGCCATCGGGGAAGCGGGGAACTTTCCGGCAGCCATCAAGACCACGGCGGAATATTTCCCTAAAAAAGACCGCGCTTTTTCCACCAGCATCTGGAATGCAGGCGCCACGGTAGGTGCTCTGGCAGCTCCCGTTACCATTCCGTTTATTGCCAAAGCGATGGGCTGGGAGTGGGCCTTTATCATCATCGGAGCTTTAGGTTTCTTATGGATGGGGCTTTGGGTATTTTACTACAAGAAACCGCATAAGCACCATAAAGTCAATGAACACGAGCTTTCTTACATCAACCAGGACCACGAAGAAC
>NZ_VTSX01000021.1 GCF_008329705.1 Chryseobacterium sp. SN22 | reverse complement strand
AGAGAATTCAGACTATTCAAGTTTGGGTTTAAATTACTATTACTCTTTGCATACGAACCTGTAAAAACTTGATATTTCTCTGAGCCTTCTAAAATTCCAGAACTAGAATTATCATTATTTTGATAACTATATATAGTTTCTAAGTTTTGGTGATTATCATTTTCAATCTTTTTTAATATTCTTGGACTATTTACGGTTCCAGTTTCATTTGCTAACTGAATGGTTTCAAATTGTTGATTATATTTATTTATTTTTGAAAACGTTCCATATTCATATATATAGCTTGTATTTCCTTTAGTCGGATAAATTATCTTTTTTAAAAGTCCAGTATCAAATGCTGTAAAGTTATCCGGAGCTGGAATCGCATAAGGACCAATATCTGACGCAGCGTAACCGTAATTTCGCATATCACCATTCCAAAATCCTAAGTCATTTGATTGAGCTTTAATATATTTTGGAAAGTCATCAATATTATAATAATCCATAGTGTAATTTTCTCCTAAATTATTTCTTACGCCAGTAAGAAATGTTCTTTGATTCGTAGCACCATAATTATTATAATCAAGATTTACTTTTTTTATAAGTAAATTATTCCTTTTAATATTAATCTCTTTTAAATATTTGCCAGAAATTTCTAAAGGATTAGTAGTTAAATCATATTTGTAATCAATATTAATATTACCATATTTTATACTGTCTAAAACAGCTTTTTTTGTTAATGTTGACACTTCTGTGTAGGTATAAAGCGATAAATAGGTGTTTGGGACTGGTGTTTCATGAATATATTCTGTATAATTTTCAACCAGTTCGGTAGTTAGGTTATTATTTATAATATTTTGTTTTGAAGGAAAATTTGCATCACGGTTATAATCGCTATCAACATATAATTCACGTCCTGTACCTCCATTATTTCTGTAATTATTAAGTATAGTGAGATTTACAGGTTGGTAATAAGCAGTGACTTCACTTCCATCATTGAGTATTATTTTTTTTAAAGACCAAGAATCAATATAATTTGTTTTTGTATTAGCTGCGCCTGTCCACTGTCCATATTCAGGATGCCATGATTCATAACTAACATTATTAAAACTATAATTGATATCTAATGTTTCAACTCCTCCACCAAAAAAATATTGATTACCTTTATCGTCTGTTATCTTAATTTCAGAAAAATTAAGATTTTCAAAAATATTATGAAAACCAAAATTAGCAACATCGATCTTTAACGAAGTATTTTCAGAATATACAATAATTTTCCCATTATTATCCATAACAAAATAACCATTATATCCCATAAAATTAAAATAAAACTTATCTGGTTCAAAACTTATATAATCATTAGCATAAAAACTTGAGGAGTTTGGAATATATGATTTTGGCTCAATATTAACATTATGATTAAATATTGATATCTTGTCAGCATCAACTTTTGTTGTTAAACAGTCATATTTTTGATAGTTCATATATCCACTATAAGCTGGCAATATTCTAAAACCTCTTATACCATTAAGAGCAGCACCAGAATTAAGTTCATTTACAGTTGTTAAATCAATTCTATGAGGTTCCCTAGTAATTTTCCCAAACTGGATCATACTCCAGTTAAGCCCAACATAACCTGGTGTTATATGAGGAACAAACCCCCTTGACTCATACGATAGTTTGTTATTTAATCTGAATTTTCCTTCAGTAACTTCAAAAAGTGGAATATCCAAATTAATTGTACCAGAATTCATATTAATATTTTCATTAACACCTCTAATCAAAGAATAACTTTCTGGTGGTTTTGTTTGGGTTAAATACAGTATAAATACGTGTATGAAAAATAATACATTTATTTTCTTGATCATTTTCAATAATTTTATTTTTTAATCAATTTCCCACTCGCCGTTTTCCCACCATCCGTCTTCACCGATACCAGGTAAGCCCCCTGAACCAGTGGCTGAGTATTAATTTTGGTTACTTTGTTTTTTGTTCTGATGCTCTGAAGCTGCCTTCCGCCCATATCGTAGACCGTAATCTCCGCGGAAAAACCGGCCCCTGAGGCTCTCGAAGGGCCGTCATCCATTCCGATTTCCACATACGCATAATCTGATACCGGGTTCGGGTAGATCTTAATATCCTGCTTCTCGATCAATTGATCGATCTGTTGATCACCCAGCTTTACGATCTTCCAGTTCTCTTTGCCCAGTTCCTCGGCACTGGTTCCGGCCAAAATGATCGAGCCGTCACGGTTCAGTTTAATATCCGATAGCCTTTCTTCCTTTTTGCTGGATTCTCCTTTCACATGCTTTCTCCACTGCTCATTGCCGTTCTGGTCCAGGTACAGCATCCAGAACTTTTCATCATCCGTTTCGATTTTTCCCTCCGCCTGCGTATAGCCGCCCAGCAAAATCCCTTTCGTATTTTTATCATCCGCGGACTTTACCACACTCATGCCCATCAGGACATCCCGGTTCTTGAAATTGTAGGATTTTTGCCAGATTTCTTCGCCTTTAGAATTTACCGAGATGAGCCAAAGGTCTGTTCCTTCTTCGATGCCCACGGTTTTATTCCCGGATCTTTCCGATCTGGATTCGCCGCCGATTACGTATCCGGTAGAAGTCATGGCCAGGGTTCTTAGATGATCATCGCCTTTTCCGCCGTAATTCTTTTCCCATTCTACCTTGCCATCTTTTGAAAGCTTAACCAAATAGAAATCGCCCTCTCCGTAATTAGGTGTTGTCTTAGCATAATTGATGATTGATGAATGATCATTGATTTTGGAGGATGCCGGGCCGGTATTCTGCCGGTTATCATTTATATTATAGGCACCGCTTCTGGAATAGATGCCTAATAAAGCTCCGCCATCAATGGTCGGAATCATTTTCTCTACTTCGTCCAATCCTCTTCCGCCTAAAACAAGCTGTGAGATTTCCTTTCCGTTTTTATCTAATCTTACAATTACAATATCTTTTGAACCGTAGCCTTTCTCTGCATTCTGAACATTACCTGCAATACAAAAACCGAAGTCCGTGGTCTGGATCACTGCTCTTGCCTCTTCATCTACCACAGTACCAATGGTTTTCTGCCACAATTCATCTCCAAATTCGTTGATTCTAATGAGCCAAAAATCACTGCCTCCTTTGGATTCTTCCTTTTTATCCAGGCCTTTTCCGCTGTAGGAAGTTCCGGCAATTAAAAATCCCCCATCCTGTGTATTGACCGTGGCCGATAAAAAATCATGGTTTTTCCCGGCGAAGTATTTTTCCCAAACTTTTTCTCCTTGTTGGTTTAATTTAACCAGGTGATAGTCGTATCCTGCGTTTTGTTTTGGGCTGTCTGCTGAAGATGCGCCGGCCCCTGAGGTTCTCGAAGGGGTCGAAGGAGTGGTCCCTGAGGCTCTCGAAGGAGTGGTCCCTGAGCCTGTCGAAGGGTGGATTGAACTTCCTGTGATAAGGTATTGTCCGTCAATCGATGTCGTAATCTTGCTTAAGAAATCCTGCGTTGAAGATTTAATGTCTTTCTGCCAAATCACTTCCTGGGCAGACATACCCAGAGATATGCACAGAAAAAATGCGCTCATGTAGAGTTTTTTCATGTCCTTAGTAATTAATTATTAATTTTTTTTATAATTCCTGCAAAAGTATACTTTTTACCTCACAATCCAAAGATTTATTATATCTATTTACCATTAAAATCATTGTCCGGCAAAGCTATATCAGCAATGCGACAAAGCATGACGCATTATTTCTGAAATGAAAAAAATTCAAAAATATAAATCAGCTACAGAGACAAGAAAGAAAGAAAGAAAGATAATTATTTAAGTTAAACCGAAGGTAGAAATTGGATTAACAGGTTGGAAAAGGAATGATAAATGCCGAAAGTTTCTTTTGCCAACATCACTTTCAAAAAGTATATGATCGAATGAAATAGGTTAATACCAAACAAATAGGAAATCTGTTTAAATTCCGGGCCCACCAACCCGAATTTAATTTTTGATTTCAATAATCGACTGAAAATAAATTAACTATAAGCGAATTACGGTAAATACTACCAAAATTTATTCTTCTAACTCCTGATGCTGTTCTTATTGATCCATATTCCAATTCAGAATTTCAATATTTCGCTCAGCGTAGCCTATTGCTTCCTGTACGGATAAAAACGGACGCGAACTGCTGTCCGCTGAGATATAACCTTTTTCATCGATCAGATATTTTCCGAAATGCAGATAATAAACGGTATGGTCTTTTGCTATGTTTGATGGAAAAGCACCTGACTGTAAGAATAACGGATGCCCCGGCTCCTGCTTCACCAGCAGGATTGGCAGATACGTATTTCCGGAATATTTCCACTCCCCCGTTTTAATTATTTTATGCATGCATGACCTGAATGTTTTTTTATGGCGTAAAAATAAGCTGTTCAAAAACTTTCAGGATTTCATGAATATTAATTTGATATTAAATGATGTACACAATAGAAAAACGCAGTAGATACTGCGTTTTTCTATTTATACGTGAATGGTCAATCGTCAATTTTGCCGCGCAAGTCAATTTTTTAAATTACATAAAAAATTCACCATTCACCCGAAGGAATTGACAATTGACATTCCTATGAATACTCAAATTTCCTCACCGCTTCCAGCGTCCTATCGATTTCCTGATCTTTAATCGCATCGCTGATGAAATAGGTTTCGTAGCCGCTTGGCGGAAGATAAATCCCGTTCTGCAGCATCTGGTGGAAGAAATTATTAAATAAGGCATGGTTGGCTTCCTGGGCTTCGTCAAAATTAGAAACCCTGTTCGTATGGAAGAATACCGACATCATCGATCCTTTTCTGTTGATTTTATGGGCAATTCCTTTTTCATTCAGGATTTTACCGATTTCAAAATCCAGCGTTTCCGTGGTTTTATCAAGCCTGTTGAAGAATTCAGGATCATTTTTGATCAGCTGCAGGGTTTTCAGTCCGGCCCTCATGGCCAAAGGATTTCCACTTAAGGTTCCTGCCTGGTAGACCGCCCCTTTCGGCGCTAAATAATCCATAATTTCGTTTCTTCCCGCAAAAGCACCTACTGGAAGTCCGCCGCCGATTACTTTTCCGTAAGTTACCAGATCCGCCTTCACGTTATAAAGTTCCTGTGCTCCTCCGAAGGACAATCTGAAACCGGTCATAACCTCATCAAAAATAAGCAGGGCACCGTTTTCATCACAGATCGTTCTCAGTTTCTGAAGGAATTCGTTTTCCGGAAGCACACAGCCCATATTTCCGGCAACGGGCTCAACAATCACCGCTGCAATCTCGCCTTGATTATGTCTGAATAAATCTTCGACCTGCTCTATATCGTTATATCTGGCCAGCAAAGTATCTTTTGCCGTACCGGCTGTTACGCCCGGAGAGTTGGGATTTCCGAAAGTAGCGGCCCCGCTTCCCGCCTTAATCAGGAATGAGTCCGAATGGCCGTGGTAACAGCCTTCAAATTTTACAATTTTATCTCTGCCGGTAAAGCCTCTCGCCAAGCGGATGGCACTCATACAGGCTTCCGTCCCTGAAGATACCATTCTGATCTGGTCGATGTTCGGGACATTTTCGGTAATGAATTTTGCAATTTCCGTTTCAAGCTCTGTCGGTGCACCGAAAGAGAAGCCTTTTTCGGCCTGGATTTTTAATGCTTCCAGAACTTCAGGATGGGTGTGTCCGAGAATAGCCGGTCCCCACGAATTGATGTAATCGATATACGTATTATCATCGGCATCGGTAAGATAGGCTCCTTTTGCAGACTTCATAAAAACCGGCACTCCTCCTACGGATTTGAATGCACGGACCGGGGAATTTACGCCGCCGGGAATGTATTGGTAGGCTTCATCAAATAAAGCCGAACTTCTTTGGTACTTCATTATCTAGTGGTGGTTGGTTAATCGGTGAAAATTGATTGTTTTCAGTTTTAATGACTCACAATCAGCCGCCGTTCAACAAAATTAATTTCTTGGTTTTTTATCAATTAAATAGATCAGCTGTCCCGGTGTCGGTTTCTGGCCTTCATCCATTCTGTTTTTGGCGTACAGCTTATTTAATTTGATTCCGAATTTCTGGGCAATGTCATGCATGTCTTCGCCGGGTTCGGCTTTGTAGGTCGCCGTATTCCCATCGGAATTTTTGGATTCAAGGAAGACGATTTCGTTTTTTTTCAGCACATCACTGTCCAGTTCGTTCCATTTCATCAGCTTGCTTTCGCTGATCTTGAATTTTTTGGCAATAAACTGAACATTGGTATCTTCAGGAATGATGATGTATTTCAGGCCGTCGTTGGGATGGCTTTTAATAAGGATCGTATTTAGCATCTCTGCCCGGCTCTTGATCCGCTCTACCCTTTTCTGCTGCTGGGCGTAGGAAGTCTGCTTGTACGGAACCTCAACGGTAACCGGTGCTTTAGCCTTTTTTACATATTTTTCAGAATCCATCTGAGCCATGAAGCTTACGTCATTCTTCAGATCCGGATACATTTTAAGAACGGCATACAATACCTCTTTAGAACTGGTATTGTCGAATTCATATAATTTGTAACGCTCGATTTTACCGATCAGGATCGATGCATAGCGCGGATTGGTAGCATATCCTGCTTTTTTCAATCCGGTAGCCCACGCTTTATAATCTTTCATATCCAAATTAAAAAGATTGGCGTAGTACTTCCTTGTCGATAAAAAGATCGAATGATCTTCATAAGACTGCCTCGGGTCATCATAAACCCGGAAGCACTCATTCGGGGCATCATCGGTATGCTTCATGGTCTTTCCGGTCCAGTCTTCCTTGCATTTGATCCCGAAATGGTTTTTGCCTTCCAGTGCCAGCCGGCTTTGCCCGCCTCCGGTTTCCAGCAGCCCCTGCGCCAGGGTGATGGAAGCAGGGATCCTGTATTTTTCCATTTCCTCCACTGCGTATTTGGCAAATTTCTGGATGTACTGATCTTCAGTAGCCCAGGTCTGGGCTGAGAATTTTGATAAAACTAAAAGGCTTACCAGCGTGAAAAGTCTTTTCATCTTATAATTTTTTTGTTTTAAAATGAAAGATGGAACACTAAGTGTTTCATGTTTTCCAATTTTACTTTATACGATTAATGTTCTGTTCTGTTTTTCCAAAAGCAGGTTTGCCCCTTCGATTCCCTGCAATCCGCCGGTATGAAAGCACAAAATCCTACTGTCTTCAGGAAAAAAACCACCATCCATTAATTCAAATACTTTCTGCATCATCTTTCCTGTATAGATCGGCTCCAGAGGAATATTGTGTTTCTCTTTAAAATCATTGATAAAACGGATATTTTCATCCCTTATTTTACCATAACCTCCAAAGCTTGAATCTATTAGACTAAAATTCTTCTTCGGGGTCAATTCCAGGATTCTGTTTTCCAGTGAATGATCATCAACCACCTTGAATCCTATAACTTTCTGATTGTCTTCACAATATTTTGAAATCCCGGCAATCGTACCCCCGGTTCCGACTGCGGTACAAAGATAATCAAAATCTTTTGTTTCGTCATTCAGCATCATTTTTACGCCTGCTACGGCATCCGCATTGGTCCCTCCTTCCGGAATAATCAGGGCATCAGGGAATTCTTTCTGCAAAAAAACGGTTAATTTTTCTTTATGCCGGTAATCTTCCCGGGTAACAAACTGTAAGTTCATCCCGTTCTTCTCAGCAAAAAGTAAGGTAGGATTGTCACGCCATTTATCTTTCAGTTCCTCACCCCGGATGAGTCCTAACGTCGGAATACCGGCGATGTTCCCTACGGCGGAAACGGCAGCGATGTGATTGGAGAAAGCCCCTCCGAAAGTAATGATGTATGGTTTTTCTAGGTTACGGTCCACATAATTGTTGACGTTAAAAAACAGCTTCCAGTACTTATTTCCTGAAATCTGAGGATGAACGAGGTCTTCCCTTTTCATAAAGAGTTTTATCTTCTTTCCGGTAGGAATTTCAATAATGGGAATAGGTATTTCTGGAAGTTTCATCAGATGCAAATTTCCGAATTTATTTTAAATGATAATTTCTAAATTCGTTAAACTAAACTTAAAAATAATAGCCATGAAGATTCGGATTTAAATTTCTGCCGGCAATCTTAGACTCAATGAAGTTAATGACAAAAAATCTCCCACGGATTACGCAGATTTGTACAGGTCATGGCTTGGCTTCGGCTCCGCTCAGCCACAGGATACCCGTTCCTTGAAAACAATAGAATGTAAAAAGTAATTAATAGTAAGCTTGTGGGCAAAATTATGCTGAACACCAAGTTTACAAAGAAAATTTTCCTTCAATGTTACTGAAAAGATTCACAGAGCCGTTTTACTTATAAAATATCACCAGGTACAATTCCAGTGTCATATAAGAAAACAGTATATAAAGAATCGTATTTATTTTATTAACTCTGTTTCAGCACTTATTAAAAGGTTAGATATGCTCTCGAAACCGTTTTTTATATCACGCAGATTTTACAGATGACTCAGATTTTTTTTGATTGTTGTAAGGCTTATGATAGTAAGTACAAAATTTGTCATTGACTGGATCGATCTACGATTTCTCATAGGGAACCTGAACATTGTCTTAAAGAATAGTATAAAAATTAGGTCTGGTTACTAATGAAATGGCAATAATACCAGAAAATTCTACAAACTTTAATCATTGAATTTTAAACTTTGAATTTTAAAGGTATTTCCTGAAGCTCCAGAACTTCCTTACGTTGAGATAATCAAGATTGTGTTCATTGGCATACGCTTCCCTTTCAAAAGAAATCCGAAGGTAGGCCTGATCTGCATCTTTCAACTTCATCAGCCAATAGTAATACTCTACAACGTAGAAGATATAAAAGAAAATAACCAGCATTTCCATTTGTTGCCTGAGGTGGATTTTTTCGTGGTTGATCAATACGTTATTTTTCTTATCTTCGGGATTCCTAATGAAGATAAAAGGAAAAAGAGCAATGCCGTTAATTTTTAATTTTTTTAAAGGCTTTTGGCATATAATTATCATAATAACAAATATAAAAGTTTTTTACTTAGAGATTTAACCTATGGCACTTTTTGACATCAAAGAAGGTGAAGACTTTTACTACAACGAGCAGGGTTATAAGGTTTTTACAGAAAAATTCCATCTAAAAAGAGGACATTGCTGTAAAAGTGGCTGTAGACATTGTCCTTACGGATACGATAAAAAGACCGATACATTTATTAAAAACGATAAAAAAAATAAATAAAATGAAGCGCTATATTTTTATTCTGCTGGCTTCGGCTACTTTGGGTTTAACGTCTTGCAGTCCTTTCAATGTACGTTCCGATTACGCAAGTACGGCTAATTTCAATACCTACCGAACCTACAAGCTGAGAATTGATGATCTTAAACTGAATGATATTGATAAAGACCGTGTTCTGAATGAGCTGTCGAGACAGCTTCAGGCAAAAGGTCTTCAGGCCGGAGAAAATCCTGATCTGATTATTAATGTAAAAGCCAATCATAAAAAAGTGACTGATATCAACACCACTTCACCGTACGGTGCATGGGGCTGGGGCGGACCTTTTGGCTGGGGAATCGGGATGAACAGAACCTGGACCAGCAATTACAACGAAGGAGCCATTATTGTCGACATGGTAGACGCTAGATCAAACAAACTGGTTTGGCAGGGGATAGGAAGCGGAATTTCCGTAGACCGTCCGAAAGCCAAGCAGAAACAGATTCCTGAGATCATGATGGAAATTATGAAAAACTACCCGCCACAACCGGGAAAATAAAATTTTAACCAATCAGATATATAGAAAGCCGATACAAATTGCTGTATCGGCTTTTTGGTTTCAACCTGGGCATTAATATCAAATACTATATACTAATATTCTATTTACCAATACTTATATTATTTTAAATTTTATTATTATTCACTGACTATTAAAATTAACAATTCCGTAATTTTTTATTGATAGATTTATAGTAATCTTACTTCTTAAAATATTTATATGAAAAATTCACTGTTTCTTCTGATACTGGCTTCGGGTCTGGCCAGTGCGCAGGCCCCTTCCGGCTATTACAGTTCGGCCAACGGTCTTTCAGGGGCTTCCCTGAAAACGGCTTTGAGCAACATCATTACCAACGGCCATCAGGACAAAGGTTATAACGGCTGTGGACCGGCTATAAGACAACGGACATCGATAAAAATTATGAAAACGACGGTTCTATTATGGATATTTATTCCGAAAAGCCATCAGGAGCCGATCCGTATAAATTTATGCCGGTCACCAACCAGTGCGGAACCTATTCAACGGAAGGAAACTGCTACAACCGGGAGCACCTGGTTCCGCAGAGTTTATTTAATCAAGCTTCCCCGATGGTTTCGGATATTCATTTTATCCGGGCTACCGATGGAAAAGTAAACGGTATGCGTTCCAATTATCCTTTCGGGAAAGTGGGGACTGCAAGCTTTACTTCCAAAAACGGTTCCAGGTTGGGAACTTCCGCGTCTTCGGGATATTCAGGAACGGTGTTTGAGCCGATCGACGAATTTAAAGGAGATGTGGCCCGGATGATTTTTTATTTTGTGACCAGATACCAGAGCAGGCTTTCCTCTTTCTCCTCCGGAAATATGCTGGGAAGTTCCGCTTTTCCGGGATTACAGACCTGGGAACTGAATGTCCTGCTGGCCTGGCATAACCAGGATCCCGTTTCTCAGGCAGAAATCAACCGGAACAATGCCTCCTACTCCTTCCAGGGCAACCGGAATCCTTTTATCGACAACCCGAATTACGTAAACCAGATCTGGGGCTCCGGATCTACTTCAGGTACGGGCACCACCACCCCACCAAGCTCAACGGGCTGTGCCAGTGAAACCTTTGAAACGATCCCAACAGCAAGCTCGGCTTCGTACCTTACGAGAAACTGGACGAATAACGGCATTTCATGGACGGCTACCGATGCACGGACCGACCAGACCCTATCTTCAAAAGCCATTACCATCAGAAACGGCTCTTTAACTTCCGGCAGTTCTGCTAACGGAATCGGATCCCTGACCGTAACGACGCAGCTGAAATTTACAGGATCGAACGGAACATTTAATGTAAAAGTAAACGGAAATACCGTTGGAACAATCCCTTACAATTCCAATACAACGACGACCACCATCAATAACATCAATATTTCAGGCAATGTAGTGATTGCTTTGGAAAATAACTCGGCCAGCAACCGGGTAGCGATTGATAACCTGAGCTGGACGTGCTATTCCGGTACTTCACGGCAGATTCAGCATGTTTATACGGCAGCCGGTCCGGATCAGAATTCATTACAGATTTCCAATAATCCGGTTTCAGGCAATGAAATTTTTGTAAAAGGGGAAACGCAGGACATCAGAAAAGCAGAAATTTATAATCTTCAGGGTAAAACCGTACAGACCATTGATCGGCCTTTTCAAAACGGCAGGAATTCAATCAGGATTAAAAACCTGGGACAGGGCTTTTATCTTCTGAAGCTTGATGAAGTGATGCTAAAATTTATTGTAAAGTAATGAATGGATGATGGAAGCTTGATCATGGAAATTTAATGCTTACCGCTAATCTTTTAGATCTGAAATTTTTTACATGAAAAAGCCTTCCCCAGTTGGGAGAAGGCTTTTTTTATTTCCGATCCGGATTACTGACCCATCAGGTCTCTCATCCTTTCCTGCATTAGCTGAGGGTCTTTCATTGCCTCCCATCCGACGGTTGAAAGCATTACGATGACATAAATAACGTACAATACGCTGAGTACGATTCCGATGATTGCCATAATTTTACCGGCATTCAGCTGGCTGTAATTGGAATACAGTGCCGGGTTCTTTCTGTACAGCTCGCCGTCTTTTTTAGCTAAGACAAGCGCAATAATTCCCGCAATAAGCCCGGGAAGCCCGTAGCAGCAGCATCCTACAATCGATACGATTCCTAAGATTAAGACGGCGGTTGCGTTGGGTAATTTTTGTTGATCCATAGTTTATAATTTTGATTTAGTTTAAGGTGTGTACAAATAAGTGTTTATAAAAATAGGAAATAACCATAACAATAGCATTAAATATGGCTAAAAAAACCAATATACTGCTGTAATTTCTTTTCCTGTCTACAAAATTGAGAACAACGGTGGCAAAGAACAGCAATATGGTATATACTGCCGGAAACATATGAAACGCTTCCGTAAACCTTCCTTCAAACACCATGACCACAGCCCGCTGTGTTCCGCAGCCAAAGCATTCGATTCCGAAATACTTTTTAATCGGGCACGGCAGCATGAAGTCTTCTATTCTCATTCAGATGATTTTGTTTTTCAAATATATAAAATTAACCAGAAATTCTGGCTCTTTCATACTGATGCGGGAAAAAGCAATCTTTATTCATTTGGAAAGACCCATGAACCGCTTTGTACGGGTTCCTTAAGATCTCCCGGGCAATAAAAATCAGATCGGCTTCTCCTTTCTGAAGAATTTCTTCCGCCTGTTCTGTGGTGGTGATCAGTCCTACCGCTCCGGTTTCGGCCTCCGCTTCGTTGCGTACTTTTGAAGCGAACGGAACCTGATATCCTTCATGAACCGGAATCTTGGCACCATGGATATTTCCTCCGCTGGAAACGTCTACCAGATCCACCTGATGCTGTTTCAGGATTTTAGATAATTCGACACTATCGTCCACATCCCAGCCGTTTTCAGCATATTCGGTTCCGGAAATCCTTACAAAAAGGGCTATGTTTTCATCCAGTTCTTCGTTTACCGCATCCACTACTTCCAGCAGGAACCGGATTCTGTTTTCAAAGCTTCCGCCATATTCGTCGGTCCGGATGTTGGACAGCGGTGACAGAAACTGATGCAGGAGATAGCCGTGGGCCGCATGAATTTCAATCACGTCAAAACCTGCCGCTGCCGCCCTTCTCGCCGCCAGCTTAAAATGCTGTACCTGTTCCTTTATTTCTTCCGTCGTCAAAGCATGCGGAATCCTTTCTTTCGGATGATAGGGAACGGAGCTCGGCGCTATGGTTTCCCAACCTTCTTCCACCGGAATCTGGATATTGTTCCAGGTAGAACCTTTCCTCCCCGAATGGGCCAGCTGGATTCCGATCTTGCTTTCTGAATGCTGATGCACAAATTCCACGATTTTCCGGAGTTTTTCGGCCTGTTCATCGGTCCAGATGCCCATACAATGGTTGGTAATCCGCCCGCGGGGCTCTACACCGGTAGCCTCTACAATAATTAAACCCGTTCCGCCCTGGGCACGGCTGCCGTAATGCACAAAATGGAAGTCATTGGCCAGTCCGTTTTCACAGGAATACATACACATGGGCGACATCACCCAACGGTTTTTCAACTCAACATTTCTGAATTTAATTGGAGTATATAACATTTTAATCTGGTTTTAAAAAATTGAACGTTGCAAAGAACAGGCCTATATTGCCCACCTCACGAAAAAGAAGTAATTTTATCCCCCTTTTTTTAATCCACAATATATGAAAAAAGAAACTCAGATCCGTTACGAGTATTTTAAGAATAGTACCGAACTGAACGATATAGAGAAAAAATTATTCGAAAAAGCCAAAGAAGCCCGCGAGAAAGCCTATGCCCCCTACTCCAATTTCCTGGTGGGCTGTTCCGTCCTGCTTGAAAACGGGGAAATATACTTGGGAAACAACCAGGAAAATGCGGCCTACCCTTCCGGGCTTTGTGCGGAACGAACAGCCTTGTTCTGGATTGCCGCCAATTTTCCGGATGTAAAGATTAGAAAGATCTTTGTGGTGGGCGGGCCTAAAGAATTCCATGAGAAAAACCCGCCGATTCCGCCATGCGGAGGGTGCCGCCAGAGCCTGATGGAATACGAAACCAAGCAGCAGGAGAACATCGATCTTTATTTTTCAAGCATGAATGAGGAAGTGGTAAAAGTGCACGCGATTAAAGATCTGTTGCCGTTTTATTTTGATGCGACTTTTTTGTAATTTTTAACTTTTTGATTTTCTTAATACTTTTAAACCACCCCGTCTAAATTTTCTTTGAATTTATCCACTCCCCCAGCCGGAGCGGAAGAATTACGCTTCGTTTTCGTGTAGTTCGTAATATTTGGATTGCGTATATTTCTCACAGGTCTGTTTTTTCCTTTTTCCTTACGAAAGGGATTTGTTATGAGGGTGACTAAGGCTCTCAAAGCCATCCTGTCCCGGATTTTTAGCCCCGATAGAAGCGGCATCCTTTTGGGTTGCGGATGGAGCAGAGCGGAAGCCGTAATCCAAAAGATACAGTGGATAGCGGGAATAAGCTCCTGATATTTTTTAAGGACCTGGAGGATTTGAAGTTGTATGAGTTTGAAGGTTTAAGAGCATATGGGGAAATAGCCGGAATTTGGCAGAAGGTTTATGTAGGGCCGGTTCTTTATTTATAATTGCCTGTAGGTTTTATAGTGCTCATACCATAGTTTGGGGTTATTCGGTTTTGGGGTTTGCTTTTCCATTGAATAAGTTTATCTTTGCAAAAATTTTGGTTTCCAATCATTTGGAATGAAAAGGGAATCGGGTGGAAACCCCGAACTGTCCCCGCAACTGTAAATCGCAAAAAGATTTCTACGACAAACCACTGTGTCAACGGGAAGGTGTAGAAAGCGAAAGTCAGGAGACCTGCCAGAATCTAATTTAAAATAATTGCTTTCGGAGGAAAGGCAAAAAGAAAATGGATATAAAAAAATCGCTGGTACTGCTTTTTTCGTCTTACGGTTGTTTTCTTTTCGGACAGGAAACAGCGATCGATACCGTTTATGTTTTCGATAACCAGATGAGCAAGGTGAAACTTTTCCATAAAGTAAACACCATCCGTCCGGAAGACGCCAGGAAAAACTCAACCAATCTTTCCGAGATATTACGTTTTCAATCGCTTGTTTACATCAAAGAGAACGGACGCGGTGCGGTGTCATCGCCTTCTTTCCGGGGAACAGGCGCCGGGCACACCGCTTTTGTATGGAACGGCATCAACATCAACTCCCAGTTTCTGGGACAGGGGGATGTGAATAACATTCCGTCGATGGGATTCGACCAGCTTGATGTAAAAGCAGGAAGTGTAGGTGTTATTTACGGAAGCGGAGCCATCGGAGGAACGATACACCTCAACAACAGCCTTGAGTTTGATAAAGGGTTGCAGACCTCGTTATTTTCTGAAGCGGCCTCCTTCGGTACGTATAATAATTTTGCAAAAGCGTCTTTCTCCAATAATAAATTCAGTTTTAAATTTTCGGGGAATTACTCGGTAAGCGAAAATGATTATGCGGTGGAAGAATCGAGGAACTACATCAACCAAAACGGAGAATATGCAAATACGAACTTTAATTTTGCAGCAGCCTATAAAATTGCGCCGCATCACCAGGTTTCGTGGATTTCCGAGTTTTTCAACGGAACCCAGCATTTTCCCGTATTTTTCGACAGCCAGACCAAAACCAAATATGAAACCCAGAATGTGAGAAGCCTCCTGGTCTGGGACTGGAATACGTCTAAGCTGAATAATGTATTCCGTGCTGCGTATACGGAAGAAAACTTCCAGTATTTCGACAATATCAGCAACCCTAAAAGCAGTGGCGGAACGGGTAAAAATTATATCCTGAAAAATGATTTCAACTATTTCCTGAGTCCGAAATGGAACCTCAATATCATCGGGGAATTCCAGGTGAATAAGGGGGAAGGCTACATGAGCGGCATTAAAAGTATCAGCCGGAATGTCGGTTCCCTAGCCGGATTACTGCGGTATTTTGCGACAAAAGATTTGCGTTTTGAAGCAGGGATCAAGAAGGATTTCGTTGAAGGGTATACTACCCCAACCCTGCTTTCTTTTTCGGGAAACTGGAACGTGGCAAAATGGTACAATCTTAACCTGAATGCAGCTAAAAATTTCAGATATCCCTCCTTTAATGATCTTTACTGGCAGCCCGGCGGAAACCTTGACCTAAAACCTGAAACGGCTTATCAGTTTGACCTGAAAAACCAGTTTACCATCGCCAATGTAAAACTAACGCTGACGCCTTATTACATCAGGATTACGGATATGATTACCTGGCTTCCGGGCAACATGGGCTATTACTCTCCGGTCAATACGTCTAAAGTGCAGTCATACGGCCTCGAATCCCAGGTTGAATACGGAAGAAAATTCGGGAAACATCTGCTGAGATCGAATCTGGGCTATTCGTATACGAAATCCACCAATCTTGAAACGGACAAGCAGATGATGTATGTTCCGCTCCATAAGTTTTTCGGAAACATCGATTACCGGTATTCTTTTATAAAACTTTATGTTCAGGGGATGTACAACGGGCTTACCTACGCCGACAGCGAAGAAAAAAGAAGTGCTGCCATAGAGCCGTATTTTGTGATGAATGCGGGAGCTTCAGGAACTTTTTTCAAGCATTACACCATTGGCGGTAAGGTGAACAATATTTTTAATGAAATCTATCAGACCACCGCTTTTTATCCGCTGCCTAAAAGGAATTACAGCGTCTATTTGAATATTAATTTTTAAATAAAAATAAATGAAAATCAGAAAAATTTTATCTCTTGCATTTGCTTCGGCCCTGTTGTTCAACATTGCCTGTAGCGATGACGAATTTGTGATGGAAACACAAAAAACAGATTATACCAACGGTATTATCATTGCCAATGAAGGAGGGTTTACCACACCAACTTCTGATGTTTCTTACGTAAGCAACGACCTTGCGGCTTTACAGAACGGGATCTATGCGGCAAACAACAACAAGGAAATTTTAGGAAGCGTTCTTCAGACCATCGGTTTCAGAGGCGACAATGCGTATCTGGTCATGAATACGCCTAACAAAATTGAAATCGTTAACCGACAGACTTTCAAAAAGCAGGCTACCGTTACGGCAAATCTTGATAATCCAAGATACATCGCCTATTCCGGAAGCCAATATTATGTAACCAACAACAATTTCGGATCGGTAAAGAAACTTAACGTTTACAATTCAAGCGACAACAGTTTCGTGAAGAGCATCAATTTCGACCGTTATGCGGAGAAAGTAGTTGAAGCCGGAGGGAATATCGTGGTACAGACCGATGGAGCTTACTATGATTCTACCCCTCCTTACGCAAGCCACCCGACCGGAAACACCATCACCATCATCAATACTTCCAGCAACTCGGTGGCTACTACGGTAAGTTTACCGAACAATGGCGCAATTATCAGAGATCTTGTTTCTTATAACGGATCTGCCTATGTACTTACTTCTAATGATACCGCTTCTTATATCTATAAGATCAATACGGCAACGGGGGCCTATCAGACGACAACCCTGACGACCATTCCTCAGGTTCAGAAGCTGAAAATCGATTCGGATAAATTCTATTTCGTGGATTACAGCAAAGTGTATTCAATGAGCATTACCTCTACAACGGCTCCTACCGCTGCTTTGGTTTCCTTAACGGGTGTTACCAACCTGTACGGATTCAACGTGATCGACGGAAGACTGTACATTGCTGATGCCAAAAATTTTACCTCAGACAGTAAAGTATCGGTTTACAATGCCAACAACGGTTCATTGTTAACCTCTTTCAATACAGGAATTGCCACAAACGGTTTCTATAAAAATTAATATTCCGGCTTATCCGCGAATATAACCACTTTTTTTTCCGTCCGGCTCCTATGAGCCGGACGGATTTTTTAAGTAGAACAGGTTGGAAAAAGGAAGCTGGAGGCTGGAAGTTTTTCCCTCTTAACATTTAAGTGAATTCAAACCAGGAGAAGGATTTAAAAGACTGGAGAAGGATGCTGGATGCTGGAAGTTTCTTCGGTTAATATACTGCCGACAGTCTTATATATTAAATGATCTTATTGGCATGCTGTTAAGATAAAATTCTATTTAAAATCCGAGTCATATCTCTGCTTTTTCTTTCATTAAATCGCTGAAAACAAATTAAATACTATCGGATTCACATTAAATACTTCAACAATTACTTTATTTCAGGACATATCTTAGCCAGAATATTTCAAGCAAACCGATCAGCCACCAGACGGGAAATCTGAAGAAAGTGTATAATAAGGTAAAGTTATCAGCAGACGGCTGACCTTTTATGGCTTTCTGAACTTCATAATGGATGGAACCAACAGGAATTGTGATTCCAAAAAATAAAAATACAACCAGATAAAATATCCAATTGCATTTATAATGATCCTGTATTTCCAGGCTGTAAAGCTGAAGATTACAATGATTGCCAGTACGATATAGTCGAATACTCCGAAAAACATTTTTAAACCAATTCCAGTCCCAGCTTTTCCGCTTCGGTAATAACAAACCTTCTGGCTTCTTCACTGTCATTTCCGATTTCGCCTTCCAGAATGGCTTCTTTTACTTTTTCCTTTAAGATCCCGATTTCGCGGCCGGGCTTAAGGTTGAACATCGCCATGATTTCTTCCCCGGAGATCGGTGGCTGGAAATTCCGCACTTGGTCCTTCTCTTCCACTTCTTTGATCTTGACGGCCACATATTCGAAATTCTTCTTGAATTTTTCCTGTTTCCTGGAATTTTTTGTCGTAATATCGGCTTTGCAAAGCGTAAACAGATCCTCCAGATCTTCTCCTGCATCAAAAAGCAGCCTTCTTAATGCCGAATCCGAAGCATCATCGGTAATCAGGGCAATCGGACGGGAAGAAAGTTTGACCATTTTCTGCACGTATTTCATATCCGGGCCCAGCGGTAGCTTTAACCGCTGAAACAGCGTTCTGACCATTTTGGAACCTAAAAACTCATGCCCGTGAAATGTCCATCCCGTTCCTTCTACGAATTTCTTTGTCGGCGCCTTGCCGATATCGTGCAATAAAGCCGACCACCGCAACCATAGATTGTCGGTATTTACCGAAATATTATCCACTACTTCGAGGGTGTGGTAAAAATTATCTTTATGGGTCTGCCCTTCCACCTCTTCTACGCCTTTCAGATCAATCAGTTCGGGAATAATCAGTTTCATCAGTCCGGTCTGCTCCATTAATCTGAGTCCGATCGACGGTTTTTCCGAAAGCATGATCTTATTGAATTCCACCATGATCCTTTCGCGGGAAACGATTTTGATTCTTTCCGCTTCCTGACTGATCGCTTCCAGAGACTTTTCTTCAATCTGAAACTGCAAGGTTGATGCAAAGCGGACTGCCCGCATCATCCGCAGCGGATCATCGGAATAGGTCTGCGCCGGCTCCAAAGGTGTTCTTAAGATTCCTTTTTCCAGGTCTTTCACCCCATCAAACGGGTCGATCAGCTCACCGAAATGATCTTTGTTCAGGGAGATGGCCATGGCATTAACGGTAAAATCCCTTCTTTTCTGGTCATCCTCAATGGTTCCGCCTTCCACTTCCGGCTTCCGGCTGTCTTCGGTATAGCTTTCTTTCCGGGCACCCACAAATTCCAACTCCAGGTCTTTATACCGGATCATGGCGGTACCGTATGTCTTAAAAACCGAAACCTTCATTTTAGGATCGATTTCCTGCCCGACGTGCTGCGCCAGCTCAATGCCGCTCTGTTCAGTGACAAAATCAATATCCGTGGATGCTTTTCTCTTCATCAGCAGATCCCGCACATAGCCGCCGACAATATATACCGACTGGTTGTTCCGGGCTGCGACCTCAGAAATGATTTTGAAAAGTTTCAGGTTTTTATTCTGATTTAAATTAATGAACATTTTTTTAGGTTTAAATAATAGTTTTCAGATCACGGATGACAAAAGCAAAGGCAGTTTCCATCCCGTTATCTAATGTAAAACCATTAAGAAAAACGGATATTCAGGTTAAATACCAAAGCTCCGGCTTCTTAATGGCTGTATTATGTTGCAAAGATAATTAAATCTTTTTCTTTTTATTCGCGGAGCACTTTTATTCTGTTGTCATTCCAAATCTTGATCACCGAAGATCCTGAATATTTAGAAACTTTTTCGCGGTCTTCTTCCACGGCATAATCCACCAGGCCGATCATTTCCGGAGAAATATCCGAAAATGCAAGCGGACTTTTTTCACCGCTGAAATTGGCCGACGTGGAAACCAGAGGCCGGTTGAGTTTTGTAATTAATTTTTTACAGAAATCATTCTTAACGAGACGGATTCCGATGCTTCCGTCCTCCGCCAGCAGTTCTTTCGGCAGGCCCCGCGGCTTTTCGTAAACAATGGTAACCGGCTTTTCGCTCAGGTCGATGATTTCCCAAGCCATCTCCGGAACATCCACCAGGTCCTGCAGCCTCTTTTCAGATTCCACGAGGATGATCATGGATTTGTTTTTTTCCCGTTTCTTGATTTCAAAAATTTTGTTGACGGCTTCTATATTGGTGGCGTCACATCCGATTCCCCAGATCGTATCGGTTGGGTATAAAATGGTTCCGCCGGATTTTAATAGGTTGACAATGTTTTCCATAACTCACTGAAGGCGGGCTTTAGCCCACTTTTCAAAGATAAAAATTCTATAGGCTTCAGCCAAATGAATTGTTTTAAAAACAGGTAGGTATGAAACTTTTTCTTTCAAATCTGATCTTAAATAAATATCGATATTTTTATATGATTACGGGATAACATCAATAGGAATGGGCTAGGTCATCCTGGGCTTGGCGAAGGAAGCCCGTTTGGCAAAGAGGAAAATCTCACCGGCTTCAGCCGAGACTTATTCAAAGTTATACTTCTCCTTAAACTTCAGATGTTCTTCCGAAGGTTTGCCTTTTATGATGGATTTCCTGGTTCCTGATGTAATTCCGTACCGGCTCAAGCATAGATTCGGAAACGGAAATGGCAAAATATTCGTCCTGCCGGGCAAATTTTTCACGAATTAACTGGATTTTATTAATTCAGAAAGAAACTTCTGAACATAAGGAAATTAAACAATTGCAATGATAAGAAAACTATTGACCTATCTACATAAATTCCTTTTTCTGCAGCATTTGCTTTAATGGGTTTCCAGACTTTCACCCTTAATGCAGCAGTATTTAAAAAAGGAATTCTTTTTCCTTGAAAACACGAGATGGATATAAATTTTAATAAAAGGCATTTGTGTTGCTTTGGCTAAAAAAATAAATTATTTTTAAATTTTAGCTAAAGCCGGATGGATGGTATTGGGAAACGGGCTAAAGCCGTTCTATTGATAGTTTCTAATTCAAATATTTTTAATTTTCAAAAAAATCGAAAAAAGTAAAGCGGATAAAATTGAGGTAAGCCAGAAAAAATAACCGGCATTCAGTTCGATAATCGGAGCAATCCTCCCGCTTTGGTCATTGTCAGGCTTTTAAAGGCGAGAAACGATAAGGCGAGAACAAAAGAAATTATCAGTAAGAAAACAGCAGTATTCTTTTTTTGTTTATATAATAAAAATATTCCTCCAAAATAAAAGGGATTGGCCAACCAAACGCAACCCTCCGAAAATCCGCCGCCGCCAAAATGCATCCAGCCAAATAAGAAAGCTAAAAAGGATGGATATTTAACGGTTCCAAAATATCGGTATGTTATACAGTGTTGGGTAAGCGATATTAAAAATACAGCCAGACTAAGCAGAATTGCACGATGAGTTTTAAAGAATCTCACAAATTAGGCAGATACCGTTCCTCAATGATATTCAAATGATGCAGGTTATGGCCGACAATCAGCTTGCCAATAGTCTCTGCGGAAATCTGGTTTCCGTTGGCGCTTCCGACAGTTTCCAAAGCTGAAGCATTCATGGTTTCCAGTAAAATCCGGGAGGACTTTCTGAGCAACTGGTATTCTTCAAGCAGCGAATCCGGATGCCTTTCATTGGCAAATGAGCGGCTCGCATAAAGTTCTTCATCAAAGCCCGGCAACTCATTTTGATCACCCCGGGCGATGGCCAGAATCCGGTACTGGAAAATCCTTTCGGTGTCCGACAAATGTAAAAGCAACTCTTTCAGGGTCCATTTTCCTTCAGCATAAGCAAAATAAGATTGTTCTTCAGAAAGCTTTGAATAGACCGCAACGGTTTTTTCACCGGATGTTTTTAATGCTTCCAGCCAATTACCGCATGGAACTAAGTCCAGATAACGCTGGATATATTTTTGGAAATCAGTCATATCTTAAATAATGAGTAATGGGTAATGAGCAATAAGCAATGGATAATAAGTGAATGATAGTTTTTAAATATTGATTTAAATGTCTTTATTGGTCCATTCTTAAAAATTTACTTCATCGTAAATTTCAAAACCGCAGTTTGGATATAAACTGTTGCCGATGTCGTTGGACTTGGCGGTTTCGAGGAGAATCCCGCAGGCACCGGCTGATTTGGCCATTTCTTTGGCTTTTTCAATCAGTGCTTTTGAAAAGCCTTTTCCACGGTCATTTTCATTGACAAATAAATCATTCAGCAGCCAGTAACGTTTCATTCTGGTCGAAGAAAACAAGGGATAAAGCTGTACGAACCCGACCAGTTTCCCTTCGCTTTCAGCAACAAAAATTCTGGAGTCTTCGTTTTCAATTCTTTCGGTTAAAAATTGTTCAGCCGCCGGAAGGTCTGAATCTTTTTGGTAAAATATCCTGTACTGATCGAACAGTTCAGACAACTGCCCGATGTCTTCAAGGGTTGCTTTTCTTGTCATGGATGGGTGAAACTTTGGTAAAACTTTGTCAAAGTTAAGAGCAATGAAACTATAACTTTGACAAAGTAATTAAGTTATATTAAGAGAATGCATTTTCAAGATCGGCGATCAGGTCTTCCGCATCTTCGATGCCAACGCTTAAACGTACCAGGTCATCGGTAATGCCAAGTTCCGCACGTTTCTCTGCAGGAATGGAAGCGTGGGTCATTAAAGCCGGATGATTGGCTAAAGATTCTACCCCGCCTAAAGATTCCGCCAACGTAAATACTTTTACTTTCTCTAAAAACTTAATGGCATCCTCTTTTTTACCGGATTTAAAGGTGAAAGAAACCATTCCGCCGAAATCTTTCATCTGTGCTTTCGCCAGTTCGTACTGCGGGTGGGATTCCAGTCCCGGATAGATTACTTTATCTACGGCAGGGTGGGATTCCAGATATTTGGCAACGGCCATTCCGTTTTCAGAATGTCTCTGAACACGTAAGGCCAGGGTTTTAATCCCCCTCAGAACCAAATAAGAATCGTGAGGACCTAAAATTCCGCCGCTTGCAAACTGGATAAAGTGAAGTTTCTCTCCCAGCTCAGCATCTTTGGCCACCAAGGCTCCGGCGATCACATCAGAATGTCCTCCCAAATATTTCGTTGCAGAGTGCATCACGATATCCGCTCCCAGATCGATCGGTCGCTGAAGGTAAGGCGTCGCAAAGGTATTGTCTACGGCTACCAGAATATCCTTTCCTTTTGCCACTTCCACTACCGCTTTAATATCGACCAGCTTCATCAGCGGATTAGTCGGGGTTTCCACCCATATCAGTTTCGTTTTATCGGTGATGACATCGGCAATTTTTGAAACATCATCAAAATTGACGAAGGTAAACTTCAATTGGTATTTTTCAAAAAGCCGGGTAAACATCCGGTAGGTTCCGCCGTATAAATCGTCTACTGCAACCACCTCGTCACCGGGATTCAATAATTTCAGGACACAGTCGATTGCTGCAAGACCCGATCCAAAGGCCAATCCTCTGGCTCCGTTTTCAATGCTCGCCAAAGAATCCTCCAACGCCTGTCTTGTAGGGTTGGCTGCTCTGGAGTATTCGTATCCGGAATGAACACCCGGGCTTTTCTGTGCAAAGGTCGACGTTAAAAAAACAGGAACATTCACCGAACCTGTCGCCGATTCGTGGTGCTGACCACCGTGTATTACTTTTGTATTGAAATTCATAATAATTTGCTTTTAGCTTATTGCTTTTGGCATTTAGCTTTACACCCTATACCAAAAAATTTATTATTATCGTGCAGGCATTGGTAGGCCAGCCGCCTCTCGCCAAATGCCAGCCGCTTTTTACATTTTAATCGCAGATTTCACGGCAAACTCTTCCGCCATTTCTTCGATCCACTGGGCTACATCTTCTTCTCCTGTTGCTCTCTGATAGGTATTTCCCAAAGAAACCAGGATCTGATGGATAAACATTTTCATCTGGTCCACCGGCATTTCTTTCGTCCAAAGATCGATTCTTAATGCTTCCATCGTTTTTTCGTCCCAAACGGAAATCATGGTTGCCTTGGTATCTTCCTTTTCTATTCCACCGTCCTGTGCATTCCAGGTAATGTTTTCCGGGATGTGGTTTTCATCCAGTTCTACATCTATTGTAATCTGAGTTTTTCTCATAACTTCTATTTGTTTCTAATTTGATGCAAAGTTAATACTTCTTCAGCTTATCCAAAATTTCTACAAAGTTATCTTCATCCGGAAACGGCGTATTCAGATTAAATATTTTCCCCTCCGGATCAATCACAATAAATCTCGGATCGACTGGATTTTATACATATTCATCAACTTGTCCGCATCTTTTAGCCAGAATTGGGGAATATTTGATGATTTTGTCTTTAAATAATTTTTCCATTTCAACTGATTTTCATCGACGCTTACCGAAATAAACTGGAGATTCTGATAATATCTATACTGATTATTTCTCGCTTCGAAAACCGGACGGATTTGTTTACAAGTTGCACCAGGTTGCCCAAAGATCGATCACTACATATTTTTCCCGGAATTTGGAAAGATTTATAGCTTCCCTGATCATTTAAGAAACTGAGATCCGGAAAGACAGCTCACCGGGAATACGACCGATCTGCATTTTCATGGTGGTGGATTTTCCGGCTCCGTTGGCACCCAGAAACCTGAAAATGCTTCCTTACGATACTGCGATACTGATATCTTTTAAAACCGGATGTATCTGGGAAATTCAAAACTGAGGTTCTGAATATGAATATGTTTAATAATATAAAACAAAAACCGTGATGTGCGATACAAAGCAGTAAAAATCAACATAAAACTTCACAAAAAAACCTTCAGGCTTTGCTGAAGGTTTGATATACTGATGTTGTATGTTTATTTTAATTTCGGTTTGTACCCTGACTGGTTGAAAATTATTGTAGCATCCATTTTCAGGAAATCCTGCAATTTGGTATCCGGCTTTTCATCCAAATACGCTTTACAAATCTGCCATCCTGTAAAAATCCCGATCTGTGGTGATGATTCGTTGTCGATTTCCGTGTAAAATTTGGAGAATGGTCCCGGCGCAATAAAACGGTCTTCCAGGCGGTGATCGTCTCCGAAAATCAGGTTGTTTTCTACAAAATAGTTCCAGATATTCGCTTCATTCGCTTCCGCCCACTCGTACTGCTTCTGTGTGTAATTCATTTTCAGGTATTCCGGATAGGTTGGCAGAAAGGCATCTTTGAGAATCATGATTTTACCGTTCAGGATCATCATGTCGATAAACTTCTGATGGTCCGGCGATTCTTTTACCAATCCTTCAGCAAAAATCTGCGCTACTTTCGGTACAATGTTGTTCGGGTTCATGGATTTCTGGAAGTACATTTCCAGCCCTTTGTAATTGGGATTCCCATCTCCCATAAAACCGGTAACGTCTATGAACAGAAGGTTTTCTTTGGCATTATAGAAAATAGGATCCTGCACCATCTGTAAAGCAGACGAAAATAAAAATACTTTGGGGCTTTTAAATGAAGGGAAATGGTATTTGATATGCGAAAACAGATCCTCAAGATCTGCCTGCAGTTTTTTCGAATCTATTTTGGCAATAGCTTCCTTGTAGATTTTGATCTCTCCGGCATCCGTTCTTCTTTTAGCAAAGTCGGCATCGCTCACGGTTCCCTGGAACCACGGATATTTGGCTTTAAACTGCTCCGAAGAAACAGCCGGGTTGTAAAGTTCCCTGGAAATATCGGTAATTTCAACTTTTTCGGCAGGTGCCGTAATCTCTACATTCCACTGGTTCTGAGATTCTTTCTTACAGGAATTCAGGGCTAAAACGAATCCTGCAGAAAGGGCTATAATTCTGAAAATCTTCATAGGTTTACATGAAATTAAAGGGTACAAAAATAATGATTTAAACATAACCTGATGATGAAAAATAAAATTATTACCGCACTACCGTTTATTTTCTTCCTGTCCTCCTTCCCTGCCCGACATCTTGTTTTAAAGATAAAAATTTTTAAAAAGGCTTTCTTGAAATAATGACCTCAATAAAGACGAAAAAATAAGCCTGTCTGAAGCCGAGAGTGTTGAAAATTTATTTCTGATGAATAAAGGCGTTATTTCTGGAGAAGACTTCTCCTGTCAAAAATGTGATTATCTTTTAATAAAAATAATCTCTAAATTGCCACTGAAAAATATGGATAATGTACAGCTGATTTCCTGTGCAGGCAGCAAGGTTTCGGTTTTTACGGCGAATAACTTGAAAAGCCTGACTTCATTATACCCTGGATGGCAATCAGATTGAAAATATTTCCCTGCAATCGACTCCGAAAATTAATCAATTAACCGTATCTTTAAATAAAATTAAGATAATTGATGTGAGTGCCCTCAAATACCTTAAAAAGCTGAATCTGGAATCCTTCAATATCATGAAAGCCTCATCGGGAAAAACGATATTAAGAAAGGGCCGGCCAACGTCACGATTTCTGACCGGAACAGCCTTAGCAACAGACAATTTAGAACCTCACCTGCTTTTCAAATAAGAAATCTACAGGATATCCTAAACACATTACGCCCATGATTACATTAAGACCGGAGCAGCCCCAGGATTATGAAAAGGTTTTTCATCTTATTGAAGAAGCCTTCAGAAATTCTGCAGAAAGTAACCATCAGGAACAGTTTTTGGTGGAACGGTTGCGGAAATCCCCGGATTTTATTCCGGAACTTTCCATCGTTGCTGAATTTACTGATGATGATACGGGACGTGTTGAACTGGCAGGTCATATTTTGTTTACAAAAGTTACGGTAGAAAACGGTCTGCAAACCTTTTCTTCCCTTACATTGGCCCCGGTTTCCGTAAAACCCGCTTATCAGGGACGTGGAATTGGCGGGCATTTAATCGCTTTCGGACACATGATTGCCGAAGAAATGGGATACGAATCGGTTGTATTGGCAGGCCATGCAGACTATTATCTAAAATTTGGGTATCGTAACGCTGCAGATTTCGGAATCACATTTCCATTTGATGTTCCAGGTGAAAACGCGATGGCCACAGAACTGAAAAAAAATGCGTTAAAATATAAAAAAGGCAGGGTAAAATACCCGGTAGAATTTGAATTATAATTAAAAATAAACATATCATGCAAACCCAAAAGATTATCGATCATATTGTAAACTGGCTGAAAGATTATGCGTTAAAAGCAAAAGTAAACGGATATGTCATCGGTATTTCCGGAGGTGTGGATTCCGGAGTGGTTTCTACCCTTTGTGCCATGACAGGCCTTGAAGTTTTATTGCTGGAAATGCCGATCCGTCAGAAAGAAGACCAGGTAAACCGTGCCCAGGAGCATATCGCCGATTTAAAGAAAAAATTCCCGAATGTAAAAGCACATGCGGTAAACTTAACTCCGGTTTTTGAAACTTTCGAGCAGACGGTTCATGAGTATGCGGAAGGTAATCCTAACAAAAACCTGTCGCTGGCCAACACCCGATCCCGTTTCAGAATGCTGAACCTGTATTATTTCGGTCAGCTTCACGGACTTCTGGTATGCGGAACCGGAAATAAAGTGGAAGATTTCGGGATCGGATTCTACACCAAGTACGGAGACGGCGGTGTGGATGTTTCCCCAATTGCTGACCTTTATAAAACAGAAGTGTACGAAATCGCCAGAGGACTGGATCTTATTGAAAGTATTCAAAATGCCATCCCTACTGACGGACTTTGGGATGCGGAAAGAACAGATGAAGACCAGATCGGCGCTACCTATCCAGAGCTTGAAAAAATCCAGAAAGAATACGGTATTAAAGCGGTTGAAGATTACGAAGGACGCGATAAGGAAGTGTTCATGATTTTCGACCGAATGCATAAGGCCGCAAAACATAAAATGGTTCCGATTCCGATCTGCGATGTTCCGGAAGAATGGAGAGCTTGATTAATTTAACAACGGATCAATGTGACAGTGTAACAATTGAGTGATTTGTACATTTGGTAAACTGTTACATTGCTGTATTGGTACATTAGATTAAAGATATGAATAATAAAATGAGACCGCTATTTTTTATTTGCCTCGGGCTTCTCTTCGGGATGTCGGTGATGTATGTTTACAAAAACTTTATTGCGGATGCGAAACCGGTTTCTACAGAAAAGTTGAGTAAGGCGGGAATAAACGATTCCGGGGATTCTTTTCAGCAATCGATCGATCAGCTGACGGAAGAGAAAACGGTTATCAATTATGTTAAACAAAACCATAAGCTTCCGGATTATTATATCACGAAAAATCAGGCCCGAAACCTCGGCTGGAATCCTTCAAAAGGAAACCTTTGTGAGGTGGCTCCGGGGAAGGCCATTGGCGGAGACCGGTTCGGCAACAGGGAAAAAATACTGCCTGCCGATAACAAATATTTTGAGGCAGACGTGAATTATCATTGCGGAAGCAGACAGGCAGACCGGATCGTTTTTACCAGAGGCGGTGAAGTATACCTCAGCAAAAACCATTATAAAAGTTTTAAAAAGCAGTGATTTTACAATGATATTGTTTTATTTTGCTTTTATTTTCCGGATGTTAATCAGTAAAAACTGAAAATTCAATTCAATATGAGTACAATATATATCGATTTTACAGACATAGGAGATGATGAGGATTTCTATGCCCAATTAAAAGAAAAACTGCCGCTTCCGGAATATTTCGGAGACAATCTGGATGCGCTTTCGGATGTAATTACCGGCAGACTGGAAATGCCGCTCCACCTTGAATTTGTCAACATGACCGTGGACCAGCTGGAAATCTTTGAAGATCTTCTCACCACCCTTGAAGATGCGGAAGAAGAAATGGAAGATTTCACTTTCACTTATTTCCTTGAACAATATGAGGATGACGAAGACGAAATTGAAGAAACCAAAGAATAATTTTAAAAAAGGCTGCCCGGATTTCAGGGCAGCCTTTTATATATAAACCTTAACTGACCAACAGCCTGATGAGCATTCTATATTTAAATCAGCAGGATAATTTTAAAATCAGATAACGGATCATAAACTATTATGGATTTTGTTGGGCCAGTTTAAACCCGTCCGTACAATACCGCCATGCTTCTTCTACTGAATTTCCAGGAGCTTAAAAAAACTTTATTTAGCCTAAAATTTCAACGGATTGAACAAAAACCTCAAAAAGTCTTTACATAGGGCATTTTTGGGGCATCTATGTGGTATCTTTCGGTTTTCCGGCGATAGGTTATTTTATTAATTTTAGCTTCTACAATCAACTATTAAAAATAATCTATGATCATCTCAGAAAACCTATTGTTTTCTCATGGAGCTGAACTGCAAAATTATCATTCCGGTGACTTTATCATCGAAGAAGACAGCACCCCCAAATATTATTTTCAGATAAAATCCGGCACTGTAAAATTGAGCAGCTTTTTGGAAGACGGTAAAGAATTTATTCACGGGATCCCCTTTGATGGTTATTGTTTTGCGGAGACGTATCTTTTTACGGACAAGAAATACGCGGTAAATGCCATTGCCATTACCGATTGCGAAATCATAAGGCTGGAAAGAATCAGGTTTACTGACCTGTTGCTACAGCAGCCACAGCTCATCCTGGATTTATATTCTTTTACGGCAGACCGTATGCATTACCGGTTTGTTACCTCAGCACCTTTCTTCTTTAAGGACCCGGTGACGAAACTGCATATTCTGATGAAATACATTAAGGCCCATTTCGGTTTTAAAGATCAATTTTCTTTCCCCATCCCATATACCCGGCAGCAGCTCGCTTCTCTTACGGGAATGCGGATTGAAACGGTTATACGGGCCATTAAGAAAATGGAAAAGCAGGAAGTGCTGAAAATCGATAACAGCAAAATTTATATTTGAAACATGAACGTAAGAAGCCAGATGAGTAGCTTGAGGGATGCCGGAAGTTTCACGGTCCATACCATTGCCAAATTCACGTTAACACTTTTTAAACAAACGTTCCAGTTAAATCTCACTTTGCCATAAAAAAATCCTTAACTGCACATGCGGTTAAGGATTTTTATTTTATATAAGGTAAACCTATTTTCCAATTGCTTCACTGATCGGGTTTCCTACATTTCCGCTTGGGAACTGTATTTTCAGTAAAGAAGAAACCGTAGGCGCAATGTCTGTCATGAAATAAGGCTTGCTGCTTTCGCCGTGCCGGATTCCCCATCCCATAAAAATTAACGGAATGTGTGCATCGTAGGAGTTCCATACACTGTGGGTAGTTCCCGTTTTCGAATACGGAGGAAGCATGGAATCATGGGAAATCAATTGGATATCCCCGCTTCTCTGCCTGTTAATCCCATTAATAATCCTTTGCTTGATCGGCTCCGGGATGGTTGCTTCCGAAACCTTTGTTACCGCTACGGCATAGAGGTCGGAAGGATCGTTTTCGATTTCCTTTACCGTGAAATCCACGACGTCTTCGAGCTTGATATTGTTGTCTTTCAGTAATTTTCTGTCGAAATAAATCTGGTAATTATCCACGGCATTAATCAGCTTATCCACCCCGAATTTTTCTTTCAGCTTCTGGTTCACATTTTTATCCATTCCGTCGCCGAAGAAGCCGGTGGTAATTTTATGTTCCTGTAAAAACCCTACCGAATGCGCGCCGCCATGGTCTGCCGAAAGGAAAACCGTATACTGCCCTTTTCCGACTTTGGAATCCAGGTAGCTGAAAAATTGAGCCAGGTCCTGATCCAGTCTTAAATAAACATCTTCCACTTCAATAGAGTTCGGACCGAATTTGTGTCCGGCGTAATCGGTGGAAGCCAGATTGATCGCCAGCATATCCACCACATCGTCCCCGCCTAATTTCTCTCCTTCAACAGCAGCTTCCGCTAATTTTAGTGTTAAAGTATTTCCGAAAGGCGTATAACGGATGTTGTCTTTTTTAACCTGATAATCGGCTGCCAGGTTGCTGTATGGGAAAACCGGTGTTTTGGCACTTCCCAAAAGTCCTTCCCAGGCAGAATTGTCCGGCGCACTTTCCGTATACTGATCGATCGGAAGCAAAGTATTCCAGCCGTTTGCCACCAGTTTTTCCGGCAGGTTCCGGGCATTGAAAGTTTTGATCCACTGCGGAAGATCGTTCATGTACCAGGTACTGGTAATGAAATTTCCGGTAGAATCGTCGAACCAGAAAGCTCCGTTCGGCGTATGGCCCGCAGGCAAAATAGATGCTCTGTCCTTCAGGGAAACCCCAATGACTTTACCCTGAAAATTGGTGGCCAGCTTCAGCTCATCAGTAATGGTAGTCGACCATAGGTTTTTCGGAGAATGGCTCCCGATTTTGGCATTGGTGGTTCCCACCGGCTGTACGCTTTCATCGGTGGTACAATATACATTCTTCCCGGTTTCCTTATCCGTCCAGTCGTTTCCGGCAATCCCGTGAATCGCAGGAACCGAACCTGTATAAATGCAGGTGTGCCCTAAAGCCGTAACGGTCGGCACATAAGGAATGTGAACGTTATTTAAAGAATAGCCTGTGTTTAAAAGCCTTTTGAAACCGTCGTTGCCATACTTGTTATAAAAACGGTACAAATAGTCCCATCTCATCTGGTCCACCACCAAACCTACTACCAGTTTTGGCCTTTCGAGCTGAGTATTTTTGTTCTTCTGTGCATTAATTGTGATTACAGAAAGGCCTATGGCCGCCGCAACCGAAATTTTCCTAAGCATCCGCTAAATTTTTATTGGAAACAAATTTACGGGTTTTGAAAGTTTTGGTGTATGAAGTTTTGATTAAATTTGGCAAAGTTAAAACTTATTTAACTCTTTGTTTAACCGCAAAAGAGACTGAAGATCTTCATAACGGAGATCAAGCTAAATGTTTTACGTTGAGAAGCCCGCAAAAGTCTTTAACAATCTCTGACTTTTATGGTTATGAGTATTGTAATGATTGCGAAACATTTTACTTTTTACTAGTAAAATTATTTTAAACAAGATCAATAGGTAGCGATGAAAAAATTAATTACAGATGAAGATATAATCAGGCATCAGAGATTCTTTGAAAGCTGTGCGAAAGACTACAGGAATTTAGCGAAAAACCTGATTCTGGAATTGGTTCGAAAAAAGAAAAAAAAGTTGGATGAAGATTTTCCTTTCCTAACATTTAACCGCATGAAAGGAAGCCAAAAGCATCATAAAGGAAAAATGAACGAGTGGGAATATTTTTTTCATGGGTATCATTGTTACTTTTTTAATACCAGGACAAAACTGGAAATTGAAGTTCCCTTTATGTTTGGAATGGAGTTTGGCGATCTGGATCCTTACTTCTTTTCAATTTTTATTAAAACAAATCCTGATTACCAACCATTGCTTTTCATTATTGAGAATAATTTTGAAGATGGAAAAAGAATTTTAAAAGTGATGCTGGAACTGGGACTCTACGAAAAAATTTGTTCCAATCTTCCGGGGCATTTTGGAGTTGCCGTTAAAGACCGGGATACGGTTGAAATAAAAATTTTTGATCATGAAGCATACGCTCACCGCCACCAATCAAAATTTAATATTCTAAAATTGCTTGCAATCAGGAGATTTTAATAAGATTTTATTTAAATTTGAATTAACACAATTATCAGTATGTTCCAACCCCAAACCTCCGTATTCATGAATATTCTCAGGCCATTACTTCTCTTTATTTCCATTTTGCTTTTCAGCTGGCTGTTTATGAGTAATATTAATCTGATTAATGTAGCCAAAACCCTTAACGAAGCCGAAATCGGATCTGAGGTGGGAAAAGTGAATGCTTTTACCAATATCAACCGGCTAAAAGAGTTCACCATCGAGAAAATCAACTATCTGGAAGTGATCCGCGAAAGATTTTCGGAAAATGCAATGGTCAGGATTATTGTCATTTCCATCTTGGTGATAATACAGATTGCCCTGTATACGATGAGAGGAAATTTTTCCGGTTCAACCAGACCGTAAATACTGAATATGGAAATCAGAAAACTGGAAGAACTTACCGGAAACCCAATGCTTCTGTGGGGACCGATCGGCTACCGTACCGATAAAATTTTCGTTGTTTCCGCTATTGAGATCGGGACTTCTTTTGAATTCAGCTTGCGGGAAAAAGACCAACCTTACACCAAAACCCCGGAAATAAATTCCGGAGCTATGGAACAACTTAATGCCATTATCGGACAGGGACATTCTTTCGGGGTATTCCATGAAGATGAACTGATCGGTTTGGCGATCTGTGACTACAGGGAGTCAAACAACAGCCTGTTTATAAAAAATCTCCTGGTACGTGAAGCATTCAGAGGGCAGAATATCGGCAGGCTGCTGATCAAAAATATCAACCGTGAAGCCCGCGACCTGCAATGCCGGATCGTGGAAACCGAAACCCAGAACACCAATTATCCCGCCATACAATTTTATCGTAAGGCAGGATTTGCGATTACCGGAATCAATACCAAATTATATAATGATTCTACAGAAACCGCCCTGTTTATGAGTTTTGAACTTGTTTGAAAAAGTCATAAAAAGTTTTGATACATGAGCCCCACAAGATTTTTTTTCTGGCTAAGCTTAGCCGAAGCCCGCATATTTAAAACACATAGATTAAAAATCAGAGGTTTTACTTCTGTCATCTTTGTGGCTTGATAAAAGATTCATCAAACTCATAAACTATTAGTTATACACAGGTCTTTAAAAGTTATCCACAAATTCTCCATTTTTATCCACAATCTGGTTCCCCCAATCGGTAATGGCTTCCAATACGGGGATAAAGGTCTTTCCGAAATCCGTGAGTTTATACTCCACCCGGATCGGTGGCTTTTCACCAAATACTTTTCGCGATACCAATCCGTCCTTTTCAAGCTGTTTCAGCTGGAGGCTCAGCGTCATTTCCGTTACCGAGAATAGTTCTTTCCTCAGTTCGCTATATCTTTTCCTGCCGTCTTTCAGGTGATACAAAATAACGGTTTTCCACTTCCCGCCCACTAGGTCCATAGCCAGGCTTACCGAGCATGGATAGATCTTTCCGTTTATTTTTATATAATTACCGGCACACTCTTTTTTCATTTTTTTAAACCTATCAAATTGGATAGGTATTGCAAATGTAACGGACTCAAAATAATTTTGCAACTATAAATAATATAGTAAAAAAAATATGGCATTACTTATCCTGGGACATCCCGATATTGAAAAATCACTGGCCAATAAAACCATCATCGAAGAGCTGGAAAAAAACAGTCCGGATATTGAAATCAGAAATCTTTCTGCCCTTTACCCAGACTACAACATCAATGCGGAAGCCGAACAGAAAGCTTTGTTAAGGCATCAGAGTATTGTTTTTCAGTACCCGTTGTACTGGTACAATATGCCGGCGATCCTGAAACATTGGTTTGATTTAGTTTTTACCTACCAATTTGCTTATGGCTCAAAAGGCGATAAGCTCAAAGGCAAAAACTTTATTCCCAGCTTTACCGTCGGCGCTCCGGAAAGCGAATACCACACCATGGGCGAACATCATTTCAGGATCCATGAATTCTGTAAAAACCTTGAACAGACCGCTTATTACACCCGGATGAATTATGTAGAACCTTTTTATTTTCACGGAACCTCCGTTAATGCCGGATATCCGGAAGAGGACATAAAAAGCAAGGCCAAAGCACAAGGGAAAAAGCTGGCCGAGCTCCTGGGCAGCATCTGATTTTAATCTTAGAATTTTATTTAACAATTATTTTTAAATCACTTTATAGTGTATTAATAAAATAATTTGTATATTCGTTATCAGCAAATCAAAAAGTATTATTATGAAAAATTTTAAAAAATTAGTACGCAAAGAATTATTATTGATCAATGGCGGCGGCCGATGCCTTGAACCGAAAAGAATCTGTGAACCTTGGGAAGAAGGCTGCGGATGTGTTTACATTTAATAAACTTTCAGATATTTTTTCAATGGGGCGGTTTTACCGCTCTTTTTTTGTGGGCAATTTTAAACTGAATTGTAAAGAAATAAACCTAACGGGTTTTAAAAACCCGTTAGGTTTTGTCCGTCATTTTACCTGGCTTTTGAAGCTGTCCTTTGAAATTGTAAAGGCTTTTATAATTATGGTTTTCCGTAATGAAAAAGTAAAGGGATTGTTTAGTTTTGAAATAAAAATGATCATGAATATAAAACTGGAATTTTTTTGCCTTATCTCTTCTACTTATTCTCTTTAGCTGTAATAATAAAAATAAAATATTTAAAGAAGCTGATAGTATAAATACATCCGAAAATAAATATAATATGGGAACGAAATCGAACTTTAATGATAGTAAAATCACACTGATTGATAGTAAAAAAGAAATCAGAGAATCTGATGGTAATTTCAACCAAATGATCCTCTTTGAAGTTAAAGAAGATATCAGTATAGAAGAACTAAAAGATTATTGCAAGTTCGTAAAATCAGATTATACTGATGGGCATTTTCAGATTCTGGTATTCTTTAATAATTCAAGTGCCGCTAGATTTCCCGATAATCCACTTACAGCTTTATATAATGAAGAAAATGATTTGAAAAACATAAAGGCTATTTACACTCTTAATAATGTAAACGGGTATAGCAAACTTGACTTTTATGAAAAAAACAATTGGGAAAGTCTAGCACAGACGAGTGATATAGATTGATATGAAAAATTTATTATTACTTACCTGTTTAAACATAATGCTACTGATCTGAGAACATGCATTGATGAGGCTACCAAAAATGATAATTATACTGATAGTATGAAAATCAGAAGTAGCAGTCCTGTGTATCTTTTGATGAAATCTCAATAGCTTTGTGAAATTATGTAAATTTCAAAGAAAATAAAGCATTGAAATATAAAAAAACCGCGCCTTTCCGGCGCGGTTTCAATATCTAAAGATTTGTGGTTAATTAAAACTTCAAATCCCCGTTTACTTCTCTTACAGCATGGGCTGCTTCAGCAAACTTCAGCTGCTCGTCTGCCGTCAGGGTAACGTTAACAATTTTTTCAACCCCGTTTTTCCCAATGATCGCCGGAACACCTAGACAGATATCGTTTTGTCCGTATTCGCCTTCCAGCATCAAAGAACAAGGAATCATTTTCTTCTGGTCACAGGCGATGGCCTGAACCATTACTGAAACCGCAGCACCCGGTGCGTACCAGGCGGAAGTTCCCAATAATTTGGTAAGGGTTGCCCCTCCTACTTTTGTTTCTTCGATGACATACTTCTGCTGTTCAGCATCCAGGAATTCTGTTACAGGAACCCCGTTTCTTGTCGCTTTGCTTAATAAAGGAAGCATTCCGGTATCACTGTGGGCAGCGATTACCATTCCGTCTACATCGGAAATCGGAGCTTCCAGAGCTTCCGCCAATCTGTATTTGAATCTTGCAGAATCCAGGGCACCACCCATTCCGATGATTTTGTGTTTAGGAAGTCCTGACGTTTTGTGTACCAGGTAAGCCATGGTATCCATTGGGTTGGAAACCACGATGATGATGACTTCCGGAGAATGTTTTACCAGGTTTTCCGTAACTTCTTTTACGATTCCCGCATTGATCCCGATCAGCTCTTCCCTCGTCATTCCCGGTTTTCTCGGAATTCCTGAAGTGATAACCGCTACGTGAGAACCTGCAGTCTTGCTGTAATCTCCTGTTGTCCCGGTAATTTTCGTATCGAATCCGTTAAGTGATGCCGTCTGCATCAGATCCATCGCTTTCCCTTCTGCAAATCCTTCTTTGATGTCTACCAAAACCACTTCCGAACAGAAGTTCTTCATTGCGATGTATTCTGCACAGCTTGCTCCTACAGCGCCTGCACCTACTACAGTTACTTTCATAATTTTACTTTTTATTTATTTTAATTTGTTTGTATTGTTTGCCCGCTCTCTGTTGAGAACTCCCAAATTTAACAATTCCTGAAAAATTGGGCAATCTTTCAGGAATTTAATTGTATATGATATAAATTAGTTAACGTTCAGCAGGAAGGTGTACAGTTTCTTGGCTCCGGACAATACCTCATCATAGTTCTGTTCATCGACTTTCGTATCCAGTACTTCTTTGAAGTTTTTCCACATCGGTCCTGTATTCTCCCGGTAGCATCCGAAAAAGTTGAAGGTAACCCCCTCAAACCCTTCCGTTTTCGAAAGCTGTTTGGCGATAACGTTTCCGCCGAGGGTAGAGCCTTCGATCACATATAAAGCACCCAGAGCTTCATTTTCACTGGTAAATTCCAGTTCGTGGTCAGCAGTTCTGTTCTTCAGGGAGAGGCTGGCCAGGTCTTTTTCGATCAGCGGCAGTTTTTTACGGTCTTCCAGCTGGAGCCTTTCGGCTAAGTCACCGGAGAGGCTGCTGAAAATCCGGTCTTCCGAATGAAGCAGCATCAGATAATTGGTCCCGATGATTTTTTTATAGTCTTCAAGCGTAAACGTCCTGTCGAATATTTTTTTTGAGTTAAAAAGTTTTTCTGCAGCATCGTGATACGCTGCCGTATGTTGTTTCAGATATTCAGATATCATAATCGGATTTGAAAGTAGCCAGATTTAAGGCTTTTTAAAGGTTAAAATAAAAGAGGTACCGTGTGCGCTGCTATTATAATTCACATTTCCGCCCAGCCTGCGCATAATCCGGTGTACAATGGAAAGTCCCACCCCATTTCCTTTGAATTTCTTTGCATTATCCATCCGGTTGAAAATTTTAAACATCTTGTGCTTGTTTTCATCAGGGATTCCGATTCCGTTATCGGTAATTCTGTAAACCACAGTATCACCTTCTTCCATTCCTTCAATTTCCACTCTCGGCTCTTCCTGCCGGGAAGAGTATTTTATGGCATTGTTGATGATGTTCAGAAATACCTGGTGAAGCATGGTTTTATCGGCAAGCACATCCGGGCATTCTTTAATAATAACCTCACTATTGGGGCTTCCGAAAGTAATTTTTGCGTTTTCTGAAATTTTCGCAATGGTATTGGCGGTCTGAAGGGTTTCCAATTCAATTTCGCTATGCTTGGCACGGCTGAGCTGCAGGACATCGTTCATCATTTCCGCCATATTGTCGATTTCCTCGATAATGGAATTGATTTTATTACGGCTTTTATCCGATTCGTCGTTCAGGCTTTTTAAAAGCATCTGTGCATTAAGCTTCATCACCGTCAGCGGCGTCCCCAGGTCATGGGAAATCGTGTATGAAAAACTGTCGAGTTCCTCGTTTACTTTTTTCAGCTCATCATTGAGCCTTTTGATCGTATTGTAATTTTTGTGGGATGTTTCGAGAATAAGATCCTTTATGGCCTGCAATGCCGTGATATTTCTGGAGTTCCATCTTTTGGAGTTTCCTTTGATGCTTTCGGTAAATATCCGGAAAGAGGTACGGGGAGAGACAATCTGCCGCTCTTCGCCGTTCTGAGAAATGGTTCCTATTGTCTTCTCGGGATTTCCTGCCCAGTCGATGTGTTCATCAAATTCTTTCCGGAACCAGATCAGGAGGTTATTTTTGCTGCGTTCTATAAAATAAACGGCAATTCCGGCAATATCTTCCGTCAGCCCCAATTCTTCTCCATGATCTTTCAGAAAACTGCGGCTCAGGTACATATCATCTTCGGTATTGGCATGGGCCCACCGGATGATTCTGAGCATACTGTCAGGTCCCGGTACGGTACCTTCGGTTACAATATTTTCATCAGCAATGATGGCCAGCCCATCCGCATCCGGAAGGGTTTTTATCTGTGCTTTATTTTCAATCAGAGAATTGAATAGGTTATTATGCTTTAAGAATTCCGTTTTCAGGTAAGCCATCTTTCGGTTGAGTTCGAGCCGGTAGTTCAGCTCATTTTTCGATTTGAACGAAGAATAAGCATTGGATGCCAATGCCGTAAAAATCCCTGCCTGCACGCGGTCTTCCAGGTCAATATGTTTAGGCTCCACGTTCTGGCAGGTCACCAAACCCCAAAGCTGATCATCAATAATAATAGAGATGCTGAAGCTTGAAGATGCCCCGGAATTCTTTATGTACTGTCCATGAATTGGCGACATCCCGCGTGATGCGGAATACGTAAGGTCGATCGTTTCGTAAGATTTGCTTAAAAGCGGAACGGTTTCCGAATGCACATTGCTGAAAATTCTTTTTCTCTTTTTGAGATAGAGATCCCGGGCCTGTCTCGGAATGTCGCTCTCAGGATAATGCAGCCCCAGATAGCTTTCCATACTTTCATTGCTTTTTTCGGCAATTACTTTTCCGGAACCGTCCATGGCGAACTTATAGATCATCATCCTGTCGTAGTTTACGATTTTCGATAAGGTATTCAGTAGCTGGTCCCAGATTTCCTGATAATCATCGATAATGTAGAAATTATCGTATTTGTTGGAAATTCTCTTATTGGGGTTGGCAAGTACCTTTTCGAACTCAAGAAAAATAATACTTTTGCTTTTATAAACGGAGAAATGATATTCTTTTCCGCCAATAATAATTTTATCGTAATAGGTTTCGTTTTCTCTTCGTGTAAACTTAGGCAAAGAATTATAAATATCGGATTCTATAATACTCGCAAAGCTTTCAGAAAAGTCTGTAAGCTTTCTGCCGAAAAGCTGATTTAAGTTTTCGACAGAAAAAATATCCTCAATATTCCTGCTGAAAAAGGTAATGGAATGAGACTCTGCATCAATGCCAATCAGATAACCAAAACTTTGTATGTAGCCCGGAATATGGATAGGCTCTTCATGACACTCTACAAAATTCATATAATACTTTGACCAATCAAATATAAGTCTTTTTTCCGTGGTATGGTTTTTTTTCTATACAAATAAGTACCACAGTTTTTGAAAAAATTTCATTCTGCAGTGATATTTTAAGAATATTATTTGGTGATATTAAAGCTTTTAAAGTAATTTATTTTTAAATCCTTGTAAGTCTAACAGGATGGAAATAGTGTCTTCTTATTCTTTTCTTATGAAGCTGATTTTGCTTAATCCATAACGGCCACTACCCCTGAAGGAGCTGCCGATCCGCCGACAATTTTAAAGGAAATATAAAAACCTTGAAGCCGGAAGGTAGCAAAGCCCAAGATTGGCCAGCTACTTCATATGGAGGTATCGATACCCAGCCGGTGCAGCCGGTCGCGGCCGGGTTTTAATGAAGATAATGTTCAGGCTCAATGGAAATTTCGTTTTTCTCAAAGTCGGTTTCAGATCTTCCGCCGTAATGGCTACAGAATCTGCTTTATGCGAACAATCGATCACAATCCTCTCTGTAGTACCATTCCAACGGAATATGGTGAATGGTCCCGACATTAAGTTTTTTCCCAAATTTAAACTTCTTTCTCAAAATACAGCATATAATATTTTCCGTTCTCATCTTCTCCCTGGGCAAGCTTCTGCCGGTCGCCATGGATATAGATGTGGAAGTTCTTGTCCAGTTTAATAATACTCTTGAAATGCCGCTGCGTTTTTTTTACCGCCGCTTCGTTAATCGGAAATTCTTCGGCAATATTGATCTGCATATCCTGTTCGTAATCGGTTTTAAAATTATTGAAGCTTTCGATGACATGCTCGTCTCCCAATACTTCACTGGCAAATTCATCAAGCTTGAATTCTTCTTTTTCTTTAAAGAAATTGATGGACTTGTTCAGGAAATCCGCCTGATCCGCTTTTGAGACTTCAAATTCCTGAGGCAGCTGTTTGGTGATGTAATCTTTATAGACCATCAGGGCTTCCTGGGTATGGAAATATTCGTCATCCCGCTGTTTTACTTTCAGGAAATCCTCGAACCAGTAATACATATCGCCGTTTTTGTTGTTATCTACGACGGACAGTACATAGCCGGTTTCTTTATCATTATTATAGATCAGGGCAGCCTTATCAATTTTGGACAGACCGATCCCCTGGTCTTTTTCAATTTCAAAATTGTCTTCGCTGGGAGCAATTTTCAGGAAAGATTCTCTTTTTTCGGTTTTGAAAATACCGATTTTATCTACTCTTTCCGTACCTTCCCTTTCGTCCTCAAAATAGACGATGAACAGTTCCCCGCCCTGAACCCTCGGATTTTCTGCGGCTTCGAAAAGGTGCTTGGCAATATTTTCAGCTTCCCACATAAATTTGGCCTTGTCATCAAAAATCTCGGACACCGAACTGTATACCGGATTGTTTACCAAATAAGAATCGCTGTAAAAATGAAAGGTCTCTTCCGATTTGAAGGAGCCTAAAAAATAGTTCTCCAGCAATTCCGCCATGCCTTCTTCCAGCTGCAATTCTTCCTGCGAAAGGATCAAAGATTCTCCGTTGATTTTATTTCCTACTCTGTGTACTACGATTTTTGAAAACATGTTCCTGACTATTTTTGGACTGCAAAGATATTAATTATATCAGATAATCCGGATAATTCATTCTGATAAAAGACTTCTCATTTTGAAACGGTTTTTCTTCCGCACGGCCATCAGTTTTATAAATAATCATTTGATTTATAAACATATAATTCATAACACCCCACAAAGGAACGGAATTTGGCATTATGCTTGTGAACATCTAACCTAGAGATTATGGACTTAAAAACCTTAAACAGAATAGATACGCTTAGAAGAATGAAAAGCAAAGGTCCTCAACCCCCCGAATGGCTGAGACCCTATCACCTGCTTCTAATACTGCTTACGATTGCCGTAATAAGTTTAATCCTATTTCTTTAACCAAAACACCAAATATATGAATTACGTACAAGCTACCCAGGAAATTACCGTTGCGATTCCAGAAATCTGCGATGATCTGAAGAAAACCACTATAGAGAATTCTTACCACATCATCGAATTCTTAACCGATAAAATAAAAGCGATGATCAGGGAAAACAATACCGACTGTTTATTTAAATGCCTTCAGAAGATAGATGACCTTTATGAAGACGGCGATAAAACGGTAAAGAATGCCATTGAAAGTTCTTTTATCTATTCATTGGACAACTGCACTGCATTTTGTAACAAGGAATACCGTGATTTGATTTTCAGTCACCTTTCTCCGGAACTGCAGAAAGTGTATGCACGGCAGATTTACAGCCATAGCATCTGATTTCATTACATTTTTAGCCTGTTTCATTACATAAAACAAAGAAAATTAAAAATAACAATTCACTATCAATCAAAAACTTATGAAATCCAAGATCCGTAAAATATCCGATTGGAAAACGCTTAAAACAACGACCAACAGACATAATCTTGAAATTTTAGCAACGCATATTGCTGTTATTGTAGGCGGATTTGTTTTTGCAGCATTTCTGTAAACTTTGGTACAATTTTAGCCACAATACAGGTACTTTGAAAAATCTTAATTATGGTGAACGTACAAATGCAGACTATTAATCAAAAAATAGCGACTGAGTATTTAAAATTTTTCTACGCACCGCTTCGCACCGAAATTACCCAGTTATCCGTACAGGATAATTTTGCAGGCATTATCCAATCGACCATTAATTATCTGAGAAGACTACTGCAGGAATCTAAGGTAAACATTATTGCCCATCATATCAAACTGATGGAAATGATTTACAGAAGCGGAGATTCTTATGTAAGGGACATGATTGAAAACCTTTTCGTAAGATCTTTTGAAAGCTTTAAAAAGCGTGCTAAAATTTCACACTGGAAACTTCTATATCAATATATGCCTGTCACTTTTCAGTTGATCTATAACGATCAGCAGAAGCAGGATAAAATATTCTTTGGAAAATAAATACGCTCCCGGAGATTAAAGCGGCGAAACAAAATGTTTCGCCGCTTTCGATTAATTCTTTTTCATAAATGCCTTTCTGACCGTCTGAAGTTCGTTGTCGCTTATTTTGGACGACTTCTTCAGTTTAGCTGCAAATACTTCTACTTCTTCAGCCGTTGAAGGACAGCCAAGGTTTTCTTTTTTATCATTGAAGGAATCGGCAAGCACTTCTCCTTTCGGATTCAGGATCAGCCAGAACGGTAGCCCGGCATCTTTGCCTTTGCATTTATTCATCAATTCTTCACCTCCGGGATTTTCAAGCTTTTTCTTATCCCCTATCTCCTGCACATCCACATAGGCGGAAACAAATTTCTTTTCGAAAACAGGTTTTGTTTCCGGAAGGTTCATATTATTTTCCATTACGTGGCACCATTTGCACCAAGAGGCATGAAACATGAGCAGTACATTTTTATTTTGGGCCTTGGCTTCGGTGAGTGCTTTTTCAAGGATGACATCAGCTTTTTACTGAGCAAAATTTAACTGGAAAAACAATAATCCCACGATTAAAAATATCTTTGAAAACTTCATATTGAATTTTTATACGAATGTAATATTTTCCTACGCACAAAAATCAATTTTAATAATAAATTATCTTCACGACTAAAGAATTTTTCCTCATCGTTTACAATCCGAACTTCCCGGCAAAGAATGGTGGAAGGCCGCACCAAACTGTGCCTCGCCTACTCCTGTAATAGCACCGACTGGCAGGATCTCCTTTTACTCGAAGACGAACAAAAAGGAGAATTCAGCTACCCTACTATTTTTAAGGTTAAAAAAGCTGGTGCATATTACGTACACTTACAACCGCGTGAATATGAAACATTAGGTTTTAGAGTTTTTGGCAATTTATAAATTTATTAAGCCAGCAAAAAATCCCCAAGCTTTCGCTTGGGGATCCTATTTGTATGACTTTGTAAGTCTTACTTCACTTCTTCAAAATCTGCATCCTGAACATCATCAGCACCTCCTGCATTACCTGCATTCTGTTGACCTGCTGCATCAGCACCCGGCTGTTGGCCAGCTGCGTACAGTTCTTCTGAAGCAGCCATCCAGGCGGCATCCAGAGCTTCAGTTTTTGCTTTTACATCATCTGAATTTTTAGCTTCGAAAGCGGTTTTCAGTTCTCCGTGAGCAGCTTCGATGGCTGCTTTTTTGTCAGCAGACAATTTATCACCGAACTCTTTAAGTTGCTTTTCAGTTTGAAAGATCAATCCGTCTGCTTTGTTGAAAATTTCAACTTCTTCTTTTCTTTTTGCATCCGCTGCAGAGTTTTCCTGAGCTTCTTTCTTCATTCTTTCGATTTCTTCGTCGGAAAGACCTGAAGAAGCCTGGATTTTGATCGATTGTTCTTTACCGGTTCCTTTATCTTTAGCAGAAACGCTTAAGATACCGTTGGCATCGATATCGAAAGTTACTTCGATCTGAGGAACCCCTCTTGGTGCCGGTGGAATATCCGTAAGGTCGAATCTGCCGATTTCCTTATTATCGTTGAACATTGGTCTTTCCCCCTGTCCTACTCTGATGCTTACCGCTGGCTGGTTATCGGAAGCCGTAGAGAATACTTCAGATTTTTTAGTCGGGATCGTCGTGTTCGCTTCAATTAATTTCGTGAAAACAGAACCCATGGTTTCGATACCTAAAGAAAGCGGTGTAACGTCTAATAGAAGAACATCTTTTACGTCTCCGGTCAATACCCCACCCTGGATGGCAGCACCGATGGCTACTACCTCATCCGGGTTAACCCCTTTAGAAGGTTTTTTACCGAAGAATTTTTCTACCTCTTCCTGGATGATCGGGATTCTTGTAGAACCACCTACCAGGATTACTTCGTCGATATCGGAAGTTGATAGACCTGCATCTTTCAATGCTTTTGCTACCGGCTCCATTGATCTTCTTACCAGGTCAGCAGATAATTGCTCGAATTTCGCTTTTGTCAAAGTTTTTACCAGGTGCTTAGGACCTGTAGCCGTAGCCGTAATATATGGAAGGTTGATTTCAGTCTGTGGAGAAGAAGAAAGCTCAATCTTCGCTTTTTCAGCCGCTTCTTTCAATCTCTGTAAAGCAATGGCATCAGATTTTAAATCTACTCCTTCTTCAGACTTGAACTCGTCAGCCATCCAGTTGATGATTACATCATCGAAGTCATCACCTCCTAAGTGCGTATCTCCGTTGGTAGACAATACTTCAAATACACCGTCTCCCAAATCCAGGATGGAAATATCGAAAGTACCTCCTCCAAGGTCATATACTGCGATTTTCTGATCTTTGTGGTTTTTATCCAGACCGTAAGCCAAAGCAGCTGCCGTAGGCTCGTTGATGATTCTTTCTACTTTAAGACCTGCGATTTCACCAGCTTCTTTAGTAGCCTGTCTCTGCGCATCATTAAAGTAAGCAGGAACAGTAATTACCGCTCTTGTTACTTCCTGACCCAAATAATCTTCAGCAGTCTTCTTCATTTTCTGAAGAGTCATTGCAGAGATTTCCTGTGGTGTATATTCTCTGTCGTCAATTTTTACTTTTACCGTATCGTTTGGTCCGGATACTACTTTGTACGGTACTCTGGTGATTTCGGAAGCATCATCTTTGAAGTGGGTTCCGATAAATCTTTTAATTGAATAAACTGTTTTTGTAGGATTGGTTACCGCCTGTCTTTTAGCAGGATCCCCTACTTTTCTTTCACCATCTTCCGTAAATGCCACGATAGACGGCGTTGTTCTTTTACCTTCTGCGTTAGGAATTACAACAGGGTCTTTTCCCTCCATTACAGCAACACAAGAGTTGGTTGTTCCTAAGTCGATTCCGATTATTTTACTCATAATATTTTTTATTTTTTCTAATTTTAGTTTTAAAATACATTCAGTATTTCTCAATATTTATACCATTCAAAATTTTGTGACAAATTGACATTATCGTGGTAAAAAACACCATCCATGATCTCTTACTATGAAGTAAAACAATTTAAAAATATAAGCTGAGATCAACCTGGACCGGTTTATGCTAATTTTGCAGTTTTGTCATTCACCGTCATCTTTATGATGGCTTTTCATTAATTTTGTCACTTTCCTATGGTATTCGCTTTTCCATCATCTTATTTTTTCGATAAAATATAGCTGGTTTGCTATGTTTCCAATGCTTTTTTTAATAACTTTAAAAAGCTGCAGTTCAGATCACGGTTAAAATTAATTAAAGCTTAACGTGAAAAGGTTTTCAGCAGTACCACGAATCTGTATTTTTGATAAATTATAAACTAGAGAATGTCACTACATTTCAATCCGAGAGATATTACCTGGCTGGCCTTTAACGAAAGGGTACTGCAGGAAGCGATGGACGAAAACGTCCCTTTACATTTAAGGATCCGCTTTTTAGGAATTTTTTCCAATAATCTGGACGAATTTTTCCGGGTACGGGTTGCCGGATTAAAGCGTGCCATGGATTTTAAGGAAAAAGTGATTGCAGAATCTTTCTATCAGCCGCCTTCCAAGATCCTTCAGAAGATCAATGAGATCGTAATGAGGCAGCAGCAGAATTTCGATAAGACCTGGAAAAAGATCCAGGCGGAAATGGCTGAGCAGCATATCTTTATTAAAACATCAAAAAATTTAACTCCAAAACAAAAGGAATTTGTCCGGAAATATTTTGATGAAGTGGTAGAATCCAATGTCATCCCGATCCTGCTTCACGAAAATACGCCGATGCCTTACATGCGGGATAAAAGTCTCTATCTCGGTGTCTCCATGCGGAAAAAAGACTGGCAGTATTCCAGCAACTATGCCATCATTGAAATCCCGTCCCGATTTGTGGGAAGGTTTGTTCTTCTTCCTACCGAAGATCCTGAAGAAAAAAACGTCATGCTTCTGGAAGATGTAATTACCTTTAACCTCCCTCATATCTTTTCTTATTTCGGATATGATGAATTTCAGGCCCATGCTTTTAAAGTAACCAAAGATGCCGAACTGGATCTGGATAATGATATCCGGACCAATTTTGCAGAAAAGATTGAGAAAGGTTTAAAAAACAGAAGAAAAGGGAAGCCTACCCGTTTTGTTTTTGATAAGGATATGGATAAAGCGCTTATTGAAATGCTGATCCGGAAATTAAACCTTACAAAAAAAGACAGTATTATCCCCGGTGGAAAAATTCATAATTTTAAGCATTTTATGGATTTCCCGGATGTGTTTGAAAAATACACCAAACCGGAAGAAAGAACTTCTTTTACCCATCCTGCTTTTGAACATGGGGAACGGGTAACGGATGTTATCTTAAAACATGACGTCCTTCTTACCTTCCCTTATCATAAATATAATCCGGTGATCGATCTTCTGCGTGAAGCGGCCATGGACCCGGATGTAAAATCGATACAGATCACCGCTTACCGCTTAGCAAGCAGCTCTAAAATCATCAATGCCCTGATCTACGCAGCAAGAAACGGCAAGGAAGTAACGGTGATGCTGGAACTTCAGGCAAGGTTTGACGAAGAATCCAACCTGGAATGGAAGGAAATGCTGGAACCGGAAGGAATCACGGTATTGATCGGGCTTCCCGGAAAAAAGGTACATGCCAAATTGTGTGTCATCAAGAAAAGGTCCCATAACAAAACCATCCAGTATGGTTTCGTAAGCACCGGAAATTTTAATGAAAAGACGGCGAGAATTTATGGTGATCATTTGCTGATGACGGCAGACCGTGGCATCATGGCAGACATCAACAAGGTATTCAATGTGCTTAAAAAGCCAAAAGACGATTATCTTCCTGTCCTGAAAACCTGCAAAAACCTTTTGGTCTGTCCGCAGTTTATGCGCGAAAAGATCGTTCATCATATCGATAAGGAAATCGAAGAAGCCAAAGCAGGAAGACGTGCCGAAATGATCATCAAAGCCAATTCGGTAAGCGACCGGTCCCTGATCGAAAAGCTTTACGATGCAGCAAACGCCGGCGTGGTAATCAGCATGATCGTAAGAGGTATCTATTGCGCAGTGAATCAGAAAGATTTTAAAGAAAAAATAAAAGGCATCAGCATTGTAGATGAATATCTGGAACACGCGCGGGTGATGTATTTCTATAATAAAGGTTCTGAAGACCTGTATATCTCTTCTGCCGACTGGATGACCAGAAACCTGGATTACCGGATTGAGGCGGCCGCTAAAATAACCGATAAGAATCTGAAAAAAGAATTGAAAGATATTCTCGACATTCAGTTGAAAGATAATGTAAAAGCCCGTATTTTAGACAAAAAATTGAGTAACGAATATATCCATAACAATAAAGAGGAATGCCGTTCTCAGCTTGAAACGTATCGATATTTAAAAGCCAAAACGAATAAGAAATGAAGATTGCAGCCATAGATATAGGAAGTAATGCAGCCCGACTGTTAATCAATGAAGTAAAAATCAACAATAAAAAGCCCGAATTTATCAAGCTGAACCTGCTGAGGATTCCCCTGCGGCTTGGGATGGATGTTTTCACGCTCGGGAAAATCGGTGAAGAAAGGGAAAAGATGGTGATCGATTCCATGAAAATCTTCAGCGACCTGATGCAGATCTATAAGGTGGAACATTACCGGGCCTGTGCAACCAGCGCCATGCGGGATGCGGCTAACGGCCAGGAGATCATCAGTGAAGTGAAAAGAACTTCGGGGATCAACATCGAGATTATTTCCGGGGATGAAGAAGCGGGATTGGTTTTTGAGAACCACATAGCGGAAGGGCTTGATAACGAATTTGCCTATCTGTATATCGACGTAGGCGGCGGTTCCACAGAGCTTACCTTCTATGAAAACGGAAAGATGATCTATGAAAAATCCTTTAACATCGGGACCATCCGTTTGCTGAACAACCTGGTGACGCCCGATAACTGGAAGGATATGAAAGAAGAAATCCGGAAAAACATCAACAGTAAAAAGCCGATCGTGGCCATCGGTTCGGGCGGGAACATCAACAAAGTTTTCTCCATGAGCAAGACCAAAGACGGCAAGCCGATGTCCCTTACGCATCTTAAAAAAGTGTACAAGGAATTCGACGATCTTTCGGTTGACGAAAGAATGACCAGATACAATCTCCGCGAAGACCGGGCCGACGTTCTGGTACATGCGCTGAAGGTTTTTAACAACGTAATGTCGTGGTCGGAAATCAACCGGATATTTGTTCCGAAAATCTCGGTGGCAGACGGACTCATCCATAATATTTACAGCAAACTGCAGGATAAAAAGTAACTGCTAAATAATTTCAACCGGTCGATTATTTCGACCGGTTTTCTTTTGATGAGCCCGGATCGTGAATGGTGAATTTATGGTATAGTAAATGGTGAACTTTCAGTCTGCTGCTGATTTTTTAAAAATAAAGCCTGTCATTTCTTTAGGAATCTAAACCCGAATCTTTCCATGCTGCTCCCTAATACGATGTTGAGATCCTTACGGTAGTGTTAAACAGGCGATTAAAAACTTTAAAATAATTTATAGGCCATCTTATGAACTGTCAAAATATGCGCAATCATCCGTGAAAATCCGTGCAGATCTGTAGTTTAGAGATGACTGCTAATCCTTAACTATCCATCATTCATTATTTACCCGGCCTTTCTTCCTATCCGAAAAATTTGTACAATTTTTGATACCACATAAAGTAAAAGTAAATTTCAAACGTCGGTACTATTATAAGAATAAGAAATGAACTCTATTAAAATAATCCTTACAGGGTCAACGGGAATGGTCGGAGAAGGCGTACTGATGGAATGCCTTGAAAATCCGAATATTTCTGAAATCCTGAGCATCAGCCGGAAACCCTCAGGAAAAAAGCACGCCAAGCTGAAAGAATACATTGTCTCCGACTTTCTGAAGATAAATCTGAATGATGAAAACTTTAAAGGGTACGATGCCGTTTTTTTCTGTGCGGGAATCAGCAGCGTGGGAATGAGCGAGGAAGAATATACCAGAATCACTTACGATATGACCCTGCATTTTGCAAAAGCAATGCTCAGCCAAAACCCGGACCTGGTTTTCAACTACATTTCGGGAGTCTATACCGATAAAACGGAGAGCGGAAAAATAATGTGGGCCAGAGTAAAAGGAAAAACGGAGAATGCCCTCAGGAAGCTTGGATTCAGGGCTGCCTATAATTTCCGTCCCGGATTTATGAAACCGGTGGAAGGCCAGGAAAATATAAAATGGTTCTTTAAACCATTTATTTGGATTTTTCTTATTGTATTCCCTTCAAAATCATTAACTTTACGGGAAGTGAGTGTCGCGATGATCAATGCGGTACTGAAGGGATACCCGACCTCAACATTAGAAATTAAGGACATTAAAAATTTAGCACTATGAAAGAAATGTTAAAACGAATTTTTTTGGTTGCTTTTATTTTATTGGTCCTGACTGCCATTTCAGGCTTTTTTTACATGCAGAAGCATCCGCTGGAAGGAAATACGAAACTAACGGGAAAAAATTTACATTTTTCAGGTCAGGTTTCCAAATAAAATAAGTTCTACTGAAAATGCAGATCGTTATCTCGGGTAACGATGGATCTTTTAATAAATATATCTCTTTATTAGCCTGATTCTTTTTCTTATTATCTTTTTATTAATCATTTATTAAAATTTGCTTAAAATAATTGCGAAACAGAAGATTCATTTTTGCATATACTTAAAGTAATTAAAAATGATTAACAACTACTTGTTGAAAGGGTCTGTTGCAGCCGCATTTTTCCTTCAGGGAGCGGTTTTCGGACAGACTTCCCTTATCCACTACTGGAATTTTAACAACAATGCATCTTCAGCGGCTATTACCAGCCCAACTTCTACCTTAGCGGGCGGATCCATGACGGCTGTAGCCAACGGAACCACAGACATCGATTTTGCCGGGGGAACAGGCCAGAACTTCAGCATTCAGAATTTAAATGCGAGAAACGGAGATGCTCCCGGAACCCATTTAAGATACAACAACCCGATCAACGGCAGCCTGCAGTTCAATTTACCGACTACGGGATATAATAACGTGATGGTAAAATTTACCACCCGGAGATCCGGATCCGGTGCAGGAACGCAGACCTGGAAATATTCTACCGACGGAAATACATTTACAACCTACCAGACGGTATCCCCGTTGGATGCAGATCCGCAGCTGGTGACCTTTGATTTTTCAGGCGTTGCAGGCGTATCGAATAATCCGAATTTTAAATTAAAGGTTGAATTCGCAGCAGGCGGCGGAGGAACAGCCGGAAACAACCGTTTTGATAACTTTACGGTAGATGCGACGCCGGCTGGTGCAGCTGATACTATGCCACCTACCGTAACTTACCTTCCTTCAAACAACACCAATAATGCTTCCACGACTGTAAATCCTACCATTGCTTTTAATGAAAACGTACGCTTAACAGACAATTCGGCCATCAACGATTCTAATGCACAAATGCTTGTGGATTTCCGCCTTGGAAATGCCTCAGGTTCCCAGATTCCCTTTACCACTACTTTTGCCAATAATAAAATCACCATTATTCCTGCTTCAGGAATGGTTCCGAACCAGGCGTATTATCTGGCTTTAAAACCCAATATGGTGGAAGATACCAGTGATAATGCAATTACAGCAACAACCTCAACCGTTTTTACGACAGCAGGAACCTCCGTTTCACTGGATAAAAATTTTATTAAAGTGAATGAGAATGCAGTAAACCTGGCTTTTAAAATAAATGTATCCAATCCTTCCAACGCAACGGTAAACCTTGTTGTAAAACCGGTCCCTTTCAGTACGGCAGACAGCAACGATTTTACTTTAGCCAACCAAACCATCACCCTGACGCCTTCTACCACCAGCTATACGGTAAATATTCCGATTATCGACGATACGCTGGAAGAACAGCAGGCGGAATATTTTGTGGTAAGCCTTGAAAGCCCGGTGAACGCAACGATTTCCGGAGACAGCAATGCGACGGTTTATATTGTGGATAATGATAAGCCGGCACCGGTGCCTTCCCAGCAGATCAGCCTGAATTACATCGGCAGCTTCGATCCTTCCGGAACAAACACCAGCTCTACGGAGATTGTCGTACATGATCCTGCTACACAAAGGCTGTTTACCATCAGCTCCATTACGGATGTCTTTGATATTATCAACTTCAGCAATCCGAGCCAGCCCTCGGTGGTGAATACCATCAACATGGCCCCTTACGGCGGAATCACCAGCATTGCCGTAAAAAACGGAATCATTGCCGCTGCTTCCCCGAACACCAACCCTCAGCAGAACGGATCGGTGGTTTTCTTCGACATCAACGGGAACTTCCTGAAGCAGGTAACCGTAGGCGCACTGCCGGATATGGTTGCTTTTTCGCCCGACGGAACTAAAGTGATGACTGCAAATGAAGGGGAACCGAACGACACTTATACCGTAGATCCGGAAGGAACCATCAGCATTATCGATATTTCGGGAGGCATCGCCGGTCTTACCCAGAGCAATGTGACGACACTTAATTTCAATGCTTTTGATTCGCAGGTCGCTGCGCTCACCGCTACAGGTTTAAGAAAAGTAAGAACCAACAATACCTTATCCCAAGACCTGGAGCCGGAATACATCACCATCAGTGCAGACAGCCAGAAAGCATGGGTAACCTTACAGGAAAACAATGCCGTTGCCGAAGTGAATTTAGCTTCAAAAGCCATTACCGGAATCTGGGGCTTAGGCAAAAAAGACATGAGCATTCCGGGGAACGGATTTGATGCTTCGGACAACAATGGTGAAATCTTAATTGCCAACTGGCCGGTAAAAGCCTATTATACACCGGATGCGGTACAGAATTACAAAGTAGGAAACACCAATTATATTATCACAGCAAACGAAGGGGATGAAAAAGACCTTTCCGGGTTCAGCGAAAGAACGACGGTAGGCGCAAATGCCTATACTTTGGATCCGGCGGTATTTCCACAGGCTTCGGTTTTAAAAGCCTCTTATAACCTGGGAAGATTCAGGGTTTCAAATGCTACCGGAAACATGGACGGTGATGCGGACTTTGAAGAAATGGCAGCTCTGGGGGCCCGCTCGTTCTCTATTTTCAATGCCGATACCCAACAGATTGTTTACGACAGCGGCGACCGTTTTGAAAGGTATATTGCCGCCAGTCATCCTTTAATTTTCAACGCTGATAACGAATCGAATACCGTGAAAAGCAGGAGCCGTGCAAAAGGTCCGGAACCGGAAGGTATTGCTTTAGGAAACATTAACGGGCAGACTTACGCTTTCATTACTTTAGAAAGAACGGGAGGCGTGATGGTATACAACATCACCGATCCGAACAATCCGACGTTTACGGATTACAAACACTCGCGTATGACTTCAGCCTATGGTGGCGATAACGGTCCAGAAGGGATTACGTATATTGCTCCGGCCAACACCACTACCGGAAAAGGGTATGTGATCGTGGCCAATGAAATCAGCGGTACACTGTCTATATACGAGGTAACCGGTGCAGGGACCCTGGCTGCCGGTGAAGTAAAAACCGAAAAACCAACCTTCAACATCTTCCCGAATCCGGTGGCTAAAGGAAACATGCTGTACTTTAACAGGGCGCAGGATTATGAGCTGTACGATATGTCCGGAAAATTACTAAATAAAGAGAAAAACGCTTTAACCGTTGATACCTCCAGGCTTTCTACCGGAGTTTACCTGGTAAAGACTTCCGAAGGCCATGTGAAAAGGGTCATTGTAAAATAGAATATATTATTTATTTGATTAAAAAAGTCCCGGAAAAAACCGGGACTTTTTTATTTATTTAATTTTGATTAGTTTTATCCTTTATAAAACCATGAAAGAGCAGTTAGAGGAAATTATCCATGATGTTTACCGAAAAGACAAGCGGAATCTGTTTACTTTTTTAACCGGTGCCGGAATTTCATCCGACAGCGGGATCCCGACCTATCGCGGAACCGACGGCATTTGGGTAAAAGGAACCCAGTTTCACAAGCCCGAAGAATTCGGAACGTTACGCTATTTCAGACAGCACCCTAAGGAAGTCTGGCAGTATTCTCTATTCAGAAAGAAAATGTTTGAAACGGCCACGCCCAACCAAAGCCATCTTGAACTGGCGGATATAGAAAGCATGCTGAAAGACCGGTTTCATCTCATCACCCAGAATATTGATAACCTTCACCGCCGTGCCGGCAATACCAGGATGTACGAAGTTCATGGAAACAACCGGGAAATCAAATGTTCCAACGGCTGCAAAGGAATTATGGCCATGCCTGAAGAGATCGTAGGAAAAGATATTGATGAAGACCTCACTCTGAAGGATACCGAATTGCTCACCTGCCCGAACTGCGGGCACTGGATGCGACCCAATATCCTCTGGTTTGATGAATATTATGACGAAAAGACGAATAAAAAGTTCAGTTCCTTAAAAGTTGCCAAAAACAGCGGTATCCTTTTCATCATCGGGACTTCCGGCGCAACCAACCTTCCGCTGGCGATCGCCGAAACAGCGTTGAAGTACGGAGCCTATATCGTAGACATCAATACCGAAGACAATCATTTCACGGAACTGATTAAGAACAAAAAGAATAAGCTGATCATCAGGGAAAAATCTACGGAAGTATTAGCCGTGGTGAAAGAAATTATTAAAGATTCAAACAGGTCAATCTAATAAGAAATATTTATCCCGACGCTCTGCTTTAATGCATATCGTCATAAATCCTTACCAGATCCACAATATTCTTTACCTGAAGCTTTTCGAAGATCTTTTTCTTGTAGGTACTGATGGTCGACATTTTAAGGTTCAGGCTGTTTGAAATTTCAATATTCCCGTTTCCTTCCGCCAGGAGCTTAAAAATCTGGAATTCCCTTTTGGAAAGCCTTTCGACGGAGTGGCTGTCCGCAGACTGTCTCACCAGCTTTTTCATCATGTCGATGGTATAATAATACCCTTCTTCGAAAACAGCAGTGATCGCTGCAAGAATCTCCGCTTCCGATGCTCCTTTGCTGAGGTAGCCGGCAGCTCCTTCTTCAATATACTGTATGCCCACGTTTTCATCATATGTTGAAAAGATCAGGATTTTAAGCAGCTTCTGCTTCTTTTTAAGTTCCTTGATCATGGCTTTGAAAATACTCTGGGGTATATCAATATCAATAATAAGCAGGTCGTATGCTTTTTTAGAAACTTTTTCTTTTGTTTCAGGGTAGGTTTCTGCAAAATCGATATTGCAGGAGTAGTGAAGCTTGGTTTCCAATACCAGAGCAGTACCTGTTCTTACAACATAATGACCGTCAGCAATAAGTATATTTTTCATAGTCTAGTTTTTGATAAGATATTCCTTGTAAAAGGCATCCCGCTATGTAGGAACATCCTTTTTCCGAATTAATTTACAATGGCATAACAAGTAGCAGACCAAATACTATATTTTTAGACGATTTTCATCCGTTGACCAGGAGATACACCACTTTTATAAAGTGTACCGAATCCATAATTTTCTGAATCTCCTGATTTTTATTTTCAGGCAAGACCAACATCAAATCCGGACATTAAAAAAATGAGACAAAAAAAGTATATTACAGAAAGCCCTTGTATAAAGCAATGTAAATAAATTCATCAACAAAAATAGTACATAAAACACTCATGCGGATGTAGAATTATTACTATAAAAATTTCATAATTTATTTTAAATTTTTCTTAAAAAATATAAAAAGCAGATGAAAAACCTGCTTTGTGAAATTAATACAGTTAAAATTTGTAATGGGTATCACATGAGAATCTGTACAAACATTCATCACTGTTGCTTTTTGCGTATTGAAGAGGATTCTTTAGCAGATGTTGTAACGGATGTCGACCGCAGTTATGATTTAATCCTGATGCTTTAACGCATAGACCTTAAAATAAACTAAGGTTGCCTATTTTCTGAAATAAAAAAAGACAGATCAAAAGACCTGTCTTAAAAAAATATATTTTTTAATTTTTATTCTACGCTTACTACCCTTTCGATTTCAGGTGCGTGCTGCTTGATGGTATTCTCAACACCCAATTTCAGGGTGGAAAAATTCAGGGAACATCCAGAGCAGTTTCCCAAAAGCTTTACATACACCAGGTTGTCCTTTACATCGATAAGCTCGATATCTCCACCGTCTTTATTCAGAAACGGCCTGATGCTTTCCAGGGCTTCCATCACTCTTGTTACGGTATCTTCGTGTGCTATATTTGTTTCCATATTTTTCAGTTCAATTCGGTTTCCACGTAAGGATGAATTATTTTGCTTTTGGCGAGCATCCTGCCATTGTTGTAATTTTTACAGCTTCCGTCGGAGGAAGATTTTTATTTCTTTCTACCAGGCTTTCCACCATTTTACGGGCAGTTTCAGTATATATTTCTGCAATTTTAGAATCTTCCTGTAAAGCGGCCGGCCTTCCGACATCACCTGCTTCACGGATGCTCTGGATCAATGGAATCTCACCCAGCACCGGAATGCCAAGGTCATCCGCAAGATACTGTGCACCCTGTTGCCCGAAGATATAGTATTTATTATCCGGCAGTTCTTCAGGGGTAAAATACGCCATATTCTCAATCAGGCCCAATACCGGAATATTGATGCTTTCCATCTGGAACATTGCAATCCCTTTTCTTACGTCGGCAAGCGCCACGTGCTGAGGCGTACTTACAATAACGGCGCCGGTTACCGGAACTTCCTGAATGATGGACAGGTGGATATCTCCTGTTCCCGGAGGAAGGTCGATCAGTAAGAAATCAAGCTCACCCCAAGCCGCATCACGGATCATCTGGTTCAATGCTTTGGAAGCCATCGGGCCTCTCCACACCACCGCCTGGTTAGCCCCTGAGAAATAACCGATCGAAAGCATTTTCACCCCGTAATTTTCAACAGGCTTCATCAGGCTTTTGCCGTTTACTTCTACAGAAATCGGCTTTTCACCTTCCGTATCAAACATTGTAGGAACCGATGGCCCGTAGATATCGGCATCCAGTAATCCTACCTTAAAGCCCATTTTTGCTAAAGTCACCGCCATATTGGCAGAAACCGTAGACTTACCAACCCCTCCTTTCCCGGAAGCGATGGCAATGATATTCTGAATCCCGGGAATCTGCTTCCCTTTGATCTGACTTTGCTGAATTTCACTAGGTTCCGGGGAAACGATCTTTAACTTAAGATTCACTTCTTCCCCAAACTCGCTGGCAAATGCCTGTTTCATGGCTGCCTCCAGTTTTTTCTTTTCGTGCATGGCCGGAGAATGTGCCGTCATGTCTATATATACATCAGCGCCCATGATCTGCAGGTTGTTCACCAAATCATCAACTTCTATTTCCTTAAGGAAATCCTGAACCTTTTCTTTCGTCAACATAAACTAAATAAATTGTTTACAAATTTACGTAATTTTTAGCTATTTAGAATAAGTAAAGGGACTGATAGATATTTTCTTTTGCGAAAACGAATTTTATAGTATTTTAGGGAAATTTTAATTTCAACTTATGAAAAGAATTTTCATCATCTTTCTTGGGATGATTGCCCATAGTCTGTTTTCGCAGAATTATTCGCAATATGTAAACCCGTTTATCGGAACAGGCGGCCACGGACACACTTTTCCGGGAGCCATCGTACCTTTCGGAATGGTACAGCTTTCTCCCGATACAAGGATCGACGGAAGCTGGGACGGCTGCAGCGGTTACCATTATTCCGATTCTGTGATCTACGGATTTTCGCATACCCACCTCAACGGAACGGGCGTTTCGGATTACGGCGATATCATGCTGATGCCGACAATGGGAAAACCGGGACTGACTCCCAAAGAGTATTCTTCGTCATTTTCACATAAAAACGAGAAGGCTTCCGCAGGATTTTATTCGGTAAAACTGGATAAGCACAATATTGATGTCCGTTTAACCACAACCAAAAGAGTCGGTTACCACGAATATACATTCAACAATGCCGGGGATGCCAACATCATTCTGGATCTAAACCACCGGGATAAGCTGCTGGAAGGCGAAGTAAAAGTGATCGACAGCAAAACCGTCGAAGTTTTCAGAAGAAGTGAAGCCTGGGCTACGAACCAATATATCTATGCCCGGATTGAGTTTTCAAAACCTGTGAAAATTTCAAATAAAACAGTCAATGGAAAGACGGAAAACAATCTTTTTACGGGAACCAAACTTGCGCTGTCATTTTCTTCAAAAGTAAAAAAGGGAGAAAAGATCGCGGTAAAAGTATCCGTTTCACTAACCGGCTATGAAGGTGCCGGAAAAAATATGCTGGCAGAAGGAACATCCAACGATTTTGAAGCGGTAAGAAAACAGGCTGTGGCCGAATGGGATAAAGAATTATCTAAAATTGAAGTGAAATCTTCAGATAAAGATAAACTGACCGTTTTTTACACCGCAATGTATCACGTTTTCACCCAGCCGAACATCAACATGGATGTAGACGGGAAATACAGAGGCCGCGACAATAAATTTTATATGGCTAAAGGATTCGGTTATTATTCGGTATTTTCGCTTTGGGATACATTCCGGGGGGCGCATCCTCTAATGACTCTGATCGATCGGAAAAGAACGTCAGATTTTATCAACACCTTTATCAAACAATACGAGCAGGGCGGAAAGCTGCCGGTTTGGGAGCTCGCTTCCAATGAAACAGAGTGTATGATCGGTTACCATTCGGTTTCCGTAATTGCTGATGCCATGGCCAAGGGAATCACCGGATTTGATTATGAAAAAGCGTTTGAGGCCTCCAAACATTCGGCCATGCTGGATATTTTCGGTTTGAATGCTTATAAGCAGAACAATTTCATCAGCATTGATGACGAGCACGAAAGCGTTTCCAAAACCGTTGAATATGCTTACGACGACTGGTGCATTGCCCAAATGGCTAAAATTTTAGGTAAAAAAGAAGATTACCAGTATTTTATGAAGCGTTCCCAGAACTGGAAGAACCTGTACAACCCGAAGAACGGATTTATGCAGCCGAGAAAGAACGGAAACTGGCACGAACCTTTTGAGCCGAGAGAAGTAAACAACAATTATACGGAAGGGAATTCATGGCATTACTCATACTCTGTTCAGCAGGATATTCCGGGACTGATCGCAACCCATGGCGGAAAGGAAAAATTCGAGCAGTTCATCGATGCTATTTTCGCCGCACCGGACAAGACCACCGGCCGGGAGCAGGTAGACATCACCGGCCTGATTGGGCAGTATGCGCAGGGAAATGAGCCCAGCCATCACATCGCCTATTTGTACAACTACGTCGGAAAACCGGAAAAAACAGATGCTAAAATAAAATTCATTCTGGATAACTATTATAAAAATGCTCCGGACGGACTGATCGGAAATGAAGATTGCGGCCAGATGAGTGCCTGGTACATTCTAAGCACAATGGGAATTTATGCTGTAACTCCTGGACTGCCTGAATGGCAGACAACTGCACCTTATTTTGATGAAGTTAAAATTCACATGGAAGACGGAACTACAAGAACCATCACTAAAAATACAGGAAGAGAAGAACTGAAAAAATTAGGGTTTGAAAACGCAAAATCTTTCAAAGATTTCAAATACGATGAACTGACGGCCTCACCGGTAATCGCTGCTGCAAGAATTTTCGACCTGAATGCCAAAGTGGAAATCACTGTACTGAATCCTGATGATAAAATTTATTACATGACCCTGGATGAAGGTGATGCCAATGTAAGAAAAACATTTACGGCTTATAAAGGTCCGTTTACCATTATGAAAACGACCCAGGTTTCGGCGTATGCAGAAAGAAACGGTGAGAAAAGTTCTGTGGTAACCGCCAGCTTCAACAGAAGACCGAACAACTGGGACATCACGGTGAATTCAACCCCTACTCCACAGTATACGGCCAGCGGAAAGCTGTCTTTAATTGATGGGATCAACGGGGATGCCAACTGGAGAAAAGGCGAATGGCTGGGCTACCAGGGTCAGACTTTTGAAGCGGTGATTGATATGAAGTCGCCTCAGCAGATTACCCATCTTTCCTCTACTTACCTGCAGGACAGCCGGGCTTGGATTTTAATGCCGAAAAAGGTAGAGTATTATGTTTCCAACAACGGAAAAGATTTTATTCTGCTGAAAACCACAGACAATACTTTGGATCCGAAAGATGAAACCCCTCAGGTAAAAGATTTCTCTACCGATGTATTACCGACGCAGGCACGCTACGTAAAAGTGAAGGCTTATCATTTCGGCAAGCTGCCGGATTGGCACCAGGGAGCAGGCGGTGATGCTTACATCTTCATTGATGAGATTTCTGTGAAATAATTTGATTTCATAATGATAAAACACAACCCTCCGGAGCTGCCGGAGGGTTGTGTTTTTATGAGTTTTAGTGATTCCACCCTTTCATTGCTCATGATTATTCACCGGATTTCTTTTATAGAAAGTATGCAGCAGCAAAAGTCTTGAAGAGGCCAAATCAAGAACAAGAATTTAATTTTCAAATATCATCTTTTCCGACCAGTTCAACCCGTACGGTAATTCCCTGTCGGAAAATTCGATGTGGATTACCCTTCTTCTCTTTCCGTTGGTGGTGCGGTTGGAACCATGTAAGATCATAGGTTTCATGATCATGATTCCGCCTTCTTCTACGTTGCAGATCGCTTCGGTTTCAAGGGTCCAGTCGATGGTCTCGGGCCGGTAAATTCCTTTGATATGGGATCCGGGAACGACTTTTAAAGCACCGTTGTTTTCATCCGTGTTATCGAGATGAATTCGGATCGTGTATATATTTTCCAGAATATCCTGCGGTGGCTGAACGGCAAACTGATTCTGCTTGGTCGTCCATGGCCCGAATCCTTCCAGTTGCATTTTTTGATCTACCGAAATCGTCAGGTCCTGATGATAGGCTACGTACCAGTTTGAGGTTTCAGGTTTATCGAAATAAATGCTTTTCACCACAAAATACCGATCCCCGAAAATCTCGCTGATTACCGTTTTCATCTTTTCATTAAAAATCAAATCCTTTACTTCGGGAATTTCCTTTAAGAACTGCCGGATGGCAAACAGGTCTTCCGATTTCCTGAAAGTTTCCCTTGAAGGATCCGTATTCCGGATTACCCCACTGATTCTCTGGATTTCAGCGTCGGAAAAAATATGGTTGATGACGGTAAATCCATTTTCTTCAATTAAGGTTTTATGGTTTTGAAAATTCATTGTAAATAGATTTTAAAAGGGAATTTCGTTTATATTTCGCAAAATAAATGGTCAATAATGAAACATAAAAATTCACTATTGACCATTTACCAGCATGAGCTGCAATTCATATCTTACAGGTTCCCGCCGTGGTTATCCAGCTGTCCTTCCCATTTGGAAACGGCTGAGGTGGCCAGGGCATTTCCCAATACATTCGTCATGCTTCTTCCCATATCACAGAAATGATCGATCGGCAGAATAAGGGCAATCCCTTCCGGCGGAATTCCGAACATCGAGCAAGTGGCAACAATAATCACCAGGGAAGCTCTCGGCACACCGGCAATTCCTTTGGAGGTCAACATTAATACCAGAAGCATGGTGATCTGCTGTCCGATGGTCATTTCGATCCCGTAGATCTGAGCAATGAAAATTGAAGCAAAAGTCATATACATCATGCTTCCGTCCAGGTTAAAAGAATAGCCTAACGGTAGAATAAAAGACACCACCCGGTTGTTGCATCCGAATCTTTCCAGTTCTTCCACGAGTTTCGGGAAAACCGCTTCGGAACTTGTGGTCGAGAATGCGATCAGCAAGGGTTCTTTAATCCTTCTCATCAATTCAAAAAGGCGGTTTCCTAAAATCAGATAACCGACTAAAAGCAGGACGAGCCAGAGAATACCAAGAGCAAAAAAGAAATCCCTTAAATAGATGGCGTATACTTTAAATATCTCAAAACCATTCGTGGCAACGACTGCGGCAATAGCTCCCAAAACCCCCAACGGTGCAAACCACATGATATACCCTACCATTTTAAGGATTCCGTGCGCTATGATATCGAATAATTTAATGACAGGCTGCGCATATTCTTCGCCCATATTAGCCAGGGCAACCCCGAACATAATGGAAAATACGACAATCTGCAGTACTTCATTGGTCGCAAATGCTTCAAAAATACTTTTAGGAATAATATGCTTGACGAAATCTTCCATGGAGAAACCTTTGCTTGTTTTCAGCAGTTCTTCGGCGGAAGCCGCATCCTGAATCGGAAGTTTGGTCACATGGCCGGGTTCCAGCCAGTTTACCAGCATCAGACCAATAAAGAGAGAAACCAGTGAGGCCGAAACAAACCACAGCATGGCTTTGGTCCCTACCCTTCCGATCATTTTTATATCACTCATTTTGGCAATTCCCACCACCAGCGTCGTGAATACCAACGGTGCAATGATCATCTGAACCAGCCGGATGAAAACCGTTCCCAAAAGTTTGATGTTTTTGGAAAAAGGTTCCGCACTTTCAGGATAGTTCACATGCACCAGCCCGCCGATGGCTACTCCCAGGATCAGCGCCACAACAATCGCTATAAATAGTTTATTTTGTCCTTTCATATCAATAATTCAAGTTTGGCAAATATAATATTTTTCCAATTGGAATGAAGCTGATTTATCATGCGATTAACTTTTGCTGTCAACAGCCTTTCAACTAGCAATTCATCCATTTAAAAAAGAGCTACTGGAATTTCGTAAATAATCATTAGAATTTTACATTTTGGTATACATTTTACTGTTATATTTAACTGTATTAACATTAAAAAATATACAACTATGAAAAAATCAATCGCTATGGCTGCATTGGCTATTGCTGTTTCTTTCGGATCTGTTTCCTGTAAGAAAAAAGTTTCCGACGCTGATCTCCAGACACAGGCTACTACGGTAGTAGTGTCTAATCCGAATGCTTCTGTAGAAGTAAAAGACGGAGTGGCACACTTAAGCGGAACTTTCGAAACACAGGAAGCTAAAGATGCCATGATCAAACAATTAAAAGCCATCAACGGAGTAAAAGAAGTGATGGATATGGCTACCGTAGCGCCTGCTGCAACAGCAACAACCCCTGTTGAAACACAATCTGCCGTAGCTCCGGAGGTACAACAGAAAGTAAAAGACGCCGTAAAAGACATTCCGGGTGTAAAAGTGGAAGTAGTTGACGGAGAGCTTACGCTTACCGGAAATATTTCTTCTTCTGATGCCAGAAAAGTGAAAGAATCGGTAGATGCTTTGAAAGTAGGAAAAGTAAATTATAACTATACCGTAACAAAATAATCAGTCATGAGTACATTACAGGATAAATATTCAAATGTGGTTTCTGCGGCTCAGTCTGCAGGAATTTCCAATCTTCAGGTTCAGGAACAGGATGGAATCCTCTATGTTTCGGGAAGTGCTTCCAACACCGCTGCAAAAGATGCAGTATGGAATGCTTTAGGAGCAATTGATTCCACGTATTCTGCTTCGGATATCAATATTGATGTGCAGGTGGCCGGACTTTCAGCCGGTACTGCCCTTACTGTTGCAACGGACGAATCCAACCTTAACATCAGGCAGGAGCCTTCTACGGAAGCCGCTGTGGTAGGAAAAGTGACAAAGGGATCTTCCTTAACCCTGATCGAGCAGACCTCCGATGACTGGTGGAAAGTAAAAACCAATGACGGACAGGAAGGCTATGCCTATTCAAGATATTTGAGAGCATAAATTCAATCTCAAACCAATCATAAGAACATCTCTTTTTTAAGAGGTGTTTTTATTTTTTATGGAAACTTAACAATTACAGAAGTTTTCCTCTCAAAACATTAACGCTATTTAACGCTGAATACCCTTTGTTCCGGATATTTTTTCCTATAATTTTGCGGCACTGATAATCATATAACTCATGGGAAAACGCTTATTGCTGCTGGTTTTGTTGCTGAATATTCTAATGCTGAATGCTCAGAAATTAAACATCAACGGAAAACTTCTGAACTTTGAAAAAAAACCTGTTGAAAATGCCACCATTTACCTTCTGAAACAGAAGGACTCCTCCATCATTAATTACACATCCTCGAACCGAGAAGGAAACTTTTCCCTGAAAACGGATGAAGTCTCCGAACCGAGCATCCTCAAAGTAGATGCCGAAAAATTAATTTCCTATTCCAGGAATTTCGATACCATCGGACAGTCCGTTTCTTTAGGGGAACTTGTACTTGACCGGAATTCTGTAGCCAATATCCAGGAAGTGAAGCTGACGGCTTCACCGGTTAAAGTAAAAAAAGACACCATTGAATTCAATGCTTCTTCAATCAAGGTGCGCCCGGACAGTAAAATCGAGGAACTTCTGAAGCAGATTCCCGGCGTGCAGATGGATAACGACGGAAAAATTACCATCAACGGAAAAGAAGTCGACCAGATTACCATCAACGGAAAACCTTTCTTTGATAAAAACGGAAAAATCGCCCTGCAGAACCTTCCGGCCGACATCATCAAAAACATCCAGTTTACGACGACCAAAACCAAAGAGGAAGAACTGAGCGGAAAAACCTCGAAATCCAATAATGCCACCATCAATTTCAATATCGACGAAAAGAAAAACAAAGGACTGATTTCAAGGCTTACTTTAGGCTACGGCTCCGATAGGCGGTATGAAGGCAGCGGCCTGTTGAGCTATTTTAAAAACGACACCAAGATCAGCTTGCTGGCAGCTTCCAACAACATTAATTCCCAGGGATTTTCAAGTGATGAGGTTTTCGACAGTATGGGGCGCGGGAGAAATTCCTGGCTGATGCAGGGCGGTTCTGTAGTGACCAGCGGGGGCTCTACCTATTACGTATCTGGCGGAAACAATACGAAAGGCATCCAGAAGTCTACCACCATCGGATTTAATTACAGCGATAAATTCGGGAAAGATCTGGATCTGGATAATTTAAGCCTGATCCACATCAACAATAACCTGGAGACCAGATCGAAAGTTTCCAGGACGACCCTGCTTCCCGATTACACTTTAAAAACCAACTCCGAAAGCAGCGGCGGCAATGATTCCAGACAGTATAATTTTGATGTTTCGGCAAGAATCCGCCTGGATTCTTTAACAAACATTTATTTTTCTCCTTCCTTTTCAAGAAATGAGATCCGCAGCTTCAGCACGTCCAATGCCAACACTTTCCGGGACAACGACCTGCTGAACACAAGCAACAGCAATACGAACTTGGATTCTGAAAACAATGCCTTTAATCCGAACCTCTATTTTTCGAAAAAATTCCATAAAAAAGGAAGGGAAATGAATGTGAATATCAACAGCAGCATTTCCGAAAATAAAGAAAACCTGCTGAACCGTTCTGAAAACATTTTCTATTCAGGCACCCAGCCGAACGACAACCGGAACCAGTATGCACTGAAGAAAAACCAGAACAACAATTACCGGTTTAGAACCGGTTATACAGAGCCCATCTCCGACTCCACAAATATAAGCCTGAGCCTGAATTATAATGCAGCAACGATGAGAAACAGGCGGGACGTGAACGATTTCGATGCCGCCACTATGCAGTATTCGGATTACAATGAGGTTTTGTCCAATAGCATGAATCAGAAGATCAACACGATAGCTCCCGAATTGTCTTTTGAAATCAATAAAAAGAAAATCAGTGGCTGGGGTTCGTTGAGAGCAGACTTTTCAGATATGAAGGTAAGCTCCCGTTTTAGCAATCAGAATTACGGATTGCAGAAAAATTTCGTTCTCCCAAACTATAATATGGGAATGAACTATGAGTTTTCCCAGAATAAAAGATTAAGCCTTTACAACTTCGCCGATTTCAGCATTCCGACGGCTGAACAGCTTACTCCTTATATCGACGTCATCAATCCATTGATCGCCTACCAGGGGAATCCGGACCTGAAAAATACATGGACCAATTCGACATATCTGTATTTCAATAATTTCAACATGGTAAAGAACATCAACTATTACCTGAATGCCGGATTTACCTATAAAAACAATGACATCATCAATTATTCCTTTTTCGATGAGAGCGGAAGGCAACTGGTAACGTACGCCAATATCAGCGGTAACAAGCACTTTAACTTCGGGGGAAGCTTTAGCAAAACCTTCAAGTGGAAAGAAAACAAACTGACCATCAACCCGAAATTCAATTCCATGTACGGTTTCAGCAAAGGGTTCATCAACGGGCAGGAATTCAGCAGCAGCTACTACAGCATCAATCCGGGACTGAACCTTACCTATGAAATCAAGGAAAAGCTTACGGTAAAACCGTCTTATACTTTAGGCTATAATTTTTCAAAGTATAAAAACTACAGCATCGACGAGGTAAATACCAGCAATCAGGTGCTGAAGCTGGAGCTTACAAACTATATCTTCAAAAGTAGACTGATTTTAGGAAACGACCTCGAATACAATACCAACACCAACATCGCTCCGGGCTTCAAAAGGGATTTTTATTTCTGGAATACCAGTATCGGTTATTCTTTCTTCAACAAGCAGTTGACGGCGAAAGTGAAGGTCTATGATGTACTGAACCAGAACCAAAGTGTAAGGAGAACCATTTCCAACACCTTTTTTGAGGACCGCGACGACCTGATCCTGAAACGCTACGTGATGTTCTCCGTCACGATGAAGCTCAACAAATTTGCACGCAACAAAACACAAACCCCATAGATTTAAAATTATTTTAAATTGCCGACATCCCTTCCGAGGGATGTTTTTTTATATTTTAGCACGTTCAAAAGATGCGTATGAAGAAGATCCTGTGGCTCCTGATGTTTTTATTTCAATTTTTATTGCTGAACGGACAGAAGTTCAGCATTGACGGGAAGGTTGTGGATTTTGAGAAAAGGCCGCTGGAAAAAGCCACCGTCTATCTTTTAAAGCAAAAAGATTCCTCCATTATCAATTATACCTCAACCAATAAAGAAGGGAAATTTACCTTAAAAACCGATGAGCTTAAAGAATCCTCCCTGTTGAAGATAGATGCGGAGAAATTTATTTCCTATTCCAAAATATTCTATAACATCAACCGGTCTGTAGACATCGGAACCATCGGGCTGGATCAAAACAAAGTAACCGATATTGAGGAAGTGAAAATCACGGTTTCCCCGATTAAAATTAAAAAAGATACTATAGAATTCAATGCTGCCGCAATAAAAGTGCGTCCCGACAGCAGCATCGAAGAGCTCTTGAAAAACATCAGCGGCGTGGAGATCGACAGCGACGGAAAAATTACGGCCAACGGAAAGCAGGTGGACCAGATCATGATCAACGGCAAGCCTTTCTTCGATAAGGACGGAAAAATTGCCTTAAAAAATATTCCTGCGGATATCATCAAAAACATCCAGTTTACCACCACCAAAACGCGGGAAGAAGAGCTTACCGGAAAACCGCCGAAATCGGAGAATACCACGATCAATTTCAATATCGACGAAAAAAAGAACAAAGGCTTCCTTTCAAGGCTTACTGCCGGCTATGGGTCTGACAAAAGATATGAAGGCAGCGGGTTCCTGAGCTATTTTAAAGACAAACGGAAAATCAGCCTGGTGCTGTCTTCCAACAACATCAATGCGCGGGGAGACGCCGGCAACGGAGGCAGCTCGCGGGCCTCACAAACCGGAAGCGGCGGACAGGGAATCCGGAAATCTACCACCATCGGCCTGAATTATACGGATCAGCTGAGCAAGGAAGCCGACCTGGATGCTTTCGGGCTTACCCGTACGGAAACCGATCTTCAAACCGCTTCGAAAATTTCGAAAACAACGTTCCTGCCGGATTACAAGCTGAAAACCAACTCGGAAAGCCAGGCCGAAAACAACGCTGAACAGTACAACTTCAACGCATCTGTCAAAATAAAGCCGGATACGCTGAGCACGATCTATTTTTCTCCAGCATTTTCCCGTTCGGCAACCATGAATCTCAATACGTCGAAAGCAGCAACCTTCAGAGACGAAACGTTGCTGAATGAGAGTGCTTCTTCGGTACGTTCGGATTCGGAAAGCCATTCTTTTACCCCGAACATCCATTATTCAAGAAAATTCAGTAAAAAAGGACGTTCTTTTTATTCCAGTTTAAATACATCGATCACGGAAAATAAAAGCAAGGGCCTCATCAATTCCCGGACTTTCTTCTATGAAAACGGCCTGGAAGATCCTGCCAAAAGGGATCTGAGAAACCAGCTGACCCAAACCAAATCGCAAAACAACAATTACAGCTTTAACGCAAAATATACGGAGCCGGTCTCGGATTCTTTGGATATTAATTTCGGACTGAATTACAATTCCGCCAATACCTTCAATGAAAGGATTGTGAATGATTTTGATCCGGCGACCGGCCAATATTCAAATTACAACCTGCCGTTATCCAACAGCTCGGATCAGAAAAACAGCCAGCTTTCACCACAGGTAACGGTTGAGCTGAACAAGCAGAAGTACAATTTCTGGGCTTCGGCCAATGTGGATTTTACGGATCTGAAATACAGCTCCCTTTTCAACGGACAGCGGTATGAGCTTCAGCGGAACTTCATCCTTCCCGATTACAATGCCGGGCTGCAATACAGAATTTCACAGAATTTAAGGTTGAACCTCTACAACTCGGCCAGCTTTACCATCCCTGCTGCCGAACGGCTGATTCCCTATGTTGACGAATCGAATCCGTTGGTCACCTACCAGGGGAATCCCGATCTGAAGAATGCCTGGAACAACCGGACAAGCCTTTATTTCAGTAATTTCAATGTTCCGAAAAACATCAATTATTACCTTAACCTGTCTTTTACTTACAACAGCAACGATACGACCAGCTTCTCGTATTACGATGAATCGGGAAAACAATTTGTCACTTACACTAACATCAGCGGGAACAAAAGCGCGAATATCGGAAGCGGTTTCAGCAAAACATTCAAGTGGAACGACCAGAAAATAACCGTCAGCCCGAAAGCCGGCCTGAATTACCGGTACAACCGCGGCTTCATCAACGGCCAGATGTATACCGGAAACTCTTATGTCTTTAATCCGGGAATCAGCCTGTTGTATGATAAAAAGGATAAAATCAATATCAAACCATCCTACAGCATTAATTATTCTTTTTCAAATTATAAAAATTACAGTGTGGAAAGCATCAGGAATACCTACCAGACCTTTTCGCTGGAGCTTACCAATTATTTCCTCAGCACCAATCTGATTCTTGAAAACGATTTCGAGTACAACACCAGTTCCAACATCGCCCCGGGTTTCAAAAGGGATTTTTACTTCCTGAATTCCGCCATCGGTTATTCTTTCTATAAAAAACAACTGACGGCAAAGGTGAAAGTCTATGACGTTTTAAACCAGAACCAGAGCGTCCGAAGAAACATTACCGCCACTTATGTCGAAGACCGGGAAGACCTGATTCTTAGGAGATATATGATGTTTTCCCTTACCCTGAAATTGAATAAATTTGGCGGAAAGAAAAAATAATTCAGGCTGTTCTTATTTTTATAATTAAATTTTTAATGACCAATGAATTTAAATATTACCGATATGAAAAAATATGTTATCCTGCCCGCAGCACTTATTGGCCTTTCATTTACTGATTTTCAGAAAAATAATTTTACCGGAAGCTGGAATGTGGTAGATTCTTATACTATAGAGCAAATCAATTTACAGAATCCGGCATTGCATGAGATGGTAAAGAAAAAAATAGTTGAACAAAAAAGCCGGATCATTTTTTCGAATGAGGAGATTATGATTAAACAAAATGACGTGGTGACCGACAAAAGTAAAGTCAGAGATTTGAAAAAAATCACCAATGACAGCATTGTTTTTAAATTCGATGACCACATTGCTTCATTTAAACTGAAAAATGAGAAAAGCGGAGTGATCACTTTTGATAAAGCCGCTGTTTTTGTGGTTGAAAAATAATATCATTTTCCCATTACCTGATCAAATTCTAATGATCCGTTTCATAATTGATGAAACGGATTTTTCCGATATCAGCCCCGGTCTCTTAACAAGCCAGCTTGCACCTTTATGGATTTGCAAGCGGTAAGCAGCCATACCACAAATCCTTATATAACAGCATTTTTATCATTTTAATATTAAACATCCATCTAATGGAAAGCATTTATGATTAAATTAGCGTCAAATTTTTAAATAATGAAGAGACATTTTTCCATGTGGCTTTCCTTGCTGTTTGTTTTGGCTATGGCACAGAATAAGCAGCCCGATACTTTTGTAAAGGATAATTTCATTAAAAAGGAAGTGTATATTCCGATGCGTGACGGGGTGAAACTTTTTACTTCAGTATATATTCCTAAGGATATTTCCGGCAAAAACAAATACCCGTTCCTGATGCAGAGGACCTGCTACAGCGTGGCGCCCTATGGGGAAAACGAATACCGGACGAAACTGGGACCAAACTCCTATCTGATGAATGACAAATACATTTTTGTCTATCAGGATGTCCGTGGAAGATATATGAGCGAAGGAACATTCACCAACATGACGCCGCAGGTGGATCACAAAACGAAAAAAGACGTCGATGAGAGTACGGATACTTATGATACCATCGACTGGCTGGTTAAAAATATAAAAGACAACAACGGAAAAGCAGGTCAGTACGGAACATCCTATCCCGGATTCTACACGGCGGTAGGGGTACTTGCCCAGCATCCGGCTTTGGTGGCCTCGTCACCCCAGGCCCCGATCTCCGATTTCTGGAATGACGATTTCCTGCACAACGGAAAAATTATGCTGGGCTACTTCAGGACATTCCCGGTTTTTGGGGTTCAGAAGACAAAGCCTGAAAACAAAGCCTGGTACAATGATTACATGATTAAAACAACTTCTGAAGACGGACTGAAATTCTACCGCGATATGGGAACATTAAAGGATGGCTACGAAAAATATTATAAAAATAATTTCTTCATGACGGAAATTATGAACCATCCCAACTACGATGAGTTCTGGCAGAAAAGAAGCCTGCTGCCGCATCTTAAAAATGTGAACCATGCCGTAATGACCGTCGGCGGCTGGTTTGATGCGGAAGACCTTTCCGGACCGCTGAATATCTACAAAACCATCGAAAAAACAAGCCCGAAAGCCAAGAATACGATTGTCATGGGACCTTTTTCCCATGGAGGATGGGGACGCGAAGAAGGAAAGCATTTCCACAATCAGATTTATTTCGACGACAGCATTGCCACCTACTACCAGAAAAACCTGGAAACGAAATTCTTTAACCATTATTTAAAAGGAAATACGAAACAGGATGCCGGTTTACCCGAAGCCATGATGTATGATACCGGAGCGAAGCAGTGGCGGGAATTTACCACTTATCCGCCGAAGGAAGCGAAAAAAGTCAGCTTCTATCTGTCCGGCGGCACCCTGAAAAATTCGGCAGGACAAGGTTTCTCGGAATATTACAGCGACCCGAACAATCCGGTTTTAAGCTCTGACAATTTAAAGGACTTCAACGGCTTTACCCCGAGAAATTATATGTCGGAAGACCAGCGGTTCGCCGAAGGAAGACCCGATGTCCTTACCTTTACAACCGATGTCCTGACAGAAGACCTGACGCTGGCCGGTGAAATTATGGCTAAATTAAATATTGCCTCCTCCTCTACCGATGCCGATTTTGCAGTGAAATTAATCGACGTTTACCCTGAAGATTTCAAACCTGCGGAGAAGAAAGAAGGGGTGATCTACGGAAATTATCACCAGATGGTACGAAGCGAAATCATGCCGGCAAGATTCAGGAATTCAAGGGAAAAAGCAGAAGCCTTAATCCCGGATCAGAAAACCGCCGTTAATTTCAGGCTGCAGGATGTAGTGCATACCTTCAAAAAAGGACATAAAATCCAGATCCAGATTTCTTCAACCTGGTTCCCGCTGTTTGCGATCAATCCGCAGAAGTTCATGGACAATCCGAATTTTGCAACGAAAGAAGATTACACGAAAGCCTTTATCAAAGTATTTGATGACAGTGCGATTGAAGTGGAAGTTTTAAAATAAAGTAAAAGGTGGCTGAGGTTCTCAAGGCCACCTTTTTGTTTTTATCTCACGCAGATTTTTCAGATGGCGCAGATGATTACGTTTATTTTTAACACATAACTTACAGAAAAGGTTTGAATAGCTTAAAAATATTTTAAGAACGCATGAGATAAAAATCAGAGATTTAAAACTTTGGTACGATTTCTACAGTATCAGGTATTTAACTTTATTCTACAGCATGAATATCTTTTGGGCCTTTTGTGGTAAAATTCTCCCACGGATCCAAGCGGATGATGCGTGGCTTCGGCTCCGCTCAGCCACCGGAGCAGTTGTATAAACTATTAAAACCTTTGATTTTCTTCTTCTGTGCTCTGAAATATACACAAAGCAGAAAACCTGAAAATCTTATGGGTCTCATGTGTTAAAAGCTTTTGTGCCTTTTGCAGTAAAAACTATTCCGCAATCGTCCGGAACGTCAGGTTCACCCTTGGGGACTTTACTTTCGTGGTGGTTGGCAGCCGGTGCAGCCAATGGTCCTGCGTGGTTCCTTTCATCACCAGCAGGCTTCCGTTCTCGAGAAATACCTCTGCTTTTTCGTTTCCCGTTTTATGCTTGAACAGAAACTTCCTTTCGGCACCGAACGTTAATGAAGCAATCGCCCCGTGCTTTTTCAGGTCTTTTTCTGCATCGCTGTGATAGGCCATTCCCTCGTTTCCGTCATGGTACAGGTTCAGCAGGCAGGAATTGTAGGTTTCTCCCGTGACTTCTTCACACTTCTTTTTCAGTTCCAGCAATTCCGGGGTCCAGGGCTTTGCCTGTTTTGTCCGTTTGGAATAGGTATATTCAAAAGGCTGATCTCCGAACCAGGCAACCTTTCTTTTTGTGATAATCAGTTTTCCGAAAATAACCGCTTCATCATTTTCCCACGGAATCCGGTTGAATAAATAGTCATAATAAAAATCCGACTTTTCCTTAGTAAAAATTTTTCCGTAATAATGAACGGTTCCGTCTTTAGGAAGGAGGTTTACAGGATTTTCTGATGTATCTTCGAATAGGCTGAGCATAAAAGTTTAAGGTTTAAGGTTTTACGTTTTTTTCAGAAAACTGAAGAAAGTATTTTAAAATATAATCAATAAGTTCAGATTTTTTACGCAGACCGATTAACTAAAACAGATTAATCAGAATTTATTTTTAAAAGAAACGAAAACGTTGCTTATGGGTGCAAAAATCTGTGCTATTCATATTTAAAACCAGAATAAACTCTGGAACTCTCCCACCCGATCATCAACTGCTTTCTTTCAGTTCCCCACATATAGCCTCCGAGTTTCCCGGAAGACTGGATCACGCGGTGGCAGGGAATCAGGAAAGCGACGGGATTGCTCCCGATGGCGGTTCCCACCGCTCTTGACGCTTTGGCATACCCGATCTGTCCGGCCAGCTGACCGTAAGTGGAAAGTTTTCCCATTGGAATTGTAAGCAGGCTTTCCCAGACTTTCAGCTGAAAATCCGTGCCTTTCAGATGAAGCTTAATGGTCTTCAGTTCGTTCCAGTCTTTACTGAAAATGGACAGTGCATCTCTCTGAAACGCGTCCTGTCGTTCAAAAAAAGAAGCATTGGGAAATTTAGCCTGTAAATCTCCCAATGCTTTACTTTGATCGTTCTCAAAAGACAGATAACAGATTCCTTTTTCTGTGGAAGCTGCAATGACGCTCCCGAAAGGACTTCCGAAAAAACTGTAATTGATGTTCAGGCTTTTTCCGCCGTTTTTATATTCCGCCGGAGACATCCCTTCGATTTTCACAAACAGGTCATGCAGCCGGCTTGTGCTCGAAAGCCCCGTCTCGTAGGCGGTATCAAACAAACTCGCTTTTTCTTCCTTCAGTAAATTCTTGGCATGCTCAAGACTGATGAACTGCAAAAACTTCTTCGGGCTGGTTCCCGCCCAGTCGGAAAACATCTTCTGAAAATGGGCCGGACTCAGACTGATTTCTTCCGCCACTTCCTCCAAACCCGGCTGAAGCTTAAAATTGCTCCGGATATAATCTATCGCTTTGGCAATTCTTTCGTAATCGATTTGATTTTGTGTGGACATATTTTTTATTTTACCTCACAAATTTCCGAAGAACGGGTGGCAGAAAAAATCCGTTTCCTGCGGAATTTAGTTGTTGTTGTAAATATGATAGTAAGCCAGCATTTTGTAATACAGCTTTGCCGCTAAGAATGCGCTCGGCTTGGCCATCGGAGAATCCATCAGTTCCACAATATCAAACGCTACTACGTTGCATTTTTCAAATACTTTTCTCAGTAATTCCAACGTCGGATACCATTGCAGGCCACCCGGCTCCGGAGTTCCCGTAGACGGACAAAGCGAAGGATCGAAAGCATCAAGGTCGATGGTGATGTATACGTTTCCTGAAACTTTCTCCAATACGTCATTTACCCAGTTTTCGTTGTTGGCAATTTCATGGGCAAAGAACACCCTTCCTTCCGGCAGGTACTGTGCTTCTTCAACATCCATGGAGCGGATGCCCACCTGCACCAGATTGTGCTTCTGACTGGCTTCAAAAACCGCGCACGCATGGTTGGACGCAGAGCCGTGGAACTCCGGACGAAGATCGGTATGGGCATCCAGCTGAAGAACCGTTAAGTTCTCAAACTTTTCACCTACCGCACGGATCGAACCAATGGAAACGGAATGCTCACCCCCGAAAAGCGTGAAAAGTTTCCCTTCATTATCCAGCAATTCTTTTGTTTTCTGGTAAACCGCTTCCGTCATCGCTTCCGGCGTTGAGTTTTCAGAAATTTCTCCTGCTAAGTATACCCCTTCCAGGTAAGGTTCCGTCTGTGTTTCGATGTCGTAAAGCTCCATATTTTCGGAAGCATCTAAGAACAATTCCGGGCCTTTGTCAGCCCCTTTTCCCCAGGTTGAGGTTCCATCATAAGGAACGGTGACCAGCATTACTTTCGAGTTTTCCAATGATGCATTTTCTTCAGGAATTCCTGCGTATGTCTTCATGTCGTATGTAGAATTAAATGATTTCGGCAAAGATACAAAGAAGTTGGGAGATGTGTAATCGAATAGTAATGAGTAATGAGAAATGAGAAATGAAGATAAATTGAAAGCGTGATAACCTAACTTTTTTTTAAATTTTATTTAAATTATATTTAACTTTATTAAAATAATTTTTACTTTTGTATAAATACTCATCAATGAAACTCCCTATTGTTTGCCCGAGCTGTGAGTCTGCTTTGCAGGTCAGCCAGATGAAATGCAGCCATTGTGAAACGACGGTTAACGGCAATTACGAGCTTCCGCTGTACCTGCAACTGGGCCGTGAAGAGCAGGAATTTATCCTGAACTTCTTCCTGTCCAGCGGCAGCATCAAAGAGATGGCGAAGCAGGCGGGACTCTCCTATCCTACCATGCGAAATAAAATGGATGACCTGATCGGAAAAATTGAAACCCTTAAAAAATAACTCATGAACTGGAAACTCCTTTTTAATCCTTTCGGAATCTACAGCGAAAAGCAGCTTTTGGTATCCGGGACCCTGATTACCATCGCCGGATCCTTCCTGGGCTCATGGCTGAATGTAACTTTTGACGGCGTCCTGGATGTGCATCAGTACAAAACCGATTTTTTAACGAGCCTGAAAGAAAACAGCATCAACGTAGCGTGTATTTTCCTTGTGCTTTTTATCCTGGGTAAACTGGTCAACCGGAAGACAAGAGCTATCGATATTCTCAACACGTCCATGGTGTCCCGGTTTCCGCAATACATCAGTGCGGTGATTACTGCCCTACCCCTGCTGAAAAGCATCGAAAACGAAATCATCAGTCATCAGGGTGATCTTCAGAATTTAAATTTTAAACCGCTGGATCTGATATTGCTTTTTATCATCAGCATGCTGCTTTTAAGCATTACAGCTTATTACATTACCCTTTTGGTCAATGGTTTCAGAACCTCCGTTAATGCCAAGAAATGGCAACATTTTGCAGGCTTTGCCGTTGCATTGATCATTGCCGAAATTCTTTCCAAACTTTTAATATCACTTTAACTTATAACTTATGAAAACAAAAATATTATTTGTATTTGCAGCCCTTTTATTTAGCTATTTTTTTCAGGCACAGACCATCGAGGGATCCTGGAAAGGCGAACTTGAATTCCAGGGCATGAAACTTCCATTAATTTTAAACATTAAGAAAAACGGAAGCCTTTATTCTTCCACAATGGACAGCCCGAAACAGGGTGCCAAAGATATTCCTGTCGATAAAACGGATTTTGTGAACAATGAGCTTTCCTTCGAGCAGAAAATGCTGGGGGCCACTTATAAAGGGAAACTGACTAACGGAAAAATTGAAGGAACGTTTTCCCAAGGGGGTGTACAGCTGCCGCTGACCTTTACGCCGAATGCAGGAAACGGATCTGTCCTTAACCGTCCGCAGACCCCGAAACCGCCGTTCGCTTATCATACGGAAGATATTACCTTTCAAAACCCGGCAGACAAAAATACATTGGCCGGAACCATCGCACAGCCTGAAAATTTTGATAAGAATAAACCTGTTCTTGTCATGATCACAGGTTCCGGAATCCAGAACCGGGATGAGGAACTTTTCGAGCATAAACCTTTCGCTGTGATCGCCGATGATTTCGCAAAGAAAGGTATCGCTACTTTACGGCTTGACGACCGGGGTATCGGCGGGTCATCAAAAGGCACGGCAAACGACACCTCCTATAATTTTGCTACGGACATCAACACAGCAGTCGATTATCTCGTTTCCAAAGGATATAAGAATATCGGACTGCTCGGCCATTCGGAAGGCGGAATAATTGCGCCGATGGTAGCGAACATGAACAAAAATGTAAAATTCCTGGTGCTGATGGCGGCTCCCGGAACCCCTATTGACCAGCTGCTGATCGAACAGAATGTGAAAGGTGGGAAACTGATGGGGCAAAGTGATGATCAGATCAGCCAAAGCAAAAAAGTCAATTCCGAAATTTACCGCTTTATTAAAACCTATTCCGGAAACGATTATGAAAAAGACCTCCAGCAGTTTTTAAACAAAAAATTTGCGGGCCAGATGGATGAAGCTGCCATTCAGAACATTCAGAAGCAGACTTCCAGTCCGTGGTTCCGGTATTTCATAAAATTTGATCCTGACCAGTACCTTTCCAAAATAAAAATACCCGTGCTCGCCCTCAACGGAAGCCTGGATTTCCAGGTTCCTTCGAAAGAAAACCTCGACGCAATCGGCCAATCCCTGAAAAAAGCCGGCAACCCCAATTTTAAAACAGAGGAATTACCCGGGCTGAACCACCTTTTCCAGAAAGCGGAGACCGGTTCCTTCTCCGAATATGCAGATATTGAGCAAACCATTTCGCCTATAGCCATGGACCAGATGACCGGCTGGATCCTGAAGCTGAAAAAGTAATACGCAAATGCTTTCGGTAATTCTGAAAGGTTTAGTATTTTAGTAAAAAAAAATCAGATATGCCTTTAAAAGCTGTGCTGTTCGATATGGACGGCGTGATTGTGGATACGGAGCCCCTGCATAGAAAAGCCTATTTTAAAACATTTAACGATCTGGGAATTAATGTTTCCGAAGATTTATACACTTCATTTACAGGCGCTTCCACAAAAAGAGTCTGTGATACGCTGATGGATACATTTAATCTGAAGCAGACCTTTGAGGAAATCGCGGAAATCAAGAGAAATTATTTTAAAGATTATTTCTACCATGATGAGGATTTCGACCTCATCCCGGGCGTGAAAGAACTGATCCTGCATTATTATGACCACGGAATCAAACTGATCCTGGCCTCTTCCGCAACGATGACCACCATCAATATGGTTTTTGAAAAGTTTGATCTTGAAAAATATTTCATGGGTAAAATAAGCGGGGCCGACCTGAAGGAATCCAAACCACATCCCGAAGTTTTCCTGCTGGCCGCCGGAATGGCCGGGGAACCTGTAGAAAACTGCATGGTGATCGAAGATTCTACCAATGGCATCCTGGCCGCACACCGGGCAGAAATTTTCTGCGCTGCTTACCGGAGCCCACATTCCAAAAATCAGGATTATACCCTCGCAAATACCGTGGTTTCCGATTATTCGGATCTGGAAATTGATAAAATTGCGCACTATTTTGATTAAACCCTATAGGTTTTCGAAAATCTATGAGGCTTTGAACTCCACTAAATGAACAGGCTGTCCAAATTCTGGACAGCCTGTTTTCTATAAGTTTATCAATATCAGTTAAACGGGGTAAAGCCCGTTTCTCTTATTACAGAAAATTACATTCCGTGAAAATCCTTACTGATATCCTAAGATTTTCAATATATCTTCGGGCTCCTGCTTTTCACGGAAAATCTCGTATTGCAGGTCACCGTTTTCATCTTTCTGGATCAGGATATGTCTCGGCTGAGGCATCAGGCAATGGTGAACCCCGCCATATCCGCCGATGGTTTCCTGATACGCGCCCGTATGGAAAAACCCGATGTACAAAGGCTTGGTATCGCTGAAAACAGGAAGGTAAATGGCATTCGTATGCTGTTCGGAATTGTAATAATCGTCCGAATCGCACGTCAGGCCGCCTAAGAAGACCCTTTCATAGGTGTCTTCCCAACGGTTCAGGGGAAGCATGATAAAGTGTCTTGAAATCGCCCAGGTATCGGGAAGTGTCGTCATGAAAGAGGAATCGATCATATTCCACTTTTCCCTGTCGTTCTGGCGTTTCTGGGAAATGATCTTATAAATGTTCGCGCCGCTCTCCCCTACGGTGAAACTTCCGAATTCGGTGTAGATATTCGGTTCTTCAACACCTTCTTCTTCACAGAATTTTTTGATCTGGGAAACAATTTCCTCCACCATATACTGGTAATCGTAATCGAACTGCAAAGATGTTTTAATTGGAAAGCCTCCTCCGATGTTCAATGAGTTCACTTCCGGAGCAATTTTCTTCAAACGGGCATAGACACGAAGGCACTTATACAATTCGTTCCAGTAGTATGCCGTATCCTTGATCCCGGTGTTGATGAAAAAATGCAGCATTTTCAGCCTTGCATTCGGGTGCTCGGCGATTTTCTGGCTGTAATACGGGATGATGTCTTTGTATCCGATTCCCAATCTTGAGGTATAAAATTCGAACTTCGGTTCTTCTTCGGAAGCAATCCTGATTCCGATATCGAAGGTGGTATCGATGCTTTCCGTCAGCTTGTCCAGCTCACGGTAATTGTCCAGGATCGGCGTAATGTTCTCGAAACCGCTGTTGATCATTTCTGAGATTTTCGCCAGGTAATCATCGGTCTTGAATCCGTTGCAGATTACTTCTATATCTTTCGTTACTTTCCCTTCGGTATAAAGCGATTTCACGATATCCATGTCATACGCTGAAGAAGTTTCTATAGAGATATCGTTTTTCAGTGCCTCTTCAAGTACAAATTTAAAATGGCTTGATTTTGTGCAATAGCAATACGTATAATTCTTCTTATATTCGGTTTTCTCAAACGCTTCCTTAAACCAGCTCTTGGCTTTCTGGATATTCTGAGAAATTCTCGGCAGGTAGCTGATCTTTAGCGGAGTGCCGAATTTTTCCACTACCTCCATCAACGGGATGTCGTGGAACAACAAATTGTTCTCAGAAACATTGAATTCCTCTGTAGGGAAATACAACGTCTGATCAATAAGTTCCGAGTACTTTATTTTCATTTCTAAACAAGTGAATTAAGAATGCAAAATTGCTAAAAAAGTTTGGTTTTTTAACGTTAAAATTATTATAAATTTTGCCCGCTTAATATGCCGAAAATGATAATCAATTATCAATATGTAAACTTCAGTATGTATTCTTCCCGCTTCTGTTCAGATATTCCCAGTACCTCTTGAATATATCGATCGGCTGAACCGTATTTTTTATTGATTTCATTAAAAGCAGCATCCAGGTAAGCCGTTTGCACCCAGCTCAGTTTTTCCAGCACGCTGATGTCCAGCTTCGGATACATGAAATGTAGATTCTGGGCAAGCCACAGACGTCTGTTCACCAGTTTTTTCCTGTAATTATTCGATAGAAGATAATCATTATTAATGGTTTTGTTATCGAATCTGAGAATCGTCAGAACCAATGCCGTAATGATTCCCGTACGGTCTTTTCCGGCAGTGCAGTGGTACAGAACAGGCGTATCGGATTCTAAAATTTCAGTAATGATTTTTCGGATAACTTCAGGGTGTTCCGTCACATAATTCCTGTAAAAATCCAGCATTCTTTTTTCGGCATCTTTACCGTTTACTTTTCCTCGCAACACAAGTTTCCTTGCCTGTTCAAGCTGGTCGCCCTCATCCTCAAACGCCGACTCATTTTTATAAATGATTCCTTCAGGAAGACGGTCAGGCTTTTGTGCAATTTCCTTTGAATTCCGCAGATCAATGATTTCCTTTATTCCTAATTTTTCAATGGTTTTAAAGGATGTGGGTTTCAGCCTGAAAAGGTTGGCGCTCCTGTACAGCTTTTCTTCTTTCAATGTTCTTCCCTCCGAATTTTTAATATTCCCGACAGTCCGGAAATTTCGTACTTTCCTAATTTTAAAATTCACTTCGGTCATATTTTTTCCATATTCCGGTGTGGAAATTTGCTGTGTTCTGCAGGAGAAAACACTGATGAAAACAAACAAGAAGAAAGGTATTTTTAGCAAGGATCTCATATTTTATTTAGCTGCGGATTTCATATAGGATCGCGGGTATTTTAGGTTTCGGCTAAAGCCAATCGGATTGAATTTATTTGTAAACAGACTAAAGCCCGTTTCTACTGATATTAGAAGCTTGTGAAAATTTTCAAATTTATCTACTTGTAGGAGTAGGATTATATTTACAAATAATTTTTTCCGATAAAAATCAGCAGATCGCCCTGTTCGTATTCGATGGACACCTCATCTTCTACGGCGAAATTCCGGGTTCCTATTCTGGAAGTAATGCTTAAATTTCCTTTGGTCAACAGCCAGTTGAGTCCCCGGGTCGTAATATTTTCAACAGATGGAAAAGGATACAGGGAAATCATCTTGCCTTTTACGTTTGGTACGGTAAAGCTTTTCGGAATAAAATAATATTCTGAAAATTCGTCGTAAAATTTGATATCCAGCCGGTCTTTGTATCCGAAAGCCACGGTGAGGTTCCCTAAAAAATGATCCTGTTCCCCACCGCTTCCGCCCAGTACATCGACTTTCCGGAAGTTCCTTTCTTCGATAATCTCCAGTGCTTTCTGGAAATCGGTTTTATCCTGATCCGGGGTGTAAATGAATTTCTCTTCATACATCCCTTCTTCTTTTCCCGAATGCGAATCGAAATCGCCGGAAATAAAGTCCAGCTTTTCCAAGGGAAAATCCAGGTTTTTCAGATAGTGAAAAGCGCCGTCGGTACAGGCAATTAAACTGTATTTCTCAGGATCAGGGAAAGATTCAGGAGCATCTCCGTTGATGAAAAGCAGTACTTTATCTTTCATTCGGATTCCAGTATTCTTCCGGTTCGTTATTGATTTTTGAAATGTATCTGGCCAGTACAAACAGGTAATCAGAAAGCCGGTTCAGGTATTTGATCAACTCAGGGCGGACTTCTTCAGACTCATTTAAGAATACCAGAGAGCGCTCTGCCCTTCTGCAGATGGTCCGGGCTGCATGCAGGAAAGTGGCTGCTTTTCCGCCTCCGGGAAGAATAAAATACTGCAAAGGTTCCACCTGTTCATCAAAAGCATCCATCCAGTGTTCCAGTTCTTCAATTTCGACATCTGAAATCACCACCGGAAGCCTCGATTTTCCATTCGCCAGCATCAGCTTATCAACCGGAGTCGCCGCTTCGGAACCGACGGTAAATAAATCGAACTGGATCTTTTTTAATTGCCTTAAAACTTCCTCATTTTCAATATGGCTTTTGGCAATCCCGATAAATGAATTCAGCTCATCGATATTCCCGTAGCTGTCTACTCTTGCACTGGCTTTTGAAACCCGTGTTCCGCCATAAAGGGCGGTCTGGCCTTTATCGCCTGTTTTCGTATAAATTTTCATAACACTAAATTACTTTATTAAAGCAAGCCTGACAAATGTTTTTGGAGAGGATACTTTTAGCCGAAATTAAAATGAAACAGATAAGCAATAATAAAGGAAAATACCCGATTCCAGCATAACAGCAAGCAAAATGACCGGTCCCGAAAGGCCGGCCACTCTCAAATTATTTACCTACCTAACATTGCTTAAGTATGAGTCTTTAACGGGAAAATGCCTGTAATTATTTTAAAGGACTAAAAATATTTTATTCAAAAAACCTACTGACAAACTGTTGTCATTACCTTGTTTTACCTTTGTATCAATCAAAATAAACAACATTAAAAATTATGACAGCAACAGCAACTACGAAACAATTCATCAGTTCCGGACAAATTCTGGAACACTGGCAAGGACACCGGAACCTGACCAGAAGAGTCATCGAAGTATTCCCTGAAAAGGAACTTTTCGAATTTTCAATCGGCGGCATGCGGCCTTTTGCCAAGCTGGCGGTCGAACTGATCAGCATCGGCGGGCCCGGGACCAAAGGGATCGTTGAAAATCAGATAGAAGCCTACGATGAGGAAAAATTCAACCCTAAAACCAAAGAAGAGCTCCTGAAAAGATGGGATGAAGAAACAGAAACCATCAACCGGTATTTTGCCCAAATCTCAGAAGAGCGTTTTCAGGAAAACTTCAACCTATTCGGACAGTATGAATTTCCGGTGTACCAGAACATTTTGTATTTTATCGACAATGAAGTGCATCACCGCGGGCAGGGTTATACTTACCTTCGTGCATTAGGCATTGAACCGCCTTTCTTCTGGGAACGGTTTCCGGTAATGTAAAAAGTTAAACAGACAACTAACCATCATCTACCGTATGATTCAATGAAAAAGCTTTCAGAAATTCTGAAAGCTTTTGTAATTTAACCCGGAAGAATATTTTAAAAGAAGCTGATTATGGTTTTTATTGACTTCACCAACGCTTTCCATCTGGATGTCCAGGAATTTTACCGGTGATTTTGCGGAGAAATTAATTGTAACGGGATGATAAATTCATTACTTAAGATTGTTAACAGTTGCCACCCGCCGGCATGAATCGAATTTAAGATATTCCAGGCGTAAGCTACCGGTTTCTCGTCATACTGATAATTTTTCAGCATATTATACGTCCGGTTGTAGCGGTCTTCCCATTTTCCGTCTCAGGCAAAGTCAAATTTTTTCGGGCCACTTAAAGAATCAAACTTCCAGGCAGTTTAAAATCCCTCGTATCCTGGTTGTTGCAAAGAATGGCATCAATATTTTTTTAAAATATCTTTAATCAAATCTCTCAGGCTGTCTTTTAAAAATTCGGGCTCCAGTACCTCGGCATAATCTGCGAATGTAATCAGCCAGCGTGGGAAGCCTTCTTTGATCCAGTCGGTTTCGAAAATCAGTTCAATGCCGTCTTCCCGTTCAATTTCCCCTACCAATCCGTAATATTTTTTGGAGTTGACCAAATGTCCGATAATTTTTTTTTCTACCAAAAGCCTTACTCTTGTCTTGTTTCCGTTCGGGGCCTGCCGGTAATCGTTGATCTGTCCGTATTCCTGTAAAAAGGGATTCTGGGTTTTAAATATTTTTAAAATCCGGTCTACGCGGAACTGCCGGAAATCATTCCGTAAAGTACAGAAGGCCATAATGTACCAATAATTAAACTCAAAGAATACTCCGACCACTTCAATCGTCCTAGTGGAAACTTTGGCTTCCACAGTCTCATATTCCAGCGTCAGCTGCTTTTTCTCAGCAATGCTTTCAAGAATGATCGGGATGATGTTCCTAATCTTATCTTCTGTCTTAGGATGGTAATTAAAGACATCAATCTGTTTTTCAATATTCTCAATCAGGTTTTTATCCGAATATTTCAATACGGAACGCACCTTTTCCATGGCATTCTGGTAATGTTGCCCCAGGCTTTCATGCAGGAACTTCTGCATCAGCTTCTCCGCCGTAATAAAACTCAAAACCTCTTCTTTCGTGAACATTACCGGCGGAAGTTTGTATCCGTCCATGAGAGAATATCCGTTTCCGGCTTCCCCGATAATGGGAATACCCGCATTTTCCAGGGTTTTTACGTCCCGGTAAATCGTCCGGATGCTCACCTCGAACTTTTTGGCAAGATCCTGTGCTCTTACAACGGGCTTTGATTGCAGTTGTGTAAGAATGGCAGTTACCCGGTCGATTTTTTTGAGATAATGATCGTTCATTTTATGAGTGATAAATGATGAATTATGATAATTATTGGACTATCATATTGTTATGTTGTTACTCTGATAAATTGTTACATTAATGCTGCTACATTTTCAGGCTGTTGACCAGCTTATCCAGGTTCAGGCTTCTGGCTGAAGCATCAAAGATTTCCCGGTAGGTTCCGTTGATCTGTATCAGTTCATCATGGGTTCCGCTTTCCACAACCCTGCCTTTTTTCATCACATAAATGGTATCCGAATCTAGGATCTGCGACAGCGAGTGCGAAATGATGATCACCGTTCTGCCTTCCTTAATCGCATCCAGAGAATTTTTGATCTGTTCGGTAGCAATGGCATCGAGGCTTGCGGTCGGCTCATCCAGGAAAATGATCGGCGGATTTTTCAGAAACAGCCGCGCAATGGCAATTCTCTGCTGCTGTCCGCCCGAAAGCTGTGTAGCATCGTGATGGTAGCCGTCCGGCAAATCCAGGATCTGTTCGTGAAGATACGCTTTTCTGGCGGCTTCTTCAATTTCTTCAAAAGAGGCATTCATGTTCCCGTAACGGATGTTGTCCTCAATGCTTCCCTGGAAAATATGGTTTTTCTGAAGAACCAGTCCGAGGTCATTCCGGAGAAAGGTATTATCATATTCATTTAAATTAACATGATCCAGCAGGATTTCCCCGGAATCCGGAAGGTAAAATTTGCACAGCAGATTGATAACGGTTGATTTCCCGGCACCGCTCAGTCCTACCAACGCGGTGGTTTTTCCATTTTCGATGGTCATGGAAACGTCATGCAGAGCCTGCGTTCCGTTCGGATAGGTAAAATTGATATTTTTTAATTCAAAATTTCCTTTGATCTCTTTTTCTACGAAATTTCCGCCCGGTTCCTTTTCCTCGTCCGCATTTAAAATATCAAAATAACCTTCGGCATAGATCATCGCATCGTTCATATCATCATAAATCCTGTGCAGCTGGCGGATCGGTGCCGAAACGTTGTTGAACAGCATAATGTGAAGCATAATCGCCCCGATGGTCATCTGCTGATCCAGCACCAGGTAAACGGTCAGCAAAATAATCAAAACCACACCGAACTGTTCGATAAATGTTTTCAGTCCGTCATAAATAAAATTTGTTTTCCGGGTAAACATCTGGCTTTCCATAAGCTGCATCTGAAGATCGTATTGTTTTTTGCCTTCAAATCTTTCACGGACAAAACTTTTGATCACCATAATGGAATTGATCAGGTTTAATAATCCGGAAGTCTTCTGCTCACGCTGGTTCCTGAGCGTCCTTCTTACCCCGCTGAGCTTTTTTGCCTGCAATGAACTCACATAAAAATAGATCGGGACGATGATCGTAGAAACGATTCCGACGTACACATTCTGAAGGTACATGATGATCAGGGCAATAATGGAATTGGAAAACAACGGGAGCATATCGATGAAAAAATTCTGCACCAGCCGTGTTAAGCTTTCAATTCCCCGATCGATCCGGATCTGCAGCTTTCCCGATTCGTGGTTTTCATCATTGAAGTAAGCGACACGGTAGGTGAGTATTTTATCAATTGCCGACTGTGCCAGTACGGAGCTGACATTGATCCTGATTTTCTCGCCGTAAAATTTCTGACCGAAATTGATGAAAATGTTCATCAGTTCTTTTCCCAGTAAAATAACGGAGATGATGACCAGTACATGAATGCCTTCCGACATGGGATGTGGAAGATGCGTCAGATTCGTTACTTCATCTACCGTATATTTCAGCACCAGTGGGTTTACCTGCGCGGCAAGGGCGCCTAAAAAGGTCAGGAACAGGGTTCCGTAAATCATCAGCCGGTACGGTCTGATGAAGGGAACCAGCTGCTTATAAATTCCGTATAAAGTAAGGGTCCGGTTGAAAGGTTTTGCCATAGAAATGATTTTAACGGAAAAACGTACCGTTTTGCAGAGAAAAGGTACGTTTTTATTCTATTTTAAAGCAACGATTCTGCTCCGAATTTTAATTTCCAAACAGATACGTGGTGAGGTAATGCAATTCCGGTCTGGCTGCTGCTCTGGATTCCGTTTCCGCCTGTTCCAAGGAATAAAGGGAATTGATTTCCTTCTTCTGAAATACAAAAGCATTGTTGGCATTTTTATCCACAACCTCATTAAAGATATGTTCGATTTCAGAATTTGCAAGCGATGCAAAGCTGATGTCTTCAAAACCGTACATCAACCGAAGATCGTCAACCTGTGCAAAGTTTTCATCTACAAAATTCTGCAGCTGGGTTTTGGATTCAAAATTCCCTGCCCAGATATTGTAAGCATAGCTTTTCTTGTTCGGCTTATCGAAAATACTCTGGTAGACGAAGTTTTCTCCGAGGTAAGCTTCCCGCACCTGCGGATCGTTGGCCAATTCCTCCGGAAGCCCTTCTTTCAGGATTCTTCCTTCAAACATGATGTAGGTTTTATTGGTGATCGCCAGGGTCTGCTGAACGTTGTGGTCGGTGATCAGGATCCCAATGTTTTTATCGGTAAGGCTTCGTACGATTTTCTGGATATCTTCTACGGCAATCGGGTCTACCCCGGCAAAAGGCTCATCAAGCAGAATGAAACTCGGGTCGGTGGCCAGACACCTTGCAATTTCCGTTCTCCTTCTTTCCCCTCCGGACAAAAGGTCTCCACGGTTTTTACGGACGTGCTGTAAAGAAAATTCTTCGATCAGCTCATCGCATTTGATCTGCTGCTCCCGCTTTGAAAGTTTTGTCAGCTGTAGAACGCCCATAATGTTCTCTTCTACTGAAAGCTTCCTGAATACAGAAGCTTCCTGAGCCAGATAGCCGATGCCCTTTTGTGCCCTGCGGTACATCGCATCGGTCGTGATTTCCTGTTTGTCCAGAAAAATCTTCCCGGAAGTCGGCTTAACCAATCCAACAATCATGTAAAACGAAGTGGTTTTCCCGGCACCGTTCGGCCCGAGCAACCCTACAATTTCTCCCTGCTGGACCTGTACAGAAACGCCTTTTACAACCTTTTTAGGACCGTATTCTTTGATTAAGTTTTCTCCGCGTAAAATCATAACGGCAAAGATAAAGTTTTTTTGAATTGGATATTCAAGATTAAAAACCGGAACCAAAAGTTTTATGATATTTTAATACAGCCTTTTAATCTTACTTTGCAGAAGTTTTTTGTCTTTAACCAGACAATTTTAATTAAATTTAAACCAGAAACCAACACATTTATTTATATGGAAAATAACCAGCAACTGACTGAGCTCCTGGCCCTGGATCTTGGGTTAAACATTACCAACAGAAGGCCTTATGCCAAAGAAGTTTTCAAATGGCAGGATATGGATCTGCTTCCGCACTCTTCCACCGACACGCTGCTTTGCGAAATCTATGAATGGAACGGAAGAAACTGGCGGACAACCAATAACAACCTGATCGGCTATCTTTTTCCGGGTGATCAGCTGGGAACCGTTAAAAACCAGCTGATGGGCGTACCGAAATTTCCGGCGCTGATCCCGGATTTTGAATTTACCAAAGACAGTATGTCCGAATTCGGGCTTTCGCTACCTTCTCTCTTCAATATCGGAATCAGAGGGGATATCAATAGCGCCAAAGATTTTTCGGTGAAAGTGAACGGCGTTACGAAGTCCAGAATCACAAATATCGATTCTCCCGGTATCGAAATTTTAAGGAAATATTCGGAATTTACCCAAAATGAATCGAGGTCGTACCGGAGAAATATTAAGTTTAATTTTTTAAGCACCTCGCTTTTCTACGCAGAAAGCGTTGAAATCAACCTCGAAAAAGAAACAGGAGTAAATCTCGATGTGAGTTTCCAGACCCAGAATGTCGAGGTGCAGACTCATGTAAATACCGATACAAAGAAAAATTTCACTTTAAAATATACCGGAAACCAGGCGCCTTTTGCCGCCAAGTTTACCAAAGGAAAAGATTTTAATATTATGTAAAAGTTGAGAGTTACAAGTTATAAATCATGAGTTATAGTAATCACATTCACCAATTACCTTATAACTCATGATTCTTAACTCATTATTTCTATCCGTTTAAGATCAGTGCCGCTTCTTTTGCAAAATAGGTGAAGATCATATCGGCACCGGCTCTTTTGATGCAGGTTAAGCTTTCTATGATGGTTTTATCATTATCCAGCCAACCGTTCTGGGCAGCCGCCTTTACCATTGCATATTCTCCGCTTACATTATACACAGCAACCGGCAGATCAATCGCTTCACGGACTTTAGCCACGATATCCAGGTATGGAAGCCCCGGTTTGATCATAATAATGTCGGCGCCTTCTTCAATATCCTTAAACACTTCATTGAGTGCTTCGCGGGAATTGTGAAAATCCATCTGATAGGTCTTTTTATCTTTCGGAATTTCCATATTGTCTTTCGGAGCACTGTCCAAGGCACTTCTGAACGGTCCGTAAAATGAACTGGCATATTTTGCCGCATAGCTTAAGATCCCAACATCGGTAAATCCGCTGTCTTCCAGTGCTTCACGGATGACCTGAACCCTTCCGTCCATCATATCGCTGGGTGCCACAATGTCAGCTCCAGCTTCCGCATGGGATACGGACATTCTGGCCAGTGCATCATTGGTGGCATCATTTACGATTTTTCCGTTTTCGATAATTCCGTCATGGCCGTAAATTGAATAAGGATCCAGCGCCACATCCGGCATGATGATCATTTCAGGAACCGCATCTTTAATAGCCCTGATGGTGTTCTGCATCAGTCCGTTCTTATTCCATGCTTCCTTTCCGGTATTGTCTTTCAGTTCATCCGAAACTTTCATATACAGATTTACCGCTTTTACGCCTAAAGAAAACAGCTCCTTACATTCCTTCACCGTCAGATCGATGCTTCTCCTGAAGATTCCGGGCATCGACAGGACCGGTTCTTCTTTATTTTCGCCTTCCATGACGAAGATCGGCATTACAAAATCGTTGGTGGTAAGTGTGCATTCCCTTACCAGGCTTCTCATGGATTCGTTTACCCTAAGTCTTCTATTTCTTGAATGTATCATTTTGGAATACTTTTTGAACAAAATTTAATGCAAATTTACTACAACTAATATAAAAAACTATTGCACAGCATTGCAGAATTAGGTAGATTTGTTCAAATATTCCTAAGAAATTATAATTTGATGAGAAAACTTTTACTATTGTTAATCTTTTTAGCCGGTTTTGTTGGATTTTCCAACAATGTAAAGGCGCAAATAAAAGAGCCGGCTGCATTCTCCCAGAAATCTGATGACGGGGTGCTGGTGGCTTATCCCAATCCTGCCAAGGACTTCCTTATCGTAAAAGCAAAAGACCAGAACCTGAAGATTAAAAGCGTGATCTTTTATTCCATTCTCGGCACTCAGGTCGCCAGCTATTCGGTTAACATGAATTCCGGCGAGATCAATATTGAAAAATTAAAGCCCGGTAAATACCTGATCCGGTATATTTTGAGTGACAACACCATGAAGGTCACCCAAATTGTAAAACAATAAATTAAATCCTGATAATCATCAGGATTTTTTCTTTTAGCTTAATTATTCCGTAACTTTCGGAACATTTTTATACTAATGATAAAAACAAATTAATGCTAAAAGCTGAACACATAAGAAAGACTTATAACGCAGGCAAAAAGGTCGCTTTGGATGATTTCAGCATCCATGTTCCGAAAGGCACCGTCTACGGTCTTCTCGGTCCGAACGGAGCCGGGAAAACTTCCTTCATCCGCATCATCAATCAGATTACCCAGGCAGATGCCGGAGAGATACAGATCAATGGGCAAAACCTTAATCCCGACCACATCAAAGACATCGGATACATGCCTGAAGAGCGGGGCCTTTATAAAAACATGACAATCGGCGACCAGCTTCTTTATTTCGGGGAACTGAAAGGCATGAAGAAAAACGATGCTTTACAGGAAGCCAAGAAGTGGTTCGACAAGCTTCATATTGACCAGTGGTGGAAGAAAAAACTGTCTGAACTTTCCAAAGGGATGGCCCAGAAAATCCAGTTTGTGGTAACGGTCCTTCACAGGCCGCATCTTTTAATTCTCGATGAACCGTTTTCCGGTTTTGATCCGGTAAATGCCAATCTGATCAAAGACCAGATCATTGATCTTAAAAACAACGGAACAACCATTATCTTATCGACTCACCGTATGGAAAGCGTGGAGGAAATGTGTGATTATGTGGCATTAATCAATAATTCAAAAAAGATTATCGACGGAAGGGTTTTCGACGTACGGGAAAAATTCAAGAAAAATATTTTCGGGATTACCTTATCTGACGTAAATGCTTCCCAACTGGAGGCTTTCCAGAACCGGTACGAAATTTTTAACCTTACCAATGAAAATAATCTTCTTTCTTTCGATCTTAAAAATGAAGCCGACCAGAACCACATCCTGCTGGATCTGGTAAATGTAGGCAAAGTAAGATCATTCGACGAAAAAATCCCGAGCATGAATGAAGTTTTTATTAATGCGGTAAGCAACAATTCTTAAAGATGAATAACATTTTTTTAATTACAAAAAGAGAATTTCTTACGCAGGTTAAGAAAAAATCCTTCATTATACTTACCCTGCTCGCTCCCATCCTGCTGATCGGTTTCGGAAGCCTGATCGGGCTGATGTTCAAGGCTAATGAGTCGCACAATATAATCGAAGTAGTTGACAAGAACGGGCTGTTTAAAAATCACCTGAAATCTACGGACAAGCTTGATTATGTTTTTGTTTCCGCTGCGGACGAGCAGGCTAAAATGAACACCTTGAAAAACAATGAATCATTGGATGGGATACTGATTCTGCCGGAACTGCAAAACGGAAATTACGATCAGCTTTTGCAGAATACCAGATTGGTAATCAACAATAAAATCGGTTTTGATACCAAGCAGAAGATCGTTTCGGATATCAATGAGGTCATCAAGAAAGAAAAGATCAAGAAACTGGGCATTGCAGAAGTGCAGCTGGATAACCTGGATAAAGGGTTTACTTTAAAAACCATTAATGTTTCAGAGAATAATAAAGAAGATTCCGATCTTACTTTCGGGGTAAAGAGCGTACTGAGCATGCTTTTGATGTACGTGACTTTCATGTTCATTATTATCTACGGAGTCCGGGTAATGAGAAGCGTACTGGAAGAAAAAAATAACCGGGTGGTGGAAATTATCATTTCTTCGGTAAAGCCTTTTGAGCTGATGATGGGAAAAATCCTTGGGGTAACAATGGTCGCGCTGACGCAGTTTGTGGTTTGGATCACGATGTCCGTTATCGGGGCTCTGGTACTAAACACGGGCTTTTCATCAATCCCGAAAAACATTCCGGGCGGTAATGAGCAAATGATGGGTAAATTTGATATTCTGCAGATGGGAACTCAGATTTCCCACAGCCTGCTGGAACTGAATTTCCCACTGATCATCTTTGTATTTATTGTATTTTTCCTGTTGGGGTATATCTTTTACAGCTCCATTTATGCCGCGATCGGCTCTGCGGTAGACAATGAAACCGAAACGCAGCAGTTTACGTTATTCGCTATTTTACCTCTGATGGTTGGGATGTACGGCAGTTTTACATTTATGAATAATCCGGATGGTCCGCTCGGCTTCTGGCTGTCCATTATTCCGTTTACTTCGCCGGTAGCCATGATTGCCAGAATTCCTTATGGGGTTCCGGCGTGGCAGATCGCCCTTTCGATTGTGTTGCTTTTGGGAACAACGATTTTTATGATCTTCCTGGCCGGGAAGATTTACCGGGTGGGTATTTTAATGTATGGTAATAAAGCTACGTTAAAGGAAATCTGGAAGTGGATTAAAGGATAAAAGCTGAGAGATTTGATTTTAAATATTGATAAATAAAAGGCTGTCCCGGAGGACAGCCTTTTTATGTTTCAACCTGAATAAATTTTTAGTTAAAGATATAGCTTAAGGTTACACTAAGTACCTGCTCAGATTTTGATTTGGTAGTTCCTTTCGGCTCTTTGTCAAGACCGGGATAGGTATTGCTGATCCCAAAATCGTATCTTGCAGCAAGTTCAAGCTGTCTTTTATAGCTGTATCCTATGCCTATTCCCAATCCGAAATTAAATTTACTGGCCTTTCCGTTAACATTCGGATACAACGGATCCTGGAAATCCGGGTCGTAATAAGGTCTTATTACCGGTACGTTTTTCACATTCTGGCTCATCAGAAAGTTGAATCTCGGGCCGGCCATTCCAAAGAACTCAGAAGCTGCTTCTGAAAAATATCCTTTAAAATAAATTGGTACGCTAAGGTAATTGTTGGCATAAACTGCGTTGTAGCCATCTACTCCTTTAGCATCTTTGTCCTTACCCGTTTCTCCTGCACCGTAATAGGTAACTTCCGGCTGTAAAAAAAACTGATTCTCGGAACCTATCGGGATCAAAGCCAATACCCCGCCCTGAAATGCGAATCTCGGGCCTGAAGGGTTATGTGCATTTTTTACCCCGGAATAGTTACCCCCGGCAATAATACCGAATCTCGTGCTGCTGAAACCGATCTGCGCGAAAGATATAGCAGAAACAGCTAATGCGGAGGCTAATAAAAATTTTTTCATATGGTTATGTTTTTATGTTATCCTAGAATTTTTGCTACAGTAGCACCGATATCAGCAGGAGAATCTACTACGTGGATTCCGTTTTCTCTCATGATCTCCATTTTAGCCTGCGCCGTATCTTCTGCACCCCCAACAATCGCGCCTGCATGGCCCATGGTTCTTCCTTTAGGAGCCGTTTGCCCTGCGATGAAACCTACAACCGGTTTTGTAGAACCGCTGGCTTTGTACCATCTTGCCGCTTCCGCCTCAAGACCACCACCGATTTCTCCGATCATTACCACCGCTTCCGTTTCAGGATCGTTGATGAATAATTCCAAAGCTTCTCTTGTTGTTGTTCCGATGATCGGGTCTCCACCGATACCGATTGCAGTAGAAACACCAAAACCGGCTTTTACTACCTGATCAGCAGCTTCGTACGTAAGGGTTCCTGATTTTGAAACGATGCCTACTTTTCCTTTTTTGAAAACGAAACCTGGCATGATCCCAATTTTAGCTTCTTCAGAAGTAATGATTCCAGGACAGTTCGGGCCGATTAGTCTGCAGTCTTTGTCAGAGATATAGGATTTTACTTTTACCATATCCGCTACAGGAATACCTTCCGTAATACATACGATCACTTTGATTCCGGCTTCTGCAGCTTCCATGATAGCGTCAGCAGCAAATGCAGGTGGTACGAAAATGATACTTACGTTGGCACCGGCTTTTTCTACCGCATCCGCCACTGTATTGAATACCGGTTTCCCAAGGTGCTCGCTGCCCCCTTTTCCAGGAGTAACCCCGCCTACCACGTTGGTTCCGTATTCGATCATCTGGCCCGCATGGAAAGTACCTTCGTTCCCTGTAAATCCTTGTACAATTACTTTAGAATCTTTGTTTACTAAAATTGACATTTTATTATTTATTTAATTTATTTATTACTTTTTAAATGCAGACAAATTTAATTAAATTTCTTTGATTAAAGATAAATCTAAACAATTTGTTTATTTGAGATTTCTCAGCTTCACTTCTTTTTTCAGATAGGTTTTGAAATCCTCCGCAAACATCCCGATGTAGGTCCCTTTTTCCAGATCACGGTTGACGCCCGTTTTTCCCAGAAGTACGGTTCCTTTTTCAATGGTGTTTCCGGAAGCGATGCCGACCTGTCCCCACAGTGTTACTTCATCGCCGATGATACAGCAGCCTGCTACTCCAACCTGAGAAGCGATAAGGCATTTTTTTCCGATTACCGTATCGTGTCCGATCTGGATCTGGTTATCCAGTACGGAACCTTCCCCGATTATTGTAGAATCGGTAACGCCTCTGTCGATGGTACATCCGTTTCCGATCTCTACATTGTTTTCAATTACCACATTCCCTACGGAGATCAAACGGTCGAAATTTCCGTTGAGTTTCCGGTAATAAAAAGCATCGCCACCCAGGACCGTATTGGCCTGAATCACGACATTATCACCGATTACCGTCCGGTCGCCGATCACTACATTCGGGAAAATAAGGGTATTCTTTCCGATCTTTACATTATTGCCGATCACTGCGGAATGGTGTATGTGGGTTCCTTCACCGATTTCTACATCATGAAGCTCTTCCGTGAAGTTGCAGATTCTTGTAAAGTGGGTATTGATCTTATTAAAATCCCGGAACGGATCATCCGAAACCAGCAGTGCCTTTCCTTCCGGGCAGTCTACTTCCTTATCGATCAGGATGATGGTAGCAGCGGAATTTAATGCCTTATCGTAGTATTTCGGGTGGTTCACGAAAACGATGTCACCGGGCTGTACCCTGTGGATTTCATTGGTGCCCAATACTTCAAAGTCTTCCGGACCTACAAGCTTCGCTCCGACCAGCCCGGCAATGGTTTTGAGTTTTTGTGGAGAATGGAACCTCATAAATAATAGATTTTCTTATAAAACAAAATTCGGAATGCAGAGGCAAACCGAATTAATGTAAATTTTATTTAAAATTATTTTACTCTTTCAAGATAAGAACCGTCTTCAGTGCTTACTTTGATTTTGTCTCCCGGTTCGATGAACAGAGGAACCATTACTCTTGCTCCTGTTTCCACGATCGAATTTTTCAGGGCATTGGTAGCAGTGTTTCCTTTTACTCCCGGATCTGCTTCCACCACTTCCAGATAAACCGACTGCGGTAATTCTGCAGAAAGAGGTGTTTCATCAGCTTCCTTAAGGATGATCGTTACTTCTTCCCCTGCTTTCATCAGGTTGGAGTTTTCAATCATTTCTTTATTAAGGTAAAGCTGAGAGAAATCATCATTGTTCATAAAGTGGAATCCGTTTTCATCATCATAAAGATACTGGTACTTTCTGGTGATTACTTTTACCTCATCGATTTTGTGACCTGCAGAGAAGGTATTATCGATTACTTTTCCGTTGGTTACAGACTTCAGTTTTGTTCTTACGAAAGCGGGGCCTTTACCCGGTTTTACGTGAAGGAACTCGATTACTTTATAAATATCATTGCTGTACTCGATGCACAAACCTTTTCTGATATCGTTACTTGTTGCCATTCGTATTGTATATAATTATTTTCTTTTATTCAATTGTATGCCCTGACCGTTGGTCTGCATCCTGTAAAGATTATTGCTGTTGAAAGAATTGAAGCTTAGCCGTTTTCCCTGTTTTCAGTCCTTCCGTTTGCTGCGCAGACAGAAATGATGCGGCGGAAAGCACGATAAATAAAGCGGCTAATTTCATCCGGTTCGTATTTTTATCCGATTATTCCCTTTCCTTTCCCGTTCCATATCCTTTTACGATCCCTCTCGGTGAATTCTGGATAAACTGAAGGATTTCATCTCTTTCAGCCGTTGGCAGCATCTCTTTTTCAATGTACAGCAATGCCTGGGAAACATTCATTTTCAGCTGGAAGATCGCACGGTATATTTTCTGGATTTCAAAGATTTTCTCATTGGTAAATCCTCTCCTTCTTAACCCTACGGAATTAATTCCCGCATAGGACATCGGCTCTCTGGCTACTTTTACATAAGGCGGAATATCTTTTCTCACCAATGTTCCTCCGGAAATCATCACATGCTTACCGATTTTCCCAAACTGATGTACTGCGGAAAGGCCTCCCATTACGGTATAATCCCCGATTTCAACATGGCCTGCAATTCCGCAGCCGTTGACGATGATTACGTGGTCTCCGATCACACAGTCGTGTGCGATATGGGTAGTTGCCATAATCAGGCAGTTTTTACCGATCTTGGTATAGCCCAGTGCTTTTGTTCCGCGGTTTACCGTGACACACTCCCGGATGGTGGTTTCGTCATCGATAATCACCTGGGTATCTTCGCCGTCGAACTTTAGGTCCTGAGGAATCGCAGAGATTACCGTTCCCGGAAAAATCCGGCAGTTTTTACCGATCCGGGCTCCGTCCATAATGGTAACATTAGGGCCGATCCAGGTTCCCTCCCCGATTTCTACATCCCCTGCAATGGTAGTGAATGGTTCTACGATTACATTTTTGCTGATTTTCGCACGCTTGTCTACGGCTGCTAACTGATGAATCATTTAATCAACTTTATTTTTTGCAACTTGGGCCATAAGCTCTGCTTCTACTGCTACCGTATCTCCTACGTAACCGTATCCCTGCATATGAACAATTCCTCTTCTGATCGGCTCTATCAATTCAATTTTAAAGATAAGCGTATCTCCAGGAATCACTTTCTTTTTGAATTTTACCTTATCGATTTTGATAAAATAAGTAGAATAATTTTCAGGATCCGGAACACTTGCCAGTACCAGGATGCCTCCGGTCTGTGCCAAAGCTTCTACCTGCAAAACCCCCGGCATTACCGGTTCTTTCGGGAAGTGCCCAACGAAGAAGGGTTCGTTCATCGTTACATTCTTCAGCCCTACCACATGGGAATCCGAAAGCTCAAGAATTTTATCGATCAATAAGAACGGGGGTCTGTGTGGCATCAGCCTCATGATCCCGTTAATGTCGAATACCGGTTCTTTGGTTAAATCAAAATCCGGAACGTTTTTCTTTTTCTGAAGCTTCCACTGACGGTTCAGTTTTTTGGCAAACTGTGTATTCACGTAGTGTCCCGGTTTATTGGCAATGACTTTGCCTTTTATTTTTACACCTGCCAGAGCGAGGTCACCAATTACATCGAGTAATTTGTGTCTTGCCGCTTCGTTGGGATAATTTAACGTCAGGTTATCAAGGATTCCGTTCGGTCTTATGGAAACATTGTCTTTACCGAAGGCCTTTTTCAGCTTTTCAGTTGTTTCAGGTGTCAGATCCTTATCTACATACACAATCGCATTGGAGATGTCTCCCCCTTTGATCAATCCGTGATCCAACAGCATTTCCAGCTCATGTAAGAAACTGAATGTTCTGGCCGATGAAATTTCTTCTTTAAATTCTGAAATATTTTTTAGAGTAGCATTCTGGGTTCCCAGTACTTTGGTCCCAAAATCCACCATGGTCGTCACTTCATAAGTATCGGAAGGAATAATCGTAATTTCGGATCCGGTTGCCGGGTCGCTGTAGGTAAGTACTTCTTTTACTACAAGATATTCCCTTGCAGTATTCTGCTCAACGATTCCTACAGTTTCTATGGCTTCCACAAAGAATTTTGAAGATCCGTCTAAGATAGGAGGTTCGGAAGCATCCATTTCCAGAATGGCATTATCCACATCACACCCTACCAAAGCAGCAAGAAGATGCTCGCAGGTATTGATTTTAACACCCAGTTTTTCCAATGTGGTTCCTCTTTCTGTGGCTACAACATAGTTTACATCTGCTTCGACCTGGGGATGCCCTTCAAGATCGGTTCTTACAAAAACAAAACCTGTGTTTTCCTTGGCAGGCTTTATGGTTAATTTTACTTCTTTACCTGTATGAAGTCCGATTCCGGAAAGGGTCACTTCCTGCTGAAGTGTTTTTTGCATATCACTCATTAGTTTTATCTTTTGAGTTATTCTCAAGATTGTTTATTCTTTTTACGATTTCAGGAAGGTTTCTGAAATGGACGTAGCTTCTGAGGTAATCATTATAGCTGATGGCCGGCGATCCGTAAACGGTATCCTTATCGTTTACATGGGTATTCACGCCACTCTGCGCCTGGATTTTCACCTGGTTTCCTATTTTGATATGGCCTACGATGCCAACCTGCCCGCCGACCTGGTTCCAGTCGCCGATGGTGGTAGAGCCGGCGATTCCCGCCTGTGCAGCGATTACGTTGTTCTTTCCGATCTTTACATTATGGGCAATCTGGATGAGATTATCGATCTTGGTTCCTTTCCCGATAACGGTAGAACCGATGGTCGCCCGGTCGATGCTGCAGTTGGAACCGATTTCCACGTCATCTTCGATAATGACATTTCCCAGCTGCGGAATTTTTTTGAAACCTTCCGGTGTTGGCTGGAAACCGAATCCGTCGCCACCGATCACTGTATTGGAATGTACAATGCAATTATCGCCGATAATGCAATAGTCATAAATTCTGGCTCCGCTGTCAATTTTACAGTTTTTTCCGATCTTTACCCCTTTGCCGATGTATACCTGCGGGTAAATCTGGGTTCCTTCGCCGATTTTAGCTTTTTCAGAAATATAAGTAAAAGTTCCTATATAGACATTTTCGCCTATGCCTGCCGTTTCATGAATGGAAGCTCCGTCTTCAACACCGCTTTTCCGGCCCTGCATCTCCTGATACAGGTTCATCAGAATCTGGAACGAAAGATAAGCATCCTTTACGGCAATAACGGTAGGAATATAAGTATCTTTTGATAAAAGGTTTTCCGAAACAATAATCACAGAACACTTTGAAGTCTCCAGATAAGGGATAAACCGATCCTGTGCTATAAAAGAAAGATGCCCCGTTTCCCCGCCTTCAATGGGTGAAACTCCAGTAATAAGCGCATTTTCGTCACCTATTATTTTTCCGTCAATAAAACCTGCAATCTGCGAAGCTGTAAATTCCATATTCTGCAAAGATAAGAAATTCTGTAATTCGCAAACATTTTTTAATTTTAGGATTTTGAATTTTTAATATTCTTTAAGAAACCAAGCCTGCAACATCCCTGGGAAAAGTAAGGATATAGCGTTGGGTTTTATGAACCATCAGACCCGACAGCAGCTGGTCTTCGGATTCGTCCAGCCTGATCTTTTTCCCGTTCTTCTGAAGGAGGTAGATCGGCTGTTTTTCGGTATCGTAAGGAAGGAGTTTTCTTTTAATCTCATACACCAGTTCGTTTCCGTTATCGATTCCGAAAAATTCATTTACATTTTTTATTTTTTCTTCAATAAATTCCGCACCAAAAGGATGGGATGAAATAATGGTTTTCGGGAGATTTCTCTGAATTACACATGTACACCAATAGGACAGGATCATATCATCAACATTCTGCCAGTTCTTCATAGCCTGGATGACGTCGTTGTCATCGAGCTGAGTGAACCGTTCCACATCTTCATCGGTAGCGGCACTTTTTTCACGGTATAGAAAATACTTAAGATTTTCGGTAGTCGGCAGATCAATGCCCTGAGAAACCAGATATTTTGCCCTTTCAAGAATTTTAACCAGAATAAATTCAGCCAGTGCAGAGGTTTTATGGTAATAGACCTGCCAGTACATAAACATCCTGGCGGTCAGGAAATTTTCAATGGAATAAATTCCTTTGGCATCAATTACCAATTCTCCGTCATCGCAGACATTCATCATCGAGATGATACGCTGGGTATTGATATTGCCTTCGGAAACTCCTGTAAAGAAGCTGTCGCGTTTCAGGTAATCCAGCCTGTCGACATCCAGCTGGGAAGAAATCAGCTGATTAAAGAATTTCCGGTGGTATTTCCCCTGAAACATTTCAATCGCGCAGGAAAGCTCCCCGTTGAACTGATCATTCAGGCGGTTCATCAGCAGCAACGAAAGTTTTTCGTGGTGCCAGTCGTCCATCAGCATACATTCCAGCGCATGGGAAAACGGGCCGTGGCCGATGTCATGCATCAATATTGCCAGCATGGCCCCCTTTTCTTCCTCCGGCGAGATACTGATTCCTTTTTGTTTCAATGTTTCCAAAGCTGTGAACATCAGGTGCATGGCACCCAGAGCATGATGAAACCGGGTGTGTGTTGCCCCGGGAAAAATCAGGTTCAACAAACCGGTCTGCCCTATCCTTCTCAGCCGCTGGAAGTAAGGATGCTCGATAATATCAAATAAGATTTCGTGAGGAATTTTGATAAATCCGTGAACGGGATCATTGATGATTTTTAGCTTATTCTGCATTGGAAACGTCAGTATTTCTAACAAATTTAGGCATTTTAAATTTTAGATCCGATTAAATTTCATTAAAACGGATCTGTATTTGCAGGGATGCGAACTTTTAATATTTAGGTTTAAATTCAAGTTTAATAAAGATATCTGATCCATTGAAATAAAAGATGCTGTTGAATCCCGAGGATAATTAAGTGCTTTTATTGAAAACGAGCGATTCTTATTCCTGTTCGAAATTTTCCTGATTCAACTGCTTTAAAAATCGCAGAAATATTGGGTTATTTCATTAACTTATATTTAACTTTACGTCTGCGCATTTTGGCAGATTTTAAATATAAATGGTCAGCAATTTGATACAATAACCGTGTAAAAAATTAATTATGTCGGAAAAGATATTATGGATAGATGATGAAATAGATTTACTTAAGCCTCACATCGTTTTTCTTGAAAAAAAAGGGTACCAGGTAACACCTTTAAACAATGTAAACGAAGCCCTTGAACTGATGGATTCGGAGAAATTCGCCTTGGTCCTGATTGATGAGAATATGCCGGGAATTTCCGGCCTGGAAGCCATCCCTATGATCAAGGATAAAGATAATTCCCTGAAAATTGTGATGGTTACAAAGAGCGAGGAGGAGCATATTATGGAAGAAGCCATCGGCTCACAGATCGCCGATTATATTTTAAAGCCTGTAAATCCGAACCAGATTTTATTATCCTTAAAGAAAAACCTTCAGGAAGATAATCTGGTGGAACAAAAAACCATCCTCCAATACCAACAGGAATTCAGAAACCTTTCTATGGAGCTTTCATACCTGAGAACATATCAGGAGTGGGCGGAATATTATAAAAAAATCCTTAACTGGGAAATTAAGTTTGATAAGGTAACGGACAATGAGTTTGCAGACCTGCTGCAATCACAAAAAGAAGAGGCCAACATCCAGTTTGCAAAATTCATTGAGAAAAATTATGAAGACTGGCTGCATGATTCCGATAAACCAATGATGAGCCATACGCTTTTCAAAGAGAAAGTGAAGCCTGAAGTAGAAAAAGAAAAGGTTTTGCTATTAATGGTAGATAATCTGCGCTATGACCAGTGGAAGATGGTGGAGCCTTTATTTACAAAATATTACAATAAAGTTTCTGAAGATTATTATTACAGTATTCTCCCAACTGCTACCCAATATGCAAGAAATTCTTTTTTTGCAGGTTTAATGCCTTCTGAAATTGAAAAGCGGTTTCCGGACAAATGGTTCAATGATAATGAGGAAGGAAATAAAAATGAATACGAGCGGGATTTCCTGGAAGACCAGATGAAAAGAATCGGGCTGGGCTCCAAATCGATGAAATATTTAAAAGTCCTGAATGCGGATTTCGAGCGGAAGATTTATGACGATTTCAACCAGCATAAAAACAACGACCTGTTGGTGATCGTTTATAATTTTATCGATATCCTGTCCCATGCGAAAACGGACAACCATATTGTGGACCAGCTGATCCGTGATGACAAAACATTCCGGTCTTTAACACTGAACTGGTTTGAAAATTCATCGCTGCTGAAAATTATTAAAATAGCGGCAGAAAGCGGCTTCAAATTGGTAATTACGACGGATCACGGAACCGTTTACGTAAAAAAACCAAGTAAAGTGGTTGGAGACCGGGAAACTTCCACCAACATCCGTTATAAAACCGGAAAGAGCTTAACATATGATGACAGCGATGTATGGGCGATTACGAATCCGGAGAAACTATTTTTACCGAAAGGGAATTTAAGCTCAAAATATATTTTTGCAAAAAATAATATTTTCCTGGCGTATCCTAAGAATTACAATCACTTTGTGAATTACTATAAGGAAACCTATCAGCACGGAGGAATTTCACTGGAAGAATGTATTATTCCGATCAGTGTTCTGGAACCTAAATAGTTTTGTTTAA
>NZ_VTSX01000020.1 GCF_008329705.1 Chryseobacterium sp. SN22 | reverse complement strand
AAATAAAAAAGTAGTTTATAGATTAGTTGGAACATTAGATTACGAAGAGGTAAGTAAAAAATTAAACTCTCTAAGATAGTAATTTGCGATCTAAGCTTTTAGAGGCAGAAAACTTACAAACAAGTAAAATTACCTAAAACTCATTACAATAATAATTAAAAGAAAATCCTTTTAAAAAAGTAAAAAATTTTCTTTTAATATTAAGACTTTAAGAAATTTGATCATGAAAATATGAAATCAAAACTTCTTCTTTTCTTCATCATCCTATTTTCATTAAATTTTAAATGCCAAACCACTATGTCTGGTTTAGACAAAGGCTTAGCAATTGGAAACATACTGGTACAAGGCTATATTGCTTTAAAAGGCAGTGGCAAAAAAACGGTAGATCCCAACGCAAAAACGGTAGACAGCTTCTGTTTTAAGAATAAGATGGATGAAAAAATTATCGTAAAGCTCAATGGTAAAATAGAAGATGAAGATATAAAAAAAGAACTCGTGATACAAAAAGACGAGAAAGAGTGTACGTTTAATTTGCCAAAAGGTATTTATACTTACGAAGTATTACTTTCAAGTAAAGATACCTATCAGAAAGGTGAATATCAGGTTTCCGAGGAAACTTTAATGACGATAAATCGTTAATATCTAAATAACCGCTTTCTCACGAGAGCGGTTTTTTATTATATATTTCTTTCTTGAAACGAGTAAAAATCTAACCTAACAATTAAAATGAGGAAAATTAAAAAGGCTATCCAAAAATTGGATAGCCTCTCTGTTATTCTAAAATATCTTTTAATTAATCATATCAAACCTCGCATATTCCGCAATCTTCTTCGGAAGCTTGATGCCTTCTTCGGTCTGGTTGTTTTCCAGCAAGGCAGCCATAATTCTTGGTAAGGCCATGGCAGAACCATTCAGGGTGTGGACCAGCTGGGATTTTCCGGCCGCTTTGTAACGGCATTTCAATCGGTTAGCCTGAAAGGTTTCAAAATTGGAGACGGAACTTACTTCCAGCCACATTTCCTGGGCCGCGCTCCATACTTCAAAGTCATACGTCATGGCAGACGCGAAGCCAGTATCGCCGCCACACAGTCTTAATACCCGGTATGGCAGTTCAAGATCACTCAGGATTTCCTTAATATGCTCCACCATTTCTTCAAGAACAGCATATGAATTTTCAGGCTTTTCGATCCTTACGATTTCTACTTTTTCAAACTGGTGAAGGCGGTTCAGTCCTCTTACATGGGCACCATAGCTTCCTGCTTCCCTTCTGTAGCATTGTGAAAAAGCAGTATTTTTTATAGGTAAATCTTTCTCATCCAGTAAGACATCGCGGTACAGGTTGGTTACCGGAACTTCCGCCGTCGGGATCAGGTATAAATCATCCGCCTGGATGTAGTACATCTGCCCTTCTTTATCCGGCAGCTGACCGGTTCCGTACCCTGAAGCTTCATTAACCACGTGCGGCGGATTGACTTCCATATAGCCTTTTTCAACATTTTTGTCCAGGAAATATTGAACCAATGCTCTTTGCAGTCTGGCTCCTTTTCCTAAATAAACGGGAAATCCTGCGCCGGCAATTTTTACGCCCAGCTCGAAATCGATCAGGTTGTATTTTTTAGCCAGCTCCCAGTGTGGGATTGCGCCTTCACCAAGACCCTCCACGTCATGAGACTGGTAAATGATCTCGTTATCATCCGCAGAAATACCGCTTTTTACCAGTTCGTTCGGAATGTTCGGTAACTGGTACAGAATATTAATCAATTCTTTTTCCTTGACATCCAACTGAGATTTCAATTCCGACGTCGACTCCTTATACTGTGCGGTTTTAGATTTTGCTGATTGTGCTTCCTCTTTCTTTCCCTCTTTCATTAAAAGCCCGATTTCTTTGGAGATTTTATTGATTTCGGAAAGCTGGGAATCCAATTCAAACTGGATTTTCTTTCTTTCTTCGTCAGTAGCAATAGCCTCATCTACCAACTCAAGATTCTTGAATTGTCTTTTTTGAAGACCTTCTAAAACGCGCTCTTTGTTGTCGCGCAAAAAATTGACTTGTAACATTTTATTTAGATGTTAGTTATTAGAATGCTGAGCATGGGATGCCCGCAGTTTTGCAAAGGTATAAAATTTATTTTACGATCGTTACCACATTCGGGGAACCCGGTGTTTTTGTGAACCTCAGGGTATCGTTATAATACACTCTTGAGACTTCAAAAGCCAATGGCGCCATCCGGTATTCTATCCTTAGGGTGTCATTAATGGTATCTTGAATAGTTGTATTCAGTCTTTTTATCAGAGAAAGAGCAATTACGGAACGGTAGGTTTTATTATTAGGATCCAATGTATCCACTCCTATTCTTCTGGCTCCTGCAATGTATTCGATGAAAAGCGTAGAATCTGCAGTTGCCCGTAATGAACTGCTTACCGGTGAAATATCTTTAATCCCGAATACATCATTCATGGAATAGGTAAAATACGTCTGATCCTTTTTCTGGTGAAGCAGATCCTGTCCGGCACTGTTTCTCACGTAAATATTTAAAATCTGATCGATCTGTTGCAGATCATCATCTCCTGTTCTGCAGCTCAGAACAGCTAAACATACGACCAGAATTCCGAAGACAATATTTCTCATTTCCAACAAAGATAAAAACTTATTTTTATTCTGTCCTCCTATTTTTTCTTTAAGGCCTTATTTAAAAGTAAATTGATCTCGGCTTTTGAAAGGAAATAATCCCTGATCCTAAATTCTGTCATCTTATAAAACTGCCAGAATAAAAGCGCAGAGGACAAGCAATACGAAATAGATGTTACCACGCAGGCTCCTTTAATGCCCCATCTCGGAATTACGTAGAAGGAAGAAATAACCGTAAAAACCAGTCCTATCAATGATTTTACATTGAGGATCCTGAGCTTATTAATTCCTGCAAAATAATACCCGATGATGTTGCTAACGGCGATGGCCATAATGCCCGGTGAAAGCAGAAGCACGATTTCTTTGGTCCGGCTGAACTCTTTTCCGAAAATCATCGCATACACTTGAGCCGGGATAACCAGCATTATCATAATAAACAATAAGGTAATTAAAAAACTCATCTTTAAAGAAACCTTTGTTTTTTCAATGGCTTCAACTGAACTTCTGTTATTGACTACATCAGAATACAGAACCACGGAAAGGCTGCGGCTTACCGTCCATACTGCTTCGGAAAAGGCAATTCCCACCGAAAAAACCCCGACACTGGTGATTCCTTTAAAATATTCGAGAAAGTAAAAAGACAACCGGTAATTCAGAAACTGCAGAAAAGAGCTTATCTGCGTTTTCCATCCGTAATCGAAAAGCTTGTAACCGACCGCCCTTGAGAAAGATAATTTTCTAAAGTTAGAATATCTAAATACCTGAATGGCACTGACCAGAAATAAAAACCCGAAGCAGCTGATCTGGGCACTAAAATAAGCTTCTACGGAAGTTATGCGGATCACGTAAACGATAAGGACAATAAATACGATGTGCATCACCTGTTGCAGAACCGTATAAACATTAAACATTCTGATATTTTGCTGGCCTACAAACAAATTTACATTGGCAGTCAGCAATGCTGATAATACAGACAAGATGACTAAGTAGCACGAATATTCTGAAGCCTGATTAAAGCTGAAAACAATGGAAACGGTGACTCCTACAAGAACAGACCAGAGATAGGCAAAAGGTAAAATTTCCTCAGTCCTGAATCTTTTGGCAAAGTAGCTCATACTGCTTCCTACAAAAACATTGGCAAAAAAACTGATAACGGTAAGATTGGCTACCATGATGGAAATAATCCCCTTGCCGTTACTTCCCCACTGATTGGTCGTGTAAATGACCAACCCGAAATTTAAGATCAGGATTAAAAATCGCGAAACAAAAGTTTTAAGAATTGTCTGCTTCATCTTCTCACTGCATTGTGGATGAAGTTTACAAATAAGTTTTTAATGGCTGCCCAATTGTATTTTTTTTCATACGCAACCCTTGCATTTGCAGCGTGTTTTGCATACAGTTCCGGGTCTTCGAGATATTGTAAAATGTGTTCTGCAATAGTCTCCGGGATCTTGGGATCTACCAGAAAACCAAATCTGCAAACATCAATATGCTGTCGAATGGCTTTCAGATCGGTATAGATGACGGGCTTTCCGGAAGCGGCATAATAGAATAATTTGATCGGTAAACAATGATGATTTTCATAATTCATGGTCCTTAGGTCGAAACAGATGTCCGCCTCTGCATATGCTTCCGTGAAGGTTTCAAAAGAGGCAGATTTCCCAATACTTATATTATCAAACCGGTATTTTTCCAGTTGTTCTGTAAAATACTGTTTGTCTTTTTTTTTTCTTGGCCCTCCGATCAATAAAATGCGGAGATCCAGGCCCGGTCTCTTTTTTCGCAGGTAATCTGCTGCTGCAAAAAAATGACCGATCCCCTTTTCCTGGGAAAACTGTCCGGTGTAACAGAGGGTAATGGTATTGTCCTGTATTGTTTTAATATTCTTATGAATATAGGCATCATCAGGATAATAAGGCAGTATTATCTTTTTTTTAAACGGAAAAAAATAAGCCAGTGGAAACTTTTTCGTATCCTCTCCAAAAATAAAATGGGTGCTGATAAACCCAGCGTAAAGCTGGATCATAAAGAACTTTAGGGCATGAAAGATATTTAACGGAAAAGAAAAAGGTTCCATCATTCTCATTGAAGGATACCATTCGGTGATATCGTACACAATACTGACTTTCTTTCGTTTTTTAAACTTTCCTGCAGCCATTACTGCCAGCGGTTCCGAACAGATGACAGTATCGGGATTAAAACCCTGAACTACTTTTTTAAAAACTTCTAATTTCTCTTGCGTGCTTTTCTCAAGTATTGCGTAGGATTCGATTTCAATTGTGTCGGCTGTTCCCTGGAATTCAGAGGTAAGGCTGCAGATTTTCACCCTGTGCCCTTCATCTTTCAATGCTTTCGCCTGATGATAAAAAATCCGGTCATCATCATATTGGTGCGCAGTCGTTAAAAAAAGGATTTCGGCCATCAGTTTAGGGAATCTTTATTTAAAGCTTTAAGAAAATTTCTGCAAATATAATTAAACCAAAAAAAGTGGAAATGTTCCACTTTTATATTGATTTACCATAAATGGTTTACTTAATCCCGGCAGCCCAGCTTCTATCGAATGGCAAAAGAAAATTTCCAAGAAACTCAAGATAGGTATTCTTTGAAAAGTCGAACACCTGGATATCTCTGGAGATTTCCCCGCTCCTTACTTTGGATTTAAAATCATTAAGCTTCAATGTTTTTACTTCTCCGTTTTCTACAAAACTGGCTTTCATCCGGTCAAAAAGTCCCAGTTGGTATTCTTCATCAATTTCTCTCATTATCTTTCCCAAGGCATCGATGCTGCAGCCTGACGCCATCTCTTTTTCCTCATCTACACAGATGACAACAAACTGGTTTTTCTCAATTTTAAAAGAGGAAGAAAGCGGTTTTCCATGAGCTGCCCATGTTGCCAGGAAATCAAAAAGTTTCTCTGTGATCTGCTTTGCTTCTTTAGTTTCAAAAGGCCTTGACGCCGGATATATAATGACTCTGTAATCATTTGCTTCTACGATATTGGATTCTTCAATCTTCATTTTAATCAATTTAAAAAGTAAAATTACAATTTTTTCTTCAGACATTAATCTGCCTGTATGGAATTAACATTAAACAATAAACTCAGGAAAAATCCTGAGTTTTATAATTTTAAGCCATTTACAGATCTTCCGCCTCAGCCAGAAGCTCAACGATATCTTTTACCGCAACTTCATGATTTTTATTAAAATGTTTTACCCCATCCGTCATCATGGTGTTACAGAACGGGCAGCCTGTGGCAATAACTTTCGGCTCAACGGACAAGGCCTCTTCAGTTCTTTCGATGTTGATGTCTTTTTTCCCTTTTTCAGGTTCCTTGAACATCTGTGCACCACCCGCACCGCAGCAAAGACCATTGGTTTTGCAACGTTTCATTTCAACGAGTTCTGCATCCAGTTTTTCGAGTAACATTCTCGGTGCTTCATATTCGCCGTTGGCGCGTCCCAAATAACAAGGGTCATGAAAAGTAATTTTCTTTCCTCTGAAAGCTCCGCCTTCAATCTTTAAGCGGCCTTCTTCCATCAGGTTCTTAAGAAACTGGGTGTGATGGATCACTTCGTACTTCCCTCCAAGACTTGGATATTCATTTTTCAGGGTGTTGAAACAATGCGGACAGGCCGTAACGATTTTTTTCACTTCATAGGCATTCAGGACTTCAATGTTCGTCAGAGCCATCATCTGGAAAACAAACTCGTTTCCGGCCCGTTTTGCAGGATCTCCGGTACAGCTTTCTTCCTGTCCCAAGACTGCAAATTCAACGCCTATTTTATTTAATATCTTGCAGAATGCTTTCGTGATTTTTTTGGCACGGTCGTCAAAGCTTCCCGCACAGCCCACCCAGAATAAAACTTCCGGCGATTTCCCTTCGGCAGCATATTCTGCCATTGTTTTTATATTGAAATCCATTTTAGTTTAGTTTAACAATATACCCATGCAACATTTTATCAGTAATGATTGTTACATCGTCATATTTCTAGATTGTTACATTAATTAGTCTTTCGCCCAATTCAGACGGTCAGCCTGGTTGTACTGCCAAGGAGCGGCGTTGTTTTCGATATTTGCCATCATCAGGTTGAGTTCCTGCGGCGCTGCCGACTGTTCCATGACCAGGAATCTTCTCATATCATTAATGATGGATAACGGGTCCAGCAATACAGGACAGGCCTCCGTACACGCATTGCAGGTTGTACAGGCCCAAAGTTCTTCTTTGGTAATATAGTCATGCAGCAATTTTTTGCCGTCATCCTCAAACTTGCCGTTTTTATCGATGTTTTTTCCTACTTCTTCCAGACGGTCCCTGGTTTTCATTAAGATCAGTCTGGGAGAAAGTTTTTTACCAGTAATATTAGCCGGGCAAACGGCTGTACAGCGGCCACATTCGGTACAGGAATAAGCATTTAAGAGTTGTACCTGATTTAGGTCAAAGATATCCTCAACACCGAATTTTGACGGTGTTTCGGCTTGTCCGTCTGCCGGAGCTGCATATGGATCTGCATTCGGATCCATCATCAGCTTAATCTCTTTCGTTACAGACTCCAGGTTATTGAATTTCCCTTTCTTTTCAAGGTTAGCGTACCAGGTACTTGGAAAAGCAAGGATAATGTGTAAATGTTTTGAATAATAGAGGTAATTCATAAAGAAAAGAATTCCTACAAAATGGAACCACCAGGCAGCTCTCTCAATTCCGAACAGAAATCCGCTGTCAAAGCTGAAAGTCTCCAGAAAAGGAATAAAGGAAATCCTACTGATCGGGAAAGCTCCTACATTTGCAAAATGGCCGTAGCCTCTGCTCTGTAAAATAGCATCCGAGGCATTCATCATAAAAAAAGCCATCATCAGGGCAAATTCGATAATCAGAATCCAGTTGGCATCTTCCTTCGGCCATCCCAAAAGTTCCTTCATCGTGAGCCTTTTCACTCCGTAGAAATTTCTGCGGATAAAAAACGCTACAACTCCGATAACTACCAGCAATGCTAAAATTTCCAGTGTTGCCGTAAAGAAGCGGTATACACCGTTTCCTATAATGGTAGATAAAAACCGGTGGGTTCCGAATATCCCGTCTACCACGATTTCTATAAGCTCGATATTAATAATGATAAAACCAACATATACGAAAAGATGCAGAACTCCGGCAATCGGACGTTTTGTCATTTTGCTCTGGCCCATCGCTACTTTTGCCATGGTTTCCCAACGTTCACCTTTTCTGTCGCTACGGTTAATCTCCCTTCCTAACCTGATATTTCTGTAAATCTTAAGCAGACTCATGGCAAATAGCCCGAAACCTGCTGTTAATAAAATAAAAAAAATAATATGAGGAATATACTGCATGGTTATATATTAGTCTTTACTATTCTTTCCGAATACGGAGAAGTTAACGTATTTCTTAGGATGTGCCTTCAGATCTTCGATCAAAGAATTAAGATTATTGGAGGCAGCGTTAAGATTGTTGTATAGCTGATCATCTTTCATAATCTTTCCTAAGCTTCCTTCTCCTCTGTCGATTCCGGAAACCACTTTATTCAATTGGCCCACCGTTTCATCAAGATTGGCGATGGTAGCATTCAGCTTTTTGGTGTCGATGCTTTCCGCTAAATTTCCGTATTTATCCAAAGTAACTTTTCCGCTCTGCATGGTAAGGCTGGCATCATCCAGTACTTTCTGAAGTTTAGGATCATTATGTCCTACCAAAGAGTTTACACTTGCTGCCGTGCTCTGTAATGCACCAACAGTTTTATTAAGGTTAGCCAGTAATAATTTAATTTCCTGTCTGTTTTGAGCATCTACAAGTTGATTGGCATTGGTCATCAGAGAATCTACCCGGTGAAGAACTACCTGCAGCTGGTCTTTTACCGGACCCACCTGCGAAGAGAGGCTTCCCAGTGTTCCAAGCTTGAAGGCGCCTCTTAATGTATCGCCGTCTTTGGCAGTAGGACCTCCGTACATCAGGTTGATTCTCATTTCTTTACCCCCCATCAGGCTGGGCTCAAAAATTTCTAATGTCGAATTCTTTGAGAACTCAAAATTGTTATCTACGGTAATTTTTACAATAAAATCAAGCTTCCCGGTTTTGGAAGTATGAGGAATAATTTTATCCACCTGTCCTACTTTCAAACCATTGATGGAAACGGGCGAGGATTGGGCTAACCCCTCTACGTTATCATATTTTGCGTAAAATATATTGTCGGTAGTAAAAAGGCTTCGGCCTTTCATAAATTGAAAAAGCACCACAAAACCAACAATGGCCAATAGTGCGATTACACCAGCTTTTAATTCTTTACTGAACTTCACTTGCTAAATTTTTTCTAATGAGCAAATATACTACATTTAAATTAATGTTTTTCTTTTAATGCTCCGCGTTAAACACAAAGAAAGCGGCAAAAACTTTGCCGCTTTTTATCTATCTGAAAATTATTTTTTTATTGTTGTTGGGAACCCGATTTGTTCCAGATTTCAATTCTGTAATCATCGATCTTCGCGTTGTCCTGTAAGCTCTTTAACCAAGCCTGTCCGAACATTCCGCCGTTTCTCTGGGTAACGGATTCTGTAAACTGCTTAAGGTCTCCGGGCTGCTTATTGGTTATTTCATTTTTCTTAACCAAAACGTAAACGCCTGTTCCCCCTTCAACCGGATTGGATAGCTGCCCTTTCTTCACTCCGAATGCAGCACCGGCCACCTTCGGTTCCATAGCACCTGCTACTGATGGATTCAACAGGTTAACCTGCGCAGACTGTTTTGTAGTTCCGAACTGTTTTGCCACCTGATCAAGACTTCCCGGCTTACCCAATTTTTCTGTAATCTGTTTTGCAGCCAGCTTGTTTTTCACCACAACCTCGATCTGGTCTCTCACTGATTCCGGATCTGCTGTCCCCTTTTCCTGTTTACCGTTTAGGTAAACAACAATTTTATCTCCTGTTCCGTCTACTGTAAATAATTCAGTGTCCCCTTTCTCTCTTTTCTTATCGAATGCCCAAGCCAGGATATCTGCATCTTTTTCTGTTCCTAAGCCCTGAAGCTGACCGTCGAATCTCTTTGCCTGCTTCGGATTGGAGAACTGGTAGTTTGCTTTTTTGGCAATGTTTACGAAATCGTTGAATGATTTCCCCTGAACCTGCTGAACGAACCGGCTTGCCTTTTTGTTTACTTCCGCTTCCGTAGCGTCAGAAGGCTTCACTGCTTTTACAAGATTAGCTACTTTATAAGCCATTGCACCCGGCTTCTTATCTTCAATATTGATGATGTGGTAACCGAACTGTGTTTCTACTACGCCTGTTGCTCCTTTAGGATTTTCTGCCAGGTATTTTAAGAATTCAGGCACGAAAGGTGTTTCAGGTGTTGTCCATCCTAAACTTCCTCCCTGGGCTGCAGAACTCGGGTCGTTGGACAATTTAAGGAATTCAGTGAATTTAGCAGGATTTGCTTTTACTACTGCACCAATAGAATCGGCCAGTTTTTTAGCCTGTTCTTTGGATCTTGTTACGCCTTCTCCCGCAGGGCTTCCTTTGAAAGCGATAAGGATATGTCTTGATAATGTGGAATCCGAAGTCTTTTTATCCAAAAGCTTAGACACCACATAGAAGTTCTGCTCTTTGTAAGGACCGAAAGTCTGACCGATTGCGGCTGTAGGAAGCTGTGCCTGGATGGCTTGCGGCAATTGATTCGGTTTTACATACTGAGGATTGTAAGGCATATCTGAATTGGCCATTACGAACATGGAGTCGTTTTTGGTATTCTGGAAATTTTCAGAACCTCCGCTTGCATCTGTTCCTGCAGAGAACAGTTTATTGATCTCTTTCTGAGCGGCAGCATCATCGGCTGAGCTCGGCTGAGAAGGGAAATATACAATCCCGATATTTCTGCTTTCGTCAGCCTTGAACATCACAGGATGTTGTTTGATATAATTAGCCAGATCTTCAGTAGTTACCTTGATGTTGTTTTTCTGAAGGTAAGTTGCGTAATCGATCTTTACGAAATCAATGTCTGCCAGCTGATCTCTTTCTCTCATCAGTTCCTCAGCCTCTTTCTTACCAGTGGTGATCCCCGTAGAAATATTGGCAAAAACCTGTCTTGCCATCAATCGGTATTCGACTGATTTTCTGGTTTTCAACCATTGGTTGTATCCTTCCGGCGAGGCTGCCTTCATCTCTTCGATCTGTTTTTTAAGCTCCTGGGTTTTGAAATTGCCCTTCTCGTCGAAAAACTGCTTCTGCTGAGCAAACATCTGATCGTACTGAAGCTGGCTCCAGAAATAATCTTCCGTCATTTCGAAACCCATTTTCTCGAATTGCTGCTTGATCAGCTTAGACTGTACCAGCAATTGCCAGGCCTGTTCTTCAAGACCTGCCTTGGGCTGACCTTGCTGTTCAGCCTGCTGTTGCAGCACGAAAAGTTGATCATTAAACTCTTCACGGGTAATTTTCTCACCATTTACTTTTCCTAAAACATCAGGATTTTTACCAAAAACCTTATCAATACTATCGGGGTTTACAAGGAACGCTAAAAGCGCCAGTGCAATTACTCCCATCAAGAGCCAAGGTCTACTCCTAATTTGTCCTAAAATTGCCATTATATATATTATAGTTTTTTATCAGTTTGCGAAAATACACATTTTTAAGAAATTACGGAAACCCAAGTCCTTTATTTTAATTTTTAAAATTTAATTTTTATAAAAAAGGAAATTATGACCATATTTTTTAGCAAAAAACAAATGGCATAAGTCTTGTGCCTTATTAGCTCACACAATATGTGATTCCTTTTCAAAACATATTGTGAAATTTCACGTTAACGAATTAAAACGACAATGACAATTTGTCATTCGATTTACTATGACAGAATTTGAAGATATTAGTTTAGAAGAAATGATAAGCGACGGATTTGATATTGTAGCCCAGGAAATCACCCTTGATGATCTTGCGGAAACGGAAAAAAATTCCGAGCAAAAAATATTCCCGATCCTTCCCGTTAGAAATATGGTGATGTTCCCGAATGTTGTAATTCCCATTACAGCAGGGAGGAAAACATCCATCCAGCTCCTTGAGGAAGCTCAGCAAAACGGTGACTTTATCGGGATTGTGAGCCAGAAAAATTCTGAACTGGAGCAGCCTACCGAAAAAGATATTTTTCAGGTAGGTACTTTGGCGAAAATCATTAAGATCATTAAGCTTCCGGAAGGAAATATCACCGCTATTACGAAAGGTTTCTACCGATTTAAAGTAAAGAAAATTGTGGAGACCCAACCGTACTTTAAAGCTGAAATTTCAAAACTGAAAGATTCCAAACCTAAAAATAAGGAAGAATATGAAGCATTGCTGGAAAATGTAAAGGATCTTGCCTTAAAGATTATCGAGCTTGATCCCAATATTCCGAATGCAGCCAATTTCGCTATAAAAAACATCAACAATAACGATGACCTGCTGAATTTCATCTGTACCAATGCCAATTTCCCTTCTTCCGACAAGCAGAAGCTGCTGGAAGAAAAAAACCTGATGGAAAGGGCCAACAAGTGCTACGAAATGATGCATGAAGATTTCAGGAAACTGGAACTGAGAAACCAGATCCATCAGAAGACCTCCAAAGATCTTGACAAACAGCAACGGGAATATTTTCTGAACCAGCAGATCCGCACCATCCAGGAAGAGCTGGGCGGCGGACCGGAAGGTGATGTGGAAGACCTGATCAAGAAAGGAAAAGACAAGAAATGGAGCGATGAAGTGGAAGAGCATTTCCAGAAGGAAATCAACAGATTGCAGCGTCAGAATCCGAATTCACCGGACTATAATGTACAGCGGAATTACCTGGATTTCTTTACAGATCTTCCTTGGGAAACGTACACAAAAGATGTTTTTGATATTGCGAAAGCAGAAAAAATTTTAGATAAAGCCCACTTCGGACTGGAAGATATCAAAAAAAGGATCTTGGAGCATATGGCGGTTTTAAAGCTTAAAAACAACATGAAATCCCCTATTCTCCTGTTGGTAGGGCCTCCGGGAGTCGGGAAGACATCTTTAGGAAAATCGATTGCCGATGCTTTGGGAAGAAAGTACGTACGGCTTTCTTTAGGTGGGCTTCATGACGAAAGTGAAATCCGCGGACACCGAAAAACCTATATTGGAGCGATGGCCGGAAGAATTCTTCAATCTATTAAAAAATCAGGAACTTCAAATCCTGTGATCGTGCTGGATGAGATCGACAAGATCGGTCAGGGCTTGCATGGGGACCCGAGTTCAGCATTGCTGGAGGTACTGGATCCGGAACAGAATAAATCATTCTATGATAATTTCCTGGAAATGGGTTATGACCTGTCCAGAGTGATGTTTATTGCTACAGCAAATTCTTTATCAACCATTCAGACTCCACTCTTGGACAGAACCGAAATCATCCAGATTGCCGGTTATACGCTGGAAGAAAAGATCGAGATTGCAAAAAGGCATTTAATTAAAAAGCAGCAGGAGGAAAACGGGCTTACTGCTAAATCGTTCAAGCTTGGATATGACGAACTGAAACATATTGTTGAAGCCCATACTTCGGAAAGCGGTGTGCGTTCCCTAGAAAAAAGAATTGCAGGAATCGCCCGTTGGGTAGCTCTCCAGACTGCTCTGGTAAAAGACTATGATCCTAAGATCTCCGTTGAAAAAATTGATGAAATCCTTGGGGTCCCAAGACCTAAAAGTTTATCCGAAATCACAGGAGTACCGGGAGTGGTGACCGGGCTTGCCTGGACCAGTGTCGGTGGTGACATTTTATTTATTGAAAGTATCCTGAGCAACGGAAAAGGCAATCTCACAATGACCGGGAACCTGGGAACCGTAATGAAAGAATCGGCAACCATTGCCCTGGAATATATTAAAGCGAAACATGACGAATTAGGCATTTCCCAAGATGACATGGAGAAAAAGAACATCCACGTTCACGTTCCGGAAGGTGCTACACCGAAAGACGGACCATCTGCGGGAATCGCGATGCTGACTTCCATGGTTTCTTCGTATAAAAATAAAAAAGTAAAACCTCATCTTGCCATGACAGGAGAAATTACCTTAAGGGGAAAAGTGCTGCCTGTAGGCGGGATTAAAGAAAAACTTCTGGCAGCTACAAGGGCCGGAATCAGAGACGTTATTTTATGTGAAGCCAACCGCAAAGATGTAGAGGAAATAAAAAAAGACTACCTGAAAAATCTCAGCGTTCATTATGTAAGTAGAATGGAGGAAGTAATTGATATTGCGATTGAAGAATAATCTGCATATTAGATAATATTAAACACGTCTCAGATTTGGGACGTGTTTTAATTTATATTAATCCGCAGCTATCGCAGTAAATATTTGTGGTACCCTAATGTGGCACAGAATTTTCTAATGCCATCAAAGAATTCAGGTTCATCAATATAAGTACTTCAATTCAAAGGGTTTTATTATTTTTATAAACAGATTAAAATCATGAACGTATTTCGACTTCCTTTTCTCATAAAGCTTACCTTTGTTATTGTCAGCATTATCGGCCTGGGCTACCTTTTGGCTTTAGGACAAAGCATTCTGGCTCCGTTTTTCCTGGCATTTCTGATGGCCATGCTCTTCCTTCCGATTGCCAATTTTCTGGAAAGAAGACTTAAGTTTAAAAGGACTTTATCCACGATCGCATCTCTGATGATTATGCTGGCCGTTTTAATGGGACTGATTTATTTTTTCGGATCACAGCTTTCCGATTTCAGCAAAGATATTCCTCACCTGAAAAGCCAGTTTAATTCAGTAGCGGCGGATCTCCAGCACTGGGTTTCCAAAACATTTCATGTAAAAATCGATCAGCAGCTGACCTATATTGACCAGGGGCTTAGCAAGCTTCTTTCCTCGACCGGAGTTATCCTAGGATTTACATTCGGGATCTTTTCCACCGGGCTGGGTTTCGTAGTATTCTTTCTGCTGTTTTTCATTTTTATCCTGAATTACAGAAGGGTTTTAAATAATTTCATCATTACTGTTTTTAATGAAAAGCACAAAGCAAGCGTCCTTGAAATCGTACGTGAAGTACGCATCATGACAAAAAAATACATCATCGGACTTTGTCTTCAGGTATTGATTGTATCGACTTTAACATCTATTATCCTGACCGTATTAGGGGTAAAATATGCTATCCTGCTTGGTGTTCTGTCAGGTCTGCTGAATGTCATTCCTTACCTGGGAATCTGCATCAGCCTTTTAATTTCCTGCTTTATTGCTTTTGCGACGGCTACACCATCGACCTGCATTTATGTAGCGCTCGGATATATCGGTGTGCATATTATTGACGGAAATATTGTTTTGCCTTTTGTTGTAGGCTCTAAAGTAAAAATAAATGCCCTATTTTCCTTTATCGGCATCATTATCGGCGAACATCTCTGGGGAATTGCCGGGATGTTCCTTTGTATTCCGGCGATTGCGATCATTAAAATCATTTTTGAGAGAGTGGAAGGCTTACAGCCCTGGGGAAAACTTTTAGGAGAAGAGGAATCCCCTGACCGGAAGAAAAAAAGCTATAAAATCTCAAAGAATATTACGTTGAAGGAGATGGATTAAAGAAGTGAATAGTGAATTTTGCTTCGAAGTAAATTTTATGTTTGAAATATTTTTAAAATAAAGAAGCCTTCAATTGGATTTGAAGGCTTAACTTTTTTATAATGCGCAAAGAGGCTGTAATCCGTTCGGACAATTTTGGTCGCAAGGAATGTAAGACTGGCTGTCCGGACAATATCCTACCGGCTCTCCCGGATTTCCAGGTCCGCCAGTCCCTCCCAGGCAAGGATGGCCGGCAGGAATTTTGCAAGGACATCCTTCGGGACCAATATCACAAATCTGTTCTCTTCCACCTCCTTTGATTTCTCTTAAATCATCACGATTCAATTTCTTAAGATTTTTCAACATAATATTTAGTTTTAATTGTTGCAGAACAAATATAGAAAATCAAATAATACTATGAAAAATATTTCCCAAAATAGGGTTTAATTAATTTTATTTAAACCACCGTCTTAAGAATCTCCAATCATATGAAAATTTACTCTCCGGAATTCTAAACTGGAAATTAAATTACTATTCACCCTCACACAAACGCACTGAAACCGGTAATTGATCTTCCGACAATTAAAGAATTGATCTCCTTAGTTCCTTCATAGGAATAGATGGCTTCGGCATCGGCGACGAACCTGGCGACGTCATATTCCAACAGGATCCCGTTTCCGCCCATCACTTCCCTTGCCCTTGAGACAACATCCCGGGTTCTCATGGTACAGAAAACTTTGGCCAGTGAAGCATGCTCATCTTTTAAAATCCCTTCGTCCTGCATTTCCGAAAGCCTGAACACCATAGTCTGCATCGCGGTAAGATTCGACAGCATTTCTACCAGGTGGCCCTGGATCATCTGGAAAGAAGCGATCGGTTTTCCGAACTGTTCCCGATTACGGGTATAATTCAAAGCACTTTCATAAGCTCCTCTTGCACAGCCTGTAGCCATCCATGCAACACCCGCCCGGGTCATTTGGAGAACTTTCGCCGTATCTTTGAAGGAATGGGCATTCTGTAATCTGTTTTCTTCAGTAACAAGACAGTCTTTCAAAGTGATTAGGCCGTTCTGAACAATCCGCAACGCCATTTTCCCTTTTATTTTTTCCACGGAATATCCCGGATTATCCTTTTCCACAATAAATCCTTTCACTTCCCCGTCATCAAGATCTCTTGCCCAAATGATAATGACATCAGCAAACGTGGCATTTCCGATCCATTTTTTCTGCCCGTTTAAAACCCATCCTTCCGGTGTCTTTTTGCAGGTGACCGTTAATCCGCCGGCTGCCCCGGAGCCGACTTCCGGTTCCGTTAATCCGAAAGCTCCTATCTTTTCAAACTTCTGCATCTGTGGCAGCCACTTTTGTTTCTGTTCCTCAGAACCGCAGATATAAATTGATCCCATAGATAATCCGGACTGTACGCCGAAAAATGTAGCGATGGAAGCATCCACCCTTGCCATTTCCATAGCAATAACCCCTTCCATCAGGAAAGGCATTCCGGGACAGCCATAGCCTTCATAGGTAACTCCGCAAATACCCAGCTTCTGGAATTTCGGAATCAGCTCATGAGGGAATTCATCCCTCAGCCAATAATGATTCACCAAAGGTTTGACTTCCTTTTCCATAAAATCCCTTACTTTCAATTGTATCTCCCGGTGTTCAGGGCTTAGGGTATGGGAAATATCATAAAAATCACCGTCAATCGGCGGAAGCTCTTTCTTTTTCCGGTTCGGATCCAGCATTTTCATCATTCCTTTGAGCTGCTTGTCGTCCAGTTTTGAGAAATTTTCCATCAATTTCGGAAGATTTACTTTTTGGGAAATCTCGCTCAGCTGATCGAAATCGACGGATCTGAATAATTCTATAGCGTTTCTGATTTTAGAAAAGGTGTCAGACATAATAATGGTTGTGTTTGATTTTGTAAAAGATAAGCAAAAATTACTCCGAAAACAAGGCCTTATGATCAGGATCATTTTACAAAACATTGATTATCAAAATTTTAAACCAGAATGTTCCTTTACAGAATTTTTACCCGGGATTTTCAAGTGTTACAAAAGATTCCGTATGAACTTTGGAGTAAGCAAACATTAAAAAATCAACTTATGAAAACGACGTACATCAGATTATCATTGGCAGGAATCCTTTTATTGGGAATATATTCTTGCAAAAAAGGAGAAGCCACGGCAGATTATGATGCAGCTCCATCCAAAGATTCCGTCATGGCGGTTTCAGACAGCATCTCCTCGGTTGCTGCCATGAAAGTAAAAGATAAACAGTTTATTAAAACGGCAGACGTCAACATGGAAGTAAAAGATGTATATGAGGCAACGATTTCCATTGAAAAATCGGTTCAGGAACTCGGAGGTTTTGTCACGCACAGCGATCTGAAAAGCAATGTCGTTTCTGAAAACACCTACAACACCTCGGGTGAAGAAGCGGTACTCGTTAAAAAATACCAGTCTGAAAACACCATGCAGGTGAGGGTGCCAACGGCCAGGCTCGGAGAATTATTAACGTTGGTGAACAATAAAAAACTATTTCTGAATTCCAGGTCCATCAATGCGGAAGACGTTACTTCAGGAATAAAATACGCTGAAATGGAAGGGAAGAGGATCAAAAAGACCGGTGAAAACATTGATAAGCTGAAGACCAATAAGGACAAAGTGAATATGAGCGACCGGAATATGGCGGAAGACAATCTCCAGCAGATGGCCAATATGGATGTAACGGATCAGCTGAAATACAGTACGGTTGACATTTACATTAAAGAGCCTAAAGTAAGAATTGCTACGATCGCCGTGACCAATACCGAAAGCATCGACGACAAATATACATTTGACTTTCTTTACAGCTTAAAATCAGCTTTTGTGGAAGGATTTTATCTGATCCAGAAAATTATTGTCGGGCTTGTTACCATCTGGCCTTTAGTCTTGATCGGAGCTGTTATTATTTATATCGTCAGGAGAAAAAAGCCTGCAAAAAAGCAACAACCGACTACAGAAATATAAGCACACCTGACCTTTTGGTTATTTACATATATTTTAAGTTTTACAGATGAATCTCCGGGATGCCGGAGGTTCATTTTCAGAATTTCCTTTTCAGAATTTCAGGATTTGTCCGGTGAAGGTGCAGGATCAATTCGCCGAAAAGCGTATTTGCCCAGGCAAACCAGGATCTCGTAAAATCTTTAGGGTTATCTACATCAAAAGATTCATGGATAAATCCCGTCCCGGCATGGGTGGCTTTCAGCATCTTTAGACAGGAGACAATTTCCTCTTTGTCATCGGTAGTTAAAGCCTGCATGATCAGCCCGAGCGGCCAGATTTTATGCTCCCCGATATGCGGGCCGCCGATCCCTTTGGCAAATTTCCCTTCACTGTACCACGGATTGGTTCTGCTTAAAGAAAATTTTCTTGTATTCTTATAAATGGCGTCGTCTTTTGACCGGTAGCCTAAATAAGGAATGGAGAGTAAATTCGGGACATTGGCATCGTCCATGAACAGTCCGTTTCCGAAACCGTCGATTTCCAGTGCATAAATTTTGCCGGCTTCAGGATGGTTTAAAATGGCATATTTCTGAATGGCCGCATCTACTTCCTGCGCTAAATTCCTGAATTGAATAGCCGTATTTTCATCCTGGAAAACTTTTGAAAAAATTTCTGCCGTTTGCCGTAAAGAAACTACCGCAAACATATTGGAAGAGATTAAAAACGGATAGAACGTTGCATCATCCGAAGGCCTGAACATCGAATGAATCAGTCCCACTTTCTTCGTCGGGTTGCCGTAGCCGCCTGCAAACTGCGTATCCAGCGGATTGCCGCCGGAACGCTGGAATTTATACGGTCCTTTTGAGTGTTTCCGTTGCTGTTCCCTGAAAGTCTGCAGGATCAGGAGCATTGTCTTTTTCCAATCGCCATCAAAGGCGGAACCATCACCTGTGGTCTTCCAGTAATGATAAGACAAGCGCATCACATAGCACAAAGAATCCACCTCCCATTTCCGTTCATGGACTCCCGGTTTCATCTCCGTGAGATCATTTTTCCATTCGCTTACTTGGGAAGCATTTTCATAAAACGCACTGGCATACGGATCCAGAAGAACACATTCCACCTGTTTATTGATGACACCTTTCAGCATATTTTTAAGCTTTTCGTCCTCATTCGCCAGGCTGAGATACGGATACACCTGCGCAGAGGAATCACGAAGCCACATTGCATCAATATCCCCGGTGATGACGTAAGTAAAAGGCTTGTTATTCTTCTCATAAAACTTCACCGTCGTATCAAGTGTATTGGGAAAGCAGTTTTCAAACATCCAGGCCAGTTCTTCGTCGGCAATAGATTTTTTAACGGTTTTAATCGTTTTCTCGACAGCATCCGAACTAAACCTCCGTTGGCCTGCTGCCGGCCTTTTAGAAATATAATCATCCTTCCATAGAAATTTTACAGGAACAGGCACAGCTGCAAAGCCAAGGCCCAAAGATGATTTTTTAATAAATTCGCGTCTGTTGAAGGTACCCATCAATGAAAAATTTAATTTAAAAATAACAATTCTTCCCCATATCTGATGATATTCTTTTAAAGCAGAATCTGCATTCAATAAATCCCCGGAAAACCTGTTAGCAAACAAAACTATAGCATGACCAAAAAAACAGGCATCTTTTCATTTATCCTTTCTTCTGCACTTTTCCCAAATACCAGTTAAAGTTTTAGACGCAGAAATCAGACACCCTTTCCCTACGCAAAAATGATTTTAAAGGAAAAAATCACTATAAAACACAGAAAAAAACGGGAAACTACGCCGGAGGAGGGAGAGAAAATTAATTATATTGAAGTTTTTGGTTATGAGAAGCTATCTATTGCAAAACAATCCGATATGTATTTCTGAAACCTTCGTTTAAAGAGATTGAGAGAGTTGAAATTTCAGGACCGGAGTTTAATCGTACCTATACCATTGGCAGCGTGAACGAAGATGGTTTCGGTTTTATGCCAGATCAATAACCTGAGAGGTCATAAATTTTTGCCAACAGAAACAAAGCTGAAAAACATATATCAGAAAGATAAGAATCTTTGCGGAAGTAAAGAAGGCAAAAACAGGATGCTGTTTCCAATCTTGTTTTATCAAAATATCGAAGGCCATACTGCCTCTGAAAGTTGAAAAATATCGCAGTGACCTGGAGAAAAGGAAACATCACTGAACTCGATTTCTAAAATCCGGTTACCTTTCCTAAAGAAGACTTATTTATTGGGCTGAATGGATTATGAATGAACTGAATTATCTGGATAAATCAACGGTTATGCAAGCTGATGGTACAAACGAGAAAAATAAAATCGCTGACCGGGTATCCATTGTTTATAGGCGCAGATTTTCTCATCGAATACAACCGGGAAAATAGCGGTAAATCTTCAGAACGGTGGAAATCCTGCTTTTAAGTCTGCCAATGCGCATAACTTACCGATTGAAACCGGAGGCACCGGCTGACCGTTTTGATTTGCTTACTTTCAGCAGTTGATTTTTAACCATGCATTAACATCATTGGGGTAAAATTCCGTAAATTTGCAAATCAATAATTTTGCAGAAGAATCCGGCATTCAATAATCCTGAATCTAAAGCATTAACACCCTAATTTCTAAATATATGCTATCGAAAATAAACCCTACGCACACGAACAGCTGGAAGGCGCTTGACGAACAGTTTGCCAACAACGACTTCGATCTGAGAAGCCTTTTTGAATATAACCCTAACCGTTTTAACGAATTTTCAATCAAGAGAACCAACTTTTTATTTGATTATTCTAAAAACCTGATGGATTCCAAAACAAAGAACCTCCTTCTGAATCTGGCGGAAGAATGCCAGCTTAAAGAAGCGGTTTCCAAAATGTTCTCAGGTGACAAGATCAACGAAACGGAAGGAAGAGCGGTACTCCATACGGCCTTAAGGGACTTTTCAGATAAAGAAATTCTGGTGGACGGGGAAAACATCAAACCTCAGATCCAAAGGGTTCTGGATCATATGAAATCTTTTTCAGAAAGCATTATTTCAGGAACGCACCGAGGATTCAGCGGAAAGGAAATTACAGATGTAGTGAATATCGGGATCGGGGGTTCGGACTTAGGACCGGTGATGGTTGTTTCTGCACTGAAGCATTTTAAGACCCGGTTAAATGTTCATTTTGTTTCCAACGTGGACGGAAATCATATGGCCGAAACGGTAAAAAATTTAAATCCTGAGACTACTTTGTTCATTATCGCTTCCAAAACCTTTACGACTCAGGAGACCATGACGAATGCCCATTCGGCAAGAGACTGGTTTTTGAAAGCAGGAAAGCAGGAAGACGTAGCCAAGCATTTCGTTGCTTTATCTACGAACGTACAGGCGGTGAAAGATTTCGGAATTGCAGAAGAGAACATCTTTGAATTCTGGGATTGGGTCGGCGGAAGATATTCGCTATGGAGTGCAATAGGACTAAGCATCGTGCTTGCAGTAGGTTACGAAAACTTCGAGCAGCTGTTGAGAGGGGCTTACGATACCGACCAGCATTTTCAGACAGCGGATTTTTCAGAAAACATTCCTGTTCTGATGGGGCTGATCGGAATCTGGTACCGTAATTTCTATGCGGCCACTACCCACGCCATCCTTCCCTACTCCCAATATCTGGACCGTTTTCCTGCATATTTCCAGCAGGGTGATATGGAAAGCAATGGAAAATGTGTAGACCGCAACGGTGAGTTTGTAGACTATGAAACCGGACCGATTATCTGGGGAGAACCGGGAACCAACGGCCAGCATGCTTTCTATCAGCTGATCCACCAGGGAACCGAGCTTATTCCAGCCGATTTTATTGCCTATGCAAAAAGCCCGAATAAAGTTTCCGATCATCAGGATAAATTACTGGCTAATTTCTTTGCCCAGACCGAAGCCCTGGCTTTCGGGAAAACCGAAGAGGAAGCAGAAGCGGAACTTAAAGCATCCGGGAAATCCGATGAAGAAATCGAATTCCTGCTAAACTATAAGGTTTTCCATGGAAATACCCCTACCAACTCTTTTTTATTCAATGAATTAACACCTTTCTCCTTAGGCCAGCTGATCGCCTTGTATGAGCACAAGATTTTCGTACAGGGGGTGATCTGGAATATATTCAGTTTCGACCAGTTCGGGGTGGAATTAGGAAAAGTTTTAGCCAATAAAATCCTGCCGGAACTTGAAAGCAGTGAGACGGTTACTTCTCATGACACTTCAACCAACGGACTGATTAATTATTACAAAGCGAATAAATAAGCAGTGCGGATTTTCATTAATTTTGATTAAAAATAAGATATGACACAGATTATCATAAACCTGAACAATAAGAAGAGACCTTTGTGGAAACTTTTTAAACAGAATGAAAATCAGCTTTGAAAGAAACGAGGATGGTTTTGAGCTGACGGATGAAATGAAGAAAGTGATTAATGAGGCATCGAAACAGGATCGCTCTGAAGCAGTAGACGGTAGGGAGTCATTAAAAAGGATTAGAGCCAAGCATGGACTTTAATTTTAAATTCTTGCCTATTGCTGAAGAGAATATTAAAGAGGCAATAGATTATTATGCTAGTATTTCACTGAAAGTTCTGAAAGATTTTAACAAACAGTTGATCTTTCTATAAAGAAGATTGTTACAAATCTTTATTTTCAGAAAAGGTATAAGTCTGTAAGAGCTTTTCCTGTAAAGAAATTTCCTTACATCATTTTTTATGAAGTAAGTGAAGAAGAAAAAATGGTTTACATTCTCTCCGTTTTCTGCCCCCATCAGAATCCGGAAAAACATTCTTAAAATCTAATAAATAAAGTAAATAAAAAGTAAAAATGGCAGAAATTCTTGACGGATTAAAAATATCCAAAGAAATAAAACAGGAAATCAAGGCTGAGGTTGAAAAAATCGTTGCCGGAAAGAGAAGAGCCCCGCATTTGGTAGCCATTCTGGTGGGGAACAACGGAGCAAGCAAAGCGTACGTAAATTCCAAAGTAAAAGACTGCGAGGAAGTAGGATTCCAGTCGAGCCTGATCAAATTTCCAAGCACGGTTTCCGAGTCTGAATTACTGGAAAAAATCGACGAACTGAACAAGTCGAAAGCGGTGGACGGATTTATCGTTCAGCTACCTTTACCGGATCAGATCGATCAGGAAAAGATCATTAACGCAATCGACCCAAGAAAAGATGTAGACGGCTTCCACCCGGAAAATTTCGGAAGGATGGCTCTGGAAATGGATACTTTTTTACCGGCCACACCGTTTGGGATTTTAACTCTATTGGAACGATATAACATTGAAACAAAAGGGAAAGACTGTGTAATTATCGGAAGAAGCAAGATCGTAGGAAGACCGATGAGCATCCTGATGGGAAGAAAAGACTTCCCGGGAAATTCTACCGTTACCTTAACGCACTCGTACACAAAAGACATCGAAGAATATACGAAGAAAGCAGATATTGTAATTACGGCTTTAGGCGATCCTCATTTCTTGAAAGGAAATATGATCAAGGAAGGAGCGGTAATCGTAGATGTGGGTATTACAAGAGTAGACGATGATTCCTCGAAAGGATATTACCTGGCAGGTGATGTGGATTTCGACAGCTGTGCTGAAAAAGCAAGCTGGATCACCCCGGTACCGGGAGGAGTCGGGCCTATGACCAGAGCGATGCTGATGAAAAATACCATCATTGCTTACAAAACTTCGGTCTATAACGACTAATTTTAAAATGAAAATAGAAGAAGATATTTTATTAAAAGAAGGTAAAATGCTCCCGGTGATGGAGCATTTTTACACTCTTCAGGGAGAAGGAGCGCACACCGGAAAAGCAGCCTATTTCATCAGATTGGGCGGCTGTGATGTCGGGTGCCATTGGTGTGATGTGAAAGAAAGCTGGGATCCGACCCTGCATCCGCTGATGAATGTGGAAGAAATCGCTGAAACGGCGGCCAAACACTGCAAGACCATTGTTTTAACGGGTGGAGAGCCACTGATGTGGAATCTTGATATTTTAACCTCGCGGTTAAAAGCACTGGGCTGTACGGTTCATATCGAAACGTCAGGAGCCTATCCCATGAGTGGACAGATCGACTGGATCACACTTTCACCGAAAAAAACAGGGCTGCCGAAAGAGGAAATCTATGCCAGGGCTCATGAGCTTAAAGTAATTGTTTTCAACAACAACGATTTTAAATTTGCCCAGGAGCAGGCGGCTAAAGTCTCGGAGAGCTGCACCCTTTATCTCCAGAGCGAATGGAGCAAACGGGACGAAATGTATCCGAAGATCACGGATTTTATTCTCGAGCACCCGGAATGGAGGGCTTCTGTTCAGACGCATAAATATCTGAATATCCCGTAGAAATATGTAAATTAACCCCTGTTGTATCCGAAATACTGATAGATGCAGAGAATCCGCTATTCCAGATACCTGAAATCGATCATCGTTCTGCTTGACCTTCTGGTTATGGCCTCTATTTTTATATTCTTTTTCCTGAGCAGGAACCAGAATTTAAAATACAATCCCGAAACATGGTACCAGAATTTATTTTCCCTTGCTTTATTATTTTTGTTCTGGATGCTGCTGAGCGGCAGGACAAAGATTTATAATATCCCGAGGAACCTTACCTATACTCTATTTCTGGAACGGCTGCTTGTACACTTTCTGCTGTTTATTCTGGGGCTTTTACTGCTTGGAAAAGTCAGTTACAATGTATTTTTCAACTCTGATATTTACTGGCTTTCATTCTATTTATTTTTCTTCATATTTCTGGCCAAATCCCTGATTTATTTCGGAATTAAATATGTCCGGAGCCTGGGGATCAATCACCGGAACGTTATGTTTCTTAATGAAAACAGTTCTACGGAAGTTCTGAAAAATATTCTGAAAGAAAGGAGAGATTACGGATATAAGATTTTTGAATATCAGAAAACCGAAATACAGGCAGCTGAACTGGTAGAATTCTGGAAGAGCAACGGGATCCATACCTTATTTATCCCCATTGAAAATACGTATGATAACCGGGAAGAAAGAGAGATCTTCAGGCTTGCTGAAGCCAATAAAGTTAATATCTCCCTGATTCCCAGTATTACGCAGAATAATTTCTTTTTATACGATATGGGTTATATTCAGACCCAGCCCATTCTGAACCAGGCAAAATACCCATTGGATTATTATTCCAATTTTCTGCTGAAAAGAACTTTTGACATTGTTTTTTCCTTTATTGTGGTGGTGGGAATCTGTTCCTGGCTGTTCCCGATTATTGCTATTCTTATCAGGTGTTCCTCAAAAGGGCCGGTCTTTTTTATCCAGGAGCGGTACGGGTTTCATGAAGAGGTATTCCGGTGTATCAAGTTCCGGACGATGGTGGTGAATGATGAAGCATTTACAAAAACGACATCTGAAAATGATTCAAGAATTACCCGGATCGGAAAAATTTTAAGAAAAACCAGCTTGGACGAAATGCCTCAGTTCCTGAACGTGCTGAAAGGCGAAATGTCAATCGTAGGACCCCGACCGCATATGCTGGCAGTGGATGATTACTATAAACCTAAAATAGGACGGTACAGCTTACGCAGCATGGTGAATCCGGGAATTACCGGGCTGGCCCAGGCTAACGGGCTGCGAGGGGATGCAGGGGATGTAGAAGTGGAAATGAACAAACGGGTACTGGCCGATGCTTTCTACGTGAGAAACTGGAGTTTTATGCTTGATCTTGTAATTATCATGAAAACCGTTTTATTGGTTCTGACCGGCGATAAAAATGCAAAATAATCTTTTTTGGTCTACATTATGATATATTACTTTAATAGTAAAGCAGAGCCTGAGTCTTAGCCTCAACTTTAATCTAATTCAATAAAAAAAGTCTAATTTAGCAGAATGTTAAAAAAGTTTTTTACAGCGATTGGAGAATACATCATTCTCCTGGGAAAGTCCATCCAGAAACCTCAGAAAATGAAGGTATTCTGGAAGCTGTTCATGAGAGAAATCAATGATTTGGGAGTCAATTCATTCGGGTTGGTGATCTTTACATCTATATTCGTAGGAGCCGTAGTTGCCATCCAGATGTTCAACAATTTTGATTCTTCATCGTTTCCTATCCCGCCTTCATTTGTAGGCTATGCGACGAAGGCCGTTCTGGTATTGGAATTCTCCCCTACCATCATCAGTCTTATTTTAGCAGGAAAGGTAGGATCTTATATCGCTTCAAGTATTGGTACCATGCGGGTTTCAGAGCAGATTGACGCCCTTGATATTATGGGAGTAAACTCTCCAAACTTTCTTATTTTACCGAAAATTATTGCCTGTGTGATCTTTAATCCTTTATTGATTGCCATCAGTATCGTATTCGGTATCGGCGGCGGTTATATCGCAGGAATATTAACGGGCAACTGGACGACTAATGATTATATTATCGGAATCCAGATGTATATGCCTAATCTTTTCGTTTATTACGCCTTTACCAAAACCATCGTTTTTGCTTTTGTTATTGCCACCGTGCCGTCGTATTTCGGCTATAATGTGAAAGGAGGTTCTCTGGAGGTAGGCCGGGCCAGTACCCAGGCGGTAGTATGGACGATGGTCTTCATCATCCTTTCGGAATTGTTATTAACCCAATTAATTTTAAGCTGATGATTGAGGTAAAAGATCTTAAAAAGAGTTTTGATAATGTTGAGGTACTGAAAGGAATTTCAACCTCTTTTGATAAAGGAAAAGTAAATTTAATTATCGGGCAGAGCGGCTCCGGAAAAACGGTGTTTCTGAAAAGCTTGCTGAATGTCTATCAGCCGACATCTGGGGAAATCCTGTTTGACGGGAAAGACATCAATGTAATGACCCGGGATGAAAAACAGCACCTCCGGTCTGAGATCGGAACAGTATTTCAGGGAAGTGCATTGTTCGATTCCCTGACAGTAGAGGAAAACATCATGTTCCCATTGGATATGTTTACCAATCTGACCTTTAGGGAGAAGAAAAAAAGGGTATTTGACGTCATTGGAAGGGTCCATCTGGACAAAGCGAACAGAAAATTCCCGTCTGAAATTTCCGGAGGGATGCAGAAACGGGTGGCGATTGCAAGAGCTATTGTAAATAATCCGAAATACCTTTTCTGTGATGAGCCTAATTCCGGGCTTGATCCGTATACTTCAAACATCATTGACGATCTTCTGATTGAGATCACCAAAGAATATAATACGACTACCATCATCAATACCCATGATATGAACTCGGTAATGACAATCGGTGAGAAAATCGTATACCTAAGATTAGGACTGAAAGAATGGGAAGGAAATAAGGATGTCCTGATTACGGCAGGAAATAAAAACCTGATTGATTTCGTTTATTCTTCGGAACTGTTTAAAGAGCTCAGAGAATATCTGCTTGAGAACAATAAGACTATAGATAATACAATCACTAAAATAGAAAACAATGAAAAAGGCAATTAGTATAGCATTAATAGGATTTTCAGCCTTTGCTTCTGCCCAGGTTTCCCTGGCCGGTAAAGTAAACCTGATTTTCCCGACAGGATCGCCTTCGTGGCAAAACATTAAAGGAACAGTAAACCAGGCTATTCAGGGAGAAGGAAAGAATAATGTAGGTTTTAATGTAGGTTTATCTCTGAAAGCCAGTCTTCCCGCATCTTTTTTCGTGATGCCGGAATTATACTATACCAATTTTAAGAATGAATTCACTACGGAAAATACGACATTTGATGTTAAAAGCAGCCGTATAGACCTTCCCGTTCTGGTAGGCCATAAAGTGCTGGGTGATCTTTTGGGAGTATATGTAGGGCCGGTGGCAAGCTATAATCTGGCCAAAGAAGATACTTTCAACGATTTCCAGGAAAATGCAAGCAATAACTTTACGGTAGGCTACCAGTTCGGTGCTCAGCTCGAAGTTAAAAAGTTCCTGGTAAATGCCAGATATGAAGGAGCTTTCAGTAAAGATTCCAGAAACTTTATCAACAGGGTTTCAGGCACGGAAATCCGGTATGACAACAGACCAAACCTTTTCATGGTAGGTGTTGGATATAAATTTTAATTAGCCAAAATAATAACATAAAATAATCCTCAGATCAACTAGATCTGAGGATTTTGATTTTGATATGTTTTCTGGTTTTGAAGTTCGGCTTCGCGTCTGGCGATTTCAGCCGCCTGTCTTTCTAACTCTTCTTTTTCTTTCTGCAGCTGCAGGTATTCTTTTCTTTTCTGCTCGGCCTTTATGGCACTGCCTTTACTTACATAACCTACCATTCCGCCGATAATCAGACCAATTCCGATACCTCCCAGAATTCCCATAATATGAGGCATTCCCAGATCATTAATGGTAAAATTATTTGCTGTAAGATAAAACAGTAAGATTGAAACGGCCAGCAGCACAAGCCCGATAATGGTTAAATTTTTCATAGTGTTGTGTTTGGTATTGGTATTGAAAAGCCTTATCAAATTTAATAAAATTCAATAAGGCTTTTATTTTATTCTGGATTAAATTGATATTAAATTTTTCCGCCGGCAGCTTTGTAATATTCCAGTGCTTTTGGTAAATCTTTGTTGATATCTGCAATCCTGGTCTGCGGATTCGGGTGCGTGGACAGGAACTCCGGCTGTCTTGCTCCATTGGATGCAGCTTCCATTCTGCTCCAGAAAGGAATGGCTTCTCTCGGATCATATCCTGCCATCGACATCAAATACAATCCCATTTCATCTGCTTCAGATTCCTGGTTTCTACCGTATTTCAATAAAGCAACCTGAGAACCGACCGGATAAACCTGCTGGAAAACACTGGCCCATTGTGAATTGGAAATTGATCCTCCCAGAATCTGACCTCCATATTGTGCAACCATAGCCTGAGAAATTCTTTCGTTTCCATGACCTGCCAAAGCATGGGAAACTTCATGCCCCATAACGACAGCCAATCCGCTTTCATTTTTTGTAACCGGTAAAATTCCTGTGTATACGGCAACTTTTCCGCCCGGCATACACCATGCATTTAATTCTTTGCTTTGAATAAGATTAAATTCCCAGTTGTAATTGGCAAGATCTCCGGAACGCCCGATCTGCTGGTAATATCTTTCTGCAGCAGACTTAATCCTGGATCCAACGCTCGTCACTCTTCTTGCATCTGCCGTTCCTGTAATTACTTTAGATTTTCCCAATGTTGATCTATATTCCTGGGCTGCCATTGTTGCAATCTCTGAATTGTTGGCCAGCTGTAATGAGGATCTTCCCGTAATCGGGTTTGTAGTACATGCTGCCAGTGAAAGAGCCATCGCTCCTATTCCAAAAATGTGTTTTATTTTCATATTTCGAGTGTATTAGTTCAACATTTACAATTTTTATTCCAAAATAATTCTCTATCTAAATATTTGCATACATTTTGCTATTTTAGCTCTACAATTAATATTTTAAGATTATGAAAAAGTATATTTCAATTATATGTCTTTTAAGTTTTCTGCTGTGTTTCCAAAACTGTTCATCACAAACAGCAGGAGGCGATTCACAGGCGGTTACTGCCCTTATCAATTCCGGGGATTTTTCTTTTCATGCCCAGAGGGCAACCCCCACAAATTATGATGTCATCAATGTAATGAATTCCCTTCCGAATACAACATCTACAAGAATCCTGGATCTTTCGGGAAGTAATTATTCCATAGATGTAAAAAAAGATAAGCTGGATATAGCATTGCCTTATTTTGGCAGGGTATTTAACCCTACGTATGGAAACACAAGTCAGTCCGGTTATAGGTTCACTACGAAAGACTTTACCGTAAGCCAGTCGGCAGGAAGAAAAGGGAAAACCATTGTAAGGATTAAAGTAAAAGATCAAAGCACGGTGGATGAAATCATCATTGAGGTCTTTAAAAACGGGAAAGCTTTTACCTCGATAAAAAGCAATGACAGGCAACCGATTTCTTACGATGGGTACATTACTAAAAATGAGGAACCGAAAGAGAAACCTCAACCTGAATAATTAATCTTTTGATAAAAACTTTTCGACGAATAATTTTGCTTCAGTGCTGGGATTGGAAACCATGGCTGAAGCATTTTTTTTATGCTGAATGTAGGCTTCTTCTACGGAATTGTTTTTCTTCATCATCGAAAGGATGTATTCCTGTACCCAATATTCAAAACGCTTTTCGGCCTGTTGGATACGGATCTGCTCAAACCGGCCTGTTTTCTTTTTCAGGCTGATGAAGTCATTGATCTTTTCGAAAACATCATCGAGGCCATTATTGCTTAATGCCGAACCCAGCAATACCGGAACTTTCCAGTCTTTTTCTTTAGGTGGAATAAAGTCCAGGGCACGCTTCAGTTCCAGTCTGGTATTTTTGGCCTTCTGAAGATTTTCTGCTTCCACTTTATTGATGAAGATTACATCTACCATTTCCATGATCCCACGTTTGATGCCCTGCAACTCATCGCCGCCGCCGATGATTTTTAAAAATAAAAAAATATCGGTAATATCGGCTACCAGTACTTCAGACTGTCCGACACCTACGGTTTCAATTAAAATATAATCATAGCCGGCCGCTTCACAGATCATCATGGTTTCAAAAGTAGTATTGGCAACCCCTCCTAAAAAACCGGAACTCGGAGAAGGACGGATAAAGGCATGTTCTTCTTTTGCCAATTCTTCCATACGGGTTTTATCACCCAGGATACTGCCTTTGTTAATGGCTGAGCTCGGATCAATTGCGAGAACTGCGACTTTTTTTCCATGGGCAATCGCCAGCCTCCCGAAATTTTCTATAAAAGTTGATTTCCCGGCACCCGGCACTCCGGTAACCCCTACCCTCACAGAATTTCCGGTATAAGGCATGATCTGCTTCAGCAGCTCTTCTGCCTGCTGACGGTGTTCGGCTTTCTTACTTTCCGCTAAGGTAATAGCCTTGCCGATCAGGCGTTTATTCCCCGACCGTATTCCTTTTATCAGCTCTTGTGTAGAAAATTTCATTGATTCAAAAATAAGGATTAAAGCTTGAACCGTCAAAAACCAATTTGTTTTGTCTTTAAATTTATGACTTACAAGTATTAAAGGCATATATTTAACGATTATTAAGGTGAATTAAACCAGGAATCAGAAGAAGAGGACGGAAGAGGAAACTGGAGGTCGGAAGTTTATCCAGTGTTATCGCCAGTAATGTTAAATAGCAAGTAGTTAATTTATAATTAAGATTTACCTTTCACAATTAATCTCCATTACTGACAATTGACAATTCACCAGTGAATATTTCTCCCTTTCTAATTTGTATTTCTTCTAAATTAAACTGTCCCATATCAATGGCAGAGGGAATTTGCTACATTTGTTTCAATCAAAAAAATTATTCAGACATGAAAAGAATTATTGCTGTAGCTTCATTCGCAGCCCTTTTACTGGCATCGTGTACTCCGAAGGCTTCTACGGCAACTACACCGGTAGCTTCCAAATCTACAGCCGCGCAGATTGCACAGGGAAAAAGCATCTTTGAAAACTCCTGCGGAAAATGCCATAAACTGCCGGATCCTACTTCCCACACGCCGGTACAATGGGTAGGAATTATGAACTGGATGGCTCCGAAAGCAAAGCTTACCGACGAGCAGCACCAATGGGTGTACGATTATATCGTGTCTGTGAAAAAATAATTCACTTTAAAAAATATTGTTATGAGAAAACTGATTTTTGGAATTATCGCAGCCTCTGCCTTAACGGTAGTATCATGCGGGCCGAAGAGCATAGCCGTAACCGGACCGAAGTATACTTCATCCGAACAGCTGGCCCAGGGAAAAAGTATTTTCGAAAACTCATGCAACCGGTGCCACAAACTGCCGGACCCGGCAAAACATGATGACCAAGGATGGATCAACACCCTGAGCAGAATGGCACCGAAAGCAAAACTAACCGACGAACAGCACCAGATGGTTTATGATTATCTGATCTCCGTAAATAAAAAATAGGCTTTGAAGAAAGCCTATTTTTTATTTTATTTCAGTGGAATTTTCATTTAATGCAGGAACAGAAAATTCATGCGCAAAGCACATCATTATTCCCGGAACCTTTTTATTTCAAGCCGTAATTTCATTATTAATGTATAAAAAGGAGGCTCATTAAGCTTCCTCATTCTTTTTAATTTTTCTTTTTTTGGGCATTTTGGATTTAATAAATTTCCGGCGGGCTTTTATGTTGTTCAGACTGCGTTCGGTAAAACAGTATTTCTCCGCTTCCGTCAGGAACTTCAGGGCATTCACCAGACTTCCTCTTTTTTCGGAAAGCATTGACCTGTAGAGCCAAAGCGTCGCTTTATCAATCCCTTTGATTTTCAGTGAATAGCTAATCAGCTTTTCTGCTTCGTGCAAATCTTCGTTGTTCAGCAGACAGATAATATAATACTGCGGCGTATTAACGTTGGTTACATCATACTGCATGGCTTCCTCAAAATAATGTTTTGCCTGTTCGTAGTTGCTGAGCATTTCGCTGTAGATTCTTCCCATCAGGCAAAGCGCATCGGCATCTTCAGGATCATAAGAGAGTGCATAATTCAAAGCTTCCATACAATCCGGCAGATTGTATGGATAATGGTCCAGTGCTTCGAAATAATATTTACTTTTAGTTAAGGTCATTTCTATAATTTTTAAGTTTGTTTTTCAGGTGGTGCCTTTGTCTGCTGAAAGACTTTTCCTGATAATTTTTTTTGAAATCGGTCCCGGCAAACGTTCTTACCGGGTTTCCGCGTTGTACATTCAGGTGGTTGCTCCAGGTTTCCTGCATTCTTTTCTGCAGGCGGATAATATTCTGTTCCAGGACTTTTGCTTTCAGCCTTTCCATGGAAAGCTTTTTGTTTTCCAGCTGCGACCGGGAGTCCTGTACGAAAACGCTTTGCCCGGTCGGGATATGGGTGGCACGGACCGCGGTATTTACTTTATTCACATTCTGGCCTCCGCTTCCCTGGCTCCTCACCGTCTGAAACCGGATATCTTTTTCATGAAAACTGACTTTTTCCAAGCCTTCCAGCTCAAAGATCCCGATAAACCAGTTGCTGCGTTTATGCAGTTTCCGGAAAGTACTTTTGCCTGTCCAGCAAATGCTCCCGAGCCAAGATTCTAAGAAACCCTCCGGATCTTCTGATTTTAAAAGAAGAGTTACAGATTTTAATGTCAGGTTTTCATCACCGTTTTCGCGATGGATGATTTCGTATGGGATGTTATTGTTTTTTGTTTCTTCCAGGAAAATTTTCAGCACTTTGGCGACGACCCACTGGCACTCCAGAGGCCCTTTTCCTGCGGTTATTTGTATGAGTTTTTCCATTTTATTTCGGTATTTCATTTAATTCCGGGTGGCCGACCGGATCGATTCCTTTTTCAAGCAGGTCTTTTGCGGCGATCACCGCCCAGCATTTATCGCTGGAATGGATATTCCTGTAAAATGAAAGTAGGAGCTGGGGCTTTACCACGGTAAACCCGTTGGTTTCAATCGTTTCCAGATCATTTTTCTCAAAGAAATCAATCGTGATCCTATGAAATTTTGCGTTTTCCATTTCTACCGTCTTCTCATATCTCCGGAAATTTTCTTCGCCCGGGAGATGATCGTATCTTGTCCAGACTTTCTGAAAACCTTCCTGCTGAAGGATTATCAGGACTTCTGCCACATTTTCTTTTTTCACAAACACATCAATATCCTTATGATCATGTGCGTGCTTGTATTCGGTATGTCCCGCTTTGGACATAAAATGCCATGCCCAGCCTCCCGAAACAATGACTTTCTTTTTTAATTTTTCTAAAATATCGAGTCCGTACCGGATTCTGAATTCCGGCCAGACTTCACCGTATCTTTTTATGTTATGTTATGTGGTGCTCCCATTTTTCTTTTAATTGTTGTTTGCTCCTGATAGACCTCACAGGTTTAAAAACCTGTGAGGTTGAATCATTAGCTGTTTACTTATCCATCCTTACCATTCTTGGCTGAAATGTCCCCAGAATATCCACCAGTTCGCTTTGCGCATTCATCACTTCGTTGATGTCTTTATAAGCCATCGGTGCTTCTTCTGCATTTCCCCCCATGAGGGTAACATTTTTGAGTTTTAATTCTTTTTTGATATCGTTCTGAGTAAAAAGGCTCCGGCATTCTCCTCTGGAATAGGCTCTTCCGGCCCCGTGAGAAGCTGAGCTCAGGGATTCCGGATTTCCTTTTCCGCGGACGATAAAGCCTTTGGCCGTCATAGATCCCGGAATCATTCCCAGCTCGTTTTCATTGGCCGGAGTGGCGCCTTTCCGGTGAACGATCACTTCTTTACCGTTGTGGACTTCTTTCCAGGCAAAATTGTGATGGTTTTCTATTCTGGCCTTTACCCTCCCGCCAACAGCTTTTACCAGCCTTCTATGGATATCGTCGTGACAGGCAGAGGCATAATCGCCGGCCAGATTCATCGCCGTCCAGTATTCCAGCCCGAGGTGGGTGCTAAGGTCCAGCCAGGCAAATTGCTGTGCTTCTTTCGGCAACGGACACTGATCAACAGCCATTCTGGAATAATACTGGGCGATTTCGGCACCGAGCCCGCGTGAACCGCTGTGTGACAGGATTCCCAGGTATCGGCCTTTCGGAAGACCGATCTGCGGATCTTCCTCCGTAATTTCCACTTCCCCGAATTCAACGAAATGGTTTCCGCCGCCGGAACTTCCCATCTGCCTGATTGCTTTTCCTTTGAGTCTTCTCAATATCGGAATCATATCGAAAGTATCCCGCTCGAAAATTTCGTGATCGATGTGCGACTTATGAGTTTCGTACATTCCAAACTTCGTGTGCTCAGCAAGCGCTTTTTCGTATTTATCTCTGGCACCGTCCAGATAGGATACCGGCGTATCGAGAATGCTGAGACTCATCCGGCATCCGATATCCATCCCGACGCCATATGGGATCACGGCATTTTCTACCGCGAGTACTCCGCCGATCGGAAGCCCGTATCCGCTGTGCGCATCGGGCATCAGCGCACCCTGTACGGAAACCGGCAGCTTCAGTGCGGTATACAGCTGGTTTTTCGCTTCATCCGAAATGTTGTTTCCGAAAACCTGAAACGCCGCCCGTTGGGTATTGAGCATTCTTTTTTCCGTTTTTTTGGAGGAAAGCAGGGCTTCCGCAATTTGTCCGAAGGTGAGGTCTTTCTCAAAATTCTCCGGGTTAATAAGGATTTCCTTTAAAAGAGATTTTACATGATGAATGTTTTTGGTTGCAAAATTCCTTTTCATGACTTCCAGCGCGATGTTGACGCTCTGGTTGTTCGGATATCCCAGTTTTAATATGTCTTTTCCTTTTAGTTTTAAATTTCCCATTGTTTTATTTTTAAATTTTGAGGAGGTCTGCCTCCTCTAACAGGTCTGCAATCGCTGTTGCAGAAATTGTGTAGTGAAAAGCTTTCAGGCTTTTCATCCGATCGCGTATGTATCTATCTTTCCATGCATCGGTTTTTCCGTAAATGGTTTTATGGATGATCCCCTGAACTTTATACTGATCTAAAAAAGAATTGGTCTCATCCATATCTTTCTCAAGATCTGACTGTATAGGCTTATAATGGGTAATGATATTGGGTCTTACCCTTAATACAAACCTCCATGGCTCAGTAAATTCATAGTAAACTTTGACTGACTTTTTGATCGGACAGTAATCGTCTTTCATGATAAAATATTGCTTTTCCCTTGCGGTAAGTCCTAGTTTTGGACTTTCCCATTCCCAAGGATAAATATTGGCAATCTTCTGCTCTTTTACGATACAAATCCTTCGTCCGCGTCTCCGTTTTTCTTGAGAAATTTACGTGTCGGAGAATACATTTCCGTATTCAACTTTTTTAAAAGCTCTTCGAAGAATCTACTGTCACTGGACCTTTTTATATCATCCCTTAACACAAAAAATCTAACAAAGCCTTTTTGATAGGGTTTTTCCAAAGGAACCAACGGAATATTCCGTCTTATTTCCCAAAGTCTTCTCCAATGTTTATATTTTTGCCTGATCTGTTTCTCTACATCTTTTTTTATTATTCTTTTTCTGCTTCTCAGATTTCTCAGTCTGAAAAAAAGAGGTTGTCTTTTTCCATTAATATCAATTATTAAAGCGACATACAAAATTCTGTACATCATCCTGATATTTTACTTTAATCTTACAGCCCTTTGGGTTTATAAGATATTGTGCGGAACGTTATCACTAGCCCCGATAGCAGTGGAAATCCTTTTTGCAAAGTTCCGGCAGGCAAAGCCTTAATGCGTCGGATGCAAAAAGATTGCAACGGATAGCGGGAAACAGCTCCTAAAAGCCATCTGAATTATTCCTGATTGTTGAAAAGAGTCCGGGAAAACCTGTTGTGAGTTTGAAATATTGCGCAATAAAAAACCCGGAATCTTACGACTCCGGGTGGTAATATTTCATTATACTGTTATTCTAAAAATGTACCCAACCACGAAGCCCTGCCTTTGCAAAAGGCAATCCTGCTGTAGAAATATGTACTTTACTGAACATCTGCTTCGTTATTTAAAGGGTTAAAAAATTGATTTGAGCTACAAAATTAAAACTTTTTTTAAAACAGCCAAAAAAATTCAATATAAAAATTTAAAAATATTTACTGAAAATAAAAAATATACGGTTATTCCTATACGATTATATACTTACACCATCAATTATGAATCTTACTAACCTTTACTTTTTTCAGGGCATTTTATAATGTGCATGACCTTTGTGGCCCCCATGGCACTGAAGACATGATGATCAAGGAAGACAACCTACGGGTTGATGGTTTAGGACATTAATTTTAACCAACTCTAAACGGGCGACTGACAAGTATTGCTACCTTAATTTTTCTGTAATAATAAATGAAAACCGGCTGTCTCAAAAGAAACAGCCGGTTTGTTTATGTATTTGTTTAATCTTTGGATCCCAGATCATCCATCGGATCATCCATTCCACGGATAACGTTGGAGTGATATACTCTTTCAGAACCCAGGAAATACAGATTGTTTTTTGCTTTGGCGATAATGCCGTTGTATTCTTCTTCGGTCATCCCTTCAGGAATATCGGTTTTGTTTTCCGCAGGTTTTCTGTATACTTCAAGCGCACCACTTCTGTTTAAAACGGAATTTGCCGTTGCTGCCTGCTCCATATTATCGGCATACACCACAATATTATGTTTTCCTACACTGTGTCTGCGGTATGCGTCCAGCATTTCTGCATCATGGGCAAAGGTATATTCAAAAAAACCTTTTGTCTGTTCATCTTCCTGATAATTATCTGCTGTTGCTCCGCTTTCTACATTCGATTTTGAAACAACAATATTTGCTTCATCGATGCCATTTTCTTTTAATTGTCTTTTGATTTCATCGGTATCTGCTGTTACCGGAAATACTGAAACTACTGTATAAGCCATAATGAAAATTTTTATTAACTTATACAAAAGCTGTGCAATTTATTTATTTTTAATTTTAATTTAAAAATCTTTCGAGGATATCCACGGCACATTTCGGGAGGTTGGTACCCGGCCCAAAGATGAAGTCAGCTCCGTTGGCATACAGGAATTCATAATCCTGCTGGGGAATAACGCCGCCGACAACAATGGTGATATCATCAGCACCCAGCTTTTTCAGTTCTCCTACTACTTGGGGAACCAATGTTTTATGACCGGCTGCCAGGGATGAAACCCCTAAGATATGAATATCATTTTCCACTGCCTGTTTTGCTACTTCCTCAGGCGTCTGGAACAACGGTGCCACATCCACATCGAATCCCATGTCGGCAAATGCGGTGGCTACTACCTTAGCTCCTCGGTCGTGTCCGTCCTGTCCCATTTTGGCCACCATGATTCTTGGTCTTCGGCCTTCCTCCTCCTCAAATTTCTGGGTAAGGTTCAGGGCTTTTTCAAAATATTCGTTTTTTCCTGCATTCATGGCGTATACTCCTGAAATGGTTCTGATGTTGGCTTTGTATCTACCGAAACTTTCTTCCATAGCATCGCTCATTTCCCCGAGAGTCACCCGCCTGCGGGCAGCTTCGATGCACAAGGCGAGCAGGTTTCCCTGTCCGGTTTTGGCCGATTCTCTTATCTTGTTCAGAATTTCTTCAACGGCTGAAGCATTTCTTTCTTTTTTGATTGTATTGAGTCTTTCGATCTGCTTTCTGCGGACCTCAGTATTATCGATATCCAGGATTTCAATCGGGTCCTGCTTTAGCTCGGACCGGAATGAATTGACCCCGATGATGAATTCTTCGCCACTGTCGATTTTGGCCTGTTTCCTGGCGGCCGCTTCCTCGATCCTCATTTTTGGGATTCCGGCTTCGATGGCTTTGGTCATTCCGCCCTCCTGCTCTACCTCATCAATGTATTTCATGGCTTCCTCGATCATCTGCTGGGTCAGGCTTTCCACAAGGTTGCTCCCACCCATCGGATCTACGACATCGCAGATCCCGCTTTCCTGCTGGAGGATGATCTGGGTATTTCTTGCAATCTTTGCCGAATAATCGGTAGGTAAGGCGATAGCCTCATCCAGTGCATTGGTGTGAAGGGACTGGGTTCCGCCTAAAGCGGAGGACAGTGCTTCAATGGCCGTCCTGGTAATGTTGTTGAAAGGTTCCTGCTCGGTTAAAGACCATCCTGAAGTCTGGGAGTGTGTTCTCAGGGCTAAAGATTTCGGATTCTGCGGATTGAACTGTTTCAGGAGGTTGGCCCAGATGTATCTTGCCGCCCGCATTTTTGCGATTTCCATAAAATGGTTCATCCCGATGGCCCAGAAAAAGGAAAGTCTCGGGGCAAAATCATCGACGTTCATTCCTGCTTTTATTCCTGTTCTTACGTATTCCAGCCCGTCTGCAAGCGTGTAGGCCATTTCCAGTACCGGTGTTGCCCCGGCTTCCTGCATGTGATACCCTGAAATGGATATGGAATTGAATTTCGGAATGTTCTGTGCGGTATATTCAAAAATGTCGGCAATAATTTTCATGGAAGGGGCCGGCGGATAAATGTAGGTATTCCGTACCATGAATTCCTTTAAAATATCATTCTGGATGGTCCCCGAAAGCAATTCCTGGGAAACGCCCTGCTCTTCTGCCGCAACGATATAAAAAGAGAGGATCGGCAGTACGGCACCGTTCATCGTCATGGAAACCGAAATCTGATCCAACGGGATTTCATTGAATAAAATCTTCATGTCCTCTACGGAATCGATGGCCACGCCGGCTTTCCCGACATCTCCCACGACCCTTGCGTGATCGGAGTCATAGCCACGGTGCGTGGCCAGGTCGAAAGCTACGGAAAGCCCTTTCTGCCCTGCTGCCAAGTTTCTCCTATAGAAAGCATTGGATTCTTCTGCGGTTGAAAAACCTGCATACTGACGGATGGTCCATGGTTTCTGAACATACATGGTGGAATAAGGTCCTCTGAGGTAAGGTTCAATTCCCGGAGAAGTCTGTGTGAGTTCCGGGTTTTTGACATCTTCCGCTTTGTAAGAGGATTTCAATGACAGTCCGTCTTTTTCAAACGGATACACCTCCATGTTTTTTTCAGTTATATTAAATTGAGGCGTTTTATTCTGAACTTCCCTTCTCATACTTTCGGATTTATTAGATGGCTAAAATTAAGCATTTTTGGGATAATAAATTTGTGTTAATTTTCAAGCCGCTTTTCGTCATATTCTGTTTTGAAAACTACAAAGATTTAACGGTAAAACCCATCTGATTCCCGGTCAAAATAAGTTTTGACTAAAGCCAAAGGATTGAATAAAAAAACGGGCTGAAGCCCGTTTCTATTGATTTCGATAATCTTATTTATTAATTATAATTTAGGTAGACTCGTAGCAATCAGGATAACCATCATTATTAAGATCTTCATAACACTCAGATGGATCTAGCGGGCCTGGTAATACAGGGGTATTCCTATAACAATTATTAACTTGAGTATCAATAGCCTTTAATTCATACTCATCAGTTATAACTCCATTTTCCTTTACGCTATTTACTTTAATTTCAACATTTCCATAACTTCTATTTGCATTGCTAAAAACATTTATTGTTTGTGAAACGTATTGTCCTGCAGGAATTGTAAAAATTTTACCATCCACAATTGTATTGTTACTTATAGCTATAACATGTACTACTCTGTCATTTGCAGATAATACATCCGAAGTTGCATAAAGTTTATAGGATGAGCATGGTGAATTATTGGTATTGTATCCATTGGCATCTGTAAAAATAACAGGTAGAACATATTTCTCATCGCTCAAAGCTGTCTTTGAAGTATGCTCAAGATTTCTACCTTTTGTTACTACTTCATTTTCACTATTATCTCTCAGATCACCACTACTACAAGAATTAACAAGTAAGGTAGATAGCATTAAAATTGAATAACATAATACTTTTTTCATATAATTTTATTTAAGAATTATTTATTTAATGTAACTAATTTATTTCTTTTATCCCCATTTCATACAAAGCAAAAGAAAGCAGATCGGCATTTTCCCCGATGACCTGCTCGGTGGATCGTCCGGCGCCGTGGCCTGCATTTTTTTCGATTCTCAAAAGGACCGGATGGTTACATGCCTGCTTTTCCTGAAGTTCCGCCCCAAATTTAAAGGAGTGTGCCGGTACAACACGGTCGTCGTGATCGCTGGTGATGATCATGGTGGATGGATAGCAGGTTCCTGCTTTCACATTGTGTACCGGAGAATATGATTTTAGGTATTCAAACATTTCTTTGCTGTCTTCTGCAGTTCCGTAATCGTACGACCAACCGGCACCGGCAGTGAATTTATTATACCGCAGCATATCCAGAACGCCGACTCCCGGGAACGCCACTCTTGCCAGGTCGGGACGCATTGTTATGGTAGCACCTACCAGCAATCCGCCGTTTGATCTTCCGGAAAGGGCCATGTATTCTTTGGAAGTATAGCCTTTAGCCTGTAAATATTCCCCGGCTGCAATAAAATCATTGAATACGTTTTTCTTCTGCTGTTTGGTGCCGGCATCATGCCATTTTTTACCGTATTCCCCGCCGCCTCGGATGTTCGGAACCGCATAGATTCCGCCGTTTTCCATCCAGATGGCATTTACCACGGAGAAAGCCGGCTGCAGGCTGATGTTGAACCCTCCGTAAGAGTAAAGGATGGTCGGATTTTTACCGTCGAGCTTCGTTCCTTTTTTATAATTGATCATCATCGGGATCTTCGTACCGTCTTTTGAAGTATAGAATACCTGCTCGGAAACATAATCTTCCGGATTGAATTTCACTTCCGGTTTCTGGTAGACTTCAGATTTCCCGGTGTCTGCATTGAATTTATAGGTAGTTCCCGGGGTAATGTAATTGCTGAACGAGAAATAAAGTTCTTTTTCTTTCTCCTTTCCGCCGAATCCGGAAACGTTTCCTTTTCCGGGAAGCGTAATTTCCCTTATCAGTTTTCCGTTTTTGTTGTACTGTTTTACCTGGTCGATGGCATCCACCATGTAAGTGGCAAAGAAATAGCCGCCGCCGGTGGTGATGCCCAATACATTATCGGTCTGAGGGATCACGTCTATCCATGTTTCAGGCGCCGGATTTTTAATCGTGGTTTTTACCAGGCGCATATTCGGGGCATCCTTATCCGTAAAGAGGTACAGGTTTTCGCCGTCCGTATCTACAATGCCCGCATTGATGTCGAAACCCTTGTTGATCTGGATGAAATCGCCGCCGTTTTTCAGATCTTTGATATACAGCTCGTTTCCGTTGGTGGCATTGGCCGCAGAAATAATCAGATACCGCTGATCTTCGGAAACTGCTGCTCCCAGATACCTTCTCGGGGTTTTATCGCCACCGAAGATCAGCTTGTCCGCCGATTGTTTTGTTCCCAGTTTGTGAAAGTAGACCTTATGTTTATCAGTCATTCCGGAAAGTACGGTCCCTTCTTTCGGCTTGTCGTAGCTTGAATAGTAGAATCCTTCATCACCCTGCCATGAAATTCCGCTGAATTTAACATCCACTAAGGTTTCGTCGATCTGTTTTTTGGTAGCGGCATCAATGATGATGATCTTGTTCCAGTCACTGCCGCCTTCAGAAATAGAATAGGCCGCCAGATTTCCTTTTTTGTTGAATGACAATTGGGAAAGCGACGTGGTTCCTTTTTCTGAAAATTTATTCGGATCCAGGAAAACTTCCGTTTGCTTCGTTTTATTGTTGGTTCTGTATAAAACCGATTGGGCCTGGAGACCGTCGTTTTTATAATAATAGGTATAATCTCCTTCTTTAAAAGGGGCTGAAATTTTTTCGTAGTTCCAGATGTCTCTCAGCTGGTTGCGGATTTCATCCCTGAACGGTATTTTGGCAAGGTATTCCTGGCTGTGCTTTACTTCATCGTCAACCCATCTGCGGGTGGCTTCCGAATCATTTTCCAGGTCTCTGAACGGATCTGCCACCGCAGTTCCGAAATAAGTATCGGTCTGATTTCCTTTTATTACTTTTGGATAGGTCATTTTTTGGGCATAAAATGTCGCCGAAAACAAAACGCCGGCAGTTAATAAAATGGGTCTGAATTTCATATTAAGCTATTTCTTCAAAAATAAGGATTCTGTTTTAATAAAAAAAGCTATCGGAACCGACAGCTTTATCCTATGATTTAATTTAAGAAATCGATTAATAAGCCGGAAGAAGGATGCTGGATGCAGAAAGTTATCTTTATCAGCATTACTTTCATAGTTATTGATCATCAGACGAAATCATTTGTTATCATATAAATAGGAAATCTATTTAAATCCTGACTCACCAACCTGAATTCCAATCTTTCATTCTTATAATCCACTGTAAAATAAATTAAATACAGTCGAATCAACTTTAATTTAAGCCAAATAAATTTTATACGTTGGCCATCAATTGATATTTTTAAAATAAAAATCATTCAGCTTCCAGGCCATTTCCTGCGGGCCACCGTTCCAGTAATAGGTATCAGTCCCGTACTTCACCTGGTACAGATTGAATTTCTGATGGGTCGATACAACCTTGTCGGTATTTTTCAGATTGTTGGTCATATCAATAAGGTACTTCTTCATTTCCCCTGGCCCGATTTTTTTAAGGTCGCCCATATTGATCTGTGAAGGTAAAGACGGAACTTTAAAGGTTACTTCGTAATCTACCTGTGAAAATTCCTGCCCTTTTACCTGCTCATCAGATACCGTTTTAATCTCCCTGATGCTGCAGGTGGCATTCTTGAAATTTCCGATCAGAACTTTAAAGTATTCACGGGCTTCATTTTTACATGCCGAGGAAACCTCAGCAGACAGATTGGAAAGGAAAATATTGGTAAAGCTTTCTACTTTCTGATCGTAAGATTCCTGAAGGCTCATCTTATGGGTATTTTCTTTACCTAAAAAATTAATCAGGTAACTGTTAAGTTCTTTCAAGGAATCATCGTCGTATTTTACAAAGGAGTCAAAATAAAGGCTGAATACCTTTTGAGGAGGTAAGATATTTTGTGATTTTAAGTTTTGCGCAAAACACAGAACCACTACCAGAAAGGCAGCTTTAAGGTTTTTCATATATTATTTAATTAACGTATTATTTATCCCCGGCTCCCGAGTAATCCGAAAGCTTTTATAAATGTACTTATTATTTTTAGTAATATTTCCTATTTACTGTAAAAATTTTACGAAAATATAATTTCAAGTTCTAATATCTTGTTAAAAATCTCATTTAAAACCATTTATCATTAAAAATTTTACATCATCTTGTGATATCTCGCGAGCAATAGTTTCTCTTATTCGGTTATCATTAAAAAAAGTCCCCGGAACCCGGAGACTTTCTAAAGATTTTATGATAAAGATTTTATAAATTTTCTTCTTCACCTTTCATTTTTTCAGCATTTTCCGCCATGATTACGGCATCGATCATTTCAGAAATATCGCCGTTCATATAGGCATCCAGATTATACATGGATTTGTTGATCCTATGATCGGTTACCCTTCCCTGCGGATAGTTATAGGTTTTGATCTTTGCAGAACGGTCTCCTGTAGACACCATTGATTTACGTTGAGCAGCAATATCCCCCTGAACTTTCTGAAGCTCGATATCGTATAATTTTGTTCTCAGCATTTCCATCGCCAGTTCCCGGTTGGCCAACTGAGATCGGGCCTGCTGGCAAACCACTACCAATCCGGAAGGCTTGTGCGTCAGCTGAACTTTGGTTTCTACCTTGTTTACGTTCTGTCCCCCGGCTCCTCCCGATCTGGAAGTCTGCATTTCGATATCCGCCGGGTTCAGTTCAAAATCTACTTCTTCGGCTTCCGGCAGCACCGCCACCGTAATGGCTGATGTGTGAACCCTTCCCTGCGATTCGGTTTCCGGAACACGCTGTACCCGGTGAACCCCCGACTCGAATTTCATGATTCCGTAAACGCCTTCGCCTTCCACTTTCATGATGAGTTCCTTGTAGCCTTTTGCCGCTTCATTGGAATCCGTCACTTCATGTCTCCAGCCTTTCGTCTTAAAATACATGGAATACATCCTATAAATATCTTCCACAAAAATCGCGGCTTCATCACCGCCGGTCCCGGCACGGAGTTCTACAATGACGTTCTTATCATCTGCAGGATCTTTCGGAATAAGCAATACTTTTAATTCTTCCTCCAGTCCCGGAATTTTTTCCAGTGCTTCGTTCTTCTCGATTTTAGCCAGTTCCACAAAATCCTTGTCTGATCCGTCAGCAATAATTTCGTCGGATTCCTCAATCGTATCCAAAGCCCCTTTATATTGATCGTAAACTCTTACAATTTTCCCCAAATCGCTATATTCTTTGTTCAAAGAAGAATATCTTTTTTGGTCTGAAATTACATCAGGCTGTATAATAAGGTCGGCCACCTCATTATATCTCTGTTTTATAGCTTCTAATTTTGGAATTAATGATTTAGCCATTATGAAAATTTTGTGGGTGCAAAGATACGGATTATTAATTCAATTGTAAAACTAATAGTTTTTCGTTGTGTATAAAGCGAAATCAATTATCTTCCTTTATCCTTAAATGGGAGACGCGGCTTTACCAAACAAAAGTACGAAAATTCACAATCCGGAATCTGAAGGCTATCAACATAGTGTTATAGAGTTATCTGTTGTTCAGGTAAAATTTAGAAAAAAATATTTTATAAACCTTTTAAAATAAAGATTTGTTATTATTTATGGTCTATTCCTTATTCTTAGATCCAGCCTTTTCAAAATGAAAGTTTAAATGACTTTCTTTTAAACAATAGAAAATACAAACCGCATTAAGCAGTTTGTATTAAAATGATCTTCTAAGTATTTTTAATAATCTTAGTGAGATTAGATGCTCTGACAAATCTTTAATTTCAAAGAAATTTAAACAGACTTTTATAATTTTCATGAGTTATTTCCGAATTTACTCATCTTACTCAATCAATATATTTTTTTCAATATACATGCTATACCTGCAGATGTAAGTTTACTTATCCTATTATTAAATAAAAACTTTTGATTATGAATAACTTTCCATAATAAAATTCTCAAACTTGCGTGAATCCATCATCTGTTTTCTCAGGAACCATTGATCTCCGGCTCCGTATATGACTTACACTTCAGTTTTCCGTGTTGATTCTGATATTTACTGTTCTTTTATTTAGATGAATCTGCACCCAATGTTCTTATGCTGCACTCTCATATTATATTGAGATTATTGGATGACAAACAAGATGTAGAAAATGGAGTGGAAAAATAAGCAGACTCTATATTCCCCACTGTGAATAAGTTGTGGATAACCTGTGAATTCCTTATTAGAAAGATGTGAATTAGATATGAGTAAACATGGAAATGATCTGAATAAAAACTTTTATCGTTGTGAGTAAAATATGGATAACGTATGAATAAGCTATTAGTAAGGTATGGATAAGCCTAAACTCCATTGCGGAAAAAGATGTGGAAAACCTATGGAAAAGCCGTTAATACCGCATGGATAACCCCTATTTTCATCGGGGATAAAGTATGGACAAACAAAAAGGAGGTCATGGAAATGACCTCCTTTCGGATTAACTTACAGACTTATCCACAGGTTATTTCACAATCATTTTCTGAATTGCGATTCCCGTATCCGACTTTAAGTGAACAAGATACGTTCCGGCCGCATAATTTGTTTTCAATTCGTAAGCTCCGTTTTCACCGGTAAGCTTAAATGAATCCATCTTTCTGCCGCTTAAATCGTAGATGAAAATCTCTCCATTCTTTGCTTTATGGTAAATTAATTTAGCCATACCGTTTTTCACCGGGTTATCCGCAATTTGCAGAGAAAGCTTATTTTCCGCGCTTGCGTCAGACGTGGATAAGCTCCCGGCATAGTTTCCGAATATCCTGAACTCGCCCGGCTGAAGACTGATCGGCGCGGTTATGGAAGTTACGTTAGTAACAGAGTTATCCATCAGATTCTGCCATTGCCCAGCATAAGGGAAATACGGCACGACACCCTGAACCGCGGTGGAATAATTCGCCAGCACCACCACGTTCTTGATTCCCGACGTCAGAAGATTATCGTATACGTAGATCCGGGTAATCAGCCCTTCCGGGTCGTTTGCCAGGTTGTTGGACTCTATAGAATAGGTTTTTGATCTGAAAACCGGATACAGATTCCTGAAATTGATGATTTTCGCCCAGGTATCATACACCGCTTTCCTGTTGGTATTTGTATCATAGTTGAGGGTAAATGCAATCGGCTTCTGATCTGTTCTACAACCGTTGTTGATGGTTCCGTCCTGGCATCTGTTGATGCTGAATTCATAACCCAGCTCCCCAAACTGCCAGATCATTTTCGGGCCGGGAATGGTAAAGAACGTTGCACCGAAAGTTTTCATCCTGTCCAGTGCGGTATTTAGGCTTTTCACGTCATAGCTTCCGTTTACCGCACCATAAGCCATATTTTTGAACATCAGCCTTTCCTCATCATGGCTTTCTCCATAGCCCACGGCAGACATATTGGTAAAGCCGTGAAGGACATGGTTCATCCTGTCGTAATTGCTGTTCTCCTTGTACCCCATGGTATTCTGATTATAAGAACCGTTCTGGTTATTCCAGAGCATAACACCTTTTCCTTCGGCTATTCTGTAATTGGCCCACTGCTGCTCTTCGGCATCCGTTCCCAAATGTTCAAAGATCATGTAAGAATTCGGATCAAGCGCCCATTGCCTGTCGGCATAATATTTTAAAATATCCACGCGGTCCTGCTGATAAGCATTCGTGCAGGTTTCATCATTCTCCGAACAGTTTTGGGTAAACCCTTTCGTTAAATCCCAACGGAAACCATCGATACGGTATTCTGTCAGCCATTGCTGAAGACATCTTTCAACGTAATATTTCGTTGAAGCGCTGGTATGGTTGAAATCGTTAAAGACATTATAAGAATGTTTAGGCACCTGATTGAAGTAAGGGTTGTTGGCCGCAATATCCCCGTACCCGTCTCCATCCGGATCGATATTCCATAATCTGGCTAATGGAGAACGCCCGGTAGCGTGATTAAAAGCAACGTCCAGAATCACGGCGATTCCGTTCTGGTGGCACAGATCTACAAATTCCTTGAATTTTTCAGGGGTTCCGTAAGCTTTGTCCAGTGCATAATGGAAGGAAGTATTGTATCCCCAGGACAGATTTCCTTCAAATTCCATAATCGGCATCAGCTCGATGGCATTGATGTTCAGCCCTTTCAAATAGGTGATTTTATTGATCAGCGACTGCCAGTTTTTTTCCTGTGTAAAATCCCTCAATAACAATTCATAGACCACCAGATTTTCTTTCGCCGGCCTCTGGAAATTGGTTACCTGCCAGTTGTAAGGCGCCTGTCCGGTTTTAAATATGGAAACTTCAAACCCCTGTCCTGCAGGAAACGCCGGTAGATTTGGATAGGTAGAGGCGGTAATATACTGGTCGTCATAAGAAGATAAGATCTGCGGAGAATAAGGATCCGCTACTTTTTTCAGATCATTGGTTCTGTACTGGAAAGTATACAGCTGCTGTGGCGTAAGGCCGCTCAGTTCGATCCAATACAAATCCGGATTGGCAGTATCCCTCTTCATTAAATAAGCATCATTTACTGTCCAGTTGTTAAAGCTTCCGATCACGTGAACGAAATTTTTAAACGGGGCATATAATGCGAGTCCGACTTTTGTATTATCGATCGGATTGTAGTTGATCCCCTGTCTGATCCAGCTTGGAATGGCCTGCGAAACCACATTCCGGGGAACCTGCAACATAAATGTTGCATTTTTGACCGTTGAATTGGCATCGGTTGCGACCAGTTCCATATTGGCATCCTGGCTTACGGTGTAGCTGTATACGTAAGAAGTGGAAGGCGTTGATGTGGAATTCACCACTGCTCCATTAGCTTTCAGCTGAAAAGTAGCACTTACATTGGTTGTTGCCGTAACGTTGATTGAATTTCCTGTAGGAACTGAGGTCAGGCTGTTGGCCACAGGATTGGTCATGGTCAGGTTTAAAACCCCGACATTGACGAAATTGTCAGATGTTTGGTGGCTCCCTGTTTTATCTTTTAATAAAAACCCGAATCTGCCAATTCCCGTTCTCCCGTAAAAGGCAGCTGGGATAAAAGATAAGGAATACGTATCGGTAGCTGCATTGTAACTGAGCCGGTTCAGCTCGTTGGAATTATTCCAGCTTCCGTTGGTAGGACAGTCCTGGCTGTTCTGGTAATTGGTATCAAGAGACCACGACCAGATGTAAATGGCGTTGTTCGATACCCCCCAGGCTGCTTCATCAATCTGTGCTCCCGGAACGGTTAAAGTAATAGCACTCGTTTCATTGAACGGGTTCGGTGTAATGGTATAGCTGATCTGGCCGAATGCAAAGGCCACCATCATCAATAAAAGACCTGAATAAAACTTTCTCATATCGTTTCTAATTTTTTTAAGTACAGTTTAATAAAGATAATTTATTTTCACCATGTTTTAATTTTCATATTGAAAAAATAAATTTAACCGGCTGAAACCCTATGCTTTGAATTACAAATTCCAAGAGAATGAAAAAAAATTAAAACTAAAAAAAACACTAACCAGCTGTAAAGTTCAGTCGCAATGCGTGAAGAAGGAGTATTTCCATATAGACCAGAACAAAAAAACAGAAGACTTTTTCAAAAAGCCTTCTATCAATCAACTATTATGGACGAAAAATTTAATTTTTAATTACTTTTTTGGAAATCGGCTGCTCCTGTCCTCTTAACTTGATTTCGACCATATATATTCCTTTCGGGAACCCTGCTAAATTCAGCTGGTTTCCTGAAAGATCTGCCGGGATTTTCCGGCCTTCAATATTTGTAATATGTACAGTCTCAACGGATGAATCGGATTTGATGTATAAAATTCCGTTAGTCGGGTTCGGATATACCTGCACCGGTTTTATGGCTAGGGCTACATCGGAAGTGGCCAATGCGGAAAAATCTTTTACACATCTTACTGATTCTCCTTGTCCTCTCGGACCTCCGGAAGCCGGCGTTACGATTGCTGATCCGATATATAGATACCGACCTCCCGTGTTGGCGGTTTCAGAACTCCAGAAATACCCTCGCTGCCCAACGAATGTGAAGGCTCCGGTTGTATTGCTCCGGTATCCTCCTGCCGGCAATTTAAGATAACTGGAATAAGCTGTTGCCGGATTACTGATTCCTTCCGCTCCAACCAGGGTTACCCATTCTGCTGAGGTTGGAAGCCTCCACCCCTGGCCTACCGCTTTACAGGGATCCGCCCCGTTTGTAGGTGTTACTGAAGATGAAGACTCCTCATTCCATCGGTCACTGGTTGCATTGGTTGCCCACCAGGAACCCGATCCCGATCCGGTAACGAAAGCATTTGTTCCTGCCAGGCCGTCCGGTGAATTTGCTGAAGGTGCTGCTGCCGTTCCGGAGCTTCTCAGCTGATGGCCGTCGTCCCATCTTCCCCACTGGAAAAGATCTCCGTAAGAATTGGCATCGCTGAGAGAGGTTGCTACCTGATGGCTCCCCAGATTCTGCTGAAGCCAGACGTTTCCATCTGCAGCCCTTACCGTAGTATAATTTACCGTCTGCCCCCTGTAGTTGAATTTCACACAGCCCAAGTCTCCCGTACTGCTTCCCGGATCGGTATTATTACAAGCCGGACTAAGGGAAATCCTTTTTACTTTTGTCCCGTCCTGGGAATAGGCCAACACCAGGTAATTATTCGTTTTATCATAGGCAAGATCATTATAAACTGCCTTCCCATCAGAAATGAAGTTCCCTCCGAATGCGCTCCAAGTCTGGGTGGCAACATCAAGTTTGTAAACTGTATTTCTTGAAAAGTCGTCGTTTTCCCAACGGCTGGCTACGACATAAGGTGTTCCTGAAGGTGTAACGGCAATAGCCACATGCTGGGCCTTGCCAGTGGAAAAGTCGGCATTTCCAACCTGTACCCAACCTGTACCGTTGAACTTTTTAACGTTTAGCTTTCGTCCGTTAGCTGAGTTCGAGACATAGGCCACGTAGAGGTTATTATCCGCATCGATTGCAATATCCGAATTGTACTGTTCACTGGCGGAAGCGGCGTCCACAATACTCCCGCCTACCAAGGTCCAGTTATCTGAAGCAGTGGCAGTTGTCATATTTTCGTACACATTTACGCTACCGGATACACTGCAGGTGTAGACTTTACTATTACTGCCGATTACCATTTCTGCAAAGGTAACCCCGCCGGAAAAACCGGAATTTCCTACCTGCTCCCATGCGCCGTTTATATACCGCTGAACGGTTCCGAAATTCTGTCCGGAAAAAGTAAATAAGGTATTTGATGGAGAAACGGCAGAAGCGTGATAGTTAACGGAAGTATTTACAGCATCCGGAAGCTGGCTCCAGGAGGTTCCGTTAAACTTACGGACTTCCATCCCGGCACCGGGCCACCCGATCTGATTGGTATAATACAGATTACCCAGGCCATCCGCAGACAAAGAACTGTAGGTAGCCGTACCCGTGGTAATTCCTGCGGTACCGCCCAAATAAGACCATGAGGTTCCATCGAATACCTGTGCCGAACCTTTGCCCGCAGCAGTATCATAATATGAAACATAATATTTTCCGTTGCTGACGAGTAAATTATTAAAAGCCGTTCCGCCGGCAGAAATAGTTTCCGCCATCCCTACCGTTTCCCATTGCTGGGCAGGCAGATACCCTGCTGTAAGAGTCGCCACACCAAATGCAGCGACTGTTTTACGTGCTGAAAAATGTATATTTTTAAACATAACCAAAGATTTAATTTTTAATAACTTTCCTGATGATCTTTTCCCCGTTCTTTAAAACAACTTCGGCAGTATAGACTCCCGCCGGTACATTGCTGATATCTATTTTCCCTTCAGCAGCCTGAACCTTTACAATCTGTCCCGTTATAGCGATGAGGTAAATATTTTCCACTGCCGCATCCGTGTTAAGGTAAAGGATTCCTGAAGTAGGATTCGGGTAAATACCTATGGCCTTTTTTTTGAGGTCGGATACGGACAGTGAAGAGATCTCTTTCATGCAGCGAACAGACATTCCGCCGTCACGGCCGCTGCTGTTGGTAAGGGCTGAGTACATGCTGATATACAGATGCTGGCCGGAACCCGTATAAGGCGAAGAAGAGGAAGACCACAAATAAAGCCTTGCTCCCGGAGAGAAGATCCCGTTATAATCTTTCATTCCGGCAGGAACCATTTTCAGATGGCTGGAAAATGCAGACCCGGTATCCGAAATATTTTCTGCCGCCAGAACCGTCTCGATCTCGCTGCCCAACGGAAGCCTCCAGCCGGCACCCATCGCTTTACAAGGGTCGGCACCATTTGTTGCCGTAGCAGAGGACGGGTTTGCTGCCGTCCACTGATCATTTGGCGCCCCTTCCGACCACCAGTTGGAAAATGAATTAGATCCCGCAGAATAAAATCCGGAATTACCGCCATTCAGTCCTGAGGGGTCGTTTACCGCGGGAGCTGTGGCTACGATCGCCGAATTGCGTAACTGATGCCCGTCATCCCATCTTCCCCACTGGAAAAGGTCTCCGTAAGCTTCTGTATCATTTATTGAGGCAGCTACTTTGCTGCTTCCCATATTTTGCTGAAGCCAGATTTCTCCATCCGCACTCCTTACCGTCGTGTAGGTTACCGGCTGACCCTGATAAATAAATGAAACACATCCCAGATCACCGGGCGTATTTCCTGGATCCGCATTGCTGCAGGCCTGTGCCTTCGTATTGTTTGTTAGCAGTAAGAGCATAGCACCCGACATGCAAAAACTATTAAATAATTTATTCATCTTAAATATTATTTTTATTTATTCTAAATTATAATTAATTTTACGCAAAAGTATCTGACTTATCTAACATCGGGTTATCATTAACGAACTTTTTGTTATCGATCCCCCTCTTATCAATGGTACTATTTATAAATTACACATATGAAGAATCAATCTGGCCAGGGATTATTATTCAGTTCCGAAAACATCAAAATTTTTCTGAAGGAAGAGTTGTATACAGGTAGGTTTTCCAAATCTGATATAATAGAGGGCAGGACCAGCTTCAACCTCCTTTTTTTTCTAAGTGAAAATATTCATCTTAATGCTGAAGACTGCGGAACGAAATTTTTATTTAAAAGAAACCAGTATATCCTGCATTATTCTCGCGAAGAAAGCACAGCCGAATTATGGACGGAAAATAAAGAAATGCTCAAATACTTACAGATCCAGATGAATTACGATTATATCTCAAACCTCATCAATCCGGAATCCAATAAAGAAAATGCGGATATTCTGGAAGGCATGATCCGTAATCATTATATTTTCCTGCATAAGCAGACACCTCCTTCTATGACCGTGGAAATGCAAATTATTTTAAAGGAAATCATCAGCTATTCCAAAAAAGGAATTCTCCAGAAATTATTTGTTGAAGCAAAAATAATCAAGCTGCTGCTCCTGATTTTCGAACAGTTCAATGAAAGAAATACGCTGGAAAAAATGCCGAAAACCCCTTTAACAATTAAAAAGTTTATCGATGAAAATTATCACAGAAATATAAAAGCAGAGGATATCGGGAAACTGATCGGCATCAACCAGAACAAGATCCGGAAAGAATTTAAAGCACATTACCACCGGACAGTAAGCGATTATATGGCAGAACTGAGAATGCTGAAGGCCAAAAAGCTGATCACGGATAGAGAGATCATGATCAAAGAAATCGCAATAGAATGCGGGTATGAATATGTGCAGAATTTCACCCGGGCTTTCAAGAAAAAATTCGGGATTTCACCCGAAAAGCTGAGAATGGAATCGTTCAACTAAAAAAACCACTTAAAAATTAAGTGGTTTAATATATGTTGTTTTGCTTTGATATTGCTTTTTCAGAATTCAAGTGAAAAAGCAATGACAATCAATTAATGATGTCCTTTTCCGTGGCTGTCATGTCCATGATCGTGAAGAAACGGACCATGACCTTTAGGCTCGTTGTAAATAACCTCTACACCTTCCTGCTCATACACCATTTTGCTTCTGATATCTTCAGGATTAAAAGGCTTTACTTTTCCGAAGTATTCTTTCAGACCTTCCGTTAACCATAACGGGATAACAAATCCGAAGAACATGAAAATACACCAGAACCCTACAAGGAACATAATGATGAAAAATACGGTCCAAAGGAACTGATAAAACGGCCAAAATGCGGATAAAATCGTTATCATTTTTCTTAAAGATTTTAGGCAAAAATAGGACTTTTTATTTTTTTACACAAAATATACACATCCTATTTTATTATTTATTTTGATTTTAAACTAATTAATGCGCCAGGTTTGCAAAGAAATCGTTCCCTTTATCATCCGTAATTATGAATGCCGGGAAATCCTTCACTTCGATCTTCCGTACCGCTTCCATCCCCAGCTCAGGGAAATCCACGACTTCAACCGAAAGGATATTGTCTTTCGCCAGGATGGCTGCCGGCCCTCCGATCGAGCCCAAATAGAACCCTCCGTATTTTCCGCAGGCATTGGTTACGTCCTTGCTCCTATTTCCTTTAGCCAGCATAATCATACTTCCGCCGTGGCTCTGGAATTCGTCAACATAGACATCCATTCTTCCCGCAGTGGTCGGCCCGAAGCTTCCTGAAGCCATTCCGTCCGGCGTTTTTGCCGGTCCGGCGTAATAAATCGGATGGTTTTTAAAATATTCCGGCATTGGCTGTCCGCTGTCAATGATCTCTTTGATCTTTGCGTGCGCAATATCTCTCGCCACGATCAGTGTTCCGTTCAATTTCAATCTTGTCTTGATCGGGTACTTGGAAAGTTCAGCTAAGATTTCCGGCATCGGCTTGTTCAGATCAATTTCGACCGCTTCTTCCAGATGTGGTGGTGTTGCAGGCAGGAATCTCTTCGGATCGACTTCCAGCTGTTCCAGGAAAATTCCGTCTCTGGTAATTTTTCCTTTGATGTTCCGGTCTGCTGAACAGGAAACCCCCATTCCTACCGGGCAGGATGCTGCGTGGCGCGGAAGCCTGATGACCCGGACATCATGCGTCAGGTATTTTCCTCCGAACTGTGCCCCGATAGCACTTTCCTGGCAGATCTTCTGCACTTTCGCCTCCCATTCCAGGTCTCTGAACGCCTGTCCCGCTTCGTTTCCTTCCGTCGGAAGGTTATCGTAATATTTTGCGGATGCTTTTTTTACGGCAGCCAGGTTCGCTTCAGCGGAAGTCCCTCCGATCACTAAAGCCAGGTGGTAAGGCGGGCAGGCCGCAGTTCCAAGGTCCGAAATTTTTTCTTTGATGAATTCTTCCAGCGACTTTTCGTTCAGTAATGATTTTGTTTTTTGGTACAGGAACGTCTTATTGGCAGAACCTCCTCCTTTCGTTAAAAACAGGAAATCGTAATAATCTCCTTTCTTCGCATAAATATCAATCTGTGCCGGAAGGTTGGAACCGGAATTCTTTTCATCGAACATGGTTAAAGGCACCACCTGGGAATACCTTAAATTTCTTTTCTGATAGGTATTGTAGATTCCTTTGCTCAGATATTCTCCGTCGTCCACTCCGGTGTACACATTCTCTCCTTTTTTACCCATTACGATCGCCGTTCCGGTATCCTGACAGGAAGGCAAAGCCCCCTCTGCCGCCACCGCAGCGTTCTGCAATAGATTGTAGGCCACAAACCGGTCGTTATCCGTTGCTTCAGGATCATCAATAATTCTTCTAAGGCTTTCCAGATGGGAAGAACGGAGCATAAAGGAAACGTCTGCCATTGCCTCTTCCGCCAGTAGTTCCAGCCCTTTCGGATCGACGGTTAAAATCTCGCGTTCTCCTAATTTTTCAACGCTTACATATTCTGAGGTAAGTTTCTTGTATACCGTATCATCTTTCTGAATCGGGTACGGATCCTGATATCTAAATTCCATTCTCTTTTCTTTGGCTGCAAAAATAAAACATCGTAAAAAAAGCATGAGCAAAATCAGCGGCTTAGAATGATATTTATAATGATTATAAATTGCGAGGTTTTTTATTTATAAGTAATTTTATACAATCAGGTGAAGTCAAAGATACGAACCGAGATTTTCTTACTCTAAACTTTAACCTCAACCTGAATTTAACAAAAAATTCCATCACAATGAATTACAGAATAGAAAAAGACACCATGGGTGAAGTGCAGGTTCCTGCCGACAAATTCTGGGGCGCACAGACCGAACGTTCCAGAAACAATTTCAAAATCGGACCCGAAGGCTCCATGCCGCATGAAATCATCGAAGCTTTTGCTTATCTAAAGAAAGCTGCTGCTTTTACCAATGCGGATCTTGGTGTTCTGCCGGCAGAGAAAAGGGATCTGATCGCCAAAGTATGCGATGAGATTCTGGAAGGGAAACTGAATGACCAGTTCCCTCTGGTAATCTGGCAAACCGGTTCAGGAACCCAGTCGAATATGAACGTGAATGAAGTGATTTCCAATCGGTCGCATGTAAACAACGGCGGTATATTAGGAGAAAAAGCAGAAGTCCATCCGAATGACGACGTCAATAAATCCCAGTCCTCCAATGACACTTATCCTACCGCGATGCACATCGCCGCTTATAAGAAAGTAGTGGAAATAACGGTTCCTGCGGTTGAAAAATTACGGGATACGCTGGCTCAGAAATCAGAAGCTTTTAAAGACATCGTTAAAATCGGAAGAACCCACTTAATGGATGCCACGCCGCTGACTCTGGGACAGGAATTTTCAGGATATGTAGCCCAACTGAACTACGGGATTAAGGCATTAAAAAATACGTTGCCTCACCTTTCCGAGCTGGCATTGGGCGGAACGGCCGTAGGTACAGGTTTAAATACCCCACAGGGGTATGACGTGAAAGTAGCGGAATACATTTCTAAATTTACCGGTCTCCCTTTTGTAACGGCGGAAAATAAATTCGAGGCACTGGCAGCCCATGATGCTATTGTGGAATCCCACGGGGCTTTAAAGCAGCTGGCCGTTTCCTTATTCAAAATTGCTCAGGATATTCGTTTGCTGGCTTCTGGTCCCCGTTCCGGAATCGGAGAAATCCATATCCCGGAAAACGAGCCGGGGTCTTCCATTATGCCGGGGAAAGTGAATCCTACGCAGAATGAAGCAATGACGATGGTCTGCGCCCAGGTATTAGGAAATGATACAACCATTTCATTCGCCGGAACCCAGGGGAATTATGAGCTGAATGTTTTCAAGCCGGTGATGGCCTATAACTTCCTGCAGTCGGCCCAGCTGATTGCCGATGCCTGTATCTCTTTTAATGATCACTGCGCCGTAGGCATCGAACCGAACCATGAAAGAATTAAAGAACTGGTGGATAAATCCCTGATGCTGGTAACCGCCCTGAATACCCATATCGGTTATGAAAATGCCGCTAAAATTGCGAAAACTGCTCACAAGAACGGAACCACTTTAAAAGAAGAAGCGGTGAATTTAGGTCTTTTAACGGCCGAACAGTTCGACGAATGGGTGAAGCCTGAGGATATGGTGGGAAGCCTGAAATAGAAATCAGATTTAAATAATTATATTGCACGAAAAACGCCGGGAAATTCTTCATCGGCGTTTATCATTTAAATATGAATAATCAGGTGTCTCTTACCACCAGAGCGCAACTCCAAAAATCAATGCCTTGTCATTTTCAAAAGTTCCGTTTTTAAAGAAATTTCCAAAGTCCTTTTTTACGAAAATACTGAAATCGTTATAGGAAACCGTGAACTGTCCTCCATAAATGAATGGGCTTACCTGATAATCGCTTCGGTCCCGGTTGCTGACCCCATCGCCTTTAATGATGTTGTTCGTTGACATCTTTACCCCTCCGTACATATTAGCCCCTATTCTGAAACCCTCGGAATAATCCAAGTATTGAACATCCATCCCGGCATTTTTCAGCCTGGAAAAATTGTACTGTATTCCTACCGGAACGATAATATAACCTGTTCTCAGCTTGCTTTTGCTCAATCCTTTATCATAGTTTGCCAGATAAACGTTGGAATTGGCATCTTTTGCGACAAACATATTGTTATCGATACTCAGTGTTCGCCATGAAAAACTGACTCCTGAGATCAACCCCCACGGGCTTGTCCTGCCAAACTGATAATTGAATTTTAAACCGAATTCAAAGTTTCCGGCATAGCGCAGATTATTATCAAGCGTATTATCCGGCTTATCATTCGTAAGATTCATGATTCCGTAAGAAATATAGGGAGAAAGGTCTTTTGTAGGCCTGAATTTTTTCAGAAGCCTCTCTTTCAGTTCTTCATTTGAGGTTACATCCGAATTCAGCAGGGAAAAGCGTACCTGCTTCTGGATCACGGCATCCATGTCGAATCCCAGTGCTTCGATACGCTGATCGATCTTTTCGGAATACTGCTCGGCCACCAGGGCTTTCTGCTTATCGAATTCTGCCTTGTCCAGGTTTTTGGCCTGAAGCTCCAGCAATTCCGCTTCCATCATTTTTTTCTCTTCCTGGATGATGGTATCGATCTTTTTGGCATAATCATCCACTTTTTCTTTTACGATCGGGCTTACCCCGGTTTCCTCTTTCGGCTGAAGGTTCAGTACCGGTTTTCTCTGTGCATATCCTGCTGTTGACAAAAGGCATACGAAGCCCATCATGATAAATTTCCTGATCATATACTATGTTTTAATGGTTAAAAAAATAAAGGGTTAGTTTTTGTTCAGATCGATCGTGGCGACATTGCTTTTTCCTTTGGTCTTCTCAATGACATCTTTGTGTTCCACTGAAAAAAGCAGCGTGGAAGGATCCACATACCGTTTCTTCTTTACCGGTACCTTGGCAGAGTCTGTCTGGGCAATGGTTTTTCCCGGTTGAATGGGTGAAAGTTCTGATATGATCTGTACTGAATTCCTTATGATAACCGGCATTTCTTCCTGTTGGGCAAAGGCTTGCGGCTCCCGGTTCCGCTCTTCAGTTTTTATTCCTGCTGAAATATTTTCTGCAACCGTTTTCTCCTCGTGATTTTTAGCTGCTGGCTCTGCATCTTGCTCCTGCGCAATGTGCCCTAAAGGGTTCTGAATAGCAGGTTCTGTAATGGTATGAACAATCGTTTCCGATGATCCGTAGGGTTTATTTTCCCGGTTAAAAAAAAGCACAGCCCCTAAACTAAAAGTTAAAATAAAGCAGGCTGCTATCAGAAGCCAATTGAAGGATGGTTTTGAGGTCTTTGCCACCGCCTGGCTTTCAATTTCAGACCACAAGTCCCTTGAAGGAGTGATTTCCCTCTCTTCGATCTGTTTTTTGATCTGTTGTTCTATATTGCTTTTAATAGTTTTCATTTTGTAACGCTTTTTGTTGTTGGAAATAAATTTTTCTCATCTTTTCTTTAGCCCTGAACAACTGCGTCTTGCTTACGGCTGTGGAGATCTGTAAGGCATCGGCAATTTCCTGGTGCGAATAATCTTCAAAAACGTAGAGGTTGAAAACCATCCGGTAGGCATCCGGAAGCTGGTCCAGCAGCTCCTGGGCATTGAAATTAAAAACCAGATCTTCTTCGTACGCTTCTTCGAGATAAGCCGGATTGATATCGTCCAGATAAAAAACCGTTTTGTGGCTCTTGATAAAATTGAGGCACTCGTTAACCACAACTCTTCTCGCCCATCCGTCGAAACTTCCATCGTTTCTGAAGCTTTCTATATTTTTAAAGATTTTGCAGAACGCTTTGATGACGCAGTCTTCCGCCTGGTACAGATCCGTAATATAACTCCTGCTGATGCTCAGGAACTTTTTAACATTCTGATCATAAAAAATTTTCTGTGCCGCCGGCTCCTGTCTTTTCAGGCGGCTTAGCAAATCATCTTTTTTATTTCCAAACAGAAGCTTCATAATTATTTTGTTTCTATTAGTAAGACAGCGAAAAACCGAAAAGGTTACAGGATTTATTTTTTTATTAAAGATTATATTTCTTAAAAACACCAAATACATTCATCGGCTATACATTAATATTTCAATATCAATTATTAAAACAAAACGGCCAGAAAAAATTCCTGACCGTTCCTATGATATTTGATGTTATGATTATCGAAGCATTTTTTGTGCTTTTTTCACTCCTTCCACGAGAATATCAATTTCGTTGAAGGTATTATACACGGCAAAACTTGCGCGTACGGTTCCTGCAATATTAAAGAAGCTCATGATCGGCTGTGTACAGTGATGGCCCGTCCGTACTGCAATCCCCAGTTTATCGAGGATCATTCCTACATCCGAAGCAATCCCGATGCCTTCCAGATTGAAAGAAACCACCCCTGTCCGGTTTGCTTTTTCACCGTATACTTTTAATCCTTCGAGTTCCAGAAGGTGTCTCTGAGCATATTCCAGCAAAGCATTTTCATGGGTTCTGATGTTTTCATGCCCTGTTTCCAAGATAAAGTCCACAGCGGCACCCAACGCAATATTTCCACCTACATTCGGGGTTCCTGCTTCATATTTGAACGGAAGTCCGGCATAGCTTGTTTCTTCAAACGAGCAGGTGGCAATCATTTCCCCACCTCCGTGGAATGGCGGCAGCTCTTCAAGGATTTCCTGTTTCCCGTATAAAATTCCCGTTCCCATCGGCGCATACATTTTATGGCCTGAAAATACAAAAAAGTCACAATCCATCGCCTGAACATCAATGGTAAAATGCGGTACCGACTGAGCCCCATCGATTACGATGTAAGCGTCCGTATTCTTCCGCGTTCTTGCAATGATTTCTTCCACCGGATTGATCACCCCTAATGCATTGGAAACCTGGTTCATGGAAACAATCTTCGTTCTTTCATTCAACAAAGTATCGAAAATCTCCATCTGAAGAATCCCGTTTTCATCCATCGGGATTACTTTCAATTTGGCTCCTGTTCTTTCGCAGAGCAATTGCCAGGGAACAATATTGGAGTGATGCTCCAGATAAGAAATGATGATCTCGTCGTCTTTTTTTAATTTCTGGGTTAAAATATAAGAGATCAAGTTCAATCCTTCGGTCGTTCCTTTGGTAAAGATGACTTCAAAATCGTACTTTGCATTGATGAATTTCTGGATCTTCCGTCTGGAAAGTTCCATCTCTTCCGTAGCCAGCTGGCTTAAGGTATGGATTCCCCGGTGTACGTTTGCATTAAGCTCCCGGTAATAGGTATCCCAAACCTTCAGCACCGAATCCGGTTTCTGGGAGGTTGCTGCATTGTCCAGGTAAACCAACGGCTTACCGTTCACCTTCCGGTCTAATATAGAAAACTGACTCCTGATTTCCTGAATGTCAAACATTTATTAAATTTTAAATTAAAACGTTCTTATTTAGAACTCTTCAAATTTACGGCTTTTTTTCCAAAAGGAAACTGACGGTTGTTAGCAATGGATTGTAAATCAATAGAAAGATTCAATGGATTAGATGTAAATCCTTTAACCCTAAAGGCTGGAAGAGGATGCTGGAGGTTGGAAGTTTTTTCCTGGTAATATTATTAAACTTAATTGGAACACGGAGAATGCTGAGCTTTTTTGATTGCATGATATGATTAGGTCTACAGCATAAACATTCCACTTATAAGGACATAAAGATTTTTTTAAATTAATATGAATCGTTAAATTATTCTCTAGTTTTTTTAACATAAAAAAACCTGCCAATGAATTGACAGGTTCCCATATTTTTAGATAAGAAATTCTTATTCTGCTGCAGTTGTTTCTTCAGCTGCCGGGGCTGCTCCTTCTTCTGCTGTAACTTCTTCTTCATCCTCATCATCCATTGCTGCAGCGCCTCCTTTCATTGCATTTCTAGACATCTTCACAGCAACTACTACCGCGTTGTCAGGGTGCATGAAAGAATATCCTTCCGCTTTGATACCTCCTACATAAAGTTTGTTACCGATTCTTAACGGCGTAACGTCCACAACGATTTCGTCAGGTAAGTTAGCAGGAATCGCTTTTACCTTCAGTTTTCTGAAAGACTGACGAAGAACACCACCTGCAACAACACCTTTTGAACGACCTGTAATTCTTACAGGAACTTCCATAACTACCGGTTTGTCTTCCGCTAACTGGTAGAAATCCGCGTGAAGGATTTTGTCTGTAATCGGGTGAAACTGAATATCCTGAAGAACAGCCGGGATTGTCTGACCATCAACCTCAATAGATACCGTGTGTGCTTCAGGAGTGTATACCAAACCTTTGAAAGATTTCTCTGTAGCAGAGAAGTTCAAAGGAGCTCCACCTCCGTAAACAACACAAGGAACTAATTCAGCATCACGTAAAGCTTTTGTAGACTTTTTGCCCACGCTTTCTCTTTTTGTACCTTGAATTGTAATAGATTTCATTTATAAAAATTTAAAAAATTGTTTCAAAAATTTAATTTGCAAATATTTAATTATCAATTAGATAATAAATTTACTGCTAATGGATTGGTGCTCATGAACCATCTTCATAACGTCTGCAAATAATGGGGCGCAAGATAGCACTTTTATTTTAGATGACAAATTATTTTTCACAGGAATTGAGTCAGTTACAATCACTTCCAACAATTTGGAGTTTTCGATATTATCATACGCTTTACCTGAAAGTACGCCGTGTGTTGCCATGGCTCTCACGGATTTCGCTCCTTTTTCCATCAGGATGTCAGCCGCTTTGCAAAGTGTTCCTGCCGTATCAATCATGTCATCGATAAGGATTACATTTTTTCCTACTACGTCTCCGATCAGGAACATTTCCTCCACCACATTCGCTTTTTTTCTTTCCTTATAAGCAATTACTACATCTGCACCCAGGTGGCCGGCATAGTTTTTCGCTCTTTTAGCCCCACCCATGTCCGGAGAAGCGATGGTAAGGTTTTCCAGGTTCAGGTTTCTGATGTAATCTACAAAAATAGTGGATGCATATAAATGATCTACCGGAATTTCGAAGAATCCCTGAATCTGGTCTGCGTGAAGATCCATGGTCATGATTCTTGTTGCGCCTGCGGCGGTAAGAAGATTGGCAACCAATTTGGCACCGATCGGCGCTCTTGGCTTGTCTTTTCTATCCTGTCTTGCCAGTCCGAAATAAGGAAGCACTACGGTAATGCTTTTGGCAGAAGCTCTTTTCGCGGCATCAATAATTAGAAGAAGCTCCAATAAATTGTCTGCCGGCGGGAAGGTAGATGCAATAAGGAAAACCCTTCCTCCTCTTACGGATTCATCCAGAACCGGCTCGAATTCTCCGTCGCTGAACGTCTGAAAGTTGATTTTTCCAAGTTCCTTCCCATAATATTGGGCAATTTTTTCTGCCAGGTCCCTGCTGGTCCTTGTGCAAAATAGATAACTTAACTGATCGGCCATTTTTACTTTTTAAAGATTTTGCAAATTTAAAAAAAAACCACAAGAATTACTCCTGTGGTTTCTAAGTTTTTATTTTACTTATTATTAAGGGAACTTTACCCCTGAATAACTGTTAGGATTTACCTGTGGTAAAGTAGACTTATATTTTGTATTGATCGACTTAATGAATTCGTTAGCGATAATAGCATATCCCCTACCGGTAAGATGGATACCATCCAGAGAGAAAGCTCCTCCACTTACAAATTTAGCAGTATATTTCACACCGTCAAAAGTGATTCCTGATTGTCCGTTAAGTTCTACCATCTTTGCATTAGAGTCCATAAATGCCAGACCATATGTATCGGCAAATGCCCTGATCGAAGTATTATAAGCATCTGTTGCCGTTTTTACATAACCGGCTTCAGTTTTTGTCAGAACATGCTGATTCTGCAGCGGATAAGATATTCCGTAAACATTTACAGGAGATGGTAACCCAGGGGCTGTAGTTCCGATAACAGAACTTGTGGTAAGAAGAAGATAATCTTCCGCCGTAGCCTGCCTTGCCTGTCCGTAGATCTGTCCGAATACAGTTGCTGTAGCAACGCCTAAAGAAGGTGTTAAAGCAAGAGTCAGCTGAGATGAAAGATCGGTTAAAGAGTTGTCTTTAATCAGGACAGGATTTGCAGAGGTAGAAGATAGAAGATTGATTCTGTTTCCAGCTCCGAAAGCCGTAAGTGCCTGCTTTAAGGGGCCGTACAAACTGGTATTCAGCGTGTTTATATTTGATCCTAACACCGCAGGAGTAAGAGGATTATAAGGAACCGTAGTAAAATACGGAATTGAAGTTACATACGGTACGTTGGCAATTACGCCTTTTGTTGCTCCTACACTTTTAAGTCCGTCTAAAACAGCCTTAATAGAACCTGCCACAACATTCGGATCTGAGATATCATTAGACCTATATGCTGCCGGGCTTGCTCCTGTTCCGGTCTGTACCGTAGCTGCCGTATAAGTGGTTACCCCTCCCCCAGTCTGGGAATTTGTTCCACCGTTGATTGCATAAAACAGAACATCATTGCTTCCTATCCAAAGTGAAAAGAAGGTTGGGGCCTGAGCCATTGCGTCTGCCAAGACCGATGTAGTGGAAGATGAGGCAAACCTTACAAAGTAAGGATTGGCTGTTCCGGCAGCAAGACCTGCAAGGCTGCCATATCCCGGTGCTACCAAATGATATGATTTAGCTCCGGGTACTCCCATATTTTGATAAGGCCTTCCTGAAGATACGTTATCTAAAGATCCTCCAGCAGCGCTTGGAACCGGCGTTAAGCTTCCGTTAACCAACTGAAGGGTAAGTTTACCTCCAAATCCGGAAAGGCCTGTAAAACCACCGGTATTGTTTGGCATTAAAGGCTGTTTGAAATCTCCGCCTCCCGCAAGCTTCATCTGTGCGGCAATCATAGAAGGATATGATTCATTCTGTCCATCCTGATAAAGTGCACCGTCTCTATATCCTGAAGTTAAGGAATTCCCTAAAGCGATATAAGTCTTAAAATTCGCTTCTCCGGAAGTTACCACCATATCGTTTACATCGTTATCAAATTCATCTTCGCAGCTCGTTGTAAAAAACAGTGCGGAAATAGCGAGTGTAGAAATTATAATTTTTTTCATAGTCTTCAATTAAAATGGATTGTAAGATAAACCAAGACCTAAATAGAACGCGGTTGCTTTAGCCTGTCCGTAAAAGCCCAGTGTTTTGTTGTTTACACTTCTTGCCTGCGGCATAGCGTATCCTCCGGCTACATCCACACCGAACTGTTTCAGCTTGAATCCAACCCCTCCCGTTACAACATAAGTATTGAAAGAAGGTGTTTCCGGGATAAAATGATCATCGGAGTAAGGCGATTCATCATAATAAGCTCCCAAACGCCCGTAAATCATATCGGTAAATGCGTATTGGGTTCCCAGCCTGAAGGTTTTGGAATTCCTGAAATTCTTGGGAGATACAGAAATGGTAGGATCTGCCTGGTTTCCAACCGGCGCACTGGCAAAATCCAGGGTCAGCTGCGTATATCTGGACCATCCGTGATAGTTAAAATCTGCGGATACCAACCATTTAGGAGTTACTTTATAGGTAAGACCGACCGTATATTCTTCGACCAAAGGTAAAGTTGCTGTAAAGCTGTCTTTTCCGGATGCATCCAATCCTAACAAGGGATAAATGGAAGTAGAAGGGAATTTAAAGGTAGCCGTTCCGTCTTTAGCCTTCATGTCAACCGGCGAACGGTACGCCACACTCACATCTAGTTTAGGGTCCGGTCTGAAATAAAATCCGAATCCGTATCCGTGCCCGCTCGCTTTACTGTCCAGGTTAAGCTGTCCGCCGAACTGCGTTACGCCCCTGTCCCAGTTTACGCTTCCTCTTGCATAGATATAGCTTGCCCCAAAAGCCAGCCAGTCATTGAATTTATAGGAAACCATCGGCTGGAAGTAGAAGCTTTTCAGTTCAAGTCGCTGAACCATTTCTTTTCCTTCCCAGTCACTCGGCCACTCAATGGTGCTTCCGAAAGGTGTTGAAAAGCTGAAACCTACGGATAACTTTTCAATCGGTTTGTAAGCGATTGCTGCATAAATAGGAGTACCCATCGGATTATCCGTTTCCGTACTCTGCAGCGTATTGGTATTCTGGAACGTAACTTTATTTCCTGCTCCGAATCCCCCGGCCACAATGCTCAGTTTTGAAGGAATGAACGACATCCCCGCAGGGTTGAAGAACGTTACACTCGCATCTTCAGCATGGGCACTAGTATGTGCCATGGCCAATTGCTTCACCCCCTGCAAAGAAACCCTGAAGCCTCCTGCGTAAGATAGAACGCCTGCCAGTAATGCAGTTGATACTAATATTTTTTTCATAGACTATTATTATATACCCAAATATAAAATTATTTTGGTTACACCTGTTAATAAATCATAAAATTTTAAACGTTATCTTAAAAGAAAATTATGTTTAAAATAACAACCGAATTTATCTATACCTAAAACAATCAGTACTAAACACTTAATTAAAACCGGAATCTCCGGCCACTAATTCGTTTAACATTAAACATCGTGTTCCCGAATATTTGATTATTTTAGACCTCATTAAGATAAAAATCATAAATTTGCAAATTAAATATATCATTATATGAGTTGTGGATGTAAAACATCCGGCGATTCTGCACATTCTTGCGGACCCAAGAAGACCGCGAATGGCTGTGAAAATGTAAATACCTGTGGTAATAGTTATAAATTAAGTGTTTTCGACTGGCTTTCTAACATCAGCAATCCCGCACCGAACCGATGCGATTTTGTAGAAGTTAGATTTAAAAATGACAGAAAATCGTTTTATAAAAATGTAAATAATATCCCTTTACATATAGGTAGCGTAGTAACAGTAGAATCGAGTCCCGGACACGATGTAGGTGTGATAAGTCTCACCGGAGAACTAGTAAAGATTCAGATGAAGAAGAAAAAGTGTTCTGAAGAATCTGCACTAAAAATATACAGACAGGCCAACCAGAAGGACCTGGAAGTTTGGCAGGAGGCTAGAAAGAAAGAAGACAATATCAAAATAGAAGCGCGGAAAATCGCTCACCGTCTGGGTCTTGAAATGAAGATTACCGATGTGGAGTATCAGGGAGACGCTTCCAAGGTTACGTTCTATTATACGGCAGAAAGCCGGGTGGATTTCAGGCAGCTGATTAAGGAATATGCAGGAGCCTTCCGTACGAAAATCGATATGAAACAGATCGGTTTCCGGCAGGAAGCAGCAAAAGTAGGCGGTATCGGATCTTGCGGAAGAGAACTTTGCTGCTCGACATGGCTTACGGATTTCAGATCGGTAAACACCAATGTGGCCAGGTATCAGCAATTAAGCATTAATCCTCAAAAGCTTGCCGGACAATGCGGTAAGCTGAAGTGCTGTCTTAATTATGAACTGGACAGCTACCTGGATGCGTTAAGCAATTTCCCGTCTTCTTCAACAACACTGGATACAGAAAAAGGCAGGGCTTTCTGCATTAAAATTGATGTTTTCAAAAAGAAAATGTGGTTTGCCTACGTAGATCATGCTATTGCCTGGTATGACTTTGATATTGATTTGGTGAAAAAATTGATTTCCCAAAATAAACGCGGCGAGAAAATACTTCCCCTGGAAGAACTGAAACAGCCGGACATCCCTTTGGCAAGTATTGATCTGATTCAGGAAAACAATGTTGACCGTTTCGAAAAGAAAAACAGGAACAACCGCAACAAGAATCAGAATAGATCGAATAATAATCAGAACAATCAGAATCTGCAAGGCCAGAAGAGAAACAACAACCGCCCTGAAAGGCAGGAACGTCCTGAAAGATCTGACAGAAATGAAAGGTCAGAACGGCCTCAGAAGCAGGAAAGACCGCAACAGAACCAAAATCCAAAAGGCAATTCCAACAGCCAGCCAAGACAGCAGAAACCTCAGCAGTCTCAGCAACCAAGGCCCCAGATGGAAAAAGCAGAAGCAGCCACCGGTTCTGAAGCAGAAAAGAAAACCAATCCGAATAAAAAGAAATTTAAAAAGAAGTTTCCTCCAAAAAAAGACAATAATGCGTAACATTTTAGGATTATGTACCCTTATTCTTTTCGTCAGCTGCCATTCTTCTTCGGAAGGAGACGTCTTTATGAATTCCGTTGACAATAAGTGGAATAAGAAAAGTGAACAAAAATTTAATCTTGAAATTTCAGATCCGCAAAATCCTAAAAATATTATATTTGTTGTAAGAAACAACAACGATTATCCTTACAGCAACATCAGGTTTATCGTGAATTTCACCGACCTTCAGAGCAAGAAAAAGCAAACCGATACGTTAAATTATGTGTTGGCGAAACCTAACGGTGAATGGCTCGGTACGGGATTCGGCGATACCAAGGAAACGTTGTTTCAGTATAAACTGAATTATAAATTTCCGGCCAGAGGAAAATATGAAATCGGCCTCACTCAGGCAATGAGAAACGATAACCTTCCGGGAATTGAAGATATTGGAGTAAAAATAGAAACGGCTAAACCGTAATCATCAATGGAAGTGAACAAACAGAATACAGGAAACAAAGGGAAAACCTTCCCTCTTCCTCCTAAAAAGAGAAATACCGCCTGGAAAAGGTGGGTGAAATTTATCTGGATCGGATTTTTTGCTGTAGTTTTAGGTATTTCAGGGCTTTTTTTCGCAGTTTCCCAAGGTTTCATCGGGGAAATGCCGGATGTAAAGGAGCTTGAAAACCCGGATATTTATGTGGCCTCACAGATCTATTCCTCAGACGGAGTACTGCTGGGTAAATTTGAGAAAGAAAAGACGCAGCCTATTATTTATAAAGACCTTCCGCCTTATCTTATTTATGCCTTACAGGCAAAAGAAGATGAGCGTTTTAAAGAGCATTCGGGAATTGATTTACAATCCGTTGCAAGAGCTGTTGCTTTTAGAGGAGGCCGTGGTGGTGGTTCTACCATTACCCAGCAGTTGGCAAAATTACTTTTTACAGGTAAAAGAGCTGATAATAAGATTAAAGCAGTCTTCCAAAAATTGAAAGAATGGGTTGTAGCGGTAAGTCTCGAAAAAAGATACACTAAAGAAGAGATCATCACGCTGTATTTCAACAAGTTTGATTTCCTTTACAATGCCAACGGAATTGAAATGGCCTCAAAGATCTATTTCAATAAAAAAACCGCAGAACTCACTTTACCTGAAGCAGCGATGTTTGTAGCGATGCTTGAGAATCCGGTAAAAAACAACCCGATGAGAAATCCTGAACGGGCAAAAATGAGAAGGGATGTTGTACTGGATCAAATGCTGAAGACAGGGTATCTGGATCAGGCTACTTTCGATAAAGCCGTCGCAACGCCTGTAAAAGTGGATTATCATCCGATTAAAAATATTAATGATGATTACTCGGCTTACTATAAGTTTTATCTGAAAAAAGAAATTGACAAATATCTTGACGATTACGAAAAGGATACCGGAAAGAAACTGAATCTTTACAAAGACGGGCTTAAGATATTCGTCACGCTGGATTCCAGAATGCAGAAATATGCAGAAGACGCGATCAGAGAACATTTAACTGACCTTCAGAAAAGATTTGACGCCGAGCAGAGAGGCCGTAAAAACTGGCCGTTCTATTTCCTGAACGATAAGCAGGCGAATGACCTGATGACACAGGCAATGAAAAGAACCGGGCGTTATAAGCAGTTAAAAGCCGCAGGCGTCTCGGAAGATTCTATTTTAATGGAATTCAAAAAACCAATTAAAACGTCAAGATTTACCTGGGCGGGAGAAGAAGAAGTTGAAATGTCACCGTGGGATTCCATCAGATGGCATAAGAAAGTAGCACAGGCAGGTCTGATGTCGATGGTTCCGGGAACCGGGGAAATTAAAGCCTGGGTTGGCGGTATCGACTGGCAGCACTTCCAGTACGATCACATCAAACAAGGGAAAAGACAGGTAGGTTCTACCTTCAAGCCTTTTGTATATGCAACGGCAATTATGAAATTAGGCCTTACGCCTTGTTCTACCATATCCAATGCAAGCTTCAACAAAGGAACCTATCATGTTCCGGGAAGAGGCGGCATGCTGACTTTAAAAGATGCATTGGCGCATTCACAAAACCCGGTAGCCCTTCGTTTGGCTGAAATGACGGGTACCCAGAGCGTAATCCAGACGGCACGGGATCTTGGGGTAACCGAAGAGATTTCCACCAGTCTACCGATGGCTTTGGGAGCATCCGATATTACGATCTACGAAATGGTAGGTGCTTACAGTACTTTTGCCAATTACGGAAACTACAATAAGCCGGAAATGATCTGGAGAATTGAAGATGCCAACAGCAGGGTAATTAAAGAAGTAAACGTAGAGCCGAAAGAGGTCATGAATCCATTGTATGCTTACACCATGATCGAGTTGATGAAAGGGGTAGCGCAATACGGAACCGCTTCAGGGGAACTGGGCAGAAAAGGAATTTCTAAAGATATTGAAATTGCCGGTAAAACCGGAACCACGCAGAATAACTCCGACGGATGGTTTATGGGAATCGTTCCTAAGCTGGCAACAGGAGCCTGGGTAGGATGGGAAGACCGGGCAACCCACTTCTACGGAACGGGAGAAGGCCAGGGTGCGAAAATGGCATTGCCGATCTGGGCAATCTATATGAAAAAAGTATGGGCGGATAAAAGCCTGAAAATTTCTCCGGATGATAAATTCGTGAAACCTTCAGAATGGAAAGACGGATGCTCCAACCTTAACGGACTTAGGTCAGGATACGGAGATGATGGCAGTCTGCAGACACTCGACGAAATCAAGAATCCGAAACCGGCAGACCCGGGCGGACCGAAAAGTCCGGGGAAAAAAGAGGAAAACGTCAATGAAAATCTGAACACCGGAGAAGATATTGACTTTAACAATAAATAAATTCTCTTTTAGAAATACACAAGACCTTTCAATCATTTGGAAGGTCTTTTCTTTTTAATTAATATCTTTGAAAGATGAATATTAAAAACATTATACAACCCTTTATAAAGAAATTCCCGGGAGATTTTTCGGGAAACCCCATGCAGCGGAATACGCCGAAAGTTCTCTTTTCCACTATTACTCCTGCCGGTTTTGATCATCCGAAACTTATTGCTTTTAATGAGAAACTATCGGAAGAAATCGGGCTTGGAACGTTTGAAGAAAAAGATGTGAACTTTTTGGTAGGTAATCAGCTTCCGGAAAACGTAAAGACCTATGCTACCGCTTATGCAGGGCATCAGTTCGGAAACTGGGCCGGGCAGCTGGGGGACGGGCGGGCAATCCTGGCCGGAGAAATTGCCAACAATTCGGGAGAAAGAAATGAAATCCAGTGGAAAGGTGCCGGCGCAACACCCTATTCCAGACACGCCGATGGAAGAGCCGTCTTACGATCCTCTGTCAGGGAATACCTGATGAGTGAAGCCATGTTTCACCTGGGAGTACCGACTACCCGGGCATTAAGCCTGGCTTTTACCGGAGAAGAGGTGCTGAGGGACATGATGTATAACGGCAATCCTGAACTGGAAAAAGGCGCGGTGGTTATCAGGACCGCCGAAAGTTTTCTGCGTTTTGGACATTTTGAGCTGATATCTGCCCAACAGGAATATAAGACACTGCAGGAACTCGCCGATTTTACCATTGAAAATTATTTTAAGGAAATCACCTCGGAAGGTGAACAGAAATACAGAGATTTTTTTGAAAATATATGCCGGAGAACTGCTGATCTGATGGTGGAATGGTATCGTGTAGGATTTGTCCATGGCGTGATGAATACAGATAATATGTCGGTTCTAGGCCTGACGATCGATTACGGACCGTATTCCATGATGGATGAATATAATCTGAACTTTACTCCGAATACCACTGATCTCCCGGGACGGAGATATGCCTTCGGAAAACAAGGACAGGTTTCGCAGTGGAACCTCTGGCAGCTGGCTAATGCACTTCACCCGCTGATTAAGGATGAAAAGTTCCTGGAAGAAATCCTGAATGACTATGGAAGTTATTTCTGGGAAAGCCATGACCGGATGCTGTGTCGGAAATTCGGTTTTGATCAACTGCTGACAAGTGATGAAAAGTTTTTCACCTCATGGCAGGGCCTGATGCAGGATCTTCAGTTCGATTATACCCTATTTTTTAGCTGCCTTGAAAATTATGATGAAACTACAGATCTTAAAAACCAGTTTGAAAATGCTTCTTACATTTTTCTGAATGCTGAGGATATTGCCAGGCTTCAGGATTTTATGGACAGCTATCGGCATAGACAGGAAAAGAACATCATCTCCCGGGAGAAATCTCTGGAACTGATGAGCAAGACCAATCCGAAATTTATCCTGAGAAATTACCTTCTTTACCAGTGTATCGAAGAGATCAATAACGGAAAAACGGAAATGCTGGATATGCTTACCCAGGCACTGGAAAATCCATATCATGAACTTTACCCTGAATTTTCCGTCAAAAGGCCTTCCGGCTATGATGATATTTCAGGGTGTTCAACGCTTTCGTGCAGTTCGTAAAACTTATTAATAACATCAGGCATTATTGTCATGACCTTACAGATTGCCAGTCGATCATCACAATCCTTTCAGCTTCCGAAAGGATTTTTTTTAATAAAAAGTAAATAGATGCTTGATCGCTTGATCATACTTATTTGAGTAAATAATTTTTATAAACTTTAAATATGCAATCAATTAATAAATTGATTCTTTGACATATTTTAATTAAGCATTTATTAACCAAATTAAAAACATTATTATAAATGAAATCAAAATAAAAGTAATTATTATATTTGCCTTACCAACTCATCAATTTATTAGATGATCAATAATTTGATTATGCGCCAGATTGAATAGAATTCATTGAACGTATTTTCCTATTTCAAATAATAAATATACCTTATAAAATTTAAACATGAAAAAGCAAGTATTTGTTGCAGTTGGTCTCTTCCTTTCCAACCTCATTTATTCCCAGGTTGGGATCAACACCCAGATTCCCAAGGCTACCCTGGAAGTAGCAGCAGGAAGCAGTAACGGAACCACTCCCGAAGGCTTTATCCCGCCACGGCTTACCGGAAACCAGATCCAATCTGCCGATCTTCAATACGGAACCGAACAGACCGGTGCCGTTATTTATGCAACTGCCGCTGTAACCGCAACCAGCCCGAAAACAACAAACATCAATGCTCCGGGATATTACTATTTTGACGGGAGTGCATGGCAAAAATTGGGAAGAATCTATACTGCAGGCAACGGCATTTCTCTAGCAGGAAGCGATGTACGTCTTGGAGGATCACTTTCCCAGGCCACGACTATTGCCAGCAATGGAAATGCTTTAAACATTATGGGATCCGCCTCCACTACTACCTTTGATGCAGCGGGAAATCTGGGAATCGGAGTTGCTTCTCCTTCACAGCTTCTTGACGTGAACGGCACAGCCCGCCTCCGCACGATTCCTTCTGCCGGCGGTACCGTGATGCTGACTGCCGATAATAACGGTGTTATCCGCAAACAGGCACTACCCACAGCTTCTGCACCGGTAATACAAGCCAGCTTTTCTACGAATGGCGTAAATCTTAATTCCGGGAACTGGGTCAATTATAACTATACCGGTACCTCCATCACCATTCCGGCCAACAGCAAATATATTGTGAGTACCACTCAGCTTATTACTAATTTTACTCTGATGCCAACCAACCAGTCCATCTGGGTACGAAGCAGCTTTTCAGACAGCTCCACTTCCTTTACTTTCAGTCCCGACATTGTAGGTTCGAACTTAATGAGTGGCAGCTGGGGTCCTTCTACCAAATTCGGGCTTCTTTCCGGTGCAATTATTCTGAACAATACTTCTTCCAGTGCCAAAACTTACTATTACTGGGTCGGCAGTGTAGATGTGAATGGCTATACCGGCACCATTGATCAATTTGGAGGATCTTCGTGGGCCGAAAACCAACTGTATGCAATTCCAGTAAATTAATGCATACAACCAAACGTTTAATTATGATTAGCGTTAAAAGTATTTTCCAGTAATTATACTGAATCTGCTTGATATTATAAAAACCCGTCATTTCTGATGGGTTTTATCTTTATTTTTGCAAAAACTTCCGCACGTGTTAAAGTTAAAAACAAAATCCATCCATTTTTTTAAACTGATTTTTCCGTCAACGGGGATTGAACTGATCGTTTTCCTGTTTTTTCTGGTAGTGTACGGATATTTAGGATCCTATATTGCAATTCACCATAAAATTATTTTTGATGCCAGGATTCCCTGGGACGCCTATTTCAGCTTTGATAACAAGTCGATCGTAATGACGGGCGGCAGCTTTGAAAGACACCCCCTGTCCTATTATTTTTTCAACTGGATCCGTGAACTGGCCCTGCTGTTTTCAGACGGGAAAATGGATGGCAATTTTCGTTTTGTGCTTGCCTGGTTCAGCAATTTGGCTGTAAGTCTGAGTGTTCTTCAGGTTTTTAAATATCTGAAAAACATCATTGGGCTGCCGTTATTTTTTAGTATTCCACTGATTCTGTTTTTCGGAGGGTTTTCAACCACGATCTTATTATCCTTTACTCCTGAAAACTTCACTTATACCCTTTTTCTTCTGACTTTATTTCATCACTATGCAGCCATAAAACTTAAAAAAGAAGAAAGAATTCCTGCATTAGCCCTGGCATTTTCGGGAATTACCATCGGTGGATTAACGGTCACAAATATCGTAAAGGTCTTTATTCCGGTTGCCTTTGAAAAAGGTCTTTTTAAAAGCTGGAAAAAATTTGGAAATGCTGCTTTCAGAGTGGGCTTCACCTGTGTATGCTTCATCCTGTTATATCTGAACCGGATCGATTTTAAATATGGAAACATACTCAGCAAGACCAATGAACAGTACGAAAAGTTTTCAAATGTCAATGCAACACCAACATGGGATATGATTCTCTCTTACTTCTTCGGAGGGAATATTCTGTTTTCAAATTTTATTATCCGTGATAAACATAACATGAACGGCTATCATTACAAAGGCATTATCATGGATGTTTATACTTCATGGATTCCTTACATTTTCATTGCCGTATTATGGGTTTTGATTTTATGGAGTTATTTGAAAAATTTCAGGAACAAGCCGGTCCAGGTTCTGATGATTTCTTTCGTGGCAGACATCATCATCCACTGCGTAATGAGATTCGGGCTTCATACCTCTTTTATTTATGGCGGCCATTTTGTTTTTGTGTATCCCCTGCTTTTGGGCTGGCTGTTCTACAGTTACCGGCAATCCCCTGGAATCCTGTCTTTTATAACGGCTGCATGCTGTATTTTATTCGTTTATCTGATGACCAATAATTATTTAAGAACAACTGAATTTTTCTGGTTTCTGAAGACGTATTATTAAGTTTCTACGTTAAAAACTTAGCCGGAATCCAAACAAAAAAAGCTGGGAAAATTCCCAGCTTTTGTTATTTAATTTTATAGTAGTTATTTTGCTTCGGCGCAGAAAATTCTGTACTGAACGGCTACTGCAGATTTAAAATATTCCCTTACTTTGGAGAGATCGGCGGCGGCGCTTTGCTTCGTGAAATAGCTTCCTGCAAGGATCTTGTAATTCGGTCTTAAAGAAGCATCCGTCTCTACTTTAAGATTAGGGAAACGCTTTCTGAAATAAGCTTTTACTTCATTGGCTTCTTCATTGCTTTTTACAATCGTAATCTGGATTTTATACCCTAAAATCCTGGGATTTTTCCTGCAGATTTCCGCGTTGGTGAGTTCCCGGCTCGGAATATAGATTCTGGAGGGTTTTGAAGAGACATAATCACCACCACTGTCTCTGGAAACAATTGATGCAGAAGTTTTTGCACATTTATCTTCTATGCTTTCCAACGCTGCATTTACCCTGGAATCCATCGTCATCGTAAGTTCCGTACCGGCCAAAGTATCCTTTTTTACAACCTGTTGTGCATCAATGCTGTAAAATGAAGCCAAAAACAGGAACGAAAATATTTTAATCAAATTTTTCATTTAAAGTTGTTTCCGCAAATTTAGACAAATTAAAAAATTATACCAAATAGAGTTATTTAGAATAATTACAAATTAAACGGAAATGACATTTTCCCCTTTCTATATACCGTTAAATTCCTGTTAAAAATATTATTTTTGCGGGATTGATTGAATGTTCAATATTTACTAACATAAGATAATTTAAATGATTAGTTGGAGAAAGCATTATAGACAAACGTTGATCGCAATAGGCTTATTGCTATCAACCAGTGCTTCAATTTACGGGCAGGACGGCGATCCTAAGAATGGTGAAAAGCTTTTCAAAGCGAATTGTACTGCATGTCACGCACTAGACAAACAAGTTGTAGGACCACCCCTCAAGGGTGTTGTAGAACGGGTAAAGACAGAAGGTGGCGTAGACAAGGACTGGCTTCACAAGTGGATCAAAAACAACAAGGAGCTTAGGGCTTCCGGAGACAAGTACGCCAATGAAATTTTCGAAAAGTACAACAAGACAGAGATGCAGGTCTTTCCAAATCTTACCGATAAGGATATTGACGACATCTTAGCTTACACCACTAATCCACCGGCACCGGAGCCGGCAGCAACAGATGCTGCGAAAGACACAACAGCTGCCGGAACGGCAAATGCAGCACCACAAAGCTCTACAACAACCAACGTAGTGATCATTTCCCTTTTAGCAATTGCAGGTCTTCTTGTTTGGATCTTGGTTAAACTGAGACAATTGGTAAAACTAGGCCAGTCTGAGGATCTTGCAGGACTTAACGAATCCAGGGTAAAATCTTTCAGCGAAATCTACGAGAAATACCACTATATCGGCAAGGGCCTTATCGCAATCCTTGCCATTTTAGCGGCTTACGGGGTATGGAACTGGCTGATGTGGATCGGGGTTTACAAAGGGTACAAGCCGGAACAACCGATCTATTTCTCACACAAGATCCACGCTGGTGAACAGAAAATCGACTGTCAGCTTTGTCACTCCAGTGCCAAATACGGAAAAGTATCTGAAATTCCTTCAATGAACGTTTGTATGAACTGTCACCGGACCATTTCCGAATACAATGCCGAGCACTATATGGAGCCAGGAAAAGACAAAGCATTCTACGACGGAGAAATCCAGAAAATCTATGCAGCTACAGGCTGGGATCCTGCAAAACAACAGTATACAGGAAAAACACAGCCGGTTGAATGGACAAGAATCCACAACATGCCGGACTTCGTATACTTCAACCACGCACAACACGTTGTAGCAGGAGAACAGGCAATCATCAATTCTTTCAACAAAAAGAATCCTAACAACAAAATCGATGTGGTATGTAAAGCCTGCCACGGAAAAATCGACACCATGAACGTTGTACAGATGGCGAACGACTTTACAATGGGATGGTGTATCGAATGCCACAGAACAACAGAAGTTGACATGAACAACGGTTATAATAAAGAATACTTCAAGAATCTACACGACAAGCTGAAAAAGCAGTACCCTAAAGATGGTGGTAAGATTACAGTAGATGCAATTGGAGGTATTGAGTGTGGTAAATGTCATTATTAATAACTAAAAATTAGAAGTATCAAATGGCTTCAAACAAAATACAATTTAGAAGTATTCATGAACTTAAAAATCCGGCTTTAAACAATAAGCTGGCTCAAAAAGAGTTCCAGGAAGAAATTCCTGTAGAAGATTTCCTTGAAGACGCGGAAAATAACGGTTCCGGTACTTCAAGAAGAGATTTCTTAAAACTATTAGGATTCTCTACAGCAGCCGTGACCCTGGCTGCCTGTGAAGCTCCGGTAATCAAGACGATCCCTTATGTGGTAAAGCCGCATGACATCATTCCGGGCATTCCCAACTATTACGCTTCAACCTATTTCGACGGATTCGATTTTGCAAGTGTTCTGGTAAAAACAAGAGAAGGAAGACCTATCAAAATAGAACCGAACCCGGCAGCGGGTGATTTAGGGAAAACCAACGCAAGAGCTCAGGCCAGCGTACTGTCTCTTTATGACAATGATAAAGTAAAACAGCCTAAATTAGAAGGGAAAGACGAAACTTTCGATAAAGTAGACAGTTTTGTAATCAAAGGATTGGAAGAGGCTAATGCAGCCGGTAAAAGAATCGTATTGTTATCGCATTCTTTTGCTTCCCCTACTTTCAAAAAACTATTCGCTGAATTTAAAGCAAAATATCCTACTGCAGAATTAGTAACCTATGATGCGTATCCTTACGCGGCAGGTCTGGACGCAGCTCAGGAAGTTTTCGGAACAAGAGCATTGCCTGTTTACGATCTTAAGGGAACTGAATTGGTTGTTGCTTTCCAGGCAGATTTCTTAGGAGATTATAACGGAGGTAGCCTTGAATCTTCTTACGCGGCAGCAAGAAAGCCGGGGGCAAATATGTTGAGACACATTCAGGTGGAATCCAACATGTCTCTTACAGGTGCTAATTCCGATGAAAGAATCAGACTAAAGCCGAGCCAGGTAAACAAAACATTGGTTGAAGTATACAACGCTGTTGTTGGCGGCGGTTCTTCCGATAAAACGGCTAATGAAATTGCAAAAGAACTTCAGACAAAAGGAAGCAAAGCAGTTGTTTTTGCTGACGGCTCCAAAGGAGCGCAGGTTTTAGCCCACTTAATCAACCAGAAATTAGGATCGGTAGCTTTTACTGGAAAGGCGAACTTCCTTAAAAATTTCGATAAGGCAAGATTCCAGGAATTCCTGGGATGGGTAAATGCAGGTCAGGTTGGTGTATTGATCGCAAACAACGTAGACCCGATTTATTCTTATTATAAAGGAGAAGATTTCAAAAAATCTTTAGCTAAAGTTCCTTATGTAATCGCAGTTGCCGATAAGAAAAATGAAATGTACAAAGCGGCGAAAGCGGTAATCCCTGTAGCCAACTGGCTTGAATCATGGGGAGATATCGAGCCTCAGAGCGGTGTATATTCATTAATGCAGCCTACCATCCAGAAAATCTACAAATCAAGACAGATCGAAGAATCTCTATTGGTTTGGAAAAATGGTAAAAACAATGCTGCCAACAATTATTATGATTACCTGAAAGCAAGTGCTTCTTCTATTTTAGGAGGAACTTCTTTCAACAAAGCTTTATATAACGGGATCAATACTTCTTCAAATGCTACGACGTTGGCTTATGCAGGAGGAAACGGAGCTCAGGCTGTTGCCGAAGTAAGCGGTTTCAAACCTTCCGACCTGGAATTGGTATTGTACACGAAAACGGCGATGGGAGACGGTACACAGGCCAACAATCCTTGGTTGCAGGAATTACCGGATCCACTCACGAGAATGTCCTGGGATAACTACCTGACGATGTCTCCGAAAGATGCCGAAAGATTAGGAATCGACAATGATCTTAACGCAAGAATGCAGCTTGACGGCTCTATTGTTAACCTTACGGTAAACGGAGTTACGATCAAAGATGTTCCTGTATTTGTTCAGCCGGGACAGGCAGAAGGATCGGTAGGTCTTGCGCTTGGTTACGGTAAGAAAAATTCAGGAGCAACAGCGGATACAGGGGTAAATGCTTATCCTTTATTCGACGGTTCCAACTTAGCGGTTTCCAATGTTAAAATCGAAAAAACAGGTGAAGACCACGAGTTTGCCGGGATCCAGCTACAGAATACCCTGATGGGACGTTACGAAATTGCGAAGGAAGTTCCTTTGGCTGATTTCTTAAACGTAGCATTCGATGATGAGCATAAAGGATGGAACAGACCTTTGGAATACCATACCATCAGCGGAGCACTTCCTGCAAGAAAAATCGATCTTTGGGATGCTTTTGATGATACGGACGGACCTCACTTCAATATGTCAATTGACCTGAACTCATGTACCGGCTGCGGATCTTGTATCATTGCCTGCCAGGCAGAGAACAACGTTCCTGTTGTAGGTAAAGAGGAGATCAGAATGTCCAGAGATATGTACTGGTTAAGAATCGACCGTTACTATTCTGCAAGACAGAAAGTAGAAGTATATGAAGGATTAAAAGAAGGAATGGCCGTTCCTGAATTGTACGGAACAGCATTTAGCAAAGAAGGCGGTGCATTGAACCACCCTGCGGATAATCCAGATGTGATCTTCCAGCCGGTAATGTGTCAGCACTGTAACCATGCACCTTGTGAAACAGTATGTCCGGTAGCGGCAACTTCACACGGTAAGCAGGGGCAGAACCACATGGCTTACAACAGATGTATCGGTACAAGATATTGTGCAAACAACTGTCCTTATAAAGTAAGACGTTTCAACTGGTTTACGTATAACCTGAACGACAAGTTCGATTTCAACATGAATAACGATCTTGGAAGAATGGTACTGAATCCGGATGTTGTGGTAAGAACAAGAGGGGTAATGGAGAAATGTTCACTATGTATCCAGATGACTCAGACTACTATTCTTGAAGCTAAAAAAGAAGGTAGAATCGTAAAAGACGGAGAGTTCCAGACAGCATGTTCAAAAGCTTGTACTACAGGATCTATCCAGTTCGGAGATATGAATGACAAAGAATCTGAAATCAGAAAATTATATGCTGATAACAGAAGATACTATTTACTTGAAGAGATCGGAACCAAGCCAAACGTGTTCTATCATACGAAAGTAAGAAACAGAGTAGAAAAATAAAGTTTAAATAATAAATAGGTAAAAAATGTCAGGACATTACGAAGCTCCGATAAGGGAACCTCTAATTATTGGTCACAAAACTTATCACGATATTACGGAAGATATCGCACGACCTATCGAAGAAAGAGCAGGCAAACTATGGTGGATTTCACTATATGCAGCCCTGGTTCTATTCATCTATGGATTCGGGTGTATCGCGTATACCATCGGAACAGGTATTGGAGCATGGGGACTTAACAGAACTATTAACTGGGGTTGGGATATCACTAACTTTGTATGGTGGGTAGGTATCGGTCACGCCGGAACACTAATCTCAGCGGTATTATTATTATTTAGACAGCGATGGAGAATGTCTGTAAACAGATCTGCGGAAGCGATGACGATCTTCGCGGTAGTACAGGCAGCCATCTTCCCGGTAATCCACATGGGTAGAGTTTGGGTAGGATATTGGGTATTCCCTTTACCGAACCAGTTCGGGTCTCTTTGGGGGAACTTCAACTCTCCTCTACTTTGGGACGTGTTTGCAATTTCAACATATTTCTCGGTATCTACCGTATTCTGGTTCATGGGATTGATTCCTGACTTTGCAATGATCAGAGACAGAGCCAAAACACCGTGGACTAAAAAGATTTATACATTCCTTGCCTTCGGTTGGGGTGGTAAGGCAAAACACTGGCAGAGATTCGAAGAGCTTTCTTTGGTTCTTGCAGGTTTGGCTACACCGCTTGTATTCTCGGTACACACCACGGTATCTTTTGACTTCGCCACGTCGGTAATTAAAGGATGGCACTCTACGATCTATCCTCCTTACTTCGTTGCCGGTGCGATCTTCTCAGGATTTGCCATGGTACAGACGCTGTTGTTGATCGCGAGAAAAGTATGTCACCTTGAAGATTACATCACGATGTACCATATCGAAATTATGAACATCGTTATCATCTTAACCGGTGGTATGGTAACGGTAGCTTATGCTACAGAATATTTCATCGGATGGTATTCAGGATCAAGATTCGAAGACTTTACATATCTTTCTCCGGGTGCTGCCGTAGGACCTTACTGGTGGGCATTCTGGGCGCTGATTACTTGTAACTTGATTATCCCTGCATTCTTCTGGTTCAAGAAAGTGAGAACCAACATTATTGCAACTTTCATTATTGCACTGATCATCAACATCGGTATGTGGTTTGAACGTTTTGACATTATCGTTATCAACCTTTCAAGAGATTACTTACCTGGATCTTGGACGATGTTTAAGCCAACGATCATTGATGTGGGTGTATACTTAGGAACAATTGGGTTCTTCTCTGTATTATTCTTATTATACGCAAGAACATTCCCTGTAATCGCACAGGCCGAATTAAAATCGATTTTGAAAATCTCAGGTGAAACTTATAAAGCAAAAGAAGGAGATGAGCACCACTAAAATTGTATACGGACTTTATGCCGACGACGACGATTTGATGAACGGCGTTAAGGCATTCAACGATAAAGGAATCGCAATCAACGAAGTATATACTCCGTTTCCGGTTCACGGGCTAGACAAAGCTTTAGGTTTAAAGAAAACAAGAATTTCTGATGCCGCCTTTCTTTACGCTCTTTACGGGGTGACGATCGGAGCTACTTTAACCTGGTATGTGATGAATCACGACTGGCCGCAGAATATCGGTGGTAAACCGGCTTTCGACTGGGGACACAATATGCCTGCATTCGTCGTACCGATGTTCGAGCTTATGGTATTCTGTGCCGCTCACATGATGTCATTGACATTTCTGGTAAGAAACAAAATGTATCCCGGAGCACCGGCACAAAACCCGGATCCGAGAACAACGGATGATAAATTCATGATGGAATTTGTAACTGAGGATGTAGAATCTGTAAAGCAGTTGCTTATTGAAACGGGAGTTGAAGAAATAACGGTTAAAGATGCTTAAAATGAAAAAGAATGTATTAAGAATTACAGCAGTTTTAGGTTTAACAGCCGTTTTACTTAACTCTTGCGGACCGAAAGACAATACACCGCTGGTTTATTTCCCGGATATGTATTTCCCGGTAGCTTATGATCCATTAATGAAAGCTCAGGATGCCTATTCAGATCATGAAAATGAAATCCCTGCTTTTGTAAGAAACAACGGAGCTACAGGGCTTACCCCGGTAGAAGGATCTGTTCCACAGAACAAAGACGGTATTTTTGAAGAAGCTTTGCTTCCTACAACACCGGATCAGTATAATGCAGGTTATGACGCTTCCAAAACAGTAACCGCCTCTCCTTTGAATCCTGCCAATGCAGCAAAGGATCTTGAAAGAGGGAAAAACCTTTTCGAGAAAACTTGTGGCGCTTGTCACGGTGTAGGCGGTGACGGACAGGGGCCAATCGTACAATCCGGAGCTTTCTCCGGTGTGCCGAACTATGCTGACAGGGAAATTACTGTAGGGTCTGTTCATTATGTAATAACAAACGGTAGAAATGCGATGGGATCGTATGCTGGCCAGCTGAATGCAGGAGACCGATGGAGAGTAGCCATGTATGTGATGAATGCCTTCAAAAAAGGAGCTGCCGCACCTGCTGCTGCAACCGCCACGGCTACAGCCACTACAGCATCTGCAACCGCAGCCCCGGCTACAGCTGAGGCGAAACCAGAAACGACTACCGAAACTAAAAAATAAGAAAAGAAATGTATAGTTTTTCACCAAAATTAAAATCAACTTCTATAATCCTTCTTGTTGTAGGTTTAGTTCTGTTTGGTATCGGTTTCTTTTTAAATAAAGGAATTTCTACAGAAAGAATAGAACACATGATGGAAGCGCTTCATGCTTCAGGTCATGACGCTCCTACGCACTCAAGTGAAATGGTAGGTCCTCAGGATCATGCGGCTCACCTTGAGCATGCTGAACTTCAGGTACACAACCAGCCTTTAGCGGCCATACATTTTGTAGCTGTATTTTTCTTCGGCGTAAGCTGCTGCGTATTATTCTTCTACTCTATTCAGCACGCTGCCCATGCAGGATGGCCGATCATCATTACCCGTGTAATGGAAGCGATTGCTTCTTATATTCCTTATGGAGGTGCGATCCTGATCATCCTGATGTTATTGAATATTACCCACCAGGGACATCTTTTCCACTGGATGGATCCGGAACTTACGGATCCAAACTCACCTCATTTTGACGTGATCCTGTTTGAAAAGAGAATCTTCTTAAATATTCCTTTCTATGCCGTAAGAACTTTCATCTATGTATTGGGTGCTTCTTTCTTCGCATGGAAGCTGAAGGCTCAGTCTAAAAAAGTTGACGAAACAAAATCCAGAACCGAATACCAGATGCTTTACAGATGGGCAGTAGGATATATCGCATTCTTCGGATTTGCCTCTGCAGCCTGGGCTTGGGACTGGTTGATGTCTATCGATCCTCACTGGTATTCTACCATGTATATCTGGTATTCTATGGTGAGCTGCCTTTCAAGTGGTATTGCAGTAATCATCCTGTTAAGTGTTTATTTAAAGAAAAACGGATACCTTCCGCAATTCAATGATAACCACTTGCATGATCTGGGTGTATTTTTATTTGCTACAAGTATGCTTTGGACGTATACCTGGTTTGCACAGTTTATGCTTTACTGGTATGCGAACATTCCGGAAGAGGTAAACTACTTCTTCGGAAGATTCCAGCACTACTCCCCTACTTTCTTACCAATGCTTATTGTAAACTTCTTATTACCGTTATTGGTATTGGTGAGCAGCAGTATCAAGAGAAACTACAAAGTGGTTACCATCATGGCGATCGTAGTGATCTGCGGTCACATCCTGGATTACTTCAACATGGTAATGCCTGGAACGGTAGGACCATACTGGAAAACCCCTGAAGTATTTATCCTGATTCTAGGAGCGATTCTTTTCGTAGTTGGATTATTTATGTTTACCGTGCTTTCTGCATTATCTAAACTTAAGCTTATCCCTACAGGAAATCCTTACCTACACGAATCTGAAATTTATGAGTATCCTTTTTAAGGAATTTATAATAAGATAAAATAGAAAGACTGATCGATATGATCAGTCTTTTTTTGTGTCATAATGAAAAAAATTTAAAGCATCGTGCAACCTTTTTCAATTTTTAGCTGTCTTAGTATTAAGAACTGATTTTAATTCAAATATTAAACCCAACACCATGAAGAAGATTTTCTTTTTACTTTTTTTCGTCTTATTATTCCAGGTCGCCCATGCGCAAACCATTACCTTTATTTCTGAAAAAACCAATAAGCCTTTGCCCAAAGTTTCGGTTTTCGCGAAAGACGGGAGCATTGTTGCATATTCGGATATTGATGGTAAGATTGATAAAAATTTAATAACACAAGATCAGGAAAAATTTCAGCTGGTGTATGACAATGTTATTTTAGCACAGCTTACTTTTTCAGAAATAAATAAAGATATTATAAAACTTGATGATAAAATCAAGGACATTGAACCCGTTGTGATTAAGAACGAAAAGCCGGCAAAGTATATTCTTATCAAAGGAAATTTCAATACCTACGTAATCGTCAACAATCAACTCAAATCTTATGCCGACGGAATCATAACCTATATTTTCGACAATAAAACAAAAAAACTGAAAAGTACGAATGTAGAACAATACAGAATCTTTTCATTGCAGACTGAACCAAATGGGGCTTTCTCATCTTACACAGCAGGATTAGAAATCCCAAGACTTAAATACGTAGGAAACCCAGAAGAATACAAAACCGGAAAAAAGAATATTAAAGAACTAAAGGGCGACAAAAATGATCAAATTGAAATCATAGATAGAATCGGCTCGGAAAAAGGATCTACGTCTTTCGGAATAACCCTTTATGATTTTAAAAAAATTATAAACCTATCTTTTGAAAAAGAATCAGGAAAAACGCTTAGAGATTTTCTGGAATATAGTGAGGTACGCTACTCAAAAATTAAATATAAAGAAAAACCAGAACCTACTCAATTAGCTTTATACAATAATTTTTATGTGACAGAATATAGTTTTGGTAATGATAATGATATTAAAAAAGTAAGATTCAACAAGAGCAACAGTAGTTACCAGACCTCTTACTGGGAAGATCCTTCCTTTCCTAATATGCAGAAGGTCTTCAGCTCGTTTTTCAAAAATGATTTAAAGGAAAAACCAAATGAAAAATAAAGTGGTTTCCACATACTTTTTTAACCAGAGAAATATGCTGTCGAGGACTTCTCTGGAAAAAGTAAATTCACAGGCACTTTTCATAGAATATTTTTGTGCAGTAACTAATAAAGAGTGGCGGCCATCTGCCTTTTTTGTTTGCAATAAAAATATTAGCCTGAAACCTTTTGTTAATTTCTGATATTATAAATACTACAATTTAAATTCATAAAGCTATGAGAAAAAGTCTAATCCTATTATTTTTGGCATTCATATTAAATCTATTTCATGCGCAAACCATTACCTTTATTTCTGAAAAAACCAATAAGCCTTTGCCCAAAGTTTCGGTTTTCGCAAAAGACGGGAGCATTGTAGCATTCTCGGATATTGATGGTAAAATAAACAAGCAATCCTTAAAACCGAAGCAGGAGAAATTTCAGCTGGTATGTGATAATATCCCAGTCGCCACATTAGCCTACTCGGATTTTAATCAGGAGGTGATTAAAATTAATGATCGGATTAAAGACATCGAGACCGTTGTTATTAAAAAGGAGAAACCGGCAAAATATCTCTTTGTAAAGGGAAACTTCAATACCTATGTTACCCTGAACAACAAATTGAATTCCTACGCAGACGGAATTGTAACTTACATTTTTGATAACAAGACTAAAAAACTGAAAAGCATGCAGGTCGAACAGTACCGGATCTTCAGGCTGGAAAATGCAGAAATGGACCGTAAAAAACTTTCTTCCTGGGATTACGGAATGTTTTTAAAAGTCCCGAGACTAAAAAACATCGAAAATATTGATGGGTACAGAACCAAGAAAGACATTATTTTCAAAGAACTGAAAAGCGATAAGAAAGACCAGATCGAGCTTACGGAAATCACCAATGATGAAGAGATGGGATTTTTGGGATATCGTATTTCTGATGCTAAAAATATTCTCAATATTTCATATGTTCCAAATTCCCGAAAGGAACTCAGAGACCTTTTGGAATATAACCTTATCAGATTTATCAAATTAAAACATAAAAGTGAGCCTCAATATAATGACATTGCCATTTACAACAATTTTTATCCTATAGATATAGACTTCGGTAATGAGAAAATGGAGAAAATGCAGTTTGACATCAACAGCAGCCAATATACCTCGAAATATTGGGAAAACCCTGCTTTCCCGAATATGCAGCCTGTTTTCAGCAGCTTTTTCAAAGAAGATTTAAAAGAAAAGCCCAATGCAAAATAACGCATTTGCCTCTCAGCATTTAAGTCTTAAAATACCTTCTGCAAACGTTTTCCATCATTTTAAAGTTATAGAATTTTTTCATAGAATACATTGGAAAATAACCGAAAAAGACTGATGCTCATCAGTCTTTTTTATTAACAATAAAATATTTATTTTTTGAAACCTTTTCGCTTTTAAAGTTGTCCTTATAAATATACATTCAATTATAAATAATATCCTATGAAAAAAAGTACGCTGCTATTCTTAATGATGACACTGTACAGCCTGATCAATGCGCAGAATAACAATTCAACATCTGAAAAAACGGATAAGCCCCGAACGGAGGATTCTGCAAAGTACCTTTATGTAAAAGGCAACTTCAATACTTATGCAACCCTTAACAATACCATCAACGGATATGCTGACGGAATTGTAACCTATATTTTTGACCGTAAAACCAAAAAACTGAAAAGTACCTGCATCGAGCAGTACCGGATTTTTAGAATGCCTAGAGCAGAATGGGATTCACAGAAATTTTCTTCCTGGGATTACAGCATATATATGCATCTCCCACAGATGAAACGAATTGAAGGTACCAATCCATATAAAAAAAACAAAAACATGGTTTTCCATAAGACGGAAGGCAGCCAAAGAGATGAAATCGAAATAAAAGAAGAACGCCTTCAGGAAAAGGAATTGACCTTACTTGGATTTCACTTTTCTGATGTAAAATACAGTACCCGTATCGCCTACACCCGGAACTCCCGGAAACAACCGGAAGATCTTCTACAATACAGCGAAAGTTCGACCATGAAGCTGAAATACAAAAAAGAACCGACGTACAACGTCGTTAACATTTATACTAATTTCTATCCTACCGCATTGGATTTCGGTAATACTAAAAACAATGATAAAATAAGATTTGATCTCGGCACAAGTTATTATACCTCAAACTATTGGGAGAACCCTTCTTTTCCGGATATGCAGAATGCTCTTGATTCCTTCTTAAAAGAAGACCTGCAAGAAAAACAGAATATCAATGCACTCTATACAAAAAATTAACTATAACCTTCTAAAAACTTCTCCTATGAAAAAAGTTTTACAAGTCATTCTGATTACGACAGTGGCTTTATTGAATGCACAGAATTCGGCAAACCGGTTTTTCTATGAGCTGACCTACAAACCCAACAAGGATTCTGCAAAACTTGAAAAAGAAATGATGGTACTGGATATTGATCAGAGCAAATCCCTTTATCAATCTTACGAAAACATTCAGATAGATTCAATAGCAAATGTCGTGATAAAAGAAGCTTCAAATACGGGCTTTCCGGATTTCAAGAGAATGGGCAATAGACGTGCCCGGTTTACGCATCAGATTTCTAAAAGCTACCCGATCCGCGAGGTTCTGTATAAGGATCGCATTGCCATAGATTATTATTCCTACCGCGAAGATCCAAGCCTAATTTGGAAAATTTCAGATGAGAAACAGAAGATCAGAACTTACAATGCCCAAAAAGCAACCGTCGATTTTGGCGGAAGAAAATGGATCGCCTGGTTTACCACAGACATTCCTTTCCCGGACGGGCCTTATAAATTTTACGGACTGCCGGGATTAATTGTAAAAGTCAGTGATGAAGCAGGCAACTATTCATGGGAACTGAAAGGCAACAGAAAAATAGATCATATCGCGGAAGCTTCAGCGGTAGAAGGCTTAATGAACCAGACCGGGCTATTAATCACAAAAGAAAAGTTTACGGAAAAATACGACCAATATAAAAAAGATCCTCTTGCAGGGATCAGACAGATGATGGAGCAGATTCCTTCAGATGTAAAAATATCCGATGACTTCTCATTGACGAAAGAGATGAGAGATGCAGAAAAACAAATGAAAGAACACATTGCACAAAACAACAACAGCATCGAGCTTACCGGTAGAAATAAATAAAAAGAAAATAAAAACACTTACACCTAAAGGGTTTTTACTAAATTTGTGGCAAACGGAAAAAAATGAAAAAATTGTCCTTTCTACTCATCTTCAGCCTGTTGCTTTTTACAGCATGCAAGAAAGATCATGTAGATGCTACCAATACCAAAACTTTACAGTCGAGTATCAATGATATGACGGCCAGTCTTCCGACGATTCAGCAGATTAAATTCAATGAAGCGCTCTATATCCTGAAAACTTTCGGGGTGGAAGCAGACGGCGATGTTGCCGAACTGAAGGCGCTCGGCCAGCTGATCGATGGGAAAAAGGTTCCTGAAATTATGACGATGGCAGACCAGGTAGCTCAGAAAAACGGCATCGAATGGGCCAGTACCGCTCCGCCTTCCTTAGGAGAAATGAATATTTTCGGTAATGAAACGGCAAAAGAAACCGATCCGAATGATGTAAAAGCAAATTCATTAAGCATTACGGCCAGACCCACCGGCGATGACGGACTGGGTGCACCGACAGCTCTCCAGATCGTACCGAGACTGGTAGACAATGCAGGGAATCCTGTATCCTTTACCGGAGCCGGCCTTGAAGCGACCCTTGAAGTGTTCAGCAACGGCGTAAAGCTGTTAACGGCGAAAAACTTAATGCAGGATAATAAATTCAAAGGATTCAATTTAAAATTCTCCTCCATTCCGGCAGCTAAGGTAATGGATAATAAAATCGACATCACGGTTTCCGTAAAGACCACGGCGAAAACATTCAAAATGACGAAAGTCGGATTGGATGTGAATCCTGACCTCCTGAAAGTTCCGGCAGCACCGGTAGTAGATTCTTTGGCAGTACCGGAAGATCCTGCCGTAATCGATCCGAACAATCCGAATGCTACGATCCCGGCAACCGGTACCGATCCGAATGCTACTGCTCCTGCTACAACACCGGCTGCCCCGAAACAACCGGCAGCAGATCCTAAAACCACGGTAACCGGCTTTCTGAACAATGTAAGCGCACAGAACCTGAAAGCGGCTTACAATGCCGCAAGCAACCCAAGTTGGGGAAGCTACGAATCTTTTGCCAACCCTACCTCAGGATTCGGTTCGGTAAAGAATGTAAGTGTAAAAAATATTACCACCAATGCGTCCAACGCCAGTTCAGCCAGCGTAAATGCAACGTATGACGTAACGGACAAAAGTGGGAAAACGACAGCCCTGAAAGTAACCTTCGGGCTTAAAAATGTAAACGGAGACTGGAAAATTTCCAGCTACAGAATTAATCCATAAAATAAACATGGCATCACACGAATTAATCCGGAAACTAGAAGAAACCATCGAAAACATCCCTGATTTTCCGATTCCGGGAATTCAGTTCAAGGATATCTCTCCTGTTTTTCTGGATTCAAAATTATATGAAGAAGTCATTGCAGATCTGGCTGCAGTAAGCAGAGGAAAGGTAGATGCCGTATGCGGAATCGAAAGCCGGGGTTATCTCTTCGGGATTGCTATCGCAGTTGCCCTTGAAGTTCCTTTCATCCTGATCCGGAAAGCAGGAAAACTGCCACCGCCGGTGATCTCGGAAAAGTATGATCTGGAATACGGAAGCGCAGTGATCGAGACCCGCGAAGGACAGATTAAACCCGGACAGAGAATCCTGATCCACGACGACCTGCTGGCTACCGGCGGAACTACCGAAGCGGCAGCTAAACTGGTGGAAAAACAGGGTGCTGCCGTAGCGCAGTTCAGCTTTCTGATCGGGCTTACTAGCCTGAAAGGGGAAGAAAAACTGAAAAAGTTCAATGCAGAAGTCTATCATATCCTGGAATATTAAACATTCCCGGAATCTATATAAAATGCTTTATGAAACCGCTCATGAAGCATTTTTTATGGTAAAACAGCATCATTCGGCGGCGGATAATTTATAATTCACAACATTTCGTCAATAATACGCAGAAAGTATTTTGTAAATCATTCAGAAACAATTAAATTTGCATTTCAATTTTTAATAATTTATGGCAAAACTTACAAACGAGCAAGAGGGTAAAGAAACGGTTGAGTTTTTTAAAGATCTTGACAGAGAAGCTTTAAACACGGAAAGATTCATTGAAAAATATTCGAAGCCTTTGGCGGTTGTTTTCGGAATACTTGTGCTGGGCGTTCTGGGTTTCTTCGGTTACAAACAATTTGTAGTAGCCCCTAAAAACGTGGAAGCTGTAAAAGGTTTCCTGGCAGCTCAGAAAAATCTTGCTGACGGAAAAGATAAAGAAGCGTTGGGCGGTAAATCTGCTGCAAATCCGGGGTTCCTGGGAACATACAATGAATATTCCGGGACAGCAGTTGGCGAACTTTCTGCTTATAATGCCGGTTTATTGAAGTTTAAAGAAGGGAAATTTCAGGAAGCTTATGATCTTCTTGATAAATTTTCGTCTGACAACAAAACGCTGATGGCGATGAAATACGGTGCTATGGCTGATGCAAAATCAGGACTTAATAAAAATGACGAAGCATTGCAGTTATTAGACAAAGCAGCTTCCGCTTCAGACGATCCTTATACTACCTATTATTTCACAAGAAAAGCAGGGATTGTAGCCTTGGGATTAAAGAAAAATGCAGAAGCGAAAAAGTATTTTGCAAACATAGATGAAAAATATCAGGATTACGACAACGGAATGTCGGATTCTTATATCGAAATGACTAAATATTACTAAATAATGGCAACAGTTAATCTTTCAGATTACAAGCCACTTCATATAACCAATGCCGATGAGTTTTCTATCGGCATTGTTTTTTCTGAGTGGAATGATTTTGTAACCTACAATCTTCGTGATGCCGCACTGGAAATCCTTCATAAGGAAGGCGTAAAACCTGAAAACATCAGACTTTTTCCGGTTCCGGGTGCTTTTGAACTGAACTATGCAAGCATGCAGCTGTGCAAGGAACGTAAATTCGACGCGGTAATTTCCATCGGATGTGTGATCCGTGGCGAGACTCCCCACTTCGATTACGTTTGCTCGGCAGTAGCCCAGGGAATCAAAGATTGCAATATCTTAACCGATACCCCGACTATTTTCTGCGTTTTAACGGATGACACCAAAGAACAGTCGATAGCAAGAAGCGGTGGTGATCTTGGAAACAAAGGGGTTGAAGCAGCCGTTACTGCCCTGAGAATGATCGACTTCAGGAAAAATCTTTCCGGCAAAAAAGGAAACATCGGTTTCGGCCATTCTTAATTTAACACTTTTTATTATTTAAATATAAGGACTATGTAAAATAGTCCTTTTTTATTTATATACATCGCAAAAAAGAGCTTAAATTATACTATTTGAATATTAATTTTTTAATCTTTTTTTAAACATTTATAAAGTTTCTAATTTTTATGAGATTTTAAGAATATCTGTCAAAAAATAATACCTAATTATTAATTTTGTGGAATTAATATTCAGTTTACACAGATGTTTGCTCACAAAATCAGGCCCTTTGTCTATTTAGGGGCTTTATACCTCACCATTTCCCTTATCACAAGAATCGTTTTTTTATTTCACCCGATCACTACGGCAAGTTTCGGTATTTTTGAAATCCTGAAGATCCTGCTGACGGGCGTGCTGAATGATGTCCTGGTTTTTATATTAACCTGTCCTTTCCTGGCCCTGTACTTTTTGTTTTTATCCAATTCAAAATACCAGAAACCCTACGGACAGATCATCTTAGGTATGCTTATCCTGCTGTTTCTGTATATTCTCCTTATCCCGGATAATATCTTTAAACAGTACGGAGGATCGATTGCGGAAATCGCACTCGCATTTATAGGCCTGAAGATCGTATTCTTTGCCCTGATGTTCTTCCTTCCGGAAAGGCGTCTTCAGATACGGAACAGCCTGTATTTCATTACCATTTCTCTTTATGTCTTACTCATTGTCTTCAATGCCGTAAGCGAATATTTCTTTTATAATGAATTCGGGTTAAGATATAATTTCATTGCCGTCGATTACCTCATCTATACCAATGAAGTAATTGGAAACATTATGGAAAGTTATCCGGTGATTCCTTTATTCCTGGCCATTGCTTCGGTAACGTTAGCCATTGCGGTTTTCATTTACAGAAAAACGAAAAATGAACTTTCAGAACTTCCTAACTTAAAACAAAAAACCATTTTGATGGGTTCCTATCTGGTTTTATGCGGGATCAGTATATTCGGATTGAACTTCACCACGAAAATTAAAAGCACTAATCTTTTCGGAGAAGAAATCCAAGCCAACGGACTGCCGAAATTCTATTGGGCATTCACCCACAATGAACTTGACTATTTCCAGTTTTATCCTGAAATCAACCAACAGCAGGCAGAAAAGAACTTTTTAAGCCAGTTTGCTCCGCCAGTATTGCAGAGAAATATCATTCCGGTAGCGCCTGAAGTGAAGAAGAATGTCGTTCTGATTTCGATTGAAAGCTTATCCGCTGATTTTTTGGCCCATTACGGAAATACGCAGAAGATTACCCCGTTTCTGGATAGCCTGGCGGACCGGTCACTGATGTTCACCAATCTGTATGCGACAGGAAACCGAACGGTGCGCGGCCTTGAAGCATTGACGCTCTGCATTCCGCCGACAGCTGGAGAAAGTATTATTAAAAGGGAAAACAATAAAAATAAATTTACCACGGGCAGCGTTTTTAAATCAAAAGGCTATAATGTGAAATTTTTATACGGTGGCTACAGTTATTTTGACAATATGGAAGATTTCTACAAGGGGAACGGCTATGACATCGTAGACCGTAATAATTTTACCCCGGAAGAAATTACCTTTGCTAATGTCTGGGGTGTCGCAGATGAAGATATGGCCCGAAAAGCCATCAGCACCATGAACACGGAAGCGAAATCGGGAAAGCCGTTTTTTAACCACTGGATGACGGTTTCCAACCACCGCCCTTTCACTTATCCGAACGGAAAAATTGATATTTCGGGCGATGTGAAATCCCGTGAAGGCGGGGTAAAATATACCGATTATTCCCTAAGGAAATTCTTTGAAATGGCCCAGAAACAGAGCTGGTATAAAAATACCGTATTCGTTATCATTGCCGACCACTGTGCTTCCAGCGCAGGAGATATGGAACTCCCAATGGACAAGTACAGGATTCCGGCCCTAATCTTCTCGGAAGGATTTATTAAACCTCATAAGTTTACCCAAACCATGTCGCAGATCGATGTAATGCCTACCCTTTTCGGCCTGCTGAACTTCAGGTATCAGTCGAAATTTTTAGGCCAGGATGTTTTGACCAAAGAATTTAAGCCAAAGGCCTATGTAGCGACCTACGAAGATTTAGGGCTCATCAAAGACAACCATTTAACGATTATTTCCCCGGTACGGAAAGTCAAGCAGTATGCATTGATTCAGCAGAAGAATAAACTTTCCCCTGAATTCAATATTTATTTTGATGAAAATCCGTTAAAAGAAAAAGATCAGAATAAAGCTTTGGTGAACACGATCATCTCTGCTTATCAGTCGACTTCATACTGGCTGAAAAAAAACAGGCTTAACCGCTGATCAGATGCGGAACAAACCGGCTTTGGTTATTGGTGATCAGTCGAACACTTTCCCTGATGCCGATGCCGGCAGGTTCCTGACCGATCACCCAGCTTCCGATTACAGGATAATTGCCATTAAAATCAGGAATGTCGAATGATTGCTGGTAAATGAAACCTTCTTTTCCGTAAGCTCCGGAATTCTCTTCTACAGGAATCCCGTTTTTGTATAAAATAATATTGGCGCCTTCCCTGGAATAGACCGGTTTTTTAACGAAATCTTTCAGGCTTTTCTGTTCGAAATAAGCAGGCAGCAGATAAGGATGATCCGGATACATTTCCCAAAGGATAGGCAGGATTGCTTTTGAAGAAAGCAGAACCTTCCAGGCCGGCTCGATCCATTGGGAACGGAACCCGTTTTCAACCAGTTTTTCACCAAAGCCGTCTTCAATAATCCATTCGTAAGGATACAGCTTGAAAATATAATCCATCACGGAACCGTCTCCGGCAATAAATTCCTTAATTTCTTCTGCCCAGCCGATGTCCTGAATCGGGATGAACTCGGTCTCGAAGCCCGCCTGTGTTGCACAGTCGCGCAGGTATTCTACATTCGTAACATCCTCGATATTCGTTAATGAAGCGAAATAAATATAATGCGGGTTCATATATTGCGTGAGGTATTTCCAGTAATCCACCAGCTTTTCATGGATGGAATTGAACTGATCCCTTTCCGGAAACATTTCCTGCAGCCAGTACCATTGGATTACGGAAGCTTCATACAGCGAAGTCGGTGTATCCGCATTGAACTCCAGCAGCTTCAGGTTGGTCCCGTCAAAACCGAAATCGAATCTCCCGTACACTGAAGGATGGTCTTCTTCCCAGCTGGTGACGATATAATTCCTGAACCATTCGGGAATACTGAAACGGTTCCAGAGGTTTTTCTCAATAATGTAGTCTACCGCTTCCAGGCACATCTGCCACAATTCGGCCGTTGCCTTTTCAATTATACCGACCTCCTGCATGGAGAATTCGTAATAATGGCTTTCATCCCAGTAAAGCTCTTCCAGGGAATGATAGCCGAAGCCCAGACCTTCGAGTTTTTCTTCCCAGTTTTTACGGAATTGTGATGCTGTTCTCTTCATGTTTATGATGATGCCCTGAAGCCGCTTCTTCCAAGGCCGCCCCTGATTACACTCCCTTTATAAGAACTTCTCCCGATGTTGGATTTCGAACTGATGGCATCACTGTAGTAGCCGGTCCGGTGATAACCTCCGTTGCTGTAAGCGCCGTAAGGCCGGAATGCGTGATACCAGAAAAATCCCGGCATAAAGCCATGCGTTCTTGAATAGGAAGCCGTAGTATCAGATCTCATATAGACCCTTTTCTCATTCTTCCATTCATCTTTAGGCTTCTCCTGCGAACAGGCCGCAAGGATTCCCGTTACGAAAAGCAATTTTACAGAACCCGACTTTTTCATTATTGTACCGTAATATAAAATTCGTAATCTTTTTTGCTATTATCCTTGTGAACAACCCCGTCCTTATCTTCAGATTCCATCAGTGTATCGCCAAGACTTGGGATCGTATCTCTCTTTATAATTTCTTTAAAGAGCTTTTTATCCTTCCAGATTTTGTGCCGGGTTACCAGCACATCCGCCGTATCGATATGCTCTACTGAAAGTTCCGTTTCTATCGACGCTTTTCTGTCTACACTGTTGACTTCGTCTTCCTTATATTCTTTCTCATTACAGGAAAAAACACCTGCTAAAAGGATCATGAAAGAGATTTGTTTAATTCTTCTCACTTTGGCATAATTTTTCACAAAAGTAATTATTTAGTAAGATAATAATTTTAAATTTAACCTATAAAAAAATTAAACTATGAGATGGACTGACGACAGAGGCGGTAACGTGGAAGACCGGCGCGGGCTGGGCGGTGGAGCGATGGTAGGCGGAGGGCTTGGAACACTGATTATCGCTGCGATTATATTTTTTCTCGGAGGGGATCCTTCTTCAATCCTTTCTTCCGGTTCCGGATCTCCAAGAACTGAGCAGAGAGAACTTACTGCAGAGGATAAAAAAGTCGGAGAAATGGTGGATATGATGGGAAAATGGAACATTGTAACCTGGGATCAGGTGTTTCAGGAAAATGGAATGACCTATACCCCACCAAAAATTATTCTTTTTTCAGAAGCTACCCAATCGGGCTGCGGAATGGCGCAATCTGCTATGGGCCCTTTTTATTGCCCGGCAGATCAGTCCGTTTATATGGACATGAGTTTCTTCAATGAGTTACAACAGAAATTCGGTGCAAAGGTTACGGAATTTACTGTTGCCTATGTATTGGCCCATGAAGTAGGGCATCATGTGCAGACGCTTTTGGGAACCACCCAGAAAGTGGATGAACTGAGAAGAAGCGGCAGATATTCCGAAGCTGAAATGAACAGGGTTTCCGTAGCCACAGAGCTGCAGGCAGATTTCTATGCCGGCGTATGGGCTAAAAGAACCGATGCCGACAAACATATTCTTGAGCCGGGAGACATCCAGTCAGCGATTGAGGCGGCAGAAGCAGTCGGTGACGATAATATCCAGAGAAGGTCTCAGGGGTATGTCAACCAGGAAAGCTTCACCCATGGATCTTCTGCACAACGTAAAGAATGGTTTATGAAAGGCTACAATACCGGCGATATCAGACAGGGAGATACTTTCAACCAGCTTTTGAAATAGCCTGTTTTACCAAAATAAAAACCTGAAGTTTGATTACTTCAGGTTTTTTTATGTTATTGCAATTCGATCGGATTGCTGTTTTTCTTCGCTTCATCTTTTACCCTTTCCTCCATTCTTTTTCTGAAATCAGCCGGAGGATTACCTCCACCACCACGGGGTCCGCCTTCACCTCCAATTCTGATCTGACCGCCTTGTGTCATAAAGAACATGGGATCTTCCATGAATTTTTTCTGCTGTTTTACGTAATCTCCTCTCTTTACTTTAATGGTATTTCCAAACTGGTTCATGGCAGGAAAATCATCAATTTTATAATTTTTCATTAAATCGAAAGAATAGTCGCCTTTATCATCTTCTGCTTTTACAATCAGCCCCGGAAGTCCGCCGAATTTGTACGGACCGTCCTGATAAGGCAGATCTGTCGTGAACCACGCCGTCCATTTTCTACCACCGAAATCCGTTTCAGCTTTCTGAACTTTATAATCTCCGATTTTGGTAGTTTCCGACAGTATTTTCCAGTTGAGCGGACGATCTTCTTCATAGGTATAAACATCCCTTCCGATCCGGTCTTTAAAAGTTATTTTCTGGCTTTTTTTATCTTTTTCAATGGAGTAATTGATGTTCGAACGCAATCCTTGCATCTGCTCGCGGTTAAAGCTTCGTGCACCACCGCTCTGGAACGTTGCCTTCATCACAGAATCCCGCTTGATCCTGTTTTCGGAATAGAACAACGATTTTTCCGGAGAAATATCCAGATAGGCGTTTTCGGTTTTGGTATCGTTTTTATCGGAAGCATCCGGCTTCATCGTAACCTGGTATACAAACCGGTTTACCTGTGCGAAAGAAGTCTGCATCAGTAAAACAAAAGCAATCAATCCTAGTTTTTTCATTGTATGAGGAATTTATGTTTTGATTTTAAAATATTATCAAAGTTAAAGGATCAATAATAAAAATCGATAAAATAAAATCGCTAATTTTTATATACTAATTATTGTTCGTATTTTTGCATCATTAAATCATTCTAAATAAATACAATGATAAAAGTATCAGACCAAGCGAAGGCAAAAGCGATTCAGCTGATGACGGAAGAAGGCTTTAACCCTGCCGAAGATTTTGTAAGAGTGGGGGTAAAAAGCGGAGGATGTTCTGGTTTAGAATATGTTTTAAAGTTTGACAACCAAAAAACAGACACTGATCAAATTTTTGAAGATAACAACATCAAAATTGTTGTAGATAAAAAATCCATCCTCTATCTGGCAGGAACAACTCTTGAATATTCGGGAGGATTAAACGGAAAAGGATTTGTTTTTAACAATCCTAATGCATCCAGAACTTGCGGGTGCGGTGAAAGTTTTTCTTTATAGAAAAGACATTAGAAGTTACGCAGCGTATTACATTTGAAGCTTGACTTCTGAAATCTTTAAAAAAAAATAATGAATAAATATACTGAAGACGATCTAAGAGTCGATCTAGAAAATAAAAAATATGAATTCGGGTGGGAAACCAAAATTGATTACGAAGAGTTTCCAACCGGTTTAAATGAAGATATCGTCCGTGCCATCTCTGCCAAAAAAGAAGAGCCGGAATGGATGACGGAATGGCGTCTGGAATCTTTCAGGATCTGGCTGAAAATGACGGAACCCGACTGGGCCAACATTAAGTATGAGAAGCCGGATTTCCAGGCCATCAGATATTATGCTGCCCCAAAAGTAAAGCCGGAGCTTGAAAGCCTGGATGAAGTGGATCCTGAATTACTGGCCACCTTTGCCAAATTGGGAATCAACATCGAAGAACAGAAAAGACTTTCCGGAGTGGCGGTGGATATCGTTATGGACTCGGTTTCGGTAAAGACGACCTTCCAGGATACCCTGATGGAGAAAGGAATTATCTTCTGCTCTATTTCCGAAGCCATTAAGAACCACCCTGATCTGGTAAGAAAATATCTGGGGAAAGTAGTTCCGAGAGGCGATAATTTCTACGCAGCCCTAAACTCTGCGGTATTCTCCGACGGAAGTTTCTGCTATATTCCGAAAGGCGTAAGATGCCCGATGGAACTGTCTACGTATTTCCGTATCAACCAGGCGGGTACCGGACAGTTTGAAAGAACACTGGTAATTGCTGATGAAGGAAGTTACGTTTCTTATCTTGAGGGCTGTACGGCACCGTCAAGAGACGAAAACCAGCTTCACGCCGCAGTCGTGGAACTGATTGCAATGGATGATGCTGAAATTAAATATTCAACCGTTCAGAACTGGTACCCCGGAAATGAAGAAGGAAAAGGCGGGGTTTTCAATTTTGTAACGAAAAGAGGGCTTTGCGAGAGAAACGCGAAAATTTCCTGGACGCAGGTGGAAACCGGTTCTGCCGTAACCTGGAAATATCCTTCGTGTATCTTAAAGGGAGACGGATCAATTGGTGAGTTCTACTCTATTGCCGTAACCAACAATCACCAGTATGCAGATACCGGAACGAAGATGATCCATATCGGAAAAAATACAAAGTCAACGATTATTTCAAAAGGGATTTCTGCCGGGAAATCTCAGAATTCCTACAGAGGATTGGTAAAAGTGATGCCTTCTGCAAAAGGGGCAAGAAACTTCTCCCAGTGTGATTCCCTGTTGATGGGCAACGAATGTGGCGCCCATACCTTTCCTTATATAGAAATCAAGGACCCTTCTGCCCAGCTGGAGCATGAGGCAACCACTTCAAAAATCGGGGAAGACCAGATTTTCTACTGTAACCAAAGGGGAATTGATACAGAAAGAGCAATCGCCCTGATCGTGAACGGTTTCAGCAAAGAAGTTCTGAATAAACTGCCGATGGAATTTGCCATCGAAGCCCAGAAACTGCTGGAGATATCTCTGGAAGGATCTGTAGGATAAGTTTCTTTCGAACATTAAGAAATGAAGTTTTATTCTTTAAAATTCTTAATGTTTAAAAATAAAATAAAAATAGTATTTCATTCGCTTGCGTTAATGCCTTTGTAAAGGTGGTTTAGTGTTACAGAGGATATACTCAAAGTCTAACCTTGCGATAAATTTGAATATATGTTAGAGATAAAAAACTTGCACGCCAGAATTGAAGACGGCGCAGAAATTTTAAAGGGAATTAATCTTGAAATAAAGCCGGGTGAAGTTCACGCCATTATGGGACCGAACGGAGCCGGTAAATCTACACTTTCCTCTGTTATCGCAGGAAAGGAAGATTATGAAGTAACGGATGGCGAAATTATTTTCAGCGGCGAAAACATTATTGAAGATGCTCCTGAGGAAAGAGCGCATAAAGGGATTTTCCTCTCTTTCCAGTATCCGGTAGAAATTCCGGGGGTTTCTGTAACCAACTTCATCAAAGCCGCGATGAATGAAAACAGAAAAGCCAACGGATTCGAAGAAATGCCTGCCAAAGAAATGCTTGCTTTAATCCGTGAGAAATCCGAAAAGCTTGGAATCAAAAAGGATTTCCTTTCAAGATCACTGAACGAAGGATTTTCAGGAGGTGAAAAGAAGAGAAATGAAATCTTCCAGATGATGATGCTCAACCCGAAACTGGCCATTCTTGACGAAACCGATTCCGGATTGGATATCGATGCCTTGAGAATCGTTGCAGACGGAGTCAACGCTTTCAAAAACGAAGGAAATGCAGTCCTTCTGATTACCCACTATCAGAGATTGCTTAATTATATCCAACCTGATTTCGTTCACGTTTTAGCTAATGGAAAAATCATCAAGACCGGTGACAAATCCCTTGCTTTGGAGCTTGAAGAAAAAGGATACGACTGGCTTTTAAATTAATTAAAAGATTAAAAAATTCGGAGATTTAATATTTGATCTCCCGGTTTAACAATTCAGCCAAAACAAACAAGAAAAAATGGTGCAAACCACAGATATACCAGTAATGGCATTAAAAGAACAGATTACAGAAAACCATCACGAGTTTCTTGAAAGTCTTCGTCATAGATTTTTGGATGAAGACCGAAAAGCAGCTCTGCAAAGATTTGAAAGCATTGGTTTTCCAACAAAGAAAGACGAAGAATATAAATATACCAACTTAAAGGAGATTACGGAGAAAGCTTATAACTTTTTCCCGAAAGAAAACCACAATATCACCAAAGAGCAACTGGATCAGCTGCACCTGGGTGAAGAAAATTTCGACTGGATTACTTTCGTAAACGGTAAGCTTCGTAAGGAATTATCAAAAGTTTCTATTGAAAACGTTGAATTCCTTTCCTTTAACTATGCTCTGAATGATGAGAAGCACAGGGATGTTTTCGACCGGTATTTCAATACGATTGCTTCTGACAAATCCGCCTTTACCAATCTGAATCAGGCATACTGCAAATATGGCTTTTTCCTGAAAGTTCCTAAAAATGTAGTGATCGAAAAGCCGATCCATATTTTTTACATTTCTCAGAATCAGGAAGAGAATACCTTCTATAATACAAGAAATCTATTAATTGTAGACGAAGGCGCCAAAGTGGAAATTATTGAAAGCCACCACAATTTTGACAGTACATATGTACTGACCAATTCGGTAACGGAAATTTTTACTTACCCGAATGCTAAAGCCGACTGGCATAAGCTGCAGAATGATAACGATACCTCTTATCTGATCGACAATACTTTTGCCAGACAGGAAAAGGACAGCTTAACAACGGTGAATACGTTCTCTTTTGGAGGGAAATTGGTAAGAAACAACCTGGACTTCATTCAGAATGGATCAAACATCAATTCATTCATGAACGGCATTACGATTATCGGAAAAGACCAGCTGGTTGACCATCACACGGCAGTTCACCATAATTTTCCGAACTGTGAAAGTTACCAGAACTACAAAGGGATTTTCAACGGGAAATCCCACGGGGTATTCAACGGTAAAGTATTTGTAGATAAAATTGCCCAGAAAACAAATGCCTATCAGCAAAACAACAATGTATTGCTGAGCGAAGGTGCGGCAATCGATACAAAACCTCAGCTTGAGATTTTTGCAGATGATGTAAAATGCTCTCACGGCTGTACCGTAGGCCAGCTGAATGAAGATGCCCTGTTCTACCTTCGGGCGAGAGGGATCTCTAAGAAAGAAGCACAGGCCCTGTTGTTGTATGCTTTTGCCAATGACGCGATGCAGAATATCGATATTGAGCCTTTAAAAGAAAAGATTTCTAAGCTTCTGGCAGAGAAATTAGAAGTTGATATAGAATTTTAATCCTATATAGTTGATAAATACACACGGCCGTTTCTTATGAAACGGTCTTTTTTATGCTTTTGCAAAGCATGCTTTTACAGTTATTTTCTATCCCTTCTTTAGCCTGTTCATAAATAAAGATCCTATCCTGCTATCTGTCTTCCTGGGAAAAGCTATATAAAATAGGCAAATCAGCTATTCCCATCTTAAGCACCATACTCAGTTTGTTTAAATTAAAAATAATAAAACAGCTATACTTTTGTATTAATCTTAATTTTAAGCACATTTACATGATATAAATTAACAAATAATCAATATGTTCTATTATGAATTTACATATATTTGTACATCCAAATCTTTTATATGAAAAAATTCAATGTTCTACTGCTGCTTATTGCGCTTTTTTATAAGCCTCATTCATTTTATGGGCAACAATCCGACCGCCTGTATTTATCTTTTGCCGCTACGGGAAGAGTTTATGATATCACCGGAATCAGCGGAACGGTTTCATTGCCTACTCCATTGGCTTCACCAGTACCTACTACTGCCGCTGAAGCCAGTAATCTTGCTGTAGGCTATGATAATCCAGGAGGAAATCCCAATTCCATAGTGTTTATCAATTCTGATATTACAGCCAATGCTCCTATTTACAAAAACGGCGTACAGATGAACCCTCCTGTTACGGGACCAAATGCACAGATCGGAGGAATTGGAACTAATAACGTCCCTGGAACTTATTTCGGACGGGTGTATGGCTTCCAGTCCAATACCAAAATCCTTTATCCCATTTATCCCTCAGGAGCGACCCTTCCGATTACCGCCGCTGCCGGTGACACCGACTGGAATGCCGGCACGACATTCGGAACCGATACCTTCTTCGATTATGAAAACAATATTTATACGTTTCTGAATAATTCTGCCAATACAGCAAGATATTTATACAAAATAGCCATTGCCACAGGAGTTGCTACCAAAGCAGTACAGCTTACAGGGCCTGTTGCAACAGTGGCCGGCATACGGGGAATGGCTTACCTGAACGGCCTTGTGTATACCGCGACCCTTACCGGAACCCAGGGCGGGACGGCAAATACCATTCAGATCAATAGCATTAATATTTCTACAGGTGTTTCAACAGCAGTTGCTACCATTAACATCGGAAGCAATTTTGGAAATCTTGACCTGGCGTCGGTGCCTTATTACGTACCTTTCACTTTTACCTGTAATGGTGCCGCCTTCCAGGGAAACTCAACTTTTTCCACAGGCTATCCCTCTACCAGAACGGTAAGAATTCCGATTTCCAATGTATATGGGCCAGGCACTTACACCATTAATGTATCCGGTACTGATTTCGCTACTACTTCCCAGAATGTTACCATTGCAGCGGGAAGTACCTTTATTGATATACCCGTTACCTATAACGGTACCGGCGCCGCAGGACAGAAAACAGCAACCATCAGGCTGGGAAATTCCTCAACGGTATGCTCAGTAACTGCAACGGCCGAAGCTTCATTCGGATGTAACTCCAGTATGTATATTTCACAGAACACTACGGTTTATAATGTGAATACCACTTCCAATCCTTTCACTTTTCCAGCGGTAGGGTCTTATACCGGAAATATCAATTCAATCGGGATTAATCCGGTGGACGGACTGATGTATGGTACTGTGGATAACAGCAACACGATTGTCAGAATCAATGCTTCCGGAACTTTTACCCTGATGGGAGCTGTATCAGGTCTACCGACCGGTGTTACTTTCAACGCCGGGGAATTTGATGCTACCGGAAATTATTATGTAAAACAGTCAGGTTCGAATGCAACATTGTACCGTGTGAATATCGCAACTATGAGCGCTACGGCACTCACGCTTTCCCAAGCTATAAATATTTCGGATTTTGCTTACAGAACGGCTGACGGAAGGCTTTATTCCGTCTCTTCGGATACCGATGGAAGGCTTCTGTCAATCAACCTTTCCACTTCTCCGGCAACCGTTACTTTCATCGGAGCAAATAGCTCGTTAATACCTTTCGGGGCAATGTTCGCTTCTTCGACCGGCGAAGTTTATGGCTCTCTTAATACCGGAGGCTTTTACCAGTTCAACCTTACCAACGGACAGAGAACACTGATCTCATCATCACCTGCCAGCAACTCCAACGACGGGGCGCACTGTGTAACGGCTCCGATTGCCTTCAGCGCGGATCTTTATGCAACCGTTACGGACGGCGCTACCACTTATTCGCCCGGAAGCCCGGTAACTTATACCGTGGTTGTCGGAAACAACGGGCCTTTCGGAGTACAGGGAGCAACGGTTACCGTACCGCTTCCAACAGGAATTCCTGCAGCGAATATTACCTATACAGCTGTGGGCGCAGGCGGTGCTACCAGCTCAGTAACCGGAACACAAACCGGGGCGGTGAATGACGTTGTGAATTTACCTTTAAACGGCACCGTTACTTACACCATTACTGTAAATATTCCGGTGGCCTATACAGGAAATTTAACCACTACGGTGAATGTTACTTCTCCTGCCAACAGCACAGATCCGAATACGGCTAACAATACGGCAACTGATACCAACGTACAGTCTGTGTGTTATAACCCTGTTACCAACACTGCGGCGGGAATAGATACCCGCGTCGGAATAACGTTACAAAAAAATCCTAATGTCGGAAACGGCAACTGGCCATTTACCCGCAAGTCGGCCCATGTGGCTATAGAATCCAACAGCCAGGGGCTTGTGGTTACCCGAATGGAAACGGCAGCTTTATCAAACATCACCACTCCACAGGAAGGAATGATGGTCTTCGATACCACGGTAAAATGTTTAAAAATCTATTCGGATGGCGCCTGGAGATGTTTCTCCGTTCCATCATGCCCTTAATCTAAAAATTCCAGAACAATGAAAACAGTAAAAATTTTTATAATCGCTTTCACCGGATTTTCAGCATCTGCATTTTCACAGGTCATTATGGGAGATGCCACCGGTACAGCCACCAACAAAAGCAGCGTGCTTTTGGAATTCGCAAACACCAATAATAAAGGAATTATTGTGCCTTATGTAAGAACACTTCCAGCCTCTCCTACCCAGGGAACAATATTGCTGGACGCCGTGAATGCCACCCAGGCCCGGATGAGGTATTACAACGGCAGCTCATGGATCGATATGAGCGGACAAAACGGAAATATTGCTTCTATTATGGCCACGCAGCCTTCTGCTGCAGAATCGGTTAATGAAAAAGTAATCATCGGAGCAACTGCCTCCTCCGCCAACGGGGCCGTAGTGCTGGAATCGGCAAACCGAGCCATGGTACTGCCCATCGTTACCGATGTCAACAATATCCCGAGCCCCTCTCCCGGAATGATGGTCTACGTCAATAAAACCGGAGCCAAGCGGCTGGCCGTTTATAATGGCGAAAGGTGGTCGTTCTGGGCACCGCAGTAAAAGTTTATTATAAAATAAAGCCAAAGACTGTTTCCATTATTGAAGCAGTCTTTTTTGTTTCTGTAAATTAAGAAGCAATACCGGCATGAAATAATAATTTTCATAGTGATTAATTCAAAAAGCCATCCTAAGATAAGACGGTTTAATATTTTAAATCCTAGTTTCTGAGGCTACCAAGTAATCCATTTTTTTTGCCATCTTTTATAAATTAAATTTATAATTCCGACAAAAACATTTAATTGTCGCTGTTGCCATCAAGAAAAAGTCGTCTATACTAATAGCAAAACGACCTTTAATTATTATTTATTTACAGCCTTAATTTCTGGAGAAGTAGGCAGAAAATAGTAAAGTCTGTACACGTAATTCTTATTAGCGGAAAATAATTTTATGTAAACGTTTTTCAACTACAACTTATGATGAAAAATATGATAAAGAGAAACATCTTAATTTTATATAATATACTGAATTGAAAAGAATCAATAAAATTTAATTTTAGAAAATCATTACTTTCTTTTAAATTCTATGTTTTAAAAATTATTCATTCATCAATAAAATAATTAAAAATTTTATCT
>NZ_VTSX01000001.1 GCF_008329705.1 Chryseobacterium sp. SN22 | reverse complement strand
GCTGGAATATGGGCTGGGGATATCCTTGGGGCGGCTGGTACGGCGCTTATAACCCATACTGGGGCTGGGGTTCTCCATACGGATGGGGTTATGGCGGCGGATACTGGGGCGGTGGCTACTATGCACCCAACTACAGAAGAAGCGGCGTCAACGGAAGAGGATTCAACAGCTACAACGGAAGTTTTGGCAATAAATATGGCGTAACATCCGGAGCAATGAGAAGAAGCAATACCAATACGGGAGGTTTCAGAAATTCAGGTTCCAATATGAATTACGGAGGATACCGGAGCAACAGCGGCGGTTTCAGACAAGGAAATACGGGTGGTGGTTTCAGAAACAGCCAGAACGGGATGAGACCGCAGGGTGGTTTCCGTAATCAGGGACAGCCAAGACCAAACTACAATTACCAGCAGCAATCCCAGCCGAGATATGAAGGCGGATTCAGAAATAACGGCGGCGGGTTCAATAATTCCAACAGCGGCGGCGGCTTCAGATCAGGAGGCGGTGGCTTCGGTGGAGGAAGCGGTGGCGGTGGCGGCTTCAGATCCGGCGGCGGCGGAGGCGGAGGCTTCCGAGGTGGCAGATAATTAAAAAGTAATAACTATTCAAAAAAATAATGTTAAAAAAATCTTTAGCAATAATGAGCATCTCTGCCGCATTTTTTGCGCAGGCTCAGGATGTTTCCATAATCAGGAATACTGCAGATGTTTATTCTAACACACCGAATATAGGTTCTGCTAAGTTTAATGCAATGGGCGGTTCCAACGGAGCCTTAGGAGGAGATGCCAATTCACTGCTTACTAACCCGGCAGGATTGGGAGTAGCTATTTCAGGAGAAATTTCAGGAACATTATCGGTTACCAATAACAAGAATACTTCCTCTTATGCAGGTTCCTCTTACGGATACAGCATCAACAAAGGTGATCTTGGGAATCTTGGAGCGGTAATGACTTTCCAGCTGATGACTGAAAGTGCATGGAAATTTATCAACATCGGGGTTAACTATTCCAACCAATCGGTTGAGAATTATGTAGAAACGCCGGGCAATAGCAATCTGGTATATGATTTTCCTGCCGGTGGCAGTTCATCATTAGGAAGGCATGCTTATGACCGTTACGGTTATCTATCTAAAACAAGCTTTGGGGTAGGAGCGAACTACAACAACAGCTTGTATCTGGGAGCCGGATTGAATTTCCTGAATTCTTCCATTGACCAGTCGGATACGGCAATTTTTAATTCCCTGGCAGACGGAAGTTCGGAATACTTCAGCAAGCAGAATACACCTTTTACTGAAAAAGCGAACGGTTTTTCCGCTTCATTAGGGGTAATCGGTAAACTTAACCCGAACTTTAGATTGGGAGCATCTTTGGAAACACCGACGTTCTGGAATATGGACCGGGGATATAATTATTACAACGATCCCATTACAGGAGACGATTTTGCCACTGAAAACAGAAAGCTCACTACTCCGATGAAAGCAACGGTAAGTGCTGCATTTATTGCGAATAAAAGTTTCGCCTTAAACGTTGATTATACATTAGGTCTGACAAAGCCTAAATATAAAGTGTATGGAGATGCCGAAACCGAAATGAACGATTTCTTTAAGGATAATTATAAAAATTTATCTGAATTGAAGATCGGTGCGGAATACAGGATTAAGCAATTCAGACTAAGGGGAGGGTATTCGTATGCTTCCAGTCCGTTTGATGCACTTACGGTCAGCAGATATAACAATGACGGAAGCATTACCGATAACCAATCGTACAACAATCTGATCTTAAATGACCGGAATGCTTTGTCATTCGGCTTAGGCTATGATTTCAGGTCTTTCTATATCGATGCATCGTTCCAGAACATCTCTTCAAAGTACAACAACCCGTTTTTATACGGGGTGGTGGACAGCAATTACGAGGCAGGGTATTATTCCCCGACCCGTCTGATTTCCAGTGATGCCTATGCGGTATCAGATGTAAAAAATATCAGAAATAACTTCTTCCTTACCTTCGGATGGAAATTCTGATCCAGAGATGTCATTAAAAAGTAAAATAAAAGGCTGTGAGCAATTTGCTTACAGCCTTTTTTATATTTTATAATTTACTCAATTAATAATACTTGATTATTCTCAATGATTTATCAAAGTAAAAAATTAGTCTGATATGCCAGACCCCTGATGATATAAACAATGAAAATATGCATTATCCAGCTTTCCCATTCCAGCGTTATCAAATTAAATTAATGATGATGTCCGGATGGATGACTGTGAAACAGATGCATCACCAATGCCAGGGAAACCCCTAAAATAACAAGTCCGATTTTCATCCAGTCAATATTGTGGTTTTTATTGCTTTCAAAAATAATTACTGACGAAATATGAAGGAAAATACCGCCGACAATCGCCAGGAAATAAGGCTGCAGGTCGGGATTGAAATAGTTTCCCAACAGCATTCCCATTGGTGAAGCCAACGCAAATAAGGCAACAATCAGCATTGAAGGATAAGAAGGAGCTGATTTTGCTTCGTGTTTTCTGTTAAATAAAAAAGCACCCAGAATAAATGAAATCGGAAGGTTATGAAAAACAATTCCCAAAAGATAAGGTGAAAAATCATGCTCTTCGTTTGCCAAAGGGATCCCTTCAATAAAAGCATGGACGAAAAGTCCTACCATTAAAGCAACCGGCAGAATATTATGTTCGCTGTGATGATGAAAGTGGCCGTGCTCAAAACCTTTGGTCAGCGCCTCAAGAACCATCTGCAACAGGACACCACCAATTACAAAAATTCCGAGGCTTCGGCCTGCTTCGGCAGTGTAGACCTGGGGAAAGACTTCGTTCAGGCAGATCGTAATCAGAAAGCCGGCACTCAGGATGAGTAAATTTTTTGCCAGTTTTTCTTTTTTACCGAAATGCTTTCCCAAAAATACCCCTGCCATTACACTGGCGATCAGTAAAGTTACGGTAATCATGATTTTTTTCTGAATAGATTAATGCAACGGGTTGATGTTTCTTTATTAAATTCATTGAGCTGATAATCGCCCCAGATTTTTATTCTCTCAAAACCGCATTCCGTAGCATAAGAGTTAATGGCTTCCAGCGTATGCAGCTTTACCTTTTCAAAAAAATGGAAAGGCTTTCCGTCCGCTTCGAACCGGATATCCTTTACAATATGCCGTCCTTCGATCTTTTTCAGGATCTTAAATTCGATATCGCTGCGGGTAACGGTAGATTCCGGGATCATGCTTTTCCGTACATACTCTTCATTCAGATAATCGAGTACAAAGTAACCGCCGGGCTTCAGTACATTGTATACCGACCGGAAAACTTTTTTATCGTCGTTTTCATTATCAAAATATCCGAAACTGGTGAAAAGATTGAAGACCGCATCCATCGGATCGGCATTGATTGGGTTCCTCATGTCATGAACATCAAACAGCAGCGTCTGGTTTTCAAACTGCTTGTCGAATTCAATGCTTTGCCTTGAAAGATCAAGTCCCAAAACATCATAGCCGAGCTTATTAAGGAAAACGGAATGCCGCCCTTTACCGCATGCCAGATCGATAATCCTGGAATCCGGGGGAAGCTGAAGATCTTCCGTAAGTTTCGTAATGAAGTTTTCCGCTTCCGTATAGTCTCTGTTGCTGTACAGCAAATGATAATAAGGGGTATCAAACCAAGATTCAAACCATTCCATGCTGCAAAAATAGTGTTTTTTGGCCGACTGTCCATAGCGGTTAACCTATGGTTTTTACAGCCTGCAGTGATTTCTCTTACCGGTAAGCTGATAACCAACAACTAAAATCGTATTTTTGCATCATGAATACAGAAAATATACAGATCCAGATAAAAACATTCTTCGGATTGGAACAGATTCTTGCGGAAGAGATTAAAAAACTGGGCGGGCGAAAGGTTGAGGTGAAAAACCGTGCCGTGAACTGTGAGGGCGATTTAGGCTTTTTATATAAAATCAATTATTCTGCCCGTACGGCACTGAAAATCCTGGTGCCTATCCATGAGTTTAAAGCTTTCAATCAGCATCAGTTTTACGACCGTCTTTTCAAATTCAACTGGGAAGAATTTATGGATGTGGACCAGTCGTTTGCCATTGATTCGACGGTGAATTCCGAAACGTTCAATCACTCGCAATTTGTGACCTTAAAGATGAAAGATGCGATTGTGGATTATTTTCAGGACAAATTCAAAAGACGCCCGAATGTAGAAACCCGGAACCCGGATATTAAGTTCCACCTTCACATCGATCGTGAACTGGTTACCATTTCCCTGGATTCCTCTGGTGATCCTTTGTTTAAAAGGGGATACCGAAGGGAGCAGGGTGAGGCACCGATCAACGAAGTACTGGCAAGCGGAATGCTGCAGCTCGCCGGTTGGGACGGGAAAGGAAACTTCCTGGACCCGATGTGCGGCTCCGGAACCCTTCTTATCGAAGCGGCGATGATTGCCCTGGACCTGCCGTCACAGATTTTCAGAACAGGGTTTGCGTTCCAGAACTGGAAAAATTATGATGCCGACCTTTTTAAAAAAATTAAGGAATTCAGGATCAACCGGGTGAAAGAATTTACCGGAAAGATCGTCGGTTATGATATCGACGCCAGAATGCTGAATGCCGCAAGAATAAATATTGAAGCCGCTGAAATGGAAGATGTGATCGAAGTGAAAAAGCAAAACTTCTTCGATTCCAAAAAAGAACTCTTTCCTCTGCTGATGGTCTTCAATCCGCCTTACGACGAGCGGATTTCCATTAATGACGATGATTTCTACAAAAAAATAGGGGATACCTTCAAAACCCATTATCCGAATACTTTGGCCTGGCTGATTTCTTCCGATCTGGAAGCCGTCAAAAAGATCGGTCTCCGCCCGTCAAGAAAGATTAAGCTTTTCAACGGGAAGCTGGAAACCCGGTTTTTACAGTATGAAATGTATGAAGGCACGAAGAAAGTGCATAAGCTTGAAAATTAATTGATATATAACCTTTCGCATTGCGGAAGGTTTTTTATTTTTGTGAAAACTTACATCATGAATTGGAATTTTCTTGATATTTTTGATATTCTTATAGATCTTTTGGACCTGCTGGGAAATGCATCAGCCTCTTCAAAGAAAAAAGACCATCCCAAAACATCGGTAAAAGAAAAAACAAAATATCCTATTGAAAAATAATTGTCGTGTTGTTACTTTCTTCGTTTTTGGAGTTCCCATTGACTGCTGGATTATAATATTAATGCTATGTCATCCTGAAGCTCTCGAAGGATTTTGATACGTCGCCAGTAAAGGCTTCGAAAGCTTCAGCCTGACAGTACTCATGTACATTTTGATTGAATTAAAATGGTTGTTTTTGTTCATTCAACAGAACATATTTCAAGTTAGTATTAACGTTGTGTCATCCTGAGGCTCTCGAAGGATTTTTTCAGACCCTATCATTATGTATTTGGTTTTCTTCTTTTTGATAAGTTAGGAAGTTTTTCCCATTCCTCATTTATGATGGCCTCTTTCTTCTTTCTGCTCCATCCTTTTACCTGCTTTTAAAAGGCAATGGCCTGGTTTACGTCATTAAATTCTGTATGAAAACCAATTCAACAGGTCTTTTTGAATAAGTGTATGAATCAGGATTGATACTTTCTGTATGATATTGCATTCTCTTTTCAAATCATTGGTAACACCGGTATAATAGGAATTATCAGAACATTTGAGAATGTAGACAAAGTATTTTTTCATATTGTATTTTAGTTAAAGATATAAATTTTGCTTAAAGGCTTCGAGAACTTCAGCCTGACAGTACGTATGTGTATTCTTGTTTGAGTTGAAATGATAGTTTCTTTCAACAGATATAATTCGGATAGTATTAGCGTTGTGTCATCCTGAGGGTTCTCGAAGGATTTTCATACACCGTTAGTAAAGGCTTCTAGAGCCTCAGCCTGACAGTGCGCATATTCATTTGGTTTGAAGTATGTTTAGCCTAAATCAGGATAACAGGTATTAGTTCACAATTTGATTAACAGCTGTGGCATAAATTTCACTAATTTACGTGCTGAATACGATCTGAAGAAATTTTCAGTTTATAAATTATCATAAATGCTTTGCGCATTCCTCCGTGAATAAGTAATTTTGAAAAATTTTCAGATTTGAATCCTACCATTTCCATCGTTGTTGCTATTTTTAACCGCCGAGACGAACTTTTTGAACTCCTGAATTCCCTTACAGCACAGACTGATAAAGCCTTTGAAATCATTATTGTAGACGATGGTTCGATGATTGATCTGAAACCGACAATTGAAAATTTTGCAGGTTTTTTAAAAATTAAATATTTTAGGAAAGACAATTCCGGACCGGGATTGTCAAGGAATTACGGTGCCCGGAGAGCCGAAAACGAATGGCTGGTTTTTGTGGACAGCGATGTGATCGTGGAAAAGGATTATGTTGAAAATATTAAAAAGGATATTCTGGAAATTCCCTGTGATGCCTTTGGCGGTGCCGATAAAGCACATAAGGGATTCAACCTGATGCAGAAAGCGATTTCCTATTCCATGACCTCAGTTTTTACAACCGGCGGAATCCGTGGCAGTAAAAAAGCCGTTTCAAAATTTCAGCCGAGAAGCTTCAATATGGGTGTGAATAAGGAAGTATTTGAAAAAGTAGGCGGCTTTTCGGAAATGCGCATCGGCGAGGATCCGGATTTATCCATGACGCTTTGGGAAAACGGTTTTAAGACGGCATTCTTCGATAATATTGCTGTGTATCACAAACGCAGGGTAGATTTCGGAAAATTTTCAAAGCAGGTGTATCAGTTCGGCTGTGCCCGGCCGATCCTCAACCAGCGCCATCCGGATTATGTGAAAATTTCTTTTGCCTTTCCTACTTTGTTTCTGATTGGCTACATCATGGGGTTTATGGAGTATTTCATTCTGGGAAAAGGCGTTATCCTGGCTTTTTACGGATTATATACTTTTATGGTGCTGTTCCATGCTTTATGGGTTACCAAAAACATTAGCATTACTGGCATGGCTGTCATTGCTACTTACATTCAGATGTTTTCCTACGGTTACGGCTTTCTTAAATCCTGGGTATTGTTAAATATTTTCAGGATGAAACCCGAAGAAGCCTTCCCCAGCCACTTTCATAAAAATTAACTGGTCATTTCTTAGATAAACTTAATAGGCTTCTATGAGTGAATGGCTGTGTGATCCTCAAAGGCTTTTAATAGTAAAAAAAATTTAGTGCTATACGTGTTCAAAAAGTAAAAGCTGTTGGATTAACAACAGCTTTCTACAATAATTAGGATATGGAGATGGTCTCATGGTTGAGAACGCCTGTTTTCAGCATGCATTCCCTCATCTTTTCGTAAGTTCGTTCGATGTCATGATCCAGCCCGATTGAAAACCGGATCAGCCCATCGGAAATTCCCATCGCTGCCCGTTCTTCTTCAGGGATTTCTGAAGAAGTAGAGCTTCCGGAGCAGGAGAATAAAGTTTTATAAAAGCCCAGGCTTACAGCAAGGTAGCCCAGGTTTTCCTGCTGCATCAGTTCCATCAGTTCGTTGGCCTTATCAGTGGTTCCTGCATCTAAAGTGAGTAAACCGCCGAATCCGTACTCTTCGTGCATCATACTTTTCATCAGTTCATGGTTTTTATGGGATTTCAGGCCTGGATAAACCACCCGTAAACCATCTTCTTCAAATCTTTTGGCCAGGTACATCGCATTGTAGCTGTGTTGCTTCATCCTGATATGAAGCGTTCTAAGGTTTTTCAGGATGCTTGCTGAGCGGAAACTGTCCATCGTAGGCCCCAGCAGCATACAGGCACCGCTGTTAACGTTTTTGGTATCATTAATAAATTCCTGGGTCCCGCAATAAACACCGCCGACTGTATCGCTGCTGCCGTTAATGAATTTTGTGAGTGAATGAATAACGATATCTGCACCCAATAGGGTAGGAGAAACCGAAAGCGGTGAGAACGTATTGTCTACAATCAGCTTCAAACCGTACTTTTTACAGATCTCGGAAAGCCTTTTCAGGTCAGCAACTTCCAGAAGTGGATTGCTTACGCTTTCGCAATATATAATTTTTGTCTTTTCGTTGATGGAATTTTCGACAGATTCAAAATTGCTGATGTCTACAAAGGTTGTGCTGATATTGAAAGATGGCAGAAAATTTTTCAGGAACGCGTAGGTTCCACCGTAAATTGTCCTGCTCGAAATAATATGATCGCCGCTTTTGCAGACCTGCATCAGTACGGAGGTGATGGCGCCCATCCCTGAAGCCGTTACATTGGCTGCTTCGGTATTTTCAAGCTTTGCCAATGCCTGGGAAAGGTACAGGTTCATCGGAGACGAATGCCGGGAGTACAGATAACATCCTTCTGCATTTCCTTCAAACGTGTCAAACATGGTTTTGGCAGACAGGAAAGTATACGTTGAGCTATCTGAAATCGAAGGATTTACTCCTCCGAACTCACCAAAATACTGTAAATCCTGAATTTCGTTAGCCGCATTAAAGTCTTTCATATCGTCCTATATTTTATGCTGTAAATATGATCAACCTCGCTACGAATTACAACATAATTTTAAAATAATGGAATATAAATCTATTAATATTTAAATTAGCAGACAAAAAGTTTGTTATATTTGAATAAAGTAAACTTTTAACAAAAATTTATCTATGAATTTTGACGAGACGGATAAAAAACTGATGCTTTTTTTACAGGAAGATGCCAAGCAGACCACTAAAGAACTGGCTTACAAGCTTGGATTATCGGTTACGGCAGTTTATGAACGCATCCGGAAAATGGAAAACACCGGGGTAATTTCCAAATATGTAGCGCTGCTGAGCCGTCAGAAGATTAACCGGAATTTTATTGTCCTCTGCCACATTAAACTGGCACAGCATAAAAAAGAATATGTTCTCCAGTTTGAAAAGGAAGTCATGAACCTGCAGGAAGTCACCGAATGTTTCCACGTAAGCGGAGACTATGATTACATTTTGAAAATAGGGGTGAAAGATATGGAAGATTACCGGAATTTCATGCTCTCAAAACTTACGGCGTTACAGCATATTGCGAGTACCCACAGTTCATTTATGATTTCTGAAATAAAAAATACAACGGCAATTGTCCTGTGATTTTAATTTTCCAGGGATTTACACAGATTTTTACGGATGTTTGCTCATATTCTGTATGGGCTAAAACTTTTATTTAATTAAACTTCATTTGTCCATGCCTTAGGCATCCAAACACAGTATTGGAGAATTGTCTGAAGATTTACATCAGATTCTTTAGTTTTAAACCAAGACCCCATTCTTGGACGCAATGGGATCCGGCAGGTCGGTTTCCCCGGTCATTTGCAGAAGGTCGATCTCAATGGTCCGGCAGATCGAAAGCATCGGAATATCGAACATCAGTCCTTCAAAGGGGTTTTCGGAATAATCACCCACCAATTCCATAATGATATAGATCCAGCCGATGGTAATACAAAATGGGATGGATACCCAGATTCCCCAATCTCCCAACTTGGCAAATTCACTTACCAGACCTAAAGGAAGCAGCATGATGAAAATGATATTAAAGACAAAAGCCGTACTGGCAAACTGTCTTGGTAAAGGAAATTTTTTAATTCTTTCGGCCTGTCCCTGCAGGGTGTAAAATTCATTAAGACAATCCTGAAGCTGCTTCTGATTGAAATCTGAAATAACGTTCATATTTTTAAGTTCATTCACATCTTTAGACTGCTGCGCAATCAGGTAAGTCGCAAAATTCTTGTAATGGGACTGTAGGTTTACTTCTTCTTCAGATAAATATTTGTTAAGAAAAATGGGGGTTCTGCCGTAATCAGGAAATCCTGCTTTAATAAGCCTGTTTCGTTTGTGGTCGATATTTTTAAACTGATCCTCTTCTACTTTAATATGTTCCCACTCGGTAGGAATAAGAAGCTGTTCGCGCAGTTGATATAACCATGCGATATGTCGGCAGATAATTTTTTTCCTTCGGTCTTCCAGATCAAATTTCCCTATTTCTTCATTATCGGTATGAAATGCATAGACCATTGATCCGAGCATTCTGCTGGAATTAACAATTCCGCCCCATATTTTTCTTGCTTCCCACAATCGGTCATAGGCCTGGTTGTTTTTAAAACCTACTAAAAAAGCTTCCGCTGTACCGATCAGTGCTACGGGAACCCACGGGATGATCATCCAGTCCCAATGGAAAAAGTGGAAAAGGACAGCAATCAATGTACACCAAATGGAAATCAGAATGACATGAAATCCGGATAAATTGAAAATCTGCTTGTAGTTGACGTATTTGGTTGTAATCATAAGCGGTGCAAACTAATTGAAGTCAGCGAAACAATAAGCAAAATAGATACCATATTTTTGTGGTAGATGCAAAGTTATAGATTGATTTTGTATCTAATGTGAACCCGAAATGGAAATCGGATTAATAGGCTGGAAGAAGGAAGCTGGAAGCTGGAAGTTTTTTGCAGCAGTACTATCTAAAGTATTAATTAACTCATTTGTTGCTTATACGTTATATTACTGATCCCAAAATAGAAATCATATCAACGGGCCGGAAGTTTTCCTGTGAACATTGTGACCAAGGATCCTTTTAAATATAATTAAGCAGGATACAAAAAAACCTCCGGATTTCCGGAGGTTGATTATTTTTGATCTGAATTAATAGTTCAGCATTTCTTCTATTTTTGCGCTTAGTTTTTCTGCATTCGGCAGCATTTCCTTTTCCAGCACCAGGTTGATAGGTACTGCCGGAACATCCAGCGATCCCATAGTTTCCACCGGAGCGTCCAGGTAGCGGAAGCAGTTCTTTGAAATCCGGTGTGCAAAAGCTTCCGCAAAGGAATTGTTCAGCTGTTCTTCCGTTAGGACGATGCATTTCCCGTGAGCTTTTACTCTTTCAAAAACCAGCTCTTCATCAAGAGGAATTAAAGTTCTCAGGTCAATTACCTCAACTCTTCCATTGAAGTTTTTCACCGCTTCTTTTGCCCAGTATACTCCCATTCCGTATGTTACGACCAATAAAGTTCTTCCTTTTTCGGTTTCATCTTTATCTGCTTCGACGATTACTTTTCCTTTTCCGAAAGGCAAAATATAATCTTCTGCCGGCTCAATGGTTTTGGCATCTTCAGTTCCCGGAACTTTGCTCCAATATAAGCCTTTATGTTCCAGCATAATCACCGGGTTCGGGTCATAATAAGCCGCTTTCAGTAAGCCCTTGAAATCTGCTGCATTGCTCGGATAGGCAATTTTAATCCCTTTGATGTTGGCTAAGATACTTTCCACACTTCCGCTGTGGTAAGGTCCGCCGCCGCCGTAAGCTCCAATCGGAACACGGATGATATTGCTCACCGGGAATTTCCCCTGACTTAAATAACTTGATTTTGAAATTTCCGTAATCAGCTGGTTGATGCCCGGATAAATATAATCGGCAAACTGTACTTCTACGATAGGTTTTAATCCAACGGCACTCATTCCCGTAGTTGAACCAATGATATAAGCTTCCTGGATCGCGGTATTGAATACCCTCTTGCTTCCGAATTTCTTTCCTAAGGTTACCGTTTCCCGGAAAACCCCGCCGATTCTTTCTCCGACATCCTGTCCGTACAGCAACGCTTCCGGATGCTTCCACATCAGTTCCTGGATAGCATGAATGGCTGCATCCACCATTACGATCTTTTCTCCGCCTTGAGGTTCGCGGGTACCTGTTTCTTCAGTAACCGGTGTCGGTGCGAAAACGTGCTGCATTACCGTTTCAGGCTTCGGATCTTCTGCTCTTTGTGCCCTTTCAAAAGCTTCTTCCGCTTGCAGGCGGGCTTTTTTCGTAATCTGCTTTAATAATTCTTCGTCAACACCCGATTCAATCAGGTGGTTTCTGAGGATTTCTCCCGGATCTTTCGCCCTGTGTTTGGTCAGGTCTTCTTCATCCCTATAGAACTCCCGTCTTACCCCTGAAGTATGGTGACCGATCAATACGGTCTTGGCACATACGACCAGTGGTTTTCTTTCAGTCCGTACAAAATCCACCGCTTTTTTCATCACCTCGAAACTTTCAATAAAGTCGGTTCCATCCACTCTCATTCTGCTTAATCCCGTAAAGCCGGCTACAAATTCATAGGCGTCGCAGGTTCTCGCCTCATCTTTGGTTACGGAAATTCCCCATTCATTATCCTGTACCAGGAAAATAATCGGAAGCTGGTGCAGAGCCGAAAACTGAAGTGCTTCACTCACTTCGCCTTCCGTTACCGAATTATCACCCAGGCTGCAGACCACTACCGGATTGTTCTCAAACTGTTGCAGATTGAAATCCTGGATATATTTGATTCCCTGGGCAACACCCGCAGTAGGAATCGTCTGCATTCCCGTTGCGGAACTCTGATGGATGATTTTCGGCTTATCTTCATCCCGGCTGGATGGGTGGGAATAATACGATCTCCCTCCCGAAAAAGGGTCATCCGCTTTGGCCAATAGCTGCAGCATCAGTTGGTAAGGCTCAAAACCGATTCCCAAAAGAATGCTTTCGTCTCTGTAATAAGGAGATACCCAGTCTTCTTTTTTCAATTGGTAGGCGGTTGCCAACTGAATGGCTTCATGCCCCCTTGAGGTACTGTGCACATATTTGGTAACATTTCTGTTTTCTTCATAAATGTCTGCCATGGCCCTGGCAAGCATCATGTGGTTGTAAGCCTTTAGCAGAATATCCTGAGAAACTTTTTCGTGAAGTGTATTTTCCATAGAAGGCAAAGATAAACAAAAAAATAAAACACTAACAACTGTTAGTGTTTTATGAATTATAATACTGTAAAAGCTTAATTTTCTACTCTTTAATCACTTTTTTAGAAATGATATCGTTGCCGGTTCTTACTTCGACAATGTATACTCCTTTAACGTAAGAAGACAAATCAATGCTTTCTTCATTTCCTTTTACCGTACCGGCCTGAAGCTTTTTACCGGACAGGTCATAAACACTAAATGCAGATCGGGCAGGAGCCTTCAATACCTTTACATAATCTTTGGTAACGGTCGGGGCAATGATCATTCCGTTGTCTTTCACTACATCGCCGGTTCCTAAAACTGATTGCTGCGTTAAGCCCGTTACCATGATCGAATAATTCTGAGGCGCAGGGTTTCCTGAGTCATCCACCAGGGTTCCTTTATTGCCGATTTCAATCCGGTATACTCTTCCCGCCACTGGAGTATCAAGCACCACCTGCTCTACATTATCTACGGTATTGTCGGCTTTTGTCGCTGGAGTCATCGGGCTTGTCGCATTAAGCTTCCATGGATAGTATATCGTATTATTGGTGGTATCGATAATCCTTACATCCAGATCGTTGATTAGTTTTGATGTTCTGTTGTTATAAACATCAGAAACAAACTGGTAATTAGGCGTGTATTGAGGATCGGTCCAGCTTACGGTCACCTTTAAAGGCTCACTTCCGGTAGCGGTAATGATTTTGTTGTTTTTAACTCCACTGATGAGTGTATCATTGATATTAAAAAGCACGGTATTATTCGCTTTACCAACCAATAATTCCGCTCCTTTTTTCGCATTGATGAATCCCCATCCGAACCATGGATCCGGACCTACATTCCCTGCTTCGGATGCCGAATGAACGGTGAGTACTTTTGCAGAAGCGGCATTGAGTAAAGCGTTATTAAAGAGTTGCTTGTAAATCTGAGTCCAAAGTCCGATGATTCCTGTAACTACCGGTGCTGAAAAGGAAGTTCCGCTTCCCTGTGCCCAGGCATTGCTTCCCGTAGCGGAACTGGCAGCATAAAGGACATTGGTTCCTACCGTAGAGATATCAGGTTTTATACCGCCGTCATCTCTTGGTCCCGCACTGCTGTAATCTGAATGTACGGCATCAGCAGCATTTGTATAGCGAAAATTATTTGAAGTAATGATATCGGTAGCTCCTACTACAATAATGTTTTTTGCCAAAGATCCGGGGCCGATACAGTCGTAGCCAAGTGAGCAGTTATTGGCCGGAAGCGTATCGCTGGAGCTGAATGGTACCTGTCCGCTTGAAGTCTTATAATATTTGGGAACCGTGGAACTGCTTCCATTAGGACCCATTCCGAAAGAATTCCCGGCAGATTTTACAATAATGAAAGAAGGATTGGTGTAGACCAACGCATCGTAATTGTAGTCATTGGCATCATAGGTTCCCTGAAAATCATAAAATGAGCCGCCGCTTTTGGAACCGTTGTAGGTATAGGAGGAAATATTTCCGCCAGTATCGTAATTTTCATCCCATCCCGCATTAATTCCGTAAGAATGGTTTGAAATATTGGGCTGGGCCGCCTGTATTTTCTGATAAACATTACTGGCAGAATTATCTCCCGGTAGGGTAGTGGTATCGAACATATAACTGTCCATCGTAGCATTTATGGTAACACCTTTAGCATTTCCTACTGAAGCACCGCTGCCATTGGATAAAGTGACACTTTTGCCCCCGACAAAACTTCCGACTCCCGTGGAGTGATCGGAATAGCTTTGCGAACTGTCTTCCTTGTTCGTAACCCTTCCTGGGGTGTTGCTGAATGCCGTATGGGATTCGTAGATCCGCCCGCCGTCAAAGATAGTAAACTTAATGTTTTCTCCGTTGAATGACCCTGCAAGACCCGAAACATTGCCTGCCGTATTCAGCTGGTCCGAGTTGGAATTCATCAGCTGGCGGGTATCCTGTTCCTGAAGGAAATAAGGAACATCGAAATGAAAGCCGCCCAGTCTTGATTTTAATGAATCTATTTTTTGCTTTGTTGTACTATCCGGATTTTTACCGTACACCCTTTCAGCATAAGCGTCAAACTTTTTTTCATTTTCTACTTTCTGCTTTTCAAATTCCCTTTTTAGGTAATCATTGCCTTTTTGTGCATAGATGGAGAGGCAGAACAAAGTACCTGCCAGGATTAGATGTTTTTTCATACCGTTAGCGATTTTGTAAATATCTGATAACAAATTTAGGTAAGAATCAGAATTATCGATAATAAATGGGGTTTTTGACCACTGATCTTAATTAAATTTTAATTAATCTTAATAATTTCTTTATTAGTTTAAACGCAATTTTCCAACACGTTCTGATTATTTTAACTTATCCTTAAAATGAAGATAATGAGACTTCTAAAAACAAATGAATTTTTGGCTAACCTCAAAAAATGAAGTAACTTTACATTCTCTTTTTAAATAAAAGCTGAAATAGTACATGTATTTAGTTTTTGACACAGAAACCACAGGGTTACCAAAGAATTTCAACGCTCCGCTTTCAGATTCAGACAACTGGCCAAGAATGGTCCAGATCGCTTGGCAGTTGCATGATGATAACGGAACATTAATTGAGAATCAGGATTATATTATAAAACCGGAAGGGTATGATATTCCCTTTAACGCGGCAAGAATCCACGGGATCACAACCAAAATTGCCAACGAAGAAGGACGTGACCTGGAAGAAATCCTGCACGAGTTTTCCAAAGTGCTGGAAAGGGTAAGGGTCGTTTCCGGACACAATGTCGAGTTTGATTACAACATCGTTGGTGCTGAATTTTACAGGAAAAATATAAAAGACAACCTTCAGGAAAAAGCCAAGGCTGACACGATGGTTTTGGGAACTGATTTCTGCCAGTTGGGCGGCGGAAGAGGTGGAAGATATAAATCTCCGAAATTGGAGGAGCTTTATGAAAAGCTGTACGGGCATAAATTTGATGAAGCCCATAACGCGGCAGCCGATGTAAATGCTACGGCGCAGGTCTTCTTTGAAATGATGAGGATCGGGATTATTCCTGCTGAAGTCCTTAAGGTTTCCGAAGACCAGCTTGCCTATTTCAAAACGCTGCATCCGGATCCGATTAAGCCGTTCAATATCGTTATCAGAAGGCAGGTTGCGGATTTCAACAATAAGAAGAAACAGCAGGATTTCGGAAATATTGATGAGATTGATCTCGGAAAATATTTCAATTTCAACAACCACAGCGTTTTTTCTACGCTTACAGCCACGTCGAGCATTAATGATTTAATTAAAAAAGCAACAGAAGACAATTTCCCGGCCGTCGGTATGGTGGACCTGGGAAATATGATGGGGGCTTTCAAATTTGTTTCGGCGGTGGAAGGTGCAAACAGTGACCGTTCAAAAAAACATAAGGAATATTTAGCCAAAAAGCAGGAAGCGGAAGAAAGCGGAACAGAATTCAACGAGCCGGAGCCGGTTTTGGAACCACTGATTCCTGTCGTTGGCTGTGAATTCTATATTTCAGACCGGTACGAGCAGAAGCAGTTTACCAAAGATGATCCCGACCGAAGGACCCAGGTTGTCCTGCTGGCAAAGGATTTTAACGGATATAAAAATTTAGCGAAGCTTTCCAGTATCGGTTTCCTGAAAGGATTCTACTTTGGTGTGCCGAGGATAAGCCGTGACCTGATCGCGCAATATAAGGAAGGGGTGATTGCCCTGACTTCCGGGATTCACGGGGATATTCCTGATGCTATTCTGAATACCGGTGAGCAGAAAGGGGAGGAACTTTTCAGGTGGTGGAAAGATACCTTCGGGGATGATTTCTACGTGCAGCTCCAAAACCACAAACTTCCCGAGGAAGAGCATTTGAATGATGTATTGCTGCATTTTGCCGATAAATACAACGTAAAGATTTTAGCCCAGAACGAAACATTTTATACCAATAAAGACGATTCGAATATTCAGGACATCGTCAGTTGCATTAAAGACGGTGAAAAGCTGTCGACTCCTGTGGGTAAAGGCTTCGGGAAGAGAAGAGGTCTTGCGACGGAAGAATATTACATTAAAAATTCGGATGAGATCAAGGAAGCTTTTCTTGCTTATCCCGATGCCTTCGATACATACGAAGAATTTTTTGCAAAGTTCAAGCCTTATACCTTAAAGCGTGACGTTCTGCTTCCGAAATTCGATATTCCGCAGGAATTTATTCATCCCGAAGATGATGTTGACGGTGGGAAACGCGGAGAGATGGCATATCTTACGTACCTGACATACGAAGGGGCAAAGCGAAGATATGAAAATACAGGAGGAATTACCGATGAAATCAGGGAGCGTCTCGACTTTGAGCTGGAAGTTATTGCCAACACGGGATATCCCGGCTACTTCCTGATCGTACAGGATTTCTGTAACGAAGCCCGGAAGATGGGGGTTTGGGTAGGACCCGGACGTGGTTCCGCAGCAGGTTCTGCCGTAGCTTACTGCATCGGGATTACCAATGTAGATCCGATTAAATACGATCTCCTTTTTGAGCGATTCCTGAACCCGGAAAGGGTTTCCATGCCGGATATCGATATCGATTTCGATGATGAAGGACGTGATAAGATTATCAAATGGGTAATCGACAAATACGGACAGAATCAGGTAGCGCAGATCATTACCTATTCTGTTCTCGGTGGTAAATCGGCCATTAAGGATGCCGGAAGGGTATTGGACCTTCCGATTCCCGATACCAACAATATTGCCAAGCTGATTCCTTCCGTTCCCGGGATGAATATTGCAAAGGCTTTGTCCAAATACGATAAATTAAGACCGGAGGACCAGATGCTCGTGGATGAGATGCGGCTGGTACTGGACAGTTCTTCAGATCCGCGGCACAGTGTGCTTGCCAGCGCGAAAAAGATGGAAGGGTGTATCCGGAATACCGGGATCCACGCCTGCGGGGTAATCATCACGCCTGAAGATGTGAGTAATCTGGTACCGGTAACCATTGCGGCGAAAGACGCCGATATTTTGGTTTCACAGTTCGACAACTCGGTAGCGGAAAGTGCCGGGCTCCTGAAAATGGACTTTCTGGGGCTGAGGACACTTACGATTATTAAAGATGCTTTGAAGCTGGTAAAAGAAAGGCACGGCGTAGATATCGATCCGGATGAAATTCCTCTGGATGATACCAGAACCTATCAGCTGTTTAAGGAAGGAAGAACCATCGGAATTTTCCAATATGAAAGTCCGGGAATGCAAAAATACATGAGGGAGCTGAAGCCTACGGTTTTTGCCGACCTTATTGCCATGAACGCTTTGTACCGTCCGGGTCCGATTAAATACATTCCGAATTTCATCAACAGGAAACACGGCATTGAAGAAATTGTCTACGATTTACCGGAAACCGAAGAATATTTAAAAGAAACTTACGGAATTACAGTATACCAGGAGCAGGTAATGCTGCTTTCCCAGAAACTGGCCAACTTTACAAAGGGTGAAGCCGATACGCTGAGAAAAGCGATGGGTAAAAAACAGATCGACGTTCTGAATAAAATGTATCCCAAATTTATAGAGGGCGGAAGAAAGAACAATCTGGATGAAACGCGTTTGGAAAAAATCTGGAATGACTGGAAAGCCTTTGCCGAATATGCGTTCAATAAATCCCACTCGACCTGTTATGCGTTCGTTGCTTATCAGACGGCTTTCCTGAAAGCCAATTACCCGGCAGAATACATGGCCAGTGTGATGAGCAATAACATCAACAATACCGAATCGATTACCATGTTCATGGAAGACTGTAAAAGTATGGGGGTGGATGTTTTGGGACCCGATGTGAACGAATCGCAGTATAAATTTTCGGTAAACGAAAAAGGGCAGATCCGTTTTGGGCTCGGGGCTATCAAAGGAATCGGGGAGGGGCCGAGTGAAGCCATTACGAGGGAAAGAAAGAATGGGAGATTCAAAAATATTTATGATTTCTTCGAAAGGATTTTACCTTCGCAGATGAACAAGAGGGTAGCGGAAAGTTTGGTACTGGCCGGCGCTTTTGATGAACTGGATGTTTTCCACCGCGGTCAGTATTTTGATATTGATATGGCCGGAAAGACTAATCTGGAACGTCTGATCCGTTACGGGCAGAGTTTTCAGGAAAGCAAAAACGAAATGGAATTTTCCCTTTTTGCCGATTTTGCTGATGAAGTCCAGATCGAACAGCCTAAACTTGCGCCATGTCCGGAATGGCCGAATATGCACAAGCTGAACAAAGAAAAAGAAACCATTGGCTTCTACCTGTCTGCGCATCCGCTGGATGAATTTAAATTTCAGTTCCAGTTTATGCAGGGGCAGCTTTCCAAAAAGGCAGTCCTGGAAAAAGAGGAAGAGGTAAAGCTGGTGGTGGATGAGGTGCCGGTTCTTGAACAGGAAGCTCCTGAAAACGTTGCCGATCTGGTCGAGATCGTTTCCGATGAGCTGCTTACGGGCGAGGAGGAAATCATAGAAGAAGTGACCAAAAAAGCTGAACCGAAAGGGGTTTTCCATTTCCTGAATCTTGACGAGGTAGATGCCTATAAAGAGCAGGCTTTCGCCAACAAGCAGGAAGAGCTGTTTGAGGAAAAGAAAAAAGACTGGAAAACTTTACAGAAGGAAAGGGAAAACGGCGGTGCCGGAAAAGAATATACAGTGGCCGGACTTATTACAGAATATCGCGTGCAGGACGGTTTCAGGAGCGGTGAAAAAGTCGCTTTTGTAACGCTGGAAGATTATTCGGGATCCTATTCTTTCCGTTTGGGCGACCGTGATTATATGAAGCTGAAAGAAAAGCTGGAAGTTCAGCGCTTTGTGATCTTTAAGATCAAATTTGCCCAGGTGAAGGATGGCCGGGTTTTCGTGAATGTAAATGAAGTCATCGAGCTTCAGGAAGCTTTTGAGCGTTTTGCAAAAAGTATCTCGCTCGTAATGGATGTGATGGATTTCCGTCCGGAAGACCTCCAGTTTTTCAGAAAGGTGCTGGAAAAAAACCAGGGAAGCCAGAAGCTGAAATTTTACATTAAAAACGTAGAGGAAGATTCTGCGGCTGAGCATCTCGAAGTGCAGTCGATGAAACACTCGGTCAATCTGAGCGGTGAACTGATTAAGGAAATTCAGCTGCTGAATAAGTACGAATTTTATCTGAACTAAAATTGATCAATACTTTTTAAAAAGCTGTCTCAACCCTGAGGCAGCTTTTTTAATTCGTTTACTTAAAAAATTGCAGATATAATTTTGCTGTAGGTTTTCACACTAGTTCTTCTGTTTCATTTAAAATTTAACGAATTTATTATAAAAACATTATTATGTTAAACTTATAGCATTATTTATTTCATTAAAAATGTAATTTTTTATAAAATATTAATAATGAATAATTTATGTATTCGTTTTCAATTGAAGCTTACATAATAGAAATAAATATTTGTTTGATTTTATTAATTTTTTTAACGTATTATTTGATAATGTAATATTTTTTTATAATATTTTAACTTTAATCGTAAGTTTATTTATATATTAGCAACCCTAATTTAATTTGCTTATTAATGAAAAAACTTTTACTGGCGTGCGTGCTTGCCTTCGGTGTGTCGACATCCGCTCAGGTAGGGCCACCACAAGCTACAAATCCCAATACCAATAACGGGTACGGATTTACACAGACAAGCGGAACCTATATGCCGCTGTCCTCCAACAGAACGGTCTGGCAGGCCGGAGCAACTCTTGGAACCGATGCGGTTTCCGCAGCTATTAATTTACCGTCGGTTTTTAAATTCAACGGCAGATCGTATAACAGTGTATATCTCAGCAACAATGGTTTTGTAACGTTTGGATCTCCGCCACTGGCGGCTACATACACTGGGCTTTCCACGGATACCACAGCGCCTTACGAAGGAGCATTTGCCGGTTTTGCCGCGAATTTGAAAAATGCAAATACAACGACTTCGGAGATTGCTTATGAGACGATAGGTTCCAAGTTTATTGTACAGTTTACGGATCTGCAGGGAAGTTCTGCATCCGCTGCACAACTTCTTAATTTCCAGATTCAGTTTGATATGGTTTCCAACAGCGTTAGTATCGTCTATGGAAACTGTGTTTCCGGTTCGGCCACACTGGACGGACAGGTAGGAATCAGGGGAGCTGAAAGTTCCGATACCAACAACAGGACAGGTATTGACTGGACAGCTACGGCTATAGGAACAGGTTCATCATCTGCCGTTACATTGGGAATTACCAATGCGGCTACGGTTCCGGCGTCCGGCCTTACTTTTAATTATTTTCCAGGCACCTGGATCACGCCGCCTACGAGTTATGCATCTCTTCCTTTTACGGAAACTTTCAGCAGCTGGGTAAACGGAAATTCAACAGGTGACCTTCCGGGTATAGCCTACTGGAGAACCTGGCCTTCAAGAGGAGATAACTCATGGAGGGCGAGTGATATCAATGCTGGTGGTTTTTCAAGTTCGTCAGGATGGACCGGTGTACTTGGAACTGCTACTGTTGCTGCGCCGGGTATAGCACCTACTGCAAGATTCCATTCCTATAATACAATTAATGCTTCCGGATATATGGACCTATATATCAATCTTTCTACAGGTACGGGAACGAGGCAGCTAAGCTATGATTACCAGAATACATCAGGAACAGATGTCCTTAAAATCATGGTTTCTACCGATGGTGGAATTACTTTTAATCAGGTAGGAACCACTCAGGGGATTTCTGCATCATGGACTACAAAATATGTTGATCTTAATGCCAGCAGTCCGACAGCTATCGTAAGATTTATGGCAACAGGGGATAACGGGAGTAATGATATTTATGTAGATAACGTAAATATTACAAATGTAAGCTGTATGCTTCCGGATACCGTGACTGCCGGAACAACCACGGCTACAACTGTGCCTGTCAGCTGGACAATGACCAATCCTGCTCCGGCATTCGATATTTATTACAGCACAACCAATACTGCTCCTACAGGTACAACAATACCAAATGTGATAGGTACAACAGGTTTAAGCTATACCTTAACGAATCTGACGCCGAACACCACTTATTATCTTTGGGTGAGATCGCGTTGTTCGTCTTCCGATCAGAGTCTGTGGGTTCCAGGATCTTCTTTTGTGACAAAGACATTCTGCCCGACGGTCTCTGCTCCTGCTTCTTCGGCTACAGGAGTTTCCTTGACACCTACCTTTACCTGGGCTGCCAATTCTGATGCTACAGGTTACAGAGTGACAGTCGGTACTACCAGCGGAGGAACGGATGTTCTAAATAGTTTTGATGTAGGTAATGTACTTACTTATACATTGCCGAATGCGCTGGCTTATAATACAAAATACTATTATACCGTAAATTCCTATAATGCTACTCAGGCTTCTACAGGATGTTCGGAAAGAACTTTTACAACACTTTCCATCTGCCCTGTTTTATCTGCGCCGGCCGCATCTGCTGTAGAAGTATCCTTAAACCCAACCTTTACATGGACGGCTTCTGCATCTACTGCCGTTACCGGCTACAAACTGAGAATAGGAACAACTCCCGGTGGAAATGATGTACTGAACAATATTGATGTGGGTAACGTTACTACATATACTTTACCTGTTGCTCTTACAAATAGTACTCTGTATTATTGGTCAGTAGGTGCTTATACGGCTACCCAAAATTCTTTAAACTGTACCGAGAGAAGCTTTACAACAGTTTGTTCGGCAATATCTGCATTCTCAGAAAATTTCGACGGTGTTGCTACAAGCAGCTGGCCGCCTTGTTGGGGGAAAGTAGGAACAGCCGGTACAGTAAGTATAATGGCAAGTACAGCAATATCCGGCCCGAACGCATTAAGTATGCTTTCTTCATCCGCTACCTCTCTTGCAGTTGTGAAAATGCGTCCGGTAAGTACGCTCTCTACAGGAAACTACAGATTAAGATTCAAAGCAAGATCATCCTCTACGGTTGGTGGAAAAATTGAAGTAGGATATCTTACCGACCCTGCAACGGCTTCCACTTTTGTGAGTCTTGCCACTTATACTACAACAAGTATTACGGTTCCGGATACCTTTATTCTGAGTAATATAAATGTCCCTGCAGGAAATCAGGTATTGGCCTTCAGACATACCGGTTCTCCTTCAAATGCTGTATTGATTGATGACGTAAATTATGAAGTAATACCAACCTGTCTTGAGGCCAGTGGCTTAACGGCTTCATCACCTACGCCTTCAGGAGCCAGTCTTGCATGGACTGCTCCATCATCTGCTCCGGCAAATGGATATGAGATTTATTACAGTACATCAAGTACCGATCCTGCTGCAAACGTTGTTCTGAACTCAACCAATTCCACTACTTCTGCTGCGACATCAAAAGTTTTAGCGGGTCTGTTACCCTCAACGACTTATTATGTATGGGTAAGATCCGTATGTATTGGTACGGACAGAAGTTTATGGTCAGCCAGCGCTTCATTTGCGACACTTTGTCAGCCACCTGCAATTCTTTCAACAAACGGAGCTACCGTTTGTCCGGGAAGCACGGCTACCCTTAATGCTACAGCTTCTTCCGGAGCTGCCATCAACTGGTACGACAGCGCGACAGGTGGAAATCTTCTGGCAACAGGAGGTTCTTATACCACTCCGGCTCTTACAGCAACAACCACTTATTATGTTGGTGCAAGAACAGATGCGGATTCTAGTGTCGGTCCTGTTTCTCCTGCTGCTCATGGAGGAACTATCGGAGCTCAGACTATTGCGTGGGGAGTGTATTATACCACTACGGCAACTGCTACATTAAAGTCGGTAGATATCTTCCCTGTTACAAGCGGCCAGACCGGTTCCATTAAAATTGTAAGCGGATCTCAGTCGGGCGGTGCGGGTACTGCAATAGCCACTATCCCGTTCACAACCAATGTAAGTGGCGGCGCAACCGCACAAACCATTGCTATTGATGTGGAATTGCCTGCGGGAAGCTATACCTTATATCCTACACTTCCTTCTTCAGGCTTGTCCAGAAATATTTCAGGAGCAACGTATCCTTATATTTCTTCGGTTGCCAATATTACAGGTAATGGGTTTGATCCTGCTTATTATATGTGCTTTTACAACTTTAAATTCAATACAGGTTGTCAATCAGCAAGGCAGGCAGTTGTGGCCACGGCAGATGGGTCAGCTTGTCTGGGAACTTCCGATGTTACCAAAAGCAGCGAGAATATTAAGGTGTATCCAAACCCATTCTCCGACATTCTGAACATTTCCGATATTATCAACGTGAAAAATGTCCTGGTAACGGATGTTGCGGGAAGACTGGTAAAAACCATAGCCAATCCTTCTTCAGTGCTTCATCTGGGAGAATTGAAACAGGGAATGTATCTGATAACCCTGGAAATGAAAGACGGTTCCAAACAAACGATTAAAACCATCAAAAAATAATTTTCCAATAGATTATTTTAATAATCGAAATAGCGGCAATTTTGCCGCTATTTTTTTTGACTTAATTTTTCACCATATAGTTATTATACTCTGTAAATCAATAATTTGTGACAAATATATAACTGTTTAATTCACAATATATTACAATATAAATTTAATTATTATATATTCATTAATATGTGACAAATATTGAATTATATTTAAAATAAAAGCTTAATAAATAATTAAAATTCACTTTTATATATTTATTTATGATTTTTGTTTAAAAAATTATTACTAGCTTTATCTTACTAATTTAATTTACTCAGAATGAAAAAAATTTTACTAACGTGTTTGATGGCTTTGGGAACAGGGCTGTCCGCGCAAACCAACATTGCCGGCTATTCTTTTACTAAGAGTACAGGTACTGCGTATACCCCTCTAACGGGGGGGAGTGTTTTTGCTTCAGGAAGTTATGATGATTCCGTTTCTTCCGCAATTACCCTGAGTTCGCCTTTTCCGTTTGGCGGAACTACAGTTACAACATGCTACATTAGTACCAATGGATTTATAACTTTTGGTGCAGCACCTTTAACTTATACCTATACACCATTGTCAACTCTGGATACGGGTACTTTAGGTGCGGTTTCTGCTTTTGCGCAAGATGCAGGGCCGGATACGGCATCAAATGCAACGGCTGCGCCTGAAATCCGCTATCAGGATCTGGGAACAGAGTTTGTGGTGCAGTATAAAGATCATGCTAATTATTATAACAGATCTTCTGAAAAATTAAATTTTCAGATTCACTTGGTATATGCAACGGGTGAGATCAATGTTGTTTACGGTAACAATACCAATCCCGGCACTACATCCACTTCCGGAACAATACCCCAGGTAGGGATCAGAGGAAATTCTGTTACTTATGCTTCCAATGTTAACAACCTGATGATTAGTAATGTACCCGCCGGAACCACATGTGATTGGTCGAAAGCGGTAACAGGTACTGCCTCTGGTACCATGCTTTTTTCCGGGACTACAAATGTTAATGTTAAAATCCCTACAGGATTAAAGTATACCTGGATGCCGGGAACCCAGCTGCCGGTAAGAACTTTTACTGCTACGACAGGGGTTACAAACAGTGGGGCAACACTTACCTGGGCAGCCCCTGCCGGCGCTGCTGCTTATAATGTACAGTACAGGGTTTTGGGAAGTTGTGACTGGACAAACTTCAGCGGGAATCCTGTTTCAGCGCCTACGGTTACACTTGCGGGGCTGACGCAAAATACAACCTATCAGGTTCAGGTACAGGCTCTGAACGGTACTGTCCAGTCCATATATTCTCATATTCCTAATGCAGCAGGTACAGGAAACGGATATACAACAAGCGGGTCTTTTACAACATTAGCCAACTGTGCCAGTACAGTTACCGGACTTACATCATCTGCAGTTACTCCGGAAACAGCAACGATCAGCTGGACTGCTTCAACAACGCCTCCGGGCAGCGGATACGAGTACTACTACAGTACCTCTTCCGCTGCCCCTGCCAGTAACGCTACCCCTTCAGGTTCAACAGCTGCCGGTATCGTTACAGCTAATATAGCCGGACTTACTCCGGGTACTACTTATTATTACTGGATAAGAGGTAATTGTAATGCCACGGACAAGGGCGTGTGGTCCGGTTCCGCTAATTTTGCTACGCTTTCGTTATGCCCTACGGTGTCGGTTCCTGCAGCAGGTGCTCTGGATGTAAGTGTTACCCCTACAATAACCTGGACAGCAGTTAATGGTGCAACCAGTTATAAATTGCGGGTAGGTACTACTGCAGGAGGAACGGATGTTTTTAACAACATAGACCTTGGAAATGTTACTTCCTATACTTTTTCTTCTCCTCTGAATTTATCAACCAAATATTATTATTCGGTTAGCGGCTATACCGCAACGACGCCTTCAGTAACTTGCAGTGAGAGGGCTTTCACCACTGTATGTGGTGCAGAAAATGCGCCGACAGCTAATCAGGCTTTCTCTTCTTTTGTACCTTCATGCTGGAACTTGGCTAAAGGAGATGTGGCGGCAAATTCTACGCTGACTTATGTTACCAATAAATGGCTCTCTGAGGCAGGTTTCGGAAACACAGGGAGCAACACCGCGGTTAGAATTAATCTATACGGGACCAATACAGGTGACTGGCTGATTTCCCAACCGATCAATTTAGGCACCACCGCAGGTGCTTACAGAGTGAAATACAAAATGGCTGTTACCAATTATCTGGGCACAACTTCACAGACTACCCTTGGAACACATCTGGTACGGGTGATTATTTCTACTGATGGTGGAGCCACATGGAGCAACGCCAATGTTTTAAAAACATATACCGGTGCAGGATCTTATTCAAGCGCGGGCCAGACTGAAACAGTAAATCTTACCGGCTATAGCGGAACGGTTAAAATTGCCTTCGTAGCAAGTACGAGTTCCACTTCACCGGATATCGATTTCCATATTGATGATTTTGTGGTGGAAGCAGTTCCTGCTTGTGCGGAACCTACATCATTGATGGCGAACAGTATTACTTCCAGCGGAGCTACAATCTCTTGGACTGCTCCGGCAAATGCACCCGGCAATGGATATCAGTTGTACTACAGCACTTCAAGTACAGCACTCACAAGTACAGCTACTCCGAATATATCGGGTATCACGGGGAATTCACAGGCGATAAGCGGACTGGCTCCTGCTACGATGTATTATGCTTGGGTAAGGTCTAACTGCGGTGCGTCAACAACAAGTCCGTGGTCAAGTGCTGTTAGTTTCACTACATCATGCATTGCCACAACTACATTAAATGAGAACTTCGATACTGCCGCTACGGGAAGCCTTCCTGTATGTTGGACCAGTATAGGATCCACTGCAAGCTATGCTGCCGTTACTGCCAGCAGTGCAGTAAGTGCTCCGAACGCCTTATATATTTATACCACAGGAACTTCCACCGGTATGGCTGCTACCCCTGAGCTTTCCAATTTACAATCGGGTAACTATACGCTTAAATTTAAAGGAAGGGCTAACCTTACTGCCGGAGGAATCGTCCAGATCGGGTATTTAACAAATCCTGCCGATACTTCTACTTTTGTAATGTTGGGAAGTTATACTGCCAGCAGTACTGCCGTTGTAGACAATTATTCACTGGATATTACAGGAGTGCCTGCAGGTGTTAACAGACTTGTATTCAAGCATACAGGAGTACCTTCAAATAGTGTGCTTATAGATGATATTACCTATCAGCTGAATCCCAATCTGGCAACTTCCGAAACTTCTGTAAAAAGCAACAGCATCAAAGCATATCCAAATCCATTCTCGGATGTGCTGAATATCTCAGATATTTCCAATGTGAAAAACATTCTGGTAACGGATGTTGCGGGAAGGCTGGTAAAAACCATAGCCAATCCTTCTTCCGAGCTTCATCTGGGAGAATTGAAACAGGGAATGTATCTGGTGATTCTTGAAATGAAAGACGGCTCCAAGCAAACCATAAAAACCATTAAAAGATAAATTTTAAGACAGACCAATTAAATATATAGCGGCTAGAAATTAGCCGCTTTTTTTTATATAATAAAATGAAAATTCGTTTTCATATTGATTTATTATTGCTAAATTAGTATCCATCACACATATACTATATAATTTATGACAAAATTTCTACTTTCATGCTTATTATTTTTAAGTATGAGTCTTCCGGCACAGATCAGTCTTGGGGCAGGAAGCACCGATGTCGGAGTTGCTCCGATAAGTACTTATTACGGCTATTCTTACGTGCAGCAGATCTTTACCAGGCAGGAAATCAATGCCAATGCGGCGGGGAATATTACCGGGCTTAAGTTTTATCTTAGTCCGTCAGCCGTTATTACGAATTCTTCGCAATGGGTAGTCTATCTGGGCACGACAACGAAATCTTCTTTCACAACAGATTCGGATTGGATTCCGTCTTCCCAGCTTACTCAGGTATTTTCAGGGGCTGTAACGAATGTAAACGGGGTGATCAGCATTACTTTGCCGACACCATTTGCGTATAACAATACTTCCAATCTTGTGGTAGCGGCAAAAGAAAATTCGCCGGGATTTAATTCGAATAACAGCCAGGAGGCGATGTATGTATATCCGGGTTATCCGGATTCAACGCTTTTGTACAGGAATGATTATACAAACCCGGATCCTGCTTCTCCGCCGGCGACGGCTTCAAGAGCAGATTATAAGTCCGTTATTACTCTTGAGGGATTATCTGTAAATTCTGTTCCAGTATGTCCTTTTGTAATCTATCCTGCTGCCGATGCCAACTACATTCCTGTGAGTTCAACAATAACATGGGTTAATGTGTCGGGGGCTACCGGTTATAAAGTTTCCATCGGAACAACACCCGGAGGAACCAATATAGCCAATCAGTTACCGGTAACCACCAACAGTTACACACCTTCTGCAGCATTGGCATTATCCACCAATTATTACCTTAAAGTAACGGCAGTAGGCTCAGGAGGAGAATCTTTGGGATGCAGTGAGAGAATGTTTACCACAGTACCGCCGGCACCGGCTAATGACGAATGTGCTGCAGCCACTACGCTTACGGTAAACCCGGATCTCAATTGCGGAACGGTAACGGCCGGTTATACGCTGGGCGCAACGGATTCCAATGTTGATCCGGCTCCTTGTTACGGTACGGCGGATGATGACGTATGGTACAAATTTACAGCAACTGATACCCGACATAAAATATCCCTTCTTAATATTGTTTCCGCCGGAACCATTAATGATACGGATACGTACTTCCAGGTATTTAGCGGAGGATGCGGGGCATTGTCGAATGTGTTTTGTTCCGATCCGGCTTCGGGCATGGTGACAGGCCTTACCGTCGGGCAGACGTATTGGGTAAGGGTGTATAGCTATTCAGGGGCAGGCACCAACCAGGGCTTCAACATCTGTGTGGGCACTTTTCCTCCTCCTCCGGCAAATGATAACTGCTCAGGAGCCATTACAGCCACAGCTTTGCCTTATACCTATGTGCAGAATGACGGGGCAGGGGCTACCAATAACGGAGGCTTTGTTGCAGCATGCACCTATCCGATGAATGACGGAACATGGTTTAAGTTCACAGGAGACGGAGATACATTCAATATTGCCGTGACGATGCCTGCCGGAAGCGAGTTTGATGCTGCACTAGGCGTATTCAGCGGAAGCTGCTCATCGCTGGTCTGCGAAGGCTATGTGGATAATGGCGGATCAGGGGGAACTGAAATCATTTCCGTTCCTACATTATCAGGAAATACCTATTATGTAAATGTCGGGAATTACAACAATTCTGAAGATGAGGCTGAAGGTCCTTTTACCATTAGCATAACCAAAGGAACATTGGGGGCGTCGGACGTAAAATCCAGTCCTAAAAATACGGTGAAGCTGTATCCGAATCCTTTCAGCAAAGTCCTGAACATCTCGGATATTTCCAATGTAAAGTCAGTATGGGTTTCTGATCTTTCGGGAAGATTGCTGAAGACCATCGATAATCCTTCTTCGGAGCTTCATCTTGGGGAACTGAAACAGGGCGTATATTTGGTAACGCTTTCAATGAAGGGCGGTTCCAGACAAACCATTAAAGCGATTAAGAAATAAAATTGATTTTATCATAAGTAAGGCGGCCTCTGTCAGGGGCCGCCTTTTTTATGTTTAATGTATTCTGATTGAAAAAAAAATTAACCCGGTTTTAGTTTGCATGAATACAAAAGTTCCGGTTCGGTTTTTTCAAAATTAAGTCTTATCCTTAAATCTGAAATTTCGTTCAGATTCAGAAAAAATCACTCTGTGATCAGCCGATGGGTTTACTTATCATTAACAGGCTGGATATCACCGGTACTGAGCCCCGAGAAAACAGCAGGGAAGAAGGTGACAAGGATAAAGTAGATAACGACCATTAATACAATTGCCGAAAACAGTACAACGACCAGCATATTCGGCTTATTTTTCTTTTTAGGTTCCATGATTCCGTAGTATTTTAATTAATAGATTACTGATGTTTTGTACTAAGCTAATTTCTTGCCACACTGCTTGCAATACCGCGCATCATCATCAATATCTTCATTTCCGCACCGTTCGCATACTTTTTCAAGATTCTGTCTCTTATTCCGCATTTCTGCCGTTACGATTCCCGTAGGTACGGCAATGATCGAATAACCGGCCAGCATCAGGACTACGGCAAAGAATTTTCCCAATGGTGTAATGGGAGAGACGTCACCGTATCCTACCGTTGTTACCGTAACCACAGCCCAGTAAATCGATTGCGGAATAGTTTCAAAACCCGGTCTTCCGCCCTCTACCATAAACATCAGCGAACCCACAATTACTGAGAAGATGATCAGAAACAGGAGAAAGATGTATATTTTCCTGGAACTGTTTTTTAAAGCCCTTACAATAACGGATCCGTCGTTCATGAAATCCAGGAGGTTGAAAACCCGGAATACCCTCAGCATTCTCAGCATTCTGAAAATCAGGAAATATTTGGTTACCGGAAACAGGAAGCTAAGGTAAAAGGGCACTAAAGCCAGAAAATCGATAATTCCGAAAAAACTGAAAATATAACAGTTTTTATTTTTGACGACGGCAATCCGAGAAAAATATTCCGCCGAGAAAAATATGGAAATAATCCATTCCAGGATAATAAAAGTATAATGAAATCTTTTATCCAGCTTCGGAATGCTTTCCATCATAATGATGAATGTGCTGATAAGGATCAGTATAAGCAGTGTGATATCAAAAAGTTTCCCGAGCTTCGTGTCGGATCTGTAGATAATCCTGTACAGGTGTCTTTTCCAGAGCTGATCTCCGGGAATCAGCTGATGTTCCCTTTCCATTTAATTATTGTTTATCATAACGAAGTTAATCATTTTTCATGTGGAACTTTATGAACCTGCCGGTATTAATTTTTAAAGCCGGTCCCTGTGGTGTTTACAAACTTTTTCTTCATATATAAATCAGTTATCTTTATCTTTCCCGATCTGAAATAACCGCTATAAGGATTATTTCTCCCATAAAAATTTAATATCTTCGCCTTACTACAAATTTTAAATCATGAAACTGAAAACGGTAATTTCAAAAATTGAGGAACGGATTAAAATAAGCCAGGCGGAAGATTTCGATAACGTAGGATTGCTGTGCGGATCCTGGGACCGTGATGTAAGCGGAATCCTGGTCTGCCACGATGCACTGGAACAGGTGGTGGAAGAGGCTCTCCTAAAGAACTGTAACCTGATCGTATGTTTTCACCCGATTATTTTTTCGGGACTGAAATCGCTTACCGGAAAAAATTATGTGGAAAGAGCTGTTATTAAGGCTATTGAAAATAAAATCGCTATTTACGCGGTACACACGGCTTTTGATAATGATTTCTTCGGCGTCAACCGGGGGATCTGTGATCAGCTGGGATTAAAAAACCTGAAAATCTTACAGCCTAAAAAAAATAACCTCAGACAGCTTACGGTTTTCGTTCCGAAGGAATATTCGGATAAAGTAAGAGAAGCACTTTTCAACGCCGGAGCAGGAAGCATAGGCTTCTATGACGAATGCAGTTTTACCATTAACGGAAACGGTACTTTCAGGCCTGTGGAAGGCTCAAATCCTTTTTCGGGACAGCAAAATGTAAGGGAAAACGCTGATGAAGACATGGTTTCCGTTATTTTTGAAGATTATAAACAAGGGCAGATTGTCAATGCCATGAAAACCGCTCATCCTTATGAAGAAGTAGCACATCAGATCTACAGCCTGGACAATACCAATCAGTATTCCGGACTTGGGATGTACGGCGATTTTGAAGAACCGATGGAAGAGAAGGATTTCCTGAAATTCGTTAAAGAAAAATTCGGATTGGAAATGATCCGGCATTCCGATTTCAATCACAAGAAAATAAAGCGGGTCGGCGTATTGGGCGGCTCGGGGGCTAGCGGCATCCGCTCTGCAATTTCCAAAAAATGTGATGCTTATCTTACAGGGGATGTCAAATACCATGATTTTTTCCTTGCAGAATCTAAAATGCTGATCTGCGATATCGGGCATTTTGAATCAGAACAATTTGTAACTCAACAATTATTTGAAATTTTATCACAAAAATTTAGTACATTTGCAATCTCAAAATCTATTGAGAGAACAAACCCGGTAAATTATTTCATTTAGAATATGGCAAAAACCAACGATATTTCAGTTGAAGAGAAATTAAGAGCTTTATACGATTTGCAGATCATTGATTCCAGATTGGACGAAATCCGAAATACCAGAGGAGAATTGCCAATCGAAGTAGAGGATCTTGAGATTGAAATCGAAGGTCTTGAAAAAAGAGCTGAAAAGTTTCATGCAGATATTAAAGATCAGGACGACCAGATCAAGACGAAGCATGAAGTGATCAACCATGCAAAGACTTTAATTGAAAAATACAAATCTCAGCAGGACAGCGTAAGAAACAATAAAGAATTTGAAGCTTTAAGCAAAGAGATGGAATATCAGGAACTTGAGATCCAGCTTGCTGAAAAAAGAATCAAAGAATTCGGGGCTAAAATTGCTCACAAAAACGAAACTTTGGATGAATTGAATTCCAAGATCGATGATCTGAAGAATCACCTGAAGTTCAAAAAAGAAGAGCTTGAAGGCCTTATCGCTGAAACCCAGAAAGAAGAAGAATACCTGATCGAGCAGTCTAAAGAATACGCTGGTAAAATCGACGAAAGATTACTGGCTTCTTACAACAGAATCAGAACCAACTCTCCAAACGGTCTTGCCGTGGTAGGTCTTGAAAGGGGGGCTCCGAAAGGGTCTTTCTTCACCATTCCGCCTCAGAAGCAGATGGAAATTGCACAGAGAAAGAAAATCATTATCGATGAACATTCCGGTAAAATCCTTGTGGACGATGAACTTGTAATGGAAGAAAACGAAAGAATGAATGCTGTAATTAAGTTCTAATTTAATTACGATTTAAAAATACAAAGCTGCTTCAATTGAAGCAGCTTTTTGTTTTTAGGATATATTCTTATTGTCATTCCGTAAGAATCTAGGCCTGAATCTTTCTATAAGATATTCCGATACTACGGTTGGATCCCTACAGGATAGCAACCCGGATGTTATCATAATATTACAAAGCTTAGCATAAAAAAAGCTTAAGGTATAAATATTCTTCAATCACAAGAAAACCGCTTCAAAAGAAGCGGCTGTATCTTATTCGTGATGTTCGTACATCTTATTGTAAAGACTCATGAATCTTTCTTTGATGGCTTTTCTCTTCAGCTTCAGCGTAGGCGTTAAGAGTCCGGTATCAACTGCCCAGATTTCCGGGGTCAGCTCGATTTTTTTAATCTGCTCCCAGTTTCCGAGGTGCTCATTGATGCCGTCGATCTCTTTCTTGATCCGGTTTTTCAGTTCGGCACTTTTTGCAATTTCCTGCGGGGTAGTACCGATGTTCAGGTTGTTTCTTGAAGCCCAGCTCTTGGCAAACTCAAAATCGGGCTGGATAAGTGCGCAGGGCATTTTCTCGCCGTCACCCACCACCATGATCTGTTCGATAAATTTGGAAGCTTTTGCCTGGTTTTCAATGGTCTGCGGAGCGATATATTTTCCTCCTGATGTTTTGAACATTTCCTTTTTACGGTCGGTAATCTGTAAAAAACCGTCGCTGTCGAGGTGTCCGATGTCTCCGGTCCTGAAATAGCCTTCTTCGGTAAATGCTTCTTTGGACATTTCTTCATTTTTAAAATACCCTTTGAAAACAGAAGGGCCCTTTACCGTAATTTCACCGTCTGCCTGAATCTTAACGTCAAGATTATCAAGTGGTAAACCTACCGTTCCGATTTTTATTTTTTCAAAGCTGTTCACAGAGATTACCGGTGAAGTTTCCGTAAGCCCGTAACCTTCAAGAATCGGAATCCCGGCGTTCTGGAACATCAGGTTTAGTCTTGTCGATAAGGCTGCTGATCCTGAAACCAGGGTAACGATTTCACCGCCAAGGCCTTCTCTCCATTTTTTAAATACCAGTTTATCGGCAATAATTTCCTTCAATCCCGATGGCTTGGAAATGGTTTTCTTTTTGGAAATCAGATCCAGTGCCCAGAAGAATATTTTCTGCTTCAGACCTCCGGCAGAAGAACCGGTAGCATAGATCTTATCATACACTTTTTCCACCAGCCTCGGTACGACACTCATATAGTGAGGTTTTACTTCTTTTACATTTTCACCCATCTTTTCAATACTTTCTGCGAAATAGATCGAAAAACCGTTGTACTGGAAAAGATAGAAAAGCATTCTCTCGAAAATATGGCAGATCGGCAGAAAACTCAGTACCCTTGTATCTTTATAGTCCAGGCTTTTTTTCTTCGGAATTCTCGGTACGGAACCCAGCACGTTGGAAACGATATTGTGATGGGTAAGCATTACCCCTTTCGGTTTTCCGGTAGTTCCGGATGTATAGATGATGGTGGCCAGATCTTCGGAATTGATGGCTTTGGCCAGATCTTCCACTTCAATCTGGGTAGAATCGTCTTCACCAAGGTCTACAATTTCTTTCCAGTTAGCTGCTCCGGTAATGCTGTCGAAGGTAAAAATTCCCTGTAATGATGGAATATTGTGCTTTACTTTCACCACTTTACTCAGAAGTTCCTTATCGGAAACGAAGCAGTATTTTATTTCTGCATTATTAAAGATAAATTCATAATCTTCAGGCGAAATATTCGGATATACAGGAACCGAAACCACGCCGATCTGTGATAATCCCAAATCCATGATTGCCCATTCGGTACGCGAATTCGTAGTAATTAAAGCGATTTTATCACCGGGTTTTATCCCAAGCTTCAAAAGTCCTCTTGAAATTTTGTTGGCCTGATTAATGAATTCCTGCGTAGACGTTTTTTTCCACTCTCCATGATCCTTCGTCACAAACATATCCTGCTTGGGATATTTCTCTAAAGCATAGTGTGGTATATCGAATAATCTTTTGATTGCCATGACTCTTATTATATAATTTTAATAATTTTAATAATTTTAAATATAAGAATTTTTTTTAATTGAGGAAATTATAAATGTTAATTAGAAATTAATAAAATGTATGTCGTAATATATTTAATAATTCAAACTTAACTTATATATGATGAATATTTAAAAATGAATGTTTTTAATTGCCATACTCTAATTTATCATTCTGTTTTCAGATTTGGCCAAAAAGTGTAAATTAGCGACCATCTAATTATTATTTTTTTATGGACTTTAATTTATCAGAAGAACAGCTGATGATTCAGCAGGCAGCAAGGGATTTTGCTCAGAACGAACTATTACCGGAGGTAATCGAGAGAGACCGCGACCAGAAGTTTCCTGCCGAACAGGTAAAGAAAATGGGGGAAATGGGTCTTTTGGGAATGATGGTGGATCCTAAATACGGAGGTGCCGGAATGGACAGTGTTTCTTACGTTTTGGCCATGGAGGAGATCGCTAAGATCGATGCTTCTGCCGCTGTGGTAATGTCCGTAAATAATTCATTGGTTTGTGCTGGTCTTGAAAAATTTGCTTCCGAAGAGCAGAAGGTGAAATACCTTACGCCACTGGCAAGCGGACAGGTAATCGGAGCATTTGCATTATCGGAGCCTGAAGCGGGTTCGGATGCAACTTCACAGAAAACAACCGCTGAAGACAGAGGAGATTATTATTTGTTAAACGGAATCAAGAACTGGATCACGAATGGTGGAACGGCTACGTACTATATCGTGATCGCCCAGACGGATCCTGAGAAAAAGCATAAAGGAATCAACGCGTTTATCGTGGAAAGAGGCTGGGAAGGTTTTGAGATCGGACTCAAAGAAGACAAACTGGGAATCAGAGGAAGCGATACGCATTCTTTGATCTTCAATAACGTAAAGGTACCGAAAGAAAACAGAATCGGGGAAGACGGGTTCGGATTCAATTTTGCCATGGCCGTATTGAACGGCGGAAGAATCGGGATTGCCTCCCAGGCATTGGGAATTGCTTCAGGAGCATACGAGCTGGCATTGAAATATGCAAAAACGAGAAAAGCCTTCAGAACGGAAATCATCAACCACCAGGCAATTGCTTTCAAGCTGGCAGATATGGCAACCCAGATTACGGCGGCAAGAATGCTTTGCTACAAAGCGGCCGTAGAAAAAGATGCCGGAAAAGATATTTCTGAAAGCGGTGCGATGGCTAAGCTTTACGCTTCTCAGGTAGCTATGGATACCACAATTGAAGCTGTACAGATCCACGGAGGATACGGGTATGTGAAAGAATACCATGTGGAAAGAATGATGAGGGATGCGAAAATCACCCAGATCTATGAAGGAACTTCCGAGATCCAGAAGATCGTTATCTCAAGAAGCATTGCAAAGTAATTGCTTAATTATACAAAAATAGTAAAAGGCTCTCAGATTTGAGAGCCTTTTTACATTCACACGAACCACAAAATATTAATAATATATATCTTTTATTTTAAAATCAAATTTGATCAGCTTTATCTATTGGATAGTCATTTTCACCGAAGGTTAAATTTTATTTAAAATTATTTTCAGTTTCTATTTCTGATAACGAAGTAAAATTAAGCATAAGAATTTTTCAGAAAACGGATTTTCAATTAAAATATTATTAAAATAATATAAGTTTGATTTAAAAATTAGTATAATATTAATACAAAGGGACACTGTAGTTCTGAACCGGCCGGGAAAACTTATCTGTTTAAGTAAATTCGATAGGCTGTAATGCTAATAAAAACTTCCAGCCTCAGCTTCCCTCTTCCAGCGGATTGACCTGATTTTTTCTTCAGGGTTTAGCCTGATAATCATAAAAAATCCATCACAGGGATGGACTTTCGCAGTTAATGAGAATCATGATGATTTGTGTTTTTAGGTCTCTTTTTATAAAAATAATACCCGATTCCTCCCAGTACGAACAAAGGCCAGAGCGGAAGGATGAACAGGAAGATCGAAGTGATGATATTCCAGCCTGAAAATACGGCGGCGAAAGATTTTTCACCGAAAGTTTCCGGCTCTTTATTCTCCGTATAACTTCCTTCTTTACCATAAAGGGTAATTTCCAGGTCGCACATCGTATTTTCTACGACTTCCTGTCCGGTAACATCAATGCTTTTATTTTCTACATCGCCCAGATTATAGCTCAGGTCATTCATCAGGTAATCAAACTTCTGAAGCGGAACCTTTACTTTCAGATAAGCCGTCTTTTTATCATCATTGCCTACCGAAATATTTTCACTCCGGATGAACCCGTCATATTTGGCAACTTCTTCCTTTACAACCTCTTTCGCTGTTTCAGCATCATTTACATTAATTTCTAATATTCCTGTTTTTACCAGTTTGTTTTTCGAAACATTCAGTTCAGTATTTACCTTTTTAGGCTGGTCTTTATAAACTATTTTTGTTTCCCGGATCACTTTCGGAGCCGGAACATTCACGACGATCTTCTGATCTTTTTTCGTTGAATCTTTCTTTTCGGTTTTGGATTCCAGTGCAACATGGGAAATTTTTTCCGAAAGGGAATCTACCATGTTTGAAGTGTTCTCGATTTTATCCTTCACTTCATTTTTGGTGTTTTCAAAATCTTTGATTCTTACACTGGCAGAATCCAAAGCCGCATCAGCTTTTTCGCTTACCCTGTTTAGTTCTTCAGATGCCTCAGAAACCGTGCTGTCTGCCGAATGAATCGTATGTTCCAGATCTGAAGCTGCAGCTTCTCCTTTTTTACACATAATGAACGTGCCTGATACCGCAACGAGTAAAATGAATTTTTTCATAACATTAATTTTTTCGATGAGGTAAAATTAGGAGCAGAACTGTTGTAAAGATTGTAAAGGAAATGTATTTCGATCGTAAAATTTTATTTAATTAAAAATCAAATCATTGTAAATGTTTTACAAAGTGTTTTACAAGAATTTTTAGGTGCAAATAAAATTTATCTGAAGCTAATGTACTTAAATTCATGTTTTGTAAACTGATAAAATGATTCTTGAAACATAGAGTTAATAAGCTGAATATAGAATGGAAAAATTTTGCGTTTTTACACATACCATTTTATAAGTTGTTGGAAAATTTAAAGACGCAAGATGATCTTTGATGAAATAACCGAGTTCAGTTTACTTGAATTTGTTACCATTATTTTCTGAAAAGCTCCTGCACAGAAATCTGGTTAATCTGCAAAATCTGCGGGATATTTTTGATGCAGAGTTTTAATTCTAATCTTCTTGTTTCAAGAAAGCAAAGAAGGAATCAACAAGCTGATTTGAAGAAGCGTACGTTTTATTCACATTGTTTAAAAACTCGTACGCTAGCTTCGCGCAGCAAATTTATTTGCCTTTGCCTCCTTAAAATAAAACGGCATCCTAAGTAATTCTTTGCGTTAATTTTAAAACGCAGCTGTTTAACAGCACAAAATTTAACGCAGCCAAATTTTCATACTGTTATTTTATTGAAATAAAATAAGCGATGTAGAACTTTATCAGGGATAAGATCCTTACGTCTTTTGCAATAGGAATACAAAAGTTCTCTTGTGGCTTTGTGTATTGCCGAAAACAAAAAATCCGCAGAAGAATTTCCGCGGATCATATTATTTAAAAAAAACTTTTAATTAAGCATTCTGAAACTCACTGATGAAATGCAGTTTCACGTTCGGGAACTTCTCCTGCGTCATGTGAATCGTGAATGAAGAGTCGGCCAGGAAAACCAGTTGGTTGTATTTGTCTCTTGCCAGAAATCTCTGCTTTAATCTCGCAAATTCCTTAAACTCATCAGACTTTTCATCGGCTTCCACCCAGCAGGCTTTGTGCATCGAAAGCGGTTCATACGTACATTTAGCTCCGTATTCATGCTCCAGACGGTACTGGATTACTTCATACTGAAGCGCACCTACTGTCCCGATGATTTTACGGCCGTTCATTTCCAGTGTAAACAACTGGGCCACCCCTTCATCCATCAGCTGGTCAATCCCTTTTGCCAATTGTTTCGCCTTAAGCGGATCATTGTTATTAATATATCTGAAATGTTCCGGAGAGAAGCTTGGAATTCCTTTGAAGCTCAGTTTTTCACCACCGGTTAAGGTATCACCGATCCTGAAGCTTCCGGTATCGTGAAGGCCTACGATATCTCCAGGGAAACTTTCGTCTACCACTTCTTTTTTATCGGCAAAGAAAGCATTCGGCGAAGAAAACTTCATCTTTTTGCCTTCTCTTACCAATAGGTAATTTTCATTTCTTTTAAAAGTTCCTGAAACAATCTTTACGAAAGCCAGGCGGTCCCTGTGCTTCGGATCCATATTCGCATGGATTTTAAAAACAAATCCCGTAAAAGTATCTTCTTCAGGCTTTACCAGGCGGGTGTCGCTTTCTTTAGGCTGTGGCATAGGAGCAATATCGATAAAGGCATCCAGCAATTCGCGCACTCCGAAATTATTCAAAGCCGAACCGAAGAAAACCGGCTGCAGATCCCCTTTCATATAATCTTCCCGGTTGAATTCAGGGTAAACCGATTGTACCAGATCCAGTTCTTCCCTCAGGGTATTGGCCGCCTTTTCCCCGATCACCTCGTCGATTGAAGAATCATTGATGTCGTCAAACTTAATCGCTTCACCTACTTTCTGCTTTTTTTCTTCCAGAAACAATTGGATGTTGTTTTCCCAGATGTTATAAATTCCCTGGAAGTCGCTTCCCATCCCGATCGGTAAAGATAGCGGACAAACCGTCAGTCCCAGTTTCTGTTCCACCTCATCCAGCAAATCGAAGGCATCTTTACCTTCACGGTCCAGCTTATTGATGAAAACCAGCATCGGAATATTCCGCATCCGGCATACCTTCACCAGCTTTTCCGTCTGTTCCTCGACCCCTTTTGCCACATCGATCACCACGATCACGGAATCAACTGCCGTTAACGTCCGGTAAGTATCTTCTGCGAAATCCTTGTGCCCCGGTGTATCCAGGATATTGATCTTATGGTCTCTGTATTCAAAAGCCAGTACGGAAGTCGCTACCGAGATCCCTCTTTGTCTTTCGATTTCCATAAAGTCGGAGGTAGCTCCTTTTTTTATCTTGTTGGATTTTACCGCACCTGCTTCCTGAATCGCGCCCCCGAAAAGCAGCAGCTTCTCCGTAAGCGTGGTCTTCCCGGCATCAGGGTGGGAAATAATCCCGAAGGTTTTCCTTTTCTCTATTTCTTTGATTAAGTCTGACATATCGTATTTTGAAGTTGCAAAAATCGTGAATTTTGTCGAATCCTGAAAATCGATTTTCGTTTAACCGCAAAAGTCGCAAAGAATTAGGTAGATCTAATACAAGTTGATGATCAAGCTTAATAAGGTATGTATAAGATTAAAATCTTTAATTTATTATGGGCTCTAAGATTTTCAGCTCCAAGGGTCAAATCACAACAGGAAAAACTTCCAGCCTCCAGTTTCCCTCTTCCAATTAAACCTGACTTCTGATTAGGATTCACGTTAAATGTGCAAATCCGATTTTCTTTTCAGCAGATACGCCAGTCCCAGCCCGATGAAAACCATCCCGGCACTGAACGGGAAAATATACACCATCCCGTAAATATCCGCCACGCCGCCGATAAGAGGTCCGGCAACGCCCAGCGAAAGATCGATGAAAAGCCCGTATCCTGCTAATGCCGAACCCTGGTTGGAAGCCGGGACGCTGTTAATGGCCACCACACCCAATGCCGGAAAGATCAGTGAAAAGCCAAGGCCTGTAACGCCGGCCCCGACCAACGCAACTTCAGGATTTGTTCCGAAAGCAATAATCAGAAGACCGATGGTTTCAACCAGCAGGCATACAATTGCTACCCTGATTCCACCGTAATTTTTAATTACATTGCTGAATATCAGTCTTCCGATAACAAAAAGCCCACCGAAAACACTCAGGCACAGAGCACCATTATTCCAGTGGAAGTAATTGTAATACAGCGTAATGAAAGTGGATATGCTGGCAAAACCCAGACCGCCTAAAGCAAGGCAGGCACCGAAAGGAGCGACTTTTCTCAATACCTGCCAGAAAGATTGGGATTCCTGTGTATTTGTATTGGTTTCGTTCTTTTTGGTCCGTGCATACAAAAATCCTGCAATTCCCATAATAATGGAAAGGATACCGATACCATACAGGCTGAAATCATGTTCGATGATGATGCCTAAAGAAGCGCCGATAGCCAGCGCCCCGTAAGAAGCCACGCCGTTGTAGGAAATGATTTTTGCCGTATGCTCTTCCCCGACCGCCATAATGGCCCAGTTGATGGGGCTTGCACCGACCAGTCCCTCCGCACAACCGGTAAGCAGGCGGGTAATAATCAGAAATATCAAACTGAGATAAGGTGAAGCTTTAAAGTAATATGCCATGATCAGGAAAATTCCGGTCAGGGAAAACCCCAGCATGCTGTATAGAACAGCCGGCTTCGGGCCCTTTCCATCGATGAGTTTTCCGGAGTATGCCCTCAGAAAAAAAGTTGAAACATACTGCAGGCTGATTACCAGTCCCGCAATTACCAGGCTGTACCCCAGGCTTTTATTGATGAAAATCGGAAGAACAGACAGTGATAATCCTATGGTGAAATATCCCAGGAAAGTAAAACAGACATACGTAAGCAAGGATAGGTTAACATTCTCCGGCCGCTTCATTACTTTATCCATATTGAAAAATTAGAAGGCAAAGTTACTTGATACAAAACAGATCCCGTGAAAAGGGATTATAAAATATATCAGGTTTTACAGGCAATTCCTTTGCCGGAATTCTCTTTTCCCATAATTTGATTTATCTTTGTTTGAATTTAAAATCATCGATACTCTATGGAAAATAAATATCCGAAGTATACTTTTACATGGATCGGAGGCCTGGTATTGTTAGCGGGATTATTTGCAGGAACCATGGCTACTTCTTTCTTTAATGTCTTCTGGATGTTTACTTTCAAAGAAAACCTTCAGTATAAAGACTGGTTTTTCATGCTGGCCAATGCGGCAGGATTCGTAACCGCCATTGCATTCTTTGATTTTTTTATCGTACGCAGAACAACGGGAAAAAAGCTGAACTTTAACTTTTCGCCAACCAACTTTTATACCTACCTACTGATCTTTCCGATGATGACCGGGATGATGTTCATTGCGGAATTCATTACTTCGCAGATCCCAACCTCGGGACCGTTTTTCGGAAAATATTATGAATTTTTCACCCGTCTGATGGAACAGCTTACCGATGATCCGGTAGTTATGATCATTACAGCGGTAATCTGCGCCCCGATTTTTGAAGAAATTATTTTTCGGGGAATTATTCAGAAAGGATTGATGAACAAAGGGGTAGAACCCTGGAAAGCCATTGGAACTGCTTCGGTGATTTTCGGGCTTGTACACGGGAATCCGTGGCAGCTTGTAGGAGCAGTACTGCTGGGCTGTATTCTGGGACTGGTTTATTACAAAACAAAATCCCTGTTGCTGCCGATTCTGCTGCATGGCTTCAACAATTTATGTTCGACTTTACTGATTACGTTTACTAAAAATGAAAGCTTCGCAGATGCTTTTAAAATACCGGAATGGATGATACTGGGAATAGGAGTTATTCTTTTTTCTTTATTCTTTTATCTTTTTATGAAAAAATATAAAGTTCATTATTCCGAAATTTAAATCTGGTACTGTTAAATTTTTGCCGCATATTTCACCAATAACATTTGTGTTATTTGTAAAAATTATTTGTGCATTTTGTGTTTAAATAAAATATAAATTAAAATGAAAACGGAGATGGAATTACTGGTTGCCACACACAACATCCATAAAAAAGAAGAGATTCAGCAGATCTTGGGCGATAAATTTGTCGTTAAAAGTCTTACGGATTATGATATACATGAGGAAATTGTAGAAGACGGCGATTCCTTCAATGCCAATGCACTGATTAAAGCCAGATACTGTTTCGAAAAAACAGGCATTCCTAGCCTTGGAGACGACAGCGGCCTGGTGGTTGAATCGCTGGACGGAAGACCCGGAATCTTTTCTGCGCGGTATGCCGGCGATCACGATTTTGCGAAAAATATCGAAAAAGTATTAAATGAAATGGAAGGGATCGAAAACAGGAAAGCTTATTTCATTACCGTTTTATGCTACTATGATGAAAACGGGGCACAATATTTCGACGGAAGGGTTCACGGTAATCTGCTGGAAGAAAACAAGGGGTTCAAAGGTTTCGGCTACGACCCGATTTTCGTTCCTGATAGATATGATATGACGTTCGCTGAAATGGATCCCCAGGATAAAAATAAGATCAGCCACAGAAAACAGGCACTGGATTTGTTTCTAGAGTTCCTGAAGAATAAAGGTCTGGCTAAGTTTAAGGAGAAAGAATGAAAAACCAACCATAGTCTGTCTCAGCCTTTACCTCAACCTTAATCCGTACCTTTGTGTATATAATAAACTATCGATTTGAGTACTTATTTAACCATATTAGGCTTTAATTCGGCAATTCCTACCGTCAATTCTTCCCCGACCGCCCAGTTCCTGGAAATGGAGGAGCGGTCTTTCCTGATCGATTGCGGGGAAGGAACGCAGGTTCAGCTGAGAAAAGCGAAGGCAAAATTTTCAAAAATCAACCATATTTTCATTTCCCATCTTCACGGAGACCATTGTTTCGGCCTGCCGGGGCTTATTGCGTCTTTCAGATTGTTGGGAAGAGAAACGCCGCTGCATGTGTATGGCCCGAAAGGAATTAAGAATATGCTGGAAACCATTTTTACGATTACGGAAACCCACCGTGGTTTTGAAGTGGTCTACCATGAGCTGGATAAGAATTATTCAGAGAAAATTTATGAAGACAACAGGGTAGAGGTCTATACCATCCCTCTGGACCACAGGATCTACTGCAACGGCTATCTTTTTAGGGAAAAGCCGAAAGACAGGCACCTGAACATGAAGGAGATTGCCAAGTATAGCGAAATAGAAACCTGCGACTATCATAACATTAAGGCAGGAAAAGATTTTGTTCTGAGCGACGGTTATGTCCTTAAAAATGAAATCCTGACTGTTGATCCGGCACCGCCGGTTTCCTACGCCTTCTGCAGTGATACGAGGTATCTGGAAAGCGTAATCCCGATTATCAAAAATGTTACCGTATTATACCACGAATCCACCTTTCTGCATGATCTGAAAGAAATGGCCGATTACACCGGACATACAACCGCTCAGGAAGCTGCAGTTATCGCTCAAAAAGCAGGGGTAGGAAAATTGATATTGGGGCATTTTTCCAACCGGTACGGGGATCTCACGGTGTTTACGGATGAGGCCAGAACAATTTTCCCGAATACTTTTTTACCCAAAGCACTGGAGCCTGTAAAAATTTAGAGATTTGATGATGAAGTTTGAAGAATTAAAAATCTTCCTGGACGAAAAAGCGGACCGGTACAACCAGCCGGAATTTATAGAATATGATCCGATCCAGATTCCGCACCGTTTTTCCTTGCAGCAGGATATCGAAATTGCAGGATTCCTGGCAGCGACTATTTCATGGGGAAACCGGAAAGCAATCATTAAATCTGCTGACAAGATGCTGGATATCATGGGGAATTCACCGTATGATTTTGTACTGAACCATTCTGAAAAAGATTTAAAGGATATTCAGGATAAAAGCATTCACCGGACCTTTAACGGGGAAGATTTTATCTATTTCATCAGGCAGTTCAACCGGATTTATACCGATAATGAAAGCCTGGAAGACCTATTTGCAGTCTATGATACGGAAACCAATTTCGGCCATGCGATCGAACGATTCAGGGCACGTTTTCTCGGAACCGAAAAACACAGAAGCCACAAGCATGTAAGTTCGCCCTATAAAAATTCTTCCACGAAAAGAATCATCATGTTTCTTCGCTGGATGGTCCGTAAGGATAAACGCGGCGTTGATTTCGGGATCTGGGAAAATATTGATCCAAAACGCCTCTCGATTCCGCTGGATGTCCATACAGGAAATATTTCACGGAAGCTTGGGCTGATTTCCAGAAAGCAGAACGATTGGAAAACTGTGGAAGAACTGGATCTGGTGATCAGGACATTTGATGATAAAGATCCTGCAAAATACGATTTTGCCCTTTTCGGCTTGGGAGTGACCAAAGAATTGCTATAAAAAACAAAACACAATGAAAAAGTACGAAGAAAAAACAGAGGCTTTAGAAAAAATTGCAAACGGTATTACCTGGTGGATCGGTTCGATACCTTCCCTGATCGCTCATACCTTGTTTTTTATTATTTCTTTTCTTTTGCCGGTGCTGCATCTGGTGGAGTTTGACAAGATGCTGCTGATCCTTACAACGGTGGTTTCACTGGAAGCCATTTACTTAGCGATCTTTATCCAGATGTCGGTTAACAAGAGTCATGAAAAGATTGAGGACATCCAGGAAGATATCGAGGACATCCAGGAAGACATCGAGGAAATCAGTGAAGATATCGAAGAGATCAGCGAGGACATCGAAGAAATTAATGAGGACATCGAAGACATCCAGGAAGATATTGAAGAGATTAATGAGGAAGAAGACGATGAAGATCACAGTGAAAGGGCTAAAAATGTGATGCTGAAAAGCAACGTAAGCTCTAATAAGAACGAAATAAAAGCATTGAAGGACAAAATTGAGGAACTTCAGAATATGATCGATGAGCTGAAAAAGGAATAAAGCATTCCTTTAAACAAAATAATATAAAAGGCTGATAAAAATTATCAGCCTTTTTCGTTTATACAGATATATTATCTTTTTTCTCCCGAATTTTTAAAGAGATTTACATTTTCAATAAAAATGAGTAGCTTTTTGGGGAAATTTTAATTAAAAAATCATTATTTTTGGACAAACAACATCAAAATGTTAAATTATAGACTAAAGAATTACTATTTTATCTTAGCATTCCTCACTTTTTCAGCACCGTTGCTGGGGCAGCGTAAAGCACCTAAGAATATTGTGACTTCGGTCAACAACAAAGCAGGTGTTTTCATAGATGTAAATGCAGCCGGTTATACACCGTCGACCTTTACTGCGGAGCAGCTGGTAAAAAATATCCTGATCAACGGCGGATCTACCTGCTCGGTTCCCAATGTATCCAATGTGACGGTAACGCCAAATCAGCCGGCTACGGACAATGACCGGTTTTGGGGATATTTTCACAAAGGAACCACTAATTTTCCTTTTACTGATGGAATTGTTTTAACTACCGGTTATGCAAGGCAGGCCGGGAACGTGGCTTCTACTGTAAGCACGGCAGTAACAGGCGCGGGTCAGGATGATCCTGATCTTTTGGCAGCAGTGCCCAATCCAAATCCCAATGATCATTATCGTGACAACGTGATGCTGGAGTTTGATTTTGTGCCGAATTCCAGCCAGGTTAAATTCAATTATATTTTCGCTTCCGAGGAATATACGGGTTCTTTTCCGTGCCAGTATTCAGATGCTTTTGCTTTGCTGATCAAACCTACAGCAGGAGGGCCATACGTAAACGTAGCCGTATTGCCGGGAGGTGCCGGACCGGTATCGATGACGAATATCCACCCGCTTATTTCTGGATCCGGAGGATGCCCTGCTATTAATGAAACGTATTTTGCAGGATATAATTCTGCTTCTAATATTGTAACCAACTACGAAGGGCGGACCATTCCTTTAACGGCTACTGCCACAGTAACCCCAGGAGTATCCTATCATTTCAAAATGATTCTTTCCGATTATAGAGATACCGCATACGATTCTGCCGTGTTTATCGAAGGAGGTTCTTTTGATATAGGAATACAGCTTGTGGATGGAAGCGGAGCGGTTTTGCCAAATTCGCTGAACGTTTGCGACAACGCTCCTCAGACTTTGGTTGCTCAGGTTTCGAATGTTACAGGCCTTACGTACCAATGGTTTAAAGACGGAGTAGCTATCCCCGGCGCTACAAGCGGTACTTACATTGCCACGGCACCGGGAGTGTATGAAGTAAAGGTAATGGTTCCGGGAAATACATGTCCTGCCTCTGCCACAGTCACCATCGTAGGAGGTACGACACCACCGGCACAGGATGCTACCCTGAAACTTTGTACGACACCTACAACACCGAATTTTGATCTTAATAACGCAACGCCTTTAATCACGACTTCTACAACGGCTGTTGTCCGTTATTATGTAAACCAGGCGGATGCTACGGCGGGGAACTCCAATTACCTTTCCGCAGCAGCCATGGGCAGCTACAACGGTACTGACGGGCAGGTACTTTATGTCGTGGTTTCCAACGGGGCATTCTGTAAAAAAATGGTTACCTTAACCTTAAGAAAAGAAGCTACTCCGGTAGCCGAGCTTACGGCGACCAGAACAAAAATTTGTCTGGGAGAATCTACAACCCTGACCGCTGCAAACGGAGCAACCTACCAGTGGACAGGTCTTACCGGAACCGGTTCTACGTATACCGTTTCCCCGACACAGACCACCACGTATACGGTATATCCGATTGGCGCACAGGGATGTAAACCGCAGCAGCCGGCTACGGTCACTGTAGAAGTAGTCCCTGCCATCAAATCCAATCTTTCGGGCGGAATGATTTGCCAGGGAGATGCGATTACCTTAGATGCAGGCGCAGGACCGAATTACGTTTACCTGTGGAATACGGGAGCTACAACACAGACCATCTCTGCCAATACACCGGGAACTTATAAAGTTACCATTACCAACGGGGTCTGTTCAAAAGATTTTACAACGCAGGTCATCCAGGCGATTATTCCGGAAATCATTAACGTAAATTATAATGAAAACGGGACAATGATTATCACGGCAAGCAATCCGAGCAACGGAGCACTGGAATATTCCATCGATAACGGCCTGACCTGGCAGAATTCAAATACCTTTACCAATGTTCCGAGAAATAAAGTGGTTTCCATCAGGGTACGGGTAAAGAAAACAAGCTGTGTAGGCTTCCTGGAATATTTTACTTTCGTGATGCAGAACGTCATTACGCCGAACGGTGATAACATTAATGATATTATCGATTTCAGGGGCGTGAATGATAATAAAGATTTTAAAGCTTCCATCTTCGACCGTTATGGAAAAGAAGTATACCGCGAAAGCAAGCTGCAGCCTTATTGGGACGGATATTTCCAGGGCAAACGCCTTAATACCGCTTCATACTGGTATCAGGTAAGTTTCGAAGATCCTGCCAGTAAAAAGCCGGTGGTGAAAACCGGATGGATTCTGCTGAAGAATTTTGAATAATATTTTAATGATATCTGGAAAAGGCCGACAATTTGTCGGCCTTTTTCTCGTTTTAAAAGAATGAAAATTAATCTTTTTACGATAAATTTAATTGTATTAGTGATAATGCAATTTACCCCGAATTACAATTCAATTAAAAAAAATAGTATTTTTGTTTAAAATAATATAAAATGTTAGATAGGAGGACAAAAAATTTATTTTTGGCTTTGTTTTTAATTTTTGCAGCAGGTTTCCTTTCTGCCCAGAGCAGGGAAGGGAAAGGCGTGGCAAGTAAAAAAACAACGGAAAATATGAAGGCCGGTGCTTTCATTGATGTGAACACCGCCGCATATCCGGAATCCGGCTTCAGCATCAGCCAGCTGGTAAAAGATGTACTGATCAGCGGCGGATCTGCCTGTTCAGCAGCCAACGTGACGAATGTAGCCGTTTCTCCGAATTTAGCAGTTTCCGACCAGAACAGAAGTTGGGGGTATTTTAACAAAGCAGCGACCAACTTTCCTTTTGCAAAAGGAATCGTCCTTACCACAGGGTATGCAAGAAAAGCGGGAAATGATTTTCAGGGAACACTAAGTGATCCTCTGGGCTCAGGCGGAGATGCAGATCTGGCAGCAGCATTGGGGGTTCCGAACAACCAGCTGAATGATGCCACCTACATCGAATTCGATTTCGTTCCGGCCTCTACCAAGGTTACTTTCCGGTATCTTTTCGCCTCCAAAGAATACCAGACCAACTTTCCGTGTACCATCAGTGACGGTTTTGCCCTCCTGTTGAAAAGAGTGGGTGACCCTTATACCAACCTTGCTGTTCTTCCCGGAGGGGCAGGCCCGGTAAGTGTGACGAACATACACCCGGCCACCCAGTATCAGACCGGTGCGCCGTTAGCCTGCGGAGCCGCGAATGTATCGTATTTCGGAGGCTATAATTCTCCCCAGATAGAAACCAATTTTAACGGACGTACAATTCCTCTAACGGCAACGGCGACTGTAATTCCCGGCCAGACCTATCACTTCAAAATGGTTCTGGCAGATTATCAGGATTCCAATTTTGATTCTGCAGTTTTTCTTGAAGCAGGATCTTTCGATATAGGGGTTGAACTATTAAACCCTGCAGGGGTAGCCCTTCCTTCATCAATCAATGTTTGTGATAATGCTCCGCAGACCTTTACGGCTTCCGTACAGGGAGTTGGTGCCACTTACCAGTGGTATTTGGGGGGGAATCTGATTCCCGGGGCCAATCAGCCTTCTTATACGGCTACCCAGCCCGGTACTTACAGTGTTCAGGTATTTTTACCGGGCAATACCTGTCCGGGAACTGCTTCCATAACAGTTGTCGGCGGTACATCGCCCACCGTACAGAATGCTACGCTTACGGCCTGCTATACCCAGGGAAATGCAACATTTAATCTAACCTCAGCGCAAAGTTCCATCAGCACAACACCGGGTGCTGCATTTGCCTATTATATCAATCAGTCCGATGCCTTAGCCGGAAATACAAATACCATCCCGACACCGACTGCTTTTCCAAGTGCGGGACAGACCGTATATGTATTGGTAAAAAACGGCTTCTGCTCGAAAGTTGCCGAATTACAATTGATAAAAGCCGCTCAGATCACCGCGACCATTGCGGCACCGGGAGTTCTGACCTGCGCCAATCCACAAGTTACCCTTAATGCTTCCGCCTCGGTTTATCCTACAGGAGCCACTTTCAGCTGGACAACCGCCAACGGGAATATTGTTTCAGGAGCCAACACCCTGAATCCGGTAGTGAGTACTGCAGGAACTTATACTTTAACCATTTCAAACACCTATCAGCCCGGAAATTTAACCTGTACCAATGCGGCCAGTGTTACGGTAACGGGAGACAGTGCACCGCCAGCAACAGGGGTAACGGCTTCCAAGACGCTGATCTGTTCCGGTGAATCCGTTACTTTAACGGCTTCCGGCGGTACCACTTACAACTGGACGGGACTTACAGGAAACGGAGCCACCCAAACGGTTTCTCCAACAACCACAACGACCTATACCGTAACTGCAGTAGGCGCAAACGGCTGTGTTTCCCAGACTCCGGCAACCATTACCATACAGGTGACCCAGCCGATTACGGTGAATAATGCCACTTTAGTAAAATGCTATCAACAGGGTGGAATCAATTATAATTTAACGGAGGCCCAGCCTCAGATTACAACGGCATCAGGCGTTACATTCTCCTATTACCTCAACCTGGCAGATGCCAATGCAGGAAATGCCAATACCATTGCGAATCCTGCATCTTTTAACAGTGCCGGGGGACAGACGATCTATGTTTTAGTAACCAATGGCGGATGCCGTAATGTGGTAACGCTGCAACTGTCGGCAACGGCACAGACCACTTTAACGATTAATCCTCCGCAGCAGATTACCTGCACGACACCCCAGATCACGCTGAATGCGGGCTCGTCGGTAATTCCTTCGGGATATTCAATTGCATGGACGGCTTCAGGAGGAGGAAATATCGTTTCGGGAGGGAATACCTTAACGCCGGTGGTAAATGCCGGTGGAGTATATACGTTAACAGTAACCAGTGTGAATCTTCCAAATAATCTGAATTGTCCTTACACAGCAAGCGTAACGGTAACCCAGAATACAACGGCTCCGATAGCTGCTTTAACTTCTACTGCTTTACAGATCTGTCCGGGAGAATCGGTTACTTTAACCGCTTCGGGAGGGGCTGCCTATAACTGGGGCGGAGGTCTTCCCGGAAACGGAAATACCCAGGTTGTTTCTCCTGCAAATACAACCACCTACACTGTATCTGCAGTAGGAGCGAACGGTTGTGTCTCAACAACCCCTGCAACCATTACCGTTGTTGTAGGGCCTCCGGTAGCGGTGCTTGCCGCTTCAAAATCCAAAATATGCGTAGGGGAATCCGTTACTTTAACGGCCACCGGTGGAGTAACTTACGAATGGATAGGCCTTCCGGGCAACGGAAGTACACAGATCGTATCACCAACCGTGACGACAACATATTCCGTCTTTGCTTTAGGTGGAAACGGCTGTAAAGTAGCTAACCCGACTTCTATTACCATCGAAGTGGTACCGGCAATTGTTTCTACCTTACAGGATGTTTATGCGTGTGCTGGAGACAGTGCGGTCTTAGATGCAGGAGCAGGACCGAATTATACCTATTTATGGAATACGGGAGCAACAACGCAGACTATTTCCGTAAATACTCCGGGAACCTATTCGGTGACCATAAGCAACGGAACATGTTCCAAAGTATATTCGGCCCAGCTGATCAATCCGGCACTGCCGCAGTTTACGAATGTTACTTATGAAAAGAACGTCCTTACCCTTACCGCTACGAATCCTTCCAACGGAACACTGGAGTATTCCATCAACGGAGGAGTAAACTGGCAGGCATCCAATATTTTCTATAATGTATTGGACAACACCAATTATACATTGCTTGTAAGAGTGAAAGATGCCAAATGCTTTACGTCTCTCTCATTCTTCACTTTTGTCATAACCAATGCTATTACGCCGAATTTAGACGGTAAAAACGATACGGTAGACTTTACCGGCATCAGTACCTATAACAATTTTGCGGCTTCTATTTTCGACAGGTACGGACAGGAAGTATTTAAAGCCGGTAAAAACAATACCGTCTGGAACGGAATGCTGAGAGGAAGCCTTGTCCTTCCTACGGCAACTTACTGGTATCGGGTACAGTGGGAAAACCCGGCAAGCAAGAAACTGGAGCTTCGAAGCGGATGGATTTTACTGAAAAACAGGAATTAAAAGATAATTAAATTATAACCTCTCATTTTGGGAGGTTTTTTTATTATTTATTCATAAAAAAGCTATTTATATATGCGATTTCCGCAGAAAAAATTTAAATTTGTTAAAACGAAATATTATGAAGAGATGCTTACTGATTTTTTCTTTAATTTTAGCCTCGTCGTCGAGTCTCTTTTATTCACAATCCAATATTCCCCGAAAACTTAAAAAAGAAGGTAATTCCGCAACTGCGAAAGCCGGTGCTTTTATAGACGTAAATGTTCCGACTTATCCGGCTTCTGCCTATACCGCCGAGCAGCTGGTAAAGGATGTATTGATCTCATCCGGAACCAACAGCTGCGTAACACCCAATGTTTCCAATGTTACTGTAAGCCCGAATCAGGGACCTGCCGTTGCAGACCGGGCCTGGGGATATTTCAACAGAGGGACTACCAATTTCCCGTTTAAGGACGGAATTGTATTATCCACCGGATTTGCCAGAAAGGCAGGAAATGCACTGGAGCCTTTTACTCTTGGTGATAATCTTTCCACAGGAAGTGACCCGGATCTTGCCGCTGCCATAGGGTCTACCGGATTTCTAACCAACGCTGCGATCCTTGAATTCGATTTTGTACCCACCTCTTCCCAGGTAAAATTTAATTACCTGATGGCTTCGGAAGAATATACCGGAAGTTTTCCCTGTAGTTTTGCCGATGCCTTTGCCTTATTGCTGAAGCCCACTGCAGGCGGACCTTACGTAAATATGGCAGTATTGCCGGCACCGGGAACCGGACCGGTAAGCGTAACGAATATCCACCCGCAGAACAGTGATGCCGGTTTTGATATGGGATGCGGAGCTCCTAACGTCGCTTTCTTCGGAGGATATAATACTGCGAATATCGAAACCAATTTCAATGGAAGAACCGTTCCTTTGCAGGCTACCGCTACAGTAGTTCCAGGCCAGTCTTACCACTTTAAAATGGTGGTGGCCGACTACGGACAGTTCGGCACTGACAGTATTTATGATACGGCCGTTTTTCTTGAAGGAGGATCTTTCAATATTAATGTTGAATTACAGGACTCAACAGGAGCTACCTTGCCGGAAGAAATCAATGTATGTGATGCTGTTCCTCAGGTAATTACTGCTTCCATAAGCGATCCCAACATGAATTACCAGTGGTATCTGAACGGTGTAGCCATTCCGGGAGCAACATCCCCGACCATTACCGCTACACAACCGGGAAACTACGAAATCCAGGTAACATTTCCGGGAAGCCCTTGTCCGGGCAAAGCCAACATCAAAATCAACGGAGGAACAACTCCGGCGGCTGTTGATGCTACTTTACTGCTGTGTACAACGCCGGACATTACGTGGTTTGATTTAACGGATGCCATGCCATCCATAAGCACGACCCCCGGAGCGGTGTTCCGTTTTTATGTAAATCAGGCGGATGCGATTGCGCAGAACAATAATTTTATTACCGACATTCTTCATTATAACGGTACCGATGGCCAGACCCTATATGTCGTGGTTTCAAACGGAGGCTTCTGTAGCAAGAGGGTTGAACTTAAATTATTAAAGGAAGCCAGACCTACTATAAACCTTGCGGTTTCGGATATTAAAGTTTGTCCGGGAGCAACGGTAGATCTTACAGCAACCGGAGGAGTAACCTACGAATGGGCAAATTTCCCAGGAACCGGGAATACCCAATCGGCCACCATTTATAATACCACGACCTTCCAGGTGTATGCAATCGGAGCAAAAGGTTGTAAATCTTTACTGCCGGCCAAAATTACCGTTGAGGTAGTGCCTGAGATTGTTTCTTCCCTGCGTGACGTAGAGATTTGTGCGGGAGACCGGGTAACGCTTGATGCCGGAGACGGCCCTAACTATACGTACCTTTGGAGTACAGGTGCCGTTACCAGAACAATCGACGTAGACCAGTGGGGTATTTACTCGGTGAAAATCAAAAACGGATTCTGCGAAAGGACATTTACGGCTAAAGTAATGGCTGCAGCATCCCCTTATGTAACGAACCTTGAATACAGCAACAATACCTTGACAATTAGTGCGGAAGTACCGATGATCAACAATATCCCTCAGACGGCCGAATACTCCGTTGACGGCGGGATCACCTGGCAGCCGTCGAATGTATTTACAGGGCTGACCAATAATGCCAATTATAACATTCAGGTAAGAACGGTAGGAACACATTGTGTAGGCGCACTGGAATTCTTCACTTTCAATATTGCCAACATCATTACACCGAATCAGGATGGTGTTAACGATACCTTAGACCTTACGGCTCTCGGGTCATTCAATAATTTCACAGGATCGGTTTACGACCGGTACGGATCGGAGTTGTTCAAATTCTCAAAACAGACACCTGTCTGGGATGGAACACTGGGAGGAAAAAGATTGCCGACAGCGACGTACTGGTATAAATTTAATTTTCAGTATCCGAAATCCAAAGCCAACATGAACCATTCCGGCTGGATTCTTCTGAAAAACAGGGAATAAATAATCAATTAATCGATAATGCAGATACTAAAGGCTGTCCGAAAAGGGCAGTCTTTTTTTATGTATAGGTATCAGTAGTAAAAAGGAAGAAGCTGCCTGGAATTTCAGACAGCCTCTTTTATTATAAGTAAATATTACCGGTTTTCTTTCCAGAGCCGTGTAAAGGAAATGAAGTCCGTTACGCTGAGTTCTTCGGCTCTTTTGTCCATAAATTCATGGGTTTTCAGAGCTTCCGGAATATCGAGTATTTTCAGGGCATTGGAAAGTTTTTTTCTTCTTTGGTTAAAACCGGCCTTTACAATCTGCTTGAAAAGGATTTCATTTCCGGCCAGTCCTTCCTTCGGGTTTCTCGTAATCCGGATTACGCCCGACTTTACTTTCGGAGGCGGGTTGAATACATTTTCGTGAACGGTAAACAGATACGTTGTATCATAATACGCCTGAATAAGGACGGACAGGATGCCGTAATCTTTGGTTCTCGGAACGGCAGCCGTTCTTTCGGCCACTTCCTTCTGGAACATGCCTACCATTTCTGGGATCAGTTCATAATAATCGATAATCTTAAATAAAATCTGTGAAGAAATATTATACGGGAAATTTCCGATAATCGCAATCTGTTCATCTTTCATAAACTGAAAATCCTGTTTCAGGAAATCACCCACAAAAGTCTCTTCCGTAATTTTGGGATAGTTGTCTTTCAGGTACTCTATTGATTCCTTATCAATTTCCGCAAGATAGATCTGCTGATCTTTTTCCAAGAGGTATTTCGTAAGGACCCCCATTCCCGGACCCACTTCCATAACGTTCCGGTAGCCTTCAAAACTGAGACCATCCACGATTTTTTTTGCGATGTTTTCATCCGTCAGAAAGTGCTGACCAAGATGCTTTTTTGCTTTTACACTCAATGTTTTTTATGATTTTATTAACAGTGATTTTCTCTTTTTCGTTCCCAAATTTCGGAAGATTTTTTCTATTTTAGCCAAAAATTTTAATATTAATGGCTAAATCGGTAGATGAGTTTAATAAGAAAAGGCTTAGGTCCAGCAATATTACAGTAGTAATAAGTATTGCCTTAGTGTTATTTTTGTTGGGATTAATGGGACTTATCCTGATTAATGCCCAGAAATATTCAGATTACATCAAAGAACAGCTGGTAGTAAATGCTTATTTTGATGAAAACTATGATGCTAAGGATTCTGTAAAGATTGCGAAAATGGAAGCTGAGGTTTTCAAAGAAATTCAGACACTGGCACCTGTAAAAAAAGCCACTTATATTACAAGGGAGATGGCTTCCAAAGAAGCTAAAAAAGCAATGGGAATTGATGCGGATGCGCTCTTTGAAGAAAATATTTTCCCTTCATCTGTAGAAATTGCATTGAAGCCGGAATATGTGGATCCTACCAAAATCGATCAGGCCATCAAAGTTATTAAAGGCGTTCCGGGAATTATCGATGTGAAGAATGACAGTACATTGATGGTGGATGTATACAACAACCTCAGCCGGATTTTGAAATGGATTTTAGGATTTTCCGTACTGTTTTTAATCCTGGCAGTAGTCCTGATCAACAACTCCATCCGCCTGAAAATATTCTCCAAGCGATTTATCATTAAAACCATGCAGCTGGTAGGAGCGAAAAGAAGATTTATCTTGAAGCCTTTCATTATAGAAGCAGTTGTTCTGGGAGCCATAGGTTCAGTAATCGGGCTTCTGGCGCTTTTCGGGGTTTGGTATTACTTCACAAGCCAGATCGGGTCTGCTTTCGTACAGGACAACAACCAGTACTTCTGGCTTGTTTTCCTGGTATTGGGCGTAGGGATTTTCATTACGGTTTTAAGTACGGTGATTGCGACCTGGAGATTCCTGAGATCAAGTGTTGATGACTTATATTACTCTTAACAATGAGCAAAAAAACAAATAAATTTTCCGCTGAAAGCTTCGGTAAAGAAACAGCCGAAGCGCCGCAGGAAAACACGTTCTACTTCGGAAAACAGAACTTTAAGTGGATGCTGATCGGCTTTGCGTGTATCGTGGTAGGTTTCCTTCTGATGATGGGCCCCGATGCCAATACCGTAGACGGAAAATACGATCCTAATTCCTGGAACGAAGGTATTTTTTCCATCCGCAGGATCCGTATTGCCCCGTTGTTTGTGGTAATCGGTTTTGCGATAGAAGTGTATGCAATTCTGAAAAGAAAATAAATCAATTTTTATTAGAGATTAAGAAGTTGGGAAATTCGGATAGATCCGGGTTTCTCAGTTTTTTAGTCTTTTAATTTTTAAATACGTTATGGATTTAATCAAAGCAATCATCATTGCTATCGTAGAAGGGCTAACGGAATACCTTCCGATTTCTTCTACCGCCCACATGGGGTTTACTGCGAATTTGCTGGGCCTGGAAGAGACTGAATTTTTAAAAATGTTTCAGGTTTCCATTCAGTTTGGGGCCATTCTTTCCGTAGTAGTGGCTTACTGGAAGAAATTTTTCGACCTGAAAAACCTGCAGTTTTATTTCAAGCTTGCCTTTGCGGTCATTCCGGCGTTGGTGTTGGGTTATCTGTTTGATGACAAAATCGAGGCGGTGTTAGGAAACCAGATTGCCATTTCTTCAGTATTGGTTTTGGGTGGGGTTGTGCTGCTGTTTGCCGACCAATGGTTTAAAAATCCGACGATAGACGACGAAAAAGGGATTACCATTAAAAAAGCGGTTACGATCGGATTCTGGCAGTGTCTGGCTATGATGCCGGGAACCAGCCGGAGTGCAGCTTCCATCATCGGTGGAATGACGCAGGGCTTAACAAGAAAAGCGGCGGCTGAGTTTTCATTCTTCCTGGCTGTGCCAACAATGCTTGCCGTAACGGTATATTCGGTATTTGTAAAAACGTGGGGCAAGGAAACCCCGAATCCGCAGAAAGGCTATGAGATGATCATAGAATCTCAGGAACATATTACAGTTTTCATTGTCGGAAACGTCGTGGCGTTTATCGTAGCTCTGATTGCTATTAAAGCTTTTATCGGATTTTTAAATAAGTATGGTTTCAGGCCATGGGGCTGGTACCGTATTTTTGTCGGGATCGCTTTACTGATTTATTTTTATTGGTTCCAATAAATTCAATTCTTCCCTTACTCATTACCTATTATTCATTACCCATATACAATGACTGCAGAAGATTTACAGGAAGGACATCTGTTTTTACTCGACAAACCTTTGGATTGGACGTCTTTTCAGGCGGTCAACAAAATGAAATACAAACTCAAAAGAGAGTTTGATCTTCCCAAGAAATTCAAGATCGGCCATGCCGGAACTTTGGATCCCAGGGCGACGGGCCTTCTGATTGTATGCTGCGGTAAATTTACCAAGAAAATCCCGCAGATACAGGACGCTCCGAAAGAATACTGGACGGAGATCAAAATCGGGGTACAGACCGAATCTTATGATACCGAAAAACCTGAGATTCTTCATCAGGATATTTCGCAAATTACCGGAGCGCAGGTGAGAACCGCCCTGGAAAAATTTATAGGGGAGATCGATCAGACACCGCCTGTATTTTCGGCAATTAAAATCGATGGAAAGCGGGCCTATGATTTGGCACGGGCAGGAACAGAAGTAGAAATGAAATCCAGGAAAACCACCATATTCTACATCACTGATGTTAAAATTGATTTTCCACTGGTAAGCTTTACGGTTGGCTGTTCAAAAGGTACCTACATCCGGAGCCTCGCCCATGACATCGGCCAGGAACTGGGTGTCGGAGCTTATCTTACACAATTGAGAAGGACGAAAATCGGTGATTACAAGATTGAAAATGCAACCTCTGATTTTCTGGATAATGATTTTAAATTCGATCATGATTAAAAGAATATTCCTGATGCTGGCTTCAGTTTCTTTCTCTTTGATTTTTTCACAGGAAACGAAACCTTCAAAACCGGTAATGGGATTTTATATCAATCCCACGGTTAATTTGGGATATAATCTGGCCAACAGAATCAAAGATAACCAGAATAAAGATTCCCAGGATTACCAGCAGAATGTTTCACCTTATTTGCCGAATGATTTTACCTACGGAATTACGGCTGTGGCAGGTTATAATTTTATACCGAATCTAGCTTTGGGTTCAGGTCTGAAATACAGTTTTATCGCGGATAATTTTCATTTGCTGTACTGGGTTTTCCAGCCAAAGATTATGTTTAATTCAGGAGACGAACCGATCTTTGTCGATCTTAATTACGGAAAACAGATAAACCGGTCGGCAGTTTCCGATTCCCAATTCTACGGGTTGAAACTGGGTATCCAGATCTCCTATTTAAAAAGACTGAGCCAGGAGGGAGGCATTATTCTGGAAAGTCATAAATTTGCAAACTCAAGCGCCGTTTTTGTCGGACTGAGTTATGGGGTTACCATTTTCAGCAATAAAAATTATACCGGCTACGGAGAAGACTAATGGAAAAGACAAGGATCAATAAATATTTATCGGAAGTAGGATATTGCTCAAGAAGGGCAGCTGACAAATTATTGGAGGAGGGAAGGATCACCATCAACGGAAAAGTTCCGGAAATGGGGACCAAGGTTTCCGACGAAGATGTGATTTTGGTAGACGGTAAGCCGATCCGCGAGCCCGAAGAAGATCATGTATATATTGCCTTCAACAAACCCGTGGGAATTGTCTGCACAACGGACACCAGGCGTGAACAGAACAACATCATCGATTACATCAACCATCCCAAAAGAATCTTTCCAATCGGCAGGCTGGATAAGCCTAGCGAAGGGCTGATTCTTTTAACCAGTGACGGCGATATCGTGAATAAGATCCTGCGGTCAAGGAACAACCATGGAAAAGAATACATCGTAAGGGTCGATAAACCGATTACACCTAAATTCCTGGACAAGATGCGTAACGGGGTTCCGATTCTGGATACCGTTACCAAGAAATGCGAAGTTGAAAAAATCGATGAAATGAATTTCAGAATCGTATTGACGCAGGGCCTGAACCGCCAGATCCGCAGAATGTGCGAATACCTCGGCTATGAGGTAAAAAAGCTGAAAAGGATCCGGGTTCTGAATATCAAACTGGATTTACCCATCGGAAAATGGAGGGACCTTACGAAGGAAGAACTTTCCGCTTTGCTGAAAATGGTGGAAGGCTCCAGCAAAACCTTCGATTAAAAATAAAATTGAGATGCTCCTTAATTGGGCATCTCAATACAATATGTATGGTATCATTTCAGATACATTTTCATTCGCGCTTCATATTCCGGTTTTACCTTCAGGAGTTTCCAGATTTTCCGCTCGTCTTTTTCACTCAGTCGGTAGAATATAATTTTGTCAGCAGAATATTTAAAATAAGGATGGTTTTTCAGCCATTCTTCCGGAGCATCCAGCAGCGTATATTTCTGTACGTTTGACGTATTCAGCGGAGCGGCCGAAAGTAATTTCTGAGTCAGTTCCTTATCAATATTATAGGTAGTCAGGATCTGTTCTTTAGTCACAAACCCACCCAGCTTTTTCCGGAAACCGATCAGTGATCCGGCCGCTCGTTCATCAAAGCCGAATTCGATAAGCTGCCTGAAGGTAATTGAATTTAAATCCACTTTGGAAAAGTCCGTTTCCTGCTGATTCAGTTCAGGGTTTTTATTTGACGGATTCGCTGTGATGAATGTGGTATTTAAGTGGATAAAAGGCTTTAGCTTTGCAAACTTTTCCGGTGAAATCACAAAACATCTCTGGATTTCTTCCAGGCTTTTAAAGCTTCCTTTTAAATTCCGGTTACGGTAATTGATAATGGTCTGCGCCTGTTTCTCTGAAAAACCTAAAGATTTCCAGCCTTCCAGATCCAGGGTATTCGGATCGAAAGCATAATACCGGATTTTAGTTTTTCCCTGATTTGGATTTTTTGCATAACGACCGGGACTGGCCGGAGCTTTTTCAGGCAGTAGCAGGTAAGGGCTGATCTTTTGAAAATTTTCTTCACTGATGATAAAGCATTCCCTGAATTTTTCTTTGCTGACAAAACTTCCGCCCAGGTAGTGTTTGTATTTCAAGATAGCGGCAGCCTGTTTTTCGCTGAAGCCCATCTTCTGCCAGTCGGCCGCTGAATAATGGTCGGGATTAAAGCTTCCGGAAATGGTGATGCCTCTTTTTTCGTAATGATTAAAGCGGTTTGATTTCGCTTCCTTACCGGTTTCGGGCAGAAGAACATAAGGATCAAGTGCGGAAAATTGGTTTTCGGAAATGGCAAAGCATTTCTTCAGCTGTTCTTTTGAAATAAATTTCCCGCCGACGATTTTTTTATAATTGAGAATGGTCTTTACCTGTTTTTCGGTAAATCCCAGATTCTGCCACTGCTTGGCATCCAGCTCGTTCGGGTCGAATTCCGTCAGGTTGATTGCTGCCGGATGTTCCGTTACGAATTTTACCTCAGAAAAGTCTTCCTTATCCTTACTGGTGTATTCCTGAAAGGTAAATAAAATAACCAGCAATAATCCCATGCCGGCCAGTCTCTGGTAGTAGGTTTTTCTCATCACTGTAAACTTAATCATTTTATTAAGTATTCGCAATGAGGGTGTTGCGATTGGATTATTTTATAATAGAAGTTTTTGGTTTTGTTTTAAAATATAAATTAAAAATGAAATAAATATAAATTATTTTAACTATTCACTATCCCGCTCCGTCAGCGAGTCCTTCAGTTTCAGCAGTTCGGCCTTCACGAATTCAAGCCGGTCGATGAGGGTGACGGTTTCTGAGATTTTGCTGTTGGTGGTTAGGGCGATCTTGGCACCGTCGAGAGTGTAGCCTTTTTCTTTCACGAGGTGGTAGATGATCTGAAGGTTTTTGATGTCCTCAGGAGTAAAATAGCGGTTGCCTTTTTTGTTCTTTTTGGGCTTGATGATCGGAAATTCCTGTTCCCAATACCGTATCAGCGAAGTGTTTACATCAAAAGCTTTGGCGACTTCTCCTATGGAATAATACAGTTTATCGGGTAAGTTGATTTTCATTTTCTGGAATCGTAATTTTCAAAGATAAATATTTTTTAAATTTCATCAAAAATACAGAGGCTAAAAGTCGGTGTTTAGTTTGTGGTTCAGAGATGAAAATCATTTTAATCCGGGAAAATAGTTTTGGTTTTATTATTTTTGGTTTAAAATTAGAAGCCTGATGAAATCCATTTCCGTACTCCATATCGATCTTTTTCAGCAGGGAAAAAATACGCCGGATTTTTACTTCAATACGTTACGGGATCATTTGGTTACCAGCCATCGGCATATCGAAAAAGCCCATCGCCACGACTTTTATGCCACCATTCTTTTTACCCATGGAAGCGGGGTTCATGAGATCGATTTCCAGAAATATGAGGTTTCGGCGGGAAGCTTATTTTTTATGTCTCCCGGACAGGTTCACAGCTGGGAACTTTCGGATGATATCGACGGGTATATTTTCTTCTGCCTGCAGGATTTTTACGAAATGCACTATGTCAGCCAGAAGCTGAGGAATTTCCCTTTCTTCGGATCAGTCAGTTTTCCAAGGAAATTACAGCTGGATCCGGCTGAATTAAGCCATACCGTTAATCTGATGGTTGCCTTACAGAAAGAATATCATTCTCAAAATATGATGAAAAGCAGCCTGATGCTGTCTCTGATGTCACAGATTTTTATCTATTCAGCAAGGCAGTTTTCCAGGGATTTTCATCATCCTGCTTCGTCGGCAAGCCTTTCTTATTTCAAGCATTACCAGGACTTTGAAAGACTTATGGAAGAGTATTTTACAAAGGAGAAATCCATCTCTTTTTATGCAGATTTATTGAATATTTCCCCAAAACATTTAAACCGGATCACCCAGACGGTCGTCCGGAAGACAGCTACGGACATTATTACGGAAAGGGTGATCCTGGAAGCCAGAAGAATGCTGATGTACCTGGATGAAAACCTGGGCGAAATTGCTTTCCGGTTGGGCTATGAGGAATATTCCTATTTTGTGAGGGTCTTCCGGAAAACTTCCGGAATGACGCCTACGCAATTCATTAAAATATATAAATCCTAGCTTAAAAAGCCAGCTGGAAAGGTCCTTCAAAAATGGTATCGAATGAATCCGTCATATTTCCTTTTTCATCAAAGACCCCGATCGTCATATTCTGCTTCGATAAACGGATCTCTTTTTCAGGAAAGGTAATATTGATGTTTCCCCTCAGGATCTGGTCTCCTTTTAAGATAATCTCATCCGGGCCGAAGAAGTCGATTTCTGCATTTTGGGGAGCAATAACTTTTATGGTTAATTTTTTCTGCTCATTCGATTTGTTTAAAAGCGTGTAGATGAAAGTATTGGTTATTTTTCCGTCTTTAATGAAAAATGTCGATCCCGCAGGCTTGATAAACTTGGCTTCCATGGAACCCCGGTCATACATCAGAAACCCCAGGAATCCGATCAGCAATGCTAACATGACGGTTGTCGCCTTCATTCGTGAAGTAAATCTGAACTGATCCTGATTTTCAATTTCGGCTTCTGTAGCATAACGGATCAGCCCTTTCGGGAGACCGACTTTCTCCATCACCTCATCGCAGGCATCGATGCAGGCCGTACAGTTCACGCATTCCAGCTGCTGGCCGTTTCTGATGTCGATACCCGTCGGGCAGACCACCACACATTGGTGGCAATCGATACAATCACCTTTACCGACAGCTTTCCGGTCTTCGTTATTTCTCCATTTCGAACGGCCTTCCCCTCTTTTGAAATCGTAATAGACATTGATGGTCTGTTTGTCGATCAAAACACCCTGAAGTCTTCCATACGGACATACCAGCGTACAAACCTGCTCGCGGAGCCAGGCAAAAACAAAATAAAAAGTGACAGCGAAAGCAATCATCCCTAAAAATTTCAGAGAATGATCGGCCGGCCCCTCCATGATGATCCTAAAAACCTCTTCGTAACCAGCGATGTACATAAACATAAAGTTAGTGATGATCACTGACAACAGGGCAAAAACCGACCATTTAATGACTCTTTTTCGTATTTTTTCTGAGTTCCATTCCTGCCGGTCAAGCTTCATCTGCTTGTTCCGGTCGCCTTCGATCAGGTATTCTATTTTCCTGAAAACACTTTCCATAAAGATGGTCTGCGGGCACAGCCATCCGCAGAAGATTCTTCCGAACACGACCGTGAAAAGCATGACAAAAATAACTGAAGTAACGGCCCCCAAAGCTAAAATGAAAAAGTCCTGCAGATAAAAGGGCTGTCCAAAAATGAAAAATTTCCTGTCGATCACGTTAAACAACAGGAAAGGGTTACCGTTGATTTTCACGAAAGGAAGGCTGAAGAATAGCGCCAGTAAGAGGTAGCTGACATAATTTCTGTAATTGGTATATTTTCCTTTCGGTTTTCGGGGATAGACCCATTTCCGTTCTCCGGTTTCATGCATGGTTCCTACTGAATTTCTGAAGTCTTCGTAGGCAGTTTCCTGAGCCTGAAAATTGTTGGATGTTGTATTCATCGTATTAGGATTTATTTAAAATTTCATGAGAACTTTAACTGATGGAAGCCAATTCTCATTTTTATATCCGGACTAAGTATTTCTTTTTATTTATTCCATGCAAAGGTCCGGATTAAACAAACCTGTTACTAACAGGATTTACTTCTGAAATAGGACAATCAGGACATTTTTAATTCTTGATCTTAATTGATCAAACCGGGAAATAAACTTTGAATCTCCTCCCGCATGTCGTAAATTGTACCCCATAAAAATAACGTGGTATGAAAAATATCTTGAAAGCCGGCTCTGTTGGTTTGGTTTTAGTATTAGTGAACTGCAAATCAGTAAATACGAATAATATGTTTTATGAGGATAAAAAGCCGGAAAAAATTTCGGACCAGTTTAAATTTACGGAAGGGCCTGCAGCGGATGAGGAAGGAAACGTCTATTTTACCGATCAGCCGAATGATAAGATTTATTATTGGGACTGGAAAACCAACAAGGTTACCGAGTTTATGGACAAAGCGGGAAGGGCCAACGGAACGCATTTCGATAAGGATGGCAACCTGATTACCTGTTCTGATCATAAAGGCGAAATCTGGAAGATCTCCAAAGACAGGAAGGTAGAAGTGTTGCTGAATCATTTTGAAGGCAAAAGGCTCAACGGTCCGAATGACCTCTGGAACGATAAATTCGGAGGGATGTATTTCACCGATCCTTTGTACGAAAGGGATTATTGGGTAGACTTCAAGCATGAAACCCCGCACAAAAGTTTATATTACCGAAGTAAAGAAGGGAAAGTTACCAAAATCGAGACCTTTACCCAGCCGAACGGAATCATCGGAAGCCATAAATTCAGCAAATTATATGTTTCCGATATCGATGCCGGGAAAACCTATGTTTATGAAATTTTAGGAGAAGGAAAGCTATCGGAAAAAAAGCTGTTCTGCGAAATGGGATCGGACGGGATGACGATGGACAAGCACGGAAATGTATACCTTACCGGCGAAGGCGTGCATGTTTTTAATAAAGAAGGACAGAAAATTCATCATATTCCTATTGATGAAGATTGGACCGGTAATGTAACTTTCGGAGGAAAAGATCATGATATATTATTTATTACGGCCAGTAAATCCGTTTATATCTTACCTACTAAAGTAAAAGGAGTGAAATAAATTTAGGTTGGGGCAAAGGCTAAGAATAAATTCAATACTGATCTTAGCCTTAACCTCACTCTTAATAAGCCACTTCCATTTTTACTTTCTTGCCTTTCAGCTTTTCCTGAGAAAGCTTTTTCAGAAGGGAACTCACTTTATTTCTTGAAACTGCAACGTACGATGTCGTGTCTTTTACTTCAATCAATCCGAGGTCTTCTTTCTGCAGTTCCCCTTTTTTCAGCAGGTAGCCTACAATATCCACTTTATTCACTTTATCTTTTTTTCCGGCACTGATGTAAACCGTCTGGAAATACGGTTTTTCAGGAATTTTATTGTATCCAGCAACACTTTCTTCCGGAGTATCATTTTTAATGAAAGGGAAGTTTTCTTCTGCAGTCATGATGAGATAGACAAAACCTTTGGCATTCATCCTGGCGGTACGGCCGTTCCGGTGAATAAAAGCATCTTCTTTATATGGCAGCTGATAGTGGACGATCGATTCAACCTCCGGAACATCCAGGCCTCTTGAAGCAAGGTCGGTGGTAATTAAAATCCTCGATGAATCGTTTTTGAATTTCAGCAGAGCACGTTCTCTTTCGTCCTGTTCCATTCCGCCGTGGAAAGTTTCCCTGTCGATTCCTTTTTCACGCAAAAGTTCAGAAATGCGGTCAACCGCTTCCCGGTGGTTGCAGAAAATCAATGTTCTTTTATTCCCGATTTTACAGATAAGGTTAAATAAAGTATCCAGTTTCTCTTCAGAGATCGTCATTACTTTTTTTAACTGGATATCAGGTCTTGCTTCGGCTAATTTTAAAAAATCAACCACTTTTTCATTTTTCAATCCGGTAAACTCAGGAATTTCGTCCATCGCTGTTGCAGAAGTAAGGATTCTTTGTGAAATACTTTTTAAAGAACTGGAAATAAATTCCATATCCTTATGAAAGCCCAATTCGAGCGCCTTATCGAATTCATCCAGTACCAGCGTCTGAATCGTGTCAGGGTCAAAATTGTTATTTCTTAAATGGTATACAATTCTTCCCGGTGTTCCGATTAAAACTGCCGGAGCCTGAATTAAATTATTCACTTCAATCTTTTTATCGTGTCCACCGTAACAAACCGAAACTTTAAAATCGGTTCCCATCGATTTGAAAACCTGCTCGATCTGTAATCCCAATTCTCTTGAAGGGATTAAGATCAAAGTCTGGATTCCGGGCGTATTCTTCTTAAGGTTTCTGAGAACAGGAAATAAAAAAGCAAGTGTTTTCCCTGAACCTGTAGGAGAAAGCAGCACGACATCCTGATTATTTTCCGTTGTTTTATAGGTAGATTTCTGCATCTGATTCATCTCCTGAATCCGCAGTTTCTCATAAATTGATTCTAATTCCATGGTGCAAAGGTAGTGAATTGACTGTTTGGGTAGAAAGGGGTAGCAGATTTTAAGGTTTATATTCTAGAGGTTATTTTAATTATGATTTTATATTTCTGCAGAACTTGTAAATAAAAAATCTGGAGATCAATGATTTACAGTTGAGATTTACCTATTTTCAATTGTTGTTTATTTTAAATAAATTCACTATCTTTGCACCCACTTTTGGGGTAGCCAGGTTTGAAAAGTAAACAACTTATAATTAATTACTTCCGTATTTTTTAACCCACATTTATTCAAACCGTTAAAAGAGAAGGAATACAAATTTTATTAGAAAATGTCAAAAGAGACAAATTCAGCAGAGGTTTTATTAAACCAAAACGTAACACCGGAACAATTTGACTGGGATTCTTTCGAATCAGGTCTTGATGCGGATGCGAGAAAAGAAAAAAGCGATCTTGAGGAAATCTACAACGGATCTTTAAACAACCTTGACGATAACGACGTGTTGGTTGGTAAAGTAGTAAGATTAACTGACAAAGAAGCAATCGTAGACATCAACTTCAAATCTGAAGGTGTTATTTCTCTTAACGAATTCCGTTACAACCAAGGTCTTAAAGTAGGAGACGAGGTAGAAGTAATGGTAGACAGAAGAGAAGACAAAACCGGACAGTTACAGTTATCTCACAGAAAAGCAAGAACGCTTAAAGCTTGGGATAAAGTAAACGAGCTTCACGAAACAGGTGAAATCGTAAACGGTTTTGTAAAATCAAGAACCAAAGGAGGTATGATCGTGGACGTACACGGAATCGAAGCATTCTTACCAGGTTCTCAGATCGACGTTAAGCCAATCAAAGATTACGATCAGTTCGTAGGTAAAACTATGGAGTTCAAAGTGGTGAAAATCAACCCTGAGTTCAAAAACGTAGTAGTATCTCACAAAGCATTGATCGAAGCAGATATCGAAGGTCAGAAAAAAGAAATCATCGCACAGCTTGAAAAAGGGCAGGTTCTTGAAGGTACTGTTAAGAATATTACTTCTTACGGGGTATTCATCGACTTAGGAGGTGTTGACGGATTGATCCACATCACAGACCTTTCTTGGTCTAGAGTGAACCACCCGTCTGAAATCCTTGAGGACGGACAGACTGTAAAAGTGGTTATCCTTGATTTCGATGATGAGAAAACAAGAATCCAGTTGGGTATGAAGCAATTGGAAGCTCATCCTTGGGATGCTCTTTCTGCTGATATGAAAGTAGGTGACCGAGTAAAAGGAAAAGTAGTGGTTCTTGCTGACTATGGTGCATTCGTAGAAATTGCTCCGGGTGTTGAAGGTCTGATCCACGTTTCTGAAATGTCTTGGTCTACACACTTAAGATCGGCAGGTGACTTTGTAAAAGTAGGTGATGAAGTGGAAGCTGAAGTACTTACTTTAGACAGAGAAGACAGAAAAATTTCTTTGGGTATCAAGCAATTGAGCAAAGATCCATGGGAAAATATCGAAGCGAAATATCCGGTAGGATCTAAGCACGTAGGAACTGTAAGAAACTTCACTAATTTTGGTGTATTCGTAGAATTGGAAGAAGGAATCGACGGATTAATCTATATCTCTGATCTTTCCTGGACTAAGAAAATCAAGCACCCGTCTGAGTTCTGTGCAGTTGGTGATAAATTAGATGTTATCGTTCTTGAACTTGATATCCAGGCAAGAAGATTATCTTTAGGTCACAAACAATTGACTGACAATCCTTGGGATGCATTCGAAACGAAATATGCTGAAGGAACGATCCACGCTGGTAAAGCAGTAGAAGTACACGATAAAGGTGCTTCTGTACAGTTCGAAGATGCTGAGGTTGAAGCATTCTGCCCTTCAAGATTATTAGAGAAAGAAGACGGATCCAAAATCAAGAAAGGAGAAGAAGCTGACTTCAAAGTAATCGAGTTCAACAAAGAATTCAAAAGAGTAGTTGTTTCTCACACTGGAATCTTCAGAGATGAAGAGAAGAAAAACATGAGAGAATCTTCTAATAACAGATCTAACAACAATATGTCGTCTTCTTCAAACAATGAAGAGAGATCAACTCTTGGAGATATCGATGCATTGGCAGAATTGAAAAGAAAAATGGAAGAAGGTAAATAATCCTTATTCTTATTTTGTAATATAAGGGCTGTCCAAATTTTGGACAGCCTTTTTTATTCTTCTCACACCCTCTGCCCGTTTTCAGAATAAATTGTACCTTTGCAGGCTGTTAAGAAAAATGAATTATGCAGAAGAAAAATATACTGAAAGGGGTTTTGTTTGTAGGAATCGGAGCCAGCATCTACGGGATGCTCGCAACTTTTGTGAAACTGGCTTATCAGGAAGGCTATACCACTTCGGAAGTTACCACCTCACAGTTTTTACTGGGACTGATCGGACTTCTGGTCCTGAATTTTTTTCAGACCATCACTTCTAAAAAAGCTTTACCGTCGCCAACCTCCAAAGAAGTGAGAAACCTGATGTTGGCAGGAACTTCTTTAGGATGTACCAGCTTGTTTTATTACATTGCCGTTCAGTACATTAATGTGTCCATTGCCATTGTATTACTGATGCAGTCGGTTTGGTTCAGTGTGGTGGTGGAAAGTATCCTGACAAAAAAATGGCCCCATACAAGAAAGATCGTATCGGTAATTATTGTTTTGCTGGGAACGGTGCTGGCAACCAACTTAGTCAATGAAAGCCTGGATCTCGATTGGAAAGGAATTTTCTGGGGATTGATGGCGGCAGCTTCCTATACGCTTACGATGTTTACCTCCAATACATTGGCAACCCACCTGCCGGTTTTCAGAAAAAGTATTATTATGCTTTGTGGCGGTTCCGTTATTGTTTTCGGATTTCTGTTTTTTGCCCAGATCGGTCCTCTGCATTTTGAGGGTTTAAAATCTTTATATCTTAATTTTACCGAAAATACAGAGCACATCCACGCTTTTAATTATTCCATTTTTTGGACTTATGGACTTATTCTGTCATTATTCGGAACCGTTATTCCGCCTATCCTGTTCAATATCGGATTTCCGAATGCGGGCCTTGGATTAGGGAGTATTGTCTCCTCTCTGGAACTTCCCGTTTCGGTAACGATGGCCTTTGCCCTGTTGGGTGAGAAAGTCATTTTTATTCAATGGGTAGGTATTGTCCTGATCCTTTTCGCCATTGTTCTCATGAACCTTCCCAAAAAGGAAAGAATATCATACGCTGGCAATTAATATAACTAAACCGTTTCTTTTGGAACGGTTTTTTAATTTCAACACTTTAAAAATAAATTCATGAAATATTGTAAAAATACACTTCTTGTTATGTTTTCCTTAATGTCGGGTCTCATGTTTTCACAAATCAAACCTTTGGATGCAGAACTAACGGATTATCGGTATCCTTTCGAAGTCCGTTTTTTAAACCTGAAATCCCAGAACAATAATCTGAAAATGGCTTATATGGATGTGAAACCTAAAACTGCAAACGGAAAGACCATCATGTTGCTTCATGGTAAAAATTTTAACGGGGCTTACTGGGAAAGAACGGCAAAAGACCTGTCTGTTCAGGGCTTCAGGGTAATTATACCGGATCAGATCGGTTTTGGCAAATCTTCAAAACCCCAAAGCTACCAGTTCTCATTTTCACAACTGGCCGATAATACGAAAGCCATTCTCGATGAACTGAAAATCGATAAAACTATTGTTCTCGGGCATTCAATGGGAGGGATGGTAGCGACCCGGTTTACTTTGCTGTATCCTGAAAGAGTGGAGAAATTAATATTGGAGAATCCGATAGGGCTGGAAGATTATAAAACTTTTGCATCTTATCAGACCATCGACCAGGCTTATCAGTCGGAGCTGAAAAACACGGCAGAATCGTATAAAAGCTATCAGCTGAAATTCTATTATGATAACAAATGGAAGGCAGCATATCAGCCGTGGCTGGATCTGATCGCAGGCTGGACTTTGCATCCCGATTACCCTAAAGTGGCCTGGAATGCTGCCTTAACGTCCGATATGATTTATAATCAGCCGGTCTGTTATGAATTCAAAAATATCAAAGTCCCGACTTTACTCATTATTGGAACAAGAGACAGAACGGCAATAGGAAAAGACCGCGCGCCAAAAGAACTGCAGCCGAAAATGGGACAGTACCAGGAATTGGGAAAAAAGACACAGCAGCAGATTGCCGGTTCAAAATTGGCAGAGCTTGAAAATGTGGGGCACCTTCCGCATATTGAAGTATATCACCAATTCTGGAAAACTTTGTATGATTTTATAAAATAAATCCCCACTCACATTTAGCCAAAAAGAAAAAAATCACCATTCACCATAGACCTTCACCAAATAAAAAGAGACCGCTTAAAATAAACGGTCTCTTTTCGTATGTATTGTTGTCTGAATTATTTCTTCTTGTAAGCAGCGTCTTTAATTCTCGCTTTTTTACCTCTAAGGTCTCTGAAGTAGTAGATTCTTGATCTTCTAACTCTACCTCTTCTGTCAACTTCGATTTTCTGAAGAGCAGGCATGTTGATCGGGAATACTCTTTCTACACCTACATCACCGGACATTTTTCTGATGGTGAACGTTTTTGTAGAACCGGTACCTCTCAATTGGATAACTGTTCCTTTGAAGAACTGGGTTCTTGTTTTCTGTCCTTCTTTAATCTCGTAATACACAGTGATGGTATCACCGGCTTTGAATTCAGGGAATTCTTTTTTTGTAATGTACTTGTCTTGTACGTACTTTAATAAATCCATTATTAAATAAATAAAATGTTAAGGCTAAGCAACTTACACGGACTTCGTCAGAGGTTGAATAACAGGTTGCAAATATACAAAACATTTTTCTAATTTCCCAAATAATTTATTACTAAAATCTTTATAAAATCAGACAATTCCAGCTGTGACAGATCTGAAATTTAAGACAGTAGAGTAGAGTTTATTTCTGTTAAGTATAAAAAAAGCAGAAAGATTTAAATCTTTCCGCTTTTAATATTTTTATTCTATTCTATTCTATTCTATTCTATTCTATTCTATTCTATTCTATTCTTCATCCGTCGATTTCAATGCCCAGGCAATCAGTGGAGCCTGCATAAACAGCCTGCCGAGCCTTGCATTATCGGTATTCAGGCCGAAAGAATCCCTTCTGTTTTTGTACTGGGCAATATTTCCCGGGAACACGGCCGCAAAAAATCCGGCAACTACTCGTCCCATGGTCTTTCTATATTTCTTAGGCGTGGCAATCATTGCAGTTCCCAAAGCAATCTCTGCATAGCCGGAATATACAACTGTGTCATCCTTGTCCAGCGGTACCCATTCCGGAACCTGTGCCTGGAAAGCTTTTCTTGCAAAAGTAAGGTGCCCGATACCGGCCGTAATCAGAAAAGCGCCCAGCGCAAGTCTTGAAATCTCTTTCGTTTCCATATAATGTAATTTAATTGGTGTAGCATACCACAACCAAAATTCAGACCACGTTTCTTATTGGCTCCTCACGGTACCAAATGATGGTAGCGGCGGGCCAGTCGAAATTCTTTTTCTCGGGAGCTTAATCCGGCTCTCCGCTTATACTCCTCGCGCCGCTGCTTTCCAGGCTCTCCATTGTCAAACCCAGCCGCTCCCAAACTTCCAACCCCGCTGTGGGGTAACCGCTGCGATCCGGGCTAGGGCAGTAGATCTCATTTCTTACATCAGGCCTTCAATAAGATTATTGTCTCCATCAGGGTATAGATGGTATGCCGTCTATATTCAGGCACAGTTAAATTCAATATTCCACAAGCCTTAAAAAGGTTTGATACATCGGAGTTTATTGTTGATATTGACTGGAAAACTTCCAGTTTCCAACCCTTTGAGTCAAATTTTACTTCGGGTTATCTTAAGGTCTGTTTATACTTTAACACAATCCCGTAGAATTACCATTCTCCAATGAAATGATTTCCCATTCGTCCGGATATAAGAAAAAGTATTAAATTTAGCCAACAGAAAATCTGATAGTTCATGATAGATAAAAGAGTAAAAAATGCAAAGGAAGCCATTGAAGGGATACAGGACGGAATGACCCTGATGCTGGGAGGCTTCGGCCTTTGCGGAATCCCGGAGAATTCAATCAATGCGTTGGTGGAAAGCGATGTAAAAGACCTTACCTGCATCTCAAACAATGCCGGAGTGGATGATTTCGGACTGGGCCTGCTGCTTCACAAAAGGCAGATCAAAAAAATGATTTCGTCTTACGTGGGAGAAAATGCCGAGTTCGAAAGACAGATGCTCTCCGGAGAACTGGAAGTGGAACTGACGCCTCAGGGAACACTTGCTGAAAAATGCAGGGCGGCACAGGCGGGAATTCCTGCTTTCTATACCCCTGCCGGCTTCGGGACTGAAATAGCGGAAGGCAAGGAAGTAAAAGATTTCAAAGGAAAACCCCACATCCTCGAATTTGCCTATGAAGCCGATTTTGCGATCGTAAAAGCTTGGAAAGGAGATCATGCCGGAAACCTTGTCTTTAAAGGATCCGCCAGGAACTTCAATCATCCGATGGCGGGAGCCGGGAAAATTACCATTGCCGAAGTAGAGGAGCTGGTAGAGCCGGGCGAACTGGATCCGAACCAGGTCCATATTCCCGGAATCATGATCCAGAGGATTTTCCAGGGCGAAAAATTCGAAAAAAGAATCGAACAACGAACTGTAAGAAAAAGAGATTAAAGATAAAAACCGTGAGCACTTCACGGTTTTATTTTTGTATTTGTTGAAAAAGACAAAGTGCACAACAATAAATAATTCTTTAAACTTTTACTGTTCTGCGTTGCCCGTCCTGAATATCCTCAATATTTTAAACTTCCATTATTCATCACCATCATCCATCAGATTCCCATCGTCTTCCTTTCCCCGATCTGCTGCCTCCACATCGCATAATACAGGCCTTTCTCTTCAATGAGTTTTAGGTGCGATCCGGTCTCTACGATCTGTCCGCGTTCCAGGACATAAATCCGGTCGGCATGCATGATGGTGCTCAGACGGTGAGCAATCAGGACGGTAATCTGTTCTTTTTCTTTAGAAATTTCTTTAATGGTCGTCGTAATTTCTTCTTCGGTAATGCTGTCCAGGGCAGAAGTAGCCTCATCAAAAATCAGAAGGTGCGGTTTCCGCAACAAAGCCCTGGCAATTGCAATCCGTTGCTTTTCACCGCCGCTCAGCTTCAGTCCGCCTTCACCGATCACCGTTTCAATTCCATTTTCAGCACGCTCCAGAAGACCGGTACAGCTGGATTTTTTCAAAGCTGATTGCAGGTCTTCTTCGGTAGCAGCCGGGTTCACAAACAAAAGATTCTCCCGGATAGTTCCTGCAAAAAGCTGGGTATCCTGTGTAACGAAGCCGATCTGGTTTCTCAGCTCATCAAAATCAAACTCTTTTCCGTCCACATGATTATAAAAAATAGAACCTTCCTGCGGCCGGTATAAACCGACAAGCAATTTCACCAACGTACTTTTCCCCGAACCGCTCGGTCCTACAAAAGCAACAGTTTCCCCGTTTTTTACATCAAATGAAATCGAATTGAGCGCTTTATACTGAGCCGTCTGATGCTGGAAAGAAACCTTCTGGAATTCCAGTTCTTCAATCGCCCCGATCTTTTTAGGCATTAACGGTTTAGGTTCCACTTGTTTTTTCATCACCCGGTCAAAATTATTAAGCGATGCCTGCGCTTCACGGTAAGAAATAATGATATTTCCGATTTCCTGCATCGGTCCGAATATAAAGAACCCGTAAAACATCAGCGACAGGTATTGTCCCGGGGTAACGATATTTTTGAAAATTAATAAAAGCAAAGTAAAAGTAATCATCTGCTGTAAAAAGTTCACCAGCGTTCCCTGCACAAAGCTCAGGGAACGGATGCTTTTTACCTTTCTAAGCTCAAGGTTTAATATTTTGTAGGTATTGTTGTTCAGCCGCTCCACTTCCTGATTGGTAAGGCCTAAACTTTTAACGATCTCAATATTCCGTAAACTTTCCGTTGTGCTTCCCGCCAGATCAGTAGTTTCCTTTACAATGCTTTTCTGGATGGTTTTAATTCTCCTGCTCAGCAGGTTCGTAACAACGGCAATAAAAATGATTCCTATAATATACACCGGCATGATCGACCAGTGCAGGCGTATTGCATATACTGAAACGAAAATGATACTTACCAGAATCCCAAAGAAGATGTTGATGAAATTATTGATGAACTTCACCGTATCTTCACGCACCTTCGTCAGGATCGAAAGCGTTTCACCGCTCCTTTGGTCCTCAAATTCATGATACGGCAGCCGCATCGAATGCCTCAGTCCGTCGGTAAAAATCTTTGCCCCGAACTTCTGGATGATTACGTTCACCACATAATCCTGGAAAGCTTTCGCAATACGGCTGATCATGGCAGTTCCGATTAAAAGCCCCAGAAAATAGAAAACACCGTGGTATATATCATTTCCATACAGGTATTCGTTCAGGTTTCTCGGGATGGTTTTCTCCTTATCAAAGAAATTGGGATGGGTAACCAGCCGGTCCAGGATATTTCCTGTAATAGCAGGTGAAAACAGCGAAAAAACCTGGTTTACAGAGGCTAAGAGCAGGGAAATGAAAATCAGGAGACGGTAGGGTTTCAGGTAATGCAGTAAAACTTTCATAAGTTTACAAATTTACAACAAATTGAGTGCTAAAATTTACCATAGGATAAGAAAGAAAATATTTCATAATTCTGAAAAAATGGCTAATTTGGCAGGATAAGATTAAGCTATGCTGACTAAAGAACAAATTGCACAGAGAATTTCCAGAGAAGTGAAAGACGGATATTATGTAAACCTGGGAATCGGGATCCCGACACTGGTGGCTAATTATGTGCCGGACAATCTTTCCGTGGAGTTCCAGAGTGAAAACGGGGTATTGGGAATGGGGCCGTTTCCTTTCGAAGGGGAAGAAGATGCAGACATCATTAATGCCGGAAAACAGACGATTACCATTCTGGACGGTGGATCTTTCTTTGATTCCGCCTTCAGTTTCGGAATGATCCGTGCGCAGAAAGTGGATCTCACCATTCTCGGAGCCATGGAAGTCGCCGAAAACGGGGATATCGCCAACTGGAAGATTCCGGGAAAGATGGTGAAAGGAATGGGCGGTGCGATGGATCTCGTGGCTTCTGCGGAAAATATCATTGTGGCGATGATGCACGTGAACAAAGCCGGAGAAAGCAAAATCCTTAAAAAATGTACACTTCCTTTAACGGGGGTAAATTGTGTAAAAAGAGTCGTTACCGAGTTAGCGGTTTTGGATGTTACCCCTGCCGGATTCAAGCTTGTTGAAAGAGCACCGGGCATTTCCGTAGAACATATTATCCAATCAACGGAAGCCGACCTGATCATTGAAGGTGAAATCCCTGAAATGCAGTTTTAATAAGCGGCTGGCTGCAGGCTTTTGGCTTCTGGCATAACATACAACTTATTAGATAAGGGCCGTTTCTTTTGAGGCATTCTTGGTCATACGGTTTGCCGGTAAATGAATTGAAAGGCTGTAGTTAGCTTTTTAGCCTCACTATTTATGAATAACAACTGACAATATTAGAAAAAGCTGTTTCAACGGAGACAGCTTTTTGTTATTTAATTGACCCAGGAAATCGGAGCATTAAGGAAATAAAACCTGATTCCGTTAAGCAATTCCTACTTTCCGGAGCGCGGGGCAAAACTAAAAACGGAGAATGAATAAGGAAATCGCGCAAGTGTGGGAATTTCAGGCTTCAGGTTTTATTTTTAGCGGAGAGTTCCGGGTCTTGATTTTTTGTTTCTTTTTTCATCAAGGAAAAAGGATATCAACGCCCGTCCTGTGCCCCGAATACCTTTTTCAGGATACTCGTTGTCCGCATCGCCGGAGTATTGCGGATGCCGCTTTCTTTTTCCGCAACCATTTTGAAGACCCCGTTGATGGTCTCGGTCGTTACGTAGGCATTCAGGTCGGTGGTTACCGATTGCCCCGTGAAAGTGTTGTATTTCGAGATCAGGTTAGACCACACCTTGTCGGCCCCTACTTTACCCAGTGAAGCTTTCACTTTCGGCTGGAAGGCGGTAAACAGTTGGCTTTGGGTTTTCCCTTGCAGGTAACTGGTCGCTGCATTATCGCTTCCCAACAGAATGTTTTTGGCATCGGTAATCGTCATTGAAGTAATGGCATTGGTGAAAATCGGTGCGGCTTCCGTTACGGCATCTTCTGCGGCGCGGTTCAGTAGTTTGACACCCTGATCAGCCAGGCTTCCCAGTCCGATTGAACGCAGAGTAGCATCAATTTTTCTCAGCTTTTCAGGCATTAAAATTTTTACGGCTTCGTTTCTGAAAAATCCGTCGGTGACGCCCAGTTTTTTTACGCCTTCATTGACTCCCAGGCTCAGCGCTTCCTTCAGTCCTGATGAAATCTGTAAGGAGCTGAGGCTTCCAAGATTTGCAGAAGCGCCTGCAGAACCTGAAGTTGCAGGGTAGGGGTTGGTGGTGGTTGGTTTAGGCTGGTTCAGGTCAATGCCTGTTTTGTCTTTCACCACTGTTTTAATGGCATCAAAGATCTGTGCCTGTGAAGAAACAGAGAATAAAAGTCCGCCAACCAATAGAAATGTTTTTCTCATCATTTATTTTTTTACAAAATTAGATCTTTTCTGTTTTAATAAGTTAAATGCCTCTGTAAATTTTCAGAAAATAAGTATATTCGCCTAAATCTTAAACCCATCAGATGCAGCGTTTTTTACTGGTATTTTCGGTCCTGATTTCAAGCTTGTTTTTTACTCAGAACCGGTTAAATTTAATTCCATATCCTCAGAAACTGGAATTTTCAAAAGGAGAGTTTATCATCCCGGAAAATTTTAAGCTCGATCACGATCTTCCTCAGCAGGAAACCGGTTATTTTAAAAAACAGACTCAGGGAATACTGAAATTCGGTATGGGTAAAAGAAATGTCGCTCATCTGGTAAATGTTCTTTTTCCGTCCCAATCCAAAGAAGACCGGGAAAAAAGGGAGAAATATGCCATCGACATTTCCCCGCGTCGGATTGTGATCAGTTCCAATACCAAACAAGGCTATTTTCTGGCACTTCAGACTTTGACTCAGCTCCTGAGACAATATAAGGGTTCTGGAAAGATTCCCGCGATGAAGATTGAAGATGAGCCGAAATTTGCGTGGCGCGGAATGCACCTTGACGTCTGCCGCCATTTTTTCACCGTAGAAGAAGTAAAGCAGTATATCGATTATCTGGCCATGTACAAACTGAATACCTTTCACTGGCATTTAACCGATGACCAGGGCTGGAGAATCGAAATCAAAAAATATCCTAAACTGACGCAGACCGGTTCCAAAAGAAAAGAATCCATGATCGGAGCCTATGTCGATAATACCTTCGACGGGAAACCGTACGGGCCGTATTTTTATACCCAGGAACAGATCAAAGAAGTTGTAGAATATGCAGCCGAACGGCATATTACCGTAGTTCCGGAAATTGAAATGCCGGGGCATGCCTTAGCGGCCTTATCCGCTTATCCCGAACTGGCCTGTACCAAAGGGCCTTTTGAACCGGCGACCAAATGGGGCGTATTCGATGATGTTTTCTGCCCGAAAGAAGAAACCTTTACCTTTTTGGAAAATGTATTGAACGAAGTCATCCAGCTTTTTCCTTCGCAGTACATCCATATCGGAGGCGATGAATGCCCGAAAACAAGATGGAAAGAATGTGCGCACTGTCAGGAACTGATCAGAAAAAATAACCTGAAGGACGAACACGGGCTCCAAAGCTACTTCATCCATCGGATTGAAAAATATGTCAATTCAAAAGGCAGAAAAATCATCGGCTGGGATGAAATCCTGGAAGGCGGACTGGCCCCGAATGCAGCGGTAATGAGCTGGACCGGGATTAAAGGCGGCGTGGAAGCGGCCAAGTCCGGGCATTTCGCCGTTATGACACCGGGAGCGTATTGTTATTTCGACCATTACCAGGGAGATCCGGCTACGGAACCGAATGCTTTCGGAGGATTTACCCCTTTGGATAAAGTCTATTCCTATCAGCCAGTTCCTGAAGAATTGAATGCGGAGCAGTCAAAATATATCTCAGGGGTGCAGGCTAACCTCTGGACCGAATACATTCTGGATTTCAAACAGGTTCAGTATATGATCTTTCCGAGATTGCTGGCCCTTTCTGAAGTTGCCTGGGGAACTTCGGACCCGAAAAATTACAAAGAATTTGAAGGCCGCGTGATCAATGAATTCGGAACGCTGGATAAAATAGGGGTTAATTATGCAAGAAGTATTTACAACATCAACGGAAAGGTAATCCCGGTCAGCAATGGAGTAGCTTATGAACTTTCCACCTCACAGAAAACGGCGGGAATCAGATACACAACAGATGGTACAGAGCCGCAGACAGACTCACCAACCTACACCAACCCGATTCCCGTTTCAAAATCCATGACCATGAAATCAGCGTATTTTGAAAGCGGACAACTGAAAAGTGCGGTTTCTACGCAGGACTTTAAGATTTCAAAAACCACAGGCAAAAAAATTACACTGGAACAGGAGCCTAGCGAAAACTATTCTTTCGGAGGGGCTTTCACTTTGGTCGACGGGATTATCGGAAACCAACGTCAGCTGGGAAAAACCTGGCTGGGCTTCCAGGGAAAAGACGTGGTGGCCACCATCGATTTCGGACAGGCAACACCGTTTTCGGAAGTTTATTTCAATACCCTGGACAATAAAGGAAGCTGGATCCATTTTGCCAGATCCGCCCGGATTCTTATCTCGGATAACGAAACCGACTTTAAAATGGTCAAAGAAATCGGAAAAGAGGAAATTCTTGCAGCCAAAGGAAAAATCAGGCTGCAGGTCGGCAATCAGAAAACGAAATATTTAAAAATCGAAATAGAAAATGCAGGAATCATTCCTGCCGGAAATCCGGGTGCCGATTCCAAAGCCTGGCTGTTCGTAGACGAAATCGGAGCGAACTGATAAATTCAAAGTTCAAAATTATCTGACGGAAAATCTCAACCCTGAACTTTTAACTTGAATCTGAACCTTAAACTTTAAACCACCATGTCTTCACGCAGAAAATTTATAAAAAACACCGCCATTGCATCATCCGCTTTGTTATTGAATCCGCTCGATCTGATAGCAAAGAATACGACTGCAATTAATGATAGAACCATCAATAAACCCATCGTCCTGTCTACCTGGGATTTTGGATTGAGAGCCAATGAGGAAGCCTGGAAAACCCTTGGCAAAGGTGGGAGAGCTTTGGATTCTGTGGAGAGAGGAGTGCGTTTGGTGGAAGATGATCCTACCGAGAGAAGCGTAGGCTATGGCGGCCGGCCGGACAGGGACGGAAGGGTAACGCTGGATGCCTGCATTATGGATGAAAACTACAACATCGGTTCGGTAGCCTGCCTCGAAAATATTAAAAACCCGATTTCAGTAGCCCGGGCGGTCATGGAAAAAACGCCGCACGTGATGCTGGTGGGCGACGGCGCCTTGCAGTTCGCTGTATCGCAGGGGTTTAAAAAAGAAAGTCTGCTCACTCCCGAATCCGAAAAGGAATGGAAAGAGTGGCTGAAAGACAGCAAATACATGCCGGTCGTCAATATCGAAAACCACGATACCATCGGAATGATCGCTCTGGATGCCCAGGGAAACCTTTCCGGGGCATGTACCACGAGTGGAATGGCCTTCAAAATGCACGGCAGGGTTGGCGATTCCCCGATTATCGGGGCCGGATTATTTGTGGACAATGAAGTAGGGGCAGCCACGGCAACCGGCCATGGCGAGGAAGTGATCAGGATGGTGGGAACCCATCTGGTAGTGGAACTGATGCGTCAGGGAAAAACACCGCAACAGGCCTGCAGAGAAGCAGTAGAACGCATCGTACAGATTACCAGAAGAAGAAATAAAAATCTGAAAGACATTCAGGTTGGTTTTATCGCTCTTAATAAAAAAGGAGAGTACGGCTCTTACTGCATTCAGGACGGGTTCAGCTTTGCTGTACACGACCAAAAGGGAAACCGTCTGGAAAAACCCGGATTTGCTTTGAAATAAACCCTGAATCTTGAACATTAACTTTGAACCCTCAGATGTCAAAAATAGAAATAGCCTGCTTCAACCCGGAATCTGCCATCATCGCTTTTGAAAATGGAGCCGACCGGATCGAATTGTGTGACGGATTAAGCGAAGGCGGAACCACACCGAACTTTGAAACCGTAAAACAGTTGCGTGAAAAAATCAGCATTCCGATATTTGTGATGATCCGTCCGCGCGGAGGAGATTTTACCTATTCCGATGAAGAATTCGAACAGATGAAATCCGATCTGATTCTTTTAAAATCATTGTCGGTGGACGGCTTTGTATTTGGAATTTTAGATGAAAATGATGAGGTAAATACTTTACAGAATAAAGAATTAGTGGAACTGGCTCAACCCTGTCCGTGTACTTTCCACCGGGCTTTCGACCGGGCCAAAGACCTTGGACAGTCATTGGAAAAGGTCATCGGCTGCGGATTCACCACCATCCTTACTTCCGGTCAGAAACCCAATGTCTCCGAAGGCAGAGAAAACCTGGAAAAGCTGGTGGAACTGTCCGCCGGGAGAATTGAAATCCTGGTCGGCGGTGGCCTGCGCTCAACGAATATTGAAGAAATCAGGGAATTTACCAAAGCAGAGTATTTCCATTCGTCTGCTATTACGGATGGCAGTGCTTTTGCCAGTGCAGAAGAAGTTGTGGCTTTGAAAACTAAGTGAACTTAAATTTATCTGATTAACGGTTTACAAAAGCTTTTTAACACATGAGCCACATAAAATTAGAGTTTTCCTGCTTTGAAAGTATTTTAAAACACAGAAGAAAAGTCAAAAGATTTTTTTGCATTATGCTTAACTGCTGTTCGGTGGCTGAGCGCTCGAAACTATGTTTTTAACCATAAGATCATGAAAAATGTTTACAGCCAATCATCAATAGATGTGTGATTTTAAAGACTTCTCTGGTATTTCTGTTTTCAAAAATTTATCTTTATTCCTAATGTATTAAAAAAGCTTTGTGATAAATATTTCTCACATAATGCGTGGCTTCGGCTCCGCTCAGCCACCGGCACCATAACATTATTGAAATCTTTGATTTTCTTCTTTAATGCTCTAAAATATGCGTAAAAATTTATCTTTACATCTTATGTTTCTCATGTATTAACAGCTTTTGTGATTAAGAAATCCACATAAGCCCTGCAACTTATAATAGAGTCATTAAAAAAATTATAATGAACAAAATTTTACTTTTTTCTTCCTTTTTTATTCAGTTTTTGGTAAATGCCCAGATCAAAGAACGTTCTCTGTCTTCTCAGGATTGGCAGTTTAAAAATACAAAAGACAGTAAGTGGCTTTCGGCTAAAGTTCCGGGGACGGTTCATCTGGACCTGATGAACAATAACGTCATTCCCGATCCATACAAAGACGAAAACGAAAAAAAAGCACAGTGGGTGGAAAATGAAGACTGGGATTATCAGACTCAGTTTATCGTTTCTGATGCAGAGCTAAAGAACCAGCATATTGATCTGGTATTTGACGGACTGGATACTTTCGCTGAAATTTATCTGAACGGAAAACTGCTGAAAAAAACGGACAATATGTTCAGAACATGGGCCATTCCGGCCAAGTCCTATTTAAAGCAGGGTGAAAATAGGCTTCAGGTGAAATTCAGATCTGCTGTAAGGGTTGGAAAAGAATTGGCCCAAAAAATTCCTTTTACCCTACCGGAATCGCCGAGAAGTTTTGTGAGGAAGGCACAATATCAATTCGGGTGGGACTGGGGCCCGAGGTTAGTGACGGCGGGAATCTGGAAAGACGTCAGCCTCAGGTTCTGGAATGAGGCTCAACTTGAAACCGTAAAGATCGAACAGGTAAGACTCACACCACAGAAAGCAGATCTGTCCGTTCATGCAGAAATCTTTGCACAGAATGCCGGAAAATATACCCTTTCCATCAATAATCAGATTCAGGATATTGCTTTAAAATCCGGGATCAACATCATTTCATTGCCGTATCAGATCCGGAACCCAAAATTCTGGCAGCCGAATGGGTGGGGACAACCAACACTGTATGACATTAAAATCACCCTACAGAAAGATTCAAAGATCATCACTGAAAAAAAAGAGCGGATCGGACTGAGAATAATAGAATTAATTCAGGAAAAAGATGCCAAAGGAAAATCGTTTTACTTTAAAGTAAACGGCCAGCCGATGTTTGCCAAAGGAACGAACTGGATTCCAGGGGACAGCTTTTCTCCCCGCATGACCAAAGAAAGATATCAGAAGCTGATCAGAGACTGTAAAGAGGCCCATATGAACATGATCCGCGTATGGGGCGGCGGCATTTACGAAGACGATGAATTTTACAAGGCCTGTGACGAAAACGGGATTTTGGTCTGGCAGGATTTTATGTTTGCCGGAAGCTTTTATCCGGCTGATGAAAATTTCCGGGAAAATCTGGAAGCGGAAGTGAAAGACCAGATCGAAAGGCTTCAGAACCATCCTTCGCTGGCTATATGGTGCGGAAACAATGAGATCAATGAAGCCATCGTCAATTGGGGCTACCAAAAGCAATTAAGCTATTCAAAAGAGGATTCGGTACAGGTCTGGAAAGATTACAAAACCATCTTTCATGAGGTAATCCCTGACGCCATCAAAAAATACGCAACGGCCGATAAACAAATTTACTGGCCGAGTTCTCCGTCCATCGGCTGGGGACACAAAGAAAGCCTGACGGAAGGCGATTCCCATTACTGGGGCGTCTGGTGGGGCGAACAGCCGTTTGAAATTTTTAATGAAAAGGTACCGCGTTTTGCTTCGGAATATGGCTTCCAGGGAATGCCGACGCTGGAAACCACAAAATCAATGTTCTCAGGAAAACCGGATTTAAGCTTACAGAACGGAACCATCAAAGCCCACGAAAAGCATTCGAGAGGCTGGGAAATCATCAACAACTATATGAAACGCGATTATGTAGTGCCGGAAGATTTTGTGAAATACAACTACATTTCCCAGTTGCTTCAGGCACGCGGCATGCAGATTGCCATTGAAGCCCACCGCCGCGCCAGGCCTTACAACATGGGAACCCTGTACTGGCAGCTCAACGATTGCTGGCCGGTCGTTTCGTGGTCGTCCATTGATTATCTGGGCAACTGGAAAGCCCTGCATTACCAGGTGAAAAGAAGTTTTGAAGAGGTTGCCATCTTAGTGGAGGAAAAAGAAAAAGCGTATGATATTTACCTGTTAAATGACGCATTAACTGACTTCGATGGAGGTTTACAGGTAGAACTTTTAAGTTTTGAGGGACAGCCATTATGGGTTTTGGATGCTGCCGATCACTTACCTGCCAATTCATCGGGTAAGCATCTGACAATAGAAAAATCTGAATTTGCTGAATTTGATTTATCCCGTTCGGTTTTAAGGCTTGCTTTTAACGGGTCTGCCGGAAAAGCGGAAAAACTGTTTTATTTCAGCCGTCCGAAAGACCTCAAACTTTCCAGGCCGGCCATTCAGATCAAAAAGATCTCCACTACCGAAATCGAAATCTCCACCGATGTCCTGGCAAGAGATGTTTATCTCATCGGAAATACCCACTTCAGCGATAACTTCTTCGATTTGCTTCCGAATACATCCAAAAGGATTATCCTATCAGAACCTTTGGAAAGAATTGAGGTAATGAGCCTTTGGGATACGATGAATGAATAATATGGATTCGTATATGAAAATAATAAAGAAAATCTCCGATTTCGTGTTTTTTATATTCTTCTTGATATTCATACCAAAAGCTATTATAACATGGACCGATTTTAAAATAAAAACCGAACTGCCAATTAATGATTTTGCCGGATTCGTTGTTGATAGCCATGAGAATATCTATATAGGTGATGATTTCTATTCGATTATTCAAAAATACGACAGAGCAGGAAACTTTATAGAATCTTTCAGGGTAAAAGATACATCGGGAAAACCGTTTCACCTGGGCATTGATACCCGCAATAACATCATCGTAACAAGGCAGACGGGTAGGAAAGTTACGGTATATCCTTCTTCCGAACGAAAAGAAAGTTTTAGTTTCTACGATGACGGGACAGCGAAAATAAAGAAAGTCAATACATTTTTTATTACCCGCAACCACGAAAAATATGGAAATCTGGGTACCCGCTTTCCTGCAATCTGGAAATTATCCGGCACAAAGGAAAAAATCGTCGAGCAGAGCTTTTTCCTCCGGTTGCTCAGTTTTCCGTCAATGATATTGGTTGTTTTAACAGCGGTTATTTTGAAATTCATGGTATTTATCGCAGAAAAATGGAGGAAACTTCGCTCCAAAATTTAAAGAAATAGAATTTTCAGCCGTACCTTTGCCGCAGATTCTGAAGTATGGTCAATTTTGTTCTGATTGCAGTATGCATCATCGCGGGAATGGTGTTCAAGGCAACAAAATCCATCCACCCCGATGCACATAAAGGCATCAACACCTGGATCCTCTATCTGGCGCTTCCTGCCGTTTCGTTCAAATACCTTCCGAAAGTGCAGTGGACGGCTGAAATGCTCTTTCCCATCGTCGCTACCTTCCTCATCTCGGTCTTCTGTTTTTTCTTTATGAAGTTTTACAGCCGTTACAAAGGCTACTCCGGGCGTTCTCAAAGTACGCTGGAACTCATCAGTGGGTACAGCAATACTTCGTTTATCGGCTTCCCGCTGGTGGCCGCATTTTACGGTGAAAACCTTTTAAGCATTGCCGTGATCTGTGACCAGACCATGTTTCTGGCCCTTTCGACACTGGGCATCATCGCTGCTGTAAAAGGAGGAGGCCGATCCGGAGAAGTAAGTACAAAGTTTATCCTGAAAAGGCTCATTACCTTTCCGCCGCTCATCGGTTGCATTGCGGCCCTGGTTCTGTCAAGGTTTATCGATTTCTCATCGGCAGAACCTTTTTTTGACAAGCTTGCGGCAACCGTAAGCCCGCTGGCTCTATTTTCTGTAGGGCTTCAGCTGAAATTCAACGGCTGGAAAAAATTCATTCCCCAGATGTCTGTTTCCATGTTCTACAAGCTGATTCTGGCTCCGACATTGGTTTTAGGCCTTGCTTTAATTGCCGGCATCAAAGGCAATGTGGCAAAAATCACCGTATTTGAAGCCGCAATGCCGACGGTTCTTACCGCAAGCATCATCGCAGAACCATTCAGATTGAATACAAAACTCACCAATTTAACAATAGGTTTCAGCATCATCGCCGGCCTTTTCACCTCTGCCATCTGGTACCGATTGACGGAATTCTTCTTTTAATCCAAAATAACCCTAACCTTCAAACTTGCAAACTCTCTAACTCTCAAACCTTCTGCTTGTAAGGAGCTTAATCCGGCTATCCACTGTATCTTTTTTGTTTTTCAGTATTTTAGGACCATAATGGATATAGCCAGCAAAAAAACAAAAAAGGATGCCGTTCCTATCCGGGCTAGGACAGTCTGCCTCAGCTTCATATTTACGCAGAATTTAACAGAAACAAACTTACCGGTTCTGCTCCATTTGCTGAGTAAAATCGAAGATTCGGCGCAGTTAAACGCCTTTGCGAACGAAAAATGGGCATATCAATATCAAATGAATTCTTTACAAACCCGCGTTTAAAAATAAATCAGTCTTCCCCGGAAAAATAGAAAATACTCCCATTTACCTCCCTTAAAAATTGCACTTCTCTCAGGAAAATTTTAATTTTACATTTTAAATATTTCCCTTGAATTACGCCCAGATTATTTTACCGTTGAACCTGAAAGGATCTTTTACCTATAAAGTTCCTGAAGAATTAATAGCCGGAATCCAGATCGGAATGCGGGTTTTGGTTCCGTTCGGCGGAAAGAAAATTTATACGGGAATTGTGTTTGAGCTTCACGACAATGCGCCCGAAACGTTTATTGCAAAAGAAGTCATCAGTCTGCTGGATGATCAGCCGATCGTTCCTGAAGAGCAGATCCGGTTCTGGAACTGGCTGTCCGAGTACTACCTGTGCGGGCTGGGTGAGATCTACCGTTTTGCATTCCCTTCTTCCCTGAAGCTGGAAAGCGAAACCTACCTGAAGCTGAAACCGAACGTTACCGTCGATTTTGAAAACCTGGATGTCAACGAAATGTACCTTATTCAGGCTTTGGAAGTCCGCCAGCTCATCAACCTTACCGATATCGAAGCGTTTATTCCGAAAAAAGACATCATCAAAACCGTTAATTCATTAATTGATCTGCAATACATTGAAATCGACGAAAAGATTGCGGAAAAATACAAGGCGAAAGAAGTTGCCTACGTAAAGATCAAGGATAGCGTCCTGCAGAATCAGAACCTGACGGAGATTCTTTTGAAGCTGAACAAAGCCAAAAAGCAGAAAGACCTTTTCCTCCACATCCTGGAAAAGCAGACCGAAAACCCGGATTCTCACCTCAAAAAAGCAGACCTTTTCGAAGACGGATATTTCGGAAGTTCGCATTTTAGAGCTTTAACCAATAAAAATCTGGTGGAGGAATATTATATGCAGAAAGACCGGCTGGAAAGCTATGAAGGTGAAATAGAGGAACTTGAAGAACTTTCCGAAGCCCAGGAATCGGCAAGAACAGAAATTGATGAAGCCTTTGAAGAAGGGAAAAACGTTCTGCTTCATGGAGTTACTTCATCGGGAAAGACACATCTGTATTTAGAGAAAATCGAAGAATGCATTAACGAAGGGAAAAATGTCCTGTTCCTGCTTCCTGAAATATCCCTGACCAAACAAATCACCCAGCGGCTGGAAAAGAAATACGGCCGTCAGCTCGGTTTTTACCACCAGAAACTTACCGATTTTGAAAGGGTGGAAGTGTGGCGCCGAATCCGGCAGAACGACATCAGGATCCTTATCGGAACCCGGAATTCCCTGTTTCTGCCGTTCAAAAATTTAGGCCTGATTGTCGTGGATGAAGAACATGATTCTGCCTACAGGCCAAGGGAAGTTTCCCCTTATTTCAATGCGAAAGATGCGGCTTTGGTGCTGGGGAATTTTTACCGTGCAAATGTGATTTTAGGTTCGGCAACGCCTTCTGTCGAGAGCTATTACAACGCCCGCAAAGATAAAATGAAATATATTTCCCTGGAAGAACGCTTCGGCAAGGTCAGTCTCCCGGAATACGAAATCATCAATTTCAAAGAAGCCCAGGATTCCAAAAAAGTATCCGGAAATTTTTCGCTGCACCTGATCGATGAGATAAAAAAGGTACTGGAAGAACGGAATCAGACCATTGTGCTTCACAACCGCCGGGGTTATGCCAATGTGGTGGAATGCGAGACATGCGGATATGTGAATTACTGCTCCAACTGTGATGTGGTGATGACTTATCATAAGGCAGCCAATGAAATGAAATGCCATTATTGCGGCCAGCGGGCTTCCAAACCGAAAACCTGCCCGAAATGCCACTCCGAAAACCTTAATGAAAGAGGAGTAGGCGTGGAACAAATCCATGAAGAGGTTTCCAAGCTGTTTCCGGACAATGAAGTGGACCGCATGGACGTGGATTCGATGCGGAAAAAATTTGCCTACGAAAAGCTGTACGAAAAAATCGAAGCCCGGGAAACGGATATTCTGGTCGGAACCCAGATGATTTCCAAAGGCCTCGATTTCGATCATATTGAGCTGGTGGCCATTCCCAAAGCGGATTCTTTATTATACGTACAGGATTTCCGGGCGGAAGAAAGAGCCTATCAGCTGATTACCCAGGTTTCCGGAAGAGCGGGAAGGGTTTCCGGAAAAGGTAAAATCCTGATCCAGACCTTCAATCCCGAACATTCTGTTTTTCAGCTGATCAAAATGCACAATCCCGCCAGGATTTACAAATATATCCTGACGGAACGCCAGAAGTTCCATTATCCGCCTTTTACAAAGCTAATCATGATCGAACTGAAGCACCGGCGCGAAGACAAAGCCAACCGCGCTTCCCAGTTTTTGGGTTCCGTCCTCAGGAAATACCTGCCGGAAGACTGTATTTTGGGTCCGGAAAAAGCCCAGATTGCCAGGCTGAATAACCTCTACCAGTTTCAGATTATGCTCAAACTTCCGAAAGGCAAAAAGTATGAGGAATATAAAAAACTTGTGCTGGCCAGCATCAAAGAATTTGAGGAAATCCCTGCCTATCAAAGCATTAAAAAGGACATTTTTGTGGACTTTTAACAGTTTTTAACAAAATTTATAGACTTTTTATAATAGTCTACTGAACTGCCATACAACAATATTTTCTACATTTGGCCGTTGATTATATGTTTGGAGTTTAACTTTCAATTTAACCCATTGCCTGTTATCCGATCCAAAATGTAACAAAAATTGAAAGATAGATGGTAAATTTCAGAAAATATATTTCAGGTGTTGCGGTGTTGGCCTCAGGGTTCTTCCTGTCACAGTCTACCGTTTCTACCGTTCTTTATTCTCAGGCTTACGAAAATCAGAAGAGCAGCTTAAACTTACCTTCCCCCATCACTTCCATGGTGGAGAAAACGATTTTGTCGGCCAAAGAACTTGTAGACATTAATGTAAACACAATGATGGCCGATCCGGTGTTGAAAAATGCAACCTGGGGATTCGTTGTGTACGACCCGAAAACGAAGAAGGTGATTTCTTCGTATAATGAAAATACACCGCTGGTTCCGGCTTCTACAACCAAACTGCTGACAACGGAAACCGCCATGAGCATGCTGGGAGAAAACTACCGTTGGAATACCCAACTGGAATATTCTGGAAGTGTAGACGAAAACGGCGTACTGAACGGAAATCTGTACATTGTAGGCAGCGGCGACCCCTCGTTGGGAACCAATAAAGGCGGAGCCTGGGCATACCGGGATATCGTAACGGATTTCAAGGAGGGACTTTCCCGTGAAGGAATCAGGAAAGTAAATGGTGATATTATTATCCAGACAGCGCTTTTCAAAGGCAATATTTCCAGGCTTCCGGAAAATGTTGTTTGGTTGGAAAACAACAATTACTACTTACCGGCAGGAACCACACGCGAAATCAACCCGGCCAATGAAAAACTGATCGTAAAAAAAGCAGCCGGCCTTTCCGCGGAGAAAAAATTCTTCTACGTTTCTCCGTACAACAACCAGATGGTATATGCCGACAAATACGAAGGTAATGGAGTTTTAACCACCAAATTGCCTGATGCGCCGGCTTACCTGGCCAATACCTTCAGAACAACGCTGGTGAAAAGCGGGATTCCCGTTACCGGAAAAGTAATTCCTAAAATGACGGATGCCAATCCTGAAGCCAGAAAAATGGTTTCGGTATACAAATCGCCTACCTTAGCAGATATTATTTATTATACCAACCAGCACAGCGACAACGGACTGGCTGAGGCTTTACTGAAAACAGTAGGTTTCCAGAGTCTGGGAGACCAGACCACCGAGTCCGGCAGAAAAGTGGTAACGGAGCATCTTAAAAATGACGGCTTTGATATGATGGGCCTTAATTATATCGACGGAAGCGGACTTTCCAGAAGCAATAATGTAACTCCGATTGCACAGGCCAAATTCCTGACTTCTCTAATGGATGAAAAATTTTATAAAACGTATCTGAATTCATTGCCGGTAGGAGGGCAGTCCGGAACTTTGAAAAGAATGTTCAACGGTCTTGGAAACGGACAGGTTTTTGCCAAAACGGGAACTCTGAATAAAGTGAAAACCCTGGCCGGATATATGAAAACAAACACCGGGAAAACACTCGTTTTCTCCCTGATGGTAAACAATTATGCAGGGTCGGTGGATATGGTGAAGAAAAGAATGGAAAAAATTCTGGAGCCTGCACTGGATTTGTAGATCAATCAAAACTTAATTAATATAAAAGCCTTTTAATCAATGATTGAAAGGTTTTTTTATATCTTTGATACAATTAATTAAAGAATGAGAAAAATTTACTTTTTGGTGCTGAGCGTTTTCGTTTTACAGCAGTTTTATGCTCAGAATGAAAATATTGAACGGAAAGCCATGATGGCGAAAGAGATAAAATCTTTTGCACACAAAATGGCTGCAGGGAATACCAACCCGAATACACTGAATTACGACCTTCAGTATCAAAGGCTCGATCTCACCATAAATCCGGCAGTCTATAATGTTTCAGGTTCGGTGACTTCCCATTTCAAACCGAATCAGAGCATAAGCAATATCTATTTTGACCTTGACAATCAGCTGACGGTTTCGCAGGTTCAGTACCACGGGAATACATTGGCTTTCCAGCAGCTTCCTACCAAAGAAGTAAAAATTGATTTCCAGTCGGCACTGGCGGCCAATGTCCTGGATTCCCTTACCATCACTTATTCCGGAGCGCCTCCCACAGCTAACAATGCTTTCTTTAACGGAACCCAGGGCGGAACCGCCGTACTTTCCACTTTAAGCGAGCCCTACGGAGCGCAGGACTGGTTCCCGACCAAACAGAGCTTAAATGATAAAATCGAAAGAATAGACGTTAAAATAACGACGCCTTCCCAATACAGCGTGGCATCAAACGGAAAGCTGATGTCGGAAACGGCTTTAGGAAACGGGCAAAAACGTACATTCTGGCGTACCCAATATCCTACAGCCGCCTATCTGATTGCCTTTTCCGTAACCAACTTTGTGAAATTAACGGATACCATGGGGAATCCTCCTTTTCCGTTTATCAATTATGTCTTTCCGTCCACTTCCACGAATGCGACCAACATGAGCAACATCGAGTGGACGAAAACGGTGATGAACACTTTTGAAACCTATTTCGGGCCTTATCCTTTCAGAAACGAAAAGTACGGGCACATGGAATTCCAGCCGAGTGCCGGAATGGAACATCAGACCATGTCTTCCATGGGCGGATGGAACAGGGGACTGATCGCACATGAGCTGGCCCACCAATGGTTCGGAGATAAAGTAACCTGCGGGGCATGGAACGACATCTGGCTGAATGAAGGTTTTGCCACTTACGGGGAACACCTGGCTAATGAAAAACTGCTGATGTCCAATACCGAGTTTTTAAGTTATTTATTAAATCAGAAAAACTTTATTACCAGTTCCACAGGCGGAAGCGTGTATGTAGAAGATGCCAATTTAGCCAATGTAGGGGTGATCTTTAGTGGTAGATTGTCTTATTCCAAAGGAGGCTATGTTTTGAGGATGATCAAATGGATTTTAGGGGATACCGCATTTTATCAGGCGGTTCAGGAATATCATTCAAGACCGGCACTGGCTTACAATTATGTAAAAACCCAGGATTTCAATGCTTCGCTACTAACGTCTACCGGAAAGGATTTTACCGAATTCTTCAACGACTGGATCTACGGCCAGGGTTATCCGACGTATGACATCCGCTGGAAGCAGGTTGGAAACACCGTGACATTCAGGGCAGCCCAGACGCAAAGCAGCAATACGGTAAGCTTCTTCGAAATGCCTTTGCCGGTAAAAGTGAACGGTACCGGAGGACAGGTGGCTTATTTTGCTTTAAACAATACCTTTAACAACCAGTATTTTACACAAACGGTAAATTTCCCGGTGGCCAGCGTGGAATTTAACTATGAATATCAGATCTTGGAAAAGAATTCTACCGTAACACAGGACAATACATTGTCTGTTTCACAAGCGGTTAAAGATCAGTTCGCCTTATATCCGAATCCTGCAAAAAATGAGCTTAATCTGAAAGGAATCAATCAGCCGACGGATTTCACGATTTATTTTATTGACGGGAAGCTGGTGCGAAAAGGAACTTATCAGCCTGAAAAGCCGGTTAATATTTCGGAATTGGTTCCGGGGACCTATATTTTCAGGATTAATGATAAGAACGTTAAGTTTTTAAAGAAATAAATCTTCAGAATGGAAATAACAGAGCCGTTTCATAAGTGCGAAACGGCTTTTTTTATTAAATTAGCACATCATAAAAATTACTAGAAATGATCTCTGAAAAGTATCTTGAAAATTTACGGAACGAACTACAGAATATTGAAAATGACGGGCTTTACAAAAAAGAACGGATCATCACTTCTCAGCAGAGTGCGGAAATCGAAGCCAACGGAAAGAAGCTTCTGAACTTCTGTGCCAACAATTATCTGGGATTATCCAACAACCCGGAAGTAATGAAAGCTTCTCAGGATATGATCGAATCCCACGGCTACGGAATGTCTTCGGTGCGTTTTATCTGCGGAACCCAGGATATCCACAAGCAGCTGGAACAGAAAATCGCCGATTTTTTAGGTCTTGAGGATACGATTCTGTATGCTGCCTGTTTTGATGCAAACGGCGGGGTTTTCGAACCTTTGTTTACGGAAGCAGATGCCATCATTTCGGATGAGCTGAACCATGCATCAATTATCGATGGGGTTCGTCTTTGTAAAGCGGCAAGATACCGTTACAAAAACAACAACATGGAGGATCTGGAAGCACAATTAATCGCCGCTTCCGAAAAAAATCACCGTTTTAAAATTATCGTAACAGACGGCGTGTTCTCAATGGACGGAATTGTAGCCGACCTTAAAGGTGTTTGTGACCTGGCCGATAAATACGATGCTCTGGTGATGGTCGACGATTCCCATGCTACCGGATTTATCGGAAAGACGGGCCGCGGGACCCATGAAGCCAATGAAGTAATGGGAAGGGTGGATATCATTACCTCGACCTTAGGAAAAGCTTTGGGCGGTGCGCTTGGCGGATTTACTTCCGGTAAAAAAGAGATTATCGATATGCTGAGGCAGCGTTCCAGACCATACCTGTTTTCCAATTCCCTGGCTCCCGGAATCGTAGGAGCGGCACTGAAAGTACTGGATATGATTTCCGAAGATACTTCCCTCCGCGATAAAGTAATGGAAAATGCCGAATATTTCAGAACGGAAATGAAAGCCAAAGGCTTTGATATTCCGGACGGTGATGCTGCGATTGTTCCGGTAATGCTTTACGATGCGCCTTTAGCCCAGAAAATGGCGGAGAAGCTGATGGATGAAGGAATTTACGTGATCGGGTTCTTCTATCCTGTGGTGCCGAAAGGAAAAGCAAGAATCAGGGTTCAGCTTTCTGCAGCCCATACAAGGGAACATCTGGATAAAGCCATTGCCGCTTTTGAGAAAGTGGGAAAAGAACTGAATGTGATTTCTTAAAAATAAGTAACTCTACATTTGTAGAATAAAAACAGGGTTTCCTATATTTGCGGAAATCCTTTTTTTTTATGAATAAACTTTATATCACTGTTTTAATGATAATGTCTCTTACTTCCTGTAAGACAAAACTTAATCAATATGTTCAGGACGAACGGAAAGTTAACAGGCGGAATGGAAAGTGGGTGGAAGAGTATTCGGCGGACGAAGGGGCGCTCGTAGCTACCGGAAGATATAGGAATGGGGAAAAAGTAAGAACCTGGAAGACTTCTTTTAATGGAAGGAAATATCAGAAGGATGTGATCAGGAAAGAGGTAACCAAAACCAAAAAGTATTTTCCCAATGGCAACATCATGGAAAAAGGCCAGTCCAGGCTGGAAATTTCAGACCGTGAGCGGCACTGGTTTTATTTCGGTCCGTGGAAATATTATGGTGAAAACGGAAAGCTGCTCTACGTAAAAGTATACCGGCAGGGCCAGAAAACGGACAGTATCTCAATGGTACAGTAGTAAATTTACCCTGGATTATTTATGGTTTTCCGGTATCATAAAAGCCATCTTGCTCACCGGCTAATAATTATAAATAACACAACGAAGTTTTTTCCTTCCGGATATTCTGCATTATGTTTTTAAGTTGATATTGGTTACCCTTATTTTACCGTCATTTTTTCGTATTAACCCTTCTTTTTTTGTGAAATAACTTATCTTTGCAAACAAATTTTTAAGATGCTTTATACCATCATCAAAGCGCTTCATATTATATTCATGGTCAGTTATTTTGCAGGGATTTTTTATCTGGTAAGAATCTTTGTGTATTATAAAGACACTGATGCATTTACAGAAGATAAAAAGAGGATCTTGAGGGAGCAGTACATCTTCATGGCCCGCCGGCTGTGGAATATCATTACGGTTCCGGCAGGAGTGATCATGGCGGTTTGCGGTTTGGTCATGGTTTTTCTGAATACCGGGCTGATGAAGACCCCCTGGTTTCATCTGAAGCTTACATTCCTTGTCGGATTGGCTATCTACCATTACTGGTGCTGGAAAAAAGTATTGAAATTAAAAGAATTAAACGGCAGTACCCTTGAAACCGCCAACATTAAACTGCGGCAGGCCAATGAAATCGCAACTTTCATTTTATTCCTGGTCGTTTTCACAGTGATCCTGAAATCGCAGGTTATTGAATACTGGTGGCAATTAATTGCCGGATTTTTCGTTCTGGTATTTTTAATCATGATGACCGTAAAGCTGGTGAATAAAAACAAGAAAAGTAATAAACAACAGTGAATGGTGAACCGTCGATGATGAATGTTCATCTTTTCTAAACCCCTGATAAAAACTATGATTGCAATTTTAAAAAAGGAACTTTGGAGCTACTTCGGGAACTGGAGCGCGTGGATCATCATCGCAGCTTTCAGTCTGATCGCGACGCTGTTTCTGTTTTTTTTCGAAAACGATTCCAATATTTTTGAGATCGGGATGGCCTCCTTACAGAGCTATTTCGTTTTGGTTCCGTGGTTGCTGATGTTCATCATTCCGGCGCTTTCCATGAAGACCTTTGCGGAAGAGCAGCAGACCGGAACCCTGAACTGGCTGTTTTCCCAGCCTTTGAAAGTTTCGGATCTCGTATTCGGAAAGTTCCTTTCGGTATGGATCGTCGGGATTCTCTGCCTGATTCCTTCGCTGATTTACTTATACACCGTTTACGTATTAGGTGTTCCGGAAGGGAACATCGATCTTGGCATGACGTTCGGAAGCTACGTAGGATTAATGATTCTTATCGCGGCATTTTCCGGAGTGGGAATTCTGGCTTCTTCGCTTTCCCAGAATCAGATCATGGCTTACCTGCTGGGTGTTTTTATGTGCTTTATCCTGTATTTCGGAATCGAGCAGCTGGCAAGTTACAAACTGTTGGGCAGTGCCGATTTTATTTTACAGAGCATAGGCTTTTACCAGCACTTCTTAGGATTTACGAGAGGGCTTATCGATTTTAAGGATGTCGCTTATTTCGTTTTCATCATTGGAGTTGCCTTGGTATTGTCCAATCATTTTATCAATAAAAAAAAGTAGAATTATGAAGAAGATATCATTTAAGTCTCCGTTAGGAATTTTACTTTTTGTAGTCCTGCCTTTGGTAGTTATTCTTGCCATTTCCGGTATCAGGCTGGATCTGACCAAAGAAAAAAGATACACGCTTTCTGACAACACCGTTAAAGTATTGGAATCGGTCAATAAGCCTTTGGTGGTGGATGTTTACCTGGAAGGGGATTTCCCGGCAAGCTTTAAGCAGCTGCAGGGGGAAACAAAGTTTATGCTGGAAGAATTCAGGAAAATCAACCCGAAGATCGATTTTAAATTCATTGATCCGATCAAAACCAAAATGTCGAAAGATACCCTGATGGCAATGGGCATGCAGCCTTCCATGCTTCCGGATATCAAAGACGGAAAGGTTTCCCAGATCATGCTTTTCCCGTATGCCGTAGTAAAATACGACAATAAAGGAGTTTCCATTCCATTAGTGGTTCAGCAGACAGGGATCGATGCTGATCAGCAGCTGACGAAATCCATTGAGAACCTGGAATACAACCTGGTTTCCAATATTAAAAACATTGCCGCTAACAAAAGAAAGAAAATCGGGATCCTGGTTAACCAGGATGAACTGAACCCGAGGGAATTCCAGGGATTTATGCAGCTGGCTACCGAAAGTTACGATGCCGGCCCGGTTATTCCTAAAAACCAGACCGAGCTGACGTTTGCGGATATTCCTACCTTAAAACAGATGAACGCGCTGGTCATTGCAAAACCGAGAAAAGCTTTTACCGACGGCGAAAAGGTCATCCTGGACCAGTACATCATGAACGGCGGAAAAACCCTCTGGATGATCGATGCCGTAAATGCCGAAATGGATACGCTGATGCGCTCCCAAAAAGTGATGCCTTTCCCGGTTGACATCAACATGACCGACTTTTTCTTCAATTACGGCGTCAGGATCAATCCGGCTCTGGTGAAAGATGTAAAAAAGTTTGCTTTGCTGAGGCTGGTGACCGGGGAAGTAAGTGGAAACCCGCAGTACACGAGCCTTCCATGGCCGTATTTCCCGCTGGGAATTGCGGAAAAGGACAATCCTATTACCAAAAACATCAACCCGGTAAAGTTTGAATTCCCGACGTCCATCGATACTTTGGGCGGAAGAAAGAATATCAGAACCCGTGTCCTTTTTGAATCCAGCGAACGGACCTTGCTGAAACAGGTGCCGAATTATGTAGACCTGAAAGAAATCTCCAGCGTCGACAGTCTCGGACAGATGGAAAAACCGAGCACCCCGAAAATTTATGCGGTATCCCTGGAAGGAAAGTTCAGCTCGGCGTATGCTTCAAGAATTGAAAGGAAATCATATCCCGGTTTTAAAACCAGCAGTCCTGAAAATAAAATGATCATCATCGCCGACGGAGATGTGGGCCGGAACAAGGTCCTGAAGGGCGAACCGCTTCCTTTAGGGGTCGATCTGCTGACCAACGAACAGTTCGGAAACGAGCAGTTCCTGAGAAATGCCTTAGACTACCTTCTGGACGACAGCAACCTGATGGAACTCAGAAACCGCAACATCGAAGAACGGCTTCTGGACCGTCAACGGATTACCGAAGAGAAAACAAACTGGCAATGGTTCAACCTGCTGCTGCCGTTAGCCATCATCGGAATCCTGGGAGGATTGTTTTTCTGGGTGAGGAAGAAGAAGTTTGAATAAATTATATTGAAAAGAGAAGCTTTTGCTTCTCTTTTTTATTTTTAAACTAGATTTTCCAAATTTTCTTTAGCCCTAAATCCTCCGTTTTTTAAATCATCTTCGGATCGTTCAATGCTGTTAACTAATGTTTCAGCATTAAAAGGAGTGGGCTCAGAATGATCTTTTTTCTCCAATCCGGATAAAATATACTCTTCAATTTCTCCAAAGAGATGCTCATCCTGTCATTGAGCAAGATAAGTGATTAACTTTGATTTTCTTGTCTGAAGATCCATAACTGAAGTATTTAAATCAAAATGAAAATTAATTTTAAATAATATAAACCGGATTATCTTAATTAAATGCTCTCCTAAACTCCCCCGGCGACTGCTTCACCTTCTGCTTAAACAACTTACTGAACGACTGCGGATGCTCAAACCCCAGTTCGTAGGCAATTTCGCTGACGGACAGGGTGGTGGTGCTCAGGCGTTCCTTGGCGTAATCGATCAGCTTGTTCTGGATATGCTGCTGTGTATTGTATTGGGTATGAATGCGCAGTAAAGTGCTAAGGTAATTGGGCGAAATGCTCAGCTGTTCGGCAATGGTGCTTACGGAAGGAATCCCGTTTTCCATAAGGCTCCCGTTTTCAAAATAACCGGTAAGCACTTCCTCAAACTTGTCGAGCAGCTCATGGCTGGACTTTTTCCGGGTAAGGAATTGGCGTTCATAGAAGCGTTCGGAATAGATCAGGAATAATTCCAGCTGGGCGACAATCAGTTCCTGGGTAAATTTATCGATGTTGTTCTGGTATTCCTTTTCAATGTTTTTAAATAATCCGACAATAATATTCTCTTCTTTCTCCGACAGGAACAGGGCTTCGTTGATCCGGTAGCTGAAAAATTCATAGGATTTCATCTTTTTGATGAGGAAAGTCCCCCAGAGAAAATCGGGATGGATCAGCAACAGATAGCCGCTGGGTTTTACTTCCACGTCGGGCTTCATCTCAATCCGCAGAAATTGCAGCGGGGAAACAAAACAGAGCACGCCGGAATCGAAATCGTATTCCTGCTGACCGTAATTGAACCGCGCATTCACATTCCTTTTCAGTCCGATCGAATAATAATTCTGAATCCATTTCATTTCGTCATCATTCACCGGATACTGAACCTTGCTGTAGTCGATCAGGCTGATCAGCGGATGTTCAGGTTTCGGCAGGCCGCAGAACGTATGGAAATCAGAAATGGAATTAAAACGGAAGGTTTCTGTTTGTTTCATGATACTAAATTATTAATTTAAAATAAACGCAGCCCAGGAAGCTGAACTTTAACCACAAAATTCACAAAAGCTTTTAGCATATAAGCTATTAGATTTAGATGCCCTCTTTCCATCCGGTGGTTAAGCTTCTCAAAACCCGGTGGCTGAGCGGAGTTAAAACCATACCGTCACCGGTACGGATCTGTGGTTTTATATCTCACAAAAGACATATAAGATTTTAGTTTGAAGCCTTATGTGTATTTTTAGATCACATACTGTTGACACCAGAAACTCCCGGCATCCAGCTTTTCTCATCCAGCCTATTACCTGGTTTTCACGATTATCTTACCAGAATAATTTTACCGGTATGAGTCCCGTTTTCCAGTAATCTGTGTGCTTCAGAAGCTTCGGAAAAAGGAAACGTCCGGAAGATCACAGGCTTGAATTGTTTGGATTCGATCAACGGCCAGACGTATTTCTGAACTTCTTTTGCCAGTTGTTTTTTGAATTCGTATTCTCTGCTCCGGAGTGTGCTTCCTGTGATCGTTAAACGTTTTGTCATCACTTTCTTTATATCGAGACGGGTAGGGCTTCCGTCCACTGCATTGATATGGACAAGTCTTCCGTTCGTTTTTAAAATATTTATATTTTTGGCTAAATATTCACCGCCAATCATATCCAGAATCACATCCACCCCTTCATTTTGCAGTTCTTCTTCAAAATTCTGAGTTTTATAATTAATGAATGAATCTGCTCCAAGGTTGAGGCAGGTTTTACCTTTTTCTTCGGAGCCGACGGTAACAATTACTTTCGAGCCTAAAGCACGGGCGATCTGAATTCCGGTAATACCGATGCCGCTGTTTCCGCCGTGAAGCAGAAGCGTTTCTCCGGGCTGAAGATTTGCCCTCTGAAAAATATTAGACCAGACGGTAAATACGGTTTCGGGTAAACTTGCCGCTTCTGCAAAACTAAGCCCTTCTGGAACCGGGAGGCACTGACCTTCACGAACACTGACCAATTCCGCATAACCGCCGCCCTCTAAAAGAGCGCAGACTTTATCACCGGTTTTAAAATCAGTTACATCCGGTCCGCATTTGACCACCGTTCCGGCGACTTCCAAACCTAAAATATCGTTGGAAACACCAGGCGGAGCCGGATAATTTCCTTCACGCTGAAAAATATCCAGACGGTTAAGTCCTGCTGCTTTTACTTCTATCAGTACCTGATCTCCTGATATTTCAGGCGTTGGATATTCTTGTAATGCTAAAACCTCCGGTCCTCCGGGTTTTGTAATCACTAATGCTTTCATTTTTTTTACGAAGTTTCATTTTAAACTTTTTTCCAGGTCAGTTTGAATGGCCGATCGGTCCAGTCTTCCTGCCGGAAATTACTTCGTTTAGACTTCATAATTTGTGCCGATACCTGTTGGAAGTATAAATAATGGAGAAGCGGTCTGAATTAAAGTAAACAAAGTATTCCCTTTTGTCTTTATTTAAAAATAATTCAGACCGCTTCAACTTTCAGGTGACAGGTCCTGAATTTTTGTTTTGATAAAAATTAAATCGCCGTCGATTCCGTTAGGCTTTTCCAGTTCTCTGCATCTTTTGTAAGTGCTTCAATCTTGTTGTTGAGGAACTCATGGGTTTCAATTCCCAGCAGAAAATGAACCGGTGGCTGCTGGGCCCTGCTAAGCTCGACCAGGGCTTCGGCCGCCTTTACCGGATCATTCGGTTGGCTTCCGTTGATGTCGTTGAGGTGGGCCTGTTCTGAATTTCTGGCCGATTCATAGGCTTCGATGGTGTGGGCCGGCGTTTTCGCTGATTCCTTACTTAAAAAATCCGTGCGGAAATAGCCGGGGTAAACAACCGTTGCATGAATCCCGAAAGCTTTGGCTTCTTCTGCCAGGGCTTCCGTGAATCCGGCCACGGCAAATTTGGTGGAACAGTAAATGCCCCAGCCCGGAAAATTCCCGGCATAACCGCCAATGGAGGAGATGTTGAAAATGTTTCCTGATTTTTGTTCCCTCAGATAAGGCATCGCGTTGCGGATTACATTCAGGCTTCCGAAAACATTCACATCAAAGTTTGCTCTTGCTTCCTCGTCCGTCAGTTCCTCAAGCGTTCCGATTTGGCCATATCCTGCATTGTTTACGATCACGTCAACATTTCCAAAATGTTCAACGGTTCTGGAAACAGCCCATTTTACGTTGTCATTTTCGGCAATATTCATTTCCAGCGGAAGAAAATTTTCCGAAGCTTTCCCGAAAGAAGCAACCAGCGATTCGGCGGTGCGGCTGGTGGCCGCTACCCGGAATCCTTCCAATAATAATTTTTTCACCAGTTCAAATCCCAATCCTTTGGAGGCTCCTGTAACGAACCATACTTTTTTTGTTTCCATTTCTAAATATTTGTTTTAATTGATGGTACAAAGATGGGAAGTTAGCTGACGAAAAAAGTAACCGGATCCGCGAAGGATGTATCCGGATCGTGAGTGGGTCTTAATTATTAGATAAAATAAATTTAAAAATAAAATAGACTGTTCAGAGAAGCCATTTTTACGTACAGTTTCTCTAAAATACTCCGGTAATCGTGCCGTGTCCTATCGGTTTGTCACCCTCGAAAAAATCGAAATCCATTCCTTCATACAGGCTTCCGGTCAGCTTTTCCGGATGAAGCAGGGTGATTTCCGCCGTAATGCTGTCGCCTGGAAATACCAGGTCTTCGCCGTCGAACTTCTGGATGCCGGTAAAAAGATTTTCATCGAACGGAAACTTGATGATAGGCCGGTAGCCTGAGGAAACCGGAGCGGTCAGCCCTCCTGCTTCGGTAGAATCGTAAGTCAGCAGAGCGGTAAAATGGGGTTTTGTTTTCATAGAATGGATTTTCAGTAAATTCAGCGCAACATTTGTGCCTGTTTCGGGTATTATTTACAGGAAACTTTTTCAAGCATTTCATTATAGACTGCTTTTGAGGCATCTTTATAAATCAGATGGCCATCATTTTAAGGATCAATCAGTTCTCCTGTTTTAATGTACAGTTTGTTGTTTTCGATTTTCATCATTTCTGTTTCTGTCTCCTGGTTGCCTTCTATGCTGTAATCGTATAAGAGCTAGCATGATGAAAAGGAAGGCTGGCAGGAAAGAAACTTTTTTCATAAAATCCGATTTTGATCAGATCAAATATGCTGAATTGTCTTTAAATAAAAAAGAGAAACCCGAAAGTTTCTCCTGAATTGTAATTTGCGGTCCGGTTACCACGGGCTGATTCCGGTTTCGTCTTCAATATCGTTGCTGAAAAATTGTCCGGTCGGTCCGTTTTCACCGGTTAGGGTATGCTTAATGATAAATGATGCGGCACTTTCTGTGGAACCCGGTCCGCTGTGATGGTTGAAATCCGTGGCCGTATAGCCGGGATCAATGACATTGACTTTAAAAGGAAGTTCCTTTAGTTCATAAGCCAGTACAATAGTATATGCATTTAAAGCAGATTTTGAAGGGCCATAGGCTGCACTTTTCACGTGGTAATATTTCCATTCCGGATCGCTGTGCAATGTGAGCGAACCTAATCCGGAGGTAATATTGCTGATTCTCGGACGGTCCGATTTTTTAAGCAGTTCGAGAAAAATCTGCGTAACAGTGATAATCCCGAAGAAGTTGGTTTCGAAAACTTCCCGGATGTTTTCAACGGCTGTTGCTTCTGCTGTCTGCGGCTGTATCCCTAAGATCCCGGCATTGTTGATCAGGATATCCAGTTTCCCCTGTTCTTTATCAATAATTTCCTTTGCTTTTAAAACAGATTCCGGGCTGGTCACATCAATTTCAATGGCTCTGATGTTTTTAAATCCTTTTCCGGTAAGGTCTTTCACCACCGCTTCACCTTTGGCAAGGTCGCGGCTGCCTAAATAAATGAATAACCCTTTTTCGGAAAGCTGTTTGGCCGTTTCCAGTCCGATGCTTCTGTTGGCTCCTGTAATAAGTACGGTTTGCATATTGTTTTTTATTTTAATGAATTACTGAAGCAAAATTCCGCCAATTTACCGGACCTGCATTTGCCATTTGACAAAAAGAGGGTAGATGCTGGATGCCGTGGCAGTTTAAGATTCTGTTTTAGCTTTATTATTTAGCATTTTCCTGTAACAGATATTAAAGTCAAAACTGGTGAGGCATTAAATTTCCTGCACCCAGCACCCAGTCTTTCACAACTTCACATTCTTCCTGATCCTGCTCAGCGACGACTGGGTTACTCCAAGATAGGACGCCACATAGGAAAGCGGAATCCGGTTGACGGCAGAAGGATAGATCTCCATGAATTTCAGGTAACGTGTGGTGGCATCTTCCGAAACAAGCGGGCTTCGCCGCTCTACCTTCTGTATCAGGGCCCTGGAAATAATTTTATGTACAATGGCATCAAAGCCTACGATCGTCTGCAACAGTTCCAGCCAGTCTTTCCTTTCAAAAACAATAAGCTTACAATCGGTTACCGCCTGCACATAAGCACTCGAGCAGATCTGGTTATCGAAACTTTCTAAATCTACGACCAGGCTGTTTTCATCGATAAAATATTTGGTGATCTCTTCGCTTTTATTGTTGTAATAGCAAACCCTGAGAATGCCTTCGGTGATAAATCCTACCTGCCTGGCTATTTTACCTGCTTCAGAAAAATATTCTTCTTTAGGAATGGTGATTTCCCGGGCCTTTGCCGTAATAAAATCCATCTGTTGCGGGTTGAGGTTCCCGAATGTCAGGATAAAATCAAATAATGCTTTCATAAAGGCAATTTAGGTAAACTTTAGCGTTCACCATTTGTCATTTGGCAAATTTTCTCAGACTCTGTCATTAAATGCTTTTAAATAAAAACGGTAAAGCCATCATAAGACGGCTTTACCGGATATCAATTAATTCCTGAAAATCAATAGATTTGATAAAATGTTTTAGGTAGGGTAATTTTACAGAGCTGTAGTCTTGATAAAAAAACTTCCAGCTTACAATAATCTGATTTGTATTATTTAATCGTAATACTCATATTGGGAACCACAATATCACCGGTAGATCCGGTATACCGCTGAGCGAATATTTCTATGTAATCATTTGTATTCAGCTCGGTCGTTCCATTAATAGGAAGTACAACGATATCGTTGGTGGCGGATCCCCGGCCGTAAACTTTATATTGCGTAAGGGCCGTACCGTTTTTAGCAATATAAATGATATATGTTCCTGCTGCCGGTACCTGGAAGGAAACTGATCCCGATACCTGGAAAATCCTTTTCTTCTTACCCAGGTATCTTAACCGGTTCGGGACGCCGTCTGTTGAAAACCTGAATAAATTGGATGAAGTAGAAACGGAAGTGGCCGTTCCTATTTTTACGATATTACTGGGATTTGAAGTGTTGAAAGTTACTCCGATTCCGCTGCCTACAGCATAATCTACCGTAAAATCTCCTACGGCATTGGCGTCCGATTCCGTAGGTATTCCGGCAGCCCTCACATTCCAGCTGTTATTGAAATTGTAGCCGGCATAGGTTCCGGTGGTATAAGGCCTTACATAGCCTGCCGTATTGGTTCCTGTAAAGACTACCGATTCCAGCACCGCATCACCGGTAATCGTAAGCCCCGAAGCAGAAACATCAAATCCTATGGCTGTACCGTTCACCTGGCTGAATCCGCCCTGTTTCTCCACAAGGGTAAAAGTACCGGTCAGCCGTTCATAAGTCCCGCTGTTGTTCCCGAACCAACCCATATTGCTGAGCAGCAGCTGCGTAATATTGTTGTAGGTAATCCCGTTTGTATTCCCTGAAAACTGGATGATGCTTGCGAAAACAAGACCGAATCCCGAAATGGTACCTACATTTCCGGATTCTCTGATAATACAATCCCTGACAACCAAATTCTGGGCAGGCGTAGCATTAAGATTGAAAACCGTACCTCCGGGAGCCGTAAGCGTCAAGCTTCTGATACTGCCTCCGGTAGCTCCATCGAAAATGTTGCCGGAAGTCCGGGATATAATATCGTTTTCAGAGTCCAGCCCGGAAATATAGGCATTGTTGATATCGATCGGCAGATCAAAATTAACCTGGCCGTTAATTTCATACAGGGTATTGGAATTCATAACGTATTTGGTCCCGTTTCCGGCAGAACGTTCAGCCGCCAATACCGTCGAGAGCACATCCGTCGATTTGATACGCTTAAAATTCAGTCTCCCGGATACACTGCTGGCAATGGAGGACCATGAAGCAGGATTGCTTGTGTAATAATAGAACAGTTTTGCAGTCGTATCGTACACCATAAGTCCGTCTGCAGGAGATACAATGGCATTCCGTTGCGTGGTGGTCATTCTTGGTGCCAGCATTCCCCGCGTCGTAGAGTTCAGATCCAGAACAGAGCTTGCGTCAGGAGTAGTTGTACCTATGCCCACTTGCGCCTTGCCCGTCAGAAATATCAGTAAAAGAACCAGAGATAAAGAAATCCTGGAATTCTTGGGAGTATAAAAATTCATCATAAAAGGTAATTAAATAATTTAAGCATTAAGATCTTACTGCTGCAGATAAATCGGAATTTAATCCTAATAATCAGAGCAATACCTGATTCTCGGTCAAAAATAATAATTCTCTGTATTATGATTTATGATTATAATCACAAAAATTGAGAACAGGAAATGAATTGATAGTTTGCGATGAATAAACCTTATCAACAAAAGTTTTCTCAGATAAAAATAAAATAGTTATTAAAGATTTGCCCAGTATGCAATATAGCAAAAGCCGAAAAACTTCTATCGTCAGATTTCCGTTTTTCAGCCTTTTTCCGTTCAACATCTATCGGCCGCCAATTAATCTTCCAGAACCGGAATGAGATGTTCCCAGTTCAGTTGCCTGGCAAAATCAAGAGCTGTTTTTCCTGAGTTCGTTTTTAAACTTTTATCGGCTCCTGCTTTCAGGATCACTTCCACAGAGCTTAGGTTTCCGGCAATGGTTTCGGTGTGGAGGAGGGTATAGCCGTTACGGTCCTGACCTGTAATTTCAGCAGGATTTTCATTGATAAATTTTACAAGTTCGTCCTTCATGTTTCTGCTCATCGGGTGTTCGACAAGGTTTTCAGGATGTTCTTTCTGTTCGTAAACAATTTCAATATCATTAAAATCTCCGAAATCCATCTGCCATGCCTCATCATGGGCACGTCTTTCGGCAGGGGACATATCCGAACGCATTTTCTGGATGGTAAACCCTCCGTAAGCTTTAGGAAGCGGCGATTTTGAAGAAGATGAAAATAATTTTGAAAGCCCGGTCGCTTTTTTTGCCCTTTGAGGCATGGCGAAAAGCCAGTCACTGATTTCGTTCAGGGGAATTTCCACATAATCTCCGACCGCAACATTGGTCAGCGTATTCGGATTGTTGATAAGGTATCCTTTAATAAAATCACCGTCGAAATTGATATTGTTGATCCACATATGTTCAACAGCAGGAGTGTCGGAAGACGGATCCTCCTGGGAGAAAGCCACTTTCACACAGGAAACCGACAGTCCGGGAATAATCCTCCGGTATTCCCAGGATTGCTCCCGCCAGAAATATTTGAACGTTTCCTGCGCTTTTCTGTACGCTTCAAGCATTTTCGGGTCTGTACCGTCTGCGAAAAAGATGGGATTGTTTTCCATTGTACTTAATAGGTTTGTGATTTAATTTTGGTAAATATAGATAAGCTTTGCCGAAAATATGAGTAAGAATTCCTTACCTTTACTGTATTATTGAAATAGATCATTGATCTTTTGGTCAGGCTCAAACATCCTTTATAAAATCTTCGTATTCATAATAGAACCTTTCGAAGCCGTCCATTTTTTCTACAAAAAATTCAAAGACTTCCTGCCAGGTATTTTTATTGAAGATAGAAACCTGGTGCTTTTCCACCCAGATTCTGGCCATTACTTTTCCGTTTTCAAGGGTATAATATTCGTCTTTGTGGAAATCCCCGATAAAATCTTTCAGGGTGTCCTCCAGAGACCAGATCTTTTCGTAATAGGCATTCCGGAAAATTTCGTCCTTCATTTCGATATCCAGGGAAACTTCCGCTTTTTTATTGTCTGCGTAAAATTTAAACGACATGTCCTTGATCTTGGTATCGTACAAAATCCATTTCCTCGGGAAAGACTTTCCGAAAGCCGTCCAAAACTCCTTTTTTAACTGCTGTGCTTCCTGTTTGCTGAACATAATACAAAGGTAGGGAAAAAGTGGGAAGAGCCAGGTTGAAGGAGCCAAGTAAAATGCATTTTAAACCATTAAGAGATATGAAGGTTTAAAGTTGATTAGAAAAATCAAAGATTTTATTCAGCACTCCGTTTAAAGCAGAGCTCATCTTAATGTTCCTAATACCTTATCAGATCTTAATAGTTTTCAATTCGGGAAGAACAAGGTAAAATGCAGTTTAAACCATTAAAAGATATGAATGTTTTAAGGTTTATTTAGAAATCAAAGATTTTTATTCAGCACTACGCTTAAAGCGAGGCTCATCTTAATTTTCCTAAATATCTTATTCCATCTTAATGGTTTTTCTCATCTGTTTTTTTGCCTTTTTCCCTGGCTCTTTTTCCCTGACTCTTAATTATTTTTTTCTTATTTTTGTGGTAATGCTTTCTAAAAAATCCCAATATGCTTTTAAGGCACTGTCATACCTGGTAGAGAAAAGGAATGACGGCCCGGTTCTTATTTCCGAAATTGCAGACCGTAAGAAGATTCCTTTAAAGTTTTTGGAAAATATCCTGCTTGAACTTAAAAAAGCGGACATCCTCGACAGTAAAAAAGGGAAGGGCGGCGGATATTTTTTCAAGGAAAACCCTGAAAACGTAAAGCTTGCCAAAATTATCCGTCTGGTAAACGGCCCGATTGCGCTTCTGCCGTGCGTCAGCCTGAATTTTTACGAAAAATGTGATGACTGCAGCGAAGACCACTGTGGTCTCCATGACGTACTGATCGAAGTACGGGATGCCTCGCTGAATATTCTTGAGCAAAGAACTTTAATGGATCTGGTGAATTAACCGGATCTTTTTTTTGCAATAATTAGTCTACTCATTTGGTAGGATAGTTATTTTGTCGGATATTTGTTATACTTCAAATGGATAAATTATGATTTCACAAGAAGAGGCAGATATTCTGAAAAGGCTTTCAGCAGAGGAAGGATTAAAATTGCTCTCGTCAAAATTTCCGCAGGGAGCCGTTTTCTCTACATCGCTTGGTCAGGAAGATCAGGTAATTACCGACATCATTTTCAGAAACCAACTCCCGATCAAAGTATTTACCCTGGATACGGGAAGGCTTTTTCCGGAACACTACGAATTACTGGCTCAAAACAATGCCCGGTACAAAAGAAAAACGGAAGTCTATTTCCCGGAAAGTTCCGATGTGGAACAATACGTAAATGAAAAAGGGATCAATGCCTTTTACCATTCCGTTGAAAACCGTAAGGAGTGCTGCTTTATCAGAAAGGTTAAACCTTTAAATCGGGCCCTTGAACACGCTGAAGTCTGGATTACGGGATTACGGGCTGAACAGTCGGAAAACCGTGAACATATGCAGGTAATCGAATGGGATGAAGAAAGGCGGCTCTACAAATACAATCCGCTGATGCATTGGAGCTACCCGCAGGTGCTGGATTACCTGGCCGAATACAAAGTCCAGGAATTGTCATTGCACCAAAAAGGATTCATCAGTGTCGGTTGCCAGCCCTGTAGCCGGGCGATTGCAGAAGGAGAAAATCCCCGTGCCGGACGCTGGTGGTGGGAAAGCTCACAAAAAGAATGCGGCCTGCATACCCACTAATTCTAATTCAAAAAAAATTAAACGAAGAAATGAACACCTATCAACCAGATTATCTGGAACAGCTGGAAGCCGAAAGTATTTACATCATGCGTGAAGTGGCGGCTCAGTTTGAAAAACCGGCCCTGCTTTTCAGCGGCGGAAAAGATTCCATCACTTTGGTCCATCTAGCCATAAAAGCATTTGCCCCGATGAAAATTCCCTTTCCGCTGGTCCATGTCGATACCGGGCACAACTTTCCGGAAGCCCTTCGGTTCAGGGACGAGCTGGCTGAAAGTATCGGTGCTGAACTGATTGTAAGAAAAGTGGAAGATACCATTAAAGCTAAAAGTTTAGCCGAGCCGAAAGGGAAATTCGCTTCCCGGAACTGGCTTCAGACCCACACCCTGCTGGATACGATCGAGGAATTTCAGTTTGATGCCTGTATCGGCGGAGCCAGGAGGGATGAAGAGAAGGCCAGGGCAAAAGAACGGTTTTTTTCGGTACGCGATGAATTCGGACAATGGGATCCGAAACTGCAGCGCCCTGAATTGTGGAACATTTACAACGGAAGGATCAGCAAAGGGGAGAATGTTAGGGTTTTCCCGATTTCGAACTGGACCGAGCTTGATGTGTGGAATTATATCAAAAGGGAAAATATTGCATTACCGCCGATTTATTTTGCCCACGACCGCGACGTCATCGAGCATGAAGGGCAGTGGATCGCAGTCTCGGATTTCATCAGGATCGATGAAAGTGATACGGTTGTCAATAAAAAAGTCCGCTACCGGACCGTAGGCGATATGACCTGTACCGCTGCCGTAGAGAGCCATGCCGAAACACTGGATGAGGTTGTTACCGAAATTACAGCCTCAAGAATCTCAGAACGCGGTGAAACCCGGATTGACGACAGAGTAACGGAAGCAGCGATGGAAGACCGGAAAAAAGGAGGCTATTTTTGATTAGTAATGAGCAATAAGTAATAGGTAATATCAGATACTTATTGAATCATATGAAATTCATTCAGATAGATTAAAAAATTTAAACTAAAAAATTAATGAGAAATTGATATGAGTGATATTAAAAATTACTCATTATCCATTACCCATTACCCATAAATAAACATGGATATATTAAGATTCATCACTGCCGGAAGTGTGGACGACGGGAAAAGTACCCTGATCGGAAGACTTCTGTACGACAGCAAAAATATACTGATCGACCAGCTCGAGGCGCTGGAAAAACAATCGAAAAATAAAAATGAAAACGGAATCGATCTTGCCATTTTGACGGACGGGTTGAGAGCTGAAAGGGAGCAGGGTATTACGATTGACGTAGCCTATCGTTATTTCTCAACTCCGAAAAGGAAATTTATTATTGCCGATGCGCCAGGGCACATCCAGTATACAAGAAATATGATTACGGGTGCTTCCAATTCCCAGCTGATCGTCATTCTCGTTGATGCCAGACAGGGGGTAATCGAACAGACAAGAAGGCATTCGATTATTGCTTCCCTTCTGAAAATAAAAAATGTGGTGGTAGCGATCAATAAAATGGATTTGGTGGATTATTCCGAGGATATTTTTAACGACATCAAAGCCCAATATGAGCGGGTGGCCACGAAGCTGGAGCTGGAAAATGTAAATTATTTCCCGATTTCCGCTTTTCACGGGGACAATATTGTCGGAAAATCGGAAAATCTGCCTTGGTATGAAGGTCCTGCGCTGCTGGATTTTCTTGAAACCGTCGAAATCAGTTCATCCCAAAATTTTGACAGCCCGAGATTCCAGGTGCAGTATGTGATCCGTCCGCAGACCGATGAGCTTCATGATTACCGGGGGTACGCCGGAGAAGTGATTTCAGGAGTTTATAAAAAAGGGGATGAAATTACTGTTCTGCCCCAAGAGATTCAGACCCGGATCTCAAAAATTGAAACCGGTGGAAAAGAGGTAGAAGCTGTTTATGCCCATCAGCCTGCCGTACTGCATACGGAAGACGATATCGACATCAGCCGCGGTGATTTTCTGGTAAAAACAGAAAGTCTTCCAAAAGTGGAAAGTGAAGTTGAAGCCGTGGTATGCTGGCTGGACAAAAAAAAACTGCAGGAAGGCAATAAATATTTCATTCAGCATAAAAGCAGGGTCGTAAGAGCCATTGTTAAAGAAATCGATTATAAAATCGATGTCAATACCCTGGAGAAAATCCCCGTTTCAGAAAGCATAAAACTGAACGAAGTCGTAAAAATACGGCTGAAGACGGCTTCGCCTTTGGTGTATGACCGTTTTGAAGACAGCAATGCAACAGGAAACGCCATTCTGATTGACGAGACAAGCAACTCCACTGTAGGAGCAATAATGATTTTATAAATTGAATCGGATGGTCATCTCAAGAAAAGTGCAGCTCAGGCTCAACGTTTTTTTCATTACGGTTGCGGCAGTGGCCCTCATTGTTTTTTCCATGTACGAAATGGGCTATTTCAATGAACTGTTAAACGTTCTGGCTAAGGACAATTACATTTTTTACTGGATGCTCCTGGTGGGGTTTCTGGCGGAAATTGTAGCCGGCTCTATGGGAATGGGTTACGGCGTTATCTGTACGACAACCCTTCTATTTCTGGGAATTCCGCCGCACGCGGTAAGTGCCAGCATCCATTCGGCAGAAAGCTTTACCACGGCCGCAGGAAGCATCAGTCATATCAAACTGAAAAACGTAAGCAAAAACCTGGTGAAAAGATTAGCTGTTCCTGCCGTTATTGGTGCGGTTATCGGTGCTGTTTCACTTACTTATCTCGGAGAGTATTATTCCAAAGTCACGAAAAGCATCATCTCTTTTTATACGCTTTATCTCGGCATCCGGATTTTATTGAATGCTTTTAAGGGAAAACAGGATAAAAAACTTAAAAAGAAAACCCATTTAACCAAGCTCGGGCTCATCGGCGGATTTATTGATTCTTTTGCCGGCGGCGGCTGGGGACCTTTGGTTACAGGAACCTTGATAAAAAATTCTTTTACCCCGAGATTTGCCGTAGGAAGTTCTACGGTGGCTAAATTTATTCTGACCTTAACGGCTGCCATTACTTTTATTTTTACACTCGGCATCCAGCACTGGAATATTATTCTGGGACTGCTGATCGGCGGTATTGTCACGGCCCCCTTTTCAGCCATGCTTACAGCGAAACTTCCGGTAAAAAGCATGTTTACAGTCATAGGGACTCTGGTCATCGTTATGAGCTGCATTACCATTTACAAATCAGTTTTTTAGCGGCTAATGCTGTTATATATTGAAAATAAATCCGTGAAATATCTTTTCAGGCTTTAAAATATTCTACATTTACACCGCTAAAAAAATTAACAATGAATATACATGTAGTTGCGCTTTTTAAATTTAATGAAAATTACCTTATGGAAGCGGTGGAACTTTTTCAGACGCTGGTGCGGGAAACCAGAAAGGAAGAAGGATGTCTTCAGTACGACCTCATCGAGGATAAAGACAACAAAGGAACTTTTTTCATGGTGGAATTATGGGAAAGCGAGGAGCATCTGAACCGTCACAACGGGCAGGATCACCTGCTGGATTTCAGAAGAAACGTTTCAAAAATGCTGGAAAGCTCAACAATGGTGCACAAAGGATTTAAAACGTTATAATTCCGGTCATTATGTAAAAAACTAAAAGGCTGTTCACCTGGATGAGCAGCCTTTTATTAGAAAAAATAGAAAGTATTATTTAAATGAATAGTCAATGGTCAATTAAAACCATCGTTGACTATTTGATGATCAGCTTTTTCGTTTCGGTGCTTCCGCCGAAGGAGATTTTCACCAGGTAGTTTCCGGAAGACAGGTGGGAAAGATTCAGGTCCTGCTTGTAGAAACCGGTTTGGTTCGTCAGTTCAGCCGAATACACTTTTTTGCCCGACAGGTCATAAACTTCTACCTGGCCTCTGGTGTTTACCTTTTCTTTAATATCAAACAAAACCGTCACTTGTTTGTCTGCCGTTGTCGGATTCGGGTAAATTCCGAAAGTTGCTTTTTTGGCAGCGATGTCGGTGGTTCCTAAAGTTGAAGTAATGTTTTTGTATTTGAAATACATATTTCCGGTGGAAGATCCGTCATTGGAAGTAAAATACATCCGGTAATATTCCGAGCCCTGCTTCACATAATAGACGATATCGGAATAAGGTGCGCCCATGGCCGGTTTCCAGGAATGCCCGACGGCCGTTATATTATTTGAGAAGGCGGTTGAGGCAGGCAGGGTAGAGGTGGAGGTGGTCTGGGTTTCAGGCTGTACTTTGGCTACGGTAATGTTCGTATTCTGGATAACGCCCGCCATTCGGTATTTCATGGTAGCGGGTTGTCCCGTGTTGGGATCGGTGTACGGATAATCGGTCCAGTATCTTGTGAACATCAAGTCCCAGCCTGATTTTGAAGGCTCAAGACCCGGCACCTTATCTCCGGTTGCGAAGGAGAAATAATTGAAGTAAGCATCATCACTTCCGTTGGCAATGGTTTTGGAAGTGGTGGCATCCCAGGAAGAATTGGCTGCATTCCATTTGGCATATTTAAAAGTATAACCGCCGAAATAATCATCGATCATAAACTTATAATACGTGTTGGTGGAAGCATATTTCAGGATAAAGATCACTTTGCCTTCAACATGGTGGTTTCCCGGGTTGTATTCTCCCCAGCCGTAGGTTGCCGTTCCCTGTTCGAAAGCACCTTTCTGAATTGTTGTTGTATTGTCAAGATTATACAACGGCGATCCGTAGGAAGCGACACTGTTTGTGGTAATGCTGTTCCAGTCGTTCGGGTTGCTGGAGGCCTGATACACTTCAATATTCTGGGCATCATTGATCCTGGTTCCGAAATTCATGCTTGCGTTCCTGTAAAAAGCGATATCCCAGGTATTCGCAGGCTGGGACACCATCGTATTGGCACTCAGGTCAAAAAATACCCGGTTCTGGTAGCTTGCGCCCATGGACATATTTACCGTCGTATATCCGTTCGCATCAACTTGAGCCGGCGTGGTTTGCTGTACTCCCAAAGCCAGCATGGCCGTAAAAAATAATTTTGTCTTCATAATATGGTTCTTTTTATTCTACAAAACTAAATATTTATTTTTAATTATTCTAAATAAAAATATGATTTTTGTCGTGTTTTAAAATTTATTTTATTTAAAATATTTATTAAAATTCTGTTTTAAAGATTGTTAAATTTATTTATTGAATATTTTAATTCTTATTTTATTTAAAAGTTAATTAATGAAATTTAAATTTTAATAAGCTAAAAACTGATCTATGAAAGCATAAATCAGTTTAATTATAAAAACGGTCTGATAAATCTTATTTCTTAACGAATTTTGATTTCACTGCTGCACCTTCCGCGGTTTCGATAAGAAGGTAGTAAACACCTGTCTGAAGGGTGCTGATGTCAAAAGATCTTCCGGATAATGTTCCGGCAGCAACCTTCCGGCCGCCAGCTGAATAAACCTGGATATTCTTAGGGTTTTTCTTGGCGATAAATTCCAGTGCAGTATTATCGGCATTCACTGCAAACCTGATCTCGTCTTTTGGTTTTGCCTGGTCGGAAGTACTCAATATAGATGAATTATTATATTTTACGTTATCAACGGCTAGTGCAGAATGTGAAGATCCCGGAAATGTGGCTAAAGGATTTCTGAACCTGAATACAATATACTGTTTTGTTGATGCAGGCACGGTAATAGGGGAAACTGTGGTTTCAGCAGCTGTTTCTGTAAATGTAAATGATTGCAATAATTGATACGATGCAGGTACACCACTTCCTGCTATAAGATTAGACGGATCATCAATTAGTCCGACCTCAAGTGTGGATCCGCCCGTAGGAGTAACGGTAAAAGTTATTTTTTTTGAACCGTCAGGAGCTATAATCTGTGGTGAAACAAGAAATACGTCTGTACTCAATGAGCCTGCTGCATAAAACTGAGCATATTGGTTATTGGTTGTCGTATTTTTATCAACATAAATATTGTGGTTAACGGTTGTTTTTTTTATCCAGCCATTAACAAGGTTATTGTAGTTTACGGGAGATGATACAATCGCACTCTCAAAATTTTCATCAATCATAGCTACCTGTGCATGTACTGCCGCAGCCGTAAACATTAAACTTCCTAAAAGTAGTCTTAATTTCATACTGTTATTTTTATTTAGAATTATTCTACAAAAATATGTATTTATTTTTAACTATTCTAAATAAAGCATTATATTTGTCGAAAATTTTTTGAGTTTATGAAGAAGAAAGTGCTTTCCATTCTCTCTTTGTCCACTGTTTTATGGATGAGTGCACAGGAAAATGATTCTGTAAAACAGAAGCAGATCGAAGAGGTGGTGGTTACCGGCCAGTACACCCAGCAATCCATCAACAAGTCTATTTATAAAGTGGAGGTCATTGATGCATTGCAGATTAAAAATATGGCGGTAACCAATGTTGCGGAAGTACTTAATCAGAATCTCAATATTTTAATAGAACCCAGCAAAGGCTCCGGGAATTCCAATGCCAGCATTATGGGATTGAGCGGTAAATATACCAAAATCCTCATCGATAACATTCCGGTAGTAAGTGACGAAGGAATGGGGAATATCGTAGACCTTACCAAAATTAATGTGAATAATGTTGAAAGAATAGAAGTCGTAAAAGGTTCCATGGGGGTTGAATACGGAAACAATGCGGTCGCCGGTGTCATCAATATCATTACCAAAAAAACGTATGCCAAAAAATTTACAGCCCTGGCTTCTTTGCAAGAAGAAACGGTAAGAAATGACTACGATTGGTTTAAAAAAGGAAACGGCCGGCATATCCAGTCGTTGAATCTCGGATACAGGATCAACAACAACTGGTCTGTTTCCGCCGATATCAATCATAATGATTTCCAGGGATACAGAGGAGTCCTTAACGGTTATAAATATTTCAGCGAAAGCAACGACGGACAGCGGGGCTACGACTGGCAACCGAAAGATCAGCTGACCACGAACGGGACCATCCGTTACAGCAAAAACAACACGAGCTTTTTCTACAAGCTTAATTTTCTTACCGAAAAAATAAACTATTATAATCCCATCGTTAATGAGCTTTATCTCGGAGGAGGCAACAGGACGTATACGGCAAATGATAAAGATTACCATACCAACCGGTGGATCCATCAGTTTAACATCCAGAGCAAAATGGGAAGGATCAATTATGTAGGAGACTTCTCTTATCAGAGCCAGGAAAGAAAATCGCAGCAATATACCTATGACATTCCCAACCGGAAAGAACTTTCGAGAGATGCTGAAATTACATTTTACAAATCGGATGTACTCTACTCGAGGGGAATGTTCAGTAATTTCCTCGACAGCGAAAAAGTGAATTTCCAGATCGGGTATGAACTGGACAGAACTAAAGGCTTTGCCGATGCCACCACCTTTGAAAGCAATAACAACGGCAGGAGCATCGAACGTTCGGTCTTCAATTACGCCAATTTCCTTTCGGCAGAATGGAACATCAACAGCTGGCTTTCATTCCGTCCCGGGGTAAGGCTGGCTTTAAGCGATAAATTCAATTCCCAATACAATTATTCCGGAACCTTACGGTTTAAAACTTCGGAAAGTTCGGATATCCGTACGGTCTTCGGATCTGCAAACCGGTTCCCGACGTATGATGAACTGTATACTTATGTTGTCGACAACAACCACGACATCAGGGGAAATGAAAACCTGAAGCCTGAGACCGGATACTCGGCTGCCGCATTCTGGGATTATGCACTAACCAATACCAGCAGCTGGAAATTCAATTTCAGCCTTTCGGGAATGTATTTGGATGTACAGAACAGAATTGAAGATGTGATCATCAACAACAGTCCGTTACAGATTACCTACCTGAACGTAGATAATTACAAATCCTTATTATTCGGAGGCGGAGTAAATCTCAGAAAAGGAGCTTTGTCATTGAATGCCGGTGTTTCGGTGATGGGAATTTCCCAGGCTTTAAGCACTGGAAAACTCACCTCGCCTGATGACTACAATTATTACGCGGAGGCCAACCTGGCGGCCAACTACACCTTACCGTCTGCCGGGACGCTGTTTGCCCTTTATTATAAATACACCGGAATACAGCGGAGATACACCCATGTCGGGGACAGAAATGCACCTACCGATCCCGGACAGTATATTCTGGGTGAAATCGGAGATTTCAATATGCTGAATTTTACGGTGAGCCAGCCCTTCTTTAAAAACCATTTTGAAATAAGTGCAGGAATAAAAAATATTTTCGACGTAACCAGCGTGAGAAATACCATCCAATCCGGTGACAGCCATAATGCAGCTGCAGGTCAGCAGAATCTCTTCTACGGCAGAAGCTATTTTGCCCGCTTAAATTATAATTTTTAAATCCATAAAAATGAAAAAAATACTATTTTGCTTACTTGTAGGAGCTTCCTTTATTTCCCAATCGTGTATTAATGATAACGAAGACCCTGTGGCAATAGCGCCTTCCGATGGGGCAAGAGTGGATCCTAATGTGGGCGGTGCAACACAGCCGAACCAGGTTTGGTTCGATCTGGGGACCAATTCGCAGATGCTTACCAAGAGGACGGATTGGGATCTTGCTTTTTATTCGGGAAGCGCGTTTAAAGTAGTATTAAACTCATCCATTATGATGGCTGCGGGCAAAATCCCGAATGCTACGAATATTGATGCCGTTACCGAAGCGAGTGTTGCCTCTTTACAGCCGCAGGTTCAGGTTGCCAATTTCAATCCTTCCAATGTAACCTATATTGATGATGTAAAAGGAAATTTCCCTTCAGGATATACCGCTATCGAGGAAATTAAATCAAATGATTCCGAAAACGCTGTTTATCTTATTAATATGGGAAAAGAAATTTTCACAGGTTCTGTTCCTGTAGGTTCTGTGGCAACCGGCGGAGACAGCAGAGGCTGGATGAAAGTCCAGATTACCCGAACCGCAACCGGTGGCTACAAAGTGAAATATGCACCACTGGCTTCTTCTTCCCATGAAGAACTGGTTATTAATAAAAACACGGCTTATAATTACAGTTTCGTCAGTTTAAAAAACAAAAAAGAGGTGGTCATTCAGCCTGAAAAGAAAAAATGGGACCTTTGCTTCACCGTATTTACCAATACCATTACCGGAGCGGGAAGCTATATTTTTGCGGATTTTGTAACGATCAACAATGTAGGCGGGGCAGGGGCTTATGAAGTGGTGGTTCCGGCACCGGCATCAGGAGTGGAAGCCTATAGCAACTTTAAAACATCCGATATCGATCCGTCCAAATTCATATATAACGATCAACGGGTGATCGGATCCAACTGGAGAAACCCGGTGGGTGCAAACGGCCTGGAAGTATATGGCGACCGTTTCTATATCGTCAGGGATGCCGAAGGCTATTATTTTAAATTAAGATTTACCAGGATTACAAATACCTCAGGAGAAAGAGGTTTCCCTCAGTTCGAATACAAACCCCTATAGTAAAAATCAAATAATAAGTAGATTATGAAAAAATTCATTCTTGCCGCTTCTGTGTTGGTTGCCGTTTACTCATGTAAAAAAGAGGAGAGTGCCAAAACAGGAAATGCTACGGAAGTAAACGCGGAAACCCCGAAATCCAACAATAAGATCGTTACGCTGAATGGCGGAATCACGGAAATCATAGCGGCTTTAGGCCATGAAAAAGAAATCGTAGGAACCGATGTGACCAGCACTTATCCGGCATCGTTGAAAAGCACGGCTGTTGATTTGGGCCATGTGCGGTCCATGACCATTGAGCCGATTATGGCAGTTTCCCCGACCCTGATTTTAGCTTCCGATAAAGACATCAATCCGGCATTGATGGGAAAAATCAAATCGTCCGGAATAAAAACCGAGGTTTTCAAACAGGAATTTACGGTTGACGGAACCAAAAAACTAATCGCTGATGTAGCCAAAACCATCGGAAGCAGCGATTACCAGAAACTGAACGATAAAATCGATGCCGATCTGAAACAGATCCGGCCGATTGCCAAGAAGCCGAAAGTCCTTTTCATCTATGCCAGAGGAAACATGCTGATGGTGGCCGGAAAAAATACACCGATGGCTTCTTTAATTGAAATTGCCGGCGGAGAAAATGCCGTAAATGATTTCGAAGATTTCAAACCGTTAACCCCGGAAGCGGTGGTAAAAGCGAACCCAGATGTGTTATTCTTTTTTACCAGCGGACTGCAGGGCGCAGGAGGAAACGAAGGGGCTCTGAAAATGCCGGGTGTTTCCCAAACCAATGCCGGGAAAAACAAAAAGATCATCGCCATGGACGGAGGCCTGGTTTCAGGTTTCGGGCCGAGACTAGGAGAAGCTGCTGTAGGATTAAACAAACTGTTAATTGAGAACACCAAGTAAATTATACGTTTACGTCAGCATAAGTGCCATACTGCTTGCTTTAATAGCAGTATGGTCTCTTAATACCGGAGTTTACGATTTCGGAGGGAAATCTGCCTTTGAAATTTTAGGTAAAATGATAACAGAGGATCCGGGTTTAGCTTTAAGCGACCGGTATGTCGTGTGGGACGTAAGGGCTTCAAGAATTGTAATGGCGATCCTGATCGGAAGCATGCTGGCTGTTTCAGGGACAAGCCTACAGGGATTGTTTAAAAATCCTCTGGCCACGGGAGATCTAATAGGACTGACCTCGGGAGCAACGCTGCTTGCCGCCATTACCATCGTTTTAGGAGGACACTTCAAGCAGTATCTTCCTGAAGCGGTACAGTTTTCACTGGTAGGCATCGCCGCTTTCATCGGTTCTTTTTTATCCATGCTGCTGGTCTACAGGATTTCAACCAGCGGAGGAAAAACCAATGTGGTCATGATGCTGCTGAGCGGGGTGGCCATTACGGCTATAGGCTTTTCCGTTACCGGCTTCCTGATCTATATTTCAAAGGACGATCAGCTGAGGGATTTAACGTTCTGGAACCTGGGAAGCCTTGCGGCAGCCACCTGGACAAAGAATATTATTTTAGCCGTTGTTTTAATCGTTTCCTACCTCATCCTGCTGCCGAAGGGCAAAGCGTTGAATGCCATGATGCTGGGGGAAAAAGATGCGCAGCATCTGGGAATTAATGTGGAAAGGTTAAAGAAACAGATTATCCTTCTAACGGCACTGATGATCGGAAGCTGCGTGGCATTTTCCGGGACGATCGGATTTGTGGGCCTTATTGTGCCTTACATTTTACGGCTGCTGTTTAAATCCGATTATGCTTTCATTCTGCCGTTATCGGGGATTTGCGGAAGTATTTTATTGCTGACCGCCGATACATTCAGCAGAAGCATTGTGGAACCTTCGGAACTGCCGATTGGGATTCTCACCGCTCTGATGGGAGGTCCGATCTTTATTGCGATTCTGGTTAAATTCAAAAAATCACTGTTATGATCAGGGCCCATCAGATTACTTATAAACATAAAGATTTCCACATTCTGGATGCGGTGGATGTTCATCTGGAATACGGTGAATTTCTGGCAATTGTGGGGCCGAACGGAGCCGGAAAATCCAGTCTGCTGAGTATGCTGGCGAATGAAGTAAAATGCAAACAGCAGATTTTATTTAAAGATAGGTCTATCAGTGACTGGCCTGTGCAGGAATTGTCCAGGCATAAGGCTAAATTTTCCCAGCACAACAGCAATGATATCCCGCTTGATGTGAAAGATGTGGTGATGATGGGACGGTATCCGTATTTTGATGCCCAGCCCCAGAAGGAAGATCTGGAAGCCATGAACAACATGATGTATGAAACCGATGTTTTCCATTTAAAAGACCGGGAATACAATACATTATCGGGTGGAGAGAAACAAAGGGTGCATCTTTCAAGGGTAATGGCCCAGCTTCAGAATGAGATTGTCCACAAGCTCCTTTTCCTGGACGAACCTTTGAATAACCTGGATGTGAAGCATCAGTATAAAGCATTGGAGACCATTAAGAATTTTACCCGAAAGACCAACTCTGCAGTCGTTGTGCTTCATGATCTGAATCTCGCGGCGCAGTACGCTGATAAAATATTATTAATGAAATCGGGAAGAGCAGCTGCCTATGGAACACCGGAAGAAGTTTTTACGGCTGAAAATATCAGCAATGCTTATAATTTCCCGTGCACGATCTGCGAGCATCCGATAACCCATAACCCTATGATCATTTTTGGATAATGGACCAGGAAAAACTAAAAATATTAGCACAGAACCTCGCAAATCCCGAGGGTGAAAAAGGCATCGAGATCGGCGAGATGATGAACGCTACCAATATCGGAATGACGCTTGAAAGCATCCAGGCACTCCTGATCGAAGACAACGAGCATATTCTTGAGATCGGTCACGGAAACGCAGGCCATGTGAAGAGCATCCTGAACAGGGCGCGAAACATCAGGTACACGGGAATCGATATTTCCGAAACCATGCATCGGGAAGCCATGAAACTGAATGAAGCCTTTAAAGACCAGGCGGATTTTGTATTGTACGAAGGTGAAAAACTTCCTTTCGGAGATAAAACGTTTGATAAAATATTTACCGTAAATACTGTCTATTTCTGGAAGCAGCCGGTAGATTATTTAAATGAAATATATAGGGTCCTGAAAAAAACAGGAACGTTTGTCCTGACGTTCGGGCAAAGGGATTTCATGGAGAAGCTGCCGTTCACCCGATTCGGTTTTACCCTGTACAATACCGATGAAATGGAGGAAACGGTTTCTAAAAGCTATTTCAGCAGAATGGCAGTTTCCGAAAGGGAAGAAGAAGTAAAAAGCAAAACAGGAGATGAAACCATAACAAGAAATTACACGATTTTAACCATAAAAAAATAAAATAATGAGCACATTAGTACACGATCTGAAAGAAAAATGGGAAGCTCTGAAAGCGGAAAATCCGCACGTAAGAATAAGAAACGCAGCGGCGGAACTTGGCGTAAGCGAAGCGGAATTGCTGGCAACCGGTGTTGGAGAAGGCGTAACCGTGCTGAAACCGGAATTTCAGAATATTTTAACGGAAGCTGAGCAGTTGGGAAAAGTAATGGCGCTTACCCGTAACGAAGAATGCGTTCACGAAAGAAAAGGAACTTATCTGAACGGTGATTTCAGCAGTCCGCACGCCCAGCTTTTTGTAGGGGAAGATATTGATTTAAGGATTTTCCTGAACCACTGGAAATTTGCTTTTGCCGTGGCAGAAGGGGACCGGAAGAGTCTTCAGTTCTTCGGAAAAGACGGATTAGCGCTTCATAAAATTTACCTTACCAAAGACAGTAACGAAGCCGCATTTGATGCGTTGGTTGAAAAATTCAGGGCTGATGAACAGGGTACGTCTTTTGAATCTGAAGCGGTGGCTCCTAAAGCTGAAGAAAAACCGGATGCCGAAATCGACGTGAAGGGTTTCCAAAACGCATGGACGTCGTTGAAAGATACCCACGATTTCTTTATGATGACCCGGAAATTCGGGGTAAGCAGAACCCAGGCCCTGAGGCTGGCTCCGGAAGGCTTTACCCAAAAGATCGACAGCTCGAAAGTGGTAAACGTACTGGAAGACGCTTCGGAAAAAGAGCTTCCGATCATGATCTTTGTAGGGAACAGGGGGATTATCCAGATCCACACCGGAAATGTAAAGAAAACCTTATGGCACCAGCAGTGGTTCAACGTAATGGATCCTGATTTCAATCTTCATCTTGACGTTACAAAAATAGCAGAAGCCTGGATTGTAAAAAAGCCGACGGAAGACGGCGAAGTGACGGCGATTGAGGTATTCAACAAAGAAGGGGACTTTATCGTTCAGTTCTTCGGGAAAAGAAAACCGGGAATTCCTGAGCTGCAGGAATGGAAAGACCTTGTAGCAGGGCTGGAAAAATAAATAGTTAGATTGTTTTTAAGGCCGTCCTGTTCTTTGCAGGGCGGCTTTTTCTTCAGCTTAAACACAAATGTCACAAATAGTTTCACAAATGACACGGCTGATGTTTGTCTGAAATTAAGTTTGACCCTTATGCCTGCTTAATTGTTTTTTATATTCACGCAGATGTGGCAGATTCCGCAGATTTATTTGCTTGATAAATGTAAATATATTATTAAGTTAAATTTAAACAGGTTTTAAAAATTCAGAAGTTATCTTTAAAATTATATTGTGATCTTTGTGATTCTTATTGTTGTCATTTGCATTAAAAATTATTCAGTATGAAAAATATTCTTATCTCTATATTGTTGGTTGCTTTCTGTTCGCTTTACGCACAGGATTTTAAATCCTATCAGTTTTATGATAAAAAGGGGAATAAAGTGCAAACGGAAGAACTGGTGAATGAACTGGCCGGTTATGACATCGTACTCTTCGGCGAAAACCACAACAATTCCATCAACCACTGGCTGCAGCTGAAAGTGACCGAAGCTTTGTATCAGAAAAAAAAGGGGCAGCTGATCTTAGGCGCGGAAATGTTTGAACGAGACAATCAGCCCCAATTAAATAAATACTTAAGCGGAACCTTCGATGCCAAAACCTTAAAGGATTCGGCAAGGCTCTGGAACAATTTTGCTACTGATTACCAGCCGCTGGTTGATTTTGCGAAAGATAAAAAATTACCGTTTATCGCCACCAATGTTCCCAGAAGATATGCTTCCCAAATATCAAAAGAAGGGCTGGAATCTCTGAACAGTCTGCCCGCGAAAGATAAAGCATACATTGCCCAACTGCCCATTAAGGTAACTTTGGAAACGCCTGGTTATCCCGAAATGAAAAAAATGATGGGCGACCATGCGGAAGAAATGAAAGTGATGAATTTTATTTCGGCCCAGGCGATCAAGGATGCGACCATGGCAGAATCGATCCTGAAAAGTCTTCAGTCCGGAAAAACGTTTATCCATTATAACGGCAATTACCACAGCAAGGAATTCGGCGGTATCTACTGGTATCTCAAAAAGAAAAATCCGAACCTGAAAATGACGGTGATCTCCGTCTTTGAATCCGAATATCCCGAACTGAAAGTGCCGGAAAAAGACTATATCCCGACAGATTTTAACCTGTTGATCCCGACGGATATGACGAAAACTTATTAAGAGCCAGGGGAAAAGTAAAAGGAGCCAGGTTTTTTAAGTGGGAAGATTATTTTCTAATTTAACATGAATTCGATGATGTTTATTGTTTTCAGTTATTAAAATAAAAAACACAGGAAATGGTCTGGAATTTTAATTAGAGTTTTTCTTTAAGGAGTGCAGACACTTTAGACTGTTATCGATATGGTGATCGAATAAACTTCCTGCCTCCAGCTTCTTTTCTTCAAGCCTTTAAACTCAGTCTTTACTTCGAGTTCACATTAATTTAGCTTCTGCGAATCTTTTCGGGCTGCTCTCTAATACTATGTTTGGATCCCTGCGGGATGAAAAACGGAGTATTTTTGGCTGCGAATAGTATGATTGATTTTTAATAAAGATCATCGATGAATTTTTCCACACTTTTGTCATTCCGGTAGGAATCTCAACCCGAATCTTTCCGTATTGCTTTTCAGTATTACATTTACACAGGGCATCTGAAAAATCGTGTCTTGTTTGTCAAAACTTAAAAAACATCATCTACCTTTGCCCTACATTCCATTAATATGAGAAAACTTTCTTTGCTATTGATCTTTTTTATCGGCTTCATCAATGCGCAGAAGCTTACTGCTGATGAAATTTCCCTGATTAATAAAGGGGATATCCGGACGGCTTTGCCGATTTACCAGACGACCGATGAACATCAGCACAATACTTTGCTCGGGCTTTCCTCGGAAATCGATCCGCTGGATAAAAACACAGCGGTTTTGGTGAGTAGGATGAAGGAATCTTTGCGGTCCACGGACGGTGGAGTAGGCATTGCCGCACCGCAGGTCGGGATCAACCGGAAAGTGATCTGGGTCCAACGTTTCGACAAACCGGGAGAACCGCTGGAATATTTTATCAATCCCTTGATTACCTGGGAATCCGAAATCCAGAACCTCGGTCCGGAAGGCGACCTTTCCATTCCCGATTTCCGGGACCAGTTTTACCGCAGTCTGGTTATTCAATTGGAATATGTTGATCTCAAAGGACAGAAATATTCGGAAATTGTCGAAGGATTTACTGCCGTCATCTTCCAGCATGAAATCGACCACCTTTCCGGTATTCTGATTATCAATAAAAAGGAGAGGGGATCCAATGATCACTATCAGAAGGTGGATGCTTTTAAGAAAGTGATGTTGTGATTTGATGTTCAATAGGTTAACGTAAATTCAATTTCTTTAACCTTATTTGGATCATTTACTGAACCATGCTGTCAGCCTGCCTAAAAGAGATTTTTTATACTTGTTTTTTAATCTGAATTTTTCTCCCTCTTTATGGCCGTAAGGAAGAGTAGGGCTTTTGACCCCAAATGGAGATACAATATCATAATGGTTATAATAACAGTCTTCGCTTTTATCAGAAAAACGTCCTGCACACAGAAGCTCGATGACGGTTGTATGCCTGTGAACACATTCTACGGAAATGTCGATCCAAACCGGTATTTTGCCTTTCCGGTACAGAAGCTCTGCAACATCCGTATCCTTTATCATTTCAAGTCTGCGGTCATGATCTTCAGGGTAAATATCAAATCCTTTAAGTTGAGGATCATCATAGGAAACGTTGAGCGAAACGCAATAGATAAAACGTTCGGGAAGATCATCAGCAACATAATTTTTTGCAAATTTGTAACACTCTGTTGTTGATTCCCGTAAAAGATCCAGAAACTCAGTTTTAGTCATGAGGATAATTATTTATTTTAATGATTATTTATGTTTTTTATAACATGCAGTGATGGGCAGCTATAACGGGAACCGGTTTATCCGGACATGATCCGGGATAATAATGTACATCTTCATATTAAACGTTTAGAAGGAATAAAGACAGGATTAATATTTCCTGATCTCCACGCACGAAACACTTTTAATCTTAATCTTTCTGCCCACTTTTTTCAGCAGTCCTGTGTCCGGGTTTCTTCTGAATACGACAACCGTACCGGTTCCGGCGTTGGTGGCAATTAAAAATTTGCCTTCCGGATCCAGATTGAAAACCCGCGGATGTTTTCCTTTGGTGGATTGGTAACCGACCGTTTTTAAAGTTCCGTCATCACGAATTGAAAAAATGGCAATGTTGTTTTCGTTCCCACGGTTGGAGGCATACAGGAATCTGCCGTCCGGCGAAACGTGTACATCCGAACTTTCAAAATCTTCCCTGTACTTTTCAGAATGGGTATCGATGCGTTGGAGGTAGTCCAGCTTTCCGTTATCATACGAATAAACACTTACCGCTCCGCCCATCTCTTCAATGCAGTAGGCAAATTTTCCGTTGGGATGAAAGGTGAAATGTCTTGGTCCGCTTCCGGGAACCGTTGCCGTAAAGGGAATTGTTGCAGGTTGTAACGGCTGCTCCTCCTCACTTTTAAACCGGTACGTCCTGATCTTATCCGCTCCCAGATCCGGTAAAAAAATGTAATTGAGATCAGGAGAAAAAACGGTGGAATGGATATGGGCCCGTGCCTGCCTGTTTGGGTCTATGCTTCCTTCCGTAAACTGAAAATTCTGGACATACGGTTGAATCTGCCCGTTTTCAGAAACAGGATATACCGAAATGCTGCCTTCCGTGTAATTTCCGTTCACCAGCCATTTTCCGTTTTGATGAACGGTGAGATAAACGGGATTTTCTCCCCCGCTTTTCTGTTTGCTGATCAGCGTGAGCGACTTTCTTTCAGGATCAAAAGCAAAGCTGCTGACACTTCCTCCGTTTTTCGTCTTGCTTTCCGTGCAGGCAAAAACGTATTTTCCATTGGGAGAAACCGTAAGGAAAGAAGGATTGAGGATTCCTTTAATTGAAGTAACTTTTGAAAGTTTTCCGCTGAGGGCATCCAGTTCGTAGACATACAGGCCTTCCGTATCTTTATCCCGGTTAAAAGAACCGAAGAAAGCATAGGTGTGCTGGGCATGGATTTTAAAAAGGCAGGAGAAAATAATGATTAAAGAAAGGATATTTTTCAAGGATATGATTTAATGCATTGAAACTTTTGAGTGGCAAACATACGGATAATTTTTAACGAATTATCGGATCTTTGAATTATAGAAACCACATCCGCTATATATATTTATCAAATAAAAAAATCTGCTTCCGGAAAGCAGATTTCATACTATATAAGAAGTAAATCTTAATTGTTCGTTACCAAAAGCTTCACTTCGATATTGTTGCGGGTGGCGTTAGAGTACGGGCAGATCTCATGGGCTTTTTCCGTTAAAGACTGAGCCTCTTCCTGAGAAACGCCGGGAATGTTGACATCCAGCTGAACCGCCAGTCCGAAGCCTCCGTTTTCAAGTTGCCCGATGCTTACTTCCGCAGTTACGGTAGTTTCTCCGGTTTGCGTTTTAGACAGGGAAATTACTCTGTTTAAAGCACTGTCGAAACAGGCAGCGTATCCGGCTGCAAAAAGCATTTCGGGATTGGTGAATTCGTCATTGGCTCCTCCTAACGCTTTAGGCATTTTTACTTCAAGATCAAGGATTCCGTTTTCGCTTTTTACGTGGCCGTTTCTTCCCCCGGTTGCCGTAACTTTTGTGGTGTATAAGGTTTTCATTTATTTTTCTATTTTATTTAATATTTTCTGAACACTTTCTTTAAGGTGGATCCAGTCTTCGGGAGCAGCATCAATTTTCTGCAGAAGCTTCCCGGGGATTTCACAGGCTTTCAGTTGCAGGGCTTTCCCGGATTCCGTAATGAATACTTCAACCACCCGTTCGTCCTCTTTTTTCCGTTTCCGGGAAATAAATCCTTTTGCTTCCAGTCTTTTCAGCAGGGGCGTGAGGGTACCGCTGTCCAGATAGAGCTTTTCGCCGATACTGTTTACCGGAAGGCCGTCATGTTCCCAAAGGATCATCATCACAAGGTATTGCGGATACGTAATGTCGAGCTCATCCAGAAACGGACGGTAAAGCCCCGTAATCTCTTTGGCAATCACGTACAACGGAAAGCAGAGCTGATTATCGAGTTTTAAGCATTCGGGATTTTCCATAACTTCTGAAACTGAAAGTTGAATTTTTTACATTTTAATGATAAATTCCTCCATAGGAATTCTCACTTTTTTCATGTGGGAAAGCCAGTCGTTTTTCTCGTCCCGGTATCCGATGTACAGTAAACTGACGCTTTTCAATCCCAGATTTCTTAATCCTAAGATCTCATCTACCACTGCATTGCTGAAACCTTCTGCCGGAGTAGTATCAATTTTCAGTTCGGCAGCCTGTGCCATCGCCAATCCAAGGGCAATATAGGTTTGTCTGGCCGTATGGGCAAAATGCTCTTCAGGCGTCTGGGCTCCGTAAAGCTCCTTTATTTTGTCGGTGTAGCTGGAAAAACGGCCTCTCGGCAGATTTCTTACATCGGTATGATGATCATACACCTTGTCGATTTTTTCGTCGGAATAGCTGTCCCAGGCGGCAAAAACCAATACATGGGAAGAATCCCTCATTACTTCCGGATTCAACGCGCCCTGAACCATTTTTTCTTTTAATTCCTGATTTTCTACTACGATAACACGGAAAGGCTGCAGTCCGGATGAAGTAGGGGCAAGCCTTGCCGACTCCAGAATTTTATTCAAATCTTCCTCCGATACTTTTTTGGCCGGATCATAAGCTTTTACCGCATGTCTCCAGTTTAAATCTTCTATTAATGACATTTTGTTAAATTTTTATTAAATTCTATACTGCAAAGATATTGCCAAATTGAATTGTGTGCAATTTAATTTCGTCATATTTATCTAAATGAATTATTTCCTTAGTCTATTGACCATACATTAATTCCGACTTCGAATTTCCCAAGATGCTCCGAATCTTATGTGATATTTATAATAAAAGAATGATTATACTACGTTAGATCGTGTGAACCGGAATTACCGCAATAGCAGATAATTGTTATGATTAAAACAATAATATTAATAAAGATTTTCATAGTTATGATAAATTAAAAGCTCCTGCAAAATGCAGGAGCTATATGGCTTTCGGTTAAAATCCACAACTTGCTACACTTGGTGCAGGGCTGGGGGAACAGCCGGAAAGAGAAGCGAAAGTGGTCAGTACACAATTGGTATTTACATAATTGTTATCGTAAAGTAAAGAGCCGGACGGACTTCTGTAGTAGACAGTTCCGGCGGTGTTCGCATAAGAAGAGGCCGATGCAGACCCGCAGCTGGTATTCACACAGGCATTTCTCCAGGCCGTATCCGTTACCGGTCCGCTGGTGAACAGGGAAGGATCGATGATTCTTTTCTCAACCGTTCCCGAAGAATTTCTAAAGCTTACCAATATCGCCACATGGTATCCCCATGATACGCAGCAGGTGCCGGTGGAAGCCCGCAGGTTTCCGTAAACAAACTGTTTTTCGCAGTCATATCCTGCATTAAGGAGAATCTGTCTCATCTTGTGAGCCCGGGCATAGCATCCGTCAACTGCATATCTGAAGGTTATGCAGGGAGAAGATGCGGTGGATGTTCCGCAGGACTGGTTCTTAATTTGGGTGAAAAGGCTGTTTAGCGTAGCCTGGTTCGGAATCACACTTACGGCTTTCTGGGTTTCCGTACGTGTTTCTTTCGTAAGCAGCGATTTAAAATAACGGATATCTTCTTCCGTCGGTGGGTCTACTCTTACAATTTCATTAGTATTGGCTCTCAGAAAAACATGGATCGGCGTTTCATTTTTCACAGCTTCCCCAATCATGGAAATGTAGGCTGCATTTTCTCTGCTGTCCTGGATTTCAAAATTCTGGGCGGTGATGATAAAATTCACCCGGTATTTACCGTTTTCTTTTTCCATGGTTACCGGGACGGTTCTTCCGAAGTTTTGGGTATTTTCGTTGAATTCCTTTGCAAGCGCAGGATCCTGGCCGGCATTTGAATCTGCACAGGCATTAAAGGACGCAATGGTCACAAATGCCATCATGGATAACAGAAGCTGTTTCATAGTTTTATTTTGTTTGGTTAATATTTAGCAAACTTGTTGTTTAGTTCACTGTTTTGTGATATTAAATGTAATAAAAAAATAAATGCAAAAAATATTTTTATTAAAAAAATAAGCGGATACTTAATATTTATCGGAATACAGGTAAATTACTGTCATTTAAAAAGATAACAAGAGATGTAGAAGCCGGAAAATTTTATGGGACGCCGGTTTTTAAAAGGTGCGAACAAATTATTCTTTCACCAGATTGCTGCTTAAAATGATGTTTTTGATTTCTTTTTCAAAGTAATAATACAGATCACTGTTTTCATTCATCTGGTTTTCCAGAATAATAAGGCTTACTTTACTTTTAGGAAAGTAAACATTGAGCGAAGTAAAACCGTCACCCAAACCCGTATGCCCGAAATATGGAATTTCCTGATCGTTTACTATTCTGATATTATAACCATAGCCTGCTTTTTCTTTTCCGAAACATCATGCTGGGACATTGCTGACGGAGTGGTCATGAACCGGTACATTTCAGGAGTCAGGATTTTTCCTTCGTGAAGGGCATCATTCCATATTGAAAGGCCTTTTGCGGTCGTGACGATGCCGTCTGCCGGCAGGTTCTCGTCCGTAATAAAAGATTCTTCAACCGTGCTGAAAATATTACGGTCGGCCCTATGTCCGGTTACCCGTTTTCTTTGCTCTTCTTTCAGGTAGCAAAAAGTATCATTCATGCCCAATTTCCGGAATAGATTTTCTGCCGCAGATTTATAAGACTGTCCCGATACTTTTTCGATGATTTTTCCTAAAAGAATATTGGAAAGATTGCCGTATTTAAAATCCGATCCGGGTTTAAATGCCAGAGGTTTATTAAGATCCGTAATTCCATGGGTATGGTTCAGCAGCTGATGGACGGTAACGGAATCTGCCCACGGTTCGGTAAGGTCATCCAGGTACCTGCTGATAGGAGCCTGAAGATCGACTTTTCCTTTTTCTGCTTCCTGCAACAGCAGAACGGCTGTGATCTGTTTGGTGTTCGACATGATTTCGAACCGGTCATCCATTTGCAGCGAAACCGGATCGTAGATATCCCTGATCCCGTAAGCCCTTGAGTATTGTACTTTCCCTTTTTTGGTAATCAGGATAACGCCGTTGAAATTTCTGGGATTTTTGATATGGATCAGGCTGTCGATCTCAAAAATATATTGGTCCTGTGCAAGGGAGCTGGTGAAGGATAAAAAGAAGAGAAGGCAGATGCATTTGAAAGTCCGTGTCATTAAGTTTCTTTATTTAAACCGTCAAAAATAAAATTAATAATTCAATACTGTCCTAAAAATACTGAACACGGTAAAAATTATCCCGTCATACAGATGACGGGATAAAAGTATGGATGAAATCAGAGAGGTTTAAAAAACACCTGATGTTGTTGCTGTTATTGTTACAAGCTATTGAATTGCAGTTCCGCTTCAAAAACTTCTTCAAAATGCTTCCGGATCTTTGCTTTGATCTCTTCCATTTCCTCAGGGGTCAGTTCCCGCTCCAGTTCCCTTTTCAGAGAAGTTACCTGCTTGTCTTTGATCCCGCACGGAATAATATATTCGAAATACCGCATATCGGTGTTTACATTCAAGGCGAAACCGTGCAGGGTTACCCAGCGGGAAGCTTTTACGCCCATCGCACAGATCTTCCGGGCGTATGGTTTTCCGACATCCAGCCAGACGCCCGTTTCACCCGGCGAACGTTCACCATTCAGACCATATTCGGCGATGGTACGGATGATCACTTCCTCCAGGTTCCGCATGTATTTGTGGATATCGGTAAAGAAATTTTCAAGGTCCAGGATCGGATAACCGACAATCTGTCCGTAGCCGTGATAGGTAATATCGCCACCGCGGTTGACTTTTACAAAAGTGGCATCGATTTCCTTCAGCTTATCGATTCCGGCAAGCATATTTTCTTCGTGGCCGCTTTTCCCCAGCGTATACACATGAGGGTGTTCCACCAGTAAAAAATGGTTGGGTGTTGCCAGATGCTGCTCGGCAGGAAGATCCCGGTTTCTGATTTTAAGATCGATGATGTTCTTCATCAGCGATTCCTGGTAATCCCAGGCCGACTGGTAATCGCGGGTTCCCAAATCTTCAAATGCGACGGTTTTATTCTGAATGGTATTCATATCCTTTTTTGACTGTACAAATTTAGTGATTTTTACCGTTAATGGAACGGATGAAATCAGCGGCTTTGTTGTTCCAGTCTTCATGCTGTAAAAGAATGTTGACAAATGCGGTTCCGATAATTCCGCCGTCCGCTTTTTCAGTGACATTTTCAAAATCTTCCCTGGATTTGATCCCAAAACCGATCATTACCGGATTTTTCAGCGGGAGTGCCGCCAGTCTTGAAAGGTAGTCTTCATTTTTCAGAACCGTATTTTTATTTCCTGTGGTGGACGAAGAGCTGACGGCATACAGAAATCCGGAGCTTAAAGAATCCAGGTATGAAATCCGTTCATCCGAAGTCTCCGGAGTGACCAAAAAGGTGAAGTTCAGCTGGTATTGTTTTAAAACATCACGGTATTTTTTTTCAAATTCGATCGGCGGTAAATCGGGAATAATCAGTCCTGAAACCCCGCTTTCCGAACATTCCCGGCAGAAATTCTCGAAACCGAAGCTTAGAACAGGATTGATATATCCCATTAAAATTACAGGAATTCGGATCTCGTCTTTAACGGATTTCAGTTGGGCAAACAGCTTTTCAATGGTCATCCCGTTTCGCAGTGCCTGTTCATGGGCCTGCTGAATGACCGGTCCGTCCGCCACCGGATCCGAATACGGCATCCCGATTTCCATCATGTCGGCTCCCGAATCCTGGATCAGTCTTATAATTTCGGCAGTATTTTCCAGTTGGGGAATTCCTGCGGTGAAGTAGATGTTTAGTTTTTTTTGAGGCTGGAAGCCGGAAGCTGGGTGCTGGATGTTATTATCGTTCATAAAGTTAGTTTAAATTTAAATTGATTTATTTTTATAATGCGTTAAGCTTCCATCTTCCCGCTTCCCTCATCCAGCCTTTTCAAATACGTCTCCATATCCTTATCACCGCGGCCGCTCAGGCAGATGACCACAATATCGTTTTCGTTAAATTCTTTTTTATCTAAAACAGCCAGAGCATGGGCACTTTCCAGAGCCGGAATGATGCCTTCCAGCTTGGTGAGTTCAAAGGCCGACTGTAATGCTTCCTTATCCGTAATGCTGAAAAATTCCGCACGTTTTTCCATGAACAGATTGGCGTGGAAAGGTCCGATCCCGGGATAATCCAGTCCTGCGGAAATGGAATGGGGCTCGATTACCTGTCCGTCAGCGGTCTGCATTACCAGGCTTTTGCTGCCATGTAAAACCCCTAACGTTCCCAGGAAAGTTGTAGCTGCCGACTTCCCGGAATCCACGCCGAAACCTCCGGCTTCGGCAGCGATGATTTTGACGTCTTCCTCGTTCACGAAATGGTAGAAGGTTCCCGCAGCGTTGCTTCCGCCTCCCACACAGGCGATTACATAATCCGGGTTTTCACGGCCGGCCTGTTCCAGAAGCTGTTCCTTGATTTCCTTTGAAATGATGCTCTGGAATCTTGCCACCAGATCCGGGAAAGGATGCGGACCAACCACACTTCCGATCACATAATGCGTGGTTACGGGATTGTTGATCCAGTCGCGTAAGGCTTCATTCACCGCATCTTTCAGGGTTTTGGAACCTGAAGTGGCGGGAACGACTTTGGCTCCCAGCATTTTCATCCGCGCTACATTCGGCGCCTGCCGCTGAATATCCACTTCTCCCATGTAGACAATACATTCCAGTCCCAGCAGCGCGCAGGCTGTTGCGGTGGCTACGCCATGCTGCCCGGCACCGGTCTCTGCAATGATCCTGTTTTTGCCAAGCCGCCTGGCCAGTAAAACCTGTCCCAAAGCATTATTGATCTTATGGGCTCCGGTATGGTTGAGGTCCTCCCGTTTCAGGTATATTTTGGTGTTATACTTCTGACTTAAATTCCTGGAAAAATACAGAGGTGTGGCGCGGCCCACATAATTTTTCAGCAGCTCCTGGTATTCCCTCTGAAAATCTTCCGATTCAATAATGCCGATATAGCTTTTCTGCAATTCTTCTACATTCGGATACAGCATTTCTGGGATAAATGCCCCGCCGAATTCTCCGTAATATCCGTTTTCATCCGGGTTTTTATAATTCATTTTGTAATTTTTTTATTAATAAAAGGGTATAATCAAATTGTTGCTTTCCGATCCGTTGATGGTTATATAATAATTGCACTTTGGCCGTAAGGTCGATAAGCAGTATAATATCCGGTTTGGAATTATACGTATTAATTGCTATTTCAAGATTGTCAATCAAATAATATGAATCAAATTTTTCATATTGGCAGAAAATTCTGCAGTACACTGTTCCGAAATCATACTTCACACTTTCCTTGACATGATTGTCGAGCAGCTTGTCAGCGATCACCACCATATGATAACTGTCCCACAGGTTAATGGTTTCAAAGAAATAACTGATGTCTTCCGGAGTGAAGTCTTTAATGATTCCGATAAAATTACCCAGCAAACCTTCCGGGTACCAATACTCTATGTTGACATCGTTTTTTGAGACAAAATCATGCAGCAATTGTATTTTTTCATTTTTAAATTTGCGGGGAAATAAAATCCGGTACACTTTTCTTTCTATGCCGTTAAAATAAGGTTTTCTGAATTTTAAAAGCTTCAGCTTCCTTGAATAATGTTTTTTCATTGTTGTTTTTGTGTTTTAAAATAATTGGTTAAATCAGATTTATCCGATTCTATTGTAAGCTGTCCCCTCAGAACTTTTTTATCTAGATTTTATTTTTAAAATTTCTTATTTTGTCTATTTCTTTAATACCCGGTTCAATTTCAAATTTAGAATTGATATCCAGAGCAAAGGGCTTTTGACGCAGCATTCCTACGCAGCCAATATTTTTTTCCGAAATCCCGCCGCTTAAAAAGTAGGGTAGAGGAATTTCGATGTTGTTCAGCAGATTCCAGTCGAATGTTTTGCCGGTTCCGCCGAATGCTTTGGAATCGGTGTCAAAGAGCAGGTAATTGACCATTGACCCATTATTGTCGATTATTTTCTGTAATTCATCCGGGTCCTGATTACCTATTCTGATGGCTTTAATAATTCCGGTTTTGGGACTGATTAATTTTCTTAGTTCAACAATAAAATATTCATCCTCATCGCCGTGCAGCTGAATAAAATCCAGTTTTGCCTTATTTGCTGTTTCTGCAAGTTTTTCCAGGCTTTCGTTCACAAAGATCCCGACTTTTGCCTGATGGCCGATCGTTGAAATTTCTTCCAAAGTCAGATGATTCAGTGCATAACGGGGCGATTTTTCGTAGAAAATGAAACCAAGGAAATCAGTTTCCATCAAAATCAGTTCCTGAATCTGTTCAATCCGAGTCAATCCGCAAACTTTAAGTTTCACTTGCTGGCTTTCCATCATTGTTGTATTGATAAACCGTTATATTGTTACATTTGAAACAAATTCAGAGAATTTATTTCCCGGATTTTCGTCTTTCATAAAATATTCACCCATTAAAAATCCGTCGAAGCCTGTTTCTTTTAAGTATTTAAAATCTTCCTCGCTGTAAATACCGCTTTCGGCTACGGATAGAATTCCTTCGGGCAGCCTGTTTTTAAGATCAACGGAATGCTGGAGGTCCACTTTGAAATCTTTCAGGTTCCTGTTGTTGATGCCGGCAAAATCAATATCCGGGTTAATATGTTTTAATTCTTCCTCCGAGTGGATTTCAAGCAACACTTCCAATCCAAGTTCATGGGAAAGTGCCGTGAACTCCTGAACCTGCTGAGGGGAAAGGCAGGCTGCGATCAGCAAAACGACATCGGCGCCAATGGATTTCGCTTCGTAAAACTGGTATTCGTCCACCATAAAATCCTTTCTCAGAACAGGAATCCGGATATGGTTCCTGATGCTTAAGATATCATCGGAACTTCCGCCGAAAAAATCCCGGTCCGTCAGAACCGAAACTGCGCTGGCTCCGGAATGTTCATAAGCAGAAACCACTTCCAGCGGTGAAGCTTTGTCGTTGATGATCCCTTTAGACGGAGATTGTCTTTTAAATTCAGCAATGATTCCGCTTTTCGTTTTTAACGTTTCTTTTAAAGAAAGCCCTTTCCTTCCGAAAAATTCCGAATCTTTAAGCTGCTGAACGGAAATTTGTGATTTCGAGAACGCCAGTTCTTCTTGCTTTCTTTGGACGATTTTATCTAAAATATTCATGCCTTTTCATTTATTCATTCAACAATATTTTCAGGCTCTGCATGGCCTTTCCGCCATACAGGCTCTCTTTCGCCATGGAAAGGCAGTCTTCATAGCTTCCGAATTTACCGGTGTAAAATAAGGCAACCGCTGCATTAGCAATTACCACGGAATTCTGTTCGTCTGTTCCTTTTCCTTCAAGGATATTTCTGAACATCTCTGCCGTTTCCTCCGGTGTCGCGCCGGCCTGAATGCTTTCCGGAGTGACGGCTGTAAAACCTAAATCCTCTGTCGTGTACACCGCTTCCCCTTTTTTACTGATGATCTTGCTGTCACCCGTTAAACTGATTTCATCATAACCATCCATTCCATGGACCAGGGTAAACTGGCGGCTGTCTTTTTGTAGGAGATATTGGTAGATCCGTGCGATTTCAAGGTTATAAACACCGATCACCGAAAACTGCGGCTTCACAGGATTCACCAGCGGGCCGAGAAGATTGAAAAAAGTTCTCAGTCCCAATGATTTTCTTAGCGCTCCGACGGATTGCAGGGCCGGATGAAAATAAGGGGCATGCAAAAAGCAGATGTTAGCTTTATCCAGTTCTTCCTGAAGCTGTTGCGAATTGTTTTTAAATTCATAACCCAATGCTTCCAGTACGTTGGATGATCCCGTGATGGTGGAAGCACCATAATTTCCGTGTTTTGTTACTTTCTGTCCCGCACCCGCCACTACAAAGCTAGCGAGGGTAGAGATATTGATCGTATTCTTGCCGTCGCCGCCGGTTCCTACAATATCGATGGCGTCTTCTGCATCAATATTTACGGGAACGGCCATCTGCAGGAGGGCATCGCGGAAACCTTCCAGTTCCGGCAGGGTAATATTCCGCATTAGAAAAACGGTAACAAAGGCCGTTACTTCCGTAGGGTTGAATTTATTTTGAGCAATTTCAATCATGATCGCCTTCGCCTGCGATTTGGAAAGCGTATGATGGTTGAAAAGGTATTGAAGAATTTCTTTCATAAATGTTTTTTTAAGCTAACAGAAAATTTCGGATAATTACTTCCCCTTCCGGTGTCAGGATGCTTTCAGGATGAAACTGCACCCCGTGTACATCATAAGTTTTATGTTGCAGAGCCATGATCATACCGTCTTTATCTACGGCGGTAATTTCCAGTTCTCCGGGTAAATCCTCGCGGTTTACCACCCAGCTGTGGTACCTTCCGACTTCAATCCCGCTGGAAAGGTTACTGAAAATTTTCGTATCATCCTTTACCACCTCTGCCGGTGTTGCAACCCCATGATAAATTTCGGTAAGATTGATCAGGCTTCCGCCGAAAGCTTCCGCAATCGCCTGTTGGCCGAGACATACGCCCAGGATACTTTTGGTAGGCGCATAGACTCTGATCACGTCCAGCAAAATTCCCGCTTCTTCGGGAATTCCCGGGCCGGGAGAAAGCACGATTTTATCATATTGATCGATTTCAGCCAGAGGAATCTGGTCATTTTTTACCACATCCACTTTGGTATCCAGAATTCTTTCGATCATCTGAACGAGGTTATACGTAAAACTGTCGTAATTATCGAATACCAGGACCTTAAGTGATGATTGCTGATCGATGGTTGACGGTTGGTGGTTGGTGGTTAGTTCGGTATGTGTCATTTTCTTTTTACTATTTTTCTACCAGTTTTTCTGCTTTTTCCACTGCTTTTTTCAGTGCATTCAGCTTATTGTTTACTTCCTGGAGTTCGCTTTCGGGGTTGGATTTCGCTACCAATCCGGCACCGGCCTGGTAATACAGGGTGTTGTTTTTGCTTAAAAAAGTACGGATCATAATGGCCTGGTTGCATTCGCCGTCTAAACCGATCATTCCGATACATCCGCCGTAATAGCCACGGGAATCTTTTTCATATTTGTCGATTAACTGTAAAGCTTTATGTTTCGGGGCTCCGCTTAAAGTTCCCTGAGGGAAAGTGGTTGCCACCATTTCGAAAGGATTGGTCTGTTCCGCCAGATCGGCCGTTACTTCGCTGACCATGTGGATGACGTGGGAAAAAAGCTGGATTTCCTTTAATTTCGTTACCGTAACATTTTTCCCGAGTTTTCCCAGATCGTTTCTGGCCAGATCCACCAGCATCGTGTGTTCTGCATTCTCCTTCTCATCATTTTTCAGGGCTTCGATAGACTGAAGATCGGTTTCAAGATGCCCGGTTCTTTTAAAAGTCCCGGCAATCGGATGAATGATGGCTTTATTATTTTTGATGATCAGCTGACTTTCCGGACTGGATCCGAAGAGTTTATAACTTCCGTAATCGAAGAAGAAAAGGTAAGGCGAAGGGTTGATGTTCCTTAAAGCCCGGTATACATTGAATTCATCCCCCTTGAATTTCTGTTCAAACCTCCTGCTCAAAACCAACTGGAAGACATCGCCCCGCATACAGTGCTTCTGTGCCGTCTGTACCAGATCGATATATTCTTCATCGGTGATATTTGATGTTTCCCCGCCGTTTTTTTCAAAAGGGTAAATAACGGAATTATGGTTTTTAATCAAGCTTTCCAATACGTAAAGCTCTGGTTTTGCGCCTTCCATCTGGTTTTCGATGATGTGCATTTCATCACTGTAATGGTTGATGGCGATTACATACTGATACAGCCTATACCTTAAAATAGGGATTTCCACCTCAGGGCTCTGGGATTTGAAATTCAGGTTCTCAAAAAACTGTACCGCTTCAAAACTGGTGTATCCGAACAGGCTCTGTGCCGTTTTTTCAATCGGATCACTTGTGCTTTCACATTCGAATACATGAGCGAATTCCTGTAGGATTTCAGTAATCTTCTGTCCGCCAATGGATTGTTTCACCGGCTCCTGGCCAGGCAGTTTCACCTCAAAATCCGTTAAAGTTTTAATCTCGATTCCCGCGATGGCATTAATGGCGATAAATGAAAAGTTATTGTCGATATTTTTGGAATCGGAACTTTCCAGCAGGATGGTATCCCTGAACTGATCACGAATCTGAAGGTAAATGGTCATCGGGGTCCGGAGATCACCCAGGGTTTTTCTTGAAACGGTTTTTACTTTTATTTTTTTACTGAACATCTGCAGTTTATTTTAATGGGGATTAAATAAAAAAGACTTCAACGGTATCCGTCAAAGTCTCTTTGTATATTGTTTTATTATTGATGCGTTAAGATGAATTAACAGCACGACAACAGCCTCAGACCCGACGAAGAGTTTGAAAGCCACCACCAAATATTATTGCTGTCACTAAACATGGTACAAATGTATATATTTTTTTAATATGAAAAACAAAATGATTAAAATAAATCTCATAGCTTATAACAAATCCTGTTCCTTTTCGATTTTAATCTGAAAAATTATTTGCTTTCCAATTGTCTGAGCTTTGGGGAATATTCAGTATCATCGTATTCTTTCAGATCCTTTTGGAGAGCAGAACGGTATTCCCGGATGAATTCCGGATTTTGAGGATCGGCTTCGTATTGTATTCTTACTTTTTCAACAGCATTTTTCCTTCATCAGACCGGTTGTAAAGAGTCATGATGTTTGCCTCGCCGTGAATGAATTTTACAGGGAAGAACTTTTCTTTCTGCGGAATCCTGATTGCATTTCCAATAGGATAGATGGCTGCCTTGGTGGTTGAAAATAAAGAGGTAATATAACTGCCCTCTTATCTCTTTATAATGTCTTCATAATCATGAGTATATTGTTCGTTGAGGGTAGGTGGGTCTATGGATCAGAGGTAATAATGGCCATACTTTCTGTGCCGTATTTATTTAAAACCAGGCGTCCAGGAACCGTTCTCCGATTACATTTCCGATAAACAGAATAAAGGCATGATCAGGAGTCCCATTTTTTATTTGGAACTGATATTATTCCAATAGCATAAACGAACACACCATCGTAAGGAAACCGTAATGGCTTGTAAGAAAGAGAATTTTTGAAATGAAAACCATGCTTTAATTTTAAAATGAATCTTAAATATAATCGTACCTGAATTTAATCTTCCGTAAAATATCTTTAAAATGCATATTTATCATGAGTTTGAACGTTTATTTTTTATATTTTTGTCTAAATTTTATAGGAAAAATAATGAAAAAAGTATTAGCAATTGCATTTATCGGAGGTTTACTAGCGGCAAGCTGCTCAAAGAAACCAAATCATGACTTACAGGACAGCAACACCATGTTGCCTGAACCGGATGCCCCTACAGTAGTGGATTCCACAGCCAGAAAAACGGAAAACTCCCAGGTAAATGCAGCAGAATCTTTGCCGGCTAACCAGACAAAACCAGATACGGCTACGGCTGCCAAAAAATAAGTACGGGAATCATGAAAAATCTGTTTTTAGCAGGATGTATGACCATGCTGATGTTTTCCTGTTCTAAAAAAGAAACCCCTTCTGCTGATTCCGGGTCAGAAATGGCATCGGCCCCGGATCCCGGCAAAAGCAACCTTTCCGGAGATCAGATTATTGAGACACTGGACTGTTCCGGATGCCATGCGGTGAACGAAAAGATGATAGGGCCTTCGTATCAGCAGATTGCAGATAAATATTCTGAAAAAGATACGGAGCTGCTGGCTTCCAAGATCATTGAAGGCGGCAGCGGAGTCTGGGGCGGGGTACCGATGTCTCCTCACCCTCAGGTATCTAAAGAAGATGCCAAAAAAATGGTGCAGTATATTTTAAGCCTGAAAAAGTAGGGCATGGCTGAAAAGTCCAATCTGCATCCCAGGAATCTCCACCGGGATCCGTACGATTTCGGTCAGCTGATTTCCTGTGTACCGGAATTAAAACACTATGTTTTTGTGAACGCTTATCAAAGTGTAACGATCAATTTCAGCCTTCCTAAGGCGGTTAAGCTGCTGAATAAAGCTTTGTTGTTACACTTTTATAGGGTTCAGCACTGGGATATTCCCGATACCAACCTCTGTCCTCCGATTCCCGGCAGGGCAGATTATATTCATTACATTGCCGATCTGCTGGCGGAATCCTTCGGTGAAATTCCGGAAGGCCAAAAGATACATGGACTTGATATCGGGATGGGCGCCAATCTGGTTTATCCTTTAATTGCGCACCGGTCATACGGCTGGGCCATGCTCGGGACCGATATCAATGAAGACTCTTTACAGAATGCAGGTCGGATCTTGGATGGTAATCCGGATCTGTTACCGGTTATCCGCCTGAAGAAACAGCCGGAAGCAGATCATATCTTTAAAAATATCATTGAACCTGAAGAGCGTTTTGCATTTTCCATGTGCAATCCGCCATTCCATGATTCTGAAGTTTCGGCTTTAAAAGGAAACCTGAGAAAAACAAAAAATCTTACCCGATCAAAAGTCCGTAAACCTGTCCTGAATTTCGGCGGACAGCAGTCTGAACTTTGGTGTGAAGGCGGTGAACTGGCATTTATCACGAATATGATCCGGGAGAGTATGCTGTATCCTTCACAGGTGCTGTGGTTTACCTGCCTGGTTTCAAAAAAGGATCATCTTTTTAAACTTACTTCCCTTCTAAAGAAAGTAAAAGCGGTAGAATTCAAGGTAATAGAAATGGCGCAGGGCCAGAAAATAAGCCGGATGCTGGCATGGACATTTGTTCCGCAGCATAAGCAAAAAAACTGGCTGAATTTAAATTAAAAATAAACACCTTACAGATTGTAAGGTGCTTAGAGCATTGTGTTTCTAGAATCATACTGAAAAATCAGGCTTCTGCAGAAGATATTTTCCCAACATTAACCCGCCCGTATTAATTATTCCGAAAGATTAGACCTGTAATATTTAAATACGGGGAAACAAAGTCATCATTTTTTCATACTTTATTTATTTTTGATTCGTGGTGTACCCAAAGATAACAAATAAATTCTGTTTTTAATTCATTATAAAGTGAAATTTTTATTATAATTAAAAATATTTTATACAGTATGACATATAATTGATTATTTTCTTAAATAATATTGATTTTTGGTATATCATATTTGAACCAATTTTTTGAACTTAATTTTATAAATAATCACTAAATTTGTACGCTTTTAGAAAAATAAGAAATGCAATTATCAGAACAAGAAATCATTAGGAGAGAAAAGCTGAATAAGCTTGTTGAAATGGGAATTAATGCGTTCCCGGCGGATGAATATGTCATTACGGATACTACAGAATCTATAAAACAGGATTTCGCAGAAAGTAAACAGGTGAAGATTGCTGGAAGGCTGATGTCCAGAAGGATTCAGGGAAAAGCTTCTTTTGCTGAATTGCAGGATTCTACGGGTCGTATCCAGGTGTACTTTAACAGGGATGAAATCTGTACAGGCGAAGATAAAACATTGTACAATGAAGTCTATAAACACCTTTTGGATATAGGCGATATTATTGGGGTAGAAGGAGAGCTTTTTACCACGCAGGTAGGTGAAAAAACAGTTTTGGTAAAGAACTTTACGCTTCTTACCAAATCCCTAAGGCCTCTTCCTCAGCCGAGAACCGATGAAAGCGGAGTCGTTTACGATGCTTTCAACGATCCGGAAATGAGATACAGGCAGCGTTATGTGGATTTAACGGTAAATCCTCAGGTAAAGGAAGTTTTCGTAAAAAGAACGAAACTTTTCAATGCCATGAGGAATTTCTTCAACGATGCCGGTTATTTTGAAGTGGAAACGCCTATTTTACAGTCGATTCCCGGTGGAGCTGCCGCAAGGCCTTTTATTACGCATCATAATGCACTTGATATTCCGCTGTATTTAAGGATTGCCAACGAATTATATCTGAAGAGACTGATCGTAGGCGGATTCGACGGGGTGTATGAATTCTCCAAGAACTTCAGGAATGAAGGGATGGACCGTACCCATAACCCGGAATTTACCGCTATGGAAATCTATGTAGCTTACAAAGATTACAACTGGATGATGAATTTCACCGAGAAATTACTGGAATTCTGTGCCATTCAGGTAAACGGAACCACCAAAGCGACTTTCGGTGAATATGAGGTAGATTTCAAAGCCCCTTACGAAAGGGTTTCAATGACGGATGCGATTCTGAAATTCACAGGTTTCGATATTACCGGTAAAACAGAAAAGGAATTATTCGATTTTGCTAAATCAATCGGTATTGAAGTAAACGAAACAATGGGGAAAGGAAAATTAATCGATGAAATCTTCGGTGAAAAATGTGAAGGGAACTTCATCCAGCCGACTTTTATTACCGATTACCCGATCGAGATGTCACCTTTAACCAAAAAGCACCGAAGCAAAGAAGGCCTTACGGAGCGTTTCGAATTAATGGTGTGCGGAAAGGAAATTGCCAATGCCTATTCCGAGCTTAATGACCCGATCGATCAGAGAGAACGTTTTGAAGATCAGCTGAAGTTATCCGAGAAAGGGGATGACGAAGCAGGACAGTTTATTGACGAGGATTTCCTTAGAGCTCTGGAATATGGCATGCCGCCAACCTCAGGGTTGGGAATCGGTATGGACAGGCTGATTATGTTTCTTAGCAATAACGCCTCCATTCAGGAAGTGTTGTTTTTCCCACAGATGAAACCTGAAAAGACAGTTCCTCAAATCGAGCTTGGAGAAGATGAAAAAGTTATTTTAGAAATCTTAAATTCTCAGGCAGATGCGTTTTCACTTGCTGAAGTAAAGCAGAGAAGTCAGCTTTCCGGTAAAAAATGGGACAAGGCTTCTAAAAATTTAACGAAAGGAAACCTGATAAAAGTAGAAAAAACCGATGATAATATTTTGATGAGGCTGGTTTAGTAACTTTATGTACCACAGATATATAGAAGCAGGCAATTATTGCCTGCTTTTTCATTTTTGTGTGAAAAAAATCAGTAATTTTGATAAACACCTACAAAACAAAATATTATGAAAAAATCATTTATTACCGCGTTAGCGTTGGTAGCCTCATTGGCCAACGCTCAACTTAACCTTGTAGCCGATTCTAATTTCGGCACCAACAGCATTGTAACTTTGAATCCCGGCGTAAGCGGATTTCTATCTTACCATTTTGTGAATAACAAAATTATCGTTCAGAACTTTGATGTATCAACCTCCAATCTTACGGATTCCAGAATCACTATGCTCGGTACAGATGGCAATATCGACTCATCTTTTGGGACGGCGGGGTCGTTTGGTTGCCCGCTGGCGTATGGTACGGCAGGCGGCGAAGATTTCGTTCACAATTCCGGCGCTGCTGATGTGATGATGTTTTCGGGAAAAAAATTCCATTACAACGGAACTCTGGACCTTACTTACGGAATTGCCGGACAGACCGAAATCCTTGCTAACGAAATTTACCGGAAGGTCTTGCCAAATGGGAATCTGCTGATCAGAACGACCAACAGTATTTATCAGCTCAATCCGTCGGGACAGCTCGATTTGGCATTTGGTACCAATGGAACCATGGCCTGTAACAGCACTTTATCCAATTACACAAGTGCAATTTTCAGCAATCATGAAAAATTCGTAGCCTTTCATGCCGGTAATTCCATAATGGAATACGAATCTAACAATTCGTCGCTCCGCAAAATGAATTACACGACCGGGACTTATGACACCAGCTTTGGAGTTAACGGCAATGCGCAGTACAATACGGGGTCTTCATCCATAATCATTAAGTTTTGTATGATGAATGATAATTCACTCGTAAATTATCTGTTTGATGATCTTTCATTAGCAAAATTTCTCACAAAGACCTTGCCTACCGGTATGCTCGATACTTCATTCGGTTCTAACGGGAAAATAGATCTTCCCGGTAATCTTAACGGGAAAAATCTCTTATATGCCCAGGATTTTGCAGTGGTAAACAATCATGTTATTATACCGGTCTTAGACGACAGCTATCCCAGGAAATTATTTCTTATGAGTGTTAACAGTAATAATTTAAGTACGATTAACAGCCAAACGCTTTTGGATACGGGCATTACAACGCCGATGATCAATCCCGATGACAAAATTTTCATCTCAGTGAAAGATAATTATCTGTATTTGATGATTAACCCGAGTGTAATTAAAAGATATGTAATTTCAAATGCGGTTCTTACAGCAAAAGAAATTAATACGGATGTAGACGTCCGGTTTGTCAATCCGTTCAATAACGAGCTGAATTTGATAACCAATGAAGAAATAAAGTCTGTGCAAATTTTAGATAAAGGCGGAAGATTAATTATGGAAAGTAAATCCTCAAAAAATATCGATACTTCCAATCTCCAAAAAGACATTTATATTATTAAAATTACAACCCAAAAAGATAAAGTAATTTCTAAAAAAGGCATGAAGCGGTAAGCTTTTAACTTCAGCAGGTAAACCCCGGGTCTCATCCGGGGTTTTTTCATTTCAGAAATATTTTATTATGCTGTTGTGGCCTTTCGCCAGGTTAAAGTGTGAATGATCTATTGAAATTATTTTAGTATTAATAAATAATTTGAATTGGACCGTGAATTACGCATATACTGCCAATGCCTTATCAATACTGAAAAATATAATTCACCCGAACCAATGGAACCGTTAGCTTTTCAAGAGTATTTTCAGATAAATACAATGTATAAAACCTGATCATAAACTATTTCAGATCATTTACCGTTATTAAAAAAACAAATAAGATGAAAATTCTTATCATATTGATTTTCCTTTGTATAAACAGTAAAGCGCAGATGCTGACTTCTGTTTATTTTGATTATAACAGTGCTGAGCTTAGCATGGATTCAAAGAAAAAATTGGATAGTATAAGCCGGTTGAATAAAACTTTGCAATTCAGGATTTTTGGGAATTGTGACATTTCCGGGACTTCGGATTACAATAAGAAACTGTCGGAAAACCGGGCCCGTGCAGTCAGTGCCTATCTGCAAAAAAAAATCAGCCGTTATATCGAGGTGCAGAGTGTAACCGGTCTGGGAAAAGAAAAACAGATCAACGACAACAGCACTGAAGAGCTGCGCCGGAAAAACAGAAGGGTAGATGTATTTATTGATCGGGTAATGGCTCCTGGAGAAATCAGGGCCGGAAAGGCTTTTGCCAGTTTCTTCAGCAAAAAAATTTCTGAAATGAAAGTGAAAGACACCTTTTCCCTTCCGAATGTCAATTTTATCGGAGGCCGGCACTTCTGGCTTCCGAAAGGCAATAAAGTTCTGATCCGGCTGGCAGACATTTTAAAAAACAATCCGTCCTTGGAAGTAGAGCTGCAGGGCCATATCTGCTGCGACTATGATAATTTCGACGGAGAAGATCTTGATTTGAAAACCTTCAATCTGTCTTTCACAAGAGCAAATGCCATCAAAGAATTTCTGGAACTCCAGGGAATCCATCCTTCAAGGATCACAGCTTCCGGGCAGGGACATCTTAATCCTGTTGTTTATCCCGAACGTACGGAAGACGACTTCAGCAAAAACCGGAGAGTCGAAATTGTTCTGCTTAAAAAGTAAGGTAGAATCTGTAGAACCATTTATCTTAATTAACTTGGACTCAAAGTATAAATGAGGCTGATGGAGCTGGAGCTGGAATTTTTTATATTAAGACTACAGATTAAAGGTACTGAATAACAAGTGATTATTTTTGTGGTTTACAATCGTGACAATTCTCTATCTTTTAAAACCTGCAGTTTATTATTGACGAAGGCAAATTTTCAATTTCAATTAGGAATCCGGACGCGAATCTTTGCGTGCGCATTTCTGAGGCTATACTTGGATCATGCAAGGTGACAAAAATGTGAAAATCCCAAACAAAAAACCTCTGTAATTTAAACTACAGAGGTTTTTTGTTGACAAAATTATATTGTTACGGTTTAATCGGCGTTTCCGGTTTTGCCGTTTCCTTCAGTTGTCTCCGCTGCTTACTGAATGAAACCATCAGGTAAAACAGGAAAGGGAGAATGAAAACGGAACCCAGCATCAAAGCCCATCCCAGAGCTGTAATGGTCTTAGGGGCAGCCAGATGTTCCAGGAGTGAAAGATGCTGTCCGTTTCCGAACAGGATGATGTTGGGGTTGTGCTGATAAGTAGCTGCCACGAGGATCATAATCACCTGGAATCCGGCCAGTGCACGTACCGCCAGCAGTTTCCCGGTATGCATGGATCTTAGGATCAGGAACAGGCAAATGGTTGCAAAAGTGGTTGCCATAATACCCAGGGGTTTCGAAAAGACCCACATCACAAGAGGGATCCCGGAAATATAGGACGTCACAAAAACCAGTATTCCGGTAATGACGACAAAGACCATGGTTTGCTTGGACTTCCTGATCATCAGCTTCAATTCCATACGGTCGCAGGTTTCCCTTAAGGCAAAAATGGAAGCCAGATAGGCACAAATCGATATGGTAAACAATCCGACGGCTGCACCGAACCAGTTCAGCCAGCTGAAAATATAAAGGTCCAGGAAATTATCGGCATCAGGCTGGATGGAGCGTGAAATTGTCGCGGCGGCAATCAGTCCTAGGAAAAACGGGGTCAGCAGACTGGAAAAATAAAAAATCTGCGTGTATACCTTCTGCCATTCGTCTTTTACGGCATCGTAATGCCGGAAGGTAAAAGAAGTTCCCCGTGCAATAATTCCGATCAGCATCAGGACCAGCGGAATGTGAAGGTAGGTAGAAAGGGTAGTATAGATTTCAGGAAATCCGACAAATAAAATCACCACGGCAATAATCAGCCACATGTGGTTGGCTTCCCAAACCGGCGCAATGGATTCGTACATAATCACCTGGGTTTTGGGGCGGTTCTTTTTCCTGGTCATCAGCTCCACAATGCCCGCACCGAAATCGGCACCGCCCAGAATAACGTACAGGCAGATCGACAACCAGAGAAAACCTATTACGACGTAAATCATGATTCTTTGCTTTTAGGGTTAAACTGAGGATCAGTAGGATCATATAATTTCGGCACCATTTTGATCTGACGGCTAAGCAGGAAGGCCATCAGGACGGAAAGTGAAGCGAAAACGGCTGTAAAAAAATAAAAGGAATACTGTATGCCCGGCATCGGCGTTACAGCATCTACGGTACGCATGACTCCATAAATGATCCACGGTTGCCGTCCGACTTCAGTTACCGTCCATCCTGCTTCAAGGGCAATATATCCGAAAGGAGTGGCTATTATAAATGTTTTCAGCAGCCAGCCTGCGGTAAGCCATTTCCTCTTGAAGAAGGTTGCATACAGGTAGACTGACCCGATAATAATCATGATCACCCCAAAAAAGATCATGGTCTGAAAAGCGTAATGCACTACCGCCACTGGCGGCCATTCATCTCTGGGGAAATCTTTCAATCCTTTTACTTCACTGTTGAAATCGCTGCTGACCAGGAAGCTCAGGAGCTTCGGGATTTTGATGGCGTATTTTATTTCTTCTTTCTTTTCATCAGGAATCCCCCCAATCACAAAGGCTGCTCCTTTTTCCGTTTCAAAATGGGCCTCCATGGCTGCAAGTTTGATCGGCTGTCGTTTCGCTACCGATTTCGCTGCCGTGTCACCGGTTAAAGGTGCTCCGAAAGCACCGATCAGGGCAAACCCTGCCGCAATTTTAAAAGCTTTGGTGTGAAATTCAATATTCTTTTTTCTTAAAACCAGAAAAGCATGAACGCCAGCCACTGCAAACCCTGTTGCACAGAAGGCAGCTACTGTCATATGCAGTGCCTGTGAAAACCAGGCATCATTAAACATGGCTTTGATCGGATCGATGTTGACGTATTGTCCGTTGATGTAATCGAATCCTGCAGGAGAATTCATCCAGGCGTTGGCGGCCACCACAAGGATCCCTGAAGCGAGTCCGCTTAACCCAACCAGAAAACCGCAGAACCAGTGGAACCATTTGTTGAAACGGTCCCAGCCGTAAAGGAAAAAGCCAATGGCAATAGCTTCGATGAAAAATGCAGTTCCTTCGAGCGAAAAAGGCATTCCGAAAATCGGCCCGGCGTGTTTCATAAACTGCGGCCAGAGCAGTCCGAGTTCGAAAGAAAGCATTGTTCCGGAAACGGCTCCCGTGGCAAAAAGGATGGCTACCCCTTTGCTCCAGGCTTTCGTTAATCCTTTGTATACTTCATCTTTTGTTTTCAGATACTTCCAGTGGGCAAAAGCCATCAGGAAAGGCATGACCATGCCGACGCAGGAAAAAATGATATGAAATCCCAGCGACATCGCCATCTGGGCACGGGCTGCAAGAAAGTCGTCCATGAATTCAATTTTTGGGTAATTAAAGGTACGCATAAATTAGAAAAGCGCCGTATGATTTACAACAGCAATCGTTCGGGAAATAGGTTTTAACTTTGATATTTTTTAAATGGGATAAGCTCTTTTTTTCTCTGGAAAATCCTCTGTTTTTTGATACATTTTAACTTTCACAACTCGAAAAAAATCACGATATTTGTAGGTCTCTGCATACAGCAGAAATTTTTAATATTTATATGAGTCAGAAACAATATACAGCGAGTAGTATTCAGGCATTGGAAGGAATGGAACACGTACGTATGCGTCCTTCAATGTACATTGGTGATGTGGGAGTAAGAGGTCTCCATCATTTGGTTTATGAAGTAGTAGATAACTCTATAGACGAGGCATTGGCAGGATACTGCGACACCATCTTCGTCAGCATTAAGGAAGGAAACGGAGTCGAAGTTAGCGATAACGGTAGAGGGATCCCGGTAGACTTCCACGAAAAAGAACAAAAATCCGCCCTTGAAGTTGTAATGACCAAAATCGGGGCCGGAGGTAAATTCGATAAAGATTCCTATAAAGTTTCCGGAGGTCTTCACGGAGTTGGGGTGTCGTGTGTGAATGCACTATCCAACCAGATGGTCACTACAGTTTATAGGGACGGAAATATATATCAACAGATTTATTCCAAAGGAAAAGCACAGACCGAAGTTGAAGAAATCGGGCACAGTGACAACAGGGGAACCAAGCAGTTTTTTCAGCCGGATGATACCATTTTCACCGAGCTTGTTTACAACTATGATACTTTGGCAAGCCGTTTAAGAGAGCTTTCTTATTTAAATAAAGGCATTACGATTACCCTGACCGACGAAAGGGAAAAGCTGGAAGACGGATCTTTCCGTTCGGAAGTTTTCCATTCCGAAGGAGGATTAAAGGAATTCGTTGCGTATATCGACGGAAACCGTGAGTCCATCATGGAAAATGTTATTTTCATGGAAGGCGAAAGAGACGATATTCCGGTAGAAGTAGCGATGCGTTACAATACTTCATTTACGGAAAACCTTCATTCCTATGTCAACAACATCAACACCCATGAAGGAGGAACTCACCTGGCCGGTTTCAGACGTGCTTTAACGAGAACGCTTAAGAAATATGCCGATGATCTTGGGCTTCCTGCAAAAGAGAAAGTGGAGATTACCGGTGATGATTTCCGTGAGGGATTAACAGCTGTAGTTTCCGTAAAAGTAATGGAACCACAGTTTGAAGGGCAAACCAAAACGAAATTAGGAAACTCCGAAGTTTCCGGTGCAGTAGATAAAATCGTAGGGGAAATGCTGACCAACTTTCTGGAAGAAAATCCTAATGAGGCGAAAATCATCGTACAGAAAGTGGTATTGGCAGCGAAAGCCAGACAGGCGGCGAAAAAAGCCCGTGAAATGGTGCAGCGAAAATCTCCGATGGGAGGCTCCGGACTGCCGGGTAAACTTTCAGACTGTTCCTCAAAAGATCCTGCAGAATCTGAAATCTTCCTGGTAGAGGGGGATTCCGCAGGTGGAACGGCAAAACAGGGTCGTGACCGATTTTTCCAGGCCATCCTTCCGTTAAGAGGTAAAATCCTGAACGTTGAGAAATCCATGCTCCATAAAGTATACGACAACGAAGAGATCAAGAACATCTATACTGCTTTGGGCGTATCCGTAGGTACGGAGGAAGACAGCAAAGCATTGAATATGGCGAAATTAAGGTATCATAAGATTGTTATCATGACCGATGCCGATATCGACGGTTCTCACATTTCTACCCTGATTCTGACGTTCTTCTTCAGATACATGAAGGAACTTATTGAGAACGGGTATATCTATATCGCTCAGCCGCCTTTGTATTTATTGAAGCGGGGAAATAAAAAGCAGTATGCCTACAATGAAAAAGAGCGTGAAGAATTTACTCTGGAAATGTCCCCGGACGGAAAAGGAGTAGAAGTTCAGCGTTACAAAGGTCTTGGGGAAATGAACCCGGAACAGCTTTGGGAAACTACCCTGAACCCTGAACACAGAATCCTTAAGCAGGTAACCATTGATAATGCTGTAGAAGCGGATAATGTTTTCTCCATGCTGATGGGAGACGAGGTTCCGCCAAGAAGGGAGTTTATCGAAAAAAATGCCAAGTATGCTAAAATTGATGCTTAATTGCATTTAATATAAATAAAAAAGACTTCATCACTGAAGTCTTTTTTTATTTATGTATGAATTATCGGTAATACCAAAAAAAAATATTTCATCACTTAACAGATTTTGTTATTTTTGCGATATTTTAATAGCCATGATGAAAATCTTTTGTATCGGAGCCCTTTCAATAGCCTCTTTGTATCACGCACAGGCGTTTCCTGTTTCTGCCATTCCTGAAAATCTTAAAAAAAATGCGGATGCCGTTATCAGGAAAGATTTTACCACCATTCAGATCAACCGGATCGATGATGTCAGGTACCAGTTTTATACGGTAACGACTGTTCTTACCAAAGACGGTGATGATAATGCGCTGGTTTTCATTCCGTACGATAAAAGCAACAGCATTTCGGATGTAAAGGTCAATATCTATGATGAATCAGGTAAAAAAATCAAATCATTTTCGAAATCGGATTTCGGGGATTTTGCCAATAACAACCAGGGTACCTTTTATTCGGATAACCGGGTAATGGCATTGTCGTATACGCCGACCCAATATCCTTATACTGTTGAGTTTGCTTACCAGATGGGTGATCGAAATACGGTTTTTATGCCGGATTTTATTCCTTTCAGATCCAACAGTGTTTCTTTGGAAGAAGCGCAGATGAAGATCATCAATAAATCCGGAATTGAGCTTAAAACCAAAATCTATCCTTCCGCCTATAATTTTGCTTCAGTAATTGAAAGCGAAAACACAGGCGAAAAAATATATACCTATAAAAATATTCCGGCGATTGAAGACGCCTTTTTATCGCCACAGCCGGTAAAAATCCTTCCGAAAGTAAGCTTTGCCCTGACAAAGTTTAACCTTGAAGGCAAGCAGGGAAGCATCAACAGCTGGGGCGATTTCGGTTCCTGGTATTACAATAGCATCCTGCAGCCGGTTTCTTTATCGACTCCTGCCATCAAAGCGGAAGTTGCCGCATTGAACCTTCAGGGAACCACGGAAGAAAAAGTGAAAAAGCTGTATCAGTACATGCAGGCCAAAACGCGATATATTTTCGTGGCATTGGGAATCGGGGGATGGCAGCCGATGCTTCCGGATGAAGTGCAGAAAAAAGGATACGGCGACTGTAAAGGTTTAACCAATTATATGAAAACATTGCTGGATGAAGCGGGGATTCCATCGTATTATTCGGTAATCAATTCCAGCTCTTCGCCGGTTTCCTTTGATAAGGACTTTCCAAAAATGGGTGGAAATCACGTTATCCTGATGGTTCCTACAGAAAAGGGAAATATCTGGCTGGAAAACACTTCCCAGCAGATGGCATACAATCATTTAAGCTACAATACAACGGACCGCAATGTACTTTCTATCCGTAAAAACGGGATTGAACTGATTGATACTCCGGTATATTCAGCGGAGCAAAGCCGAGAAAAGCAGCTTCTGAAAATAAAGCTGAATGAAGACAACAGCATTTCCGGCGAAGGAAATTTTGCCTATACGGGAATCCAGTACGATAATAACCTGGTCTTATCCACTATGTCACCCAAGGAAAGAAATGAAGCGCTGAAGAGTCTTCTCAGCATCCTGCATTTTGAAAAAATTGAACTGAAGAATTTCCTGAATGATAAAGACAATGCCGTTGCCAAATTCGATCTCGATTTCAAAGCAAACAATTATTCCAAAAATGCAGGAAGCAGTATCATCTTCAGAGCGGTGCCGATTTATTCCGATAATGTATATAAAACGGATGAAAAAAGAGCGCTGCCATTCGAACTGAGGCAGTCTTTCGAAGATGAATACGAGATCAGCTTTGCCCTTCCTGAAAACTATAAGGTAGAGGAACTGCCTGAAAACGTTACTTTAAATTCCGAATTCGGAACCTATAAGCTCAGCTTTGTGAAAAACGGGGAAGAGCTGAAGGTAAGCCGGACGATCAGGATCAATAAAGGCCTGTACCCGAAAGAGAAGTACAATGACTACATCAGTTTCAGAAAAAAAACGATTAACATTGACAATTCAAAAATTTTAATTTCTAAAATTTAACATGAGAACATTATTTCTAATGGCTGCCTGCTCAATGAACTTTATGTTTATTGATGCACAAAAACATGCCTTTCTTGAACCTCCGAAGTTTAACGATGCGGATTTATCCCGGCAGAAATCGACGCTGGACGAAAATGCCCCCGCGGAAATTTTATACAAATCATTACATTTCAGTATTGATACCAACACCGGGAATCTGGTGAAACAGGCTTTTTACAGAGTTAAAATCTATGATAAGGATAAGGCAGAAGAATGGCTGAATCTTGAAATTCCTTTATTACAGAGAGGAAGCGACCAGGAAACCATTTCGAAAATAAAAGCGTTTACCTACAACCTTGAAAACGGGACTTCCGTTGCTACAAAAGTTGACAAAAGCTCAAAGTATAAAAGTAAGGAAAGCAAATATTTTTCAGTTACCAAATTTGCGTTCCCTAATGTGAAGAATGGTTCGGTTATCGAATACCAGTATGAAGTCAATTCGCCGTTTTTATTCGTCATCCCCGAGATTATGATCGAAACGGATACGCCTTCGTTATATACCGAATATGTACTGGACAGCCCTTCCAATATTTCCTACAGCGTAAATTATACGGGTTCCCTGAATCCGAAGTACCGCGAAGTGGAAGAAAGGACCATGTACGGAACGAACTACAGAACCTACCGCTTCGGATATGAAAACTTAAAAGGCTTTAAGACTGAAAAATTCGTAAGCAACGATGATAATTACCGGACAAAAATCAGTGCTGAGCTGCATTCCACCAATTTCAGGGAGCTGAAGCTCTATTCTTCTTCCTGGGAGCAGATTAAGGAAAGGCTGTATGAAAATGAAGATTTCGGCGCCGAACTGAAGAAAACCAAGCTGGCAAAGGAAAATATGCCGGCGGGGATTTCCGGTATTACCGATGAAATCGGTAAGGCTAACGCTATTTTTAATTATGTTAAAAATACCTTTACCTGGAACAAAGACCGGGGATTATATGTGGAAGACGGGATCAAAAAAATGATTGAAACCAAAACCGGAAATGCGGCGGAAATCAATCTTTTCCTGGTGATGCTGCTTCGTGAAGCGGGAATTAAGGCAGATCCGCTTACCATTTCTACGGTAAACCACGGGCTCATCAATATGGCGTCACCCAATGTAAACAACATGAATTTTGTGATTGCAGCCATCCAGACCAAAGACGGGTTTCATTTATATGACGCTACCTCAAAACAGTCTTCGATCGATCAGCTGCCGCCGAGAGACTGGAACCAGTATGGAATTCTGATTTCAAAAGATAAGGTGCAGCAGCTGTCTATGGTGAATGCGAAGACCAGTTTTACCTACCTTACGGCAGAAGCCAAAATCAATACCGACGGAAGCGTTTCGGGAACCTACTCGGATAAGGATACCGGGACCTACGCGATGTTTGCAAAGGAAAATTATGACGACAATGCCGATAAATATAAAAAGCAGTACAAAGAAAATTTTGCGATCGATTTTACGGATATCGATTCCAAAGTGATGGAAAATGGCGATTTTGAAAGCACGATGAAGTTTTCTTCCGATAATCTGATAGACCGCATCGGGAAGAAAATGATCATCAATCCGATGCTGTTTTTAAACAAAAATTCAAATGAATTCGACCAGAATGAAGAACGGAAGTACCTGATTGATTTCATTTCGCCCTTTACCCGAATAAAAAAGATCGTATTTGAAATCCCTGAAGGCTATGCCGTTGAGGAAATGCCGAAGAGCAAAAAGATCGTAACGGATGATAAGGAAATTGAATACAGTTATATGGTGGAGCAGAAAGGAAATAAAATTGAAGTGGTTTCCACGACGAAAATCCTGAGCCCGAATTATCCTAAAGAATACTATCCTGCCTTCAAGCAGATCTGGGGCGTGGCCTCCAAGCAGGAAAATCAGGTTATCAGCCTGGTAAAAAAATCCTAAAAACGGTAAATTCCAAAATATATAAAAAACCATTCAGTTTTTGAATGGTTTTTGCATATAAGAAGGAAAATAAGAATTATGAAAAATACGATCGCCGTGCTGGCCCTTTCTTCCTTACTGGCGGTTTCGGCCTGTAAAAAAACAGAAAATAACAATACTGTTACCGGTGTTACAGAAAATCCAAGTACGGAAAGGTTTACCGTAGATTCAGTGAAGATAAACGATTCTATAAAGCTGAATGATTCCCTTACCGTTAAATATTCCTCAAAAATGCTGGTTTTTCCAACCCTCAAGGATAAAAAATTACTGGACAGCATTTACTTTACCGGGAAAGGCATCAGCGATTTTTCTAAAAACGGCCTGCAGAATTACCTTCAGAAAAGTAAGAATGAATATTTCAACCAGATCAGAAAAGACTCCAGAGAATGGGGTTCCGATCTTACTTTTGCCCAGGAATGGTATTCCGATACCGGGATGAATGTAAAATCGAACACCAATGATTACCTGCATATCGAATACGTCTGGGGATCCTATGAAGGCGGTGCCCATGACAATTATGGCTTTTCGGAAAGGGTTTTCGACCTGAAAAACAATAAGAAAGTAGAACTGAAAGACATCACTTCGATGCCTGTAACCAATCTGGAAGCACTGCTGATGAAAAATATCAATAAAATCAACAGCGGAACCACCGATAATAAGGGACAAGTGAACAATTCCGAAATGCTGCTGGTGGATAAGATCCCGGCAACAGAAAATTTCTATTTTGATGAAAAAAACCTGTATTTCCACTATAGCCCGTACGAAATTGCCGCTTTTGCAGCAGGCGACATCACGATTCCCGTATCGTGGGCCGATCTGAAAGGAACGCTGAATTCTGAATTTGCGAAAAGAATGAAAATTAACTAATATTAATGCTTCCGGATCAGGAAGCATTTTTTATTTTTGCATCAATGGAAAAAGCAGCCTTCATCATCAATCCTTTTTCGGCAAAAAAAAATTACAAGCCGTTTCTTAATCAACTGAAATCGAAGGTGAAAGATCCTTTGTATTTTATTTCAGATTCTATTGCAGGAACCGATGAATTTATCCGGAACCATTTCGGAACGGTTGATCTGTTTGTGGCGATCGGAGGGGACGGAACCATTTCCACGGTAGCGAAAAACCTGATCGGTACCGAAAAGATTCTGGGTATTTTTCCGGCAGGTTCAGGAAACGGTTTTTCCAATGAAACGCAGTTCAGCAAAAACCTGGATGAGCTGTTGAAGAAAATCGATGCCGGAAAATCCAGAAAGATCGATACTTTCACAGTGAATGACCGGCTTTCCATCAATGTGTCCGGTACCGGCTTCGACGGTAAAGTGGTCAAAGAGTTTGAAAAAACCACCAGGGGTTTTAAAAATTATGTTAAGGTTTCGCTCCGGACCTTTTTAAGCTATAAGCCCATTAAACTGAAATTCTTTGATGAAGCATATAAGCAGTACGACGGGAAATATTTAATGGTGAATATTGCCAACACCCGACAGTTCGGCAACAACGCTTATATTGCACCGCACGCAAGCAAAAGTGACGGGCTGGTGGATATGGTGCTGGTGAAAAAGTTTCCGCTTACCTATTCTCCGCTTTTCGCTTTCAGGATGTTTACCAAAAAGCTGAAAGAAGACGATTACATCACCTATCTGCCTGTTTCGGAAATAGAATTTAAGGTCAATACCAAAAACTGGCACCTGGACGGGGAGTTCAATAAAATAAAGTCTCCCATTCATGTAAAAGTGCAGCCTGCGAGCCTGAATATCCTGATCTGAGATTATAGGGTCTGATGAAGGGCAATGCGGTTTCCTTCGCTGTCTTCAAATTCTGCGACTGCAAAACCATGTTTTTCATTAACGGTTTTAGGATAAAGGATTTTTCCTCTTTTCTCCAGAACTTTTTCTAATGTGAGATCAATATCTTGAGTCCTGAAATAAAGGATAATACCCTTTTGAGAGGGCTGGTAGACGTCGCCTTTAGCCAGTGCCCCGGAAATCCCGCTGCTGGTTTCTTCAAACGGGAACAGCAGCATTTCATAATCATCAATGATTTCTTTTTCAAACCTGAAGCCGAATACATGGCTGTAAAACTTCTGGGCCCTTTCCAGGTCTGTAACAGGAATTTCAAAGTAGACCACCGGATTGTTTTCCTTCATTATCTTACGGGTGTTTTGTGTACAGGACATAAGCAGGATACAAGTCACGTATAACAGCTTCCTGGTATATTGAATCATTTCAACAGTATTAATTAAACCTCCAGCTTTTCCTCTATCTTATGAGGATTATTAAGGCAATACTGCAGCTGCTCCTTATCCAGCTGCTTTTCCCAATTGGCGACCACAACCGTTGCTACGGAATTTCCGATGACGTTCGTTAAAGCGCGGCATTCACTCATAAATTTATCAATTCCAAGGATGAGGGTCATGCCTGCAATTGGAATTTCGGGAACGACGGCCAGGGTGGCAGCTAAGGTGACGAATCCTGCTCCGGTAACCCCGGCAGCTCCTTTGGAACTCAGCATGGCGACCAAAAGCAGCATGATCTGTTTTTCGATCGGCAGGTGAATATTTAAAGCCTGCGCAATGAACAGGGAAGCTAAAGTCATATAAATATTGGTGCCGTCAAGGTTAAAAGAATATCCGGTCGGGACTACCAGTCCGACGATGGCTCTCGAACAACCTGCCTTTTCCAGCTTTTCCATCATCCCCGGAAGAGCGGACTCCGAAGAGCTGGTTCCCAGTACCAGCAGCAATTCCTCCTTCAGATAATACATCAGCTTGAAGATGCTGAAACCGTTGTACCAGGCCACTGCGCCTAGTATCAAAACCACAAACAGAGCAGAGGTGACATAAAATGTACCAACCAGAAAGATGAGGTTTAAAACAGAATGGAGCCCGTATTTCCCGATGGTAAAAGCCATTGCTCCGAAGGCTCCGATCGGTGCCAGCTTCATCAGCATATGCACGATTTTAAATACCGGAGCGGAAAGGTCCTGCAGGAACTCCGTTACTTTACGGCTTTTTTCCTGAGCCAGCACCAAGGCAACACCCGTTAAAACAGCGACCAAAAGCACCTGGAGTATATTTTCCCCGACCAGCGGACTAAAAAGGGTTTCCGGGATAATATTCATGATGAAGCCTGTCAGGGTAGATTCATGAGCCTTCTGTTGGTATTGTGAAACGTCGCCAGAAAGGGTAGACGGATCGATGTTTAAACCCTGTCCCGGCTGCAGGATATTTCCAACGACTAATCCGATAATCAGCGCCAAAGTGGAAAAGGTAAGAAAATAGATCATGGCCTTTACAGCAATCCTGCCTACTTTCTTAAGATCCGTCATGTGGGCAATTCCCAAAGTAAGGGTAATGAAAATCACAGGGGCAATAATCATTTTGACCAGTTTGATGAACCCGTCGCCCAAAGGCTTCATCTTTTCGCCCAGTTCGGGATAAAATCTTCCGAGAAGAATACCCGCTACAATGGCCACAATTACCTGAAAATAGAGCTGCCCGTAAAATTTTTTTGCTTTCAATGAGTCTGAATTTAATCCTGAAAAATAAGAAAATTTACGGGACTAATGATAAAAGTCATGAAATATTTGAGTCTGTAAAAAGGTATGGTCTCAGCAAGAAGGGATTAAAATCACTCTGCCTGATACCTTGGGTGATCAAAAGTTCAAAAATTATTGATTTTACTCCGGAAGCTGAATTTAATTAAAATGACATAGCATTACTGAAGATAAATCAGTAGCAATCATTCCACGGCTACCGAATCATCACCGCGGCCGTCTGCTACGGCATGGATATTCCCGTTGTCATCCAGCAGAATCATTTCCGTTCTTCCAATCTGGTTCCACCTTTCGGTTTTGTAGCCCAGTTTTTCCAATTCCATAATCGTGCTTTCAGGGAAATTCTTCTCAAAAGCAACGGTTTCAGGAAGCCATTGGTGATGAAATTTTGGAGCGTTAACGGAGATATTTGCATTTAATCTAAAATCGATAACATCCACAACCGACTGGTACACGGAGGTCGGAATGGTTGTACCTCCCGGGGTTCCGACCACCATGTACGGTTTCCCGTTTTTGAGGACGATGGTAGGCGTCATGGATGACAGCATTCTCTTGTTCGGCTGAATGGAATTGGCTTCACCGCCTACCGCACCGAACATATTCGGAACACCGGGTTTAACCGAGAAATCATCCATTTCGTTATTCAGAAAAAATCCGGCGCCGGAAACCACTACTTTGCTACCGTATAAACCGTTTAGGGTAGTAGTAACTGCAGCAGCATTTCCTTCTTTGTCGATCACGGAAATGTGGGTCGTCTCCATAGATTCTTTGGGCTGAATAACTATTTTCCCTACTTCAGAGCTTGGGGTAGCTTTATCAAAGCTGAAGCTTTTCCACCGGTTTTTCAGGTACTCATCGGAAATCAGGTATAAAGTTTTATCCCGGATAAAATCCGGATCACCCATATATTCGGCCCGGTCGGCAAACGCTCTTCTTTCAGCTTCCACCATAATCTGTACTGCCTTTGTATCGTTCTGCTGGTATTTTTCCAGATTTTCGAAGCTTGCCATTTTCAGCATCTGGGCCAGCAGGATTCCGCCGCTGGAAGGCAAAGGCATCGAAACGATACGGCTTCCTTTATAGTCGAACTCCAGGGCTTTTCTTTCCGCTGCTTTATAGTTCTTCAGATCTTCCAGGGTAATAATGCCGTTTCCTCTTTTCATTTCCGCTACTAGGAGTTCCGCGGTTTTGCCCTGATAAAAACCTTTAAGGCCATCTTTCTGAATTAATTTCAGGGTTTCGGCCAGCTCTTTCTGTACCAGGATATCGCCTGCTTTCCAGGGAGCTGTTTTTATAAAGGCATTTGTAGACGAATTATACTTCTGAAAATGGGCTTTGTTAGAGTTTAGAAGAGCTGCTTCCTGTTGGGTAACGGCAAAGCCTTTTTCAGCAAGGTCAATGGCCGGCTGAATCAGCTGGCTCATCGGAAGCCTGCCGTATTTTGAGGTGGCAAAAAATCCGGACACGCTTCCGGGTATGCCGACAGCCAGTCTTCCGTTCTGTGAAAGATCCGTATCGGCTTTTCCGTTTTTATCGACATACATATCATGCGTTGCTTTCCGTGGAGCCGTTTCCCGGTAATCGATGGTGAATTTTTCACCGGTGTTTTTTACTCCAACCAAGAATCCGCCGCCGCCGATATTTCCGGCCTGCGGATAAACTACCGCCAACGCATATTGTGTGGCAACAACTGCGTCATAAGCGTTTCCTCCCGATTTCAGGATTTTTGCCCCGGCTTCACTGGCCAGCGGATGCGCAGAAACTACGACGCCTCTGTTCTTTACCTTCACTTCCTTTATAATGCTGATGTCGGTATATTGTGCTGATAATGTGGCAGAAAACAGAATAATTGAAAAGAAGATCTTTTGCATTTGCAGATTTTGTAACCTAAATTACAATTTTGTTTTAAGATAGGGCTTAAAATATCTATTTTTGTTTTTGATCAACTTAATATAATTAAAATGGAATCCCACACGGAAAGAATACTGATTACAGGTGCTTTAGGACAGATCGGCACCGAGCTTACCAACCGACTCGTTAAAATTTACGGAGCAGACAATGTTGTGGCTTCAGGGCTGGACCGATGGCAGAAGGGAATTACTGCTGCCGGCTATTACGAAAGAATGGATGTTACCAATACCCAGCTGGTAAGACAGATCGTAAAAGATTATGAGATTACAACAGTGTATCATTTGGCCTCATTATTGTCGGGTACTTCAGAAAAGCAGCCTGTTTTTGCCTGGAAACTGAATCTGGAACCCCTGCTTCATTTTTGCGAAATGGCTAAAGAAGGGCTGATCCGGAAGATCTTCTGGCCAAGCTCCATCGCAGTATTCGGAAAAGGAATTCCTAAGGAAAATGTAGGACAGGATGTGGTCCTTAATCCTACCACCGTTTACGGGATTTCTAAAATGGCAGGTGAGAAGTGGTGCGAATATTATTTTGACAAGCATGGGGTAGACGTAAGAAGCATCCGTTATCCGGGACTGATTTCATGGAAAACACCGGCTGGCGGAGGAACTACCGATTATGCCGTGGAAATTTTCTACGAAGCCATCGAAGAAGGAAAATATACAAGCTTTATTTCCGAAAACACCGGAATGCCGATGCTGTATATGGATGATGCCATTGATGCCACCTTACAGTTAATGGACGCCCCGAAAGAAAACCTGACGGTACGTTCATCGTATAATTTGGGTGGTATGTCCTTTACCCCAAAAGAATTGGCAGAAGAAATCAAGAAGGAGATTCCGGAATTCGAGATCGATTACAAGCCGGATTTCAGACAGGCCATCGCCGATTCGTGGCCGGCTTCCATTGATGATTCAGTTGCTAAAAAAGACTGGGGACTTACCTACAGTTTCGGGATTTCTGAAATGACAAAAGACATGATCAGCAATCTTAAAGTAAAATTAAGCAAAGGTTAAATTGTATTAAGTTTAACTTTAAATAAAATCTATTTTAACATCTGATACATAACTTGCTATCTAATTTATCTAAAATTTAATTTAATGGTATTATTTACTTTTAACGTTGAGAATATTGAAGCATGTACAAAGAAAAATGCTGATATTTCCGGTGAAGAAAGGACTCAGGTTACCACGGCCAATACCAAAGCTATTCTCAGGATTTTAGATATTCATGATGTAAAGGCAAGCTTTTTTATTGAAGTTTCCATTGCTGAAAAATTAGATAATCTTATAAAAGCAATTTCATCCAAAGGGCATGAAATTGCTTTTTACAATAAAAATTCCACGCTTCAGGAAATCGAAGAAGCAAAAAAACGGACCGAGGAATTACTGGAAAAACAGATTAAGGGAATCCGGCAGAAAGACCATAAGCTGCCACAGGAAGAACTGAAGATGCTGGGTTTTGGTTACATTTCTAATATCGATCATGCCGATATCCTTTTTCCTTTCAAACGCCTGAAACGCAATACGGAAATCGTTGAAGAGAACGGATTAAGCATTGTCCCGGAAAGCATTTCCCCATACAGTCAGCTGCCGTACAACGATTTTGTATTTCAGGTACTGCCGATGAAGTATTATAAGAATATGGTATTTGAAACCCTGAAGAAAGATGATTTCGTATTGATTTATCTTAATTCCTGGCAGTTTACCGACTTCAGCAAATACCGTTTTGACATTCCTCTGTACAGAAAGTGGAATTCAGGGAAGAAGATCGAAGACAAGCTCGATAAGCTTCTGTGCTGGATCGATGAGAACGAAATGGCTACTGCAAGAATGAAAGATTATATTTTTTAATTCAAAATTCAAATTCAGGATTTAAAGTTATACATAATGAGCAACCTTAAACCCCGAATCTTAAAATTTAAATCTGAATGTGTTACGCCAATTCAAACAGCGTGATTTCCGGCAGGACACCCACTCTTCCGGGATAGCCCAAAACACCGAAACCTCTGTTCACATACAGCATTTTGCCTTCGCTTTCATACAGATCTGCCCACTTCGGATATCTATACTGGACCGGTGACCACTTGATATTTTTCAGATCCAGGCCGAACTGCATGCCGTGTGTATGTCCGGAAAGCGTCAGATGTACATTTCCAGGATGTTTTTTTACGACGTAATCAAAATGGGTAGGGTCATGGCTCATCAGGATCTTTACTGCCGATTCGGGCACATCTTTCAGGGCATCGTCCAGTCTGCCGAATTGCGGGAAAGGTTTCAGTCCCCAGTTTTCAACCCCCAGAATATATATTTTCTCACCGTTTTTCTCAATAATCCGGTGTTCATTGCGAAGCATATCAAAGCCGGCCTGTCTTTCGTAATCGATCAGCGTGTCCAGGTTTTTCTTTTTGGCATCCAGGGAAGCCCAGGTTACATAATCTGCATAATCGTGGTTCCCTAAAACGGCAAATTTCCCGTCTTTCGCTTTGATCTTTGAAAACAGCGGGATAAAAGGCTTGAATTCATCCGCCACGTTATTTACCATGTCTCCGGTAAATAATACAAGATCGGGGTTCTGTTCGTTGATCAGGTGAATGGCATGTTCCAGTTTGCTTGGATCTGAAAAGCTTCCGCTGTGCACATCTGAAATCTGTATGATTTTATAACCTCTAAAACTTTTCGGAAGGTTAGCAAAATTGATTCTGACTCTTCTTACTTTATGCCGGTACTTCCCGAACGTAATTCCGTCGATGAAAAGCGCGGAAAGCACACCGCCCAGGCCTAATCCCAATAAGCTTAGGAATTTTCTTCTTTCAGGGAAAAAATTCTCAGAAGATCGCGTTAGTCCGATCAGGTAACTTCCGGTTCTGAAGATGTCATCAATCAGCAAAAACAGAACGATGAAAATTTTAGGAAGGATGAAGACCAGGAAGACGGAAATCATGATCTGCGCGCGCATCATGCTTCTTTCACCTTTATTGAAATGAGCCATTTCGTACGCGAAGAATCCGTAGATCGCTAAAGAAACGATTCCGTATCCGATTTTAATCCACGAATTATCGGTTAAAGTTCTTATAGCCTGGTAAATATAGACTTCCAATAACAGGAAGACGGCTGCAATAATTAAAAAATTTCTCTGCATAATCAGGTTTAAAAAAAGCACAAAGAATAATTTCCCTTGTGCTTTCTATTTTTTTATATTATATATTTTTTAAGGAAATCTGTAAACGATAGCATTGATGTTCATTCCGGCACCAACCGAAGTCATCACGATGTTACCTTTTTCTTTAAACGATTGACCCTCCATTTTTCCTTTAATAATTAGATCAAACATGGTAGGAATCGTTGCTACGGATGAATTTCCGAAATCCTGGATCGTCATCGGGGAAATGGCGTGGTCATAGTCTTTCACATTATACAGTTTGTGAAGTCTTTCGATCATCGCATAATCCATTTTGGCATTGGCCTGGTGGATCAGGACCTTGTTGATGTCTTCCAGAGAAAGACCGGCATCCTCAATGGTTTCTTTAATCGCTGCAGGAACGTTTTTCAGAGCGTACTCATAGATTTTTCTCCCCTGCATCCTTACAAACAGCCGGGTCTGGTCGGATTCTTTATTGATGGACGGTCCATTGGCCAGGTAATCCAGCTCGATTCCGTTATCACAGATGGTATTATGGGCAATGATCCCTACATTTTCTTCATCGGTTGCTTTTACGACTACCGCTCCCGCTCCGTCTGCAAAGATCATCCGGTTCCTGTCGTACGGGTCGGTTACCCGGCTTAAGGTTTCAGCACCGATTACCAGAACGGTTTTGGCTACTTTGGCTTTGATTAGGTTATCAGCAAGAATCATCGCTTCCACCCATCCCGGACATCCGAAAAGCATATCGTAGGTAACGCATTTCCTGTTTTTGATACCCAGTTTATTCTTTACCCTTGCGGCCATGGTCGGCATAAAGTCTGCATACCCGTTTACGGTAACTTCACCGAAATTACTCGCATAAATGATATAATCCAGTTCTTCCTGATCGATGCCGGCGTCTTCAATGGCTATTTTTGAAGCTTCGTAACCGATTTGTGAGTTGGAGAGGTCGTCTTCAATAAACCTTCTGTTCTCAATTTCCGTGATTTCTACAAATTTTGCAATGGTCTCTTCAGCAGGTTTGTCGATTTTTACCCCGTCTTCAGTATAAAACTCTGAATCTAAGAAAAAATCCCTCCCGATAATTCTGCTGGGAAGGTAAGATCCTGAACCAATGATGATCGTATTCGGCATTCGTTTAAATGATTTTTTAAAGATGCAAAGTTAATAATTAATATTAATAACGGAGAATTAAAAATATTATTAAATTTGCAGAAATTGTACTTTACAATCCTATGAAAAATAATCCGTCCTTAAAAGGCTTACTTATTGCAGTTGTGGCGTTTATCGTTGCCTTTGGGATCTACTTCCTTTTTTTGGCCAAAAAGAACTATTACGTAGTAGACAATCCTACACCCGATACATTTTACTATAAAATAAACAACGGATCCGAAGGGATTATTGCCGGCGGCCAGACGGTTCCCATAGATCTGGATAAAGGGAAAAACTCCATAAAAGTTTTCGACCGGAATAAAAAGCTTCTTTTTGATTCCGCTTTTGAAGTGAGTAAAGTCCGCGGGCTGATCAATATCGCCCATCAGGATTATTATATCAATGATCAGTATTACGGATACAACCTGAAGAAAGATTCCTTACTTTTGGCACTGGATAAAACCATTATCGACGGAAAACCGTATTACGGAGGCGCAAGACGTTTCAGCAAACTGTACACGGATGACTTCTACTACAATGTGGATGAGGATTACGATAAACTCATTAAAAATATCCAGCAGGTAGAATCCAGATCGAAGATCTTCAGAAAACAGGATTACCTCAATTATTATAAAGAATATTACAAGTTTTAAGTTTTGACAAAAGATATTACCAAAATTACACCCTACAATTCTGACGCTACCAAGAAGAGTCAGGTAGAGGATATGTTCGACAATATTGCACCGAAGTACGATGTTCTGAATCGTGTGCTCTCCCTGAAAATTGATGTTTTATGGAGAAACACATTGGTGAAGTGGATGAAAAAGGATCAGCCTCAGGAAGTGCTGGATGTGGCTACCGGAACAGGAGATCTGGCCATCGCCATTGAAAAGGGAACGGGCTCCAGAGTGATTGGTTTGGATTTATCGCAACAAATGTTAAATGTTGGCGTTATTAAAATAAAAAAACTTAATTTAGACGGCAAAATTTCCATGCAAAAAGGGGATGCAGAGAATTTACCTTATGAGGACAATAGATTCGATGCCGTATCCGTTGCATTTGGAGTAAGGAATTTTGAAAACCTTACCAAAGGTTTGGCAGAGTTGAGAAGAGTAGTTAAAGATAACAAGAGTGTTTACATCCTCGAGTTTTCAAAAGTTGAAGGGGTTATGGGGCCATTGTATATGTTTTATTTCAAAAACATTTTACCTGCCATCGGCAGACTGGTTTCCAAAGATAATAGGGCATATACATACCTTCCGGATTCTGTAAACGCTTTTCCTTTCGGGGAAAAGATGAGACAAATTCTTTTAGATACAGGATTTAAAAAAGTTGAATATAAAAAACTAAGTTTGGGTATAGCCACAATTTATAAAGCAACAAAGTAACCCTATGAATAAATTTTTATTAAGAGCACTGGTTTTAGCGTCAGTAAATGTTGCCGTTTTAGCGAACGCGCAATTCAGAACCCGTAACAGAATGGATAAGCTGGAAGATTTCGACGAGCAGAAATTCAGCTGGGGTTTTTATCTGAACGGTAACAGGCTGGACTACCGTATCGTGCTGAATCCGAGATATGGGATGAATAATAATCAGAATCTTGTTTCATCCAAGGAAAGTTACAGTTTCGGTGCCGGTCTTATCGCCAAGTGGAGACTGAACGATTATCTGGATGTCCGATTAGAACCGGGGTTACAATTCGGCCAGAGACAGTTGACTTTTAATACACAGTCCAACGACCAGTATGCGGCAGGTACTTTAACCAACGATCCTTTCATTCCGTTCCCTCTGCAGGAAAAGGACAGGGTAAGGGAAATTAAAAGTACCTTGGTGGATGTGCCGGTTTTACTGGAATTCCACGGGCAGAGATGGTATAATTCCAGACCGTATGTTGCGGCAGGGGTAAACTATATTGTAAACCTGCAGTCCAACTCAAGCTCTACGGATGATAACCTTCAGCAGGTGTTCCGTTCCACCACGCACAATTTTGCATGGTCTGCCGAAATGGGGATCCAGTTTTACTTTAACAAGTTTAAGCTGACGCCGGCGGTAAGAGGTACCTTTATCATGAACAACGAAATCGTGGCGGATAATGCAACAACACCTCCGTACTGGACGTCTGCAATGTCTACCTTACAGACAAGAGCCATATTCTTCGTTCTGAAATTTGAATAAGAATAATCTTAAAATACATAAAGGAGATGCGATTTTGCGTCTCCTTTTTTGTTTTACGTCAAAATATAGACCGTTTTATTTTTGTTAGTATTAATATTTTGTTATTTTTGCTAATAGTTAGAATATACGAAAACCTGAAATGCTTCAAGATTTAGAAAACCATTTTTCAGAATTAGAGAAAAAGATTTTACAATTACAGAAAAGTTATAAAAATCTTACTGAAGAATTTTCCGAACTGAATGTTGAGCATGGAGAACTGAAGAAGAAATATGATGAGGAAAGAAGAAAAAATCAGGTATTAGCAGAAGAACAAAAAAACATAAAATTGTATTCGGCAATATCCGGAAATCCTGAACACAACAAGTTGATGAAAAACCACATCAACCGATTGGTAAAAGAAATAGATTTCTGTATTGCCCAGCTTCAAAACAGTGGATTATAATGGAAGTAAGAAGAATAACCATTAACATTGCCGGAAGGGTATATCCGCTGAATGTACCGGCAGCAGAAGAAGAGACGCTGCGTAAAGTCGGGAAGCAAATTGAAAATATGATTAAGGATTTTGAACAGAATTTCGATGTGAGAGACAAACAGGACGCTTTGGCCATGTGTGCCCTGAAACTGGGAACCAATGCCGAAGTGGTGTCTATGAACTACGATAAAACAATACAATCGACCAACGAAAGATTATCAAAAATCAATCAATCGTTGAATGAAACAGGGAAATAGATTTTTTTTCCCGGCCAACTGCCTACAATGATTCTAACACATTAAAGGTAAACTCAACGCTAAACAATTACCGAACAAATGTCCACTGAATGGCGCGCCGGTTCTCCGGATTACAGACAATGGAAATCAGTTCAAATCGTGTTGATTAGGAGTTTACTCTCAATCTTTGAATTGTTGTGGGCTTTTTTTATGCAAAATTGAGGACAATTAAAACTTATATATAGATATGACAATAACAGCCATAATAGTCGGCGTAATTTGCCTGGTCATCGGTGCAGTGGTAGGAATACTTTTTTCCAAAAGCTCACTGAATACCAAAGCAAAATTTATTATAGATGATGCAAAGAAAAATGCGGAAAACCTGGTAGAAAAAGCTACCGTACAGGCAGAATCCATAAAGAAAGAAAAAAACATCCAGGCGAAGGAAAAATTCCTGGAGCTGAAATCCCAGCATGATGCCGACATCCAGTCCCGCGAAAAGAAAATGCAGGAAGTGGAGAAAAGGATCAAGGATAAAGAGCACAAGCTGAACGACGAGCTCAGCAAAGCCGGAAAGCTTGAAAAAGACTTAGACAGGCAGATTGCCGATTATGCGAAAAAGGCAGAGATCCTGGAAAGAAAACAGCAGGAACTTGATGTGGCAACCGCAAAGAAAGTTGAAATTTTAGAAAAGATATCCAATTATTCTGCAGAAGAAGCTAAAGCCGAACTGGTAGAATCTTTGAAAGCAGAAGCTAAAACTAGAGCTCAGGCGCATGTTCAGAGCATCATGGAAGAAGCTCAGCTTAACGCAAAAAGCGAGGCGAGAAAAATCGTGATCCAGACCATCCAAAGGATCGGGACAGAACAGGCGATTGAAAACTCCGTATCGGTGTTCAACATCGAGTCTGATGAAGTGAAAGGTCGAATCATCGGTAGGGAAGGTAGAAACATCCGTGCTCTGGAAGCTGTTACCGGTGTAGAAATCATTGTTGATGATACTCCTGAAGCTATCCTTCTTTCATGTTTCGATCCGGTAAGAAGAGAAATCGCCAGATTGTCCCTTCACCGGTTGGTAACGGACGGAAGAATCCACCCTGCAAGAATCGAAGAAGTAGTAGAGAAAACAAGAAAGCAGATCGAAGAGGAGATCATCGAAGTAGGAAAAAGAACCATTATTGATCTTGGAATCCACGGATTACATCCGGAATTAATTAAGATCGTAGGCCGAATGAAATACCGTTCTTCTTACGGGCAGAACTTATTGCAGCACTCGAGGGAAGTAGCCAACATCGCTGCAACCATGGCAGCAGAATTGGGGCTTAACGTAAAATTAGCGAAAAGAGCAGGTCTTCTGCACGATATCGGTAAAGTTCCTGAGCAGGAATCCGAGCTTCCCCATGCTTTACTGGGAATGCAGTGGGCTGAAAAATACGGTGAAAACGCAGAGGTAATAAATGCCATCGGAGCACACCACGACGAAGTGGAAATGACTTCATTATTATCACCGATCATTCAGGTTGCCGATGCAATCTCCGGAGCAAGACCAGGTGCCAGAAGACAGGTACTTGAATCTTATATCCAGAGACTGAAAGACCTCGAATCTGCTGCATTAAGCTTTGACGGTGTATCTTCAGCATACGCAATCCAGGCGGGCAGAGAACTAAGAGTAATGGTAGAAAGCGGAAAAGTAAATGACGAAGTAGCTTCCCAGTTATCCTACGACATTTCCGAAAAGATCCAGAACGAGCTTACTTACCCCGGACAGGTAAAAGTAACCGTTATCCGGGAAACCAGAGCAGTGAACATTGCAAGATAAAATTATAATCAGAATATTGATAAAACCTTCCAAGAAATTGGAAGGTTTTTTGTTTTCGGGAACTGAAGCACACGTTAAATAGAAATGCAGTACTGCATCCGTTACCGGCTTTGTTCGGCGTTCATTCTCAATAGATGAACAATCTATTAAAAACGGTATAATATTAATAGAAATGGGCATTGTCATCCTGAGTCTGTCGAAGGAAGTCCAGTTATCCTATGATGTCCAATAATTAACTTTGGCCCTCATTATTTCAAGTTTCTTCGGGTAATGTCGATTTCAGCCATAATTATTATGTCGGACTTAATCCAAAGCTATTGATAATTAGATTAATGTTTTAAATATCAATAGATTAAATATATTAATTTCAAGATTAGAAGAATCATAGCGAAAAAAAGCATCCTATCGGAATGCTTTTCTTATTTTTAGTTGTTATTACACTATTCAATAGTTAAATCCATATCTATTTATTAACGATAATGAATCGCATTGTCCAGTTCTATCGGATTGTTATTCTTCTTAAGATACTGCTGTTGGGTTTTTGTCAGCTCTTTGTAATCCGGAACAAATCTTTTCCCGTTTTCGTCCTGCCAGACTGCTTTTATATTTCCTGATTTCATTTCCCGGTAAGGATCGTTGTAATAGTCCTGCTGGACTTTTACCCACTGCTTCCAGGTGACGTCCAAAGGTTTGGTAGAGAAATAAGAAATGCTGATTGTTTCATCTTTTTTAATTGCAGTCAGTGCAAACTGATAATTGTTTTTGGAATCCTTCATGGAGACGATCAGTCCGGGAAGCCCATCGAAGACATACGGGCCGTTCTGCAGAGCGACGTCCGTCGTAAACCAGGCTTCCCAGGTACGGCCGGAATAGGTAAGCACTGCTTTCTGGCAGGTATAATCGCCGATCTCTTTGGTGTCTTTGGTAATCTCCCATTTAAATAAGGGGCTCTTTTCTGAAATCCGGTAAAGATCCCTGAGCAGAACGGTAAACCGGTAAATCTTTTTCTGCTGCTGATCCCTGATGGTCATAAACTGATAATCGTATTTCTTTTGAGCCTTCGCTCCGGCTTGTTCCTTTGCCATCACCAGAGAATCGTTCAGGTACTGATCCCGGGAATAGAACTTGGATTCTTTCTCTTTGATCAGCAGGACCATATCTTTCGTCTGCATTTCTTCAGACAGGGAATCGGCCCGGTAATTCATCCGGTAGTCGATCTTATAGATCTGTGCATAGGCTGAATTGGAAAATAAGCCTGTAAAGAGCAGTATTTTAAATATATTTTTCCATTCCATAATATTGAATTGCTTTTTGTTTTAAGGGGTTAGTGCTCCATTCTGCCCATTCGCCGGTATAGGGATTGTAGCCACACTTTAGCGGCTTTGACAGGTCTAGACCTGTCGGATTGGTATGGGTGCGTTCGGTATACGCCCGGCAGTCGGTGCAGACATACCGGAATTCACAATCTTTACAACCTTTGATATCATCTTTAGTCACGTTCCAGTACCGCTTGAAATCCTGATGGTTCAGGCTTTCTGCTAAAGTGGTCTCTCCGATATTCCCAAAGCTTTGGGCCATGGAAGGGCAGTTTTTTATATTCCCGGAACTGTCGATCGAAAGTTTGCAGTTCAGGCAGGAGTTATAATGCATGGATTCTGAAATGATTTCAAGGTTTACCGAATCGATGTTTCCCTGTATGGTCCCGCAGTTTTTGGGTCCTGTAATGGACTTTTCTATGATAAGAATTTTACCGTCTTCTGCCGGAGCAGTTAATAATTCTTTGTTTAAAGTATAAACGGTAACCGCACTGACGATCGGGAGCTTTTCAATTTCTTTCAGGTCATCTGTTATCTTTTCCGGATTTGATGTTTCCGGGACGCTGATTTCAAGCTGAATGTCCCGTAACCTGTTTAAAGAATCATCATTTAAGTAAATAATGTACTCCTTAAGTTCCGGCAGCCTTGTTTCTGAAAAGCAGCGGAACATGATCGCTTCAACACCTAATGTTCCAATTTCCCTGTTTATTTTTGATAGGGAAGTGAAAGACGTTTCAGAATCGATATCGATGATCATATTGGTGATCTTGCCCGGACTATGCCATTTCATATCGATGGATGGAAAAGCATGAATCTCATCGGGTTCTATCTCGAAAATAAGGTCATTTTCCTGTAAGAACTTTTTATATTCCTCCAGTATTCCGGTATCATCAGGATAGAGTGCCTGCAAATCTGTAAAATCCATCACCTCGGTAATGATCTCGTATAATTCATTGGGAATGTACCAGTACCTGTTTTTGGTTATGTCAAACAGGATCGAGCGCGAATATCCTTTTACAGGAATAATGTCGGCATAGAGTTTATACATTATATTTTGTGAGGTCAAAATTTGGCTATTTTTTTATAAAATTTTTTACTTACATAAATTCCTGATCCGTTCTGCGCTGAAGATCTGATATTGCAATCCCGGTAATCCGGAAGCTTCTCATTCGGGCTGAAGAGCTGATCCAGGTCTCTGATAATATAAGATCCCTTGTTCTTTTCGATAATCTTTTTTAATTGGTCAGGCATATTGTTTCTGTTGTATTAAAAATTCCGCTACTTCCTTTTCCAGATAATAATTGCACGGCCGGGAAACCATCCCGAACTGGCCTACAGGATTTATTTCTAAGAAGACATATCTTCCCTTTATATCTTTGATCATATCGATGGAGCCGGAGGTTAGATGTACATCGGCCAGCAGGGCAGTCAGCTTTTCTTTTATATCCTGTGGCAGCTCATACGGTACGCAACGGTTCGGATTAAAAATATCGTAGTTCCGGAAATCCGTTTGGGTCCGGCTGTTTGCGGAAGAAAAAATCGCCATCGGGTAAAACGTACCATTCAGGTAGAATATTCTCAACTCAAATTTTTTATTGATATTTTCCTGAAACAGAGAGGGAGTGAACGCTTCGATCTCACATTTTTTAACCGGTTGGGTATGGGTGCCGTACATCCCTTTGAAGTCAGAGAAAGTAACACCTTCAAAAATCGGTTTGGTAATTAGGTCTTTATTCAGATCTAAAATTTTCTGTAGAGAATCCCGGCTGTTGGCAATATAGGTTTCAGGAACCGTTAAGCCCTGTTTTTTCGCCAGTCTCAAAACTTCAATCTTATCGATTTTAAGGGAATCTTTGTAGTAGTCGAACCATTTCCATTCCGGATAAAAATCGTAGAGAATTCTTAAAAACCGGTTCCGCTCGGCAGCATGGAACTTGGCAAACCTGATGACGTTTTCATCCACCTCATTTTCCTGCCTGACGATCTGCTCATACACCATATCGATAAATCTCCGGCACCACACGACCTTTATCTTTTTAAGATCGATTTTTCTGTGGTTAACCTTATCAAGAATTTCCAGTTCATGGTCATTTAAATTGAAAAAAAGATCGTAACAGGCAGGATCGGTGATCCGGTCGACATTCAACCTGACGAAAGAAACCCCGTAATGATTCAGCCAGTCGCATACACTGTTGGTGGTCAGTTCAAAATCAGCTTTTGAAATAATTAAAATCTCGCTCATAATTCCAGTCCTTCCATTTCCTGGGACATATGGTACTCATAAACCGCAGGCTCATCTTTGTAGAATCTTTTATATTCCCCGACAAACAGGTAATTCGTATCACCGGAAGAGAAATACCTTTTGTAGATTTTTTTCCTTCCTTTGCTGTCATTTTCGCTGAAGCTGGTGACTTTCCTGTTGTAGAGCTTCACTGTTACCGTATCGTTTTTCCGGAGAACGTTTTCCGGAATATCTTTTACGATAAACAGGCTGTAATACACAGCATTGCCTTTTTCCTTCTTAATCTGTCTCAGCCGGTCATAATAGGTGAAAACCAGCTCTCCGTATTTCCGGTAAAACATCCGTTGATGCAACTGCCTTCCGCCATAACTGTGAAATTTAACATCATGATCGTTACTGGTAAATAAATAACGGTACCTTTCATCCTCTCTATGCGAATCCGAGACGGTTGCATTATAACCCGAACATGAGGCCAGCATAACCAAAGAAACGAAAGCCAATAAAAATTGGCTTTCTGCTTTTTTAAGGATCGTCATACCTTATAAATCTGAACCGGAAGCCCAGTCTGAATCATCCGTTGATCCGTCATCATTAACCTGGCCTTTGTTATTCGTCATTACCATCGTAGTCATAGGTTCCAGGGATAGTTCTCTTCCTTTTCCTCCTTTTAGGGAAATCATATCATTGGCATTTAGCTTCTTGCCTTCTAAGGACTTCAGTTGTTTTTTCATTTTTTAAAGTTTTGTAATTAATACTCAGATCAAAGTTTAGACACATTAGATCGTCATTGGTGCTGTCTGCAGGCTTATTAATCCATTTTTCAGCTGCATTACGTACTACAGCATACTGAATGTTTAAATTTTTCGGCTCCTGGCTGATCATAAAAATTTAGAAAAGCCTGAACTTTAATTTATTATTCCATTAAATGATAAAATAACCGATAGGATATTTAAGTATCCAAAAACAATTAATCATTTAATTATTTACAATTTTAAATATATTTTTTGATTTAAAAAAGAGATTTTTACATTCTTTTGAAAATTTTAGGGCAGTGTAAACTTTATGGAAGAAAGAGGAGAAGAAAGTCACGAAATATTGATTTAAAAATTAAAAATATCAACGGATCATTGTTTTTCAGTTAAATTAATTTAATCGGGAATTAAAATACCGGAGGATTGAAATTAATTTTTATTTTTAGTTAAATTTTAAAATACCATGCAGGAACTTTCGCTGTCTTCGAAACTGAAGTACATTTTCTCAATTCCCGTTATCATTTCCGCTTTGGGCTACTTTGTAGATATTTATGACCTACTGCTGTTCGGCATTGTCAGGATTCCAAGCCTGAAAGCACTGGGCCTCAACCCGGATATTGACGGAACCTTTATCCTGAATGCCCAGATGGTCGGCCTGCTGATCGGAGGAATTTTCTGGGGTATTTTCGGAGATAAAAAGGGAAGACTCTCAGTTCTGTTCGGATCCATTCTCGTGTATTCCCTGGCCAATATTGCCTGCGGTTTTCTGCCTTATTTCCCGAAAGAATATTTGGTTTACCAATACGCCGGATTACGGTTCATTGCCGGGATCGGTCTTGCCGGCGAGCTTGGAGCCGGAATCACTTTGGTTTCCGAAAGTCTGCCGAAGAGCCTGAGGGCCATCGGAACCTCTGTAGTGGCGGGTTTCGGTCTGATGGGCGCTGTAGTGGCCCAACTTACCGTAGAGCTGGCCGGTGGATGGAATATTTCCTACATCATCGGCGGTATACTGGGCATTATGCTGCTGTTCCTGAGAATCAGCGTTTCCGAGTCCGGGATCTACAAAAATATCGAGCACCAATCGGTTTCCAAAGGAAATTTTATTTCGTTTTTCACCAACAAAAACCGCCTCATCCGATATCTGAAATGTATTTCCGTCGGGCTGCCCACCTGGTACTGCATCGGGATTTTGGCCGTACTGGCCAACCAGTTTGCACCGGAAATGGGCATTGCCAACCTCAATCCCGGAAAGGCGATCATGTGGGCCTATGTAGGAATTTCTGCGGGTGATCTCGCCAGCGGGTTTATTTCGCATCTTCTGAAATCCCGGAAAATGGCTATCTTTTATATGCTCGCCTTTACCATTGTCGGCGTCGCCATTATGCTGTTCGGAAATACGGATTCGGAGACGAAATACTACATGTTCTGCGTGTGGCTGGGTCTGGGAACGGGCTATTGGGCCATGTTTGTGACGCTGGCCGCCGAACAGTTCGGCACGAATATCAGGAATACGGCAACCACCACGGTTCCGAATATGGTGCGCGGACTGGTTCCGGTGATGATTTTTGCGTTTGATTTTTTCAAAAAAGATTTTTCGGTGGTTCTCAGTGCAGCGCTGGTAGGCGTGATCGTCTTCGGACTGGCGTTTTATTCTGCTCTTACCGTATCGGAAACCCATGATAAAGATCTCGAATTTGTAGAATAATTTAAGTGTTTAAGAAATAATTAATACATTTTCTGCGTTATCTCATTAATAAGTAGAACAACATAAACAAATTATCAAAATTCATATTAAATTATGCTGTGAATAATTAATATTTGTTTAACTTTGAAACATCACTAAATTGTTTAATCTCAAAGCCAATCACAATGCAAAATTTTTTAAAGAACGCAAAGAAATTAAAGAACGCAGATCTTAGAAACATTACAGGAGGAATCAGCGGAACACCGGATCTTTCAAAATGCGGATGCAGCTGTTCAGGATCTGTAACAGGACCGTTTTACTGCGCTCAGTACATCGCTTGTCCGCAGGTTTACACTTGTAACGATGCTGTATAAGAACTATTTCAATTAGAAATAAACATTTCCACATTTAATACGCAAAAGCCTTTCGGATCTTCCGGGAGGTTTTTGTCATTGTGCTTTATGAACACGAACCTCACGGAGGATTTTTATCATGATCTGTTTTAAGATCCGCAGCGCGCAGGTGCTTATAAAAGCTGCAGAATAAAAACACTAAAACAGATTTGCAATTCATTACGCACTGAAGAACTGTTGAAAAACCAAAAGCTCCAGAGGATCTGCGAATTAATAGGTATAAACAATTTAAGAAACATTCGATATTTAGACATTTGGTGACACTGACAAAAACGTCCAGCATCCTCTTCCAGCTACTAATCGGATGTCTGCTTTGAGTTAACATAACATTTGCCCATCATTTATTATCCATCATCCGTCAATCATACATCCTTAAAGCTCTTATCCGTCAGATGTTCAAACCTCTTATTTTTAGCTTCCCCGATTTTCTGTTTCGTGTAGATGCTGTTGTTTCCGGAAAACAGGTAGGAGACCACACAGGCAATGGCCACATAGACTCCGCATTCGGCCCCGAACAATTCAATGCCCATCAGGGTGCAGGCCAGCGGAGTGTTGGTTGCTCCTGCAAAAACGCCTACAAATCCCATACCTGCCAGTAAACCGTACGGAAGCGGAACAAATACTGATAAAGCACTCCCCAGGGTAGCTCCGATAAAGAAGAGCGGGGTCACTTCACCACCTTTAAACCCTGCCGAAAGGGTAACGATCGTAAAAATCATTTTTAAAGCGAAATCATGAAAGGGAAGGGGTTGGGTAAAAGATTCCAGGATGGTGGGAATTCCCAATCCGATGTAACGGGTTGTGTCTATTGCAGAAACAGCAGCAGCCACGAGAATCCCGCCAATGACCGGACGAAGCGGCGGATATTTTATTTTGGATTTAAAAAAGAGGCTGGTTTTATGAAGCAGTTTACTGAATACGGCTGCACAGATTCCGAAGACAATACCTGCCAGAATACTGTAGACAACCGGAAGAAATTCCGGTTTCGGAATAAAATCAATATGGTAATGCGTATGTTTTGCATTCCAGAGATTGGTAACGATATCGCCTAAAACCGCAGATGCAAAAGCAGGAAAAAGGGCATTGTAACGGATTCTTCCGATCAGGAAAACTTCCAGCCCGAAAACGGCTCCCGCCAGAGGCGTACCGAAAACCGAACCGAATCCCGCGGCCATTGCTGAAATGAGCAGGACCTTGCGATCGTCTTTATTAAGCCTGAAAGGTCTGGCCAGCTGATCGGCAATCGCTCCGGCCATTTGCAGTGCGGTTCCTTCGCGTCCTGCCGATCCGCCGAAAAAGTGGGTAACAATGGTTCCCAGATAAACGAAAGGCGCCATTTTCAGAGGAATGGTCTCTTTTGGCTCGTGGATATTTTCAAGAAGCAGGTTATTTCCCGCTTCTACCTCTTTACCGAGATAGTGGTATAAAGCCCCGACCAGAAATCCTGCAACCGGCAGAAAAGCAATAATCCACACATGGCTTTCCCGGAAATCCGTTGCCCACTGTAAAGACGTTAAAAATCCTGCACAAGCAGTTCCGACAAGAGCACCGATGATCGCGCTGATCAAAAGCCATTTGATAATATACGGAAGCGACGGGTATCTCCTGAAAAAAAACCGGATATAAAATTGAAAACTTGTGCTTAAAGTTCGCTGGATTTTAGACATGATTTTCCTGATCAAATTATGGTTGATAATCTATTAATCAGGCGTCATCAGCCCGTTAGAAACGAGGCGGTTGGGGAAGGAAGAACACCATTTCCTTTTGTAAGGCAAAGATAAAAATAATTTTTAATTTTTATAATGCATCGCCTTGTCAATTTCAACAGGATTATTGTACTTCTTGATGACCTTCTGCATGTTTTTGACCTGAGCATTCAGTTCATCAATGCTAGAAATTTCTTTTCCGTTGATATTGATGTTTAAACGGTTATCGTTATTTAAATTTGTTCTTTCAAATGAAAAAGGATCATTAAAAAATTCCGTTAAAAGCTTTTGCCTCTGTTTTTCATTAATAGAAATGGCTTTATTTCCAAAATTGGATTCTAGAAAGTCTTCCGTATGAAATGTTTCCGGCAGCTCCTGACTTTTAATAAGGTTATAAATGAAGTTTTTCTTTGTATCGTAAATTTCGAAAACCAGGCCCGGAAGCCCGGAAAATTTGAAAGGTCCTTCATTAAAGGGGATCTCCCTGCTGAACCACGCTACCCAATTTCTTCCTCCAAATGTTGCAGTTGCCTTTTGCAGCATATATTGCTGGACCTGTCTGGTTTCGCCGGAGATCTTCCAGTTTATTTTGTCGGTGGTTTTAAATGAATAATATTCAAATTTAATATTGATAAAATTTTCATTTTCAATGGTATTTGTTTTCCTTTTTACCACTTGCCCGGTCATGTCAATATGCCTGTTATCCCTATTTCCGAACTTTTTATTCAGGGAGTCGGCAACCAAAAGATCTCTTCCGTAAAATTTCACTTCTCTGGAATTGATATCCAGAATCATGTTGTATTTCTGATAATCTGCGTCGGTAGAATCCATTTTCCACTGAAGCTCATAGATAAACCGATGCGTCTGTGAATTCAGTGCGCTGATAATCAATATAAAAAAGAGTGTTGGAATTTTTTTCATGATTCATCTTTTTGATCGGATTTTATTTAAAATAAGGATGTTCAGAAATATATTTTTTACTTATTTTAATGCTTTCAAACATATCCTTATCACTCGAATCCTGCTCCAAAAACCAATACTGCAGACCTGCTTTTTCCCGGGCTTTAAAAATTCTTTCAAAACCGATGGTCCCGTTTCCGATTTCGGCAAAATCCTTTGAGCCGGCTTTCATGTCTTTCACGTGCCACAGCGGGAATCGTTTCGGATGCTTTTCAAAATAAACCAACGGATCGATTCCTGCTTTTGCCATCCAATACAGGTCGAGCTCCATTTTCACCAGTTCTGGGGAAGAATGTTTTAAAATGAAATCATAAATATTGTCCGATTCATCAAACTTTTCAAACTCAAAATCATGGTTGTGGTAAGCGAACTGGATTCCGGCTTTATGGGCTGCTTCCCCTGAGTGATTCAGCAGTTCGGGGAGCTTCCGGTAATTTTCCGCAGTTCTTTCTTCAGGAAAAAGATAGGAGCAGACCATATATTCCGCACCGATGAAGTGAAGGTCTTCCACGGATTGTTCCCAACTGTTTAGCAAAGTTCCCCGGTCTTTATGTAGAATTCCGGTGGTGTGATGGGAGCTGATGACTTTCAGTCCGGTATTTTTGAGGATCATCTGAAATTCATTCCGGGTTTTCCCGAAAAATGTTCCGTTGTAACCGTAGATTTCAAGTTGCGTAAAGCCTAAGCCCGCCAGTCGTTCCAGTGTTTTTTCCAAGTCTTCTGAAATCGCATCCCGGACGGTGTATAATTGAATGCCCAATGTCTCTGTCTTGCTTTTAAAATTAGAAATTCCACAGGAATACAATCCCAGGAATCCCAGTGAAGAAAGTCTGATAAAATCTTTTCGCTGCATGTTATAAAAAAGGTTTCATTTCATCTTCGATCTGCGTCCGGAGCTGCATCAGGCGGATCGCGTACTGTTCCTGCTGCTTTTCTTCTTCGGTTTCCGGGATCCATTTGGGAACGGGAAGCTTCTTGCCGTTTTCATCCACCGCTACAAAAACAATGATGCAGTGGGTTTTCTTATCGAATTTCGGCTGTTTCAGGTTTCTTGAAAATACATTGATGGAAATATGCATGCTCGAAGAACCCGTATAAATAACCTGTGCTTCCACTTTTACTACTTCCCCGATCTTGATCGGCTCATAAAAACGGATCCCGCCCACGTAGACGGTCACTGAATAATTTCCGCTCCAGGTTGTGGCGCAGGCATAACCCGCCTGGTCGATCCATTTCATGACACTTCCACCATGTACATTTCCTCCGTAATTCACATCCGAAGGTTCTGAAATAAACTGAAAGGTAACCGGTTTGTTTTCCATCCTTTTAAAATTTGAATAAAGGTATTTATAATTTTTAAAAGTTTGGATTAAATCTTACTTTTGAAAACCGAAATGTAAACAAACTACTGAAGAGAACTATGAAAAAAGTATTCTACCTGAAAACCTGCGACACCTGCCGGAAGATCCTTGCCCAATTCGACCTTACCGGCTGGGAGATCCGGGAAATCAAGAAAGAACCGGTTACCGAAGGCGAACTTGCCGAAATGTATGAGAAAACAAATTCTTACGAAGCGCTGTTCAGTAAAAAATCTACCCAGATCAAGCAGAGAGGACTGGAGGTAAAAACATTGACGGAAAATGATTTCAGAGATTTATTGCTTGATCATTATTCGTTTCTCAGACGTCCGGTTTTTATAACTGATGACCGGATTTTTATCGGAAATGATAAGAAAAATGTGGAGGAGCTGAAGGAATATATGAATAATAACCAGACCTCATAGCTTTCAGAAACCTATGAGGTTTTATGCAATGAAACACTGAATTTTTTAAGCTGGCTTACCGTAATTTTAAACGGATGTATTGTCATCGGTGCGGGACATGGTCTTGGCATCTTATTTATCTATGAAATTCTGGGCTTTAAATTTATCCGGGATGGGGATGTGAATCTATTAGGATCTTATGATGACAGATTAGTACCCGTCGCTCTTATTTCGTTCATCTGCCAGATATTACTTTTAATAAGTTTACGGGCTGAACCATGGAAATTGAAGAAAACGCTTATTACGGTTTTTTGTTCAATCCTTGTGCTGGTGTTTCTTTTTCTGGTGAGGGATTTTCCGGAGTCCGGGATCGATACATTTTCATTAATAGGAGGGATTCCGTTTTTCATATCAGCGGTTATCATATTAATAAGAGTGAATTTCGTAATGAAGGAACGACAAACCTAACGGGTTTTCAAAGCCCGTTAGGTTTTACTGTATGTAAGAAGTGCCTCCTGAAATCCATTTTGTAAAAAGTTCGTCATTACAACAAAAAGGCTCCGATTTCCTTAAATCCAAAGTCCTTTATTAAAATTGAAATATTGTTATTTTTTACGGACGCTGTTGCCTACGCCGGTAGAAGAGATGCTGGGCTTACCGTTCTTGTTGGGTGAATTGCTGTAGAAGATCTTATTATCGGTGCCTTCTACGGAGATCCGGGAAATTTTGTCAATATACACGGTGTTGCCGGACCCGGATACTTCAAGCCTTGTGAGATTCCCGTTAATGGTGATGACATTCTTCACGCCTGAGATAATTGCTGTTCCTCCATCTGAAGAATATGTTTTTGTCTGGCCGACGCCGTCTACGGTAATGGTACCGGCGCTCTGACTGTTGATGCCGGCCTGGGCGCTGGCGAAATGCATGCCGAACAAAAGAATGCCTAAAGCGGCTGTTTTTTTCAGAACTTTCATATTAAAAATTTTCAGAATTGGGGTACAAGAAAAATGCCACCTGATGGAATGGCATAAAAAAACCGTCCTGTAATGCTACAGAACGGCTATTGATATTTGATTTTCCGTTTATACGAAAGGGGCTTTCACCACTTTTGCCGGAATGTTTTTGTTTCTTACCTGGATGAAGATTTCAGAACCCAGCTTAAAGTGCGGCTTATCTACATAAGCAAGACCTAAACCGACTTTTTTCATTGGCGACTGGGTACCCGAAGTTACTTTTCCGATTACATTGCCTTCCGCATCCACCACAGGGTAGTCGTGTCTCGGAACGCCTTTGTCAGTCAGCTCAAAACCAACCAGTTTTCGGGTTACCCCTTCTTCTTTTTGCTTGGCAAAAGTTTCTTTGGAAACAAAATCCTTATCGAATTTCGTGATCCATCCCAAACCTGCTTCGATCGGGGAAGTGGTATCGTCGATATCGTTTCCGTACAGGCAGAATCCTTTTTCCAGACGCAGCGTATCTCTGGCAGCCAGCCCGCAAGGAATAATTCCTTCTTCTGCACCCGCTTCGATGATCGCATCCCAAAGTTTTACAGCATCTTCATTTCTGAAATAGATTTCGAAACCTCCGCTTCCGGTATAGCCGGTGTTGGAAATAATTACGTCGTTTACCCCAGCTACAGAACCTACGGTGAAGTTATAGTAAGGAATTTCCGAAAGATCGGTTTCCGTCAGTTTCTGAAGGATTTCCGTCGCTTTCGGACCCTGAACGGCTAATAAGGACATATTGTCTGAAGCGTTCGTCATTTTTGCTCCGAACGTATTGTATTTGGAAATATGGTTCCAGTCTTTATCGATGTTTGAAGCATTGACTACCACGAAGTATTTGTGATCCTCCATTTTGTAAACGATAAGGTCGTCCACGATCCCTCCGTTTTCATTCGGAAGACATGAGTATTGTGCTTTTCCGTTTTCAAGCGCATCCACATTGTTGGTGGTAACGTACTGCAGAAGTTCTTTGGAACCTGCTCCTTCGATGAAAAACTGCCCCATGTGGGAAACATCAAACAGGCCCGCTTTTTCTCTTACGGCAAAATGCTCTTCGGTAACTCCGGAATATTGTACAGGCATTTCAAATCCTGCAAAAGGTACGATTTTAGCGCCTAAGGATGCATGCTTGTCGTACAATGCTGTTTTCTTCATGTTTAATTTTTATTTTATTTCTTTATTGTAAAACTGTCGAAAGCTTCGTTGAAAAGCTTCATGTAATTTCCGTTCCAGTATTTCTGTCTGCAGTTGATGGTCACCAGAAACAGGTCTTTGTCTTTCTGAAGAACTTTGGTAATCCAGAAGAGTTTTTCTTTTTCATCAAAATACTCGTACCGGTATTCGGTGTAGCCTTTTTTTCCGCTTCTGGATTTGATTTTGCTTTCGTCGTCCGCAGATTTGTAGAGGGCCAAAATAAATTTTTTGGTTTCCGTTTTCGGGAGATTCAGGCCATGGTATTCTGAAATGGTAATGGCACCTACTTCGTTGCCTGGGAAGATATTGATGATGTTACTGTCATCCGTTACTTTCCATCCCTCCGGCAGAGTGACGGAATAGTTCTCCTGTTCATAGACTTTCGTAGGAACCGACTGGGAAAATACCAGCGATCCTGTAAAAAGCAACATGGCTGCAATTAATCTTTTCATCGGTTTGAAAAATGGTGTTTGTATTCTTCCAGGATGATCTTGAACCATTCCGTAAAATGTTCCGGCTGTCCGGCCATCTCCTGATCCAGGTCTTCCATGGAAACGTAGCGGACTTCCTCCACTTCGTCGGTATTTAACAGAAATTCGTCTTCAAAGATACCGGTAAAAACATGGTCGAGTTCATGTTCCCAAAGCCCGTTGCCGACGTCGGCTTTATAGATGAAAATGAATTTTTCCGTCAGTTCCGCATCAATGCCAAGTTCTTCTTTTAGCCTTCTTATCGCCCCTTCCAGATAGGTTTCCTCCATTCTGGGATGCGAACAGACAGCGTTGGTCCATTTCAGCGGGGAATGGTATTTGCCGGAAGCCCTTTTCTGAAGCAGCATTTCGCCTTTCCGGTTGAATAAAAAAACGGAAAAGGCACGGTGCAAAAGGCCGTTAACATGGGCCTGCTGCTTTTCCATAAGGCCAAGAACTTCATCTTCGGGATTCACTAAAACTACGAATTCTTCCATTTCTACAAATGTAAGTGTAATAAATGTATTTTGGAAATTTTTGGTAAAACATCATGGTTTTTGAATGGCAGGAGCTATATTGATTGGGCGAAGGCAGCGTTGCTGATCGATCTTACTCTGTTTCAATGAAAAGCTGTTTACCGGACAGTAAACAGCTTATTGTAAATGGTTAAATAAAAATTACTTCACATCTTTCCAGATATTGCGGTGAAGGGTTTCTATCGTATTTCCTTTAATGACGAATCGGTTCTTTGATATAGTCGATTTCTCCGTGGCTGTAAGTCATTAAATTATACTTCACTATTACCGTATCTCCTTTCTGTTCGAAAACCAGGGATTGAAAATCCGAAAAATTGGAAGAAGAATCCGGCATCTGGTAAAAATCCTGCTTAATCAACTATTCTGCTGCTGCATCTTTCTGAAACCACTTTTTCACCAGGTCTTTTTGAGCCTGCGAACCCTGTTTTCCGGGACCCGGAGCAGTTGTAAGTCCGCAATTGCCTTCTTCGCAGCTCGATTCTCCGAGTCCGCTGTATAAAGCAGCAATTGCTTTTAGGGGTTCTGGGAGTTTTGCAACATCATCCGCATTGATAATCCCGGGAGTATCTTTGGATCCGGTGATTAACGGTATATTTCTGTTTTTGGCTGTTCTTTGATTTCTTCAACCTGAGTTATTTTTCAGGCAGCGTAATCAATATAGTGTCAGAACTTTTCAAGACTGTTTCTTCCTTTTTATTGTTTTTGTTGCACGAAAAATAATAACAAATTACGATGGCTAGCGGATGAATTCTCATAGGTAATTCTATTTTTGGGTTTCACATAAATACCATATTAAACGGCTGCATAAGCTTTTTTATAATCGTGTAAAAAAAATGAGATAAAATTTTCAAAAGCAGAATGATTGCCGATATTATTTATGAAATAAATGTTTTTTAAGTGAAAATTTAATATAAAGCAAGATTAACAAGCCTTTTTACAGTAAAAACCCTAACTTTGTGATTCAAATTTTCACGATGGAATTAGAATACATAGATCACTTGAGTCCGATTCTGAAGGACGGCGTAAAAAATTATTTAATTGATATCGACGGGACCATTACCGAAGACGTTCCCAACGAAGAACCCGAAAGAATGGTGACCTGTGAGCCTTTTCCGGATGCCCTGGAAACCATCAACAAATGGTACGATGAAGGCCACCAGATCTGTTTCTTCACTTCAAGAACCGAAAACCTTAAGCAGATTACCATTGACTGGCTGGATAAGCACGGTTTTAAATACCACAGCGTATTATGCGGAAAACCGAGGGGAGGGAACTACCACTGGATCGACAACCATTTGGTAAGGGCTACCCGGTACAAAGGCAGATTCACCGATCTTGTGGAAAAGCAGGTAACGATTGAGGTATTCAAAGAAGAAGAGGAATAAAAAAATTACCGTAAGATTAAACGATTAAATATTGCGGAAGCACAATTAATCTTTAATTTTTTCAATTATTAAATCAATAAAAAGTTTTATGAAAGTTTTAGCAAACGACGGCTTGGATCAGTCCGGGATTGATGCGTTAACGGAGAAAGGTTTTGAAGTTATTACAACAAAAGTCCCGCAGGAGCAATTGGTGGATTATATTAACGAACACAAGATCCGTACGATTTTAGTGCGCAGCGCTACGCAGGTACGTAAAGACCTTATTGATAGCTGCCCTTCGATCGAGATCATCGGCAGAGGCGGAGTAGGAATGGATAATATTGATGTGGACTACGCCAGGGAAAAGGGAATTCATGTCATCAATACGCCTTCGGCTTCTTCCGAATCCGTAGCCGAGCTGGTTTTTGCCCACCTGTTTTCAGGAGCAAGATTTTTACAGGACTCCAACAGAAAAATGCCGGTGACAGGCGATACCGAATTTGCGGGTCTTAAGAAAGCTTATTCCGGAGGAATCGAACTGAAAGGAAAAACCATCGGAATTGTAGGAATGGGGCGGATCGGGCAGGAGGTTGCCAAGATTGCCTTAGGTCTTGGAATGCGGGTTATCGCTGCCGACAGCAACGTCGGAAGAGCAAGCATTAAGGTGAAATTTTATAATAACCAGTTCATCAATGTAGATATCGAAACGGAACCGCTTCAGGACGTGCTGAAACATTCGGACTTTATTACGCTTCACGTTCCGGCACAGAAAGACGGATACATGATCGGCAAAAATGAATTTGAAATCATGAAGGATGGCGTGGCGATCGTAAACTGCTCCAGAGGCGGAGTTATCGATGAAGCGGCCCTGATTGAAGCTTTGGATTCGGGGAAGGTGAAGTTTGCAGGACTTGACGTTTTTATCAACGAGCCGACACCTTCCAAAGAAATCCTTACCCATCCGAAAATATCCATGACCCCGCACACAGGGGCTGCTACCCTGGAAGCCCAGGACCGGATCGGGCTTTCGCTGGCAGAACAGATTTCCAGCATCTTACAGATTCAGTAACAAATTCAATATTGAAATAAATAACAAAGCACTTCAGATGAAGTGCTTTGTTATTTATACAGGTTAAACTAACTGAATCCAGATACCGCTCCGTCAAAAATTCAGAGTTTTTGACACCCTTCCGAGAGAGGGGGATTTTTATACCGCTTATTATCGGTTGATCACCAATGGATGTGCTTTCTTTATCATCCGGTGCCTAACTTTCTTATACAACATCAATATCTTTTGTGACTATTGTGGTTAATAAAAAGTATAGACGTATTATTTACAAGCCGTTTTTGCTTTTCAGCAGGTCACGGATTTCTGCCAGGAGTTTCTGATCCTCCGTAGGTCCTGCAGGAACCACCGGTACCGGCTCCGGTTTTCTTTTCAGTTTATTGATGGTTGTAATCAGAACAAACAGAACCAGGGCAACGATAAAAAAGCTGATTACTGAGGACAGGAAACTTCCGTATTTCACGCCGTTCCAGGAAAGTTCGGCAATGTTTTTTACATTGGCTTTCTCCAGAGCCGGATTTAACAGCAGAGGCGTAATAATATCATCCACAAATGATTTCACAATCGCACTGAATGCTGCTCCGATAATCACTCCAACGGCAAGGTCAAGGACATTTCCCTTGAAGGCAAATTCTTTAAATTCTTTTACAAATCCCATAACGTATTTTAGTTTATTATTATAGACAAACAGAGGAATAAGGTACAAAAAAAAATTAATCCTTTGATTCCGGCTATAAATTTTTGCGATTAATTATAAAAAAGTATTGCCATTCCTGTCATAGGGCAATTTTTTATTAGCATTAGTTTTCGTAAATTGCTGAGGAAACACTAATAGCATTCAAATATGAAAATCTTTACAGCAGAGCAAATTCAAAAGGGAGACCGGTACACGGTCGAACATGAACCTGTTCTTTCCATACAGCTCATGGAACGGGCCGCGGAAGCCTGCGTCCACTGGATCTCCGAAAATTGTAAAAACCATCGGAATTTTGCCATTTTCTGTGGCACCGGGAACAACGGCGGCGATGGCTTTGCTATTGCCAGGATGTTGTATCAGAAAGGGTTTGATATTGATGTTTTTACCAATTCAAAGGCTAAATTTTCTTCGGATGCCCAGAGCAACTTCAGGGAGTTGAAGGAAATTTCGGGGATTTCGGTAAGAGAATTTAAAGAAGCAGCAGATTACCGTTTCGACAGCAGGACCATCATTATTGATGCACTTTTCGGAACCGGACTGTCAAGACCGCTGGAAGGCGAATTTAAAGACCTGATCGAATTGTTAAATGGAACGGCCAACCTAAAGATTTCCATCGACCTTCCGTCCGGGCTTTTTGCCGATTCGGTCTCTCCTGAAGGTGCCTCTATCTTTAAAGCCGATTATACCTTAAGCTTTCAGCTTTGGAAAAAAACGTTCCTTCATCCTGAAACCGGAAAATATGCCGGAAAAGTAAAAATTTTAAATATTAATATCAGCGAAGATTACATTGAAGAAACGGAAACGGATAATTTTGTAATCAATGATAAAGCCGTTAAGAAGATCTTCAGGCCAAGGCAGGAATTTTCGCATAAAGGTACTTACGGGAAAGTGGTGATTGTCGGAGGAAGCTACGGCAAAATGGGAGCAGCGGTTTTATCAACAAAAGCAGCACTGAAAACCGGAGCCGGGCTTACCTTTACCCTTGCGCCGAAATGTGGCTATGAGATTTTACAGACCTCCAATCCGGAAGCCATGTTCATCGAAGGCGGAACAGAGTTTATTAATCATATTCAAACGGATAAGCAGGCTGTTTACGGAGCCGGGCCAGGCCTGGGAACCGATAAAGAAACTATAAAGGCCTTTATTACCTTTTTAAAAGAACATGAAAAGCCTTTGACTTTAGATGCCGATGCACTTAATATGATTTCACAGGATCCCGAAAATATACAGCTGATCCCGAAAGGATCAATCATTACGCCTCATCCCAAAGAATTTGAAAGGCTGTTCGGAGCTACGGGAAATTCTTTCGAACGGGTAGAGCTGGGAAAAGCCAAAGCCAAAGAACATCACCTGTATATTGTTTTAAAGGATCACCGCACGCAGGTGATAACCCCTGAAGGAAAAGTATTCTACAACGTTACAGGAAATTCAGGGCTGGCAAAAGGCGGAAGCGGGGATATTTTAACGGGCATCATCACCTCATTTTCCGCACAGAATTATACCCAGGAGGAAGCAGCCATTTTAGGGGTCTGGTTTCATGGCCGGGCCGCAGAATTTGCTTCGGAAAAATACTCTAAAGAATCAATGCTCCCAACCGATGTTATCCATGAATTCGGAAATGTCTTTACGGAATTGAACAGTCTGGTGGTAAAAGCATTGTAATGATTACTGGTAATTGCAAATATCAATAGGAATGGGCTGTAGCTCATTCTACTGATTGGTAACAGGGAATCAATAAAAAAAAGGCAAGTCTGTAATACAAACCTGCCTTTTTTATTTTGAATTTATTTCGTTACTCCGGTTTTTCGTTTTCTGCCTGGGTAATTCTGAATTTTTTAGAAACAATCATAATAATGACCCCGGCAATCATGAAAGGAATGGATAAGATCTGCCCGGTATTAAGTCCTCCGAACTGGATGAATTCGTCACCCTGAGGTTCTTTCAGGAACTCAACAAAGAACCTGATGGCCCAAAGTATAATGAAGAACAATCCGAACAGCCATCCCTGCTGGTATTTTTTGTTGGTTTTTCTGTACAGGATCCACAACAGTACAAAAAGACAGACGTAACCGAAAGCTTCAAAAAGCTGAGAAGGATACCGCGGAACCGTTACGCCATATTCACTGCTCTGCTGCGGGAAAAGCAGGGCAAAAGGGGAATTCGGATCAGCGGGCTTCCCGATAATTTCCGAGTTGAAGAAGTTTCCCAATCTTACAAATGCCCCGCCCAGGGAAACCACGATCCCCAAACGGTCGTACACCCAGAACGGATTCTTTTTAATGATTTTAAATGAATAATACAGTGTGGTCAGGATCAGTGCAATGGTTGCCCCATGGCTTGCCAATCCGGAAAATCCGGTGAATTTCAATCCGTTTTTAGTACTGATCGGCAAAAATACACTCCAGAAATCTTCCTTAAAAAGCTCCGGCTGGTAAAAAATTACGTGTCCCATTCTCGCTCCCAGAATCGTTCCGATCAGGGTCCATGTGAACAGCGGTTCCAGGTATTTCTGGTTGACGTTATCGATCTTGAAAATCCTGCTCATCAGCACATAGCCGAAACCGAAGGCAAAAATAAACATCAGGCTGTAAAAATGCAGGGTTACCGGCCCCAACTGGATGCCTTTCGAAGGATTCCAGATTTTGAAAGGCGTATCCAGGCTTACCTGGTCGGCATCCGAGATTGGCTTCGGGGTTTTAACGGCATATTTAAATGTTCCGATGTTTTCGCTGGTTGCCGGTGTATCGATCAGTTGAAAATTTTTATCCAAGAACTGGTAATGGACCATTTTATATTTGGCTAAAGTTGCCGTGCTGTAATTCACATAAGCCGGTTCGAAGTTGGATTCATTGAAGATAACCAATACATTTTCTTTAATCGGTTTATCTGCAAATTCGTTAAGATCCTGTACTTCCGTGGTAGAATAGATCTTAACGGGAACATTGGCGGAATTAATGTGTAAGGTGCCGTCGGACAGGCCGTCGGGATAATTCTGCGCAAAAAGACATTGAGTGATCAGCGCAAAAATGACGAGATACATTCTGAGAAAAATATTGCTCATTGCTATTTTTTTAATAGTTTGTTTTATTTAAATTTTACTTTTTCGGCGGCACCGGATCGTAGCCGCTTCCGCCCCACGGGTGGCATCTTGAAATTCTTTTTACACCCAGCCAGAATCCTTTGAAAATCCCGTGAACCTGCAAAGCCTTTACCATATAGTGGGAGCACGTCGGCTCATAACGGCAGTTTTTGGGAAGCAGCGGCGAAATAAACCATTGGTAAAACCTGATGAAGATTACCAGAGGAAAAGTGACTATTTTATTGAATGTAAGTTTCAAAACAATGCAAAAATAGGGTAAAAAATTGAAAATTAGTTTAAATTTGTTAGAACTTTCAGAGCAGCAGAGGGCTGTTCATCGGAGAAATTCCGGTGTTCGCAGATTCACTTATCCCAGGAGAAAAATCCGGGAAATTTTTATTGGTTTGAACGTTGCTCTTAACTTAATTATACTTAAATCTTAAAATATTGAATCAAAATATTCCATTAGCCGAAAAACTGAGACCTAAAACACTGGATGATGTTCTGGGGCAGGAGCATCTTACGGGTGAAAGAGGGACCATCAGGAAGATGATGCAGAATAATTCCCTGAATTCCCTGATCTTCTGGGGGCCGCCGGGTACAGGAAAAACCACGCTGGCTGAAATCATTTCTGAAAACTCGGGACGAAAGTTTTATAAGCTTTCGGCGGTTTCTTCCGGTGTGAAAGATGTTCGTGATGTAATCGAGGATGCAAAGAAGCAAAACCTTTTTTCGGGGAAATCTCCGATTCTGTTCATTGATGAAATTCACCGGTTCAACAAATCCCAGCAGGATTCCCTGCTTCACGCGGTAGAAAAAGGCTGGATCGTTCTGATCGGGGCCACCACGGAAAACCCGAGCTTTGAAGTGGTTTCAGCATTGCTTTCCAGAAGTCAGGTGTATGTTTTAAAGGCACTGACTTATGAAAAGCTGGAGGAACTGATTGATACCGCTTCTGAAAGATACAACCGGGATGAGAATACTTCTTTTAAAATCGTTGAGAAAGAAGCGTTCATCCAGTATTCGGGAGGTGATGCGCGGAAGCTGATCAATTCCATAGAGCTGGTGCTGAACCAGTTTAAGAACTCCGAAAAAAAGGAAATTAAAAATGAGGACGTGCTGGAAGTTTTGCAGGAGACTATGGCACTTTACGATAAGAACGGTGAGCAGCATTACGATATTATTTCGGCTTTCATCAAATCGATGCGGGGAAGCGACCCCAACGGTGCAGTGTACTGGCTCGCAAGAATGCTGGCCGGTGGCGAAGACATTAAATTTATTGCCAGAAGAATGCTGATCCTGGCATCGGAAGACATCGGGCTGGCCAATCCGAATGCGCTGGTTATCGCGAATAACTGTTTCCAGGCAGTCAATGTCATCGGAAATCCCGAGGCGCGGATTATTCTCAGCGAAACCGCTGTTTATCTGGCGGTTTCCCCGAAAAGTAATTCTACCTATATGGCGATTAATGAAGCATTGGCTTTGGTAAAGAAAACCGGGAACCTTCCGGTACCGCTGCATCTTAGAAATGCACCCACTAAGCTGATGAAAGACCTTGATTACGGAAAGGAATACAAATACGCCCATTCCTACGAAGGTAACTTTGTAGACCAGACCTTTTTACCGGAAGAAATTAAGGATGCCAAACTTTATGAACCAGGGAATAATGCGACCGAAAAGAAAATCAGTGAGGAACTGAAAAAGAAATGGAACGGTAAATATTAAAGGATACTCGGCTGAGTATCCTTTGCTTAAATATGACCGGAAAAATTATTTTTTAGTAGTTACGGACACCGTCTTGCTTCCTTTATTATCGATCACCTGAACGTTACTTAATAAGTTTCCGTAGATCAGCGTATCAGTATTGGCAAATTCATATCCGTCGATCAGGACCGGTGTATTTTTTGCCAGGTTGTATTGGGCATTAAGATCAGACAGAGGCAGTCTGTCCAAAGTACCGAATCCGGATTTCAGTTTGTATTCTACCAGTCCGTTTTCTGCAATCGCATTAAACTTTTTCAGATTTTGAGGGAGTTCTGCTGCAGATTTGAAGGTACGTGTACTCTGTACGTAGCTTTTAAGATTTGTACTGAACATATCTACCGTTCCTACGATATCGTTGGCCACTGCAAATCGTGTCGATGAGTTCTTCTGGGCAAACAGCGTTGCCGAAGACAGTAACAAAAAAGAGTAGAATAATTTTTTCATAATGGTTTAGGAATAAGTAACGATTAAAAACGTGATAAATATAGTTATTTTTTATAAAATGTAAATAAAATTTTATAAAAGGATAAGGATTAATTAAATGGGTTTAATTTTCTGTATTTTAAGAATTGGTATTTTCCTCTTTTTTTTCCACCATGTTTCTGATGATTTTCTTGACCCGTTGAAAAAGGAATGAACTCAGCAGCAAAATGATTCCCAGAATAATAAAGGCGATAATTCTTGATACATTATCCATTTTCCAGACATCATAAGCATAGAGCTTGAAGATCATAATTGCGATAAGTATAAAGCCTATTTTGTTATATTCTGCCGCTTCGCTTTTTAGTCCTTTGTAAAGGAACAGGCTTGCAAGGACTGCCCATATAATCGGAAGGTACAAAAGGCTGAAATGTCTGGTAAGAAAAGCGACTTCTGAAATGTTGCGGGCATTTGACAGGACATACAGGTTATACAATTCACCGCTCACCGCAACAATAAAGGCAAGCGAGGCCCACCAATGTGAAAGTTTTATCTTTAAAAACTGCGATTTCGGTAAAACGGATGCCAGTACAATGATAAACGGAATCCAATAGAGCAGGTAAGTAGTATAAAAAGCAAGGGATAATTTTCCCATTAAATAATGGGAAACGATTCCGGAACCGGAAATTAATGTATTGCCTATAATCAATGCACAAAATATATACACGAGGGCTATTTCCAGGATTTTGTTGATTTCGAGTTTTTTTCTGAATAAGAGAATGATGAAAATAAATAATATGCTGTACAAAATTGCGGTACTGAAGATGACGATCCATGGCTTTGCCGAGATATGATACAGGAGTTCCAGCAGAAGGGCTATATAAATAACGCCGTAGCTTACTACCGTAAAGAGGTTTTCGAAGAAACTGCTGGTTTCATCCGTACTGCCGGACCATTTTCTCAGCAGAATTAAGTTGGCGAATGTCGTAACTACTGTTACGGCACTGGTCAGAAAAACCGGGTTGAAGACCATGTGGAGATCCCTGGCATTAATATATTCGGTCCAGGTAACCAGCTGTGCGATGATCACTAACGGAAACAGAATATAAAAGCAAAGTTTAAAGATATTGAGACTGCTCTTTTTCCAGATGAAAAGCAGCAGGGTGGCCTCAATTGCCCATACACTTGTAATTAAATGTGTCTTAAACTGTAAGGCAACGGCAATAGTAAAAAGGCTCACCGTTATTCCTGCAAAAACGGAATAATTGATCCCGAATTTCCCGGAAACATATTCCCGGTAAAGTAAACTGAGGTTCAACAAAGCAAAAACAATGGGAAAAATGATAACCGGTTCGTACTGCAAAGTTTCAAAAATATAAACCGGGCCGATAATACCTGTAAAATTAATCAATACAAGCATCAGGATGTCATACGGAAGCAGAATGCTTTTCTTAAAATATTTCTGAAGGACAAAGAGGTAGAAAATGATATAGGTAATAATATAAAAATAGACATTAAGCATTTCCGTCTGTTCTATCGTCCAGTAGGCAAGGTAAATGGTTGTAAAGATAAAGGAGACCCAGCCTGCGCTTTTCCAGTTTTTCAGGAAAACAACAGCCAGCATTCCGGTATTTAAAACGGTAAGATAAGTAAACAGGAAAAGATAGTTGCTTTCCCCGGTGCTGATCATCAGAGGTGCAAGAAACCCTCCAAAAAGGGAAAAAAGATTCAGGATTTCACTTTTATAATAATTTGAAAGCAAAATACACACTAAGGTAATGCTGCAGGTGATCATAAAAGCAGCAGCTTGCGAAAAAAGCTCATATTCCCGGAAAGCAATGGTAATGGTAAAATACAGGACTGCAATTCCGCCTCCTGTAATGATGGATGCAAAAGCGGCATAATTTCTCCTCAGGATATGGCCGGTACCCATAATGATTGCTCCGGCAAGGAATCCGATGCCCACCCGCGGGGCTTCACCGATCCAGTTTTTGTCGATGGCATATTTTACAAAATAGCCGATTCCCAATACCAGGGTAAAAATTCCAATAATCGTAAGGACGTTCTGTTTTAAAAATTCAAATACCGGTGCAAGCCGGTCTTTTTTCTGTTCGTGCGGCAATGGATCCGTAATCGGTTCCGATACGGAAAGTGCCGGGATTGTATGGGCTTCGGTATTTTCCGGAGTGTTGGCAGCAGCTTCTGTCAGACTCCGGGACTGATGCAGGCCTTTTTCATTTATTCTCCGGTTCAGTTCGGCAATTTCCCGTTCCAGCCTCTTAAGCCTTTCATTGTAATTATTAAAAATACAAATGGCCAGTACGGCGATGATGATGATTGCATACGTCATTTCAAATCGTTGGGTGATCAAATATAATCAAATGTTTAGATCGGTGAAAAAAAATTAACCCATTACACGGAAGCATAATGAGTTAAAATTAAGATATAGTGATTAACACGGTTAGTAATTAGATGGTATAAGATTTGCTTTAATAGGGTGATTTTTAGTTAGATACTTTGTAAATATAGAAAGAACTCGTACTGGTTCCCAGAATGGTAGCATCCAGCAGGGTAGATCCTGTAAGTCCGAAAGAGATCTTATCACCCGCCTGCAAAGGATACAATGAGTTCACACTTCCTTCCGAAATCGTTAAATTAAGGACGACCAGGTTTGCTCCGCTGAAAGGTCTGCTGTCAATCACCGTAGATGTTGTGTTTCTGGTTCTTACGATCCCTACACCCGGAGAATTGGCTAGCAAAGTCGCCTGAAGCCCCGTTCCATAACGGAAAGAGAACCCGATGGCGTAAACGCCTGTACTCGGTACGGTATACGTATTGTCCGCATCAGAAAATACTGCCGTAGATCCTACCGTTCTTTCTGCATTAACGAAGTTTACCGACCTGAAACCGGTTGGGAAAACGGTGGCAGATACTAAAGTCACCCCTGCTGTTTTCCGGGCAGAATAAACGGATGCCGCTACGCCGGTAGTTCCTCCCTGGGTAGCCAGGTCTGCGATAAGCTGAGGATTGAGCCGCGATACTTCAAAATCACCGCCGGTGTTCTGGTTGACGGCCAGGATCTGATATCCTGTAGTACTTGCTGCTGTAGGAGCCTGTCTGATTTTTAAATTTCCGTTGATATCCAGGGTTGCCTGAGGGGTCGTAGTATTAATACCCACCGCACCGCTCTGGGCCGCAAAAGGAAGTGCCATTAAAGCTAAAATGGCACTGCAAATTTTAGTTTTCATGTTCATAAAAATTTAATTTTAGTTAGAGCTTTATTCTCAGATAGTTTTTCATAAAAACTTCATCAAATATTATGCAAAATACTATTTTAAATTAAATTTTTTCTAATTTTTTGTGTTTATAGATTAAAATATTGCTTATATATTGATTTTGTATTAAAATATTTATAATAAATATTTTTTATCAATAATTAGAGAAATATAAAAAGAAATATTCTTCTCAGGCCCTGGTTGTGGGCTGTTGATAACACTCAACAACAGTTTCAGATTCTATAGAAAAAATTGAATTATTTTAACCGAAAACTGAAAAAGAAGGGATTTGCATTATTGATAAAAAATTTGTCAGCTTTTTAACAGGAATTCTTTATAATTTCCCAGAAAGCCGGTGTCAGTACCTAAGACTGCCAGTTCTTCAAGGGCATTATAATGTAAAGCAGATTCCCACCTGCCCACGACATTGATAAAAAAGAAGTAATTTCCGAGTCCTGTTTTCAAAGTCCGGGATTCGATCTTGCTGAGGTTCATTTTACGCCAGGCAAAAACCGAAAGTACCTGGTGAAGCCCTCCGGCATAATCTTCAGGAAGGGTAATCAGCAGTCCGGATTTTTCTCCTAAGACTTCCAGGGCATCATTGGTATATTCTTCATGCTTTTTTGAGATGATAATAAATCTTGTATGGTTCTGTTCGATATCCTGGATGTTCCGGTGAATAATTTTTAAGCCGTACAAATCTGCCGCAAATTGGTTGGCCACTGCTGCCAGGTTTCGGTGCGGGTTTTCGGAAATGTGTTTGGCAGCCGCTGCCGTAGAGGAATACTCCTGTTTGGGAACTTCTTTAAACCGGGAATCCAGAAAATGAAAGCTTTGCGCCAGTGCCTGAGGATGGGAATAAATTTTCTCCAGATTTTCAGTATTACAATCAGGATGCACCATCAGATGGTGGGCGATCGGCATCACCGCTTCGGCTTCGATCCGGATGCCGGAAGTTTTATACAGGTAATCCAGAGTCATGGAAACTGTTCCTTCGATCGAATTTTCCAGCGGAACTACAGCTTGGTCTGCTTCACCAAGCTCAACGGCGTTGAAGCAATCTAAAATATTAGCCTGCGGCAAAAGTTCTCTGCCGGGGAAAAGCTGGCTGGCGGCCAGTTGGGTAAAACTGGCATAAGGACCTAAAAATGCAATCTTCATGTATATTCTTTTTTTTAATAATATAATAATAGATATTGAATGGGTAATGGAAAATATCTTACCATTAAGAAAATGATTAACGGGCCGGAATTATTTATTCCAGTGGGCTTCAATAAGCTTCATCAGGTAATCGGGACATTTTACCACTTTATTGGTTCGGGCATCCAGAAAAAACAGGGTCGTGGAGGCCTCCGTAATCTTGATATTTTGTTCGTTAAAAATCTCGTACTCAAACTCAATCCTGACGCCCGGAATTTTTTTTACATAGGTATGAATTTCCAATTTTTCATCATAAAAAGCAGGCTTCAGGTACTTGATTTTATACTCCGAAACAGGCAGCCAAATTCCTTGATTTTCAATCTCATTATACGACATTCCGATGCTGCGGAAAAGTTCTACCCTCCCGATTTCAAGGTACTCCGCATAGTTGCCGTAGTAAACGTATTTCATAGGGTCTGTTTCTCCGTAACGTACTCTTAATGAGTGGGTTGTATGTATCATTTTTTATGCTTGATTATACATACAAATATATTTTTAAATAATCAATAAGCACAATATTTTTTTTTAAAATAAAAATTATGGACCTTTGTCGTCCTTCTGAAAAGAGTACTAACAAAAGAATTAATCGGGGCATATTTATGGATGAAAATTTAATGATGATATGGCAGAGGTGCCTTCAGTTCATGCGCGATAATCTCAACGCAGCTGAAGATAGTTCTGACCTGAAAAAACTTGAAAAATCTTTCGATCTGCTGTTCGATAAGGTGCAGCCGCTTTCTTTGGTGGACAATAACCTTACGCTGATAGTGCCGAGTGATTTTTACAAGGAATATATAGAGGATAATTACCTGTCCCTTCTTTCTGCTGCCCTGAAAAAAAATATCGGAAAAGGAGTGAAATTATGGTACTCAGTAATCGAAAACAAACCTGCGGGTCTGGATAAGCCGATTACCATGAATATGAAAGGCAAAAATACACCTACACCGAAAGTGCAGGAGACGATGCCGCAAGGCTTTTCATCCAATATCGTCAATCCTTTCGTTGTCCCGGGAATTAAGAAAGTCAATATCAATTCCAACCTGAAATCAGATTTTTCTTTTGATAACTATATAGAAGGAGAAAGCAATAAATTTGCAGCGACCGTGGCGAGATCAATTGCCAAAAGACCGGGAGCTACCGCTTTCAACCCGTTATTTTTATACGGAGGTTACGGAGTAGGGAAAACCCACCTTGGGCAGGCCGTAGGTCTGGAAGTGAAAAGTCAGTTCCCGGACAAGATCGTTCTGTATCTTTCTTCCGAAAAATTCATCCAGCAGTTTATTTCGGCAGCCAAAGCCCATAAGCAGACGGAATTTGCGAATTTCTACCAGATGGTGGATGTACTGATCATCGATGATATCCAGTTTCTTTCCGGAAAATCGGCGACCCAGGACAGCTTTTTCCATATTTTCGACCACCTGCATCAAAATGGAAAACAGATTATCCTGACTTCTGATAAGGCGCCGGCCGATATTATGGACATTCAGGACCGGATCGTTTCCCGTTTCAAGTGGGGGCTTTCTGCAGAGATCAAATCCCCGGATATTTCTACCCGTAAGAAAATCATCGTGGATAAATTAAGCAGGGACGGAATCGTTCTTCCTGATGATATGCTCGATTTCCTTGCGGCGGAAGCTAAGACCAACGTAAGAGAGCTGATCGGGATCATCAATTCGGTAATCGCTTATTCTACCGTATATAAGACCGATCTTAGTCTTGATTTATTAAAAGAAACGATAAGCAAGATTGCCGCTGTCCAGAAAAAGGTCATCAATATTCCTTACATTCAGGATGTGGTTTGCGATTATTTCGGGATCAAAAAAGAGCAGCTTTTATCCAAAACAAGAAAAAGGGAAATTGCGCTTCCGAGACAATTGGCAATGTATTTTTCCAAAGAGCTTACCAATTCCACCTTCACGAAGATCGGTGCTGAAATGGGAGGGAAGGACCACTCAACAGTAATGTATGCCTGCGATACCATCAAGGATGTTTCGAAGATCGATAAAGAGATCAAGAAATATGTAAAAGAACTGGGCGAAAGGATCAGACAATAAGAATACATATGATAAATATAGAAAATGGAGAATAATTTTATTCTTCATTTTTTATTTAGCTTTGTACCTTAATTAATTTGAACAATGAACATATTAATGGTCTGCCTCGGGAACATCTGCCGGAGCCCGTTGGCCGAAGGAATTATGAAAACAAAAGTTCCTGCAAGTTTCCTGATTGATTCTGCCGGAACAATTTCTCTGCACGAAGGCAAACATCCCGATAAAAGAGCCATCGAAACGGCTGCCATGCACGGGATCGATATTTCAAAGCAGAGATCGAGACCCATTACGGCCGCGGATTTTGAAAAGTTCGATAAAATCTACTGCATGGATATCGATGTGATGGCGGATGTGGTGTCAAAAGCCAGAACCGAAAAACAGAGACAGAAAGTGTCGCTTTTCCTGGAAGTTTTGGGAGACTACGAAAATGCCGAAGTTCCTGATCCGTACTGGGGCGGAGCCGATGAATTCGAGCACGTCTTCCAGCTTTTGGAAGCGGGCTGCAATAAGATGGCTGAACAGGTTTTATCTTAACAAGAAATCAATTTATTTAAATTAAAAATACTCCAATATGCTTTTTTTACTTCCTGCCTATCTTTCGGAAAACACGTCCATTACCCACTTTGCGCCTGTGATTCAGGATTATATCATGCAGACGGATTACTTCTTTGTGGAAAACGAAAAAACCGCAAGAAAGGTAGTTAAGTTTTTTGCACCGGAGAAAAAGCAATCTGATCTGAAGCTTTTTCTTCTGGATAAATACACGGAAAATGCCGATATTAAAGAAGCGCAGGAACTGATGCTGAAAGGGCAGGATTTTGGATTGCTTTCCGAAGCGGGTCTGCCATGTATTGCCGATCCCGGGAACCTGATGGTGAAGTGGTGCCATGAAAAAAACATCCGGGTCATTCCGATTTCCGGTCCGTCATCCATCATTCTGGCTTTGATTTCCAGCGGTTTCAACGGCCAGGAGTTTACCTTCAACGGCTACCTTCCGATTGATAAAGGAGAAAAGAAAAAACAGATCCTGCAACTGGAAAGCCAGGTTCAGAAGACAGGGTATTCCCAGATCTTTATGGAAACGCCCTACCGTAACAATGCGCTTTTCGAAGACCTGACAAAGTTTCTTTCACCGAATACCCAACTCTGCATCGCAGCGAACATCAACGATCCCGGACACGAATTTATCAAAACCAAAACGATTAAGGACTGGCAGAAACAAAAAACTGAACTTCATAAAATCCCGGCGGTGTTTGTGCTGGGAAAATAAGGTCTTCATAGTCTCACGCAGATTTTGCAGATGGCGCAGATTTTTTTGAGGAATTTTTCAACGCAAAGATGGAAGTTTCATACCGCCGATTTCAGGTGGCAATGACAAATAAATTTGCTGCGCGAAGCGCCCCGTAAGCTTTATTAATCAGCTTGCTGATTCCTTCTTTATATTCATTAGAGGAATAAGACTTTGCGTTAAATAAATCTCACGCAGATTTTGCAGATGGTGCAGATTTTTATTGTTTAAAATAATTTTATTCTAAAAGCGTAGCTTGTTAAAGTGTTAATTTTAAATCCCATAGAAAACTTATTCTATTAAATTAATCTGCAGAATCTGCATGTGAAAAGTTTTCGGCCCTGCTCTTTAAGACTAATTCGTTAAATTATTTTTTCTCCTACTTCTCCATTTTCTCCAGGAAAACACCACCACCGGAATAAACAGAAAAAAAGGCCACAGCGAAATTATGCCCAAAAAGAATTCGACGAAACTGTTCCAGCCTTCCGTTAAGGAATCGCTGAATCGGCTTCCGAAACCGATTCCTGATGTCGCCGAGCTTCTTATTTTTTCTTTATACAGGTTCAGGTTGAGGGTACTGTAATTCACACGGTCATCGATAAACCGTAACCGTCCTTCCGATACATCGATTTCGTCTTCCAGATCACGGATATTTTCCTGGATTTCCAATATATCTTTTGTTGTTTTGGCGCTTTTCAGCATATCCCGGTATTTTTCGAGATAAATTTTCTTGTTGGCAAGCTTTATCGAGACATCGGTATATTCCTCAGTGACATCATCAGACGATATATTTTTGGAAAGGACGGAACCGACACCGGTCGAAAATGAATTGATCAGGGCATCGAAATTTTGGTGCGGAACTCTGATGATCAGATGCAGATTTTCATCAAGATCATTATTCTGAAACTCTTCTTTCTGAATATATGCTTTGTTATTTTTTAGAAAGGTACTGATTTGGCTCTGAACCTTATTTATATCAGCAACCTGGATTTTCATATCCCCGTTCTTAATGACTTTCCTTGAAATGGAAGTTGTCTTTTCACTTATCGTCTTTTCTGATGAAAATCTGATGGATGCATCTACTTTATCATTCTGAAGAACATCAACGAGATTGGCATTTAAGGATTGAGGTTCACTTTTCTTACAATTGATAAGAACTAAGCAGCATACGGACAGAAATAATTTTTTCATAATTAAGTTTTATCAATCCCATCAAAAATTATGCTTTAAAAAATATCCTAAGCATAAATTTTAAAAAATGATGAATATTCGGATGTTCCGGGATAAATATGATAATAATTTTATATTTTTATTACATGAAAAAAAACCTTTTAGCCTTTACTTTTGCTCCATTTCTGATGTTTGCCCAGGAAGGTCCGAAACTTACGGATGACATGGCTGTTAAATTATCCGAAAAGCCTTTGCACTGCATCAACCAGGAGTATCCGAATAAAACGGCGCATATTATTAATACGGCAAACGAAGTTCCTTTAAGCCCGAAAGACCTGCATCCAAGCTTTTACGGCTGTTTCGACTGGCATAGCTCGGTTCACGGGCACTGGATGCTGGTGCGTCTGCTGAAAACAAAGCCCGATTTGTCAGTGGCGAAAGATATTGAAGCGATTCTTGAAAATTCTTTCAAAAAAGAAAACCTTCAGACCGAAGCCGATTATTTTACCAAATACCAGTTGACCGGAACTTTTGAAAGAACCTATGGCTGGGCCTGGCTCTTAAAGCTGGACGAGGAACTGGCTACCTGGGACCATCCGAAAGCAAAAATCTGGCACCGGAACCTGAAGCCGCTAACCGATAAGATTCTGGGCTCCTGGAAAACCTTTTTACCGAAGCAGACGTATCCCAACAGAACAGGCGTTCACCCGAACACGGCATTTGCCATGGTTTTTGCACTGGACTGGGCACGGGCAACCGGGGATAAGGATTTTGAAAATCAGCTGATTGAAAAGGCTAAATATTTTTATCTGCACAACTCCAAAACCCCTGCGTACCTGGAGCCGGACGGATCGGATTTCTTTTCGCCGAGCCTGGAAATTGCCGACCTGATGCGAAGGGTGCTGCCACAGAAAGAATTCATTGTATGGCTGAATACATTTTATGAAAAAAGAAGCCTTGAAAATATTGAAAAAATTCCGGTGGTGAGCGATCTTTCAGATTACCAGACGGTTCATCTGGTCGGACTGTCCTTTACCAGAGCGTGGTGCATGAAAGGAATAGCCAAATCGCTTCCCGCAAGCCATCCGTTGAAAAGTGAATTTGAGAAAACGGCAGTCCGGTTCTTAGACAACGGGTTGCCATTATTGTTCCAGGGAAATTACGGCGGTGACCACTGGCTGGCCAGTTTTGCCGTTTATGCTTTGGAAAACTGATAAACGAAAAAAAATGATTTGAAATCATTAAGATAACTTCCAACATCCGGTTTTAATACCTGATTCCCAGCTTTTTCAGAACAAAACTCAGCAGCCAGATCGGTCCTACCAGAAGGAACTGCAGGTCTTTCAGGAAAGAGGGCTTCTTGCCTTCGATCTTATGGCCCACGAACTGTAAAATCCAGGTGGCAATGAATACGGAAAGGTAAACCATCCAGGAATCTCCTCTAAAACGGATGTTAACCCCGTAGGCAAAACTTTCCATCAGGATCATCGCCAGAAACATGATTACGCTGATTAAAACGGAAAGCCGCATATAAAACAGGGTAACCAGCGCGATGGCTGCCAAGCTTACATAACTGATTTCCCCGATGTACCGGAAGCCGATGGACTTGGATGGGATAACGGAAATAAAACCAAGGATCGTCCAGAAAATCAGCGGGACACAGATCCAGTGGATCAGCTTATTGGTAGCATTCCTGTGGCTTTCGGCATATTCTGCAAACAGTAAATCGATCTTTCTCATATCAGTAATTTGGAAAGCACTAAAATAATAAATTTTTGCAATCGCTGAAGAGATTGCTTACATTTGTCTTATGTCTGTCCTGGAAAAATTCGGCGTTGAGATTTTTACGCAACACAATATTTTCGAACGTATTGCGGTCGATAAGCCGTTCCGGCCTGATAATCCGGCCTTTATCTTTGTGAAAACCGGAACCATTAGGCTCAAGCAGCATTTCCGGGATCTTGAGCTTTCCGCCAATATGTTTATGGTAACCGATCCGCAGACGGTATACGAAATGATTTCCGTAAGTGACGATTTCCAGTCGAGAATGGTCTCTTACAAAAGGGAATTCATCTCTGCTCTGTCGTTAAAATTCAACCGGCTGATTACCTACCGCTATTTCAGGCAGCAGATGAACATTGGGGTTCCTTTTGAGCCTGCTGAAATGGAAGTGGTCTGGAAAAGCGTCAATTTCCTGAAATACATCCTGAATTCGGAAACCGAAATGACTTATAAAAAAGAAATTGTAGAACACCTTTTTTCCGTGTTCTGTTACCAGATGGCCGGCGTTATTTCCAAGGAAGACAGCAATTCCATGAGCCAGATGTCGAGACAGGAGGAAATTGTTTTTATTTTCCTGAATGATATCGCCAGATATCACCACACCCAGCGCAGTCTGGAGTTCTATGCCCAACGGCAATCCATGACAACCAGACATCTTTCGGCGGTAGTAAAGGACATTACCGGGAAGTCTGCAAGCCAGATCCTTGCCCTGATCATCATGAACGAGGCAAAAGTGTTGCTGAATTCCTCTACAAAGCCTGTTTCCGAGATTTCTTCCATGCTGGGATTCAGCGATCAGTACTCATTTTCCCATTTTTTTAAAAAACACCTGGGCGAAAGCCCTTCGCAGTACAGAAATCAGTTCGATAGCTGAAATCTTACATTTGAACATCTTTTTCCAATTCTTAAACATTTGTTTGAGCTTTTTGCCTACCTACCTTTGTATTCGTAAAACAAGGTAAAATGGTTAAGAACATAAAAACAGCGCTATCACTTGTGATAGCCCTATTTCCTGCGCTGTTTTTTGCACAGGAAATAAAACAGATGACCGCCGGTGAGGCAGCCGAACTCGCCGTACGGAATCATCAGCAACTGAAAGTTTCGGCACAGAATATCGACATTGCAAGACAAAGCAAAAACATCGTAAAACTTCAGAAGCTCCCTACGATCACTACTTCTGCCAGTCAGTTTTATCTGGGCGATGCCGTAGCCATCGACAAAGATTTCTCCAATTCCACCAATATCCCGATGCCGCACTACGGAAGTTCATACGCAGTTCAGGCTACCCAGCTGATCTTTAAAGGAGGCCTTGTGAATAGGTCGGTTGAGCTGGCCGGACTTCGTGAACAGCTTGCGGAGCTGGATCTGGAAAAGAACAAACAGGATGTGAAATTCCTCGTGATTTCCAACTACCTGGATGTCTATAAGATCCTGAACCAGCAGGAAGTATTTCAGAACAATAAAAAACTTGCACAGGAACGGCTGAAAAATATTCAGAAATTCTATCAGCAGGGAATGGTGACGCGGAATGAAGTGATCCGTAGTGAGCTGGCGATCAAGAATCTGGACCAGGGGATTTTAACGTTGGTCAATAACAGAAAGATCCTTAATTATAACTTAAACCTGGCGCTGGGATTGCCGGAAGATACCGAGATTGTTCCTGTGGAAAGCCTGCAGGTCAAAGAGGCAGGTATCGGAATGCCATATTATCTCAACCTCGCCCACGAAACCAATCCGTTACTAAAATCAGCAAAAACCAACATTGAAGTTGCCGATAAGAACATCGATATCATTAAGACGGATAAGATGCCTACCGTGGCAGGCTTTGGAGGATATTCGGTCCAACGGCCCATCACCACAAGGAATCCGGTTCTGGATATGTATTCCGGAGGCTGGCAGACCGGGATTTCCATCAGCTATAACATCGACAACCTGTATAAAACAAAAGAAAGGGTAAAGCTTGGAGAAATTCAGAAAAACCAGGCAGGTGAGGTCCTGACGCTGACGCAGCAGAATGTTGATATGGCCGTGAATGCGGCCTATGTGAAATACCAGGAATCGATCCAGCAGGCTGAAATTTTGGATGAGGCCAAAAAACTGGCGGAAGAAAACTACAAGATTACCGAAGCCAAATACCTCAACCAGTTGGCAGTGCAGGCGGAAATGATCGATGCCCAGAACCAGAAACTCCAGTCGGAGCTGGATTATGCCAATGCTGAAATCAATATGCTGTACCAATACTACAATCTTCTGAAATCTACCGGAACTCTATAATTTTAAAACTCAAAACAATGGAAAACAAGGAACAAAATACGCAAACGACACAGCAGGCTCCCGCTAAAACCGGAGCTGCGGTGAACAAAAAAGAAAGAAAGAAAAATAAAATAAAAGCAGTTGTTTCCAACATCGTCGTTTTTGCCGTGATCGGTTTCGGCCTGTATTGGCTGATCGCCCAATATTTCCACATCGGCGATAAAACCTATACGGAAGCTGCCCAGGTGGAGGAATTCATTAACCCGATCAACACTCGGGTTTCAGCTTACATCAAGGAAATTAAATTTATCGAGCACCAGAAGGTAAAAAAAGGAGATACGCTGGTTATCCTCGACGACCGTGAGATTCTAACGCAGATCGGACAGGCGGAAGCGGCTTATCAGAATGCCCTGGCCCAACGTGCGGCGACCCATTCGTCAGTAAACACCATTTCCAGCAACGTAAATGTGATGGAATCCAATATGGCCGGTGCCAAAGCCCGCCTCTGGAATGCCGAACAGAATTTAAACCGTTACAAAAACCTGTTGGCTTCCGAAGCCGTAACCAGACAGCAATATGACCAGGTGAAAACCGAATATGATGCACAAAAAGCGGCCTATGAAACTTTAGTTAATCAAAAAAGATCAGCCAATCTTTCTACAACAGAAGTAAAGAGCAAGTTCGGGATCATTGATGCTGAAATTAAAAGAACAAAATCCGCTTTGGATATGACGAAAATTAACCTTTCATATACCGTCATCACCGCTCCTTATGACGGCGTGATGGGAAGAAGAACGATTTCCGAAGGGCAGCTGATCCAGCCCGGCCAGCAGGTAGCTACCATTGTATTGAACGGACAGAAATGGGTAACGGCCAATTTCCTGGAAAGCCAGATGCCGAATGTGAAAATCGGTGAAAAAATGATGATGACGGCCGATGCCCTGGGCGGAAAGCAGTTTGAAGGGGTGGTCACTGCCATTTCTGCTGCTACCGGTTCGCGGTACTCCAGCATTCCGACAGACAATTCCACCGGAAACTTTATCAAAGTCCAGCAGCGGATCCCCGTACGTATCGAATTTACCGGTTCCAATAAAAAAGAAGAAATCAATAAGCTGAGCGCCGGAATGAACATGAATATTGAGATTAAACAATAAGGCTGGGTGATGGGTGCAGGATGCCGGAAGTTTTTAGAGTATGTGAATACCCAGCTCCCTGCATCCAGCTTCCGGCGTATAACAAATTTTAACAAACTATGTACAACAAAGGATTATACCACGACTGGGTACCGAAACCCGTCCAGCTTTTACTCATCGTCCTGTTAATGACGGTGGTGATGCCGTTGGGCGGTGTGTATACAGGGAACATCAGCTATATGGTGGGGGGAACCGGTGCGCTTTCGGAATATTATATATGGGCCAATTATGCTTCGACTATTGGAATGGGCGCAGCGATGCCGATTGTCATGAGGCTGAAAATGCGGTTTAAGATCCGGGATAAAATCACTTTTGTCCTGATGCTTCTAGGGATTTTAAATTACATTAATGCCACGACCTCGGAACCGTCGGTGATTATCGGAAGCTCCCTGCTGATCGGGTTCTGTAAAATGATTGTTTCCATCGAATTATTTTTACCCGTCATGGCGATGATCGGAAACCGGGGAATGTTTTACGGCGTATTCTATGCTTTTATTCTGATGGTGAACCAGCTGGCGGGATATTGGGCGGTTGAGGTTTCCATTTTATACAACTGGCAGCAGTTTTTCATCATCGTATCAGTATTATGTTTTGCATTGGCTTTGCTACAGGGGATTTTTATGCACAACCGGTATTTTGCACTGAAGGTTCCGCTGCATTACATTGATTGGCTCAGCATTCTGCTCTTCGTATCGACCTTTATGTTTTCAGCCTATGTATTTGCCTTCGGGAAACAGCAGGACTGGCTGAATTCAACAAAAATTATCAATGCGGGTATTGCCGCTTTCGTAAGCTTTGCCCTTCTGGTGATCCGGCAGACGCATTTGAAGAGACCGTATTTATCTTTTAAGATCTTTTCAAGAAACAATGTGCTTCACGGCCTGTTCATGCTGCTGTGCCTCGGAATGTTCATGGCCACAGCCTCCATTCAGAATATTTTTGCAGTTGGTGTTCTCGGGTATGATCAGCTGACCAACGCCCGGCTCAATCTGCTGATGATCCCGGGAATTCTGCTGGCCGGAACCATTGCCGTTTTCTGGTTTAAAAAAGAAAAGCCCTTAAAAATGTACATCTTTTCCGGATTCGCAGCGATGCTGGGATATTCAATCATCATGTATTTTTCGATGGTGCTGGAATTCAGTTATGACAACTGGTACCTGCCGTTGTTTTTGAAAGGCTTCGGAATGACGGCCTTGTTTATTTCAGTTTGGTTCTATGCCCTGGATAAACTGGAGCTGGATGATATGCTGGCGGCCATCGGACTTGCCCTGGTATGGCGGACTTTCCTTACGGTTGGCTTATTTTCGGCAGTATTTTCATGGTTCCAGTATCAGTTCCAGATCGTCAGTCTGGGAGATCTTGCGGTGTATATGGACGGCATGACGGTAACTTCCCAGAATGTAGCCGCCAACCTTAAAACCATACAGCTGAATGCGATTATCGCTGCCAATAAAAAGATTTTCGGATACATTGTTGTCGCAGGCTTCGGGATTCTGGTGTATGTTCTTACCCACCATTTCGGCAGGGAACGTTTTATCTCCGCCCGTTTTGTAAGGCTCATGAGCGGAAAATCGGTCATTGCCAGAAGAAGGCTGATGGAAAGAAAAAGATTATCGGAAGAAATAAAAGATGCAGCAGGACCTGCATTATAAAGAAACCTTGTTTTTCATTTACTCTGAAGCCTTATTTTAGTGATAAAATAAGGCTTCTTTTTTGATAAGATCAGATTTATTTTGCTAAAGGTTTTGTTCATTCTGATGCTGACACTCAGGATGGTTAAATTTAAAAGGCTTATAACTTTAAAACCTTTAATTTTGCAGATCTAGCATTCATATTTTTATTTCAAATGATACCTTTAGAAGATTTAGGCAGGAAGATCTGTATTATCGGACCCAGTTCGGGTAGAAAGTCTACATTGGTTAAAGCATTGGGTGAAAAATTACAGGTGAAGGTCTGTCACCTGGATCAGCTTGCCCATATACCCGGAACCAACTGGCAGCTGAGGAATAAAGAACTATTCAGAAAAGATCATGCTGAGTTTCTCAAAGAAAACAGGGAATGGATTATTGAAGGGAATTACAGTTTTTTAATGAAGGAAAGATTCACAGATGCCACGGTAGTAATCTGGCTTGATTTTAATGTCCCGGGTTCCATTCTCCGGTATCTATTGAGAACATTGAAAAGTTCGGCTTCCCATCCCGGAAATCTTCCGGGCGCTGAGCAGCAGTTCAGCTGGCAGCTGATAAAGTATATCGTTTTCAAAGCACCTAGAAACAGGGAAAAATTACGGCAAGCTGATCTGTGAAACCGGACTGCCTCTTTTATGTCTTACGTCCTTTGGCGAATTGAAAAAATATTATCGGCTCTGGAAGCTGGAAAGAAGGAGATGAAATACAGCAGCAGATAATATATCTGAGACAGAAATGCAAACTTTTGTATGGCAAACAGTATCTTTGCACCAATAAATGAAACTATGAAAGATATAATGGGCAAGGCCATCCGGGATTATTACCACAACGAAAATCCGGAGGACCTCCAGACTGAAACTTCCATTTCCGAGCTGGATGAACTGCCGGTAGAATACCTGTTCCGTGAATTTGACGGAATGAACAAGCTCGAACAGAAAGCCCTGGACGTGGCTGAAGGAAAAGTCCTTGACATCGGAGCGGGTGCCGGTTCCCACACATTGTATCTTCAGAATGAAAGAAATCTGGACGTTACCGCACTGGATATTTCACCAAAATCCATTGAAGTCTGCAAAATGAGAGGCGTTAAAAAAGCGGTTGCCGAAAATATGCTGTATTTTTCAGGAGAAACTTTTGATACCATCCTTTTATTAATGAATGGAACGGGGATTTTCCAGAGCCTTAAGGTGATCGACATTTACCTAAAAAAATTATATGATCTGCTGAATGCCAAAGGGCAGATCTTAATCGACAGTACCGATATTTTATATATGTTTGATGCCGATGAGGATGGCGGGGTTTATATTCCGGCAGAAGGCTATTACGGTGAGCTGGATTACATTGTTCATTACAAAGGCGAATCCGAAGACCCGATCAAATGGCTGTATCTTGATTTCAACACCCTGAAAAATGCAGCTGAAAATAATGGCTTTAAGATTGAAAAAGTTTTGCAGGAAGAGGATTCTTATCTGGCCAAAATAACGAAGAGATAAGATGGGGAGTACCCGTAATAATTCATGTAACTCAGAAAAACGGATAACAGTACGATGATAACAGGGATTAATAATGAATCCTTACGGTAAGGAAGTTTTTTTATACTTTCTATCCACAGGAGATAGAGCAGTAAAAATCCCGTAACGGCAAATAACAATTCAGGACTCCGGTTGAAAACCTTTGTTTCTCCGGTGGTTCTTGTCTCATATATGAATAGGATTCCGAAATACTGGATGACGGTATATGCAATGCCAAGGAAAATAACACCGGCACCTTCCCTGTATTTTTTCAGTTTGAAGAGATTCAGGCTGAGAAGAACAGCCCCGGAGATAAACCCGAAACAGAGGCCGGAAAACATAATCACTTCTCTGGAGTGCAGCCGGATAGCCCCGGGGTCTTCAGTAATGTGGTCTTTCTGTAGTTCTTCCTGCTCCAGTCTTTTATGATTTTCGGTTTCCTTTTTCTTTCTGATAAGCTCCCGGGTACATGATTTTTCGTTATCCGTAAATATCCTGCCTCTTTCTTCAAGAATTTCAGCAGCCAGGTAAACCGCCTCCGGTGTAAACCGGCTGTCTTCCCGTAAGTACCGCTCGAGTTCCGGGTTTGTAAGCTTTTGTAAAACTTTTTTCTGTACCATAGCAGATAAAAAAATGGGCAATCACTGCCCATTTTTAAGATATAATAATGAAAAATTTATCCGATTTCGATTCCGTTTTCTACATTGCTGTCATCCGGTGTTACGAAAGACAGTTTTCCATCCGGTTTTGTGGTCAACAGCAACATTCCCTGGGATTCAATGCCTCTGATCTTTCTCGGCGCAAGGTTTAATAAAATCATCACCTGCTTTCCGATCACTTCTTCCGGGGTAAAGCTTTCCGCGATTCCTGAAACAACGGTTCTTACATCAACACCTGTATCAACGGTAAGTTTCAGCAATTTATCGGCTTTTTCCACTTTTTCAGCTTCTAAAATGGTTGCTGTTCTCAGGTCGATTTTCGTAAAATCATCAAAAGTGATCTCGTCTTTCATAGGGTTGGCATTAGGGTTGGTTTTTTTATTGTTTTGCTTGGTATTTTCCAGCTTCTGGATCTGGGCTTCGATGACGTCGTCTTCGATTTTTGAGAAAAGAAGAGAGGATGCGTTAATCTGATGTCCGGCTTCAATTAAAACAGATTTTGTCTCAACATCATTCCATTCCGATTTCTGAACATTAAACATATTCAGCAATTTTTCTGAACTGAAAGGCATAAACGGTTCGCACAGCTGAGCCAGAGCCACTGCAATCTGAGCCCCGACAAATAAAGAGTTTGCTGCTTTTTCAGGACTGTCTTTAATGGTTTTCCAAGGTTCTTCATTCTGAAGATACTGGTTTCCGAAGCGGGCTAAATTCATTAAAGCTGTTAAAGAATTTCTGAATTCATAATTCTCAAGAAAGCCTGCAATTTCTTTAGCTGATTTATTAATTTCCTGTAATTCAGTAGTATTTGCATCACCTGCAGGTACAATTCCATCATAATATTTATGAATCAAAACGGCAACCCTATTGATAAAGTTCCCGAAAATACCTACCAACTCAGAATTATTCTTCGTCTGGAAATCCTTCCAGGTAAAATTATTATCCTTGGTTTCTGGAGCGGAAGACAGAAGTGCATAACGAAGTACATCCTGTTGTCCAGGGAAATCTTCCACATACTCATGTGCCCAGACGGCCCAGTTTCTTGACGTTGAAATTTTATCGTTTTCCAGGTTCAGGAATTCAAATGCAGGAACATTTTTCGGCATGATATACTCGCCATGAGCTTTCATCATCGAAGGGAAAATGATACAGTGGAACACGATATTGTCTTTACCGATGAAGTGAACCAGATCGGATTCTTCGCTCTGCCAGTAATCTTTCCAGTCCTTTCCGTTTTTCTCCGCCCATTCTTTGGTAAAGGAGATATAGCCGATCGGGGCATCAAACCATACATACAATACTTTTCCTTCGGCACCAGACAACGGAACCGGGACCCCCCAGTTCAGGTCTCTGGTCATGGCACGAGGTTTTAATCCGTCATTCAGCCATGATTTTACCTGTCCGTATACGTTTGGCTTCCAGTCGTCTTTATGGCCTTCGATGATCCAGTCATTCAGGAAATCTTCATATTCATTTAAAGGCAGATACCAGTTTTTCGTTTCCTTTAAGATGGGAACATTTCCGCTCAGCATGGACTTCGGGTTGATCAGTTCGGAAGGCGAAAGGGTAGAACCGCATTTTTCACACTGGTCTCCGTAAGCGTTTTCGTTGCCGCAGTTCGGGCAGGTTCCTACGATATAACGGTCGGCCAGGAATTCTCCGGCCTGTTCATCAAAGTACTGCTCAGACATCTCTTCAGTAAATTTGCCTTTTTCGTAAAGCACCTTAAAGAAGTCCTGACTGGTTTCATAATGCTTTTCAGACGTCGTTCTGGAATATTCATCAAAGGAAATCCCAAGATCCGAAAAGGATTTTTTGATGATCCCGTGGTATTTATCAACAATATCCTGAGGAGTTACCCCTTCTTTCTTAGCTCTTATGGTAATGGGGATTCCGTGTTCATCCGAACCACAGATAAACGCAACGTCTTTCCCTGATCTTCTCTGAAATCTTGCATATACATCCGCAGGAATATAAACCCCTGCCAAATGCCCGATATGAACCGGTCCGTTTGCATAAGGCAAAGCCGCCGTAATCATCTTTCTGTTTGACATTTATAGTAAAGTTTTTTTGAATTGCAAAGATAAGGATAATCATCGAAAGTCAGCAAGATTACGCAATTAAGGCTTTATATAACAACTGAACAGGTGGAAATGTTACATTTAGTTAAACGAATGTTTAACTTTTGGTTAAAATTTTACCAATGGTATGCTGTGCATATTTTAAGGTAACTGATTGTTAATTAAAAATTTAACTAAATTAACGCTTTAAATTTACATAAATTTATCTAAATTTTTATTAAATTTAAGTTAATTCTATTTTTTTTATAAATTGCATCAGGCCTTTTGGCTGAAAATAACTACAAAGAAACTATATAAAAATAATATTGTGAAAAATTTTACAACGGTATTAAAAATTGCGCCTGCCTTCTTATTGGCCAGTGCAATGGTCCATGCACAAACGGACTCTACAACCAAGGAGAAAAAGATTGATGAGGTGGTCCTGGTCGGTTATGGAAGGCAGAAAAAATCTGACTTAACCGGTGCCATTACTGCTGTTTCTGAAAAAGAATTTAATAAAGGAGCGATTGTTTCTGCAGATCAGCTGATTGCAGGAAAAGCTCCGGGGGTAAGAATTACAAGTTCGGGAGGTTCGCCTGATGCTGCTCCTAATATAAGGATCAGAGGCGGGTCATCTTTTAGCGCGAATAATAATCCACTGATTGTTATTGACGGAGTTCCTCTCGATACTAACAATCCTGCTGGAGTGGCTAATCCCTTAAATTTAATTAATCCGAATGATATTGAATCGTTTTCCATTCTGAAAGATGCATCGGCCACAGCCATCTATGGTAACAGAGGTTCTAATGGGGTTATTATTATCAAAACAAAAAGAGGAGGAGGAAAGCTAAGGGTAAGCTTAAACACTAATGTTTCCGTAGGTACGGTCAGTAAATATATTGATGTAATGGATGCCAGTGAATTTACAAGCTTTATTAATCAAAATTATCCAAACTTCAATTATCTTTTAGGAGTTGGCGGAGATCCTAATAATAAAACAGTACCTGGAAGAATATATAATACGGACTGGCAGAAAGTAATTTATAGAAATTCTGTTTCTTCAGATAATAACTTAAGTGTCTCGGGAAGTCTATTCAATAAAGTTCCTACCCGGTTATCTTTGGGATATAACAGAACGGAAGGTGTCGTAAGAACAAGTGATTATGAAAGATTTTCTGCAGGATTAAATATCACACCAAGTTTCTTCGATAATCATTTAAAAATTGACTTCAGTTTAAAAGGTTTATTTTCAAAATTGAATGCTATCGATGATGGCGGAGCGATTGGCGGAGCGTTGAATATGAATCCTACTTTGCCGGTTTATGCATCTGATGCCGGTTTAACCGGACAGCCCTATGACCGATTTGGAGGATATTACCAGAATGTTGTATTAAAAGGAAATCAGTATCTTATTCAGGGACAAAGCAATCCGTTGGCAATCCTTCTGCAGAGACAATCCCCACAAAGAATTTCTAAGTTTTTAGGTAATGCGGAAATCAATTATAAATTTCATTTCTTACCCGACTTGAGAGCGGTAGTAAATTTAGGATTGGAAGCTTCCAGATCTAATTTGAAAACCGTTTATAATAATAATGCTATTGCAACATACAGAAACCCGCAAAATTCTGTTATGCCGAATGATTATGTATTTAGTCCGGGAGTAGACTACGCTGAACATCAAAGTATAGTCAATCAGACAATGGATGCCTATTTAGTCTATGAAAAAAAATACTCGGGGTTTCTCTCTCATTTCCTTGTTCAGGGAGGATATTCCTATCAGAATTTTAAAAATGACGGATATAAAGATCAATACAGATATGATGATGCTTCCGGTCTGAGGGTTCCAAATCCGGGAACGGCTTTGAATCCTAATAACAGGTATTATAATGTTTTAAATTTACAGTCTTTTATCGGAAGAGCAAATATAGATTTTTATGATAAATATTTATTTACCCTGAACTTCAGGGCAGATGCTTCTTCATTATTTCAGAAAGGTGAGCGATGGGGCTATTTTCCAGGAGTTGGTTTTGCTTGGAAGGTTAACAAAGACTTTTTAAAAGAATCTGCAAATGTAAATGATCTTAAACTAAGACTAGGATGGGGGAGAACAGGAAATGCTGATATTGTTGGTGTTGCAGGATTTTATCCTTCCAGTGCTTATTTTTCCATTGGAGGATCCAATTCTCAATATTTTCCGGGGGTAGGTACATATAGTGCATTGCCTTTTAATCCTAATCTGACATGGGAAACTACACAAACGTGGAATGGAGGAATAGATTTCTCATTTTTCAAACAGGAAAGAATATCTGGTAGTGTCGACATTTATCAAAGAAAAACCACTAATCTTCTGGCAAAAGTTACATTGCCACCAGGACAAGGTTTAACGAATGAATTTACAACAAATGTTGGTTCTATAGAGAATAAAGGTGTTGAACTTAATTTAGCGGTCGTTCCTGTAAAAACCGAAAATATAAGCTGGTCTGTATCAGGAAATTTTGGATATAACGACTCCAAGGTTGTAAATTTAGGAGATGTTACCAATATACAGGTTTTAGATAGCACCTTGCCGGTAGGAACGGGCGTTAAACTGGCAACCAATGTGGTAGGCGGACAGCCTTATTCAGCTTGGGTGCTGCAACAGGTTTATGATTCCAACGGAAAACCACTTGATAATGTGTATGTAGATCGTAATAACGACGGTATCATCAATGAAAATGACAGGTATTTTAAAGCGATAAGACCAAGATGGACATATGGATTCAGTACAACATTCAATTATAAAAACTGGGATCTTAATGCTGCATTCCGCGGACAGATCGGAGGTCTTATTTATAATACAAGAAAAATTGCACAGGGATTAAAGAGTTATACCATTCCTTCAAATTCTCTGAATTTAAATAATACATTGGCTTCTACGGCAGATTCACCATTTACCATTTCGGATAATCTCTATTTATCGGATTACTTCCTTGAAGATGCTTCTTTCTTAAAGCTGGATAACATCACGCTTGGATATTTATTTAAAAATATATTTAAAAGTACAAACGTAAGAGTATACGCCTCAGTAAATAATGTATATACCTGGACCAATTATACAGGACAGGATCCTGAAAATTTCACGGGGATTGATAATAACTTTTATCCGAGACCAAGAACATATACTGTCGGATTTAACTTTAATTTCTAAAAAATATTAAAATGAAAAATACTAAATATAAAGTACTGGCTCTTTTAACATTTCTTGCGGTAAATACTGCGTGTATAAGTGATCTCGATACACAGCCGAAAGTAGAACAGACTTTAGAAAATCTTTTGGCAGCAGATCCTAATGCTGTAGAAGGTTTGCTTTCACGATTATATGCAAGTTTTGCTCTTTCAAGTGTGGAAGGACCCGATAAATCTGATATTTCAGGAGCAGATCCCGGAGAATCGCCCTTTGTAAGAGGTTTGGTAAACTTACAGGATTTTACCGCAGACGATATGAAAAATAGGTGGGGAGACAATGGACTGGATCAGTTAACGACAACGGCAAACTGGACCTCAAGCAATAAGTTTTTTAAGTATGTATACGACAGGATTTATTATACGGTTCCACAGGCAACCAATCTGATTCTTATCATGAAGAGTGATCAGGTAAATTATGCAAATAAAAATCAGGTAGTCGACGAATTGAGATTTTTAAGATCTTTATCTTATTATTATCTGATTGACTTATTTGGTAAGGGTGTATTGGTAAATGATCAGAATTTTAATACTTCCACACCGTTACCTGAATCTTCCAGAAAAGATTTATTCAATTTTGTCGAAAGTGAATTATTGGCTGTAGAGGCAACTTTACCGGTGACTAATTCTTATGGCAGGGCAAATAAATCATGTGCTAGAATGTTGCTGGCGAAATTATATTTGAATGCAGAAGTCTATACAGGTACAGCAAGATATAACGATGCAGCTATTTACATTAATAAAATTATAAATGAAGGAGGTTACCAGCTGGAATCTAATGTAAGAAAGAATTTCTCATCGGATAACAATACTTCCAAAGAAATCATATTTCCTCTGATTGCAGATGCCGTTTCCAGCCAGAGTTTTGGGAATACCACTTATTTGGTTAACGGGAGCATTAGTACCGATACCATGGTTCCTGCGGATTTTGGTGCCAAACAGGGTTGGGCCGGGCACAGGGCTACAAAAGCATGGTACGGCTTATTCGGAAACAGTATTGCCGATCTTCAGGCCAGTCCTGATAAAAGGGCAAAACTGTTCTGGACCCAGGGGCATAACTGGGAAATGAACGACTATAAAGCATGGACTGACGGATTGCCTTCAGATAAATTCTGGAATAAGGATTCTAATGGAACAGGAGGCGCAACAGATTATTCCTCAACAGATTTTCCATTATTCAGACTGGCAGATGTTTATCTGATGTATGCTGAATGTGCATTGAGAGGAGCTTCCGGAACTACCGTTGCTCAAGGTCTGACTTATGTAAATCAGGTAAGGGCCAGATCTTCCGCATTACCATTAGGAACACTTACCCTTGATAATCTTTTGGATGAAAGAGCAAGAGAACTGAACTTTGAAGGAATGAGAAGACAGGATCTCATCAGATTCGGAAAATTTACAGGAGGATCTTATTTGTGGCCATGGAAAGGAGGGGTGAAAAACGGAACTTCTATTTCGGATAACTACAAAGTGTTTCCTATACCGAGTTCAGCACTTCAGTCAAATCCTAATCTTACTCAAAATCCTGGTTTTTAATTTTTAAATCAATCTAAAAAATGAAAAATATTTTAAAAATATTTCTGTTGGGAATTATAAGCTTTCTTATAGTTTCATGTAGAGAAGATGATGACAAGGTAACCCTTGATAATATGTCGGCAGGAAGTCTTTCAGTAAATAAAACAGCAGTAACGCTTAATGAAACGATTGCTGATCAGTCTGCACTTACATTTACGTACAGTAATCCCACATTTAATCCAAATATAAGTATTTCCAATACAGTAGAGTTTGCAGTAGCAGGAACTAATTTTGCTTCTGTTGCAAGCCAGCCTGTTTCAATGGATCAGAAAACATTTTCTTTAACCCATTTACAACTGAATGTCATCTTATCGACATTGAATGTTGTCCCTAATGTTGCTAAACCGATTGAAGTAAGATTAAAATCAAGTTTGAACTCTACAACAGCTTATTATTCTAATGTTATCGCGGTTAACATCACGGGTTACACACCAAATCCTGATTTGATCTATCCAAAAATTAATGTTCCTGGAGGATATGCCGGAGCAGCAGGATATGCAGACTGGACTCCCGGCAATTCCCCGAACTTATTTTCACCTTCAAAAGATGATAAGTACAGAGGATTTATTTACGTAACCAGTCCGAACAGCGAATATAAGTTCGCCATCAACCAAGACTGGCCGGGAAATAAAGGAGATGATGGTACTAAAACCGGTAAGCTTAAAGCGGACGGTGATAATATTAAAGCACTTACTGCCGGAACTTATTATGTTAATGTAAACTGGGGATTAAATACCTATTCTTCCGTAATTGCCAACTTTGGAGTAATTGGGGATGCTACGCCCACCGGTTGGAATTCAGACACAGATCTTATCTATAATCCAGCAACAAAGACGTATGTCATCAACTCAATTGCACTTACTGCTTCAGGTGTATTTAAGTTCAGAGCCAATGACGATTGGGCAATGAAGTTCCAGCCGGAAAGTGCAGATCAGACATTGGTTTCAGGAGCAGCCGTTAAATCGTTCATGAGTGCGGAAGGTACTGTAACCGGAGATCCGGCCTATAAAGTTTCACAGGCAGGAAATTATAAAATCGAATTGGATTTACACAATTCAGGTTATTATAAACTGACCGTTACAAAATTGTAACATATAACAAATTTAAAACAGCAAAGTGTTGCTTATCGGCAGCACTTTCTTTATTTTTAAAGCGTATAAATAGTCATTATGAAGAAAATTACGATGGGGGCAGTCTTGTTCTCAATGATGTTTGCAGGAGTGAACGCACAGACGTTACAGTCGCCGGATGGAAAGTTCCGGATGGATTTCCAGCTGAAACAGGGCGTACCGTATTACAACCTGAAATACAATGGAGCAGTGGTGGTGGAAGATTCCAGGTTGGGGCTGAGGTTATTCAAGGATACGGCCATTAAATTCGCCTCTGAGATTGCCAAACCGGAAGACACCAAATTTGATCTGAACAACGGATTTTCCAAAAAAGCGGAAACCAGGGATTCTAAAAACGAAACCTGGCAGCCGGTACTGGGCGAAAAGAAAAATTATATCAACAACTATAACGAGCTGGCAGTAACACTGCATCAGGATGCAACCGATCGGGATATTGTCGTTAAATTCAGACTGTTCAATGATGGGCTTGGATTCCGGTACGAATTCCCGCAGCAGAAAAACCTGAACTATTTCGTCATCCGTGAAGAAGATTCCGAAATCGATTTCCCGACCGATATGAAAGCGTGGTGGATTGCTGCAGACTACGATTCCCAGGAATACCAGCCGCAGACCACAAAAATCTCCGAAATCCCGGCGAGATGGCCGAACTCTTTCGACAGCAACGCCTCCCAGAAGATGGTGCGGAATGCGGTACAGTCGCCGTTGATGCTGAAAAAGGAAGGCAAAGAATCATTGTATGTTAATCTTGGGGAAGCTGCTGTATTGGATTATCCGGCTTCCAACCTCGAAGTGGATGCCGTGAATTTCAAATTTAAAACCCATTTAACACCGGACCGGCAGGGCGCGAAAGGCTATATCCAGACTTCCTCTGTTTCCCCGTGGAGAACCATCATCGTTTCCCCGAAGGCGGAAGAGGTATTGGGCTCCAAAATGATGTTTAACCTCAACGAACCGACCAAATATACCGATACTTCCTACATCCACCCGACCAAATACATGGGCGTATGGTGGGAAATGATCATAGGAAAGTCCCAATGGGCGTACTCCACGGCGGAAAACGTTCACATCGGCGTAACGGATTTCTCCAAGCTTACCCCAAACGGAAAACACGCCGCCAACAATACGAAAGTAAAGGAGTATATCGATTTTGCTGCGGAAAACGGCTTTAAAGGCTTACTGATCGAAGGCTGGAACGTGGGTTGGGAAGACTGGTTCGGGCATTCCAAGGAATTCGTTTTCAATTTCATTACGCCGTATCCTGATTTCGACCTCAAAATGCTGAACGACTATGCCCATTCCAAAGGCATGAAGCTCATCATGCACCACGAAACCTCCGGTTCCGCCACCAATTACGAACGTTGGGCGGACAAAGCTTTCAAACTCATGAATGATTACGGGTATGACGCCGTAAAAACCGGTTATGTCGGCGATATCATTCCAAGAGGCGAGCACCACTATTCCCAGTGGACCATCAATCATTATTACAGGATCGCGGAAAAAGCCAATGAATACAAAATCATGGTCAATTCCCACGAATCGGTTCGTCCGGGCGGGGAGAGCAGGACCTATCCGAACTGGATTTCTGCTGAAGCAGCCAGAGGAACGGAATTCGAGGCCTTTGCCGGAAACAATCCCGACCACCAGACCATTCTTCCGTTTACCCGTTGGATGGGCGGTCCGATGGATTACACGCCGGGAATCTTCCAGACCAAACTGGATTACTATTTCCCTGGTGACAAGCGTTTCGTTAAAACCACACTGGCCAAACAGCTGGCCCTGTATGTGGTGATGTATATGCCGTTGCAGATGGCTGCCGACTTACCGGAAAATTACAAACGGCATATGGATGCCTTCCAGTTTATCAAGGACGTTGCCGCAGACTGGGACGATACCAAAATCTTATCTGCCGAGCCGGGAGACTACATCATCACGGCCAGGAAAGCCAAAGGTACCGAAGATTGGTTTGTTGGTGGAATTACCGATGAAAACAAACGCGAGTACACCGTGGATTTCTCTTTCCTCGACAAAGGCCGGAAATATGAAGTAACGGTATATGAAGACGGAAAAGATGCGGATTACGTCAACAACCCTCAGAGCTACAATATTTACAAAAAGACGGTCACTAACAAGTCTAAGATCAGGATCAGCATGGCGAGAAGCGGTGGTTTTGCCATCTCTGCGAAGCCGGTGAAATAAAACGGAAGCCTCCCGAAGATCCTAGTTTTCAGGAGCTTTTCCCGCTCTCCGCTCATACTCCTCGCGCCGCCGCCTGGCCAGCCCCGCTGTGGGGTAACCGCTGCGATCGGGGCTATGGGCGGAGAGCTTTTAAGAAACCCTTGTGAAAAGTACATCCGGATCACTTCCGGAATACTGAAAATAAAAAATCAGTGGTATTTCCAAATCAACGCTGATTTAAGAATAATAAATATGAAAAAAATATACATCACCTTTGCGTTATCTATGGCGTCCCTGGCATTTTCCCAGAAAGCGCTGGACCGCGTGGAACCGGCATTCTGGTGGAAAGGAATGAAGAACCCGGAACTTCAGATCCTGGTCTACGGAAAAAACATCGCCAATAATGAAATCGAACTTTCAGACGGTGTCCAGGCCAAAGAGATCCGCAAAGTCGAAAACCCGAATTACGTTTTTGTAACGGTCAATACCAACGAAATCAACGTTCCGAAATTCAATATCACCGTTAAAAACGGCAGGAAAAAAGTAGGTGCCTACACCTATGAACTGAAACAGCGGAACCCAGATTCTGCCGGCCGGGAGTCCTTCACCTCAAAAGATGTGATGTACCTCATCATGCCGGACCGCTTCGCCAATGGTGATGAAAAGAACGATTCCCGGCCGGATCTTACGGAAAAAGCCAGCCGCAGCCTTCCCAACGGCCGCCACGGCGGAGACCTGAGGGGCATCATTAGCAATCTCGATTACATCCAGAATTTAGGGGCCACCTCCGTCTGGCTCACCCCGGTGAATGAAGACAACGAAAAAGTCTACTCTTACCACGGCTATGCCCAGACCGACCTCTATAAGATCGACGGCCGCTACGGTACCAACGAAGAATACCGGGAACTGTCCCAAAAGCTCAACCAACGGAAGATGATGCTGGTGATGGATTACGTGACCAACCACTGGGGGATTTCCCACTGGATGATCAAAGACCTGCCGACCAAAGACTGGATCCATACCTTCAGCGACGAAGAAAAAGGCTTTAAACGTTCCAACTATAAAACAACCACGCAGTTTGATACCAATGCTTCGGAAACAGACCGGCAGACAGCACTCGACGGCTGGTTTGATACCACCATGCCGGACATCAACCAAAGCAATCCGCTGGTGCTGAAATACCTTATCCAGAATGCCATCTGGTGGATCGAATATGCCGAACTCGGCGGATTCCGGGTAGATACGTATCCGTACAACGATAAGGAAGCCATGGCTCAATGGGCCAAAGCCATCACCGATGAATATCCGAAATTCAACATCGTCGGGGAAACCTGGCTAAGCAGTCCGGCCTACATCTCCGCATGGCAGAAGGATTCCAAGACCGGGGAAGCGGCTCATTACAATTCCAACCTTCCGTCCGTAATGGATTTTATGCTCTACGGAGATCTGCCCAAAGCCATCCGGGAAAAAGACGGCTGGGACAGCGGGATGAACAGGATTTATAACAGCCTCGCCAGCGATTTCCTTTATCCGGACATCAACAACGTCATGGTCTTCTTCGAAAACCACGATACCGAACGCTGGAATGAGATCTTTAATGCCGATCCGAAAGCCTATCAGATGGCAATGACTATTATTTCAACTGTCCGCGGAATTCCCCAGATCTACTACGGTTCCGAAGTGGGAATGCGGGGCGATAAAAACAAAGGCGGCGATGCTGACATCAGAAGGGATTTTCCCGGAGGATGGAAAACTGATCAGCAAAATGCCTTTAACCCGTCATCACAGACCGCCGGACAAAAGGAATTCTATCAGTTCACCCAGAAATTGCTGAACTGGAGAAAAGGAAAGGACGTCATCCATACCGGGAAAACCAAAAATTTCGTTCCTCAGGATAATGTCTTTGTGTATTTCAGATACAATGAAAAAGAAAGTGTCATGGTAATTCTTAATAACAATGACCAGGAAAAAACCGTCGGCGTAAAACATTTTGCAGAATCGCTGTACCCATTTACAACAGGAAAAGATATTGTTTCCGGAAAAGAATTTTCCGTAAAAACCGATTTCGTCATTCCTGCCAAAACCTCAATGGTCATTGAATTGAAGCACTGATAAATCTTAAAAACAATATAAAAATCAACAGGTTTCAAAACCTCTTAGCTTATTAAACAATCCAACATGAAAAAGACAACCATACTTTTTACTTTTCTGCTGATGATGCTCAGCTTTTCAGCCGTTTCAGCCCAGACAAAAACTGAAAATGAAAAAACGGCCATCGGTACGATGCTCGACGGCTTCAACGTTGCCGCTGCAAAAGCCGATTTCAATACCTACTTTAATTATTTCGCAGACGAATCCACCTTCATCGGAACTGATGCTACGGAAGTTTGGGACAAAAAAGCCTTTAAGATTTGGGCAAAACCGTATTTCGACAAAAAATCCACCTGGAATTTCACCTCATTGAAAAGAAACATCTGGTTCAGCAAAGACGGAAAGCTCGCCTGGTTTGATGAGCTGCTCGATACCCAGATGAAAATCTGCCGCGGTTCGGGGGTAGTGGAAAAGATCAACGGGCAGTGGAAAATCAGGCAGTACGTTCTTTCCATGACCGTTCCGAATGAAATCGTGGATAAAGTCGTTGCCGAAAAGGCGCCGATTGAAGAAGCATTAATTCAAAAGCTGAAAAAATAATGGCAGAAATGACAGGAAATCACAATTCCGGGAAATCCGGGAAAGTGAAAAAGCCCGATTTATCCATGCTTCAGATCATCAACATGAGCATGGGATTTCTGGGAATCCAGATGGCTTTCGGGCTGCAGAACGGAAATGCCAGCCGGATCCTGGCCAATTTCGGGGCCGACGTGCATGAGCTGTCATGGTTCTGGCTCGTCGCTCCGGTGACGGGACTGATCGTTCAGCCGATTATCGGCCACATGGGCGACAACACCTGGAGCCCGCTCGGAAGAAGAAAACCGTATTTCCTGATCGGGGCCGTCCTGTGTGCTATCGGTCTGGTGATGCTTCCGAATGCAGCGTCGGCGACGCAGATGATGGCAGCCAACGTATTGCTCCTGGCCGTCATTTTCCTGGCGATGATGGATGCTTCCATCAATGTGGCGATGGAACCGTTCCGGGCACTGGTCGGGGATATGCTGCCGAAGCATCAGGGAACCATCGGGTTTTCAGTGCAGACCATCCTGATCGGGATCGGAGCGGTCATCGGTTCTTACTTGCCGGACTGGCTGACGCAGCTCGGTGTTCCAAATGAAGCGGCAGCAGGTTTTGTAGCAGATAATGTAATTTACTCTTTTTATGTAGGAGCAGGTTTTCTTCTGTTGACCATCATTTATACCATTGTCACCACCAAAGAATACTCCCCGGCAGAATTTGCTGCTTTCGAAGGAGGAAAGGACGTGGCGCCGCCTTCCAAGTTCATGGATATTTTCAAGGATTTCTCCAATATTCCGGCTCAGATGAAAAGGCTCGGAATTGTACAGTTCTTTTCCTGGTTTGCCCTCTTCACCATGTGGGTATTCACCACCAGTGCCCTGGCGACCCACCATTTCGGACTGTCGCCGGACGATACCCATTCAAAAGCCTTCAATGATGCGGGCGACCTTACCGGGAAGCTCTTCGGGATGTACAACCTGTGGGCCATCCCATTTGCCTTTATCCTGACGCCGCTCGCGAAATGGCTCGGGAAGAAACAGACCCACGCTCTGGCACTGGCATTCGGGGGAACCGGTCTTATCCTGATGTATTTCATCAAAGACACCGGGCTGCTCTGGATTTCCATGGTCGGACTCGGATTTGCCTGGGCAAGTATTTTAGCAATGCCATACGCGATGCTGATCGAAGTGATCCCGCAGAAAAAAATGGGCGTGTACATGGGGATTTTCAACTTTTTCATTGTTATCCCGCAGATCATCAACGGGATATTCGGCGGACCGATCGTCAGCGGCGTATTCGGAAAAATGGCCATCGATTACGTCGTTGTAGGAGGCATCTGCATGCTGTTGGGTGCTGTCCTAACCCTTGTTTTCATTAAATCCGAAGAGGAAACCCCAAAAGAAATTGAAGAGGAAATCCAGCAGGTGCATTTCTAATTAAAAATCATCTGTTATTGATACCAGTGAATCTTAAAAATACAAGGCTGTCTCAAACTGAGACGGCCTCTTTTGATTATCAGACTTCTGGATAAATGGATTTGAAAGGGCATGAGGTCTGATCATCGACTCCTTTTAATCTTATGAAAAGTGTAAATCACTCATAGAAAAATATACGTTTAAAATAAAAAGAAATATTTTAAATTTCTATTTAAATATAATTTAAAAGAATTTTATCCTATGTTACTTAAAAATTGAAGTTATTGCTATTGGATTATTAATGGCTGTAAGAAACGGTTTGCCTATATTTGCAGAATAAAACAAGCATGGTTATTTATCTCTAATGAAATTTTGGTACTGTATACTTCTGCTCTTTTCCCTGTTTTTTCCAGCTCAAAATTTCAATTCTGTTTTTTATAACATGGATAACGGCCTTCCTCAAAACGGGGTCAAAGATATCATCAAGGATCGGTACGGTTTTTTGTGGCTGTCAACCGATGGTGGCATCGTAAGATACGATGGGAAAAATCTTATTCCTTTTAATAACATCAATACTAAAAATCTGTCTTTTGAAAACTTTTTAAAAACAAAAACAAATGCCATTATCTGCTTTAACAACAATGCTGAAAATTGTGTCCTGATCGCAGACAGAACCGTTAAAGTACTTCCGGAAGACAATGCAGAAAAGACCTTTTACATGCATGGAGGAAAGCAATATAAAAGGTATTACAAGAACCGGCCTAGCGGCGAATTTTTTCCTGAAACCAACTGTTATTATGTAAAAACAGATGCTGCAACCTATCTTTTCGATAATCAGAATATCATCTATCGAAGAATAGGTAAGCCTGATAAGAACATTTTTCCGGGCTTTCCCTTCAACCGACTGAAAAATGCTTATGCTTTCGGCAATACCATCTATCTTCCGGATCCGCAGAACCGCAGGACGCTAATTCTGAAAGAAGGTAAAATCTCCTACGATAACAGGCCGTCTCTTTTTAACGATCCTCATTCTAAAATCTACTGGCACCAGGGAACCGGACAGGTATTGGTTATCAACAGCGGAAATATCTATTACAGCAAGATGCTTCATGATGAACCGGCCCTTCAGTTTCTTCTGAAATATGATGACGTCGATAAACAGTTTTTATCGTCTCTGTTTTATGATGAGGAATCCCGGCAGCTTTATCTGGGAAGCCTTATCAAAGGACTTCAGGTAATCCGGCTGTCTGCATTTTATATTCCCCAGAAAAAAATTCCTTTTACCAGTGAAGTGGTGTACGAAGCTTTACCGTACAGTAAAAGCTCGGTAATCACAAAAAACGGATTTGAATACAGTCAGGAGAACGTGAAAAGACTCTTTACCGCCAATCCTAATTATGACAGGCGTTTCATTGATTATGACCGTTCGCGTAACATTTTATATGTTGATTTCAATAAAATACACAGAAGATACTCCGCTTCAAAATATAAGAAGCATGATTCCTTAAGTTTTCCGGGCCGGAATGTTGATGCGGTTTTTAAAATTGATCAGAATTTCGCTGTTAGTATGGCAGATCTCAGATACCGTTATTATGAGCTATATGTATTTGATAATGATTATTTTAATAATCCGGAAAAAATATACAGTTTCAGATCACCGATTGTTTTCGTCAAGAAACGGAACAGGAACACCGTTTATGTAGGTACCGGAAACGGAATTTATCTTTTATCGCTTTCGGATCATACCCTGATCAAACATTTTGGTGCAGATCTGCCGGTAAAGGAAATTCAGCAGACAGCAGACGGAAATTTCTGGCTGACGACTTACAACAAAGGCTTTTTCCTGATAAAGAACGACCGCCTCATTAAAATGCCTTATGACCGGAACAGCTACCTGGCCAATGCGCATCATCTGTTGCAGGATCACTCAGGTTTTTACTGGATTTCTTCCAACAACGGACTCTTCAAGGTTTCAAGGCAGGCTCTGCTGAATTTTGCCCGCAGTAAAAAGACAAAGGTTACCTACTATCGTTTCACCAAAGAAGAAGGGCTTCGCAGTAATGAATTTAACGGAAGCTCCAGTCCGTCCGGAACGGCATTGCCCGATGGAAAATTAGTATTTCCGTCCATGGAAGGGTTTGTATTTTTTAAACCTGGGGACACAAGAACGTACTATCCGAAAAAAGATCAGTTTTTCCTGGAAAGAGCTAAGATTGATGGCAAGAAAATAACCTTTAAGGATACGCTCCGCATCAGCAGTGATTACCGTAAAGCTGAAATTTATCTGGATTTTCCCTATTATTACAATGTTGAGAATATTTACCTTGAAGCCCGGCTCAGCAACAGTAGACCCGGAGAATGGGAAAGGATAAAAGAAGACCGCACGTTTTTGCTGAGTGAGCAGTCTCCGGGAAGCTATACTTTATTGATCCGGTTCTTAATTTCCGATCAAGGCGTTTTTGCTTATAAGCAAATGCATATCGAAATACAGCCATTGTTTTATCAGACCTGGCTATTTAAAACACTGATGATCCTACTGTTGATAGCTTTCATTGCCGGGATGATGTATATCAACGCGCATTATCTTATCAGTATCAACCGTAAGCTGAAAAAAAACCTCAGCATCGAAGGGCATAAGCTGAAGATTACGGAAACAAAACTGCAGAAGGAATACGAATACCAGCAAAAAATTATGGAAAGCATAAGCCATGACATTGCTACACCGATTCGGTTTATCATTTCAATATCGCAGCAGCTTAATCACGAAAAGGACGCCGAATTACAAAAACAGTATTTTAACGAAATTTATAAAACCTCAGAGCAGCTGTTTAAGTTTACGTCCGATCTGAAGGAATATACGAAGTTATTCAAAGAAACTGAAATTAACGAAGACAAAGAATATTCGTTAAGTGAATTGCTGGATGATAAAAGGCTTCTTTTTGAGCCGATTGCTTCCAGAAAAAAGATTACCATCATCAAAATGTATGATGCTTTTATAAAAATAAGGACCAGCAGAAAAATATTGGCCCCGGTGATTCATAATATACTGGACAATGCAGTAAAAAATACAGAGCAGGGCCACATTCAAATCCATGTTGTTAAAGTAGGAAATGCAGTAGAAATTACTATATTAGATACCGGAAAAGGAATGTCCCGCGAACAGTTAACCTATTATTCCGGGGTTTTCAGCAGTACCGATACCGAAAAATTTGTCTTCAAAGATTATGGTCTGGGATTACATATGGTCATTCAGCTGATCAAGAAGATCCATGCGGAAATCAGCTTTACAGAAAACGAACCTTCGGGAACTATAGTGAGAATAAGACTTTTTAATGAGTGTAGATGAAAAAAAAAATACTTATAGCAGATGATCATTCAGTCGTTAGAGTGGGTACGCAAGCGATTTTAAAGCAGCATATTCCCGACCTTTATATTGATTTTGCAAAGAATTATTACGAACTGAAGGAAAAGCTTCATCAGGATATATTCGATTTGCTGATTCTCGATATTGAAATGGAAGGAAGTACTTATAAAGACATGATCAAAGAGATTAAACAGATCCGGAAAGATATTAAAATCATGGTTTTTACTTCTTATAATGAACATATCGGCTTAGAATATATTCAGGAGGGTGCAAACGGATATCTTAATAAGCTCAGCAATGATGAAATGCTTATTGCAGCAGTAGAATCTATTTATAAGCAAGGATATTATTATCCTGATAATTTGGTGAAGATCTCATTCGGGCCGCCTAAAAAAGACCCTGAAAAAATTCTGTCGGAGCGGGAGCTTCAGGTTTTTAATATGCTTGTAGAAAGTACCGGAAACCTTGAAATTGCCAATGCGCTCGATGTAAAAGCAGGTACGGTAGCCACTTATAAGAAAAGGATCTACAATAAGTTAGGTGTTAATAATCTCATAGATCTTTTTAAAGTCTACAAAAAAATCAATTAATATCCATTAAAGAATATCATCAGCCTGAAAATAAATTTTTCAGGACAACTTCCTATGGGCAAATTTCAAATCATTTGTCTGTTTTTTCATACATGTAAAGTCTTTATTTTAATACCTATATGTCTGCATATTGATACAGGCGTTTTTTTATTTAACATTGCCGAATCCATAATTTTGAAAACGATATAATTACCAAACTCTTTATATATGAAAAGAAAAATTGTTTCAGGTATAGCGCTTATATGGTGTACGGCGATCTATTCTCAAGTAGGCATCAATACGGCCAATCCTCAGGGGGTCCTTACCATTGATGCCGCAAAGGATAATCCATCTACGGGAGTACCTTCTTTGGCACAGCAGGCCAACGATCTTAATATTCTCTCTAATGGAAATACCGGTATCGGTACAGATACACCCACAAACAAATTGCATGTAAGCAGCACAAGCAACGGGGCTTTCAGAATAGCGGACGGAACGGAAGGAAACGGTAAAATTTTCGTATCAGATGCCAATGGGGTAGGAACCTGGCAAAATTCTGCGCCACCGGTAATTTTAAATTCCACGACCGGAATTTCAACTCAGGTGCAGAGTACACTAACTTATCTGGGCGCATCCGCAACAGTAGCCATCCCGGGATATTATTTGATCAGCCCAAGATTGATTACGGATCATACGCCGGCCAACTGTTCTAATTTTATCGCCTATAACCTGAGTAAGAGTACGACAACTCTGGTAAACCAGGCTTTTACCATACAGGATGCCCACTTTGCTCCAAGTACTCTTTTTGACTTTATTTTTTCGACGAATGTTGCATTTCTGAGCTCCGGAACCTATTACATGCTCGTACGGTCAAGCGGCACCTGCACTTCAAATGCAAGCCGGGCAACATCGGGAGAAAATGGGTTCACTCTTACTTTACTGAGATAGTTAAACGATTACAAAATGAGAAATTATTACTTTAGCCTATTTTTATTAATGTCGGGATTTGCTTATTCTCAGGTCGGAATAAATACTGAAAATCCGCAGGGCATCTTTACAGTTGACGCGGCAAAAGATAATCCTGTCACAGGCCTTCCCTCAGCAGCACAGCAAGCCAACGATTTTACCATATTGGCTAACGGTAATGTGGGAATCGGAACATCAAACCCTACCAACAAACTTCATATCAGCAGTGAAACCAATGGTGTTGTAAGAATAGCTGATGGTACGGAAGGAAGTGGTAAATTGCTTGTTTCGGATGCCAACGGTGTCGGCACATGGCAAAACTCTACCCCTCCTGTAGTGATCAATTCCACTGCAGGTACGTCTGTTGCACTTTCAACGGCACATACTTGGACCGGTGCTTCTGCAACAGTTACCATCCCTGGATATTACCTGATCAGCCCTCGGCTGATTACCGACAAATCCCCGGTAAGTTGCGGAAGTTTTATTGCTTATAATTTAAGCACAAGCAGTACAAGCTGGACAAACCCGGCATTCACTATACAGGATGCCCATTTCCCAAGCGGAAACCTTTTCGACTTTATTTACTCCACTAATGTCGGATACCTGCAGGCCGGAACCTATTATATGCTCGTTCGCTACAGCGGAGGATGTACGGCAAATACCACCAGAGGAAATTCCGGAGAAAACGGGTTTACTTTGATTCTTTTGAGATAGTTGCTTTATAGCGGTTCTGAAAACACGGTGCCCATGTCCCTCACATGAATGCACCATACAAAGTCTGTTTCATTTTTGATACAGACTTTTTTTATTGTAAAAGACCTAAGACAGGGTTTTGCCTCATTGCTTATCCGTATTTTAGAGGATAGGCCAACTTCTTTAAGGTTTTAAACTTGGCGCACCTTTATACCATCTGATATTCGATTGTATTATGTAGCAAGAAGAGTTCTTGCCCTTTTATAGTGAAAATATAATCATGATTAATAGAAAATCATCCCTTCCTGTTTGGTTCCCGATTTGCATAATCTATCGGAATTTAATCTTTTCTAAAGCTGAACACAGCTTGTAATCACTAACTTTAAATAAACAAACGGATATATGTACGACATCATTATCATAGGAAGCGGGGCCGGAGGTGCTACTATGGCTTACCAGCTGGCAGACAGCGGCAAAAAAATACTGGTTGTGGAACGCGGAGATTATGTTCCGGCAGAAAAAGAAAACTGGGATTCGGTGGAAGTTTTCGAGAAGAACAGATACACGACAACTGACAAGTGGCTGGATAAACACAACAAACCCTTCCGTCCGGGAATGCACTACAACGTTGGCGGAAATACCAAATTTTACGGGGCTGCCCTGTTCCGCTTAAGAGAAGAAGATTTTAAAGAGATACAGCATTACGGCGGAATTTCACCGGCATGGCCCATTCAGTATGACGACCTGAAAGAATACTATCTTCAGGCGGAAAGGCTTTTTTATGTTCACGGAAAAAGAGGATCGGATCCTACTGAACCTTTCGATGAAGAACCGTATCCGTATCCCGCTCTGCCGCACGAACCGAGAATCCAGGAAGTGGTGGACGAGCTTTCCGGTTACGGCTGGCATCCCTTTGAACTGCCGATCGGCGTAAATTTCGAACCGCACAGAGCAGCCAATGCGCCTTATACCCTGGACCGGTTTGATGGATTTCCCGATGCCGCGGAACGGAAAGGGGACGCTCATTTATGTTCACTTTCAAAAGCATTGGAACACTCTAATGTGGAACTGATGACCAATGCCAAAGTCCTGAGAATGAATACCAATGAAGCAGGAGATGCCGTTACGGAAATTATCGTGGAACAGAATGGTGAAACCAAAACACTGATGGCGGAATTGGTAATCCTTTCTGCCGGAGCCATTAATTCGGCGGCAGTTCTTCTGGAAAGTAAAAGTGAAAATTTCCCGAACGGACTGGCCAATTCTTCTGATCAGGTAGGACGGAACTACATGTTCCACCAGAATTCCGCTTTAGTAGCACTTTATACCGAACCGAATCCGACCAAATTCGGAAAAACCTTTGGGATCAACGATTTTTACCATGCGAACAAGGGCTATGAATTTCCGCTCGGCCACATCCAGATGCTGGGGAAATCAGATGAACACCAGATCAAAGCAGACAGTCCTGTGCCGGCACCCGGATTCACTTTTGAGCTGATGGCTAAACACGCCGTGGACTTCTGGCTTACTTCCGAAGATCTCCCGGATCCGGAAAACAGGGTAACTGTGGAAAACGGACAGATTAAAATCAGTTATACCCCGAACAATCAGAAAGGACACGGACATTTGAAAGAAGAACTGATCAAAGCCCTGAAAGCTTCCGGAAAATTTGATTCTTTCCTGTTTAAAGGCATCTATTTCAGTAAAGGAATGGACATTGCGTCTCCGGCTCACCAAAACGGCACGGCCCGGATGGGAACCGACCCTTCCAACTCAGTTGTAGATACCTACTGCAAAGCCCACGATCTGAATAATCTGTATATCGTTGACGGTGGCTTTTTCGTATCAAGCGGTGCCGTAAATCCGGCACTGACAATTATTGCAATGGCTTTAAGGGTAGGAGAGCACATTAAAAAAAATGTTCTGAAATTATGAATTCCCGGATCGCCAAAATGACGGTGATTTACCTTCTGGCATTTTTTACGGGGCTTAATTTTGTTATTTTTCCGGCACTGAGCAGTGTGTTTACCGATCATTCCCTATTCGGGCTTTCCCCGGCCCAGTTCGGGAATCTCTTCATCCCGCAGGTCATCTGCATCATTGCTTCCTGTATTGCTGCGCCGTTTCTGGTCAATAAGACGGGACCTAAAATTATTTTAGCGACAGGATTGGTGCTGATGATGGCAGCTACGGCAGGGTTATGGAGCCTTCAGTTTTTCATGAATGAAAAGCAGATGCTTTTTCCGGCACTGATGATTCTGGTTGCGTGTACGGGAACCGGTTTCGGACTTTCCATTACTACGCTGAATCCCTTGGCAGCAAGCCTTTCCGAAAGCAATACATCCTCATCCATTCTTATTCTGCAGTTCCTGGTCGGACTGGGAACCTCAGCATCGCCTTTGATGATCAATGCCGTCGGCAGCCTGCAGTACTGGATGTATGTTCCCGGAATTATTTTTATATTGATAATGTTGATATTCATTCTCTTCCTGAGTCTCCGGCTTGAAAAAGGATCGCTTTTCCAGCTTCCGTCCCACTTTAAAATTCCTTCCCGGCTCTGGCTGTTTTTTGCTGCCATTGTTTTGTATGGATTTATTGAAGGGACCTTCGGGAGCTTTGGAGCCGTGATCCTCAAAAACCAGGGCCTTAGCAGTCGGGAGGCCAGTCTCGGGCTGTCTCTGTTCTGGTGCGGAATTGCGGTCAACCGCCTGCTTTTCGGTATTTTCTCTAAAAAATTCAATCTCTCGTATATATTTCTGGGTTCGCCTATGACAGTTGCGGTGTTGTTAAGTATACTCTGGATTTATCCAAATCCTGGATTTTTGATTCTGATGATGTTCCTGACCGGTTTTTTTATGGGTACCTTGTTTCCGGGCTCCATCGGTTGGGGAACTGTGGAATTTCCGTTTCTGTCGGTACTGGTTTCCGGATTTTTGATGGCCGCTAACCAAACGGGCACCGGCATCATTACCAACACGCTGGGTCATTTTTCAAATCAGACCACCCTCATCCTCCAGTTCCTCACCAGCTGCATGATCCTGATCTTCATTCTCCTGATGATCCTCCGGAAAAACTCAAAAATTGAAGAAGCTTTTTAGTAAGGGTGAACGGTCAATGATCAATGGTGAATTTTGCTATGCAAGTCAGTTTTCAGAGATGATTAAAATTCACCATTGACCAGCAGAAATTGATCATGGTTAAACGTGAATTGTCAATAGTCAATTTTGCTGCGCCAGTGAATTTTCTAAATGCTTAAAATCAATCTTGATTCAAAACATGGATAGTGAACAAAAGGTAAGTGATGAATTTCGTCTTGTAAATAAACATTCAGAAAAAACACTACTCCGTACGAGTAAAATCTGTATCGCAATAATAAAGGTTTGACAAGATGCACGCCAGAGGTGTGCTATGTAATAAAGCATACGGTTGGTCCTCGTAAAAAGATAGAACTCCTCCGGAACAAATCATATCAGGTTTGGACCGCCGACAAACCTTGAAGGTTTAAAACACACAGCAATTACCCATAACACCTTAAATAAACCTTGAACCCGCTTTCCTTTCTTACCTTACATCAACACTTTCATGACATCCCTGCCGTACATTTGTACCATAAAACAATCACGATATGAAAACAGTATATCACAAAGCAGACACCAGAGGGCATGCCGACCACGGATGGCTGAACAGCTACCATACCTTCAGCTTTGCCGGTTACCAGAATAAGGACCGTACCCACTTTGGCGTATTAAGAGTATTAAACGATGATACCGTTACCCAGGGAATGGGCTTCGGAACCCACCCGCACCGTGATATGGAAATTATTTCCATTCCGTTGGAAGGCGACCTGGAACATAAGGATTCGATGGGAACAACCGCTGTCATCAGAAAAGGAGAGATCCAGGTAATGAGTGCCGGAACCGGAGTGATGCACAGCGAGTACAACAAGAATAAAAACCAGGCGGTAAAATTCCTGCAGATCTGGGTGTTCCCGAGGGAAGTCGGGGTAGAACCCAGATACGATCAGAAAAGTATTAAAGAAGGAGAGAAGATCAACGGTTTTCAACAGATCCTGTCCCCAAATAAAAGCGATGATGGCGTGTGGATCCATCAGGATGCATGGTTCAACCTGGCGAATTTCACCAAAGGAAACGGAAAAAACTATATGCTGAACAAAAAATGCAACGGGGTGTATGCCTTTGTTCTTAAAGGAAGCGCAAAAGTGGGCGACCGTATTCTGAAGGAAAAGGACGGCCTGGGAATCTGGGATACCCAAAGCTTCAATATCGAAGCCGTGGAAGATACCGAAATCCTCCTGATGGAAGTTCCGATGGAATTACCGGACTATTTAAAATAATAGCCCCGGGAGGAAATCCTTAACCGGCATTCCTACCCTTTGGAGGGATGTCGGAAATTCATAGAATTTCCGACGGGTGTTTTGCTGCTGCTCTGATTAAGCCGCTGTTCCTTTTAAGTGATACAATCATTTATTTTGGGGATTTTGATTTAAAGCATGATGATCTTTTGTTGAGTGTAAATAATGCTGAGCCTGTCAGGGTACCTTGCGGACTTAAAGCAATCAGTCATAAAAAATATTTGCGTAAATTATATCAGACAGTCAATAAGAAGTTTAATAATAATCTATATCTAAAACATCCCATTTCCCGAAAATCTTCCGATCTTTGCGGCAATAAAAACAAACAAACTTATTCAACAGATAAACAATGAAAATATTAGCTATTGCAGGAAGCAATTCCGATACGTCCATCAATAAACTTTTAGTGACTTACGCTGCTTCATTAGCCCAGGATGCCGAAGTGGAAACCGTAGACATGAACGACTTTGAAATGCCGATCTATAAGCATCAGCGCGAAGTGGAAAGCGGAGTTCCGCAGCAGGCTGCTGATTTCGCAGCGAAAATCGATGCCGCAGATATCCTGTTTGTATCACTGTCCGAGCACAACGGGACCTATTCCGCAGCGTTTAAAAATGTGTTCGACTGGACTTCGAGAATAAAGAACCGCGCGGTATGGAACGAAAAGCCGATGTTGCTGATGGCAACTGCTCCCGGAGGTAGGGGAGGATTAGGCGTTTTGGAAGCTGCAAGCAAACGATTCCCTTTACATGGAGGCAACATCGTAGATACTTTTACCCTTCCTTTCTTCAACGATAACTTCGATAAGGAAACCGGCAGAATATCCAATGAAGAGAAAGACAATGAATTAAAGGAAAAGATACAGAAGATTTCGGCAATCGAATCCATCCTTGAAAAATAGATTTGAATATTAATTTAAAATTAATATCTTTGCAAAAAGAAATAAGATGAAAATTCAGACCGCTTTTAAAGAATGTTTCTCCAAAAAAGGCAATCTTGTGGACTCTGAAATTCTGAGATAAGACAACGGCCGATAATCTACTAAGATTGTCGGCTTTTTTGTTTTCAAAATTTAAAATAAATTTAAAAATAAAATGTACCGATTTATCAATCAGCAGCTCCTTTACCTGGTATTGTTAGATTGTTAGAATGATACATGGCTAAATTATTAAGTAATGAGCAACACGTACAAATCAGCAGGCGTAGACAAAGAAGAAGGATACAAAACCGTTGACAAGATCAAGAAGGCGGTGGGCGAAACACACAACTCCAATGTACTGAACCATTTGGGGAGTTTCGGGGCATTCTATGAAATCGGAGGATACAGAAACCCGGTGCTCGTTTCCGGAACCGACGGGGTGGGAACCAAGCTGAAGGTAGCTTTAGACTCAAAACAATACGGTTCTATCGGGATCGACTGTTTCGCAATGTGCGCCAACGATATCCTTTGCCACGGGGCAAAACCTCTGTTCTTCCTCGATTACCTGGCTTGCGGAAAACTGGATTCCGAAATTGCTGCTGAAATCGTTCTGGGAATGGTAAATGCCTGTAAGGATAACAACTGTGCCCTGATCGGTGGTGAAACCGCTGAAATGCCGGGGATGTACCAGCCGGGAGACTATGATGTTGCCGGATTCTGTGTAGGAATTGTTGAGAAAGACGAAATCATCGACGGTTCCCAGATCAAGGCAGGAGATAAGATCATCGCATTGCCAAGCTCAGGTTTCCATTCTAACGGATTTTCCCTGGTAAGAAAAGTGTTCCCGGATTTCAAAGAAGAATTCGAAGGGAAACCTTTATACGAAACGCTTTTGGTTCCTACCAAATTATATTACAAAGACATTCATAAAATCCTTGAAGAAGTGAAAGTGGCCGGGATCGCCCACATCACCGGCGGAGGATTGTACGAAAATATTCCGAGAATTATCGCTGACGGCTTGTGTGCTTCCATCGATGCTTCAAAAATTAAAATTCCGAGCATTATGCTGGAGCTTGAAAAAAGAGGCGGGGTAGCGCGCGAAGAAATGTTCGGAACCTTCAATATGGGAGTGGGGATGATCGTGGTCGTAGATACGGAACATGCGGAAAAAATCCTTCATCTTCTCGATGACGCCTACGAAATCGGGGAAATCACCGAAGGAAACGAAAAAATTAATTTGACAATTTGAAAATAAGCCGATTAGATAATTCATTTATTTAATTTTCAAATTAACACATTTTCAAATTGATTCATTATATGAAAAATCTTGTTGTGCTTGTTTCAGGTTCAGGAACCAACCTTCAGCGGATCATTGATACTATTGACAGCGGGGAAATCCCGGATGCAAAAGTATCTTTGGTTGTGGCTGACAGGGAATGTCTCGGACTGGAAAGGGCAAAAAAACATAACATCGAAAACGTTCTTATTCCCAGAGGAAAGAATTTCAGCAGCGAATTGGGGAAAATCATCCCTGAAAATACGGATCTCATCGTATTGGCCGGGTTTTTATCCATTCTGAAGCCGGAATTCTGTGAGAACTGGACCGGAAAAATCATCAATATCCATCCGGCACTGCTTCCGAAATTCGGAGGCAGGGGAATGTGGGGACACCATGTTCATCAGGCGGTGATCGAAGCGAAGGAAAAAGAAAGCGGTGCCACCGTACATTTTGTAACACCCGGAATTGATGAAGGGGAAGCCATCCTTCAGAAATCATTTCCGATTACGCAAGACGATACTGCGGAAACCATTGCCGGGAAAGTCCACCAGGTGGAATATGAAATCTTCCCGGAAGCCATCAACAAAGTGCTGAATAACCAATAGGTGAAAAATTCCCCTCCCCTGGAGGGGTGGCAAAAATTCAGAAAGAATTTTTGACGGGGTGGTTAATGAGTGATCCCAACAGCAGCATGTAACAAAGTGCTCAAACAAAGAAAATCTAAGTAAAAATAAAGACCGGAGGTGAAAGAACCGGTCTACAGTTTGAAATAGCTGTAAAAAGTAAAAAATCGAAAGTAAAATGAGTAAAAAGAGAGTTTTAATCAGTGTTTCTGACAAAAGCGGATTAACCGAATTCGCTCAATTTCTGGAAGCCCGAAACTATGAATTGATTTCTACAGGAGGGACGTTCAAACATTTGAAAGACGCTGGTTTAAATCCCATTCAGATTGATGAAGTAACCGATTTTCCTGAAATGCTGGACGGAAGAGTAAAAACCCTTCACCCGAAAGTGCACGGCGGACTATTGGCCGTCCGTTCCAATGAAGAACACATGAACACCGTTCAGGAACACGGAATCGGGCTGATCGACATGGTCATCGTGAATCTTTACCCGTTCTTTGAAAATGTAAACAAAGACATTTCCCTTCATGAAAAGGTAGAATTCATCGATATCGGGGGTCCTTCCATGCTTCGTTCTGCTGCCAAAAACTTTGATTCGGTAACGGTAATTACCGATGTGGCAGATTATGCAGCCGTGCAGGCGGAAATGGAACAGAACGGTGATACCTACATTGATACCCGTAAAAAGCTGGCTGGAAAAGTATTCAATCTTACGTCAGCTTATGACGCGGCGATCTCAAGAATGCTTCTTGATGAAGAATATCCGGCTTATCTGAATGCATCCTATAAAAAAGTTTCCGATCTGCGATACGGCGAAAACCCTCACCAGACGGCGGCGTATTACGTTTCTACTTTCGAGAATGGCGCGATGAAGGATTTCGAACAATTGGGAGGCAAAGAACTGTCTTTCAATAACCTGAGAGATATGGATCTTTGCTGGAAGGTTGTAACGGAGTTTAAGGAAGAAATGGCCTGTTGTGCCGTAAAGCATTCTACCCCTTGTGGAGTGGCGATCGGAACTTCAGCCCTCGAAACCTATCAGAAAACTTTCGAATGCGACCCGGTTTCCATCTTTGGCGGAATTGTTGCAATGAACTACAAAATCGATGCGGCGACAGCGGAAGAACTAAACAAAACGTTCCTCGAAATTGTAATGGCTCCTGAATTCGATCAAGAAGCCCTGGAAGTTTTAAGGAAAAAGAAAAATTTAAGAATCATTAAAATCGTTAACCCGGTTTCCGATAAGCAGACCTGGGTGAAGATCGACGGTGGCATCCTGGTTCAGGATAACGACAGCATTTTCTCAGACGATATTAAAGTAGTTACCGAAACTCAGCCTACCGAAGAGCAGAGAAAAGCATTGCTGTTCTCCCAGAGAGTGGTAAAATATGTAAAATCCAACGCGATCGTAGTATCCAACGGCATCCAGGCTTTCGGAATAGGCGGCGGTCAGGTAAACAGGATCTGGGCTACCCAGCAGGCGATCGAAAGGGCGAAAGAAAAATTCTCAGGAACGCTGGTTCTGGCTTCCGATGCTTTTTTCCCGTTCCGTGATGTAGTGGATTTCTGCGCACAGGAAGGCATCACCGCTATCATCCAGCCGGGTGGAAGCGTAAAAGATCAGGACAGCATCGATGCAGCCAATGAGCACAACATTCCGATGATGTTCACTGGGATAAGACACTTTTTACACTAATTAAAATAGAATTAAAAAATAATTCCGGATTGTATTTATACCATCCAAAATGATATATTTGTAAATTATAGACGAGTTAATTAAATACAGTATGAGAATATTAATCATAGGTGAAGGGGGAAGGGAATCTGCTTTGGCAGTAAAGCTTCAGAATGACCCGAGAATTTCAAAAATGTTTTTTGCCAACGGGAATGCGACCACAGATGTTATAGGACAGAACGTGAATGTACCCGATATTAAAGATCTCAGGGACTTTGCCATCAAGGAAAAAGTAGATCTTACCATCGTAGGGCCGGAAGCTCCTTTGGTAGCAGGAATCAGAGATGAATTTAAAAAGCACGACCTTAAGGTATTCGGCCCTAATCAGAAAGTGGCCAGCCTGGAAGGAAGTAAGGCATTTTCCAAGAAATTCATGCAGACCTATGGTATCAAAACGGCAACAGCCAAAGTATTTGATTCATATAACGAAGCGGTTTCCTATGTTCAGGATCACGAATACCCATTGGTAGTAAAAGCCAGCGGTCTTGCCGGAGGTAAAGGGGTGGTAATCTGCGATACCCGTGAAGAAGCGGAAGCGACCATCCATGATTTTATGATCAAAAGAATCTTCGGGGATGCCGGAATCAGACTGGTGATCGAGGAATTCCTTGACGGTTTTGAAGCTTCCATCATCGCTTTCTCCAACGGAAACAAACTTTTCCCGTGTATTGCTGCCAAAGACTATAAAAAAGCAGGAAACGGAGATACCGGTCACAATACCGGAGGAATGGGATGCGTAGCACCAAGCCCTGAATTTACTTCGGAACACTATGCTGATTTCGAGAAAAACATCCTGGAAACAACTGTGGCCGGACTGAAAGCAGAAGGATTTAACTTCAAAGGGATCATCTTCTTCGGACTAATGGTGACCAAAAAAGGAACCTACCTTCTGGAATACAACATGAGATTCGGAGATCCTGAAACCCAGGTGCTGATGGCTCTGATGGAAAATAACCTGCTGGATGTGATCCAGGACTGCATGGAAGGAAAAGACATCGAACTGAAATTCAGGGATGAAAAAGCTGTTTGTCTTGTTATGTGCTCAGGAGGTTATCCGAGAAACATCGAGACCGGCTTTGAAATCGTAGGTGAAGACCGCTTGAAATACAGTACGCTTTTATACGCAGGAGCCGTCCGGAAAGGAGACAAAGTGGTTTCCAACGGTGGAAGGGTACTGAACATCGTAGCTACCGGAGCCACCTATGAAGATGCCCGCAAAAAAGTATACGAAGACGCAGGTCACGTACATTTCGATTACGGCTTCTACAGAGAAGACATCGGAAAATTTTAAAATAAATGCCCCGATTTTTCGGGGCTTTTTTTTAAGGAGCCGGGAACCTGCTATCCGCTCATACTCCTCGCGCCCCGGCCTTGCCGGCCCGCTGTGGGGTAACCGCTCCTATCAGGGCTAGGACAGTGGTCTTTATAGAAACGGCAGTCTTTTTATAAAGGTTACCAACAGGATCGGGCTTTAACCCGTTTAAACATCAATTATCAATCATTATTCATCAATTATAAAATGAACAACGGTATCATTATACTCGATTTCGGATCCCAGTACAACCAGCTTATCGGACGCAGAATCCGTGAAATGGGCGTATACTCCGAAATTTTACCATTCAACACCCCTCTGGAAACCATCCTTGAAAAACAGCCGAAAGGAATCATTCTTTCCGGAGGTCCGAGTTCCGTCAATGCGGAAAATGCACACCTTGTAAAGAAAGAGTTGTACGAACAGGGAATTCCTGTACTCGGCATCTGCTACGGTATGCAGCTTACCGCACACCTGATGGGCGGAAAAGTCCACAAAGGCGTAAAAGGAGAATACGGCAAAGCCCACCTGGAAATTGTAAAAGAATCTTCTTTGTTGAGAGGAGTGACCAACAATTCCGTGGTTTGGATGAGCCATTTCGATGAGGTAGGGGAACTGCCTGCCGGATTTGAGCTGAATGCAAAATCCGGAGTGATTGCTTCGATCGCCAACGAAGAAAAGAAAATCTACTGTGTCCAGTTCCACCCGGAAGTTTCTCATACCGAAGAAGGCGGTAAAATGCTGGAAAACTTCGTATTCGGGATCTGCGATGCCGAGAAAAACTGGAAACTGACGAATTATATCGACAAAACCGTAGCCGAGATCCGTGAAAAAGTAGGAGACCAGAAAGTAATCCTCGGCCTTTCCGGCGGAGTAGACTCTTCCGTAGCGGCAGTGCTGATCCATAAGGCCATTGGCGATCAACTGACATGTATCTTCGTAGATACCGGATTGCTGAGAAAAGATGAGGATAAAAAAGTAATGGACAATTATGGCGAGCATTTCCACATGAACATTAAATTGGTGGATGCCAAAGAACGTTTTTTATCCAAACTGGCCGGTGTTGATGATCCGGAAGCCAAAAGAAAGATCATCGGAAACGAATTCATCCACGTATTCGACGAAGAATCCCATAAAATCGAAGGTGCAAAATTCCTGGCCCAGGGAACCATTTACCCGGATGTTATTGAAAGCCAGTCGGTAAACGGGCCGTCTGCCGTAATCAAGTCCCATCACAACGTAGGCGGGCTTCCGGAAGACATGGAATTTGAATTGCTGGAGCCGCTAAGAGAGCTATTTAAGGACGAAGTAAGAAAAGTAGGGGAAGAATTGGGAATTCCTCATCATTTGGTGCACCGGCACCCTTTCCCTGGTCCGGGATTGGGAATACGGATATTGGGAGCCGTTGATGCTGAAAAAGTAAGAATCTTACAGGAAGCCGATGATATTTTTATCGAAGAGCTTTACAAAAACGATTTATACGAAAAAGTTTCCCAGGCTTTCGTGGTGTTGCTTCCGGTAAAATCCGTAGGGGTAATGGGCGACGAAAGAACCTATGAATACACCGCAGTGGTGCGTTCTGCCAATACCATCGATTTCATGACGGCGACCTGGAGCAGGCTACCTTATGAATTCCTGGATACCGTTTCCGGCAGAATCATCAATGAAGTAAGAGGAATCAACAGAGTCGCTTATGACATCTCAAGCAAACCGCCTGCAACCATTGAGTGGGAATAATTGTAAAGAGATTGATTATACTCATAAATAATTAAATTTCTTCGGAATAACTTTGTAATCCGAAATAATTTTTTTTCATCATTTGTGTTTTTTTGGCCTCCCGTAAGGGAGGTTTTTTTATGCAAGGTAATCCGTCAGGTAAAGTCATTTTGAGCGAATTTTCAGGAAAATCGTATCGAAGCTGCTAATCAAGAGCTGAGGTTGATCTTTCAAAGATCTTTGATATCTTTTCTGCTTTTCAGTAAAACCCTGAAAAGATGAAAAGGTCATTATAACTCCAACATAAAATTAAGTCCTGAAAGAACACGTTAAACCAACACCGGGTGGAGGCCGGTGTAATCCAGAAGCGGCTAATGCAACCCCCGAATAAACTGAAACACAAAAACTGAAATTTTTTTGACGAAAACGGGAGCAGTAATATATTCAAGGCAATTAATAAAATGTATATTACTTTAAAGATAACATGCCTGTAATTGATAAAGTAGCTGATGAAGATCGATAACATCGGATAGAAATAATAATGCTTTTCGCGTCGGAACCATTAATTTGAGAATTGAACAACCCGTTTAAATTGTGTGAAATATTCTCCACAGCTTCAGAATAAAAGAACCTTAGGAAAATGACGGCAAACGAACATAAACTTAAAATCAGGGCATATATTTTCATTCATCTTGAGAAGTTTTTAATGGACTCTTTTATTTAATTTGGTTAAATTTTCCCTAAATTTAAGGAAAATTACATCAGATGCAAATAGAAACAAGAGCGCTCACCGTAGCCGATTATCCGGAACTGGTAGAGACCATGAAGAGGGCTTACCCGCAGATGTCGGAATACGTCTGGTCCAAAAGAAGTATTGAAAAACTGACGGCCATTTTTCCGAAAGGACAGATCTGCATTACGGTAGACGGGAAACTCGCTGCCGTGGCATTGTCCATCATCGTTAACTACGATGAATTCGGGGACGACCATACCTACAGCGATATTACGGGAAATTACACCTTCAATACCCATATTTCAACGGGAAATACACTGTACGGAATTGAAGTTTTCGTAGATCCCGAATTCCGGGAGCTCCGTTTGGGAAGAAGGCTGTATGATGCCCGGAAAGAACTCTGCGAACTGCTGAACCTGCGTTCGATTATTCTGGGCGGCAGAATCCCGAATTACCATAAGCACAACGACCTTTCACCGAGGGAATATATCCGGAAAGTCCGGGATAAGGAAATTTATGATCCGGTCCTGTCATTTCAGCTTTCCAATAACTTCCTGCCGATCAAAGTGCTGAAAGGCTACCTTCCGGAAGACGAATCTTCCGGGGAAAATGCAGTATTGCTGCAATGGAACAACATCTATTACAGCAAAAAAACAACAACGATGCAGGACAGCATCATCCGTCTCGGACTGGTGCAGTGGCAGATGCGGCATTTTAAGGACATTGATGCATTTTACGAGCAGGTGGAATTTTTCGTCAACGTAATGGGGGATTACAAAGCCGATTTCGTACTGTTCCCGGAACTTTTCAATACCCCGTTGCTGGCACCGTTTAACAAGCTTTCGGAAAGGGACAGCATGATCGAGCTGGCTAAGCTGACGGAGGAAATCAGGATGAGAATTTCGGATCTGGCCATCAGCTATAATGTGAACATCATCTCCGGAAGCATGCCGGTCTTTGAAAATAATGATTTGTATAATGTGAGTTACCTCCTGCACCGCGACGGCAGGGTAGACGAATACCGCAAGATCCACATTACCCCCAATGAAAGGAAATACTATGGCATGAAAGGAGGCAGTGAAATCCGGGTTTTCGATACCGACTGTGGAAAAATCGGGCTGGTGATCTGCTATGATGTCGAGTTCCCGGAATTGCCGAGAATCCTGGCCGATGAGGGGATGAAGATCCTTTTTGTCCCATACCTTACCGATACCCAGAATGCCTATACACGCGTCCGCCACTGTGCGGCTGCGAGAGCCATTGAAAATGAGTGTTATGTAGCCATTGCAGGTTGTGTAGGAAATCTGCCGGGCGTAAATAATATGGATATCCAGTTCGGACAGGCGGCTGTCTTCACACCGTCGGATTTTGCCTTTCCGTCGAATGCCGTGAAAGGAGAAGCAACTCCAAATACAGAAATGACGCTGATTGTTGATGTGGATTTAAATCTACTGAAGGATCTCCATCATCACGGTTCGGTTCAGGTGATGAAAGACCGCCGGAAGGATTTGTATGAAACTTATTTAAGATAAATATAACAGATCTTCAAATTTGTCACGTTTTGAATAAAAATAAAAGGCTGCCCGGATTTTTGGACAGCCTTTTATGGTACATAATCTGCGGAGATTACAATACCTGTGGGCAAACGACTGCAGGACAGATCAGTCTTGGACATCTCGGCCTTCCGTCATCTGGACAGCATTTGTTTGAACAGTTGATAAACGGTCCGCCTCCTGAAATACTTTTCATCTCCGATCTTGATACTTTTTTCAAATTTTTCATTTTAATAAATTTATAGGTTAGTTTCACTGTTTGGTGAATGTAAAGTTAAAAAAAATCATCACATAAACTCAGTCTGGGAAAATAATTACATTTTATTTAACATTTACTAATAAAATTTAAGTTCTGGCGGGAATAATTTTTGAATTAAATTGCACCTACATTTCAGGAATATGTTTGATAAGCAGCAAAGAAAATTGAAAAGATCGGCCAGACTCATTTCCGTATTGAGCAAATACGGTTTTAAAGATATGCTGGCCCGGATGAACGGCGGGAATAAAGTGGATGCTACGGAAAATGCAGATGACACTGTTTCCAAAGGTACGGTATACGAAAGAATACGGCTGGTACTCGAAGAGCTGGGTCCTACTTTTGTAAAGCTGGGCCAGACGTTCAGCAACAGGGAAGACCTGCTGCCGCCTGAGCTGATCCGGGAATTGCAGAAGCTTCAGGATAAAGTGGAAACGGTAGCAATGAACGTGGAAGAGATCCTGGAAAATGAATTCAATATTTCCGTGGAAGATCACTTTGCCGAAATTCAGAAACAACCGTTGGCTACAGCTTCTATCGCACAGGTCTATAAAGCGGTCCTGGCTGACGGAACAGACGTTATTTTAAAAATTAAAAAACCCGATGTACAGACGTTGATCGAAGACGATCTGCTGCTCATCAAAGACCTGGAAAAACTGGTGTCTTCCTATTCCGAAATCGGCGAGAAGCTGAACCTGAAACAGGCGATTTCCACCTTTGAGAAATCTTTGCTGGAAGAAGTGTCGTTAATCAATGAAAAAGAAAACATCCTGCAGTTCAGAAGGAACTTTAAAAACAGTAAAGAAACCTACGTTCCGAAAGTATACGAGGAGATTTGTAACAACAATGTCCTCTGCATGGAGTTTATCGACGGGATCAAGGTAACGGATACAGCCGCGCTTTTACAGTATAATCTCGACCCCGTCCACATATCCGAAGCAGGTTTACGGCTTTTTGTTTCACAGATTCTGGACTATGGCTTTTTTCACGCCGATCCGCATGCCGGAAATATCCTGGTGAAAAAAGACGGAAAAGTGGTCTTCATTGATTTTGGCGCGGTCGGAAAAATCCCGCCGAACGATAAAGAAATCCTGGAAAACCTCATCGTCAGCTTCGTTGCAAAAAATCCGCACAAAATCGTCCGTTATCTCAAAAAGATGGCCGTCAGCTACCGGATTCCCGATGAAAAAAGGTTTGAAGCCGATGTGGAAGACATCCTGAATTTTGTCCATAGCACTTCATTAAAGGAAATTAACCCTCAGGCGATTATCAATAAAATGAAAGATGTTTTAAAGGACAACCGTCTGTATATGCCGGATTATTTTTATCTTCTGTTTAAAGGAATCGGATTGATCGAAGGAGTGGGAAGGACCATTAACCCGGATCTTGATGTGGTAAAAAGCCTTCATCCGTACACCCGGAAAATATTTGCCAAAAAAATCAGTCCTAAAAACCTGGTGAAAACAGGAATGGACCGGATGATGATGTTCACGGATAACGTGGATGAAATCCCGAAAGAACTTCGCTCCGTCCTGCAGAAGCTGGATGAAAATAAGTTTACCGTTTCCAGTGAAATCAAAAATATCGACAAAACCAACCAGCTGATCAGATCCAGCATCGTCAACCTGATATTGGCTATGGTTCTGGGGGCCAATATTATTGCCACCGCCATCGTTTTTGTCTCGGAAGCAGGTCCGAGGATTGGCGAACTGTCTTTGGTTGCGGTATTGGGTTTTATCTTCTCCGTATTTTTGATTATTGTGATTCTGCTGAGAATTACGAGGAAATAAATTGTGGATTGGATTAATTTTTTTCTGCGTTGTTTCAGGAAAAATAGTACCGTCAACTCTAAAAATCCATATTCCATAGGAATATTGTCGGTATAACAACAATAAGAGTGAGTAAAATGCACGCCGTAGGTGTGCCATCTGGTAAAGCAAAAAGAAGATCCTGCTGCATCTATCAACTTTAATTTACGAATCAACGAAAATTACAACTTGGGTCTAAATAAATCTACACAGTCAGTGCGGTTTAGATTTTTAAACTTTAAAAAATTAATTGCCTATCTTTGCAGAATGGAACAACTCACTTTTGCAGATTTTGACCTGCCGGTTAAAATTCTTGATGTTTTAGCAGACCTGAATTTATTTGAACCGACCCCGATTCAGGAAAAAAGCTTAAACCCGATCCTTTCCGGGCGTGATGTCATGGGCATCGCACAGACGGGAACCGGGAAGACATTGGCTTATCTTCTACCTGTTTTGAAGACCTGGAAATACAACAAATCCGGGAATCCGACAGTTTTGGTATTGGTTCCTACAAGGGAACTGGTAGTTCAGGTAACAGAAATCGTAGAAAAGCTGACGGAAAATATTACTGCAAGAGTGATCGGAATCTACGGAGGCAAAAACATCAACACCCAGAAGCTGCTTTTCAATGACGGTTGCGATATCCTGATCGGAACGCCGGGAAGGGTAATGGATCTTGCGATCGATAATGCTATTTCTCTGAAAGAAGTCCAGAAGCTGATTATTGATGAATTTGACGAAATGCTGAATTTGGGATTCCGGCCGCAGCTAACGCACATTTTCGAAATGATGAAGGGAAAAAGGCAGAATATTCTTTTTTCTGCAACCATGACTGATGCAGTAGACGAAATGCTGGATCAGTATTTTGCAGGCCCTATTGAAATTTCCCTTGCCAAATCAGGAACTCCGCTTGAAAAAATCGAGCAGACGGCTTATAAAGTAGAGAATTTCAATACCAAGATCAATTTGCTGGAGCACTTGCTGAAAACGGATGCCGACATGTCTAAAGTATTGATCTTTACCAATAACAAGAAGAATGCAGACCTGCTGTTTACGAAAATCGATGAGCTTTTCCCTGAACAGTTTGATGTGATCCATTCCAATAAATCCCAGAACTACAGGCTGAAGGCGATGAAACGTTTTGAGCACGAGGAAATCAAAGGACTGATTACAACAGACGTGATGGCAAGAGGTCTGGATATTTCCGATATTACCCATGTCGTCAACTTCGAAACGCCTGATATTCCTGAGCAGTACATCCACCGGATCGGTAGAACGGGTAGGGCAGACAAAGATGGCAAAGCAGTGACTTTCGTTACGAAAAAGGAAGAGACCTTAGCACTGGATATCGAGTTGCTGATGGATAAGGAACTCAGGTACATTGATTTCCCTGCAGAAGTGAAGATCAATCCTAAAAAGATCGCATCCGAAGAAGAGCAGGTGGTTATGAAAAATCCTGCGATGGTAAAAATCGGTGAAGGAGGCGGCGCATTCCACGAGAAAAAAGCGAAAAACACCAAAGAGAACTGGGGCGGACCTTCAAAAAGGAAAGCACCGAAAAAGTTCGGAGCCAACCGGGCACAGCAGAAAGCGATATCAAAATCCAAGAAAAAGAAATAAAAAAACACCCGGAAATTTCCGGGTGTTTCTGTTATCTGCTCATTACCAGAATAATTTTGTCATCTACGCCGTCGCCGTTTACATCATCGTAATCACTCACGATATGCAGCTCTTTGCTGTTCAGGACTGCCACTTCGGTGATGTCGCCGTCAACAGTCAGTTGCTTATTTCCTGGGTCATACGAATACGAAGACGTATCAGTTCCGTAGTTTTCACAGTTTCCGCTTGAATTTTCATCATAAATCGTACTGGATAAGGTATTACTGGATTTGAAATTGAAAGTGCTTTTTTTGTAGCAGGTAGAGTGGGGATCGTTGTAAAGGGTGCTTCCGTTTTTTCCGGAAATGGCTTTTTCGCTTAAGGGCTTCCAGATACCCACGATGGAATTGGTGTCTCCTTCATCGTCACTACTGCATGAAGTAAAAATGAAGCCGGCCGATAAGGCAAGAAATAATAGCTTTTTCATGGTTTTTATTAATTATTTTAAGCTGCAAAGAAAGGAAAAAAAACAGAAAAGCTGTCATTTGCAACATTTAATTATTAAAATTCTTTGGAAATTTATTTAAAATCTATATTATTCTCTCCTAAAATCTGGTTGAATCTTTCAATTTTGTTTTCTTCCTTCATTTTTTTATACATCAGGCTGATCATGGATTCGGCATCTGACCGGTAAGGAGATTTCTGTTGATTATAAATTCGGTAAGCTTTACACATATAGTCCAGGCCTTTATCATTATTCTTTAATGAAGTGAAATAAATATTACCGATCCCGTAATATACTTCAGGATCTCCGGGATATGCTTTATCCAGATCCATGTAGGCATTGATGGCCTTTTGGAATTCCTTTTTATAAATATACACGATCGGAATATTCTGCAATGCCATCTTTCCGTTAGGATCAACGGTTAACGATTTTTTATAAGCTTCCAGTGCTTTATCATATTCGCCGACCCTTCTGTAGCAAATTCCCAGATTATCCCAGGCATAGGAAAATGAAGGATCCGTTTTTACTGTTTTTTCATAGTTTTTTATGGCATCCTTCCAATTTTGATTTTTAGATGCCTCCATCGCCTGATGGTAAAAATCCATCGCTTCGTTATTTTTTGATAATTTGCCGGCTTTACTTTCAGCTAAATTTACAGCTTTTTTCAGGCTTTCGCAGGATCTCATCATATACCTTTCGATGCTGTTATAGCTGTCTTTATACTGTTCAGAGTCTTTGTCAGTATTAAAATTGAGCGTAATCTGTTTCTTACCGTTCACTTCAGGAGCGGTCTTTGATAATTCATCAACACCGGTGAGGAGACTTCCCAGTTGTAAAGCTCCGGCCTGCTTATCAATACACTCATGAATTTCTTTAATGACTTCTGTCTTATCCCTGTTAAAAAGACTTATCGAATCTACACATTTGCATGCATTTTCAGAAAGCTCTTTCGTGAGTTCCGCCATATCCGGTTTATTCTGGGCAAAGGAAAAGGCAAAGGAAAAAATCAGAATTAAAATGGTTATTTGTTTTTTTATCATGGTTAAAATTATTTCATATAAGGTTTCATTACCGAAGTCCAGAGCCTGTAGCCTTCAGGCGTCATGTGAAGCATATCTTCCACAAAAAGCTCTTTTCGTACATTTCCGTTCCTGTCCTGCATGACTTTGGTAATATCAATAAATTTTGACCGCGGCTGTTTTCTCATAAAAGCGGCAATTTTCTTATTGGCTTCCTTCATCTGCGGCCATAGGTTTTCGCGGCTTGGGGAATACTTGATGGAAATATAATCCACTTCGATATTCGGGAATTTCGTCCTGATTTTTTTGTAGAACGTTTTGAACCGGTCAACCACAACATCCGCTTTCAGCTGGGCATTGTCTGCAAAATCGTTCTCACCGCAGTAGATGATGATCTGTTGAGGCTGGTAAGGGTTCAGGAGATCATTGGCATAATAGTTAAGATCCGTAAGCCTGGACCCGCCAAAACCTCTGTTGATAATGGTTTTATCCGGAAAGTAGCTGGCGACATCAGTCCATTTGGTAAACGAGGAGCTTCCTAATAAAAGGATGGCATTTTTTGCCGGAGGGTTTTCCTGATCCAATTTTTTAAAGTGTTGGATATCCTGCCAGAACATCGGTTTTTCCTGTGAAAAAAACAGGGCAAAGGTCAGCAGTAAAAATGCTGAAAACATCTTCTTCATTGTTTAATAATTTAGGGTATATTAAATTTCTTTTTCATTTTATTAAAAAAACTCCCGAAAAATCCGGGAGCTTCTTTTATCTTTTGTAGGTCGTATATTCTGCATCTATTATCATATCTCCGTTCTGATCTATATTATCGGAAGTCTGCTTGATTCTCATTTCCGAGCTGGTAAGCACAACGATCCGGTAACTTACCGAGCTGTTGTTTTTGTAAGTAACCACGAGGTCTTTCGTTTCAGAATTGTAGGTATAGTTTCCTTCAAGCTTGGCAACCAGCTGGCAGTTGGTTCCCGTTCCGCCATACGTGGTAAATGAAGTATAATAATCGGTCCTGAATTCTAAATTATCTTTAACACTGCATCCCGTAGGAACTTCGGTACTTAGTGCGGTCTTGTCATCTTTGCCGGATATTACTTCTTTTTTACTAATCTTCCAATCGCCTTTCATCATATCCATTTCATAGGCTTGGATATCATCATCATCTTTACAGGAAGTAAGCGCTAGCGCTGAAAAGGCAAATAAAAGTAACGGTTTTTTCATTTTTACAAATTTAGAATATGCTAAAATATAAATAAATTTGAAATATATATAATGAAATTAAGGTTTTTTAAACGAATGTTTGCAGAAAAGGTAAATGAGATGGGAGCGGGATGCCTGATACCGGAAGTTTATTATCAAAATATACTGTCTATACTGTTTTTCATGTGGATACACTATTGGATTGGAAGCAGGAAGCCGGAAGTATTATCGTCGCACCATGGCCCAAGGTATAAGACATCAATTGATTGTTTAATCCCGTTAATAATAAATATAAGTACCTGCTGATCTCCTCTGTTCTCTCTTTGGACAAGCTGAGACTCGATTGGATATATTTCCTATGACATTTACTTTCAGCTTCCGTCATCCCGCTTCCTGCCCTTTAATAACTCATCTCCACAATCTTATAAGCATCCTGAGGCGTCAGCTTTTTGTATTCACCGAGGCCGAGCCAGTTTCTTTCGATAAATGCTTTCTCTACACGCTCTGCCGTGCCTTGGTAATCTTCTGTATATTGTGAAAGCCTGGTCTGGATATTCAGGCTGTGGAAGAATTCTTCCAGTTTTCTGATACCGGCTTCCGCTTTTTCTTCTACGCTTCCTTCTTTAACGCCCCAGACTCTTTCCGCATATTGCGCCAGCTTGCCTTTTTTGGTCTCGAAATTATACCGGTAATGGGAAGGTGCGATAACCGCCAGTGTTCTTGCATGGTCGATCCCGAAATAAGCTGTTAATTCATGGCCCATGGCATGCACCGCCCAGTCGGTGATTACCCCTTTCTGGATCAGTCCGTTTAACGCCATAGTACAGCACCACATGAAGTTGGCGGCAGCGTCATAATCAAAATCACCGGCCAGGACTTTCGGGGCTGTTTCCTGTAGGCTGATAAAAATGCTTTCCGCAATCCTTTCCTGTAAATCGGCGAATGAAGGAGCGGTCATGTACTGTTCTAAAACGTGGATATAGGCATCCGTTAATCCGTTAACGATCTGTCTTGGCGGAATTGACCGTACCACTTCAGGATCCAGCACCGAGAACTGTGGGAACAACCCAGGGCCGCCGGTAGACAGTTTTTCATTGGTTTCCCTTCTGGAGATCACGTAACCCGAATTCATTTCGGAGCCTGTTGCCGGTAACGTTAAAACCGTTCCGAAAGGCATACCTTCCCCTTCAAACGTCCTTACGGGCCTGGTCAGGATTTCCCACGGTTCACCGTCATAATTTGCCGCTGCGGAAAGGAATTTTGTTCCGTCGATCACCGAACCGCCGCCTACCGCCAGAAGGAAAGTGATATTCTTTTCTCTGATCAGGTTCAGGGCATTGATTAAAACTTCATATTCCGGATTCGCCGGTACTCCGCCGAATTCATACACCTGGTGGTCTTTTAAAGATTCTTTTACCTGATCATAAACGCCATTGTTCTTGATGCTTCCGCCGCCGTAGATCATCAAGACGTTGGCATCTGCCGGAATTTCTTTAGAAATTTTAGCGATTTCCCCTTTTCCGAAAAGTATTTTGGTTGGATTTTTAAACTCGAAATTAAGCATTGTTCTTAAATTTATTGTAGCCCAAATTTACGCATTGTCCGAAGAAAATTCAGTTAAAGAAGTTTTAAAATTCTAATGACTGGATTTTATGAAAACTATGGGAATATGGGTGGAAGATGGATGCTGGAAGTTGAAGAAAGAAAAAAACAAAAATGCAGTTTGAACCATTAAGAGGCATGAAGGGTTTAAGAATAATTAAGAAAAATCTAAGATTTTAATTAGCATTATGCTTAAAGCAAAGCTTATCTTCATTTTTCTAAAAACCTTATTTGACCTCAATCGTTTCTTTCGGTGGTATTAAAGAATACTATTTTTTAGTATTATAGTGACCGGAAAAACATCCAGCTTCCCTCTTCCAGCCTGAAATCATCTCCCAATCTTCTTCGCTTCCAGTTTTCCGGTCTTCCGGCTGATCTTAATAAGAAAATTTTCTTTTGTTTGCTGATCTTTTTTTAACTTGACAAGATAGAGCGAAACCTGTTGGTCTTCCATTTTGTAAGAGCTGCCCTGTGGGTTGGCAGTATCCACCATATAGCCGTAACTATTGGCCAATAAAATCGCTTCCGGAAAATTGTCGATAAACCCGATGAAATTCCGTAACTGCTGTTCGTCTGAAAAATAGCTGGATCTGCCGTTTTCACAGGCTAATATATAAGTGAAACAGTCTTCGCCCAGGCATTTCTGAAAAAAGCCTCTTTCCGGTGCGGGATCATTTAAGGTCATGCGGTCAGGCATCTGGCTTTCATAGATGATCGCCTTGTCGGGATCAGGGTTGTTGCGGAGCACCGACCAGTAACCGTATTTTTTATCCGGAACAATAAAAGGGTAGAGGAGTTCTGGATTGTCGAGGATTTCCGGGATCTTTCTGAAATCGGCAGGCACACTTTTCTGCCCAAAAAATAAACCTGATATCAGGACCAAAGCCAAAGCCGGAAATACTACTTTCATTCTGTACGTTTTGTAAATGCTGCAGGCTAAAACTTACTGGAATATAATTTTGTAATAGCCGTTTTCGTCTTTCACATCAATTCCTACGCCAGTAAAAGTTAATTTGTTGATCTGGTATCCGTCGCACCCGCCTTTAAACTCCGACGATTGTATCGTAAAAGTGAAATTTCTGACATTGGAAGTAAACGTATAGTTTTTCGTGCCGTTGTAAGCCCCTACATTTTCCAGGATCAGCAGGTTTTCATCGGTTTTGGTAAGCTGGATGGTCTTCTGGTTTTCTTCCTTTACGGAATAGTTCGTCAGTGTCCCGTTGGTGATCAGGTTTTCACCGCTGGCATTCACAAACTTAAAAGCAATCGGCTGCGGCGCGTTGTAGCAGTCTTCCCCGCAGGCGGTGAAGAGGAAGGTTATGATAAGGAAAAAGAATAGTTTTTTCATGGGATTGATTTTGTGTGATTTGTAAAATTAATCATTAAATGGTTTCATTCAAAATTATAAGCCTGAATGATTGTATCTGGATCTGAATATCTTCAAAACCTGTGAAAGCTGATAATCCGTCATATCGAAATCGTCGATATTGATTTCTATTTTTTCACCTTTATGAAAGAAGTAAAGATAATTCATTTCCGGTCTGTAATCATGTTTTGATTCCCAGCTTACCAGATGTTTAACTGTAATTTTTTCGAGTTGAATATCATTCCACAAATACCTTATGCATTCTCTCACCTGAATACCTTTTCCGTCAATAGAGATGATGGTAGCTGAAATTATTTTGATGATAAAATATACTATAAAAGCTGTTAACAATACCAAAATAAGCACTGTCATGAAATTAAACTTTACACGGATACATGACATAAAAAAGATTCCCAGGATTTCAAAAATAGTGTACGTAAAAATGGCAATAATTCTACCCGGAAGCGGCTTTCTTCATCTTCTTTCAGGAAACCGATGGTCTTCTGTACCATGGAATTCGCGATATGGATATCGTCATACCAGGAAAGTTCCTTGTCTCCGAGATAATCGTGGAAATCATCATTTTCAGCA
>NZ_VTSX01000019.1:40997-107660 GCF_008329705.1 Chryseobacterium sp. SN22 | reverse complement strand
TAAATTTTTTAAGTTATATCTTTTATTAGTGAAATTTATATACTTTTAAAAAGTCAATAATGATAAACTTTTAATGTTGAAAAATATTAAAATAAAACAGCAATTTAAAGTAATAAATCTTAAAATACTTGATAAAAGGTATATAACGGGAAACAATAAAAATAAAATGAATAAAAATATTTTTATTCTATAATTGTTATTTTATCTTTTCTCACATTTTTTTATTTAAGTATATCTTTAAATAATGATTTATTACGTATATTTTCGGATTGGAGATTTTATATGAACTATTATGTATATGTATTCAATTTTGATAAAGAAAATAAATATTAGCAAACTTATATAAATATTAATTATTAAATTTTATTATGAAAACTTTAAAAAAAATGAGTTTTGATTTGGCAGTTAAAGAATTGTCAAGAAACGAACTAAGAGGAATTATGGCTGGAAGTGGTACTGGCGCAGGGTGTTTGGACAGATGTACCACAAGTAGCAATTGTAGTGGCGGATGTTCACTATGTAAATACTACTATGGTGATGGGACATATCGTTGCTTCACGTATTAATAGAAGTAATAAGTTAAGTACATATTGCATGTAAATTAATAATCAAATTTTTCCTATTAACTTTAATTATAAAGTGTAGAAGAAAAATCAAAAATTAATACTTGGCTTTTGAATTAAAAAAGACGATTTATTCGAAAATAATTTTAGAATAAATCGTTTTTTATTATATAAAATTTAAACAAATTTAATAATGAATGTTTTTCATAAATTTATTATATTTTTCTTCTTATCTTTTTTTTACTCATATATTAATTCTCAGAATAAAATTGATCAAAATGAATTTGTACTAGACGGTACTATAGACAAAGTCAATACGGGCTATATAGTACTTTCATATAGTGACTTCGATAATAATATACGTCAAGATTCCTGTAAGGTAATAAACGGAAAATTCTTATTTAAAGGTAAAGTGAAAGGGGCTGCTATTTCAAATTTACATTATATTCCAAATTCCTATTTTTCATTTCCTGATGATATCACACTGTTTTTGGAAAAAAATTTAATGAGCATTAATATTTCAAAGGATTTTGTGTTAAGAGAGGTGCACGGCTCAAATGCACAGAATGACTGGACAAAGATAAATAGTTCTGCTACGTATATAAAAAAAGAATCTTTGTGGAGAATTATAAACGAAATGGATCCTGAAAATGTGGATTATGAGAGGAATAGAAATAGGCTAGATTCTATAAATAAAGAACAAATAATTTATGACTATAAATTTACTATCAATAACCCATCGTCTTTTATAAGTCCTTATCTTCTAGCTCTTCGTTTCGAAAGAAAAGAAATTAGTATAGATTCAATCGAAACAGTATTTAAAAAGTTGACGCCTGCGGTTAAGAAAAGTAGCTTTGGGGAAGATTTAAAAGACAAAATTATAATGAGAAAGTCTTCAGCCGTTGGGCAGAAAGCATATGATTTTGAAAGGACCGATATTAATGGAACATTGCTAAAACTTTCTTCTTTCAAAGACAAAAAATATGTCTTACTCGACTTCTCTGCTAGTTGGTGTAGACCCTGTAAGGAACAGCTTCCAAAATTAAAACAACTTTTTGAAAGGTATCATAAAAATGATTTGGAGATTATTGTTGTGTCTTGGGACTTAGATGAACAATCTTGGAAAAAAGGAGTCCTTAGAGATGAGATAAATAATTGGTATAACATTTTGGACTCTTTAAATCCGAAAAATAACGGACTAAAAAAAATATATTCAGTTTCAGATATTCCAACTCTCATCCTGATAGATAAAGAAGGAATTATTATTGGGCGGTATGATAATAATACTTCAAACTTTGCAGTTAATAATCTGGAAAGTGAGCTGGAAAATATATTTGTATCAAAAAAAATAAATAGATGATGTTAACACAAAATTTAGAAGCGGTATTTTCCTATGCCAAATCAAAAAATATATATTTAGATCCTCAAGAGTTCAGGTTTCAGGTTGAAACGCATCCGGATTATCCGAGTCTATTAGCATTCTCTGATGCATTAAGTTTTTTCAATATACCAAATATGGCTTTTGATCTGCCTTTTGATGAAATAGATCATTTATCTGATTCTTTTGTAGCACTTCTTAAATCAGACAACAAATCTCAGCAGTCTAATTTATATCACATTACTAAGCACCATAATGACTATGTATATAAAGATGGTAATAAATCTCTTAAGTTAGAAAAAGATCAGTTAAAACCATTATGGCAAAACGTTGTATTACTCGCTGAAAGACCTGAGGAATACGTAGAAAAAGGTAAGTCAAAAGTTTTTTCTACAGGACTTATTTCTTTACTTATTATAATTTTTATTTTGGGTGCGGTTTGGTTTTTTACGCAATCTTTCATTTTGACTATAGCAGGCTTATTAATTTCAATCGGTTTATTTTTATCCATTGAAGCCTTAAAAGTAGAACTGGGATTAGAATCAAAAATTTCTGAAGGCTTTTGCAATATTATTGTCAATGCAGATTGTGGACAGGTCATTAATTCTACAAAAAGTAAATGGCTGCAGAAAATTAAAATAAGCGACATTAGCATTTGGTTTTTTACGTCTCAATTATTAGGATTGCTTATTTTTTCTGTTTCAGATTTTTCCAGTAAATTCTTAGATTACTTATTTATCTTACTGATAATATCTATTCCGATGACTTTTTATTCAATTTATTTTCAATATAAAATTGAGAAAAAATGGTGTCCTATCTGCCTGTCTATTATTGGAACTGTGTATATCGAGCTTGTCTGTTTATTTTTCTTAAAAAGAGACGGTGATATAGATATTAAAACATTTTTTCTATTTTCTGTAATTTTTTTCATTGTTGCTGGATTAATATATTTATTGAAACCTGTTTTGCTTGAAAGGAAATATTTAAATGATCGATATATAAAACAGTTAAGATTTGTAAGAAATTACGAAATCTTTAAAAATACTTTACTTAAATCTGAAATCGAAAATTTTGAAGAAGAATTTATCATATTAGGAAACCGTGAATCGAAAAATAAAATTTCCATTATCACAAGTCCGATGTGTGGATATTGTAAAGATGCTCATCATATTTTAGAAAAAATTATATCCCAACATTCCAATGATATTGCGATCAGCATTAGATTTAATTTTTCAGAAAATTTTGATGAAAAAACTAAGAATTTATTTTTACGGCTAGGAGAAATATATGAACAAAAAGGGGATAATATATTTATTTACGCATTGAAAGAATGGTTTGAAAACAAAAACTTTGAAAATTGGTTTTTTAAATTTGGAAAACCTGAGAATACAAATCCAGTCAAAGAAAAATTAGAAAAAGTGACAAAAGAAAATTATAATAAAGGACTACATTTTACGCCCAATCTGTTTTTGAACCAATACAACTATCCTAGTTTATATGACAGAGAGAATCTGGAATTTTTTATTGCCGATTGGATAGAAGATAACGACTTATGAAAAAGATTATTTTAATAACCTGTTGGTATGGCGAATATCCATGGTATTTACCATATTATTTACATTCTTGTAGCTTTAACCCAAATATTGATTTTGTTATTATCACGGATAATGAACAGAAGATTGCTTCCCTTCCAGATAATGTGAAAATTATTCATAAAAAGTTGGATGATATTATTGATGAAACATCAGCAAAAATTGGGTTTAGGATAAATATTGATACACCCTATAAGCTTTGTGATTTTAAACCAGCCTATGGTTTCATGTTTCCAGATCTTATTAAAGACTATGACTTTTGGGGACATTGCGATCTGGATATCATCTATGGAGATATACGGTCTTTCTTTACTAATGACTTTCTTGATAACTATGATTATATTAGTGTGCGTCATGATTATACGACAGGATGTTTTGCACTTTATAGAAACATAGATTTATTAAATAATTTTTTCAAGAGAAGTAAGGATTATGAAAAAGTATTTTCCAATCCAAAACATTATTGTTTTGATGAGTGTAATTTTGTTTGGGATGAGTTGACAAAGGGCATCTCTATTTTTGAGTTAGAAACTGAGATAGAGAGTTTTACGCATTTAATGAAAGAAGCTGAAATATCTGAAAGCCTGAGAACTCATTTTGACTTTATTTTGATGGAAGGATTTGTGGGCCATTTAAAATTTAATAATGGAAAAATAATCTATCGAAATAAATATGAAGCAATTATGTATCATCTCTTTTGGTTAAAAAAAGTATTTAATCCTATAAAATCGCCTAAGAAGATTCCTGATTATTATAGAATAAGTCCAACAAGGATATATTTCTAGTCAATATAAAAATCATTTAATTAGAGACCTGATATAAGAATTGTTTGATAACCTGTGGTCATGTAATTTACAATTTAATAAGGGAAATGCATCGATGTTGCAGAATAGGATTTATCATAAACTACGTGGGAATAAAATACATGAAATTCAAATTGTTTAAATAAAACAATAAAAGAAGTTAGTATAGTAGGAAATATGAAGATGAAAATTTTATTTAGTAATTTCGAAATTTGTAAAATTGTACAATAAACGCATGAGATTTTAAATAGTTTATTATCAGTTATTTATAATTTAAGTTGATTTTATACTCATTAGGAACGGAAAAAATAAGTAATTGATTTACTTTCGCTTATATTATTAAAAAATTAAAATTCTAATTTTATGCGTTTGCCTTAATAAAATTATAAAGATTCTCTTTTATTCAATTATTTCAGAAAGATTATAATAATTCTATGCATATTGATCACATTTTTTATTTATCCAAATTCGATAAAAGTTTATTGAAGATTACAGAATTAATCAGAGAACAATATTTTAGAGAGTACCTGATTATTAATTTTTCAGAAAAAGGAATTGTTAATACTAACATGCTTAATTTCATAAATAGGTGTATAGATGAAGCCCGGCAATATAAATGTGATCTGTTGCTAGGCGGTGTCATAGGATTTAATCGGACCTTAATGATTACAGAAAACTTATTTTGGATTGATGAATTTTTGGGTTTTAATTTTATAATTGTATTTAAAAGTTCGTACAATACTATAATTGAACAATCTGTTAAGCATGATGATCTCGGTTTAGAAAAGACCTTGTCATTAATGCTGGAAAATATATTTGTTATGTATCCTTTTGTTGAAATAGATTACGACTCAGACAACTTTTTATACATTCAGCAAAATAATCTATTTGATGAATTGAACCGAATTAAAAAATTTTATTTAGAGTAATAATTTATCAGTTGCCTTTATAAATCAAATAAAGATCATCATTACCATTACGATAAGACATGAGTGATTTAAGTTAATTCAAAAGCATGTATGATCAAAATAGATTAATTACAGATATTATTCTATAAGTACACAATAAATAATTTTCTATATGCAAATTCCAACATATATTATTAATCTAAAAAACAGGCAAGATCGTTTAATTAGTGTTCTTGAGCAGTTTAAGAACAAAAAAGAATTTGATGTAAATGTAATTGAAGCTTGTGAGAATTCAAATGGAAACGTCGGTTTGTGGCAAAGTATCACTAAAATTATAAATTTAGCAATAGAATCTGAGAATGATGTAATTTTAATTGTGGAAGATGATCATATTTTCACCAAAAAATATAATAAGAAGGAATTATTTAAAAACATATTTGATGCTTACGCTCAGGGAGCTGATCTTTTACTTGGTGGAATAGGTGGTGGTTTTAAATATATTGTTCCGACAGCCGATCAAAGATTTTGGATTGATCATTTTTGGTGTACACAATTTATGATTATTTATAAAAAATTCTATCATCCTATTTTAAATGTAAATTTTAGTAATAGTGATGCTGCCGATAATGTAATTTCAAATTTAACTATTAATAAGATGGTCATTCATCCATTCATTTCTATACAAAAAGATTTTGGATATTCCGATATACCGAATTTATTCAATAATAAAAAGTCAATTGAGATGTATTTTAATGAAGCTGACCAAGAACTCAATAAATATCAGGAAAAAATAAAATTATTTAACTCGCTAAAGTAAAATGTTATATAATCCGTATAGATTCAACCTATATTTACCTAGAAAATAAGAGTATTAATATTTCAATAAATGAAAGTTCCTGTTTGAAAAATACTTTTATAACTTTATTTTAAATGAATCTTGTACTGATCTTAAACTCTAGCTTCCTCTGTAAGTAGAATAACCGTAAGCCGAAAGGGTAATGGGAACGTGATAATGATTTTGGTCTTTTATTTCAAAGACTACCTCGATGAAGGGATAAAAGCTTTCGATTTTGTCTTTTTTAAAATAATCGTTCGTGTAGTAGATTAATTTGAAAATGCCCGTATTGGCATTTCCTTTTTCTGCCGGCAGGAAATCCGGGATCCTGCCGTTTGAATCCGTTTTCTTCTCATCCACAAAAGTCCAGAGCTTCGATTGCGCATTGTATTTTTCCAGTTTTATGCTGACGCCCGCAGCAGGCATGCCTTTGGATACGTCCAGGATATGGGTGGACAGCTGGAAATTTTTATTCTGTGCAGAAATGCCTGCTGAAAAAAGCATGATAAGAAAGGTAATGATAACTGATTTCATTGATATTTTAATTTAAATTTTAAACTGTTGATGTTGTGAGTCCATTCCTTCTCTGTATCGGGTAGGAATAAAGGAACTCCGGGCTTTATGGAAAGACATCCATCTTTATGGCAGATGTACCATACGAAAAATACCTTCAAAAAATATACCTTGTAAGACTTAGTAAGATCATCCATCATCATTTTATCGGTTCCGTTTTCCGGCTTTAAGAAAATTCATTAACTTAACGGTAGAATAAAGACAAAAAAATAAACAATGGTTAGACGGTTTCAGATTTTAAATATCATGGTCCTGGTGGCGACGATCGGCATCAATTACCTTTCAAACACCGGATATATTAACAATGAAACGATGGCGAGCATTTCTGCAAAATACCAGAACCTGTTTACCCCTGCGGGATATGCTTTTTCCATCTGGGGACTGATCTACCTTGGTCTTCTGGGGTTTGTCATCTATTACGGTCCGTTCACCAAAAATACGGAGGCCAAAGAAAAAACCGTCTTAAATACCGGCTGGTGGTTTATTATTTCATGTATTGCCAACAGCCTCTGGATTTTTACCTGGCTGCATGACTATACTTTGATCACAATCCCGGTTATGGTTTTGCTGCTGGTTTCCCTGTTGAAAATCATACGGAACAACCGCGGCCTGATTGAATCCCGCGATTTGAAAACAACCTTTTTTCTCCGCGTGCCCTTTTACATTTATTCAGGATGGGTCTCTGTGGCACTAATTGCAGATATCGCAGCCTATCTGAAAAAGATACAGTGGACAGGATTCGGCATTCCGGAGACCGGATGGACAGTCCTGATGTTTATTACAGCCGCCGTGATTCATCTGTATATGATCTGGAAAAAGAACATGAGCGCATTTGGTCTGGTAGCGGTCTGGGCCTTGATCGCTATTGCGGTGGCCAACCGGTATTCCAATCAGACGGTTTATGTTTCGGCAATTATAACGGCTTTATTTATTTTTATCAATATTGCTTTTAAACTGTCAAAGAAACAAGCTCTACTTTAAAAGGTTGAGGTTTATGAAGAATTATGACCTCACCCAATTTACTTAAAAATTTAAATTCAATGTAGTAATGCTAAACCATTTTACCAATCAGCATATAGCCGGCCTGGAGAAAAGGATCAGAACAGCACTGGTAAATTCCCTGAGCGCCTTCAAAAGCCTCAACCTGATCGGCACCGTCAATAAATCCGGGCAGACCAATCTGGCCGTTTTTAATTCAGTGATGCACATCGGGGCAGATCCGGCTTTAATGGGCTTCATTTCCCGTCCGGATTCCGTAGACCGGCATACCCTGGAGAACATAAAAGAAACCGGTTGTTATACCTTTAATCATGTGAATACGGACATCTTTGAAAAAGCGCATCAGACCTCGGCCCGTTACGGAAGGGAAGAGTCGGAATTCGATGCCGCCGGATTGGAAGTCGACTATAAAGACGGTTTTCCGGCACCTTTTGTTCAGGAATCGCGTGTCCGGATAGGCTTAATCTTAAAAGAAATCGTTCCGGTTCAGATCAACAGCACCCTGCTGGTGGTCGGCGAAATCACGGATCTGTATTTCCCCACTGAAATCTGGGATGCCGGTCAGGGCATCTTTGATTTTGAAAAGGCCGGTACTGTCGCAGGATCATCTTTAGACGGCTATCACGCCACTCATCTGATTAAAAGGCTGAAATACGCGAAGCCTTAGTACTGGTACCGTTAAATTCGGATCAATCATTTACGAATCGGAATTAGGGTTTTGTAATTCAGGATATTACATTTAAACCAGCCTGATTTAAATAGCACCCTGTACAAACAAGACATCTGAAAGAATTTTCAGATACAAAGTGCTGGCAAAAGAAGAAGAAAATGTATCTTTGGTTTTAGCAAAGTAAAAAACAATAAAGGTTGCGAGCGTTGAATCCTTTTAGGAAACCGATAAAAACAGAATCCTGTTTCGTTACACAAAGAGATTTTTAATTTTAAAAATAATATAAATTCTTATGAAAAAACTATTAACCTTCGCTGTGGTTTTGGCCGGCGTTTCTTTCGCAACAGCACAAACCATCGAGTCCGGAAGCCGCAATACCGCAGGCTACATCAAATCAGACGGAACCATCGAAAACAGCAGCCATTCGACCGTCGGTTACATCAAAAGTGACGGAACCATTGAAGACAGGAGCCACAGCACCATCGGCCGTGTAAAAAGCGACGGGACCGTAGAGAACAGGAGCGGTTCTACCGTAGGCTATGTTAAAAGCGACGGAACCGTAGAAAACAGCAGCCATTCCACTATCGGCTATATCAAAGATAACGGAACCGTGGAAAACAGCAGCCACAGTACCTTAGGCTATGCCAGCGGTGTGAAGAAATCATGGGCTGCCGTGGCTTTTTTCTTTTTTAAACTGTAATCCGGAGAATTCCGTATTTATGCATACATATAAATACATCATATATTAATTATATTGTATTTAGCCAGAACAATCTGATAAGGCTGCCCGCTCGGGCAGCTTTGCTCTTTTATAAAATTCCTGAATTTTAATTCTGATACATAAAGTTCTATTTCACAACTTGGAATATGTTTTGTTTATCCCGAAGTAGAACTTTTACTGATGAATGATAAATCTTTACCTCCTCAACCCCGACGCCGTAAATGGCTGATTTACACAATTGCCGTTATTGTCGTGCTGGCGGTTGCTTTTCCCTTCGCCCTGGAATTTTACCTGCAGCGGAAACTGCCGGATCTGGTGAATGATAAAACCCCGTACACCGTTAAGATCTCAGGGTTTAAGCTCAGCCTGATGTCGGGGGATATTACGGTAAACCAATTGAAAATTACCACCAAAGACCCGAAAAATAAAAAAAATACCCTGATTCAGGGAAGTGTAGGGCAGGTGACAATCACGGATTTCGGGATTATAAAAGCTTTGTTCAGCAAATCATACCATGCCGACCAGCTCTTGGTTTCGGACGGGAATATCAAAATCAGGACAGCGGTTCCCGATAAGAAAGACAAAAAGGAAAAGAAAAAAATCGATCTTACTTTAAATAACCTGGCCATTAAAAATGTAACGGCCGATGTGGAAGATGCCGGTGGTAAACCGGTTTTTAAGGGCGAAAATATCATGATCAGCCTTAAAAACATCACCCAGAGCAGCAACGATGCCAAGATACCGATTGCTTTTAAAAATCCTGAAATTAAAGGTTCACGTATTAAGATCGGGGTGAATGCGTTTTACGAAATCCATTCGGAGGAGGTAAAAGCATCGAAAAATTCATTAAGGCTGACGGTTTTCAGGCTGAAGCCCATTCAGAATCCCCAAAACTACAATTCAAAAAATATTTTTGACTTTTCCGCCAAAGAATTTACCGCTGATGATTTCAACATCAGCCAGGATTCGCTGATTGTTTCCAAAGTATTCTTTTCAGAACCGGATCTGAAAGTGACCTCTACAGGAAAACAAGCCGTTGAAAAAAATAAAAATCCGAAAGAGATTGAAATGAAGATCGGGATGAAAAATATTTTCTTTCAGAACGGGAAAATTACCGTCCTTCAGCAGGACCGGGAAAAGACGGCTTCGGTCGAGCATTTTAACTTCAGGCTGAATGATATTGTTTTTGATAAAAATACCGTGAAGGAAAAAATTCCCTTCCGTTTCACGAATCACGATATCGAAGCCGACAACATTTATTTTAAAGCAAATCCGGCGCAAGCCGTCAGGGTGGAAAAGATTACTTCCAAAAATTCGGATATCATCATCAACGGTTTCAGGATGCTGGCCTTGCAAAAGAACATTTCAAAAGATGTATTCACTGCGTCCGCCAGTCAGATCAGGTTGCTGAAAAATAAAAGCCGTTATATGGGTCAGAAGCTGAACATTGATTTTGCCGGCATCGTTATTGACCGTCCGGACATTACCGTCAGTTCCCCTGCAAAAAAGGCATTGTCCAAGAAGAAAAATACAACGCCCCCTGACTTTGCTGCGAAGATAGGTTTTATTCACCTCACGAACGGTAAATTTTCGCAAGCCATCCGGAATAAAAATAAAATGTCGGTTGGGTCATTTGATGTTAAACTGGACGGCATCTATTCGGACCAGAAGGTTTTGGAGCACACCATTCCGTTTACCGTTCGGAAAAGGGATATCAAAGCAAAGAAGATACATCTCGATGCCGGAAAATATTATACTTTTTCAGCAGCCGGAATAACGAATTCAGGGATGACCACGGAAATGACGGATCTGCGTTTTACCCCGAAATATTCCCGTACAGCATTCAGCCGGGTCATTGCCACAGAAACCGATCTTTATACCATTGCAGTCGGAAAAGTACGGGTAGAAGACCACCGGTCGTCTTTTGAAAAAAATACCGTTATCGACCTGAGCAGAATTGATATCGACCGCCTGGACTGCAACATTTACCATGATCTCGCGCCGCCTGATGATAACGCCATCCGTTATTTTTTCAGCAAGAAGCTCAGGGAGGTGAAGGTGCCGCTTTTTATCAAAAACATTAACCTCAGAAACTCCGAGCTGACGTACGAAGAAAATGCGGAGAACAGCAATATCCCGGGAAAAATTACCTTTAATAAATTCAATGCGCAGATTGCCAACGTCAACAATGCCAAAATCAAAGGGAGACCTACGGTGATCAATACCGATGCGCAGTTTGATTTTTTCGGCACGGCAGATACGAAAGTGAACTGGAGGTTCAATGTAAAAGACCGTGCGGATAATTTTACCATCAAAGGCGATATCCGGAATCTTTCTGCTGAAAATGTAAACCTTTTCGTCCGGCCTTATCTGAATGTAACGCTCGATGGCCAGATCGATTACCTGAAGTTCGATTATTACGGGAATTCCGGAGGCATTAACGGGAAGTTCTATTTTAAATACAATGATATGTACGTCAACCTCCTCAATAAAAAAGGAAAAGAACGGAAGCTCCTGACCAAAATTGCCAACTGGTTTGTAAAGGACGATTCAAAAGGAGAACCGGAGCATGTATTGATTGAAAAGAAAAGGGATCCCGAGAGAAGCTTCTTCAATATGCTTTGGCAGGGAATTATGGAAGGTCTCAAGAAATACATTATTTAAAACAGAGTAATCGGCATTCTTTTTGCCAGCCTACTAAGCATTGATGAGGATAAGGACGACGAATGGTGCTTATCCTCATTTTAATTAATACACCGCTTTTTATGAACAAATATTATCCGTTATTTTTGCTGCTGTTTTCAAATTTTCTTTTTTCCCAGTCGAAAATCATCGTCAAAGACTCCGAAACCCATCTGCCGATCACCAGTGCTACCGTAAGTTGTGACCAGGCCATGCTGGGTAAAAGCAACAGTTCGGGAATCCTCTATTTTACTTCAGACTGTAAAAAAGTAGCCGTTGCTGCGCCTGAATACAAAGAAGCAAGCTACCTTACCGATCAGGTGATGGAAGTATTTCTGGTAAGAAAAGAGCCGAAAACGAAATCCATAGAAGGCGTGGTCTTATCAGATAAAAGTGATCCGAGGGCACTGGAAATTTTACAGAAAGTAAACGACAATTACAATCAGAACGCTCCGCAGAGCCTGGATTCGTATGCTTATAAATCGTACGAAAAAATAGCCATGGACCTGGACCAGGACAGTATTGAAAGCTATAACAATTACATAAGAAAAAGAATCGACTCACTGGAAAAGCTTCCGCAGAGAGCAATGAAGCCCAAAGATAAAAAAGACTCGTTGCAGTCTGTGCAATTGGCTCAGTTAGCCGGCCAAAGCAAGATGTTTCTTTGGGAAAGGGCTTCTGAAGTAATGTATTCACAAAAATACGGTGAAAGAATCAACATTCTGGACAATCGTGTTTCCGGCCTAAAGCAGCCTTTGTATGAGCTGATGGCCTTCCGGTCAAACCGCAACAAAATCCCTAAAGAAGTAAAAGAAGAAAACAGAAACCTGTACCGGTTTTTCCTTACCGATTCTATTGGGATCGACGGCCGTGAAAATTATATCATCAGATTCAGGCAGGTAAGCAACAGGGAAGCGAGGGACCGTAAAAAATTCAACGGCTACCTTTATATTGACAAAGCTACCTATGCGCTGAAAAAAATCGAAAGCGAAAGCAGCGAAGCCAATGAAGGGACGATCACCAGCATCTGGACACCTGTAAATGACAAATGGTTCCTGCTGAAAGAAGATTACAAGCTGAAGGTAAACAGCAATGTCCTGGATATGAACATCAGCCTGAGAGGGGAGAAACGGGAAAAGAAAAAAGACAAGGGTAAAAAATTCGGAACCTATGCTTATGCAACTGCCGATTATTTTGATATTAAAACACCGATTGAAGAAAATCCCAAGGACTTTAAAGGGTATACCATTGCCGTAAAAAATTCCGATGGAAAACTGATGGACGAATACCGTACCGAAAAGCTTAACGAAAGGGAAGAGAATACCTATGTAAAAATAGACAGCCTGGGCAGTGCCTACAAACTGGACCGGAAAGCCAAAGGACTGACCGGACTTTTAAAAGGAAGGCTCCGTCTTGGAATGGTGGACTTCGATCTGGCAAGAGTATTCGGTTATAATAAATACGAGCACGTCCGTCTTGGTTTGGGAGTTAAGCTTAACGAAAGATTTAACAAATATATTTCACCGGATGCCTATTTTGCTTACGGCATCTATGATAAAAAATTCAAGTTCGGCGGTGGAGTAGATATAAAAACAACGTTGGAAAAAAACTCATTTTTCAGAATTGAATATTTTAATGATGTAAATGCAGCAGGACGTTTTTCCGAAAACCTGTGGAATTTCAGGATGCAGATTATGAATTCGGGAGTAGCGATCAATAATAATATTTTTTATGGCTATGAAGGCTTTAAGGTAAGCTACGAAAACGATATCACCAATGGACTGACCTTGAATGTAGCAGCCAGGAGATCACAGGAAGAAGCCCTGTTCGATTACAGTTATAAAGGTCTGGGGAACCGTTTCGACATCACATCAGCGACCTTTACCCTCAAATATTCTCCGAATTCCAAAAATGTAATGACCCCTGAAGGTAAATATACCTACGAACAGAATTACCCGGAATTCTATTTCAATTATGAGCAGGGCCTGAAAGCATGGGACGGCGATTTTAATTTCAGCAGGTTTGATGTATTGATCAGCCATAACCTTAAAACAAAATTAGGCGTTACCGGAATCCGGGCTTATGGAGGGCTTATGGTTGGTGATGCGCCCATCTGGGAAAATTTTACCATGAACGGACTGGCCAACGGAAGAGAAGGCTTAAACTTCAACCTGACGTCCTATCTGGGGTTTGCCACCATGGAAGGGGGTAAATATTACAATGATAAATTTGCCGGCGTCTATCTTACCCACAGGCTGCCCTGGTATTTCAAAAGCTTTGGGAAGAATGTCTCCAGCTTTGATGTCATCTACCGCGGGATTACCGGTGATATGAAAAATCCTCAGGACCACCAGTTCAAATTTGAGACCCTGAACCACCTGTATAATGAAGTCGGCCTGGAGTGGAACAACTTCCTGTCCTCCCAGTTTAACCTCGGGTTCTTCTACCGGGTAGGCCATTACAATACCGGAAACTTCAAAGATAATTTTGCCATCCAGTTTAAATTAAAGCTGTTAGGATTCTAGAAATAAGAAATAGATAAAAAAGCAGTGGTTTCAAACCACTGCTTTTTTATTTGATTTTTACAGAGAATCTGATGGATGGACGCAATTGGAGCCGACACATCTGGGTATTATAAAATCTTCCACAGATCTGGAGATTTTCACAGATTACTGGTGGCTTCGACTCCGCTCAGCCACCGGATGGGGTTCTTTAAATAATAGGATTTAAAAAGAGGATAGCGGCAGAGAAATAAAATGCCAGATCGGTAACAACCGGTGAGGCTGCTGCAACAATATATTCAATGCCGATAGACAATAACCTCAGGTGAGACCATACATCATGTAAAAAGCGACAGGAGGCACACGGTCCTATCAGAGAAATCAGCATCCAGAGATTTTTGACTGCCCGGCAGATAAATGCAGTCATCTGTGCTAATCCGTGCCCATCCGTGGGTTAAAAATTTTCGATACTCAATCTCAAGTCTTCTGAAATATTTTCAGGCCATCACAAAAAACGCTTCTTTGGATAAGGGTTTACCTGCATGAATCGGTGAAACCTACAGCCTCAGCGCCAGTAAAGCTCCGATCAGCGCAGGGATCATCACAACCGTTCCGAGTTTCAGAAATGCCCATCCGTTCATATCATAACCGTTTTTTCTCAGTTCTTTCAGCCATAAAATCGTGGCCAGTGAACCTGTAATGGAAAGATTCGGGCCGAGATCGATCCCGACGAGAATGGTGCTTCTTACGGCTTCGGGCAGGTGAATGGCGGAAACCGCTGAGCCGGCAATAAGCCCGGCAGGCAGATTATTGATGAGGTTGCTTCCGAATGCTACCGCCAGTCCGGCCAGCCATGAAGCCGTTTCCGTGGCATGGAGCGCTTCCTCTGCCAGTTTTTGTGACAATGAATCGATAATTCCTGCCTGCTGAACCGCTTCTGCCAGAACAAACAGACCGGCGACCAGCGGCATGACAGACCATGAAATATGACGGGCAAATTCCACAGGATTTCTTCGTCCGGCTATCAGAACCAGAATGGTTGTACTTACTCCTGCAACGGCAGTCGGCAATCCGAGATCCCGGTTCATGGCGGAAGCTGAAAGCAGGAGCAGCGTCGTAAGGATAATCCCGGCAAGCGCCATCTTTCCTCCGGGAAGTAAAGGTTCAACCTCAATATCATAATCAATGGTTTCTTGCAGCAGCTTTTTCTGAGTCACGAAAAGCATTAAGAAAGTAATGCCTACTGAAAACAGCGACGGCAGCAGGTAAGTGCCGAACCATACACCCAGTGACGGCATTTCCTTTCCATATATCACCAGATTGGCAGGATTGGAAATCGGTAAAATAAAAGAAGCGGCATTCGCAATAAAAGCACAGATTAAAAGATAGGGAAGGGCATTTTTTACTTTTGCCCGGCTTACCGCAACGGCAACTGCCGGAGTCAGGACAACGGCGGTGGCATCGTTCGACATAAAAGCCGTTACAATAAGGCCAACCAGATAAATCAGCACAAAAAGCCTGAAAGAAGACCCTCTGGAAAACCGGATGGCATAACCGGCGAGCCAGTCAAAAAGTCCTTCCCGGCGTGCGGTTTCAGCCAGGGTCATCATCCCGATCAGGAAAAGATAAACATCAAGGCCTTTCCCTATACCCGTCCAGGCATCTTTTAAGGAAATCAATCCAAACACAAGCAGCAGTAAAGCTCCGGCAACGGCCCAAACTGCTTCCTGGATTTTATAAGGGCGGATAATTACGCCGGCAATGGTAACAGAAGCGATAAAGCAGATGAAAAATTCACGGTTCATGAGGAAGGGGAAATAATCTTTATTTGATAATGGTTAAACGGTAAATGATTTAAGTTTTTTTAAATGTATTTGAAGATGGAATTTCTCTGCGAAGCATGGTGATCGCAAAAATATAAATTCAAATAAAATCTGCTGAATCTGCCTCAGATTATATTATTCAAAATAAGATCATGTTTAAATATTAATTCAGAAAATTTCTGTCATCGCTCTTGATCTTAATTTTTACTACTGTGGAGCTTTTGCTTAATTCAATGAATAAAACCGTACTCGATAAACTTACTTTTAAAGCCAGACATCTTAGTTACTTAAGGGTACAAAATAAACTCCAAATCTAAACAGGATCTAGATCAGAACTGACTACAGAATTTAAATTTAAGAGGGTTCTGAACAGGCTTCGGAGGGTGCGCATTCTTTCTTCATGGTTTTGGCATTAATGATCCACAGGGCAATGGAAATCACGGCAATGCTTCCCAAAATAAGAAATGCTGGGCTGTATCCCATCTGTTGGGCGATCCATCCGCCGATAGCCGGACTCAGGGCGGCACCCACTCCCTGAACCGTCATGACCGCACCCTGTCCGATATTGATCCGTCCGGTTCCATTCAGGATATGGGCTACCAGCCCCGGTACGGCCACACTCTGCAATCCGGCTCCGATACCATCCAGGATTTGCACGGGATATAACCCGGCCTCACTGATCATCCGGGAAGCAATCAATCCTCTGAGCGGAAGGGACAGGAAAGAAATCAGCATAATCATCCAGTACCCGTTTTTTTCAGCGATTTTCATTCCGGCAATGGAGACAGGAATCATGACAAGCTGGGCAATTATCACTGTTAAGGCGACAAACATATAGGCATTCTCCTGCATTTTTGAGGCTGCGGCCATTCCGTAAAGGGGAAGAAGGGCGCCGTTACCGAGATGGAAGCAGGCCAGTGCGCCTGCGAGAATCAGCAGGGGTTTGGATTTCAGCAGGACATTGAGCCCGCTGGCTTTTTCATTCTGTTCGGCATCCGGTTTCATTCCCCGGGCGGCTTTATTGTCTATGCTGTCGGCCGGGATCATCAATACGCTGATGATGGTTAAAATACCGAAAAGGGCAGCAAGCAGAACAACGGCAGCCATTCCCCATTTCAGTCCGAGATAGCCGGATAGGGCTGCACCGGCCACATTTCCGGCATGATTGAAAGCCTGGTTAAGTCCGTTCTGTCTGTTAAAACCCTTCTGTTTTACAATACCCAGGGTAATACCCACAACGGCAGGCCCGATGGCCGCTCCTGCAATTGCCGTGGCTACCTGAGAAAGACTGACCACCCAGAAGTTCTGGGAAAGAAGGATGAGGGCGGAAGCGATAACCGTAAAAATCCCGGGAATAATAACGAATCTCCGTTTATGGTTCGTGGAATCGATCACGGCACCGGCAGGCGTCGTCATCAGCATTCCGGCAACCCCGCCCAGCGACATTACCGTACCGATGGGCCCGCTCTGCCATCCTTTGGATAAAAGAAAGATCCCTAAAAAAGGACCGATACCAGCCTGCATATCGGCCATGAAGAAATTAAGTGCCTTCAGGGTGCTAAGTGTACGCTGCCCGGCAGAAGCCATTCTTTTCATAGATACTTCAGTATTAACTTGTTTGGTGTAATAGAAAATTATTTTCGGAAAATGCTGAGATTTACTGATTCACCGGTTTTTAATTTATCTGTAATGCTGATTTTTTAACCCTGCCAAAAAGTATTCCAATATGATCTTGGTCATATTAATAATTTGCAGGATGGTCTTAACAGCAGGAACTATAGCATTTAGATTTTAACGGATGTTTAACCAGGTTAAACTGCTGTCAGAATTCAAATCATTAATTGTAACCGCATGAACCGGTTCGGATATGATCTTCAGATAAGTTTCAGCGGGAATCTGCGGAAGACTGAATGACAGACATTGGGCAGGCAATGTTATAACGGAAGCCGGATTTCTCATCCTGGATACCGGAAGGGGCTGCCGGCTGTTTCTGTTTGTCAATGAGCATTTAAACAAGGAATCCAAAGTTTAACGTTTGTTATCCCGCATTACAATCCAGAAACGCAGGTGAAGGAATGGTTTAAATTTCTGAAGATTTTCCGATGATTTTATCAATAATGATTACGGAGCAGCCTAAATATGAGATACAGGATATAATAAGACAGATATTTTAATCTTAAACACGGTTACATTCAGATTTGGTTTTGTACTCAGTAATTTAAGCAGCCCGGTGGTTAAACGCATTTAAAGTTAAGGAGTCACCGGTTGAAATCTTTGGAAATCTTTTGGTAAAATAATCATGATATCTAAACATGCATTTTTTCAGAATGCCGAATTCTGATCTGCAATCAAATTAAAACTTTACCAGGCTGGAAGAGTTTATGATTTTGGTCATGTTCTTAAAATGTTGAAGCAGTTGGTTCGTGCATTCCGCTGTATGGTATTGTATTATCAGACGGTTATTGACGAAATTTCAGGACCTTTTTTTAAGCATTGGTCAATATTTGTCCGGGAAGACCCCGTTTGTAAAATATATGGGCATAATATTTGGTCTGGTAGATAACGGTAATCGATAAACCGTTGAACAACAATTTCACGGATATTTCGAACATTAAATGTGCAAGTAATTTTATACTTTATGGATGAAAATAATCTCGGACTTTATTTAAAAGCATTGGACTCTGCAAATTCAGGAATTATCATAACAGACAACAGTCTGCCGGATAATCCTATTATTTACTGTAACAAGGCATTTGAAAAAATTACAGGATACAGCCATGAAGAAATTATCGGCCACAACTGCCGTTTTCTGCAGATGAAAGACCGCAGCCAGCCTGAACGTGCTATTTTAAAGGAACATATAGAAGAAGGGAAAGAGTGCCGGGTTGAAATCAGAAACTATAAGAAAAACGGAGACCTGTTCTGGAACGAACTTTATATTTCTCCTGTGAAAGATGAAAACGGAACCACTACCCATTTTATCGGAGTTCAGAATGATGTTACCGACCGCAAAAAGGCGGAACAGGACTTAAGGGAAGAAAAAGCAAGCGTAGAAAAGAAAGTCAGTGAACGTACCAGAGAACTTCAGGAAAATGAAGCTTTCCTTTCCAGCATTATTCAGACGGTAAGGGAAAGCCTGCTGGTCCTGGATCCTGATTTCAGAGTGATCAGCGTCAATTCTTATTTCCTCAAAACTTTTAAGGTAACCGAAGAGGAAACCATTGGCAAAGTATTATATGAACTGGGAAACCATCAGTGGGATATCGAATCCTTGAGGGAACTGCTGATTAATTTGTTGCCGACCAATAATCCCGTAATTGATTTTGAAGTGGATCATGATTTTCCTTATATCGGCCGGAAATTAATGCTGCTTAATGCATACAGGATCGAATTTGACGGGCAGTATAAAGACAAAATCCTTCTGGCTATAGAAGACATTACCGATAAGAGGGATATCGACCGCCGTAAGGATGATTTTCTTTCTATCGCCAGTCATGAGCTGAAAACACCTTTAACCACGATAAAAACGCTGGTACAGTTGCTCGAACGGATGATTGATAAAGGAGCTGATGACAAATTCACATCGACCCTTCACAAAGTATCTGCAAATATCGAAAGGCTGAATAATCTGATTAACGAATTGCTGGATACTTCAAAAATCCACTCGGGAAACATTGAAATCACTCGCAGGCCGTTTGATATCAATGTTCTAATCCGCGAGACGGTGGACAACAGCTTATATAATGTATCGTCTTCACATCGTATCGAGATCAAAGGCGGCACCAATGCTATTGTGGAAGGGGATGAAATAAAAATATCCCAGGTATTGAATAATATTGTATCCAATGCCGTTAAATATTCTCCGGGAGCCGACAGAATAGAAATCATGCTTGGCAACGTAGGAAACTTTGTAAAAGTGTCAGTAAAGGATTTTGGCGTGGGAATTGATTATGATGACAGATCCAAAATCTTTGAAAGATTTTTCAGGGTAAAGGATGTACAGCAAAAATTTTCCGGACTGGGCATCGGCTTATATGTAAGCCAGGAAATCATCAAGATGCACGGCGGTACCATCTGGGTAGAAAGTGAACTTGGAAGCGGATCTGTTTTCAGCTTTACATTGCCTATTTTAAAAATGAAGAAAAGTGAAAAATAAAACAATATTAGTGTGCGACGATGAAGAGGGAATACTCGATGTGGTCGAAATGATGCTGGATGCAGAAGGTTTTACAGTATATACTGAACTTGAAAGCGCCCATGTACTCAGCCGTATCAGAGAACATGCTCCGGATTTGCTTATCGTCGACCTCTGGATGCCTGTGATGTCCGGCGACGAAGTTATCCGGAAGATCAGGGGAGATAAAGAGGTCAGGTCCCTGCCTATCATGGTAATGTCCGCCAGCCGCGATGGGGAAGGGATTGCTTTTGAAGCCGGAGCAGACCGGTTTATTTCAAAACCTTTCGATATCGGTGCTTTTGTATCAAAGGTTGAGGAACTGATCGGCTAAAAAAAGCCGGTCTTATTGTATTGTATATTGTCGAATCCTATTGTTACTGTTCATCAGCATGTTAATACGGAAAGAAAAAAAAAGGAAAATTCTTGTTTTTGATGATGACGTCATGACACTGGAAATCATTTCTTTAATTTTCAGCGAAAAGGGATATGAGGTTTCAGTTTCTGAAACTACCTTTAATATTCTGGGAATTGTAGATCAGTTTAAACCTGATCTCATCGTCATGGATAACTGGATCCCGGACCGGGGCGGGGTGGAGGCTACACTTCTTTTAAAAAATAATATTAAATACTCAAAGATTCCTGTCCTGTTTATCAGTGCCAATCTGGATATTGAAAAACTGGCTTCCTATTCCTATGCCGACGATTACATCAGAAAACCTTTTGATCTTGATCATTTCGAACAGAAAGTAACCGTATTGCTGAATATCTGAATGTAATTAATCATCCATATTTTTCTTTCCATTCGTTTTTCATTTTCTTATATTCCGGAAGTTCTTCGGCTTCTTTCCATTTTTTATAAAATACATCGGCGGACTTCGCTTTTTCAGGGTCTCCTGATCCGCGTTCCAGCAGTTTGTAGTTGTCGGAAGCGTCATATTTCTTTCCGCCTTTGTAGTTAAAATACCGCCTGGCCCGGGTAAAACCCATCTGCAGATATTTCCTGGACATATCTGCTCCTACAAAATCATTTTCTTTTACATAGCGAAGAAACAGCCCGAAGATTTTTTCTGAGCTTTCCAATGCAATTTCCTCATTTTTAAAGCGCCAGTATTGCCCGATCTCACTTTTGTACGGCTCGCAGATCAGTACGCCCTGTTCACCTTTTCCTACCCTGTACAGTTCCGGGTGCTTATGATAGTCAATTTCAGGCTTCCATTCATATTTTTCAGCATTAAAATGTAAGTAGCTGGGCGTATCTTTTTTCATAGGAATGAGCTTAAGGTTAAGGATTGTCGCAAGAATTAATAATGGTAGTATTCCCGGTCCGGGAGACTTTACACTTTACTAAAAGCGCCAACTATGGTACAGATCTCAAAAATAAAGCCATATTCAGATAAGCTGTTCAGCTTATCATAAAAAGCGTGATACCACAAGATGGCATAATAATTTCAGGGTTCAGGTTAAATTAAAGAAAATACAATGAGTGGAAAATTTATTAAAATCCTGGGATGGGTGGCAACAGTAACGGCAATGGCCATGTATTTCTCTTATATTCCCCAGATTTCCGGAAATTTAAGCGGCCATAAAGGAGACTGGCTGCAGCCCCTGGTGGCAGCCGTCAACTGCAGTTTATGGGTCACTTATGGATTTATTCAGAAACCGAAAAAAGACTGGCCGATCGTTGTTGCCAATTCGCCGGGCGTCTTCTTCGGACTGTTTGCATTCATCACGGCCCTGTAAAACCAATTTTCACTGTTTATAAACAGATAGGAAACGGATAGTCATATTATCTTCAGGTTTATTGCGCAAGTAAAGGTATGGCGAGCAACAGCCAAAAAAAGAGCAGGCTTCAGGCCTGCTCTGCATATGATGATTTGATTAATAATTAATGTCTGTAATCCTCATCCTCATCCTCATTCTCCTCGTAATCTTCATCTTCTTCGTAGTCTTCATCTTCATCGTCATAGTCTTCATCATCGTAATCCTCATCATTTTCTCCTTCTTCATCTTCTTCGGAAGCGTTGAAATTAATCGATGTCTCAGCAATGTCAGTCAGATCACGGTCGGTTTGTTCTTCCTCATCCAGGGTAGTCTGTAAAAGATCTGCCGCCTTATACAATTCCAGGGTTTCTGCCAGGGCAACCAGTCCGCCGTATGTCGCTATTTCGTAATGCTCCACTTTCTGTGCTGCGATGATAAGGGCTGCATCTCTTGTCATAGTGCCTTCTTCGGTTTCCTTGATAATGTTTTCGCTTTCCTTTACGATTCCGATAATGGCATCGCATTTTTTGGCTTCCGGACTTTCATCAATGGATTTGAAAACTTTTTCCAGTCTTGAAATCTGCTTCTGGGTCATCAGATGATGATCTTCAAAGGCTTCCTGAAGCTCTTCTGTCGTAGCTGCTCTCTGCATCTTGGGCAGAGCTTCCAGGATATGTTTTTCTGCGAAATAAATGTCTTTTAGGGCATCCGTGAAAAATTTATACAGCGGTCCTTCTTTTGAAGTTTCGGAAACGGAAACTTTTTCAGCAGGCTGTGTTGCTGTTTTTTCATCCTGCTTGTTTTCTTCTGTTTTATTGGGGGTCTGCTTTTTATCAGCAGATGTTTTGGTATCCGCTTTTGCCTTTGTAGCAGGTGCTTTTTTAGCAACTGTTCCTTTAGGTGTAGCAGCCGAAGATTTGGCGGTTGCCCTTTTCTTTGGAAGAGGCGGTTGTTCTTCAGCCATGGTTTCAGGACCTGCATTAAGAAGATCTGAAGCTATTTTTTCTGTATTATCTGTTGCTTTTGTTGTATTTGTTAAGTTGTTGGTATCCATGATTTGATGTATAAAGGTTAAGTAAAAAAGCCGGCCTAGGCAGCCGGCCTGTATAATAGGGTATTAAGAGTTTCTGCCTCTTCCGTTGCTTCTGCTTCCGAAACCGCCTCTTTTTGAAGATGTAAATCTTCCGTTTTCATCTCTCTGCTGATTGCCGTTTCCTCCGGAATTTCTGCCTGAACCAGATCTGGAAGAAGAGCTGTTGGAGCTTCTGCCGTCACCGTTTCTGCTGCCTTTCGGTCTGCCCGGATTATCATGTCTTCGGTCGTAATTACCGCTGTCTGAATTGGAAGAACGTCTTGAAGAAGAGCCGTTGGAGCTTCTGCCGTCACCGTTTCTGCTGCCTTTCGGTCTGCCCGGATTATCGTGTCTTCGGTCGTAATTACCGTTGTCTGAATTGGAAGAACGTCTGGAAGAAGAGCCGTTGGAGCTTCTGCCGTCACCGTTTCTGCTGCCTTTTGGTCTGCCCGGATTATCATGTCTTCGGTCGTAATTACCGTTGTCTGAATTGGAGGAACGTCTGGAAGAAGAGCCGTTGGAGCTTCTGCCGTCACCGTTTCTGCTTCCTCTCGGTCTGCCCGGATTATCATGTCTTCGGTCGTAATTACCGTTGTCTGAATTGGAGGAACGTCTGGAAGAAGAGCCGTTGGAACTTCTGCCACCGCTGTTTCCGCTGCCTTTCGGTCTGCCCGGATTATCGTGTCTTCGGTCGTAATTACCGTTGTCTGAATTGGAAGAACGTCTGGAAGAAGAGCCGTTGGAGCTTCTGCCGTCACCGTTTCTGCTTCCTCTCGGTCTGCCCGGATTATCGTGTCTTCGGTCGTAATTACTGTTGTCTGAATTGGAGGAACGTCTGGAAGAAGAGCCGTTGGAGCTTCTGCCGTCACCGTTTCTGCTTCCTTTCGGTCTGCCCGGATTGTCGTGTCTTCGGTCGTAATTACCGCTGTCTGAATTGGAGGAACGTCTGGAAGAAGAGCCGTTGGAGCTTCTGCCGTCACCGTTTCTGCTGCCTCTCGGTCTGCCCGGGTTATCATGTCGGTGATCGTAATCATCGTCGTCATGATCTTCTTCCTCATCATAATCATCGTCATCATCATAATCATCGTCATCATCGTCATACTCATCATCGTAATCGTCATCATCATCATAATTATTACGATATCCGTCAGAATAGTCATCATCCTCGTCATCGTAATCCTCGTCGTCATACTGGTCATCGTAATCATAACGGTCGTCCTCATCATCGTAACGATCGTCTTCACGGTCGTAAGAACCGCCTCTTGAATTGTTGTAATTTGAGCTTCTTCCTGAAGCATTGTTGGAAGAGCTGGATCTTCCTGAACCTGAATTTCTTCTAGTTGACATAAATTAATATTTTATTGGTGTGCGGTAGAATATTCAACAATTAAGCCGCAGGTTTATAAAAAATAAAATGTGGTATATTTTATAGTGGAAGACCTTATATTCGATCTTAAAAAATACTTCTTGATTTTCTGTTTAACCCCCGGCCATTGGCTTGTTAATTGATAAGAGAAAATGGAATCAATCATGATGTTGGTGAAAAAAATTGTGTTATTCTTTCTTCTGATCTGTTTTTCCTTTTCCCATGCTCAGGAAAAGAGGGATTCACTATATTATAAAATAGAACGGTTTTCAGATAAAAGGAAATTTACCAAGTTCCTTCACCGGCTTATATTCCGCAGGGAGCCCGATTCGGTTTCCGTGAAAACAACAACCGAAAAACAGACTCAGCAGACATATGACGGAAAGCACATCAGGAATATCCGTATAGAAACTACTGACCCGTTCGGTTACAGTTCCATAGATAGAAAAGAAAAATCCAGATGGTACGACTGGTTTACCAACCATCTTCATTCCAACACCAGGGTTTCTACGGTTAACCATTATCTGCTTTTTAAAAAAGGGGAGGAGTACAATGCCCAGAAGCTTTATGAATCCGAACGTCTTTTACGGGCCATGCCGTTTATCAACCGGGTAAATATCAGTGTATCCGACAGCACTTCGGGCCGGGATTCAATTGATGTGGTGGTAAAAGTACTGGATTCATGGAGCCTGAAACCCAGGGCAAGTTATTCCGGAAGCAAGATCGGGGTGGGGATTAATGAAGAAAACCTTTTGGGGTTAGGGCATGATCTGGATTTCCTGTACCGGAACGATTCTAAAGAAAAGCGGGATTATCTTCTGGGAAGCTATACCGCTTACAACCTGTGGGGATCTTATATCAGCGCCCGGATCTTAGGTGAGCGGGATTTCTATAAGAATGAAAGAATCCACCTCAATATAAGACGTGATTTTTTCTCGCCGTTAACCAAGTGGGCAGGCGGTTTCAGTCTTGAGTACTTTATGCGCCACGTCCTGCTGCCGCTTGAAGACGGTGCCGGTTTTCCGGAAGTGCAGATTAAAGTATACAGTCAGGATCTCTGGGGCGGTTATCAGATTCCCGTTTCTTCCGATCCGGAGACTAAAATTTCCAGCAATATCGCCCTGACCGGAAGATTTCAGAATTACCAGTACAAAGACAGCCCGGGAATAGATCAGTACGATTATTTCAGTTCGTACAGCAGTTTCCTGGCATCGGCAGGACTCATCCAGCGGAAATTTTCCATTGAAAAAAATATTTTTCAGTATGAGTTGCCGGAAGATATCTCCTATGGCTATTCGCTGAATGTGACATCGGGATTTCTTTCCAGAAGCAACAGAATAATACCGTATGCCGGAATTTCCGTTTCCTGCGGCGATTTTACAAAACTCGGTTACTTTACCGTAAAAGCCCAATTCGGAAGGTTCTTTAGCAAGGACCGTCAGAACCGTGAGTCTTTCCGGCTCGACGGGACGTATTTTACCAATCTTACCGACTGGAAGTTTGCTAAGGCCAGGCATTTCTTTTCCCCGACTTTAGCCTTGGGGAATCCACAGCACAACTATTCGTACCGGGACCGCCTCAATCTTTCCGTAGGGGACGAATTCCCTGTATTCAACGGCGATTATATCGGAACCAAAAAAATGGTGCTGAGGTATCAGCTGCAGCTTTTTATCAATAAATCCTGGAAGAATTTTCACTTCAGCCCGTATCTTACAGCGGCGGCAGGATGGCTTGCCATGCCCGATGAAAGGCTTTTGAAAACCCATACCAATACCAAGATAGGAATCGGGGTTCTGATTAATAATCCGTTTCTGGTCTTCAACAGGATACAGGTATCATTCACCTACTACCCGCGGGTACCTTTCGATAATAATCAGGTGTACGATTTCAACAGCAACCGGAATAATGTGCTGCCGCTCAACGGGTTCGGTACGGAAATCCCGCATTTTGTTAATTTCGGGAATTAGACTGGCAGTGTAAACCAGAATTCGGATCCCTGTCCTTCTTCGCTTTCCACACCTACTTTACCACCATGTTCTTTAATGATATCGCCGCTGATGAATAAACCCAGTCCCAGACCGGTAAATTTCTGTCCGTGATAATTGGTCCGGTAATAGCGTTTAAAGAGATGTTCCAGTTTTTCTTTCGGAATGCCGGGCCCCTGATCTTTCACGCTTATTTTGATTTCGTGATCGTCCGTTTTTTGGGCGGTGATGATGATCTGTTTCGATTCCGGCGCGTATTTGATGGCGTTGGAAATAAAATTAATCATTACCTGTCCGATTTGCTGATTATCAGCAACCACAGGTTGATCGATGTCTCCTTTGAAAATAATCTCCTGGTCGGTAATCTGCGAAAAGTTCGAACAGCAGTCGTCAAAAAGCTCGGAAATGGTAAACGGCCGCTTTTCGAGTTTGAGCTGGCCCTGTTCGATCCTGCTGGTATCCAGGAGGCTGTTGATTAATCCGGATAATTTATCAAGACTGGTGATCGATTGATTCAGGAGCTTATCCCGTGATTCCGGCGGCAGCCTGTCGTGCGACCGCTGCAGCAGCTGCAGAGAAGCTTTTAATGCAGTAACCGGCGTTTTCAGCTCATGGCTGGCAATGCTTATAAAATCTTCTTTGCCCCGGGTGATCATTCTTCTTGCGGTAACGTCCATGAAAGTGCCGATCCCGCCGGTAAGATTTCCCTCGGCATCGAAGAGGGGAGCGGCATTGATGGAAATATACCTGATTTCCCCTTCCGGAGCCTGAACGCCGATTTCATGGTCATATACCGGTTTTCCGGTAGACATCATAATAGTCATCGGATGCTCTTCTGAAGGCAGTGGCGTTCCGTCCAGCCTTAAGTTCTGCCACTGGGGATCATCATAGGTCCTTTCCTTTATCTTACTTTCGGAAAGACCCAGGATATGCTGGGCCATAGGATTGGCATACACCAGTTGCCCTTTGGCGTCAATCACGCCCACACCCTCTGCCATGGTTTCAAGAATTCCCTGGAGGCGCTGTTCGCTCTTTAATAAAGTCTCTTCCAGCACGCTTTTTTCAATAATAATTTCTTCACGCTCCCGGATGGCCATAACCTGCGGGGTAACTTCCACCGCCATATCAATAACGCCCGTTATTTTTCCGTTTTCAGTGAAGGGGGTATAATTAAAGGTAAAATATCCGTGTTCCAGCTGGCCGCTCCGGTTTAAAAGTACCGGATTTGAATGGTCGGAATTCGGTTTTCCGGATTTAAAGGTTTCGATCAGCATTTTTGCAGCCGGTTGACCTTCCAGTTCAGGAAGCACTTCAAACAGAGGTTTCCCGATAACGGAATGATCTTTTTCAATGAGTTTCAGCATGGCATCATTAATCATGGTAATAACAAACCGATCTCCTTTTAAGAGCATGATGGCCACGGGCGCCTGATCGATCAGGTTGCTGAAACTGATGTCGCTTTCTGATAATTTATTGTTAAGCTCGGTAATCGTATCGTTCAGGTCTTTCAGTTCCTGGTTTCTGGAGGTCAGGTTTTTGTTAAGATAACCCAAGTGGGTAATATCAGCCTGAAACTTTTGATTGCCGGACAAGAGTTCGCTGTTTTCCTTCCTGATCTGCTGGTTCTGATCGTGGAATATCCTATTCGAATCGCCAAGCTTCTCGTTGTTGATGGTATATTCTTCCCGTGTTCTTATTATTTCCCCTACATCTTTTGCTGTATGAAGAATGCAGTAGACCGCTCCTTCGTTGTTCACTACAGGTTTAAAGGTGAAATCGAAATAAGAAGTAACCCGCTGACCCTGTATTTCCAATGTTGCAGGCATTTCCTTTCCGGTATAGGCTTCGTTTGATTCCCATACCTGCTTCAGGATTTCTGTAAAAGGTTGACCTTCCATTTCAGGCAGCGCATCCTCGAATCTCTTGCCGATCACCGACTGATCCTTTCCCCAAAATGTAAGCATGGTATCATTAGCGAACTGAATGGAAAGTTCAGGACCCGTATAGATGGCCATTGCATCACCGGATTGTTGTAAAAGTTCAAGAAGCGGGTCTATCCCCAAAGCATAAAAAAAATGAGTCATTAAGTGAAAGGTGTTTTTATATGATTCAATCAACACAGCAAATTTACAAATTTTTATGTTAAATCTTATCCAATCATATTTAGATGCCGCAACGGTAGACGGACTCCACTGCTATTCTTTATAAGTAAATAAAATCACAGAATCATGGATCAGGTAATTCTTACCGGATTAATGGCTGTTACCCATTCGTTTTTTTTGCACGACGGGCAGTGTGCCGGGCCCTTTTCCAGTTTTTCCGTCCGGCCGCAGTAAGTGCAGGCATACATTCCGGGTAAAGGGATCTGTACCGATTTTTTGCCGTAGACTTTCGGCTGTACGGGCAGGCCGTATCTTACTTCGTCGTCGGTATAGTAATAAAAGCTGATATTGCCGTTGGTTTCCAGGATGGCGGTTTTGATCTGTCCCAGATGTTCGATGCTTGCCTGCCGCATTTCGGCGAAGAACTCATCTTTGGCGAAAGTATGGCTGTGGTCATCCAGCAGAGTAAACCGGCCTTCTTCGATAACGTAAAGCGGTTCGCCTTCAATCACTTTCTCGAACTGTTCGCTTTTGCTCGCCCAAAAAGTAATCAGCCGGTAGAGGATAATGATGGCCGCAAAAACGATCAGTGAAACAAAAATGGAAGCATCTTGCGTAAACATAGGATCACCGGCTGCAGAACCCATGGCGATAATAATCGCCACTTCGAAAATAGAAAGCTGCCGCACCCCTTTTTTTCCTGTAAGGCGCAAAACCAGAAGCACCATGCTGAACATCAGCAGGGTCCTGATCATAATTTCAGCAGCAAAATCGAAACTCAGGTCTCCAATGAAAATTTTTCTAAAATCCAATTGTACAGATATCCAATTCATGATTTCAGTCATGCAAAACATCAGCCATTATCCCTCCGGACATTGGTACTGCTTTTAAAAAACAGCAATAATTCTCAGGGAAAAATCATTTTTTATATTGAGCCCGTCCCAGCTTTTATTCAGAAAAAATGGAAGGCTCGCCAAGGTCATAATGATTGCTTTACCAGCGGCCGGGCCGGATAAGCTTGCAAAAATTCAAAATTCCTGGTTTCTCAATGAATTGAAAAATATAAATTTCCTTTTTTTTATTTAATAAAAAGGGGGTTAAATGACTTGAACTGAGAAGCGGCTTAATTCAGTGATCAATACTTATGAACAGGGGATTCTCCGGGATTTACAGAACGGTTGATCCTTTGTACGGCAGATTAAAAAAATCCATTATCTGATACGTTCACAGAAGTTTACTTTTTTATAATCAAAAAATACAGATACCACAAAAATGAATATTCAGGGATGATTAAACGTAAAACTCATTAAAGATTCATATCTTTGCGGCCTTATAAAACTGTTAAGTGACTTTAAAAAAACTAATACTATTAGGGGTATTCTCTATGCCCTTATCTCTCGGTGCCCAACGGGCAGTTTCCAGAATTTATTCAGATTTCGGTGGCTTTTGGGACAGTTCCAGTACCCTGTTGCCCGACAACAGCCACAACCTCCTTGCTTTCAGATGGGATGCAGACGGAAGCGGTACCGCCTACGCACCGGTGACATACAGTACCGGGGTAAATGATGCTGCGCTTACCACGGGCGGGGTGGCTTTCCAGGCCGGGACCTTTATATCCCTGCCCATTTATAATATTCCTGCACCGGGAAGCAGCACATTTATCGGAGTGGGAAAAATGTACGGAGGAAACGGGAATGTTTCACCGGTTCCGGTAAACAACAATATGGTGGAATATCTTTCCGACGGCGCCAACGGCCTCGGTCTGGGTTCAGCGATATTTAATATTCCCCAGGGTTCAAGCATCAGCTTAAACACGATGGGCATTGTGCCTGCTTCAATAGGAGACGGTGTTCCGGACCTCATTTTTACCCAGATGGGAAATCCATCTTCTGCAAATGATACCTATCACTTTGAAGACATTAACGGAAATATTGTTGGGACTACCTATTCGGTTGCTTTCAGCAATGTCCCGAGTATCGGCAGGGCATGCTGGAAATTCTATAACGCCAATGTAAATCCGCCTGCTTACAATGCCGGTACTTCCTCCGGTTGCGAAAGGGATATCAGGGTACTGGCTGCCGACTGGTCGGAATTCGGGATTACCTCTGCCAATTATCCGCAGGCCGTAAAGCTGATCCAGTCTTTTTCAGGCACTTCGGATCTTGCTTTTATCGGGGCTTATAATAAAGAATCCATCACTTTTGCAGCCAGCATTGCAGGAAGCGTTTTTAATGACAATAACGCAGGAACTCCTGACGGCAACGGGGCCGGAGGGGTAACGCTTAAGCTGTTCAGCAATAATGTTGAAATTCGCACTGCGGTTACCAATTCCCTGGGATTCTATTTTTTCGATAACATCAATACCAATGTCAATCAGGGGCCATACCGGGTCGATGTCATTACTCCATCCGGTTTTCAGGTAGTCGGAAACAGAGTCGGCACCACGTCTGCCAGCCTCGCGGTACAGTTAAGCAACAGTACCTCTACCGGTAATAATTTCGGGATTCATCAGCCGCCGGTCGCAAACAACGATCATCTGTCCGTAGAAAAGAACAGTTCAAAAAGTTTACTGATCACAGGCAATGATTCGGACCCCAACTCCGGGACCCTGGTGCCTTCTTCAATTAATCTCGTACCGCCTTCCGGTGCAGGCAGTCTTGTCTACAGCAACGGGCTGGTAAAAGGCTTTACCATGAGCGGGCAGGGAACCTGGCTGGTGGATAATGCGGGATTACTGACTTTTTCTCCGGTAAGCAATTTCTTCAGCACCACGAGTCCTTTCGGCTATACCATTAAAGATATGGCCGATTTAACGAGCAACCAGGCAACCGTTACTACAGCAGTTGATTACTGTACGAAACCCGGATTAGCCGGTACGCCGGATGCATATACGGATCTGGGAATATCTACGCTTTCATTACGGTACAAAAGCTGGCCTGCCGGTCCGGGCATCAGCAGCGGAGGGATCCCCAACGGTGCTTTGGCTCTGGAATCATCGGACAAGGGGATGGTTATTACCAGAGTTGCCGATACTTCCGTGATCGCGGCTCCCGTAAAAGGAATGATCGTCTATGACCGCAGTGCCCAGTGTATAAAATTATACAACGGATCGGTGTGGAACTGTATTAAAAGAAGCTGTAATGACTAATATGTACATGAAACTGATGATGAAAAAATATATACTGTTGTTTTTAGTGGCCGGAAATCTCGTAAGTGCCCAGGTTTCCATCGGTAAAAAGTCGCTTTCGGGAAGCAGCTCGATCCTGGAATTTTCAGGCATGACGCAGACCTTTGCTCCTGAAGATACGGAAACGGCTAATGTAAAGGGCATTATGCTTCCTGCAGTGGTCGTTACCCCTGTTTTTACTTCGGTTACCCCCTCTACAAATCATCCGCAAAACGGGACCTTTCTGTTTGATAAACAGATCTCCACAGTACGGATGTTTGAAAACGGAAACTGGATCGATATGACGGATTCGGGAAATTCTTCAGCTGCAATTCCTGTTACGGGAATCGAAATCGGCAGCGGCGTTATTATCGGAGCGTCGTCAAGCAGTGCCAAAGGAGCGCTGGTCTTGGAGGCATCCAATAAGGCACTGATCCTTCCGCATATCAAAAACCCGCATTTAACGGTTAAAAGTCCGTATCCGGGAATGATGTGTTTTGATACCGTAAGCAGGTCCGTGGCCGTGTTCGACGGAAATAAATGGAGCTACTGGAAATAGATCATATTTTCGTATTTCCCTTTCTGTAATTAAATAACCTCCGGATCAATGGGTTCCGGAGGTTTTATATGGTTTTCAGGCGAATTAATTCTTCTGTAAATTGCCGATCAGATGCTCAATTTTAACGATCACATCATCAATGTCAAAAGGCTTCGATACAAATACATCCGCCTCACAGGAATTGATGACGGTCGCTTCTTTTGCATGAGCGCTGATGATCATTACCGGCGTATTGGAAGTTAAAGGATCCTGCTTCAGCTCATTGCATAGATCAGTACCTAAACCGTCCGGTAACCGTACATCAAGAATAAAAATATCAGGAACTACGGATTTGTCTCTTTTATTAAATGCATCCGCAGTGGAAAAGGAACGTACATCATAATTCTCAAATGACAGGAGCAGCTGTAATGCATCTCTGATGCCTGTCTCATCTTCAACGATAAAAATTGTTTTCATATACGGTTGGCTGGCAAAAACAGAGCCAATCTTTATTTGCCAGGCTAATTTTTTTAGGTGCAGGTTAAAATACCTGGTCCGAAGCAGGCTGCATATTAACAGAATGGAAGCTGGAGGCTGGAAGTTTATCGGTTAATATGATCAGCCGAGAGTCAAAAAAAGTAAGCTTGACCGAACTTTAGGATTTCTTCTTTACCCATTTCACAGGAATTGCCGTGGCCATCCGGGGGATGCCTGAAATTTTTGGGCAGCTGGCCCGGGTTTACCTTTTTCAGGGTGCGCCCTTTTTATCTGCGGGCAGTTTGTCACCAATGCTTAGATGGTCTTATACGGGACTTCCGAAGACGATGAAATGAAAGCGAACAGCATCACCGGAAATACTAAAGCCATTTCCGCTGCAGCTTCCGATCTCACCCGGGCAAAAGCGATTTTCCACCAGGTTGAAGTTGCCGTAGCTCAGGCCGGATTGATGACGGTTCCGTTTCTTAAGACACATGCCTTATTTTCCTGCCGACTGTGGCATCAGGCATCGGCCGAGTCCCGATCATGGTACTGCCGTATTCTATGCTTCCCCGTCGATTCCACACAGCAAAAGATTTATAAGGGACAATCAGCATGATGATTCTGATCCCCATGCTCATCCGGGCCTGTCCTTCGGATCTGCGTCCGGCAATATGCTGGCCGGTAATCCTTCCTCGGCCATTATAACGGCCGCAATTGTATTTGCCCCAGCCGGAGGATATGTTTCTGCCATAAAGCCTGGTTATCAGCAACAGGAATCTTTTTAACAGCTGCTCATGATTTCAGTCATATGATACAACTGAAATATCCTCTATTTTTATCCCTGAAATTTTATAAATTGTATTTCGAGTGTATTTAAAAGGAATGGCAGATTGTTGTTCCTTTGTTTTTTTTCTCTGTTTTTTCCAGTTGCAGACGGGCTTTGAGATTTGTAAACAGCTGATTTGAATGTTATTTTTTAAACTACAAAACAGGCAAAAAATTATTTGCCTGCCTTTGCAATAGGTTTAATATTATATAATTTACGATACCAGTTGGTTGGTACCACAAATCTGTTTAATAGCACGGGCCACTCTTTTTCCGGCGGTATCACAGAAATCGAGTCCGGAGTAGTCCGGATTCAGTCCCGCAATATAGGGCACCGCCATGATGTATAGATTTTCTGTTGCTTCACCGTAATAGTCCAGGGCCTGGAAATGATCATTGATATTCAGTCCGTCTACCCGCAGGTAAAAATAATCCGGTTCTATTTTCAGGATGCGGGAAGGGTCTTCTTCAAAAGCTTCCGCACCATTGTTTTTGTCTTTAAATTTAAGATAGCCCGAACTGATGCTTCCGCCGTTACGCAGTCCCTCAAAAGGAATATCATTGAACTGTACCGGCTGCTGGCCGATGGCATCGATATACAATCGGTAGTGCTCCGCTTTCCGGTTTCCTGCATCGTCCCTGTAATGGTAAACCGCACCTTCATTTCCGTCCGGTTCCACATGGCTTTTGTCGTCCACGCTGATAAGGTTGATAATCCCTGCGTTGTACAGGGCGATAATTTCCTGATAGGAAGACTGTGGAAGAGAGGCGATAATTACCGAAATCAGCGGTAGGAGAGACTTGCGCATCCGCATCATATCCTCTGCCGAAAAATGTTTTGCCGGATAATTGATGGCATAGCTGAATGCCGCAAGCATTTCTTTCCAGGCAATCGTCTGATGTCTTTCGATGGATTTCTGTGCTTCGCGGTATTCTGCTTTAAAAAGCTCGAAGCTGTCCAGCTCATCCCGCAGGCCCAGCATCTTTTCTACAAATTCCTCAATGCTCAGATCTCTGATCTCGTTATAGAATTTCTCATTCTTTTTTTGCAGCGGCTTTTTGAAATTCCTTTCAAAAACATAATCCAGGCCTACAAAACCGCCGTTTTTCTGTTTGTATTCATAAATTTCCTCCTGCGACATGATCCAGCCTTCCGAATACGGGCTGCCTTCGGAATGGAACCGCAATGCCGGCAGATAGCCTCTTTTTGAAAAAAGGGTCATCGAAAAATTCCGGCTCTCTTCATGCGGGGTATAAGTATATTCATTATCTTTTTTTGTAAACGTACCGTTGAGGCGGGCCAGGGTTTTTACGGCATCCACAGCAGTAAGCGAAGTTCCCCGGATAGCTACCGCATGGTTGGTAATCCCTGTAAATTTGGATGGTGGGTAAGGAGAGTCATACCATCCCTGTACTTTTCCCTCGTTCTTTTTCGGCCAATGGTGTCCGGTGCAGAGAATGACACGGGAACAGATAAATTCATCGCCTTGGTCCGTCTTAATATGAAACGCATCATCTTTTTTATACATATCCGTTACTGCGGTTTCTTTATGAACATTTACCTCGGTGCCCGTTTTCCGGGCCTGGTTCAAAAGAAGCCTGAATTGCTCTTCCATATAATTACCAAGCAGCAACCTGGGGATTACCTGATATTCATTAATCTTTCTGTAATCACTGAAATCCTGATCTTCAGGATAAGGTTTACGCATGAGGTATCCGGTGAGGCTTTCCGGTAAATGGGGGAGTTCATTGGCTGATACGTTGGCTATATGCTCGGGGCAGGCACCGCGTTCGCTGTAAGGCATTCCTGCTCCAAGGCGGCTGCTCTTTTCAAAGATATATAACTGGTCGGGCAATACCTGTTCGGAGATAAGATGTTTGACGGTGAACAGAGCGGCAGGTCCCCCTCCGATGATCGCAATGCGGTCGGGTTTTTTCATGATGCTGATATTTTGCGGTTATTCTCAGATCATAAAAGCGGGAATCAGCAATAGCGAACAGCAGTATGTTTTTCGGTATTGCTGTTGTTTTACATCTTTATAAAAATCGGTCGGGAACACTATGATTACAAAATTACTGCTTATCCTTTTATGATCTCCGTCATAATTTACAATAAGTATGCCTGTAATTCGCCGTGTGGTACCTAAAAGTTACGGAACCGTATAAAACGGTTTCCGGACGGATAATTTACGGTTGTTTACGGTTTATATTGCTGTTGGCTGTTTACCGGGGCAGAGGGCACTGATGAGTGATTTTACCTGCAGCGGTCTCATTTTTTTGTCGACCTCCAGCCGGTTATAAAATCCGGTTTTTACAATCACCATGTTCTGGTCCGGGATCATAATGATGAACTGGCCGAGAAAACCGTAAAAGAACCGGCATTTTATTTCGTTCTCATCATCGGCCCAGATGGTGAAGCAGAATGCATCGTTTTCCGGAGTCGGGGTGAGCATCCGTCGGCAGTAATCTTCACTGATCAGCTGCCGGTCTTTCCACCGGCCGTTCTGCATGATCAGTTGCCCGAGCCTTGCAAAATCCCTGGCGGTAGCGTGGATGCAGCAGAAAGCTTTTTCCGTTCCTTTTTCATCGGTGCTCCATTTTGCCGGAAATTCCATGTTTAAACGTTTCCATATTTTCTCGGAAAGGTACGTTGCGAGATCCCGGTTAACGGCTTTTCGAAGCACCAGCCCCAGCAGCTGGGCGGCAACGCTCTGGTATTCATATCTCGTACCGGGCATTTCTATAAAATCAATATCAAAAACCTGTTCTGCCAGGTCTTCCACGAAATACTGTTTCGAATTTTCGGCAAAAGGGTGGCGGTATTCCTCGATCCAGTCGAATCCGGCCTGCATGGTCATCAGGTGCCTGACGGTAAGGTGTCTTCCGTAAAAACTTTCCCCATATTTTGGAAACAGGGTTGAAACCAGTTGGTCCTCGGATTCCAGGTAACCGTCATCAACAGCACATCCGACAAGGATAGACAGAATTCCTTTGGCCATGGAAAAAGAATTCATCAGGGAGGAGAAATCATGGTCCTTCCAGTATTGTTCGTGAAGCAGCTTACCGTCCTGTACCACCAAAAGAGAGGAAGCCCGGGTTTTTTTCAGTTCATCTAAAATCTCTTCTGAAAGCATATTGCGGTTGTACAGGGGATCTTTTTCCCAGGGTTCAGCGGTCATATTCGGAACCGGCCGGGAAGGAAATTTCCCTTCATCATCAATGGATGGGGTAACGGCTCCCTTTTTCAGATTCAGGGCGGCTGCTTTGAAAATATAGCCGTATCCTGCAAGACAGATGACTGCTGCTGCTGCTGAAGTTCCCAATGCGAATGCCGTTAGTATTTTTCTCATAAATTAATCTTGCAGTTAAAGACCGATCATTTTTTTCTGATATTATTGGCAGCCTCCATCCGAATTTACAACCTATGATCGCCGTTATTCTATTCCTCTAGTACCGGATCTTTTACTATCTACATAATATTATACCAAAACATTTAGACAGCCTGCCCGTTTAATATTTGCGCCGGATGTCGTATGTGGGGAATTTTAAAAATGATAAACCTTAATGGATTTTAATTGACTGATTAACAATGTTTTTTATTTAATTAATTTATCTCTTCTTTTTGAATTATATTTTATATATTTACACCACATTAAATATTAATTCATATGAAAAATTTCGAAAAACTTTCTAGAAACGCTTTAAAAAGCGTTAATGGCGGAAAAGGTTCAGCCTGTAAACTTACGATCTCAATTAATGGGACCACTGAAGTTCACACTCAATATTTCGCAGGTACGAATCAACAGGCATCTTCCGGTGCAAATGCTGCATGTGTAGAAATACTGAATGGCGGACATGGTGCTACAAGATGTAAATACGACTGTGCATATGACGGATTTGGCAATTAAGCTTTTAAACGCTAATGTAAGCAGGTTTTTATGCCTGCTTTTTTTGTTTATCCTATTTAATTGCAGTAATAAATCGGAAAATAAAGTTATTCCTGCTCCTGCCGGCGAAAATATTTTACCGCAATCCGTATCGGGTGATTCTTTAGAAATAATAATCAAAAACATACCACCTCAGACTGCGGCTTCCTTAATGTATAATGATTTCGATTTAAGCAGTAAGAATATTTATTTTGAGAATACATCCGGTATTTCCCGAACGGTCAGTCAAAAAATCTTGAAGCCGGTAAATTCTGATTATACTCTTTTGTACAGAACTTTTACCATGACGGATAATAAGTTTGTTCCTCATTATCATAATTATTTCATTGGCCAGCCTGTTGATCGGATAGAATTTGTGTTTAATGAAAAAAACGGTGACATAAAACTGGAGAATAATAACGGAACTGTCATAAACTATGACAACATCACCAATGCTTATCAGGAAATAACCAGGAAAACCAATAAAATTACCGCTTTACAGAAAGTACGGCAGATAGAAAATTTACATGCTGATAATAAGAAGAATTTTACAGATAATAATCTCCTGTCACTGAATGATCTGGTTTTTTATAAGCAGTTATCTTTACTATCGCCGGAAGATAAAAGAATACAGAATTATTTGTTAAGTCTGGAAAAGCCGGTTTGGAGTACGGATTTATTAGGTGTTATATATCAGTACCTGCAGGCAAAAAAAGACAGCATTTATCTGCTGAATTTAAATAAAAGTAAAAACAGCGTATATAACGGCTTAATAGAAATCGGAATTGCCAATCATCTGGTGCAGTATAAAGAAGGTAAATATCCGGACTATGCCAGGAATTTAGAATGGTTTGAGGATACAGAGTATTATAAAAATCATAAGGATTCACTGAAGAAGTTACTGGAAACCGATAAAAAACCAGAGTCTGTAAAAAATCAAATCTTATCATTTGATGTCCATGATGGAGATCGGGTCGTGAAATTAAAAAATGTGCTTTCAGCACATAAGTCCGGATATTATCTGCTGGATTTCTGGGCAACCTGGTGTATCCCGTGCTTACAAAATATAGAAGCGATGCATCAGATGGATTTACCCAAAGAGCTTGAAATCTTTTATATTAGTATGGACAGGACAAAGGATAAAGAAAAATGGTCTGGAAAAGCCCGGAATATGGATCTTTTCAATTCTTATTTATTTGCTGAGACTCAAAATAATAAAAATATAATCAGGAAAATTAATTTAAACGAGCTTCCCCGGTATATTTTACTGGATAAAGATTTTAATGTCGTACATCCTAACTTGGCAACACCCCAGGAAGCTGATTTTTTAAAGGAGTTGAAAACATACATGAAGTAACAAAAGCGGTTAACGGTCAGTTAACCGTTTTTTATTTGAAGTAATGATTTCGACATTTTAAGGAATGGTTTTTGTAACTTTTTGGCAGATCATTGAAACATATACAATCGAAATATTATGAAAATCTATCTACTACCGGTGACTGCTTTATTGTTGTTCAGCTGCAAGGAAAAAAACAAATCCAACGGAACCGGGCAGGCCGATACTGCCGTTACCCAAAACGATACTTTAAAGCTTCCGCCGCCTGATGAAAAAAGCGCCAAAAATAAGTTCAGCAACGTAATCGGCTGGCCTGCAGGCAAAACACCCACGGCTCCTGAAGGGTTCACCGTTACCCGTTTTGCGGAAAATATCAAAAGCCCGAGAAACATGATCCAGGCTGAGAACGGCGACATCTTTGTGGTGCTGTCCAATTCCGAACGTTCGGTTTCCGAGAAAATCGAGAACGACATCAGCGGGAAAAGCGATGCGGAAGTCGGCGGAAAATCGGCCAACAGGATCCTGATGTACCGCGATGCCAACAAAGACGGCATTCCGGAATCTTCGTCGGTGTTTCTGAGCAACCTGAACCAGCCGTACGGAATGCTGATCATCGGCAATCAGTTCTATGTAGCCAACACCGACGGCGTGTGGGTTTATCCTTATAAGCCCGGAGATACGAAGATTACCCAGCCGGGTAAAAAGATTGTAAGCCTTCCTGCAGGCGGCTACAACAACCACTGGACCCGGAACCTGATCGCCAATAAAGACCAGTCAAAAATATATATTTCCGTAGGATCCGGCAGCAACGTGGGTGAAAACGGGATGGAAAACGAACTGAGAAGGGCGGATATCCTGGAAGTAGGCCCGGACGGAAGAGGGGAGAAGATTTATGCATCGGGTCTCAGAAATCCTGTAGGCATGAGCTGGAACCCCGTAACCGGGGAACTCTGGACCGTAGTAAACGAAAGGGACGAACTGGGTGACGAGCTGGTGCCGGATTACCTTACGGGTGTGAAACAGGGGGCTTTTTACGGCTGGCCGTATGCGTATTTCGGAAAGAATGAAGACCCGAGAAGAAAAGGCGAAAAGCCGGATCTGGTAGCGAAAACCATCGTACCGGATGTTCCGCTGGGTAGCCACACGGCATCACTGGGATTAACCTTTTACACCGGGTCACAGTTTCCGGAAAAATATAAGAACGGAGCATTTATCGGCCAGCACGGGTCTTGGAACCGATCGTCACTGGTCGGATATCAGGTCGCTTTCGTTCCTTTTAAAGACGGAAAGGCTTCCGGTTCCTATCAGCCGTTCCTTACCGGTTTCATTGCCAACGAACCGAAAGGCGATGTATACGGCAGGCCGGTCGGCGTGCTTCAGCTTGCAGACGGATCCTTATTGGTAGCCGATGATGTAAGCGGTATCGTCTGGAGGGTAGCGTACAATAAGAAATAGTTCTAATTACCTGAAATAAAAACAGGCAGTCCGTAAGACTGCCTGTTTTTATTTCAGAAATTTATAAAGTTGCTGTAATCCGGTATTGGTTTGACACAGTTAGAATAACTTCCAGCATTCTTCTTACCATCTGCTTAAGTTAGCTCATTAATGCCGGTAAGAAGCACCGATAAAATAATGTTTCTGGGCCTGATGCTGGATCCCGTAATTAAGTCCTGCATCGACCTTGAAATCTTTGGCTATATCGATTTCAACCGCGGCATTAATGTAATTGGCCAGCTGATGGGCTTTAAAATCATAGGTGTAATAGGTTTCCGCAATCCCGTCGATCCCTTTGGTGATCGAATGGCTGACCGTCAGGGTCTGCAGCAGTTCCGTATGCATGGCAGGCTGATCGAGATCTTTCAGGCGGTCGACTTCTACCTGGAAACCCAGTTTCCATTCGCCGGGAAGCTTATACAGCATCGGAACAATCAGTCCTCCTTCAAAACGGCTCTCTTCATCATATCCGGACGTCGGAAATTTAACATACGGCAAAACGGCCATTACGAAATTCCCGTGGTCATTTCCGATCAGGTTTTGTTTAATCCTTACATTGATGTCTCCAAAACCACCGGTTCTCAGGATGCTTCCTGAAGACAGATCCCTTTCGCGCTGTACGCCGTACGTTTCAAAGCCGATCTGGATGGCCGTAGAACCGGTAAGGCCGAGTTTCAGGTTGCCGTGGTTAACCAGTACCGTGGAAACCTCTTTGGAATCCGATCTTTCTTTAGTCAGCCTTAACAGGTCGGTTTCATACTGAAAATGTCCCGCATCTATCGTATAGGCCGATTCGGTTACGTCCGGTCGGTCGGTCTCCATTTCCCGCATTAATGATTCCGGGACAGGATGAAAAAGGGAATAATGCTGCTCCTTATTTTCCTGCCCTCTGTACGCCGAAGGGAGAAGCAGCATGCTGTATATCAGGGCCGCAAAGTGATGGTTCTTATTCATTAATTAGTCTTTATGGGGTTAAACCGGCATTTGGCGCCATTACAAGCGGATCTAAAAATTTACCCGGATGTCTTCAGGTTCTTTCACTACAACCCGGATGCGTGTAGGATGGTCCATAATCTCATAGTCGAGGTCATCCGACAGATGATCACCGCTTTTCTTCTGTATTTTAATGTTGTCAAATCCCACCTCATCTTTCGATATTTCAAGGAAGTAGCTGTTCTGTTCTTCGTCGTGGGTAAAATGTTCTTTTTTAAATTCAATGAATTGCATATCTCTATTTTTTTGGTGTTTAAAAATCAATGGACCCTTGTCAGGCAGCCCTGTAAAAAGCAACACAAAAACAGAGCCACAAAATGAACAGAACCGCCTGAACAGGCCTGAAAGTGATTAACGTGGTATAAAAAAATGCCGATCCACAGGATCCGCATTTTGGATATGCTAAAAAAGCATGTATGCTTCCATAAATTCCAGGATGTCTTTATTGATGGTGTCTGCTTCCCGTGGCCAGCATTCCGCGAGGGAATCCCGGGTAGCTGGTCAGATTGCCCTTTGTCAGCAGTTTTGCCGATTCAGGCCGGGATTCCCGTAAGGGACGATCTGGTCGTCTTCGCCGTGCAGGACCGGCACCGGGATCTCCACCGCTTTCAGATCGTCTGTAAAACCCGTTTCGGAAAAAGCTTTTACGCCTGTTTATTTCTTTAGCAAGGGCAGGGCAGTGGCAGGAGGTAAAAATTAAACCGGTTTAATTTCGTACGGCCTGATGGGAAAAGTCTGGGACGGACGGAAGCAGGCTGTCGCGGATTTAATGATCTCTTTTATTCCGTCATAAACGGAGCGGTCGTGTTTCTTTAACCGGATTAGGATAAAGGTCCTGCTTACCTTTAGGGTTAACTGTTTTAAATTTAAAGCCGGAAATACGATTTCCCTGATGTAAGACCCTTCCTTTGAGACAATGATCCGTTTTGCCCGGTTTTTTGGCGGTATTGGTTTTTACAGGCCCCGAAATAGGGCACATTTCCAATAAAAGCCTGTTTTCTGTACGAATTCATATAAATTTTTTCTTCACAATTAGGCTGGAATTACCATAAAACCTATATTTGCAGCCTAAATTTTTGAAATAATGAAAGAACTAATTGAAAAAATCAACGCGGAATTTGAAGCTTTCACAACGGAAGCCAACCAACAGGTAGAAAAAGGAAACAAGGCAGCGGGAACAAGAGCTCGTAAATCAGCTTTGGAACTAAGCAAACTGTTCAAAGATTTCAGAAAAGTTTCTGTAGAAGAAGCAAAAAAATAGTTGTTCTGAAAAAACCGGCTTTCTGAGCCGGTTTTTTTATAGTCAGTTGTGAACGGTGAATTTTGCTTACCCAAGTCAATAGTGAATTTAAAAGAATTGGAAAGCGCAGCGGATTGACCATGGACCATTCACTTTGTAAACCACCCCGTCAAAAATTCCTTGAATTTTCGACACCCCTCCAACGCCGGAGGGGAACTGAGATTAAGGCTATTGTCCGGGTTTGATGATTGAGCCGTCCGTATTTATATGTATGAACAGAAAATTAATAATTTCCAATTAAAAAATTGGTCATCATCCATTTTAAAATCACCATAAAACTGACAAGCGCAGCTTATGAAACCATTCTTCCCTGCCTGCCGCCAGTGAATTTTGCTTTGCCGGTAAATGATGAATTTTAAAATTCACCATTCGCCATTAGTCCTTTCCCTTTTAATTGACGAGCGCATCGGATTGACCATTTATAATTTACCGATTAGCCGTCCGTTGTTTTCGGCAGATTTTAAAGCCAGCATGCTTCTGATTTCTATCATTTTCTTTTCTTTTACGATATAGGTTTTGCAGATTTCATTATTCATGTACATACTCATGTTTGTTCTCATTCTGGTTTGGGTACCCATCGCAACCGTTGTGGAGGTATGTTCTGAAAAGGAAGGATAAAAATTGGCCAGACACAAAAAGTTTCTTTTCAGCGATGTAAAAAAATCGGGATAATTTCCAAAATCATCAATTACCTTCATTCTGAATAATTTTTTGCCCAGTGTATTTCCCCAGATAACTTCGGTAATACTGCCCGTAATGATAACACCGGGTATCGAATAAAGGAACGAGAGTGCGGGATCCTTTTTAAACAGAAAAAGGAAAATCAGGAAAAAAATAAGCATGTCGATTATTTTAGCCACTTCCCTTTGTTTATCGAGGTCAGACAAACTGTTTTTATAAGGCAAATCGTATTCGAAAAAATCGTAAATACGGTTTCCGTCTGCATCAAAATCCCGGGTAGCCCTGCGAGTGATTTTCTTTTCCTTAAGCTCTGAAATTCTCATGACCATTCACTTTAAAGGATCATGCTCAGCTGGACCCTTTTCCTCGCTTCATCCACATCCGTTACCTTTACCTGTACGTGCTGGTGCAGCTTCACCACTTCATTCACATCCGAAACAAAACCTTCTTTCAGCTGGGAGATGTGTACGAGCCCGCTTTCTTTGATGCCCAGGTCCACAAAGCATCCGAAAGCCGTGATGTTGTTCACGATCCCCGGAAGGATCATTCCTGTTTTGAGGTCTCTGATGCTTTTCACCTTCGGGTCAAACTCGAACACTTTAGCCGCTTTCCTCGGGTCGAGGCCGGGTTTTTCCAGCTCTTTCAGAATATCTCTGATGCTTAAGATCCCGATGTCTTCGGTGATGTACTTTTCAGGCTGGATCAAAGCAATCTTTTCTTTATTGGCAATCAGTTCATCGGTTTTAATGCCGAGGCCTTTCGCCATTTTTTCCACAATTCCGTAGGCTTCCGGGTGGACGGCAGAATTGTCCAGCGGGTTTTTCGCCTGATGGATCCTCACGAATGCCGCCGCCTGCTGGAAAGCCTTTTCGCCTAATCGCGGGACCTTTTTCAGCTGCTTCCGGTCTTCAAAAGCCCCGTTTTCCGTGCGGTAGTTTACAATATTTTCCGCCATCTTTTCGCCGATTCCCGAAACGTAGCTCAGCAGGGATTTGCTGGCGGTATTGAGGTTGATCCCGACCGCATTGACGCATTTCATTACCGTAGAATCCAGTTCGTTTTTCAGCCGGGCCTGGTCGACATCGTGCTGGTACTGCCCGACGCCGATGGATTTCGGATCGATCTTTACGAGTTCCGCCAGCGGATCCGCCAGCCTTCTCCCGATGGAAACCGCACCGCGGACCGTTACATCATAGCTCGGAAACTCATCCCGGGCAATTTTACTGGCCGAATACACCGAAGCCCCGGCTTCCGAAACCACGAAAACCTGCAGAGGCTTGTCGAAGGCAATCTTTTTAATGAAAAATTCGGTCTCGCGGCTGGCCGTTCCGTTCCCGATGGAAATCGCTTCAATCTGATAGGCATTCACCATCGACCGGATCTTTTTCATCGCCATTCCGCTCTCGTTCTGCGGAGCGTGGGGATAGATGGTCTCGTTGTGGAGAAGGTCGCCCTTTTCATCCAGGCAGACGACTTTACAGCCGCTTCGGTATCCCGGATCGATGGCCAGGATCCTTTTTTCGCCCAACGGCGGAGCCAGCAGGAGCTGGGTCAGGTTTTCAGAAAAAATCTCAATGGCTTTTTTATCCGCTTTTTCTTTGGCTTCCTGCAGGGTTTCGTTGGAAATGGCAGGTTCCAGCAGCCTTTTGTAACTGTCTTTAATCGCTGAGGCAACCTGATCCGAAGATTCGTTGTTGGATTTGATCACCGCTTTTTCAATAAATTCGAGGGCTTCCTCTTTGTCGATTCCCACATTGGTTTTTACGAAACCTTCCGCCTCTGCCCTCAGCATGGCCAGAAGCCGGTGGGAAGGCGCGCGGCTGAGGTTTTCCTCCCATTCGAAATACTGGGAGAATTTCTGGGCTTCTTCTTCCTCTTTTTTCGCTTTTACGGCTTTGGAAGTAATCACTGCTTTGCGCTGGAACAGGCGGCGGAGGTTTTTCCGCACGTACATATTTTCGTTGATCCATTCTGCCATGATATCCCTCGCGCCCTGCAAGGCTTCCTCTTCCGAAGAAACCCGGTCGTTCAGGTATTTTGAAGCCAGAAACTTTAGATCCTGCGCTTTCTGGCTCATGATGATTTTCGCCAAAGGTTCCAGGCCTTTTTCCTTGGCCGAATCCGCCCTGGTCTTTTTCCTTTTCTTAAAAGGCAGGTAGAGGTCTTCCAGTTCCTGGAGATCGAAGCTTTCCTGTAGCCGCTGATGCAGTTCGGGGGTCAGGGCATCCTGCTCGCCGATGGATTTGAGAATGCTTTCCTTTCTTTTTACCATATCCTCAAACTGCTTATTCAGCCTGGAAATCTGTTCGATTTGCGTTTCATCAAGATTGCCGGTCCGGTCTTTCCGGTAACGGGAAATAAAAGGAATCGTGCAGTCTTCGGCCAGCAGGTTCAGCGTGGCATTGATGCTTTTTTCGGGTATATTGAGGGATTGTCGGATATAGCTGGTGGTATTCATCTGAAATTTTAAACGGCTAAAATACATTTCTTTTTAAAAAATAAGTCCGGCAAATAAAAAAAACAGGATGCTGCGATCCTGTTTTTTCAATATATTCTTAATGTCCGTTTGAATTTAGCGTTTCTCTTTAAGAAATCAGGATCATTTAGCTGAAAAATCAAATGTATAATCCGCTCAGGCTTTTGCCGTCTGAATAAACGAGACAGTCAGAAGATGTCGGCATACGTTAGTGAATCACTTCGTTGTAATAAACCGGCATGCCGTTTTTTTCATCATATCCAATGATGATGACCTTAAAGTCTTTGGCATCATCATTATTGAAGAACTGTACGGTCGACGCTTCATCGGGCTTGGCCTGCAAATTGGTGCTCCAGTAAAGGGTGGAACGGAAATCCTGTGGAATGGTTTTGAAGGTTTCGTCACTGTAAGTGGGAACGGTAAACGGTTCCTGCTTGTCAAATCCTTTTAAAGAAATCTGTTTCAGTTTGCTCGGAGCCGTAGAATCCGATGGAGAACCGGTAATTCCGCCGCGTTTGGTATAGATGGCAATGGCACCGCTACTGCCGGATCCGATGGCATACGCGTCTTTCATTACTTTTACCATCGCAATGTCTGCCGTTGAGATAGAGTTGATCGTGGATGGGTCTACCCTCATTTCATCCAGGTAAATACTCGCGGTTTGTCCTCTTAACCGTGGAATATAATTGCCCATGCTGGATTCAATTGTGAGTCCGGCTACTCTTCCCTGCAGCCATTGCAGAATATTCATAGAGCCTGTTGCACTGTTGTTGTCGTTTACCAGATCAAATACCGTTTCGCTGGCGCTTCTGAACATGGGACTGCTGAGTTTGTCGTTAAGTTCTTTTGTCCTGTTCTTTTTTACGGCTTTCAGTTTTACTTCCTCGATAAGGGTTGCTTTTTCGCCCATGAAGTTGTAGATGTTTTTCTCTGCAGCATATCTTTGTATCTGCGGGTCGGATTTATGGTCTTCCGTGCGCGGAACCAGGATGTAATTGCTTTTGGGAAGGCTGTTTTTAAAAGGGACAAATGTATAATCGGGCTGAAAGATCACCTGAACCTGCTCCTTGGGTATTTTCGGGTCATTCAGCTGATAGGAAAACTTAATGGCATCTTCAAAATACAGTCCTTTCAGGGTAAAAAATCCCGCCGCATCCGTTTTTATACTGTAGAATTTTATACCGTTGCCGGGCGTATTGAACAGGAGGTTCATATCTGTATCGGCAGCGGGTTTTCCCTGGATGGTAACCTTTCCTTTGTAAGAAATATAAGGCTGTGGCTGGTAACGGATGATCGGATAGGTCCCCGACATGATCATTTTCCAGTCGAATCTTTTCCATTTTTCGGAAATGAGAAGGGCATCCAATGCATCTGAATTGTGGTTTTTGGTAAAATACTGTGAAGGGCGGTCTATTTTTGAAGGAATATCACCGGTCAGCCAAAGCGTACTCAGCAGGCTGTTCTGATCTTCCGAGCTTTCGGCTTTTCCATCCATCACCAAAACCGTATAAGGGCTGCTTTCCGATGGTTGGGTGATATTGAACGTATTTGAAGCCCTCGGGTTTTCATTCAGGGCCAGACCGGAGAGTACCGGCTGCTTTACTTTCAGGAGATCGGGCTGCACGAAGCAGAGCCTCTGCGCCACTACGTTTTCCTGTTCATCGAAAACCGTAAGCTGGAGGATCCCGTTGATCAGCTGTTCAGCGGGAATGGTGTAAGTCTGTCCCGGCATTTTAGCAGAACGGGCTTTGAAAACAATCTGGTTGCTGACGGTCCCTATGATTTTATAGAGGGTTCCCGGAGCTGTATTTTTTGATCTTAATGAAAACCTTACCGCATCGTTACCGGTTTTTACCTGCAGGCTGACTCCAGAATCCTGTACCTGGGGAAGATCAACGTTTTGCCGGTTACCTTTGGTATCTTCGGCCGTCAGGCGATATTGAACCCCGTATTTCGGGATGAATGAAAATGAGCCTACATTACCGTCAAAACCTTTAAAGGAAGCGAGTTTCACTTCAGGACTGCGGGTGTCCACAATGTATCCGCTCCAGTCGGCAGGTGATGTACCCGGTGACTGCAGCCGGACGGCTACTTTTGTTTCGATGCCGTCTACCAGATTTCCGCTTTCGGGAAATACAGCGGCAGTCCACGGCGCATCCGTAAGGGGCTGGATTTTATCTGCGGAAGAAGGATTGTATACGGCAATCTGTCTGACCAACTGAAAATCTTCACTGAAATTCGCCATCCACGTCGTATAAGCCCTGACGTAATAGATTCCCTCCTTTAAACTTTCAGGAAGCAGAAAATTTCCGTCGGCTTCCCCCTGGATAATCGGAAGCATCTTTTTTGTGATCAATGTCTTATTACTGTCGTAGAGTTCGACGAACAGGGAAGTGGAAATATCGGACGGATTGTAGCCTTCGAAGACAAAAGCTTTGAACCAGAGCTTTTCCCCGGCGATATAGCTGTTTTTATTGAACAGCAGATGTACTTTTTCCTGTGGGTATTTGCCGGTATATATTTCCATAGCCTCTTCGGCTTTCTTTTGGGCTGCGAGATTGCTGCAGGCTGCTATGAGCAACAGCGCGGGTATTAGTTTTTTTAGCATAAATCGAAATACTTGTGTTTTAAATTGTGGTGTAAAAATACATGATTTGTTGTTATGCTACAAGCCGGTGAGTTTAAACATTTATGAATAATGGAATCAAAAGGCTGGAAGAGGGGAGCTGAAAGCCGGAAGTTTTGTCGCAATATCACAACAGGAAACTTTGACCATCGAATAAGTATGGTTTCTTCCTTTGTCAAGGATAAAGCTACATCTAATCCTAACCAATAAGTTAAACTTTTTAACAATAACCAATTAAATTATCGGATTAACAGTAATGCTTTCAAAGTGATCATTGATCTTAAATCGTTATTCCGGATGAGGTCAAAAGTTTTAATAAAAATCTGCCAGAGATTATATTCAGGAGAAATTCAGGCATCCTTATAAAGTGTATTCGTATTCCGGATTTTTTTAACGAATACCTCATTTATTGATGTAGGTCAAGAAATCAGGGCAGGGAAGTATTTATCTTTGGCTTTTCAATGAAAATTCTTGTGGGATGTTTCATTTTGCTTATATTTAAACCTATAAACTTTTTAATAAAATAAATAATATGAAAAAACTTAGTGTTATTGCATTGGTGGCTGTAGGAATGCTTGCCGCATCTTGTAACAAGGACAAATCCGCTGAAAATGCAGCGACATCTACCGAGAAAACCGTAGCGGAAAGCAAAGGCGAAGTATTGCCGGTAGATGCCGCAGGTTCTGTGGTAAACTGGAAAGCTTTCCACAAAGGGGGGATGGCTCCGCGTTGGGGAACTTTAATGGTAAAATCAGGAGATCTTAGCGTTGAAAACGGAAACGTAACGGCCGGAAACTTCGTGATCGACATGAACTCCCTGAAAGTAGATCCGGCTTCCGTAACCGAAAAAGACAAAAAATACACGGATCTTGAAGCCCACTTAAAGAACCCTGATTTCTTCGATACGGCTAAAAACCCGACAGCCGATTTCAAAATCACCAGCGTAACCGATCTTAAAGAACCGTCTAAAGACGCCGTAGCCGGAGCCAACAAAACCGTAAGCGGAAACCTTACCCTATCCGGAAAAACAATGAACGTGACCTTCCCGGCTAAAGTAGACGTTATGGAAAACGCCGCCTCCGTACAGGCTAAATTCACCGTAAACAGAGCCGACTGGGGCATCAAGTTCGGAACTTCCGAAACCGATCCTGCAGAATGGATGATCAGCAAAGACATCGAAATTGCAGTCGACGTAAAAGCAAAAAAATAATATTGTTAGATCTAATCTTGTAGAGCTGCTTCTTTTAGGGGTGGCTTTTTTTGTGTTTAAAAACTAAAAAATCCCACGGAGTACGCAGGATTAAAGATTTTCTTCGGCTTTTAGCCTTATTGTGAATTGCTTTTTACAAATATAAAAACAATTTTTTTATTGCAAATATGGAAAACCGTAATGTGATATTTTTTTTTCTCTTTATTTTTATACGATATCAAAAACTAAGTAATAATGAAAAAAGTTTTAGGAATCGATCTTGGTAGTAATAGTACTGGTTGGGCAATTAGAAATTTAGATTTAGAAGGCAATCAGATAGAAGATTTTGGAGTGATTACTTTTGAGAAAGGTGTTGCTGCAGAAAAAGGTAATGAATTCCCTAAAGTTCAGAAAAGAACAGAGAGTAGAGGTAAAAGAAGAAATTACCAAGCTGAAAAATACAGGAAGTTTGGAATTTTGCAATTTCTTATCGAAAGAAAGATGTGTCCTCTGTCTATTGAAGATTTTAATAATTGGAAAACTTACAGAAAAGGAAAGAGAAGAGAGTATCCTCAATCCGAAGAATTTCTAAATTGGATAAGATTCGATTTTGATGGTGACGGTTTACCGGACTTTCATTTGTTTGGAAAAGACAAAAACGAGAGTTATTACATTTTTAGAGCCTTTACAGGCAATCCACAATATAAAGATGTATTTGGAAATAATCCTCAAATTTTAGGAAGAGTTTTTTATCAGCTTGTTCAAAGAAGAGGTTTCAAAGGAAGAGATGAGGAAGAAGCTAAGACGATGTTAACCGGAAGTGATAAGAACGGAACAAAAGGAAGAAATGATATTGAGGAATACTTAGATAAACATAAAACTTTAGGCGCTGCACTGTATTATTATCAAAAAGACTTCGGAGGCAGAATAAGGCAAAGATATAACTTAAGAAAAGACAGTGAAGCAGAATTAAAATGGATTTGTGATTTACACGATATTTCTAAGGATGACTATTCTAAACTATGGAAAGCCATCATTTGGCAACGTCCTTTACGAACACAGAAAGGATTAATTGGAAACTGTATTTATGAAAAAGGGAAAAAGAGAGTGGCTGTAAGTCATCCTCTCTATGAGGAATATAGAACTTGGGTTTTTATTAATAACTTAAATATCATTCCACCTTTAGATGAAAATAAACAGGAATATATCCAAGCTAAAATTTATCCGTTATTCTATAAATCAAAACCTGATTTCGAACTAAGCGAAATTGATAAACAGCTAAGGAAGGACGGTGCCAAAAGAACATCAAAGCATCACGAAAAAACAAAAGTACTTTCTCTAAAATTACTTAAACAATTTCAGGATGTTTTTGGAGAAAACTGGAAAGACATACTGAAATGGGATATTAATGGAGAAAGAAGCTCACAGCCTGTCAAAAAATCTCACACCGAATATACTTTTGAAGACGTTTGGCACATTCTAATGACTTTTGACGGACAGGAAAATCTTAAGAAATTTGCTTTAGAAAAACTAAATTTAGATGAAGAAAAAGCGAATAAATTTTCTAAAATCAAATTACAACAAGGTTTTGCGACTTTAAGCCTTTCTGCGATTAAGAAAATTCTTCCCTATTTACAAAAAGGGTTTTTATATAGCCACGCTGTATATATGGCTAATCTGTATAAAATGCTTGGAGAAAATGAAATTTCCGAAACATTGATTAATCATCTTTCTGAAGAGATTTCTAATATTTTAAAATGGGATTCAGTAAACAGAAAAAATGCAGCGATTGTCAATAGCTTAATATCAGAAATGATCAATGATGAAAACCGTTATTATATTACTGATGACAGAGATTTGGATAGTGCTGAAAACAAACTTGTTTTAAAAAGTGTTATTGACAATTACGGACAGGAAAGCTGGGATAAACTTGAAGAAGAAAGTAAAGCTAATATTATCGATTATGTTTCAGCAAAATATCTTGAATTTTTAAAGAAATCATTTTTCGATAAGAAGAATCTTTTTGTACAGTCCGAAAGAATTGACGAAAAGATATTCAATTTTTTAAAAGATACTTATCACGTTTCAGAAGATATGAAGAAATATCTTTGGCATCCGTCTGAACAGGAAAATTATGCTGAGGCTGAAAATTATTTAGAATTTTCGGTAGGAAGGAAAAAATATTACGTTAAAGAAAAAAACAGAAGCGGTTTTCTAACAAAAAATCCAGATGCAGAGTTTGAAGGTCGGGAAATTAAATTATTAGGTAATCCTGAGCCATTAAGTAAAGGATTTAAAAATCCTATGGCATTGAAGTCTCTGCATAAACTCAAAAATTTGGTGAACTATCTTTTACAGGAAGGCAAGATAGATGAAGAAACAAAAGTGGTGATTGAAATTGCAAGAGAGCTTAATGATAAGAATAAAAGGAAAGCAATTGAGATTTGGCAGAAAGAAAGGGAAAAAGAGAATGAAGCTTACAGGAAAGAACTGGCAGTTTATCGGGAGCAGTTTTCTAATGTTAAGCTTATCGATGAAAATACATTAGTCCGTAAAATCAGATTGTGGCATGAACAAAATAAAATTTGCCTTTATACAGGTAAACCAATTTCCTTTTCTGACTTAATTAGTGGTTACAAATATGATTTTGAGCATACAATTCCTGCAAGTATAAGTTTTGATAATGAATTGAAAAATCTCACCATTGCCGACTCGGGATATAACCGTTTACAAAAAGGAAAGAAATTTCCAACGCAATTAGTCAATTATGATAATGAACAGGTTATTAATGGTGAATTCTATAATCCAATAATCAGAAACATAGAATTTCTTTTTGGAGAAAAAAAAATAAAAGAAAAGGAATTAAAAGGTAAAACAGAGAAAATAATTACCTGGAAGAAGATTGAGGAGCTTGAAAAACTATTTGATGAATGGAAAAAGAAAGCTTCTTATGCAAGTACAAAAGAGTACAAAGATTTTTGTATTGTAAAGTATCACACCATAAAAATGGATTTGGATTATTTAAAAGCTAAATTAGCTACTTTTACCATTACAGAATATAAAGCAGGATGGAGAAATAATCAGTTGAGAGATACTCAGATTATCACCAAGTATGCTTTGCCATATTTTAAAACCCTATTCAAAAGAGTTTCTGTGGAAAAAGGTGGAGTTACAGATATCTTTAAGAAAGTTTATAAAGTACAGTCAAAAGATTCTAAAAAAGACAGAAGCGTACATAGTCATCACGCTCAGGATGCCGCAATTCTTACGTTGATTCCAAATGCTTTTCATAGAGAAAGGATTATTAAAGCTTATCAAAACGAAATTGATAATAGGACAGGCAAAACCTATCATGAACTTCCAATGGATTGGGATAATTTTTCTGAAAATTATATCTTGGAGTTAAAAGATAAGGTTTTGATTAATAATCTTACAGATAGCCGAACCATTACACAGACATCTAAAACAGTAAGAAAAAGAGGAAAAATAGATTTTGTTAAAATAAAAAATGAAAAAGGGGAACAAGTATACAAATTAGATGAAAACGGAAATAGAATTCCTAAGATATCAAAAGGTGATACAATTCGTGGCCAGTTGCACGGAGAAACTTTTTATGGAGCCATAAAACAGCCTGTAAGAGACGAGGATAATAAGATTTTGTTTGATGATAACAGAAAAATGATTCTTAAAGATGAAATTTATTTAGCTGTCAGAAAACCCTTGTTATATAAAAAGGATGCTAATTCTCAAGGATTCAAAAGCCTTGAAGAAGTTGAGAAAGCAATTGTTGATAAGGATTTGTTTAAAATAATTAAAAGACAAGTTGAAGAAACAGATTTTAAAACAGCTCTGACTGAAGGTGTTTATATGCTTGATAAAAGTGGCAATAAAGTAAATAAAATAAGAACAATACGCTGTTTCGAAAATGGATTAAAATATGCAACAGCAATTAAAGTTCATCATCACAGTTTTGTTTCAGACAAAGAATACAAAAAGTCCACATTAGCAACCAACGGTGAGAACACGTATTGTCTGTTTTATAAAAGTGATGCCGGTAAAGCAATGAGAATTCTTTCTATTGTAGACTTAGCGGAACTTAAATTAAAAAATGTTCAAAACCTTTTTACCGAGCCGGAGTTTTCTTTTATAAAAACGGGCAGAGGTAAGAATAAATTTCAGTTGCCATTATATTCAATTTTAAAAAAAGGAGACAAGGTTTTATTTTACAAAGATTCAATTAATGAGTTAACTTATTTAAATACTGAAGAACTCTCAGAACGGATGTATAAGGTTTATCAATTTGAAGGAGATTCAAATAGAATGAAATTTCGTCATCATCTAGTAGCAGGAATTGATACTGAATTAAAAAAAGATAACCAAGAGTATTCGTCGTTTAGTTTTGAGGAAAAACAAGTTTTCTTAAGATTAAGTCAAGGACAATGGAATTTTGCAATAGAAGGAAAAGATTTTGAGATGTATATTGATGGAACAATAAAATGGAATTTCTAATATGATCACCCGCTCCATTTACATCGGCAACCCCGCATACCTTAAACTCAAAGACGAGCAGCTGAAAATCCTTTGTACGGAAACCAAGACGGAAAAGGGGAGTGTCCCTGTGGAAGATCTGGGATTGCTGATGCTGGACCATTATCAAATCACCATTTCCCATAACCTGATCCAGAAAATGATGGGAAACAATGTGGTAGTGATCAGCTGTGATGCGCACCACCTCCCGCATGGAATCATGTTGCCGCTGTACGGACATACCGAGCATTCGGACCGAGTAAAAGACCAGCTGGAAGTCAGCGAGCCACTAAAGAAGCAGCTGTGGAAACAGACGGTGGAGTGCAAGATTGAAAACCAGAAAAATGTCCTTGTAAAATTAGGCAAGTATCATGAACCTATGGTTGAATACCAAAGAAATGTAAAGTCAGGTGACAGTACTAATATGGAGGGAATTGCCGCCCAGCATTACTGGAAATACCTGATCAGCCTGGATTTCTTAAGACAGCGTTTCGGGGATTCGCCCAACCCATTTTTCAATTTCGGCTATGCGGTGCTCCGGAGCATTGTTGCCCGGGCTATCGTTGAAACGGGACTGCTTCCGGTTCTCGGCATCTTTCACAAAAACAAATACAATCCTTACTGTCTCGCGGATGATCTGATGGAACCTTACCGTCCATTTATCGATTTGCTGGTGATGCAGTGGCTGAAAGCCTACCCGGAATCTGAGGAACTGACGAAAGAATTCAAAGCGCATATTCTTCAGATTGCGACCAGGGATGTGCTGATTGACGGTAAAACAAGACCTTTGCTGGTGGCTGTAAAATCAACTGCTTCTTCGCTTTATAAATGTTACACGGGAGAAAAGCGGCTGATCTCTTATCCCGAACTAATCTGATGAATTGAATTACTTTTTTACATTGTACATTTTACAAATAAAAATATGAACGCCGAAAGGTTTAATGCATACCGGATTATGTGGGTAATAGTATTGTATGATCTCCCAACCGAAACGAAAGCGAATATGAAGGATGCTAACCGTTTCCGAAAAGCGCTGATCGATGACGGCTTTATGCTGTTCCAGTTTTCCATGTACGTACGCCACTGCCCAAGCCGTGAAAATGCGGAAGTGCATATCAAGCGTGTAAAATTTATGCTGCCTAAAGCAGGAAAAGTAGCGATTATGTGCATTACGGACAAACAGTTCGGCGATATCGAGATTTTCTTTGCCAGGAATAAAGAAGAACCGCCTCCAACCTTCCAACAGCTCGAACTCTTCTGATTTTTTCAATCCTAATCAATAAATAAACCCACTGCAATTCAGTGGGTTAAATGTTGAGGTTGTGTTGTATCACGAAGATACGAATAAATGAAAGCAATTCACAACAAAACATACCTGAAAGAATTATACAAAGACGTTGTGTTGTATCACGAAGATACGAATAAATGAAAGCAATTCACAACTCGTACCCCGATATTCACATTACAAAACAGGTTGTGTTGTATCACGAAGATACGAATAAATGAAAGCAATTCACAACTCTTTTATGAAAATCAAGTTGGTATTATTTGTTGTGTTGTATCACGAAGATACGAATAAATGAAAGCAATTCACAACTCCGTCGATGTTTTGCGTAGTGGCCGTAACGTTGTGTTGTATCACGAAGATACGAATAAATGAAAGCAATTCACAACAACTTACATTACCGGTACCAAATGCCGATTGTTGTGTTGTATCACGAAGATACGAATAAATAAAAGCAATTCACAACTATACCTTAAAGATGGAAAGAAATACTACTGTTGTGTTGTATCACGAAGATACGAATAAATGAAAGCAATTCACAACGTTGACGAACCAGGGGTTAATATTCGCGTAGTTGTGTTGTATCACGAAGATACGAATAAATGAAAGCAATTCACAACTTTGGGCGAAGCGGAAGCATTGCGGGCTCAGTTGTGTTGTATCACGAAGATACGAATAAATGAAAGCAATTCACAACTTTAGGATGAAAGCGGAATAGCGTCTTTTCGTTGTGTTGTATCACGAAGATACGAATAAATGAAAGCAATTCACAACATTAAAGGCAGCCGGAATTAATCCCCACTTGTTGTGTTGTATCACGAAGATACGAATAAATGAAAGCAATTCACAACAATAGGCCCGTATAAATAGCGCAGCGGCTTGTTGTGTTGTATCACGAAGATACGAATAAATGAAAGCAATTCACAACCGTCCGGATAGTGTTTTCTTCCACAGATTGGTTGTGTTGTATCACGAAGATACGAATAAATGAAAGCAATTCACAACTCCACCTGGAATATATCCTCTCTTGGGTTAGTTGTGTTGTATCACGAAGATACGAATAAATGAAAGCAATTCACAACAAATAATCGTCGGTGTCAAAGACAAGGTTCGTTGTGTTGTATCACGAAGATACGAATAAATGAAAGCAATTCACAACTGCCGGGGGAGATTAAAAAAGAAAACGATGGTTGTGTTGTATCACGAAGATACGAATAAATGAAAGCAATTCACAACTCATTGGCTGCAATTCACCATAAACATCCTGTTGTGTTGTATCACGAAGATACGAATAAATGAAAGCAATTCACAACTGAAGGGATGATTGCCGGAGCTCTTTCTTTGTTGTGTTGTATCACGAAGATACGAATAAATGAAAGCAATTCACAACCCTCATGCGCTTGTAAATGGCGAATTCTGGGTTGTGTTGTATCACGAAGATACGAATAAATGAAAGCAATTTACAACCACCTTGTGGAGAATACGGGATTCGAACCCGTTGTGTTGTACCCCAAAGATACAATCAAATGAAATAGTCCAAAGATGATCTGCATAAAAGTTAAATCAGGGAATTTGTATCAAATTTCACCCTGTTCCCCGAAATATTCCGTTTCATCCGTTCAACAATTCAATTATTAGTGATAGTTTTGCAGGTTGTTAGTTTAGGTCAGCGGCCATGATGCATAAAATTCTCCTGATTCCGTTTTTTTTGATGTTCCTTGCGCTTCGGGCACAGGATCCGGCCCGTTATCAGGCGGTCTATGCAAAAACCTATCTGGAGACTTCTCAGAAGGACTTCGGCCAGGCTTTGAAGGTTGCCGATTCCCTGTATGAAATCTCGGAGACCCCTTATTTCAAAACCAAGAGCCTGATGCTGTCGGCGTCGCTGTACCAGCAGGCGGGGGACGTGGAAAAGGCGGTGGCATATGCCGGGCGGTCAGCCGATATTATCGGGGAGGCAGGGAACCCTGCCTGGGAAGCCCGGGTCTACGGGTTCCTTGCCACGCAATACCGGATCCTGAAGCTGTATAAAAAATCGAAAAAGTACATCGACAAAGCACTGGAAGTGGGGCAGGCCATAAAGGAAGAACCGGCCCGCAACAGCATCCAGGGCCTGATGTATCAGGAAATGGCCTATTACGAAAGCGAGCGGAAGAATTATAAAAAATCCATCCGGTACATTGAAACGGCCCAGTCGCACTTTAACAGGACCAAAGAAAACCTGGATTTCTTTACCGCCAACAACGAACAGCTGACGGGCCTCAATTATTTCTATGCCGGATCGTATGAAAAAGCAATGGACCATTACCGGAAAGCCCTGGCGCTCGCAGGAAAGTCCCCGGAAAACTTCCTCACCGGGCTTATCTGCAACGGGATGGCGGCCGTTTACCTGAAGCAGGGCGACCTTAAAAATACCGAAGCTTACCTCGAAAAGGCCCAGAAGATTGCGGAAAGCTCCAATTATCCCCGGCTGAAAATAGAAGTGAATGCCACTTCCCGGGAATACTACGCAAAACTGGACGACAATAAAAAATCCGCCGAAATACAGCAGAAAACCGATACCCTGAACACCGCCCTTGCCGAAAAGGAAAGTGCCTTTATCGATGATTCTTATATGAAGATGGAACACCGGGCGGAGGAAGCTGAAAAGGACAGCGGCCATAAAAACCACCTCCTTCTGGCCGGGACTTTTCTGCTCACGGGCTGTTCCGTTGCATTTTTCAGGTACCGGAAACGCCAGATCAGGAATACCGACAGGATCAGCCGGCTGCTGCAGGAATATGAGAGCAGGAAAACCCCGGCGGATGAAATGCCGGAACCGGCACCCCCAGGGCCGGAGGCGGCAGGTGCCGAAAACGGGGAAAGTACCGTAATGACATCGGAAACCGAGCAGAAGCTCCTCCGGCAGCTCAGGGAGTTTGAGGAATCGGTGCTGTTTACAGACCGGAACATGTCCCTGCCTTTTCTTGCCGCCCACCTGGGAACCAACATCAAATACCTTTCCCATATCATCAACCGGTACAAGGAAAAGGATTTTAACAATTACATCAATGAGCTGAGAGTCAATTATATCATCCGGCAGCTTCGGGAAAACCCCGAATTCAGGAAATACAAGATCGCAGCGCTGGCCGAGGAATCCGGCTTTTCGTCCGCCAATAAATTTACCACGGTTTTCAAAAAGGTTACCGACGTCCCGCCTTCCGTTTTTATCAGGCATATCCGGGAACTGGCCATCGGTGAAGGGTAAGGCAGCCGGGGGAAAATGAAATACCCCTTTCCTGTTTACAGAAATACGCTGCTTCCTCCGGAGGCTGCCTTATCCGGTGTATTCTGGCAGTGTTCCCTATAAAGGTTCTTCTGTGATGTTAAAAACACTTCCGGCCTGTTTAACCCGATTTCTGTTTGGGTGCACGTTATTTTAAAGCAGGTTTTCCCGGCTTAATATCATCTTCCTGTTTTGTATTTTTTATTTAAAAAAACACCGTACCGGATTTCGGATCTGGTGCTTTTCCGCCTGTTCCATCATTATTTCTGCATCGGGCAGCTCCGTTCCTGCCGGGATTGCGGGATATAAAATCTCCTTTAGCATGCGGCGGGCCGACATGCTTCCCGGATACCGTTCTCCGGATCAGGGCACAGCGCCGCAGGCTGCGGTATTCCCGGAGTGTATCTGTCAGATTCGCGAATCTGATAGGGCAAACAGGTGTATGCCGTTAGAATTCAGCGTAGTTTTGCCACCGTTCCATTCAGACGGTTCTAAAAAACAATGATCAAAATTTTCCCTTAATCCAATCATTTTTTAATTAAAAAAATACCCAATGAGAAATCACATGAAATTATTTCTGACCTTATCCCTGCTGCTGCCGGGATTGCTCCTCAGCCTGAAGTCGCAGGTCTGTACGGTGGACGTCAACGGACAGACCTTTGCGATGGGGGACGGCTCATCCATTCCGGCCGGAACGCCGCACACCTTTACCCAGCCCGCGACCAACTACGGATTCACGCTCGATATCTACAGCCTTGATAATTCATTCAACATGAACATCAACGGTACCCTGCTGGCTACCCAGGAAATTGAGTTTGCCACCGGTGCGGGGCTTACCCAGAATATACAGTTTGCCGACGGCGCAAAATGGCAGGACGGCAATGTGCCGGCCGTATGGAGCATTTCCGGAAGCGCTTCCACGACACCGGCGGTACGCGTGGTCATCAGCCCTACGGGCGGTATTACCATGTTCGGCAGCAAAAGCTCGGGCGGCCCCCTTTTACCGCTGGTTCTTACCAACGGGAATGCCTTCAATACCATCAGCTGGAATACCACCGGAAACAATTCGGTAACCGTCACCCAGAATGTAGTGGGGCCTACAAGGATCTCCGGCTACGGAAGCGGAAAAAATACCGTTCCCTGCCATTGTACACAGCCGGGCGCAGCGGGCACCCCTGCCGGTTTTACAAAAATGGGAATCCTGACGAAAGGAAGCAAAACCGTAACCAACTGGCCGGAAAGCGTACCGAACGGCCACATCGTGCTGGATGCCTCCGACAAAGGAATGGTGATCAGCCATATGACCACCGCCCAGAGGAATGCCCTCGTCCCTGTAGAAGGAATGCTGATTTACAATACCGATCTTAAGTGCGTGCAGCTTTACAGGGGCAGTGCGCCCGCCATCGACGCTGCCCGGACAGGATGGAACTGCATCAGCAGGGGATGTAATGAAAACCGTTAAATCACAAAAAAAATAAAAATGAATATCATCATCAAAGCTCTAGTTTCCCTGCCTGTTTTTCTGTTGCCGGCTGCTGTCTGTGCACAGGTGGCTATTGGAAAACAGGCCCTTACAAATTCAAGTGTCCTTCTGGAATTCAACAACGAAGCCAAAGGAATCATATTGCCGTCGGTAGCATCTGCACCGGGTGCCGCAGGAGGCACATTCGTATTCAATACGGCAGACCGGTCCGTCCAGGTATTCCAGAATACCGGCTGGACGCTGCTTACCGACAGCAGTCAGGGAGTGGTTCACTCCTATACCAATTCGGGAACCGAAACCGGTGCAGGCACCATCATCGGAGCCACTTCCTCTGCAAAGCCGGGCGTGCTGGTCATGGAGTCCGCCACGAAAGCGATGGTTCTTCCCAAGGTCGCCAACCCGCACCTGAACATCCGGGGAGCCATTGCAGGAACCATGGTGTACGATACCGTGTCTTCCGCACTGGCCGTCTATGACGGTGCCCAGTGGAGCTACTGGAAATAACCGGTCTTTTACGGATTTGAACATTTAACCGGTGTTATACATATTCTCAGTAAACCCCTTCGCATGAAGGGGTTTTTTGCATGGGATTTACAGACGGCCGGAGCCCGTTAAATCGATCATTCCCCGTCAGGGATGAAGCCGGTGAAAGTATTCGGATCAGGTGGCTTGTTATAAAACGGCAGGGCCCTTTCACCGCAGCAGCAATGCGATGCCTGGGATTCCCGGAGGCGGAGGATGTGGCTTCGAGAGCCTCAGCCACCGTGGGAAGTTGTAGCTGGTGTTATGGTTGTAAAAGTCCGATGCCTGAGGCTCTCGAAGGCAGAGGGTGTGGCTTCGACTCCGCTCAGCCACCGTTGAGTTGTAGCAGGTGTTATGGTGTTGTAAAGGTCCGATGCCTGAGGCTCTCGAAGGCAGAGGAGTGTGGCTTCGAGAGCCTCAGCCACCGTGGGAAGTTGTAGTTGTGGTTAAGGTTGTGAAAGTTGTCCGATGCCTGAAGCTCCCGGAGGTGGAGGTGTGGCTTCGAGAGCCTCAGCCACCGTTGAGTTGTAGCAGGTGTTATGGTGTTGTAAAGGTACGATGCCTGGGGTTCCCGGAGGCGGAGGAGTGTGGCTTCGAGAGCCTCAGCCACCGTTGAGTTGTAGCAGGTGTTATGGTGTTGTAAAAGTGCGATGCCTGGGGTTCCCGGAGGCGGAGGAGTGTGGCTTCGAGAGCCTCAGCCACCGGGTGTTGATTGAGTTGTTGCCAGTGTGGTGAAGGTCCGATGCCTGAGGCTCTCGAAGGTGGAGAAAGGTGGATTTTGCTTCAGAAAAATCATTATTTTTATTGCTGAAAAAAACATTTATGACGAAAGGATATCTTTATATTCTCCTCTGCTCCGACGGCAGTTATTACACCGGGAGTACCAACGACCTCGAACGGAGGCTGGCCCAGCATCAGTCCGGGGAAGGAGCCAACCATACCCGGAAGCGTCTTCCGGTCCGGCTGGTCTATTATGAAGAATATGACCGCATTGATCTGGCTTTTTACCGCGAAAAGCAGATCCAGGGCTGGAGCCGGAGAAAAAAGGAGGCGTTGATTAATGGTGCACCGGAACTTCTGCCCGCACTGGCCATAGCATACCGGGACCTGAGAAACTCCGATGCCTGAGGTTCCCGAAGGTGGAGGTGTGGCTTCGAGAGCCTCAGCCACCGTAGGGTTGTAGCTGGTGTTATGGTTGTAAGGGTCCGATGCCTGAGGCTCTCGAAGGCGGAGGTGTGGCTTCAGCTCCGCTCAGCCACCGGGTGTTGATTGAATTGTTGTCAGGGTTGTAAAGGTCCGATGCCTGAGGCTCTCGAAGGCAGAGGTGTGGCTTCGAGAGCCTCAGCCACCGTAGGGTTGTAGCTGGTGTTATGGTTGTAAGGGTCCGATGCTTGGGGTTCCCGAAGGCGGAGGGTGTGGCTTCGAGAGCCTCAGCCACCGTAGGGTTGTAGCTGGTGTTATGGTTGTAAGGGTCCGATGCCTGAGGCTCTCGAAGGCAGAGGTGTGGCTTCGAGAACCTCAGCCACCGGGTGTCGATTGAATTGTTGTCAGGGTTGTAAAGGTACGATACCTGATGTTCCCGAAGGCGGAGGTGTGGCTGAGCGGAGCCGAAGCCCCGGGATCACCCCGATTTCAGCCACGGTACAGGCATTTCCCGAGATCAGCTTTACTGCAGTAAAACGGATGTACCGTGCGGAGACCGGTTGCTTAAAAATAACCTGCTGTTCTACCGGGTTGGCTTTGATGTTGGAAAATTCGCCTTCCGCAGCAGACTGCCAATGGGTACCGTCAGTGCCGGTTTCGATGCGGTAATGGCTGACGGTGCCGTCTGGTTTTCCGTCCTGGCGGGGCAGGTACGTACATCCGCTCAGGTTTTGCCGTTTTCCCGTATCAATCACAAATCCTGTTGGAGAAGATGATGTGATCGTCGGGCTTTGCCAGAACGTTTCCGGGTTGTCATCGATGGCATACGCTGCCGGATGGGCAGCATCCGTACCTTCGGGACCGGTGATTTTCCACCCGGATTTTACAGGGCCAAACCGGAGGACCGCGGCTTCGCTTTGCTGGCCGTTATCCACCGATATGGCTTTGACCATTCCGCCATCAGGCAGTATAAAAGGCTGATGGTATCTTAAGGAGTTCGGGGTAGGCATGCTCCCGTCAAGGGTATAGTAAATGGCGGAAGGGGAATATCCGGAAAAAATCGTGATCTTTCCGCCCGGATTTCTCCGGATGCGTGGCTTTTCTGTGATCACCGGTTCGTTGTACAGGCCGAAGTCACTTAAAGCTATGGCTGCCGGCGACTGGGTAATGGTCAGGCGTATCTGATCCGTGGTGATCCTTTCAGGGAGACGGATGAGACGGTTCGGACCGATGCTGGTTGCCGAGGCGATCTTCTCCCATCTTCCGTTGAGAAAGGCTTCCGCTTCAAAAGCTTCGATCCGCTGGCCCAGCTTTATATTTTCCCGTAAACGGATGATGTTAAAGGTCTTTTCAGCAGGAAGGGTAACGGTCAGCTCAGGCGTCGTGATTTCATCATCGGTGGCCCAACAGGTATACCGGTCCTGATCGAGCAGGTGCTGCGGGCCGTATTGGGAAAGGTTGTTCCCGCGGACATTACCGGCTTTTAAAACGGCGCCTTCCGCAAGGTTCACGGCAAAAGTCTGTTTCAGCAGTTTCCCGAACTGCTGGAGCGAACTTACGTCTTCGGGGTTCAGCTGGCCGTGAGGGTTAGGGGAGAGGCCCAGATCCAGGTTGGCCCCCCGGCCCACGCTTTTATAGTAGAGGTCCAGCAGTTCGGCCGGTGTTTTTACCTGGCTGTCTTCGCGGGCATGGTAAAACCAGCCCGGCCGGAGGGAAACATCGCATTCCGCAGGCATCCAGTATTTTCCGTTCCGGGTACCTTCAATGCCCAGTTCATATCGGGTAAAACCGTTGGACGGCTTCTTCCCTTCTTCAGGAGCCTGCGGTTCATAAGTGGCCCAGGAGGTTTCCCCGGCATGGCCGTCTTCGTTGCCTACCCAGCGGACATCCGGCCCCGCATCTCCGAAAATCACGGCTTCCGGCTGCATCTTTCGGGTAATGGCCCAGGTCGCAGGCCAGTCGTAATACGTTGCCCGGTCGATTTTCCGGGTCCCGCGGGCATTTCCGTAATAGCCGTCTCCGCCGTTGGCCCCGTCATGCCATGAGATAAACAGGTCCCCGTAATCACGATACAGCTCCTGAAGCTGTTTCCGGTACATCTCAACATACCCGGGAGTACCGTAGAGCGGACTGTTGCGGTCCCACGGCGAACAGTAAATGCCCATTTTCATGCCCAGCTTTTCACAGGCTTTCCGGTATTCTTTTACGATGTCGCCTTTCCCGTTTTTCCACGGGCTTTTTCTGACGCTGTAATCCGTGGTCCTGGTAGGCCACAGGCAGAGCCCGTCATGGTGCTTGGCCACCACGATGATGCCCTTGAATCCGCCGGCTTTCGCTGCCGAAACAATCTGCTCCGCATCGAAATCCGACGGATTGATCAGCGCAGGGTCTTCATCCCCGTAGCCCCATTCCTTGTCGGTATATGTTCCGGTACTGAAATGGATGATGCAGTACATTTCCATTTCATGCCACTTCAGCTGTGCTTCGGAAGGCAGGGCTCCGTAAGGCTTCAGCGGCTGTTGGGCATGGCTGAATAACGCGGTTAAAACAATTCCGAAGGTCAGTATCCGATTTTTCATTTCTTGCTGTTTTGGTCCAGAACCGGATGATCCAGAGAAGGAAGCTGCCGGTGGTTGCTTTCCAGTTCATCAAACACCACGATCTCATTTTTTCCTTTCCTTAGCCAGGAAGCCGGTACGTAAAGGGTCTGCTGCGGGCCGATGTTCCAGTACTTGCCGAGGTGATGGCCATTCAGGAAGACAAACCCTTTCCCGAAGGTGCGCATATCCAGATAGGTATCCCCCAGCTGCTGGAGGGTAAAGCGGCCTTTGTACAAGGCCGGATGGCCGGTTTTCTGATCCGTATTTTTGCTGAAAGAAAATGTTCCTGCCGTTTTAAAAGGGAAACGGTACATGTTCCAACCGTAAATCTCCCGGCCGTCAACGGAAACCGATCCGGTAATGCCATGCCGGTTGTCGTTCAGAAACGGACCGTAATTGATCCGGCCGTTGTTTTCCACCCAAAGATCGAGAACGGCATCCGAGGAAATTCCGGTCAGGTTCATTGAGTCCTGCTTCAGCCTGCGGTCGAGGCTTCCCTGGTATTTTCCGTCGACATACACCTGCGCGTAATCCCTGAGCTCTTTCAGCTTCAGCATGCCTCCTTTTTTGATGGTAGTCCGGTATAAAACAAAACCGTAGGCCTGGTCCAGATCCTCAAAGGGTAATGGTTGTCCGGCCGTTTCCGGTTTCGGGAGCTGACTGAAAAGACCGGCGTACTGCTCCAGGGCAATATCCGGGATTTTTATGGCCGGCTTTGCCGCAGGAACCGGTGGTAAAGTTTCCCCTGCCGGAAGGTGGGCGGCAATCACTTTCCGGAATGCATAGAATTTCTCCGTCGGGTGGCCGGCTTCATCCAGCGGGGCATCGTAGTCGTAGCTGGAAACCTGGGGCGAATAAGGATTATCTTTATTCATATTGGCGCCGTTCATGAATCCGCGGGTCGTCCCGCCGTGAAACATATACATATTCACGGAGATTCCGGCAGCCAGCAGCTGGTCCAGGGTTTTCGCCGACTGTTCGGCGGATACGTCCGCATGCTTTTTCCCCCAGTCGTCGAACCATCCGGGATACCATTCCGCTACATAATACGGGCCTTTGCCGTTGTGGTATCTGTTGATCAGGGTTTTTACCTGTGCCGGGTCTTCCAGTCCGTTGACGGCCGGAAGGTAACCCGGCAGGTAACCGTCCGGCATTCTGTCGGCACCGTCGCAGGTGAAAAGGATGCCGTCGAAACCGGCTTCCCTGAAGATTTTCCGGTTGAGGTCCAGATACGTTTTATCGTTGCTGTAGGATCCGTATTCGTTTTCGATCTGGATCATCAGGATATTGCCGCCGTGGGTGATCTGAAGCGGAATCAGCTGCTTGGCGAGGGCCTTGATGTAGCGGCTGTATACGGACATAAATTTCGGATCGGTGCTTCTTACCTGCATCTGCCGGTCTTTCAGCAGCCACCACGGGTAACCGCCGAATTCCCATTCCGCACACACGTAAGGGCTGGGCCGCAACACCACCCACAGGCCCTCTTCATGAGCGGTTCTTATAAATTCCGCAATATCGTTGTTCCCGCTGAAATCATACACCCGCGGGGTTTCTTCGTGCACATTCCAGAATACATAGGTTCCGATGGTATTCAGCCCCATGGCTTTGGCCATCTTCATCCGCTCGCGCCACGACTCCCGCGGAATGCGGGGATAATGCATTTCGCCGGAAATCATCTGCAGCGGCTTTCCGTCCAGCAGGAAGTCGGATTCGCCAAGGGTAAAGGTATGGCGGGCGGGCTGCTGGGCAAAAGAAAAAAATCCTCCCCCGCACAGGAAAAAAACACTTAAAATAGCATAAAGTCTGCTCATATCGGATCACTCGTTTTAGAAAGGCTTAAATTAATCCAAAACCGGCAATACCACAAACCGGAATGATGATTTCTGGAAATTCTCAGATCAGGTGGCTTCGAGAGCCTCAGCCACCGCGGGAAGTTGCAGTTGTGGTTATGGTTGTGAAAGTTGTCCGATGCCTGAGGTTCCCGGAGGCGGAGGGTGTGGCTTCGAGAGCCTCAGCCACCGTGGGAAGTTGTGGTTATTGTTGTAAAGGTCCGATGCCTGAGGTTCCCGGAGGCGGAGGATGTGGCTTCGAGAGCCTCAGCCACCGTAGGGTTGTGGCTGGTGTTATGGTTGTAAAGGTCCGATGCCTGAGGCTCCCGAAGGCGGAGGATGTGGCTTCGAGAGCCTCAGCCACCGCGGGAAGTTGCAGTTGTGGTTATGGTTGTGAAAGTTGTCCGATGCCTGAGGTTCCCGGAGGCGGAGGGTGTGGCTTCGAGAGCCTCAGCCACCGTGGGAAGT
>NZ_VTSX01000019.1:0-40897 GCF_008329705.1 Chryseobacterium sp. SN22 | reverse complement strand
TGTAGCTGGTGTTATGGTTGTAAAGGTCCGACGCCTGAGGCTCTCGAAGGTGGAGGATGTGGCTTCGAGAGCCTCAGCCACCGCGGGAAGTTGTAGTTATGGTTGTGAAAGTTGTCCGATGCCTGAGGTTCCCGAAGGTGGAGGTGTGGCTTCGAGAGCCTCAGCCACCGTGGGAAGTTGCAGTTGTGGTTATGGTTGTGAAAGTTGTCCGATGCCTGAGGTTCCCGGAGGCGTAGGGTGTGGCTTCGGCTCCGCTCAGCCACCGGGTGTTGATTTAGTTGTTGTCAGGGTTGTGAAGATGCGATGCTTGAGAACCCCTTAAACGGACGTCCATATAATGCGACAGGTTGTGTCGTATGATCTCTTTTTACTGGTGAAAGCGATCAGGCATGGCCACCGCCTGAGACAGACGGTATTTAAAAAATCCCTGTCTGATGATGGCATGAAATAACCGGCCCGGCTTTCCGGAAATGGCTCAGGACAAAGAAAAAATTTTAGCTTATAAACCAACAGTTAATTGATTGTCTGCAATGGTTAATTGTTTCCTGTGCTTTAACCGGGAAAAATACCGGGAAAACAATCAAAGTCGTCTAGGGATTGATAATAATTCACACTTTATTGACGTTAGCATAAATAAATGCAATTGCCATAGGGCAGAACGATTATTTAATTAATAACCTTAACACGATGAAAACGAAATTCAATGATCCGTTATCCGATGAAGAAGAGTTTAAAGGGACCCTGCTGGTTTTCCTTTCCGAAATCCTCAAAAGCCTGGACCGGAAAGAGCCGTACAGTTCCGGGTATTACGACAGCGCAGATGTCAAACGGCTGCTGAACATCAGCGACCGGACCCTTCACCGGCTCAGGAAATCCAGGGCGGTTCCCTATGTGAAGATCGGGAGGAAAATATTTTATCCCAAATCATTCTTTAACGGGCAGCCGCACGGCGGTCCGGAACAGACGGAAGGGTAGCGGCCCCGTTCCTGTTCTGCCGGTCTTTCAGGTCTCAGGCAGGTTTCGGCATCAAAATCGTATGCTATACTTCAAACAGCACGATATGGATACCGGAAAAATAACAGTCAGACATGCCTCGGGAACTTATACGCTACAGGTAAACACGGAAGATTTCGATAAAGCCTGTAAAAAGATCACCGCGATTATAAAAGGGAAAAACAGATATTTCAGGCACACGCCCGACCCGGATACCGTTCAGGTATTTACGGCAAAAATGCTGCGGCAGAGCGTGGTCACCTTCGAGCGGCAGAAAGCGGGTGCGGGATTGCTTACCCAGGGGATATAAGATCACTTTTACCATGCGTCGGTACTGAAACAGCCTCTTGTTAGGGGCTGTTTTGTTTGGTGTCCGCAGATCGGGGAGACGGTCTTCCCCAACTTAAAAACAGAAATCCATTCAGGAATATCCGGGTCTGCCTCTCTTAAGACCCCCGTTTTGCAGGCCGCCGGGACGCATCAGATAACGGCCTCTTCCCGGAAACCGGAAACCGAATGCCTGTCCCGGGTCTTAATGGCAGGCACCGGATGCCGTAGGCGTAAAACGGCCTGTCCCGCTAAACCGGTCTTCGGGTTTTGCCCGGCATTTGTCCGGTGCCTGTTCGGAAAAAACATCTTTTTTCCGAACAGGTACCGAAGGATTACCGAACGAGTACCGAAGAAAGGCAGGAGGAGGCCTGCCAAAACCTGCCAAAACCTGCCAAAACCGGACACTGCTTTCCCGGGTATTTGAAAACCGGGAAACCTGTTTTACCTTCGTTCCGTTAACCCATAAAAACAGCAACAATGGCAAGAATCACAAAAGGGATCCTCGGGGGATTCTCAGGAAAAGTAGGAACGGTAGTAGGCGCCAGCTGGCGCGGACAGGACATCATCCGGAGCATACCGAAGCCGAGCAGCCGGAAGGCAACGGGGAAGCAGATGCTCCAGCAGCTGAAGTTTAAGCTGGTGATCGATTTCCTTAAGCCGCTTACCGCGATCCAGAACCGGTATTTCGGATCGGGAAGCGGCTCGAAATCCAGGGTGAACCTGGCGGTATCGTATACCATCAGCGAAGCGGTGCAGGTAACGGCGGAAGTTCCGGAACTGGTCTACAGCAAGGTGCTGATCACCAGAGGCGACCTGGCCGGATTCCAGGAGATCACCGCTGCCGTGCAGCCGGGAAACATCATCCGGCTTTCCTGGCAGGACAATTCCGCCCAGGGCAATGCATCGGCCACGGATAAAGCCAGTGCGGTCTGCTACAGTGAAGACCTCGGCACCTTCGGGATCTTTGAATCGGTGGCCGTGAGAACCGGCCTGACCTCGGATCTCACGCTGCCGGATTACTATTCCGGGAAGAAGGTGCAGGTCTGGGCCTATTTCCACAACACGGAAGAGACCTCGGCCTCCAACAGCTCCTACCTCGGCGCGCTGACCATGGTATAGCCACGCATCCCGACCGAATTCTGATCTCCATCCCCGCAGGGATGGGGATTTTTTTTGTTGAGATTCCGGATACCGCTGGTTTATGCTGTGTCAGGATCATTTTCCTCCCTGATCCCCTTGCAATTCTCTTCTCATCTTGCTTTTATTTAAATGATGGGTGGGTGAGCATAGTTCGAGATTGGCAATATCAATATTCCAAAAAGGCTCATTCCTGTTGACAATAACTATGGACCGGTCGTTGAAATCGAATTTTTTCACAAAGCAGTAATAAAGGTATCTGTTCAGTCTTATCCGGACCCGTTTGCATTGATGACTTAGGTTGACATACAGATAACCCTTTGTATCAGAGGTGTCCAGGAAAAGAGAAATGATGTTTTCCCGGAAAAAAGTTTTATTTTTATTCTCCGTCCAGGTATCCAGGCGTTTGATCCTGCCTTTACTGGATATGGCAAAATAGCCTTCAAGATTGGGAATCGGTTTCCATATTTCACCGGGAAGATCCTCCAGTGACATATTCAGGCAGGCAGGAGGATTGTTCTGATCCACAGGAGGTTCGCCGATCTTTTTCCACAGGCTTGTATTGAATACCTTTTTGGATTTACTTTTAGCCTCCGGTATAAAATCCTCTTTGGCAGGCGTATACTCTTTTGGAAACCACCGGAATTTTCCCGCAGTAGTCCTTTTTTTATTGATCACCGCAATGATATGGGTGTGGTGGACTCCCAAAGCTTCACTTGCCGCATAAATATTGTCATAACCCGCAACAAAATCGCCGTCAACGGTGTATTGGCTCACGGCCTGCCAATAATTCCCTTTTTTCCCCCTGCCTGTATTCAGTACTTTGTTACGAAGATCAATAGCTGTTATCTTCCCGAGATTGCTATAATGTACATTAAAGCGATTTTCGTCTTTAAACGATATACGGTAGGAGTGATCATCCATATCAATTTTTTCAACAAAATGATAATAAACCAGACGGGCTGTTGATCTTCCATATACTTTTCCGTCGAGAGAGAGATTGCATCTTACATTATAGAAATGAGCCTTTAGATGCTTGTTGAAATACCTGAAAGCTTGCGGCCTGATAATCCTGTCCGGTATCTGCTGTTCACTATTGACGGGAAGCGGAACCATGCGTTCCAGGCTTTTCACCCGTCCGTAACTGGAAATGGCATAATTCTCAAATCCTTCAATAAGCTCCCATCGCTCATCCGGAAGATCTTCTAAGGAAAAATTGGAAAGAACAGTATCGATATACGGATCTCCTAATTCTGTAGGCAGCTTCATAATTTGAAATATTTCTTTTTAAGTGATTTTTTTACTGATGTCTGATCAATGCAGTGACAAAAATATACATTTGATATTAAAAATAGCCCTGTATGGGAACCCATTATTCTTATATTAAGATTTCGATCAGGATGAATTGTATTCTTATTGATTAATGAAACATCGTTTTTTTAGATTAAATACAATGATTATGAAGTAAAATTTTGCCTGCTTTATATTCAAAACTTTACGTCTATATTATACTCAGCATAAACAGATATGCTTTAGGATAAAATCAAATCTGCCCTCTACAGTGCCAGTGGGAACCGTAACGACATCATACCCCAAATCCATATAGGTTTCCTTCATCCGGTCATACGTTAAAACGGCTTCATCCCAGCTCTGCTTTCGCTCCGTATCGTTTTCATAGATCTTGTCCCATGGTGGTAATATGAAAACCTTCTTATTATAGATTGTCTTCTTTATGGTTTTACTAAATTCTTCAGATACAGGGATATTTTCCATATTCATGTAGCATAAAGTATCCGGCAATCCACGATCAAAAAAAATAATTCTATCGGAACAGGTATCAGAAATTTCATGATAAGCTTCCAGCGATTCTTTAAACATCAGTCGGGCATATAAATATTTATTTTTCCATGGGACACCATCACCGTTTATACGGACCTGATCTTTAATAACGGATCGAGCAGATTCAGGAACCGTTGAAAAGCCCTTACTTTTTAAAAAATCAATTAATGTCGTCTTGCCGGCACCCGGACCGCCTGTAATAATAAATAGCTGCATTTTATCGTTTTTTGCGGTTTGTCTTTGATTTTTTCATTTCATTTTTTTATGATAAAATTATTCTGTTATAATAACTCATTGATATAAAATAATAGCCCATCGGCTGAGAGATGAAAAAGAATGACGACGCTAAATTAGCGGTTGAACATGGTCCAAAATAGGTAATTAATTTGATAAATCCTAAAGATCGGATAAAGTCGTGCAGTTCCGAATTTGTAAAATATGGGTTACTGAAAAGGGTTCCGGAGCCCAGTTCCGGCGTCCGGAACTTTTCAGGGTATTTGATCATGCCGAATCAGGAAATACGGTCCGGACAGAACAGATCGGTAGGATGTATGTCTTAAAGATATGGATTTTATGATTTAACATCAATAATTTTCATTTTTTCAAAAGCTTTCCGAATTCTTCGTTAATTTCAAAACATGATTTTCACCAGGATTTCCATCATACAAAATGATGGAATCAGATACTGTTTATCCCTGTTTGCAGAATTAATGTTAATCTTTCACCGGGTCATTCCAGCGGAAGTCATACGTATTCTCAGACACCATGTAATTAATTTAAATACTCCTGTTTTTAGAGAAAGATTATGAACCAACAGGGTACCGCATCCTTTCAGAAAATCTTCATATTGAAAATAAAATAAGAGATTTTATAATCAATCATATGCCCGGATAAAAAGTGAATATAGATCTTTTTTTTATACATTCCCGATAGGTAATTAGAAATCGTAAAAACACGCTGTGTTTCTCCGGTATACTCCGGTATTTTAATTTTATAAAATTCTTCAACTTCACTTATCAGAAGATGTAAAAAATCATGTTTGTCAGCAGTCATACTCTATGTTTTTAAATTATATTTTGATCCTGTTTTCAGATTGCCGGTAGGTACTTTCATTTATTTACAATCCTTTAACAGATACTTTTACGTAGAAGGAGCTTAAAAACAGAGAGTGTCATTGTAACACGGTCTGTTTTTAGGATTTTACAGTTTCTATTTCCAGAAAGACCATACTTTACCGTTGAACACCGCAAGCTGTTTACTGACGGTATCATATACCATCATTCCCGGGGAAGGGTTAATGATACTAAGGTGGGGGCTTGCCGCTTTTGGGAGCACCATCGCCTTATCGGAAGCCTCCAGCACCAAGATTCCCGGAGTTGAAGTAAGCGGCCCGACAGCCATCTTCGCATTTGTATTTTCGGCAGCGGTGTTCTGGATCAAAGTACCGTCTACACCGGTTAAGGGGTCAACGGTGGTTCCTGCATTATCTACCGACAGGTCTTTCCATAAAGAGGCATACTTTATTTTTACTTTCTTATCCGAAAGATCGTAAATCATTGTCCCGTTCACCGCTCCGGTTACCGAAGCGGCAGAAGTTACCCAGGGCAGGATCATTCCCCTGTTGGCGGTGCCGAACTCTAGGGATACGGAAGGTGAGGAAACCGCAGTCTTTCCGATAGCAACCTGGGCTGAAATGATTCCTGAAAGCATGCTGAATGTTATGATGACTATATTTTTCATTGTTTTGAATGTTATTTTTAAAATTAGTTCGCAGGGCAGCTTTGTGTATTAAGACATGACCAGCCGGCAGGCGTACCTGTCGTATTAACCTGTAAGCAGTCTAAGCTCGTATTATACACCATCATTCCTTCTACCAGGTTGGCTGCAGGAATTGCGGAGATCTGGGCTGTAGTCAGCCTGTTGATAACGAATCCTTTTGTCCTGGACTCAAGCGCCGTCCATGCTCCTTTTCTTACCATCGGCCAGTTGGCATTATTTCCTCCGGCCCTTCCTAATGATGTAATACCCTGTAACGTATTCAGTACCGTTCCGCCTGTAGCAACCACCGGCTTATAGCAGTAGCAGGCCGATACCAGGGCATTTTCAGAATCGCCTGCACCCTGTCCCTGTGTGCCCAGGGTATCAGCAGGACCTCCTGCATTTACCTGCACCGGCACCCCATTTACATTGACGCAGTTTGCAGCATTGCACAGGTTCTGGCTGGCAGCAGAAGATCCTGTTCCTACGCTGAGCCCCGCGTGGGCACCCACGAGCATGCTGTACGCTACATTTTCATCGCCTTCCATCGCATCCAGGCAGCCGTCATTATCGGAATCAAGATCCAGGCGGTTGACGGTACCGTCGCCATCCGTATCTGCTGTACAGTTCAAGTTATAAACACCGAAGATAACTCCGTGGGGGTCATTATTCCCTGTCCAGGTCATCGTTAAGGAAGCTACATCGGCAGGTACAAGGAAAAAAGTATATCCCTGCGGGGTATTAAAGGGGGTATTGGTGGTAAAGGTTGTTCCCGAAGCTCCGGGGGTCGTCGAAACGGCGCCGTCCAATAATGAATATATTCCGGTATTAAAGACATTGGCATTGCCGGCCACCGTCAGAGGAACGGAAAAAGTGTTGGTTACCGAAACGCCTTCTCCTCCCAGCCCGGCAATACCGATGATGTACTGGTACCTGTTGTTATTTGAGCTTAATGAGTTAGCCGTTACTCCGAAATTAATATTTAAAGTCCTGGGAACTGCAGCTGTCATATCCAGATAGGTCGTCGGAAAAGACGCACTCTGAGCACCGTTTACGGTAAGGGTTGCCGAGGATACCGGCGGGGTATACACTCCCCATCCGTTTCCTGTTCCTGATGTTTTGGTAAGGGTGACCCCGCCTCCCGGAAGGGAAGTCCCGGGCGGAACAAGGGGAACCACCGCTGTATTGGTATTGGTTAAGCTGGCAGCAGTCGCCGGAGAAACCGATGCCATCGTTACAGTCCCGGCGCATCCTTCCGCACTGTCTGGAATCCCGTCATTATCGTCATCCAGGTCCGCGCTGTCTAAAATGCCGTCCCCATCGGAATCAGCATCGATAAAGGCTTGGTAAGTACAGTTCGTGGTACTTCCGTTAAGGTCTACGGTTAAGGTGCGGTATCCCCCCTGGCCTGTTCCGTTATAGGTCAGGGGAACATCGATGAACGTTGTGCCGGCGGTAATGGACGCCGCATATGCGGGATTGGTAAAATCCGTTCCCGTCACATTAATGGTATACGTTCCGGGCGCATAAATATTGGAAACAGGAATTCGTAAAGTCCGCTGGGAAGATGTGCCGGCTACGTACGGAGCTGTTCCCTGAAGCGCCATCGCTCCGCAGGCAAAGGTAAAGGGCTGGAAATAATCAACCGATGCCAGGTCAATATTCGATAAACTCAGGTTGGCCACATTATATTGGGTAAGATATTCTGATACACCGGTATGAATATTGATCCGGTAAATCACCACATCATCATTGCCGTTTCCGGAACTTAAAAATACGTACCCGTTCAGGTAAGCCGTTCCCCGTACATTTCCTGCATCGTTGGGCGTGCTGACATTAGCATCCGCATTTCTAACCCCTGCCGGTCCTGAAACAGCTGCGATCTGAGTAGCCGTTGCCGTTGTGGCGCCGGTAATGGCAATACGGTATAGATATCGGGTATAAGTGGTTCCGGAAAGATTCTGCAAAAGCGTATACACATTGTTCTGGTAGTCATAAAAAGTGTCACTGGCAAAGATCGTGGAAGATGAAGCATTCCATATCGCATCGCCGGTAATGCTCATTGGGGTTGCTGAAACGGTAGGGTAAAGCCGGTAAAGGTTTTTTCCGCTGAACCCGAAGGATTGCCCGAAATAGCTTCCAAGCACGTTATTGGTGCCGATGCCGCCGATGCCCACCGGCAATGTCAGCCCCGTGGAGGTACCGTTCTTCAGCAAAGGGCTGTTTGCAGCGGTATCGGAATTCAGGAAAACCAGCGGGCGGCTTGCCTGGGTATTGTCATATCCGACAGCCAGGTTACTGACGGCACCGCCGTTGCTGTTGTTGTAATAGGAAGGCGCGGCAAGATGCGCAGGCAAAGCGGCAGCAACCCCAGAAGGCGTTGAACCGGTAATGTCATACACAAAACCTGTCCCGGCAGAAGACAGATAAAGCCTGCCGGAACTCTGGCAGAAGACTGAACTGCCGGCACAGCATACAAGCAAAATCGGAAGTAAAACTTTGAAAGGAGCACTTCCAATCCGAAAATTCCCGAATAATAGGGGTACTAAATCCATCGGATAAATAAAGTTTTTCATGATCGTTAATTTGTTAATCATAAGTTTTTATTTTGATTAGTTTCTTAAATTACGGATGCCGCAAAATAGGAGGCATAACACCCGGTCACCCATTTTCACATCAGATAAAGCAGATCCCGTTATATTTTAATTCTGCTTTAAAAATTGATTTTTATTCCTGTCTGATTTTTTCTTTTGAACACTACAAATCTATAGCGGCGGTAAAAGTTTCTTTGTAGTGGAACATGGAAGTTGATGTAGTAAAATAACTACAGGATGATGCATTGGGCTTCAACGGAAAAGCCCTCCATGCTTTTCCCTGCTCGTTGTTACCCACAGACAATAATGTGATGTTATCCCAAATTGTTAAAATATTCCCCGATCCTGTACCGGAATACCTGAATTTCCGGGGAAATAAGCGATACAGGCTTACCGGTATTGAAAAAACCGTTTTCAGAATCGCCGTCCCTGTGATCGGCCGGGATGGTGTAATGAAAAAGATGCAGATCCTGCTGACCAATAGAAAAAAAGCGGGACCTACACGTTCTCTTCCGGAATACAACTCCTGCCGGGATCCCAATACGGAATGAAATCCTGTATTCAAACATTGGGGCTCAGCTACGGGAGCAGGGGGGGAACAGTGAATTTATTAAAGAATAGAAAGCTTTCTTAACAGTAGTCTTTTTGTTATAACATCCTTTTAAGGCAATACAAAAAAGAGAAAAAAATTTTTCCATTAAAAAGTCTTTCTGATTTTGATTAAATTTATATGCAGGTGGATGATATTACTTTTCAAAAATTAATATAATTTAGCATGAATAGGCCAGGTATGAAATTGTATAAAAGGGACAGTAACGGTGCAGATAAAGAGATTTATTTGGACAATAATGGAAATAGAAAAACAACAGATTGTCCTACAATTCTCTCTTACTGCAGCCCTTTTGTTTGGTTATTTTGAGATCAAATTCCTGTTCTTCCGATGTTTTACACCGGGAAAATAATCATATTATGGCTCAGGCTCATTTCTCTCACCCTTGGCGGGAGTTTTGGAGAATTTTTATAAGCTTCACCGGGCTGTTTCATCCTCCACAGGTTCTTATCAGAAAAACCTTTAATTTCAGGCTCGGTTTTCATAATCAACTCTGATCACTCTTTTACAACAGCTTGTCCCTATTCACTGATTCCTGTTTTTTGGCTGATGTATGCTCCAGCATTCCAGCAGAGATTTTTCCATTCTGAATTCACAGCCTGTATTCACAAGTCCATTTATACGGATAATATAAAATTTTATTTTAATAAGCAGGTTTTTATTTTATACCGTCCTATTTCGGTTAAAAGTACTTGTTACTGCAACTACAGTATAGCGGGGTCTGAAAACTTTTATAAGAGCTAAAAAACAATGAAATTTGAACGCTAAAAAAAAGGTGGATGATCATTGGAGTCAAAAAGTATACTGAGAAAACATTATAGAAACACTGTAAAAGAATGTCGTTTTTTCAAAGTAAAATTATAAAAAAAATATTACGGAAATACAGGTTTTCTCATGTACAACCCGATTGATAATCCACCGACTGATCATACGGTAAAGAGGGAGGAAATCAATAATTGCTCAAAAAACACAGAATTCTGTTTAACTATAATAAGTCTGTCAGGAACAGATTTTCCCTCAAAATGATCAATTTTATAAAAACTAATTTTTAATAATAACAATGAAAGTACCATTAGAAACAATTTTCAGCTGGTTTGAAAAGGGTGATATGCCCACAGAAAATCAGTTTCAGCAGACCTTTTCCTCATTCCGTCATTTAGATGAAAATATCAGGATGGATGAGATAACGGGTTTAAATGACTATATCAAACAGAACAGGGAGCAGATCGAATTGCTTAAAGGTTCAGGAGCAGATTTTTCCTTTGGAGGAATTTTAAGGCCTACTGATCATATTACCGTTAAGCCCGGGTCAGCAAAATGGTTTTGGGCGGGGAGCGGAGTCTACGCAAATGCTTCGGGAGTTACGGTTGAAAATTTCGGAATAATCTCTTTTGACGGTTCTGTCTGGTCTGTTCTTGAAATTGGTATGCCCGGAGGCGGAGAAGGTGGTTTTGTTGATTTAACACAGGAAGATTAAGATGAGATATACAGGAAGAATTTATTTTACAAATTATGAAAGATCAGATAAAGAAGTGGCAGATCATTTCATATATCCGGTCATGTTTTTCATTAAAAATGAAGATGGAAAGATCATTAAACAGATTGCCTATTCAGCTTCAGGAGAAAAGTCGGAAAGTGAATACGGAACTGGCGGCGGGGGAAGCGGAGGAGCCAACGGAATTGTTTTCCGCGTAAAATCTGAAATACCCGCAGCCTTCGTAAAATCATTTGGAAGTGAAGTCAGAATCGTTTTTTCATGGTCATCCGTCGACAGCATTGACGGCAGTGAGACCGGCGGAGGAACGGCGAGTATTTTAAAAGGAAACACGATTCTGTTTAATAAAAACATTGATCAGGGAGTCAATGATATCGATATCACGCCCTATATTTTGGCGGGAGATAATACCATTACCCTAAGTATAACAGACAGTTATGGAAATAACAGACAATTAAAATATACTATTCAGACAGTAGCGCTTGCGGTAAGCACGACCTACGACAAAACCGTTATCAATTCGGGACCGGTAATTTTCCGGTATATCCCAACCGGGAATGTCGAGAAGACGATTCATTTCAAATTAAACGGATCAGATCTTCCGCCCGTGGTTACTTCAATTAATAACAAAGAATTATTATATGAAATCCCTGAGCAGCCTCATGGCGTACATCGTTTAGAGGTATATATGACCGCTGATCTGTCAGGAGAAATCATTGAAAGCAACCACTTGTTTACAGACATCATCTGTGCTGTTGCCGGTAATTTGACGCCGCTGGTTTCTTCAGCAAATAATGTTACCGCTAATCAGTACGCTCCGGCTTCCATTGAGTATCTGGTGTATTCACCATCGTCAAATTACAGCGATGTTGAGATTTTGGTCGACGGCGTGAAGGTTTCTGAACTACTGGTAAACAGAAGCCTGCAGAAGTTCACCTATACATTTACGGACTCAGGAGCGCACACTGTGACTTTTACATGTGGCAGTGTCACAAAAAACACTTCCGTCGTTGTAACGGCGTTTGATATCCAGGTTGAAGCCGAAACGTTAGGCCTGGAATTATTTTTAAGCAGCCGAAACAGAAGCAATTCAGAGATTAACAAAAACGAGTGGAAATACAAAAACCTGTCATGTACCCTGACTGATTTTGATTTCAGCACCAACGGATGGATCCAGGATTCAAAAGGTTCTGTGGCACTTAAAGTGAGCGGAAATGCAAGGGTTGAGATTCCTTTTAAAATATTTGACAGCGATTTTAAAACCGGTGGTAAAACATTAGAGTTTGAATTTTCAACTTCAGATGTTAAAAACAGTGACAGTACAATTCTTTCATGCAAAAATGGAAATGTCGGATTTGTTGCGACCTCAAATTCGTTTTCGTTCAGTTCTGAGCAGGACGGCACATCCATCTTTTTTAAGGAAGAGGAAAGAATCCGTGTAAGTGTAGTCGTTACAAAGGTTGCAGACCAAAGATTGGTATTCGTGTATATCAATGGAATTATATCTTCATTATACCAGTATAATTCATTAGACAGCTTTTTACAGCAAGCTCCTCAAAACATGACTATTGGGAGCAGTGACTGTACGATCCATCTATATAACATCAGGGTGTATAATAACAATCTAAACGCCGGTCAGATGTTGTCCAATTTCATTGCTGACATGGATAACCTCGTTGAAAAGGTCAGCATTTACGAAAGAAATAAATTGTACGATGCGTTCGGAAATTTGTCTTACGATAAATGTTTACAATCCATTCCATGCTTAACCATTGTCGGGGATCTGCCGACTTATAAGGGCGATAAAAAAACGATTGCCGGAGAATATGAAAATGCCCGGGATCCTTCAAAATCGTTTTCTTATGTCAATGCGGGTATTGATGTCCAGGGTACATCATCACAGTATTATCCCCGGAAAAACTTTAAAATCAAATTTAACGGAGGCTTTAAAAATGGCGAATCGGTTTCTTCCAGGTATAAGCTTCGTGATCATTCATTGGCTGAAAAGACATTTACTTTTAAAGCCGATTTTATGGAATCCTCCGGTTCTCACAACATCGGTCTGGCGAGGCTTGCACAGGATTCTCTGAATCAGTTAGGCTACCTGGTTCCTCCTCAGTTAGTGGATCCTGATATCAGAACCACAATGGACGGGTTTCCGATGCTTATTTTTCACCGTGCGACACCGGACTCGGAGCGTATTTTTCTCGGAAAATATAATTTCAATAATGATAAGTCGAATGAAGCCACAACGGGTTTTACAGGGGGCCAGGAATGCTGGGAATTTTTAAACAATACGTCAGACAATACCTTATTTATTGCTACGGATTTTCAGAGCGTAGACGGAAATGGCAGGCATTTATGGAAAAATGATTTTGAGGCAAGATATCCGGAAGACAATGAAGATACTTCGAACCTTGAAGCTTTGCATACATGGATCGTGAGCTGCAAAAATAATCCTGCCAAATTCAGGACCGAGGCTCAGGATCATTTCAATATTCGGTTTTTACTGTTTTATTATGTCTTCACTGAGTTTTTCGCCATGGTCGATCAGCGCGCTAAAAATCAGATGTTTGCGATGTACCCGGACGCTGAAGGAGACAAGCGCTGGTATCTTATTTTTTACGATAACGACACGGTTTTAGGCCTTAACAATGAAGGGCACAATGTCTATGATTACTGGGTAGAAGCCCACGACCAGGTAGGTAGCGGTTTTGTCTGGAATGGCGCGCTTTCAGAGCTTTGGAAATTGGTTGAAGCTGCTTTTGATACTGAAATTACGGCTTTGTATCAGCAAATGAGAGCTTCAGGAATTCTGACTTATGATAAGTGCAACACGTATTTTAACACCTTGGAATCTGACCAATGGGCGGAAAGTATTTTTAATGAAGATGCAAAGTACAAGTACATTGATCCTTTGGTGGCAGCCGGGAACGGAAGTTACTTATATACGGCTCAGGGCTCAAGAAAATCACATAGAAATTATTGGTTGCTGAATCGTTTCAGATACATGGACGGGAAATATGACACCTCTACTTTCTCTTCGGACTATATTACGATGAGGCTTTATACACCTTCGGGCACGCCTGCAGTTCCGCCAAATGCTAATTTTTTATTGACGGCTCAGAAAGACGGCTACACGAAAATTAAGTTTGGTTCTTACACCAGCCGTGCCAGATTGCGTAAAAATGCCGCCTCCCTGGTACAGGCTCCGGCGATCACCTTCAATGACACTGAAACCATTATTTATGGAGCTTCAGCAATTAAAGATCTTGGGGATTTGTCCGGAAAGTATCTGGGAACACTTGATGTATCGAAGGCTTTGAATTTATCAAGATTAAGAATAGGAAGCCAGATTTCAGGATATTCCAATCAAAATTTGCGGACGCTGTTCATCGGAAATAATACGCTGTTGGAAGAATTGGATATTACCAATTGTCCCAATTTGAAGCAGTCAGTAGATTTAACAGGCTGTACAAGTATTAAAAGAGTTTCTGCTGCAGGTACGGGAATATCGTCGGTATTATTGCCAAAAGGTGGTTTGCTTGTGTCTTTAACGCTTCCTTCTACGGCAAGTACCCTGATTTTGGACAACCAGAAATTTATTACTGATTCAAATTTAATTTTTACGCCAAATTCGATAAGAACGCTCGTGATCAAGGATTGCCCTTTAATCAATGTAAATAGTATTGTTTCCAACTTAAAAAATGTAAGTCGGTTAAGGGTTAATAATCTGAATGGCAGCAGTGCTTCGAGTGAGACTTTTTTCCCCATCATTAATGCTAAGGGGATTGATGATTCGGGCAACACAACGCCGCATGCTGTAGTTGAAGGAACATGGAACTTTACGACCATATACGAAGAAGATAAAACTTTCATGGAAGCCCATTGGCCTGACTTTCATTTTACATTTTCAAATGTTGCCGCTTTTATTCAAATTTCGAATGCCGCCAGGAAAGCTACCTTATTAAATGTCTTTAATACCAACGGTGATGGAGAACTCAGTTTTGCAGAAGCAAGAGCTGTTACCAGTATTCCTGCTGACACTTTCAACACATCAGTAAATCCTTCGAGAGAGCTTTCTTACAGTTTTGATGAGTTTAGATTTTTCACGAATGTAGAGACGATCGGAGATCGTGCGTTTAAATCAAATAGTTTGATAAGCATTGTTTTTCCGCCCAACATAAAAAAGATAGGTTCTAATGCGTTTTACTTTCAGTCTCAAACTGTCGTTGCCGGAAATTTTGATAAGCTGGAGGAGCTTGGTGAAACTCCGTTTTATGGAAAATATTTAGACATTAATCTGTTTAAAAATGTTAAAACGTATACAGAAAATTCATTTAAATATATGTATCCGAGAGCGGGAAAATATACTCTTCCTTATATCACGAGGATTTTCAACAGCATGCTTAACAATAACATAGAATTTGAGAATGTGGAAGAAGGGGTTACCAATCTTGTTGATCTGTCGGGATGTTCCAGCTTGGAAAGAATAGATTCATATGGACTTTATTTGAGAATGAGAGCGGGTGAAAATGAAGTTACTATTATTCTTCCGGCTTCAATTAATTATCTGGAGAATTACTGCCTGCCAATCAGTGCAAGTGTAGGACAGCAAGGCGTTACAAGAGTAATCATAAAAGTATTGGCCACGACACCTCCTGTTTTGGTCGGGACTAACCTTGTTGCTGACGGGATCATAATAGATAAAGTCGAAATTCATGTCCCAGCCGGAAGTGTTTCTGCCTATAAGGCTGCGACAAACTGGAGCTATTTTGCATCAAAAATTTATCCGATCACATAATAATAATAATAAAATATGAAACAGACAGATAATATAATGAAAGCAGAGCCGGGGAAATGTTTTAGAAGAAAAATAGACGGGGTTATTTTCGGTGATGAAATCTATTTGGGAACGACCTGCTATCTCGACGGAATAAAACTCGAAAAACCGATTCAGGAAAACCCTGATGATTTTGAAGAGATTGATATCGGGGCAGAAACCGAAGAAGCTGATTGAAAATGATACATTGTACTACTCATTTCCCGAACGGGAATTTATAACCGGTCCTGGCCATATGATAAAGATCTCAGGACAAATATAAATAATTAAACCGGAGCAGAACCTTTTCTGCTCCGGCTTTTGTTAGGATAGCTTGGATTTAAGAAATGGAGTAGTCCTTTGTTTACAATGATTAATTGTTATGCTGTAATAAAGACTCCAAAAAAAAATAATTGTAAATGTGACACTCTTTGTCGCGACTTATGCCTATATTTGACTGTATTATAATAATGTAAGTGTTTGTGAAAGATTTTTATTTTCACCGCTTAATGAATTTCCGTAAAATTGCAAACTTTGTAAATACAACAAATCATTGTTTATGATGAAAAAAATACAATTTTTGAGCTGGTTGTCTTTAAGTTTTTATGGGGTTGGTCAGATTCCCGATTTACCTGCTATGTCCAGGCCGAATGTAAGCCGTATCCAAAATTATGCTGACCAGAACTATTATACGCCTGCAAAGCCAAATATTCCCTTTGTTCCTCATGGTGGCTTATCCAATCAGAGAAGGGCACAGATAGAACAGCAGAATCAAAGAATGTTTCAGGATGATTTTAAAAGGATTGCTCAGGAACAGGAGCTCACAAAGAACAAAGAAGAATACAACAGGCAACAGGCCTTAGAGCATTCATTTTACAACCTTCCTTCTTTGTCAGGAAAGGCAGGGGCGCAAGCCTATTACGATGCTTACCATCAATTAGCGTCACTCAATCCTGAAAACTACGCTGTAAGTCAAGCAAACTTCATTGTGGAAAATGCTTACTATGAAGGTAAACAGAACTTTAATCAGTTTAAATCCGGTATACAGAAAACATCTAAGCAGCTTTTGCAGAAGATGAAAGACAGAAAACAGGATACTGAAAGCAGTACAGATAAAAACCTGATGATATTTGAGTTTCTGTCAAAAGGCATGAAGCTGGGAGGAGTTCAGCACAAAGCCGTCAAATATGATTTTGAGGATTATATGGGCACAAAGGATTGGAGCAAAATGTTTGTTTCGAAACTTCTTAAAACAGGCTCGGGACAATGCCATTCTATGCCCTTACTATATCTGATGCTGGCAGAAGAAATGAATACCGAAGCGTATTTGGCGTATGCACCTAACCATACGTACATCAGGTTTTTAGATGGTGAAGGAGAATGGCAGAATGCCGAGCTGACCAATGGGATCTTTACAGCCAATTCTTTAATTCTGGAATCCGGCTATATCAAATCCGAGGCTTTGCAGAATGACATTTACATGAAAAATCTGAGTAAGAAAGAACTTTTAGCACATTTCTATGCGGATTTGGCCAACGGATATATTCACAAATACGGGATGGATGAGTTTGTGGACAATACATTGGATAAGGCACTGGAATACTCTCCCAATAACATTTATGCCAACCAGCTTAAATCCATGTACCAGCAGGCAAGATTAGCGTATGTGGCAGGTCAACTGGGAGTTACAGACTTGGAAAACCCGGAAGACCTTAAAAAGATAAGATTTTACCCTCAGGCAGTCGCTTTGTTACAGGAAACCAAAGCCCAGTTTAACCATATTGACAATCTGGGATTCGTGATGATGCCCGAAGGAGCTTACGAACAGTGGCTGGGCAATATGAAAGGGGAATCTAATAGACAAAAAAGCGAGGAACTTGCTGACAGGATGAGACAGGTGAATGCCGAAAAACAAAAGCAGAAACAGCAGGAAGCTTTGAAACAAGCCCGGGAACAGAAGAAAAGAGAATCAGAACAATCTAAAGAGAAAGCCCGGTATTTCAAAATAGACCCAAAACATTTTTAATGAAAAAATATTTACAAACTAAAACAGCAACGCTGTTTTTAATATTCTTCTGGCTTAGCTCTGTAATGGTTAAAGCCCAAAGCAATCAATTTTACAATGATGCTTACCAGGCCATCGACAATATGTTGAATGATAAGCAGAAATACAGTTTTAAAGATGCGGTATTCAGTGTAGAGAATGCTTATTTTCAGGGGAAGTTAGATACGGTGCAACTCAACAACCAAGTCAGGTTTTTAACGAGGTTTGCAAAGGCAATTATGGCAAACAGGGAACTGACCTATAAGCAGTCAGATAAAGACAAGGTAAGCAGGTATGCAGCCGTATATTCCATCATGTGCCGGTCTTTACCGATTGCTGTTAAAGATACCGTGGTTCAGTATAAGCCCTTTCACTATGATTTTAAAGATATTTTCGGACACAATGATATAACAAACCTTTTTGTGTCGAAACTATTAATGACTAAAGAAGGGAACTGCAATTCCATGCCTTACCTCTACAAGATTTTAGCTGAGGAATTGGGAGTGGATGCAAATCTGGCATTGGCACCGAGCCATGTTTATATCAAGCACCAGATCAAATCCGATGGCTGGTACAATACAGAGCTTACAAGTGGCATATTTCCACAGGATTCATGGTTAATGGCTTCCGGTTACATTCATTTGGATGCCATCAAAAACGGGGTGTTTATGAAAGCCCTGAACAATAAAGAAAGCCTTGCTTTATGTTTATTTGATTTAGCACAGGCATACAACAGGAATTTTCCTGATAATGATGGTGAGTTTGTATTAAAAACCATCAACAGAGCCTTAGAAATTTATCCCAACTTTGCTAAAGCCTTAATCCTAAGAGCTGAAACTCATAAAGCACAGTTTGCAAAATTGATGGATCAACAGAATTTGAGTTCCACCAATCCTGAAAACATAAAAAAGGCTCAACAGGACCCGAAAGCCAAAGAACTCATGCAGCTGATGACTAAAGAATATACCCACATCTATGAGCTGGGTTACCGGCAGATGCCGGAGGAGATGTACCTGGATTGGTTGGTATCACTAAAAACCGAAAGAGAAAAATACGAGAATAAAAAATTATTAAATAACTTTACGAAATAACCAATAACCATGAAAAGAATTGTATTGACCGGCTTTGTCCTTATAGCAGGATTTGTACAGGCACAGGAGAAAAGTAAATCACAAACTAGACCCCAAGCAGAGAAACCATATATTAACCCTGTAAAATTGACTAAAGAGGAAAGAAGCAGGCCTTACATGGATGAGGTTTTGAAATCCAGAGACCCGTTAACCCCTGAGGAAGCGGAAAGAAGAAGAAAGAACATTGAAGCTGGAAACCCCTTTAAGAAATATGGATATTACCCTAAAGTAGCGACCCTCAGCAAAGGAAAGTATTTAGAGTTTCATGACAAAGATTCTATCATGAGTATTGGTTCGGTAAGATTCAACAGAAAGACCAAAGAGATTGTTGGGTTCAGGGAGATTGATTTGAGTGACCCGGATGCACAACCGTATTTGGATACAGCAGGGAGATGGTTTTCACCTGATCCTTTGAGTGAAGAATTTAGAGCATGGTCTCCATATAATTTTGTATTTAATAATCCTATAAGTAATATAGATCCTGATGGAATGGCTCCTCTTACTGACTATAAGTTATTAAAAAATGGTGAAGTTCAACGTGTAAATCCATTGGATGGCAGTGAAAAAGATAAATCTGATACACTTTTTGCAACAGATAGTAGAGGAAATGTGGATAAAAGTAAAAGTATAACCGTAGCAAAAGATAAACCAAGTGATGGTTCTGTTATTAGTGGATTAAGTCAAGGAGGGGAGCTAACCCCTAAAATATTAGGACAATCTACAATACCCTATTTCTCAGAGGGCTTTACTCAAAACCTTAATGATGCTTTTAATGTTTATAATTTTTTAGATAATAATACTAATAGCGGAATTGAATTTTCTTTAGCAAATTATAACGTTGATGGGCAGGATAATTTTCAGATAGCAACGATGCATGATATTGATGGTTCAAGAATCTTTTCTAATAAATTTTCCCAAGATAATTTGGCTTGGTCGCTTCACAATCACGATGGAAAAATTGGTTTAGATTATAAAAACATTGGTAACCAATGGCATTCTGATAAGTCGACAATGTATGGGATTTTTAGAAGTAACCAAAGCAAAGGATTAGGAGATCCCAGATTTTTCACAGTTAATGATAATAATAGAATGATAGAAATTTCAAGAACAGGACCAAATATTAAACAAACATATCCTTTTAATGTTCAATTTTTAAAAAATCTAAAAAGGAAATAAAATGAAAAAATTCTTATTAATTATAACTGTTAATTTATTTCTGATTTCTTGCAATAAAAATAAAGAAATAAGTTCAAATCAATCTAATCCTTTTCAAAAAGAATTGATACATTCAATAGATTATGTCTTGGATTCAACCTATTGCAGAGGAGGAAAGGATAGAATGTTGCAAGTAAGATATCAAAAATATGACAATAAAGATTTTATACAAGTAGCTTCCGTGTATGATTACAGCACCGATTCACTTTTTCATTGCACTGAGTATAAAAACAATCTTGTTGTATTTTATAACAAAGAATATTTTGAAAATAAAATTAATCATAACAGAATGGAAAAAGATACACTTTTGAAAAAATATGAAAATTTTAATAATAAAAACAGTGGGGGGGTAATTTCCGAGAAAAGATGTTTTGAAATCTTTGAAGTTCAAGGTAATAATTTTTTAAAAACTTCACATGACTCTTTTTACTATAATAATCTCTTTGCTGATCCTCCAATATTACCTTCTCTGCCTCCGCCATCAAAATCCCATAGCAATTGAAAGTGGAAGAAAAAATATTGAAGTAGAAAATCCTTTTAAGAATAGGGTTACTATCCCAAAGTAGTCACCTTGAGCAAAGGAAAGTATTTAGAGTTCCATGACAAGGATTCTATTGTGAACATCGGATCAGTTAGATTCAACAAAAAGACAAAAGAGATTGTTGGGTTCAGGGAGATTGATTTAAGTGACCCGGATGCTCAACCGTATTTGGATACCGCAGGAAGATGGTTTTCGCCAGACCCTTTAAGCGAGGAATTTCGAGCTTGGAGTCCTTATACTTATGCTTACAATAATCCAATTAGTTTTATTGATCCAGATGGAAGAACGGGCACAGATTGGGTTGGAAAAACGGATGCTAATGGAAGTACACGATGGCACTGGGAGAATAAAATAAAAAGTGCATCGCAAGCTGTTAGCCTTGGTTATGACCGCTATTCTGACGGAAAAACAAATAATACATATACTTCTAATTCCGGCTCTGAGGTAACTTTAAAAACTGAGGGAAGTTGGTCTGAAGATTTTACGAATGTTAATAGAGAAAGACTAGGTGCTGCCATTAATAATTGTGCTGCCTGTAAGCAATTAGAGGGTGTTGAAAAGGCTTTATTTATTGGGATTCCTGTAGCTTTTGCTACCGGTGGCGTAGGAGGATTTGCTTTTTCAGGCGAGATGACAGCTACAGCTATTGGAGGACGGTTTTTAACAGACGCTTCTGTAAAAACTGCCGCTAACTTTAGTACTAATGGAGGAAATATAGGAGAGGCCCTCGGTAACGTTAATTTAACCCAGTCAACGTTAGCCGGTGTAGGAATGAGCTATATTGGAAATGCAGTGATTTCAACCGCTGTTAATAGTAATGCAACTGACACTAAATCTGTATTTACAGGGGTGTATCAGCAAGAACCTATGTTGCCCAAGCGGGATTAAGCATTGTAGGAGGTACTGCAGTAAACAGAGTTACAGGATCGTCAGTTTTTAAAAGTACTGTCATTGGCTCTTATATGCGTACCACTTCAAGTTTTGGGCAGACTGCGGGAACAACTGTGGCCAATGTATTAATAAATACTCCTGATTATACAAGGGCAACCCTTCAAAATAAAGTGCCGTGATGAAAAAATTATTTCAAAAAATTCATTATTATATCTCTGTTAGAAATTCTAAATGGAATATACTATTCTTTTTGATATTCGTATCGCCACTCTTCTGGTATGTATTTCATAAACAAAGTCCAATAAAGAAAGGAAACTATACTATTGGTTATGCAACTGATATGTATTGGCCAATACTGTCTTATAAGAGAATAAGGTTTAATTATAGTGTAAAAGGTAAAAATTATGAGACGACAAATATTTATGCGTTAGATCCGGAGGTTATAATACCTGCAAGATATTTGGTTCAGTTTTCGTTGGAAGACCATTCTTTTTCTACTATCTATCCTAACATCCCTGTTTCAGACAGTATAAAAGAAGCACCCCCTAAAGGTTGGAAAGAACTACCTGAATGGGCAAAAAATAAATAAACACAAAATCCACCGTTTTGCGGTGGGTTTTGTTATTGTAATAACTTTATAAGCTATTTTATATCTATACATCGTTTAAGTTATTTTAATACCAATCCATACTTCAGAGGTGATATAGATAAAATTGTGAGTTTGGATCTTTATTTTTATTTGGCATTTTAGGAATTTGCATTAATACTGCTGTATCTCTCGAAGTTACATACCCTAAATTTGGATTGCTTTCTGAGGTTATTATCTATTAAAGGCTGTAAACAGAGCGATAGAGATTTATCCCAACTTTGCCAAGGCCTTAATCCTAAAGGCTGAAACCCACAAGGCACAGTTTGAAAAGTTGATGGATCAACAGAATTTGACTTCCGCCAATCCTGAAAACATAAAAAAGGCCCAACAGGACCCGAAAGCCAAAGAACTCATGGAGCTGATGACCAAAGAATATACCCACATCTATGAGCTGGGTTACCGGCAGATGCCGGAGGAAATGTATTTAGACTGGCTGGTATCGCTCAAAATTGAAAGAGAAAAATACGAGAATAAAAAATTATTAAATAACTTTACGAAATAACCAATGACCATGAAAAGAATTGTATTGACCGGCTTTGTGCTTATGGCTGGATTTATACAGGCACAGGAAAAAAGCAAAACACAAACTCAACCCAAAGCAGAGAAGCCCTACACCAATCCTGTAAAACTTACCAAGGAGGAAAGGAACAGACCTTACATGGATGAGGTTTTGAAATCCAGAGACCCGTTAACCCCTGAGGAAGCGGAAAGAAGGAGAAAAAACATTGAGGCTGGAAATCCATTTAAGAAATACGGTTACTACCCTAAAGTAGCTACCCTCAGCAAAGGAAAGTATTTGGAGTTCCATGACAGGGATTCTATTATAAGCATCGGTTCAGTAAGATTCAACAGAAAAACAAAAGAGATTGTTGAGTTCAGGGAGATTGATTTAAGTGACCCGGATGCTCAACCATATTTAGACACCGCAGGAAGATGGTTTTCTCCTGATCCTTTGAGTGAAGAGTATTCAAGCTGGTCTCCTTATAACATGGTTATGAATAACCCCATAAAAAACATTGACCCTGATGGTAGAGGTGTCCTTGACAACTTCCAGTTACTTCAAAATGGGCAGGTTAAACTGTTGGAAAGGAGTAATGACAGTTCTGATACTCTTTTTGCTTCTGATAAAAAGGGAAATGTAGATAAAGGCAATAGTGTTACTGTTGCAAAGGATAAACCGAGTGACGGAAGTATTATTAATGATTTGAGCCAAGCTACTGGTTACCTAAGTAGTATGAGACCAATAAAAGATGGTACAGTTTCAGCAGGCTATACAAATAATGTTAATGATGCTGTAAATGTATTTAATTTTCTCAACAACAATACCACTGATGGAATTGAATTTGGGATGGGGAGATTTTCAAGAGGAGGAAGCTCAGAAAATTATTTAATTACTACCCAACACTCTATAGATAACAATACCAAAGGGTTTAATTATATGACACAATATATAGGTAGTTATGATAATTTAATTTCATTTTATCATAATCATGATGGTTACGGAGGTGCAAATCCTGACAAAATTGGAAATCAATGGGGAGCAGACCAAGATACAAGGAGAACTATACATGAGGCAACCTTAAAGAACAGCAGTATGTTATCGAGATTCTTTACGGTACATGAAGGATTGGGAAATAGAATAATTGAATATAATCGAAATGGGCAGAAGAATACAGGGTTAAAAATGACACCTGCTAATGTAAAAAGTTTTAACAAAATAAATTATTACAATGTTAAATAAAGTTTGTTACATTCTATTTTTTATTTTTTTATGCTGTTGCAATAAAAATGTAAAAAAACCTTTTGCTAAACAAGAAAAGGAAAATGATCCTTTATATGGACAAATCAACAATGTCATTGACTCAATCTCATCTGGTTTTCCAAAGGGATATTCAATAAACTTATATACTGTAACTCACGAAAAAAAATATGGAAATGATTATATAAAAATTGCTACAGCTCAATTTTATAATAAAGATTCTATCTCGGGAAGCTACCTTCATAATGGGAAAATTATTGTTTTATATTCAAAGGATTTTTTCAAAAATAACAATAAAAAACAGTTCAAACCAGATCGTGCACTTAAATACGAAAATGAGACTATTTCTTTATATCATCCACACTATGCAATATTTGAAATTATAAATAATACCTATAAAAATATTTCTGTAGAAGAGGGAATAAAATTGAATTTATTTAACTATAGTGACAGGCATGTTCCAGAGCCGGTACCAGCCAAATAAATGAAAAAAATAATTTTCCTATTAGGTTTAGTATTATTGGTTTCTTGTAAAGAAAAGGTGAAAAATCCTTATTTTACTTCTGAGGAAATCTATAATAAAGTTATAGAAAGTACTGATATAGTACATAAAGAAATATCTAAAAAAGCAGGATTATTCTATGTTCTTAATAGATATGATACGTTAATTATCCTTTCTGTTAATTACGAAAACGTAATCAAGCCTACTTTTATGATAAAGAAAGAAGGAACCTTTTATACTGATTGTTGTAAAATCATAGTAACTGAACCATATCATCCAAAGTTCACACTTATCCAAAATCCCAGTCAGTTAAAGCAAAATGATGTTGAAAAGTACCCATTAGCCTATAACGGTAATGATTATCAAAAAGGAGTTATATACAAGATTAAGGATATCAGCCACCTAGAGCTTATAGCTAAAGGAGACCTACGAAGTATTTTTATCGTATAAAAGAATATGAAATTTCAATGCCTCCACCTCCTTCAAAATAATATTATTTTTAAAATTATGAATCAACGCTTTTCTTTGTTATTAATTATTAGCTTTTTACTACATGGTTGTTCTGTCTATAAAGATAAAACCATCAAAGTAGAAAAAGAAATCAATTTGGAGTTCCCAAAAATTTCTGAAATAAAGAAAGAGGAAATTTCAGAAAAATCGAAAGATAAGTCATTGGGGTATTTTTGGCAAGTAAGCGAAGGTATTTATCCGTACTTCGACCATCATAAATTTGAAAACCCCATTTCTTACGAAAGACCTGCTAATAATTTTGTTTTAAAAGTTGATTATTTCTTCAATGCAGAAGGAGATGTAAAACTTAAATTCTATGAGTGGAATTATAATGAAAAAATTGAAACACCAAGAGAAATTTTTACGGATAAATTTGAAGAGATTAAGCTATTTCTATCAGAAAAAATAGGGAATCCGGCTTCTATTAAATCCGAAGATTTAAAAAAATCTACAGAGGAAACGGTAAGGGATGATATAAAATGGAAAAGTAAAAATTTAAATGCTTATTTATTTCGTTTTAAGGGGAGAGGAGGTTTTGACCAGATAAGGCTTGCTTTATATAAAGATTAAATAATAATCCAAAATCAGGAGTAAAGAGGCTTATAACCCATTTGGAATTATCATTAACAATGCCATGACCGTGATACACCTAAAATTTAGGGACATAAGCTCATATTATCTGACTCAATGATAAGAAATGTTCATCGTTAGATATTCTAAAAAGATTCAAATGGTGCAAATTAAAAATAATATGAAAATTTATACCATCGCATTTATTTTATTTTTTAATAATGCTATTTCACAAACAAAAAAGAGGGATTGCTTTTCTCTAAATCCTTTTGTAAATGTTTTTGTTGAGAATCTTATCAGCAAAGAAGTTAATCTGGATAAAAACTATGTAACCTTTTCTCTAAATCCTTTTGTAAATGTTTTTGTTGAGAATCTTATCCGCAAAGAGGTTAATCTGGATAAAAATTATGTAACCCTAATAAGTTTGAAGGATAAAGAAGGAAATTATAACATTGATGTAGAGCTGACATCTGGCGATATTAAAACCTTTAAGGTTGTATCACCGAAAGAAGCAAAAAAGGCATATGGCAACATGACCATCCTGTTAGTAGGGAAAACGGATGAAGATCTGAAGTTTTTAAAAAAATCAATCGGGAAATCCAATAGCGTGTTTTTAAATAGAGATCAATCTAAAAATAATACATCCTTTTATGATGAAGATTATGTGTGGAGTGCATTTTTTAATGCAAAAAAAGAATTAATCAATTTTTATATCCCTGAAGAAAAAGAATCTGCTGCCAAAATCTTCAATGACATAAAAAATGATATTCATATCAGTCCGGACTTTAAGGCGATAGATTGCAATTGCTTTTAAAGTTAAACCTCTTTTCCTTTTACTTATGAAAGCTTAGATGAAATAAGTGTAAATTCAATCTTTTGTTTAAATAATCTGTCGGTTTTCTGTGTTTCTTTATCATAGGTAAGACCGGAAATAAAGATTTGCCGGTTATCTTTTACGGTTTCCCGTAGCGGTGAAATCGTTTTTTTAATTATATTTGACCAAACTTTTAACCATGAAGAAACTGTTTTTCTTAACCGCCCTGTGCGGTACCCTTTCCTTCCTGCATGCGCAGTCCGTTCCCAGATTTGTCTATGCCGAGATTGTCGGTGAATCAAGGTTCCTCAGCAATAAGGTGACCGTATCTATTGATTACGGGCAGGCGACTTCATTTTTTGAGAATACGAAAGTCAGGAATGAAGATGGTAGCAACCGAAAGTTTAATTCCATGGTGGATGCGATGAATTATATGGGTGCTTTAGGCTGGGAATTCCAGCAGGCCTATGTGGTGACCACAAGCCAGCAGAATGTCTACCATTGGCTGATGCGCAAAAACTTCACCGATCTTCCCGGCGATATCCAGGAAGAAATGAAAAAGAATTTCCCGACTAAAAAAGACCTGTGATGTGCCTTACTTCCATTGATTTTAAAAAAGCTTATAACAATTACTGTTTCAATAGATACTTTTAATTTATGATGAAGTCAATTTTTCATTGATCCACCTGTTTATTTACATGCCACCTTAATTTTAAATTGCAAAAATATGTCCCAGATTTTACCCTTCAAAGATATTTTTAAACAAAGAATTTTTAGAATTCCGGATTATCAAAGAGGTTATTCGTGGGAGCAATCCCAGCTAGAAGATCTTTGGGCAGATCTTAATAACATTCACCTTCATAATAATGCGTATCATTTTACAGGTATTCTTACTATTAACAATTTTTCAAGTCAGGATTTTGATAATTTAGAGAAAGAAGGCTTTACAAATCATATAGATAGGGAACAACAAAAAGTAATAATAAATGGTGTAGATTATATTCCATTAAACTTAGTAGATGGTCAGCAACGGCTCACAACAATTCTCATTCTTTTTTCTCAAGCGGTAAAGAGATTGAAAGATAATGATGCGAAAACTTCATTTAGTCAAAGTTTTTTTTATGTACCAGATGTAAGTAATAAATATCTCTTCGGATATCATGTTGATGTACCATCTCATAATTATCTGATTCGTAATATTTTTGAAGATCTTTCGTATGGTGAAGAAGATATAGAAACATTGTATACCCATAACCTATATTTTGCAAAGACCTTTTTCAATGAAAAATTAGAAGAATTTTCTCAGCAGAATTTGAAAGATCTGAATACAAAGATTACAGACAAGTTACTTTTCTCTGTGCTTAATTTAAGTGAATCAGCAGGAAATAATCTGGATATATCAATGGTCTTTGAAACATTGAACTTTAGAGGCAAACAGCTTTCAGGTCTTGAGCGATTTAAAAATAGAGTATTGTACTTATTATCAAAACAAGCTTTCGGACAGGAGAGGATAGCTAATCGAAGAATAATGGTTAATAAAACCTGGCTTGAAGTTTACAAATGGCTTGGTAGAAATCCAAATCCTAAGAAGGTAATGGATGACGATGCTTTTTTAAAAGCATTTTGGTTACTCTATTTTTCTAAGCAAGACATGGTGGCTCAGGATTTTAAATCTTATCAGAAGAATCTATTCGAGAAAGACTTTAATCTTCTCAATATTCATAATAATCATTTTATGAAGCCAGATGAATTAAGGAAATGGCTTCACTGTATGAAAGAATCAGTTGTTCTCTGGTATTTCATTAATAATCCTGAAGAAGCGGAAGAAGATCCGGAGTTCAAATATTACTCAACTGATAAGATTCGCAGGTCTTTATTGAGACTCAATAGTTTCCCTTTTGGATATGGTCGCTATATGCTTAATCTTGTACTTGCTGTTCTGGTAAGATTACTTCCAAAATATGAATATGGCGTTGAATTGACAGAAGACCATGAAAGAAATATTACAACTATAGAACAATTTCTTTGGGCTGCTGAGCGTCACAATATCATGTGCTATTTATTGTATGGGAATAAAACCAATTATAATCAAGAGGTTACCTTCAGGGACATTAATAAATATTTTATAAGCGGTAGTTCTGCTCAGTCAGGAGCTTCGCTGATTGAACAATTGCTTAATGCACGAGTTCATCATTTTTCATGGGCTGGAGTAAGGCGGAATCTGGAAATGGGAACCTATTTTTATGCTTGGGATGGTATCTACTTTATTCTCAGAGAATATGAAGAATACATCAGTGGTATAAAAGTGGATCGTGAAATTGCTGTCAATCGTCTATATCCTGAAGATAAGCTTATTGCCAGGAAATCGTACGAAGAGATTAATAAATTGGGAAATTCCAGAAGAAGAAAATATTCTTATGCTTTAGGTAATCTTTTCATGTCTAATAACAGCCATTCAGACAGATCCTTTAAAGATCATAAAGATCGTATACAAACCGCTTTAAATAGAAATAATACAGTATATGAATCTGAAAAACAGCTTCTTGATTATGACTCATGGACATTAGAGAATATTGAGGAAAGAAGTGAGAAAATATTAAATGTTATTACAGAAAAATGGAATATACCTAATTACGAAATCTCTTTCTGGAAAGAGTATTTCGCAACTTAGTTTTATTTACAATTTACCGAGGTTTTTATGCAAATAACGTCTAATGATTTCTTATCTTTAACAACTCATTTTTATACAATAATGCATACCACAGAAAGCCAGATCGAAGAAATGTTTATATCTAAACTTTCTGATCTGAAATATATTTACAGACCTGATATCAGGGATAAAAACAGTCTTGAAAAAAATTTTCGTGAGAAGTTTGAATCTCTTAACAGAGTTCGGCTAACCGATGCAGAATTTGCAAGGCTAAGAGATGAAATTATAAATCCTGATGTTTTTATTGCGTCTAAACTTTTACGTGAGCAACAGTATTTTCAGCGTGAGGATGGTACTCCTCTACATTATACTCTTGTCAACAACAGGGACTGGTGTAAAAATGAATATGAAGTAATCAATCAGTTAAGAATCAATACCGAAAACAGCAATCATCGTTATGACGTTATTATTCTGATTAATGGGATTCCTGTGGTACAAATAGAATTGAAAACCTTAGATATCACGCCCAGAAAGGCGATGCAACAGATTGTTGATTATAAAAACGATCCGGGAAATGGTTATACAAATTCATTGTTGTGTTTTATGCAGCTTTTTATTGTAAGCAATAAAAGCAATACTTATTACTTTACTAATAACAGGAACCAGCACTTTGCTTTCAATGCGGACGAGCAGTTTTTGCCTGTTTATCAGTTTGCAGATGAGAAAAATAAAAAAATCACTCATTTGGATGATTTTGCAGAAAAGTTTCTCGCAAAATGTTCACTTGGTGAAATGATTAGTAAATACATGGTTTTGGTTGAAAGCGAGCAGAAGCTTTTAGTCATGCGACCTTATCAGATTTATGCCGTTAAAGCAATTGTAGACTGCATCCATGAGAATAGAGGAAACGGCTATATCTGGCATACAACGGGAAGCGGTAAAACACTGACTTCTTTCAAAGCTTCGACCCTACTTAAAGATAATCCCAATATTGAAAAATGTCTTTTTGTTGTAGACAGAAAAGATCTGGACCGTCAAACGAGAGAAGAGTTCAATAAGTTTCAGGAAGGTAGTGTGGAAGAAAATACCAATACGGAAACATTGGTGAGAAGATTACTTTCAACAGACTATGCAGATAAAGTCATTGTAACGACCATTCAGAAGCTGGGCTTGGCATTAGACGGAAATTTCAGGAAAGAAAACAGTCAGACTTATAAGGAACGGTTGGAACCATTAAAAAATAAAAGAGTGGTTTTTATTTTTGATGAATGCCACCGCTCCCAGTTTGGAGATAACCATAGAGCAATCAAGGAGTTTTTCCCGAATGCCCAGCTTTTCGGTTTTACAGGAACACCAATCTTTGATGAAAATTCCAGTTACAAAAAAGTGGACGGAGAATATGCATCCTATAAAACAACGGAAGATATTTTTCAGAAACTTTTGCATGCATACACTATTACCCATGCCATTGATGATAAAAATGTACTGCGTTTTCATATTGATTTTTATAAAGGACAGGGCAGTGTTGATGCAAAACCAGGTGAAGCTATTGCTCAAAAAGCTGTAGTTGAGGCTATCTTGGAAAAGCATGATGCGGCAACACATTATAAAAGATTTAATGCTGTTCTGGCAACTGCGTCTATTAATCATGCCATAGAATATTACAACTTATTTAAAGAATTACAGAATAAGAAAAAGATAGAAAATCCTGACTATATTCCTTTAAATATTGCCTGTGTCTTCTCACCTCCGGCTCAATTTATGGCAAAGGACGGTGATCAGAAAAACGCAGCCGATATCAAACAATTGCAGGAAGATCTGGAACAGGAAAAAGCGGACAATCAGATTAATCCTGAAGAAAAGAAAAAATCATTAATGGGCATTATTGCTGATTATAACAAGCAACATGGAACCAACCATTCCATTAATGAATTCGACAGCTATTATCAGAACATACAGAAACGTATAAAAGACCATAAGTACAGCAACGCCGATTATCCGCATAAAAACAAGATTGATATTGTTATTGTCGTTGATATGCTGTTAACCGGTTTTGATTCCAAATATCTTAACACATTGTATGTTGATAAAAATCTAAAATATCATGGATTAATACAGGCGTTTTCCCGGACAAACAGAGTATTGAACGATACTAAGCCCTATGGTAATATATTGGATTTCCGTTCTCAGCAGCAACAGGTAAACGAAGCTATAGAATTATTTTCCGGGGAGGGCAACGAGAAAAGAGCGAGAGAAATATGGCTGGTGGAACCTGCACCGGCAATTATTGAAAAATACCAGAAAGCAGTAGAAGCCATGGGTATTTTTATGGAAAACCAGGATCTGATCAGCGAGCCGCATGAAGTTTATAATCTGAAAGGAAATACAGCAAAGATTGAATTTGTAAAAACATTCAAGGAAGTCCAGCGTTTAAAAACACAGCTTGACCAATACACAGATCTTGACGCCGGCCAAAAAGAGCTGATTGAAAAGATTATGCCGGAGGATAAACTTCGTTCTTTCCGCAGTTCTTATCTTGAAACAGCAAAACAACTGAAGGAAATCCAGCAGAATGGAGGTGATAACATACCGCTCGGATTGCAGCAGCTTGATTTTGAATTTGTGTTATTTGCTTCCACTTTGATTGATTACGATTATATTATGAGCCTTATTGCAGATCAGACTGATCCTAAATCTCAAAAGCAGAAAATGAGCAAAGAACAGTTGATTAAATTACTGAGTTCCAGTGCAAATCTGATGGATGAAAAAGAAAACCTGACCGAATATATCAACGGATTAGACTGGAGCAAAGGACAGGATGAAAAACAATTGAAACAAGGCTACGAAACATTTAAAATTGAAAAAAACGAAAAAGAATTGGCTGCCATTGCCAACAAACACGGTTTGGAAACCCAGGCATTAAAATCTTTTACCGATGATATTATGAGCCGGATGATCTTTGACGGCGAAAAACTAACTGATCTTTTAGAACCTTTAGAATTGAGCTGGAAAGAAAGACGAGTAAAAGAATTAGCTTTAATGGAAGATTTAGTGCCACAACTGAAAAAGATAGCGGAAGGAAGAGAAATTTCTGGATTGGCAGCGTATGAGTAATGATATAACAATGGAGCAAATTAATAAATTAATACCTGAACTACGTTTTCCTGAGTTTATGTATGATGGCGAATGGGATAATAATATTCTTGGAAAAATTTCTGATAAAATTACTACAGGAAAGCTAGATGCTAATGCAATGTCAGAAAATGGAAAATACAGATTTTATACTTGTGCAAAAAATTATTATAAAATTAATGAATACGCGTTTGATACTGAAGCTCTTTTAATTGCGGGAAATGGTGCCTATTTAGGATATATCCACTATTATAAAGGCAAATTTAATGCATACCAAAGAACATATGTTTTATCAGACTTTTCTAAAGATGTAGTTTATTTAAAATATTATTTAGAAAAAAATTTACCTGCTCGAATTGCAAGTGAAAAGAAAGAGGGAAATACTCCTTATATAGTTTTAAGTACAATTTATGAAATGACGATTCTTTTTCCAAAAACTGAAAAAGAACAACAAAAAATAGCAGATTGTTTAACCTCTTTAGATGAACTGATTACAGCACATAAAGATAAATTAGAAGTTCTTAAAAATCATAAAAAAGGATTATTGCAAAACCTTTTTCCACAGGAAGGACAAAAAGTACCAAATTATCGTTTTCCAGAGTTTGTGAATGATGAGGAGTGGGAAGAGCAAGAATTAAATATCTTAGGGAAATTGATTAATGGACTTACATATAGTCCAGATGATATTAGAAAAAATGGATTATTAGTTTTACGTTCATCAAATATTCAAGATGGGCTAATTGATTTAAATGATTCTGTTTTTGTTAGAGCAGACATTAAAGGTGCGCATTATTCTCAACCAAATGATATTCTGATTTGTGTGAGAAATGGTTCAAAAGCATTGATTGGAAAAAATGCAATTATTCCTGATGGTTTGCCAAAGTCAACCCACGGAGCTTTTATGAGTGTTTTTCGAGCTGAAAATCCAAGTTTTGCTTTTCAACTTTTTCAAACTACTTCATATGAAAAGCAGGTTAATGGTGACTTGGGAGCAACAATAAATTCTATTAATGGAAAAAACTTTCTTAAATATGTTTTTTTTATTCCTAAAAATCCAAAAGAACAAAAAAAAATAGCAGAGACTTTGTCAGCAGTTGATAATTTAATTATTGCGCGAACCAAAAAAATAGAACAGCTAAAAATCCATAAAAAAGGATTGATGCAGGGATTGTTTCCTAAAATAAATGCATAAGAATGAATAATCAACCAAAGCCTATTTTTTTTCCTGATTTACAAAAACTGGTTATCCGTTTAAGGGATGATCTGAATGACCACTTATTTGTTTTGCTTTACGCTTATAACGGAACTGGCAAAACACGAATGTCAATGGCATTTAAAGATTATGCTAAGAAAAGGAAAAAAAATCCCGGAGCAGATACTTTGTATTTTAATGCATTTACAGAAGATTTGTTTTCTTGGGATAATGATTTAGCAAATGATACAGAAAGAGTATTAAAAATTAATGCCTCGTCTAAATTTTTCAATGGTTTTAAAGAACTGGCATTAGAAGAAAAAATATTTGCTTATCTGGAACGTTATGCAGATTTTGATTTTAAAATTGATTATGATAATTGGAAAGTTATATTTTCAAAAGGGGAACAAAATCACATCAAAGTTTCAAGAGGTGAAGAAAATATTTTTATTTGGTGTGTTTTCTTATCTATCTGCGAATTGGTTATTGAAGACTCTAAATCATATGAATGGGTAAAATATGTTTACATTGATGATCCTATTTCTTCACTGGATGATAATAATGCAATTGCAGTAGCAAGTGACTTGGCTCAGTTGCTAAAAAAAGGGAAAGACCGTATAAAAACAGTTATTTCTTCTCATCATTCTTTATTCTTCAATGTCGTTTGTAATGAGTTGAAACAATTTAAGCATAAACGCTATTTTTTATATAAAAATGTTGATAAGGGACACATTTTAAGGCCTACAGATGATACTCCTTACTTTCATCACGTTGCTATATTAAGTGAACTAAATAGAGTTAAAGAATCTGGGCAAATTAATACATACCATTTTAATATGTTGCGCAGTATTTTAGAAAAGACTTCTACCTTTTTTGGTTTTACGGATTTTTCTGAATGTATTAAGGACATAGATGATGAAGTACTTTATTCTCGTGCTCTTAATTTATTAAGCCACGGTAAATATTCTGTTTATGAGCCGGTAGAAATGGGAGAAGATAACAAAGAATTATTTACAAGAATTTTACAAGCTTTTCAGGACAAATATAAATTCGAATTACCAGAATTGCTTCCTTACGAACCTTCAAACGAAAGTCAAGAATGATATTAAACGAACAAAAAGAATTAGGAAAGACACTTTGGGCCATTGCAGACGATTTACGTGGGGCAATGAATGCAGATGATTTTAGGGATTATATGCTTTCTTTTCTGTTTTTAAGATATTTATCAGATAATTACGAAGCAGCTGTCAAAAAAGAATTGGGATTGGATTACCCGGATACGAATACACCAAAAGATGTATTGTCTATCGTTAAAATTACGAATCCATTGGAAATCTGGTATAAAGAAAACCCAGATGATGTTATAGAGTTTGAAAAGCAATTGCGACGGAAAGTGCATTATGTCATAGAACCGGATTATCTCTGGAGCAATATTTCAGAACTGGCAAGAATTCAGGATGAGGATTTATTAAAGACTTTGGATAAAGGTTTCCGCTATATAGAAAATGAATCTTTTGAAAGCACATTCCAGGGATTGTTCTCGGAAATTAATCTGAATTCTGAGAAGCTAGGGAGAACTTATACCGATAAAAATAAGAAGCTTTGTGCCATCATAACCAAAATATCAGAAGGCATTTCTAAATTTTCGGCTACAAGAGATACCCTTGGAGATGCATATGAATATCTAATCGGACAGTTTGCCGCGAATTCGGGTAAAAAAGCGGGTGAGTTTTATACACCACAACAGGTTTCCACGATACTTTCAGAAATCGTTACTCTTGACGGCCAAGACCCAACTACAGGGAGAAAGAAAAAACTGGATAAGGTTTTAGATTTTGCATGCGGTTCCGGATCATTGCTTCTTAACGTAAAGAGACAATTGGAAAGGAACGGTGGGTATATTGGTAAGATCTACGGACAGGAAAAAAATATTACGACTTACAATTTAGCGAGGATGAATATGCTCCTGCACGGTGTAAAGGATACCGAGTTTGAGATTCATCACGGAGATACCTTGGATAATGACTGGGATATTCTGAATGAAATGAATCCTGCCAAGAAGATGGAATTTGATGCGATTGTCGCCAATCCGCCATTCAGTCTGCGCTGGGATCCTACGGAAGTGATGGCAGATGATTTCCGCTTTAAAAGTTATGGGCTTGCTCCTAAATCGGCTGCAGATTTTTCTTTCTTATTACACGGTTTTCATTTTCTAAGTGGAGAGGGAACAATGGCAATTATTTTACCACATGGTGTATTGTTCAGAAGCGGAGCAGAAGAAAGAATTCGTAGGAAATTATTACAGGACAATAATATAGATACGGTAATTGGTTTGCCTTCCAATCTGTTTTTCTCAACAGGAATTCCTGTATGTATTTTGATTCTTAAAAAATGTAAAAAGCACAATGATGTTCTTTTTATCAATGCCAGTGAACATTTTGCAAAAGGCAAACGTCAGAATACACTAAGAGAAGGAGAGAATGGAGAGCCAAATGATATTGAAAAAATAGTAAAAACCTATCAGTTCAGAGAAGAACTTCCACGTTATTCCCGAAAAGTTTCTATGGAAGAAATAGAAAAGAATGGCTATAACCTGAATATTTCCAGATATGTAAATACTTCTTTAGAAGAAGAAAGAATAGATTTGGGAGAAGTTAATGAAAAACTGCTTTCGATAGAAAATAGAATTAAGGAAGCAACCGATAAACATAATGCTTTCTTAAGGGAACTGGGATTGAAAGAACTTAAATAATATTACAATTTATAGATATAGCAAAAATAAAAATCAGTCAGATTAATTTTTAATTCAGGAATTATTCTGACTGAATTAATACTATTTAAAACTAAATAACTACATGAAAACATTACAGGAAATTGCCACTGAAATAGACATTTGGGAAGATTGGCGCGATAAGTACGGAGAATTTGTTCCAAAATTTATTGAGGAAGCAAAGAAAGGTAACAATTGGAAGGATTGGGATCCAAATACTTTTTGGGAGTTTTTTGAAAAGTCAAATGATCAATGTATTTCTTCTTTACAACAAGGCTATTTTTCTGGCGAGGAGAAAGAAAAAATTAAAGAAAATTGGTTGGAAATAGCTCCACTATTACAAAAAATAGCTCTTTCACAAGATGAACCGCTGTTTGATACATATCATGAATTGAAAAGCATCATAAAAAAGTATACAAAACAAAATCGTAAAGCATCTACCAATCGTTTAATTGCGGGATTACAGCCCAAACTATTATGTACCATCGTAAACGAAGATAACCTAAGAAATTTCATTAGAAAATTAAATGAAGTTACTCAGAATTCTAATATTCCGATTACCGGAGATTGGTTTAAAAATAGCTATGCTGTTTGGTCCTTTTTTTTAGAAAATCTCGACAGCGATTTACCTTACGAAAATATGACATTGCCTTGGCAAATCTATGAACATTTAGTGCATGATTTAAATAACACAAATGATATGAGTGAAATATCTGCTTATTCATCTACTATAATTAATTTATTACAATACAAAAACCAAATTATCTTACAAGGTCCTCCGGGAACCGGAAAAACAAGAGAAGCAAAACTGATTGCACAAAATATCTTAGGATTAGATGAAAAAGAACTTCAAGAGAGTGAACAGTTTAAAATCATCCAGTTTCATCCAAGTTATACTTATGAAGACTTTGTAAGAGGAATTGTGGCAAAACCAGATGATGAAGTAACTGGACTAATCTACGATGCAGAAAATAAAATACTTGCGAAATTTGCTAAAGAGGCATCAAGAAATTTTTACAATAGTTCGGACAAGGAAACAACTAAAGTGACTGACGTTTGGATTGACCAAAATTTTGAAGATTTTAAAAATGATATAGAAGGAAACCTTACTGAAGAAGAATTTTCTCTATCTGATAAGATTAATATATTTAAAGTTAGAGGAAAGGATTTTTTATATGGCAAGGATTGGAAAACTCCCGGGCATTTGAAATTTGATGAATTTAAAAAGCTTATTAAAGCAGTCGTTAACAAAGAAATTACTTTGGAATCTCCAAAGCTTGATAAAGAAAAGTTTGTACACTCACATTATAGATTTACATACTACAACTCTCTTTTACAAAAATTCTTCGAAAAACATATATTCAATCCAGAAAGTCAAAAAGAAAATCCTAAAAATTATGTTTTAGTAATCGATGAAATAAACCGTGCCAATCTTTCATCTGTTTTAGGAGAACTTATTTATGCATTAGAATATCGCGGAGAGGAAGTTGAATCGATGTATGAAGTCGATGGATCTCAAAAGCTTGTTCTTCCACCCAATCTATACATCATCGGAACTATGAATACCGCAGACCGGAGTGTAGGGCATATTGATTACGCCATCAGAAGAAGATTTGCGTTTGTAGATGTTTTACCTAAGAATTTAAAGACAGATGATGGGATGGAAAACTTTGATGAAATATTATTTGCAGAAGTTAAAAGTTTGTTTACAAAAGATGACTACCAGACAAATTCAGATTATCTTGCTGATGAATTTAAACCGGCTGAAGTAGCACTTGGACATTCTTATTTTATTGACAAAACAGAAGACGGGGGCTCAATGGATATCCGCTTAGAATATGAAATAAAACCCATTCTCAGGGAATATGTAAAAGATGGAATTTTAAAATTAAATGCATTAGACATAATTGAAAATTTTGGAAAAGAAAATACTGGTTCTTAAAGAGCACAATCATTTTTATTATAGCGGATGTCGTCAGCAGTATCTTAAAGGGATTTATGACTGGCAAGATCATTTTGCTGTTCCCAAATCATTTCTTTTCAGGAATAATGAAAATGCCGTATGTTTTAAAGTTTCAGCAGATGTAAAAGAAAATCAGATTAACTTCTTACAATTTGAAACATCCTATTATATCGGATTACAATATGTTCCTGAATGGGATATTCCTGTATTGGTTGAACCGAAGATGAATAATGACAGTCACCAGCTTAATTTTATCAAAATATTGACTGAAGCATTGCAGGAACCGGAGAACTTTAATCACCTGGATGGATTGATAGAAGTGGATTTCAATTCTGAATGGATTGAAGTGCCGTCAAAACACAGGGTTGAACTGACTCCTTTTCTGATCATTCAGTTTTTAATGGCAGTTAAACAAATTGTAAGAAAGGGCTTAAAGAAATCATATTACCAAAAGACTGAGAATCTCAGAAGCAGAGTAAAAGGTAAGATATTAGTCGGTCAGCAATTAAAACAGAATGTTTTTAAACATCGACTTACTTATACTGTCTGTTCATTCCAGGAATTTGGTATTGATACGGAAGAAAACCGGTTTCTCAAATATGTTTTGCAGGTAATTTATTCGTACGCCGGTAGCTTAGAGCCAGTTCTCAAAGCTCAGGTATTAGAATTGGTACAGTACAACCTTGCTGCTTTTCAACAGGTGAACAGTCAGAAATTCACATCTTATAACAAAGTAGAAAGTAATCCCTTCTATAAAGTATACAACAATGCATTTGGATTAGGAAACCAGATCCTGAAACTGATAAGCCATAGCTATGGAAGTGTGAACGGAGATAACAAAAAACATCCGCCGCACTGGATCGATATGAGTAAATTATTTGAACTGTATGTTTTTAAAAAACTCAGGGAAAGATTTACCGGGGCTGGTGAAGTGAAATATCATGAAAAGAAGCATTACCAGGAACTTGACTTTATCATTAATGAAAAAAAAGAAAATGGGATAAAGGCGGTAGTCGATGCTAAATATAAACCCCGTTACAAAAATGGAAATCCAACCAAAGAAGACGCAAGGCAACTATCTGGATATTCCAGATTGAACAGTGTTTACGAGGAGTTAGGAATTGCTGATGATCAGATCATTCCGGTATATTTTATTTATCCGAAAGGATTAGGGGAGATACTTGATAGTGATGAACAGTATGCCGAAGAAATAGATAGTGATTTAAAAAACTTTGATAAAGCTGTTTTGCCATCTTCTGTTGCTAAAGTAAAAGCTTACAGAAAAATGTATATGCAGGAAGTACCTTTAGAAATTTTGTCGTCTGTCAATCCGTAATAATTAAATATGTCAAATTCATACTCCCTCGCCCTTCTCGAAGACAACCCCAAACAGCTCGAAAAGCTGGAATCTTATCTTATCAAGATTCCTAATGTGGAAATTGTACTGAAAAGCAGGAGTTCGGAAGATTTTTTTGAGCAGTTGAAAACGGCAAAGCCTGATATCCTGGTGGCAGATCTGGATCTGGGCAACGACAGCATGACAGGGATGGAGGTTGCTCAGGAACTTAAAATCCCCGTATTTTTCGCAAGCGTCAATACGGCAGATTACATCGAAGATATTGAAGACCTCAAAAGGGAAGCCGACATCTGCGTTGACCATATTACCAAACCTTTTACCGGAGAACAGTTCATTAAAAGTTTCAGCAGGTTTTTAAAGGAAGTGCACTTGTTTTCCGAACTGCAATATGTTTATCTTGATTTTAACAAAACAAAAGGAAACAGGATTGCATTGGATGATATTGTTTACCTCTGTGCCGACAAACAGGCCGGTTCCGAATCCAATAACAAGCAGATTCATTTCATTAACCGAAATCCTGAAAACCTGATCGATTTTTCTTTCTCCAGAATGCAGGAAAAAGGACTGCCGAAGAGTCATTTTATTACCATTCACAAATCGTTCAGGGTAAATAGAAAATATATTAAATGTTATCATAAGAAAACAGAGACCGTTGAGGTCTTGCTGTATGATGATCGGGGCAAGATAAAGAGTCATCATTTACCGGTGTCCGAAAATTACCAGAGCGAGCTCAAGCGGTTTTTTGGCTGACCGCTCTTATTCCTCTGAAAAAAGCTTTTGTTTCTGCGCTTTCCGTGATGTTTCCGGAAAGCGTTTTTTGTTGTCTTTTGGACTTTGCTTTGATCTATATATGATGTAACAAATTATATTATTTTAACTTCTAAACAAAATTATTATGAAACCAAAAATGACACAACAACAAAACAATTCCAACATGCAGAATGCTAACAAAGGAACTAATGGAGTGAACAAGCAGTATGTACAAAATCAGGGAAACAGAGGGAAACAGCTAAACCCTAATAACAAAAAATAGCATGGTCATTTTAAAACCAAAGCCTGAGAAATTTCTCAGGCTTTTATATTATCTAATAAGCTTTTTAACCTAGCCATCATTTCATCTTTCTTTTTCAACATTCGTTCATATAAGCAATTTTTTCATTATGTAATTCGATTTTTTTATCAATTGGGTTAAATATAAAATTTATATAAACTGAATTCTTTGCAACCGCTTCTTCATGAAAAGTATTTACAATAATATTCACTGCCTGCTCCACATCAAAATTCTGAAAAGCCTCCAAGGGAATGTTCAGAACTTCGAAGATTTTGCAGCAGGGCTTCTTTCATTACGTCTTTCTGTTCGAGGAGTGAAATTTTCTTCTGATTGTAGTTTTCACCGAGGGCTTCCTGCTTGATGCCCAGCATTTCCGTGAATCGTTTGACATTGCGTCCCTGATGTATTTTGTGTTTCCTGATAAATCAAGATCTATAATGATTGAAAATATAACAATTTTTAAAACTACAGAATTAAATTTATAATCGTTTTCATTAAAATAATCTTTACTGGTTATAGTATTGACTAAAGCTACCATTTTACTTATATTTACAACAATCTACTCTGAAATTTTAAACC
>NZ_VTSX01000018.1 GCF_008329705.1 Chryseobacterium sp. SN22 | reverse complement strand
ACACCCCAGAGTTCGCTGCCCTTGGAATTCATGTGGCAGAATACAATGCCCGGATATTCCATTCCGCCTTCGTTTCCGGCCACACAAATATGCAGGACAAGAAAATACATCAGGGCAGGAACATCAAGCGGTTCCGGGAAATGTTGGGCATCAAGCAGGAAACACTGGCTTATGAGCTTGGTGAGTGGAGCCAGCAGAAAATGTCCATTTTGGAACAGAAAGAAACCATAGAAAAGGATATTTTGGAAAAAATAGCGCAGCTTCTGAAAATTCCTGTAGAAGCCATTGAAAATATGGATGATGAACAGGCTGTCAATATTATTTCCAATACTTTTGACAATGGTTCTATACTTAATGGCATCAACTATAATCCTTCATTCCATCCTATTGACAAAGTTCTGCAACTTCACGAAGAGAAAATTGCCCTGTACGAAAGAATGCTGAAAGAGAAAGACGAAATGATGGCGAAGCTGGAGCAATACCTGCAGAAACCGTGATCCGGATTTTCCTGGCGGTGATTTCGGGTATTCTTTTGTTCAGTTGTTCTAAAACCGATACGTTGGTGCAAACGTCACACCTCTGATTTTCAACAGAATATTTTTCAGTATCATTGAAAGTTAGCTAAAATCAATACTTATGATCGATCCGGATTATGTTCAGCAAATCATCGAAAAAGAAATAAGCCCGGATTTTAAAATCTCCGGATATTTTGACACCGAAGATATGGTGATCTATTTTTGAACGCAAAAAGAATATGATCCCGATGACGAAAGAGGACATATTATTGGTTCCGGACCTGTAGTTTATGATAAGAAAACGAAAGAGTACCGGGTAATGGGTTCCCGGGAATGGTTCAGTGAAGAAATCTGCAAGCTTTTCGAAACTGAGGAAGGAAAAGAACGTATGAACGAACATGACTACCTGATGAGCCTGTTCGAAAACGGTGAAGAAAATCCCGACTATACCCGCTCACTGATTGAAAAAATCAAAGCGAGAATTCTTCGCAGGAAATATGTAAATTCTGAAGATGTGGATTTTCTGTCTATCCTTACCGGAGCCAGAAGAATAGATAAGGAATTTGATTTAATGTTCAAACCGCAATGGAAATTTGAAGAACATATTGTTGTCGTATCAGATAACATTGTTGCACGGGAAAAATTAATGGAGATCTGGAAAGAGATTAATTTTGACTGTAAATTACTGTCTGAAAATGAACTGCTTTTATTTCGGATAAAGAAATAATCTTTTAACGCCGGCGCAAGCTACCAGGCTTGTGTCCCCATACTTAAACGGACATCCTGCCCATATCTGACAGAAAGACTATTCTGCGTAAAGCACAAGACGCTCATACCGGCAAAGGAAGAGCGCTTTTCATTTCATTAAACTCAACATCAGTGATTTATGATGCTTATTTTTTCCCTATCTTTAAAAATAAATTCAACAAAACCTTGCTACCATTGAAAAAAACAGTATTTCTCCTTTTCATTTCCGGCTTATTCTTCGCGAATGCGCAAACCCTGAATTTTAAGCATCTTGCCGATATGTCCGTTCGCAGAGGAGGGATCAGCAGTGCTGTTGCAGATGATGATATCTATGTGAGTAACGGGTATAGAGATAATGACGGCAATGCCACTTTTATTGAGAAATACAGCATTAAAGATAACCGCTGGAGTGTCGTCAATGCTAAGCTGCTTCCCAGAAGATTCGGTAATTCCGAGACGGATAGTCATAAAATCTATATTTTTAACGGCTGGGGAAACAGCCATCTTGAAATCCTGGACCTTGAAACCAATAAGATCACAAAGGGAGCGGTGAACCGTGCCTACACGGGAAATGCAGGTTCTGCCATCCACAACGGAAAAATATATGTATTCGGCGGCAGCGGACTGAACAATGCTGCCACCACCGTATTTTCCAACAGGTTCCAGTACTATGATATTGCTTCCGATACCTGGCATCCCCTACCCGATATGCCCACGGCCAGAGAAACAAAAGGCAAAATTGTGAATGATAAGCTGTATGTCATCGGTGGGTTTAACGGTACGCCTTCCCGGCTGGTCAATGTTTACGATCTCAACAAAAGTCTCTGGACTGAGCAATATACGATGCCTGTGGGGATAGCCGGTCATTCATTGGCGGTATCCGGTCATAAGATTTTTATTGCAGGAGGAAGTAATAATCAGACTTTCTTAGCCTATTTCGATACGGAAACCAATACATTGCATCAGCTATCCTCCAATATGATTCCCAGAAGACACGCAGCTGCGGAAATCTATAACAATAAATTATACATCATCGGCGGAAGTACAACGTCTTCAGCCAAATCGGCCCTTAAAAGCCTTCAGGCTGCGGATATCAGCGAGGGAGCACTTTCCGCTGAAGGTACCCGTTAATACCCTCTGCCGGCGCGAGTTTTCAGGCTCGTTGCCCCATTATGCACTGGAACATTTTATCTAACCTATGGATTTCCAATCTGCAAATTTACTTGTAGTCATTTTATTAAAACACACAAATATAACGATGAAATTAGATCTCATTTTATTTTTCATTCTTCGTTTTACTTTACCGTGATTTTTCTTAGTTTAGCTGCCTAAAAATTAATCCTTAAAAATGAAAATCGAATTAAAACCGGAATTCTCTATTGAGCACGACGAATTTCCGAAAATGATTGAAGTCGATATCGATGAAAATTCATCCTCGATCGGGGAGCTGATTTCTAAAATTCATGAGCAGACGAATATTCCCGCCAATATAGAATTGAAATGGGAAGATTTTATCGAAAAAATTTCCTGTACCTATTATGTCATTGAAAAAGGCGAATATGATGACTACCTGATGATTACAGACATGGAAGAAAAAATCACTAATTTCCCCAAACACGGGCAGGACGGGGCCTTGCTTTTAGTAATCGATGGAAGAACCAGGCTTGTTAATTAATCATCAGTGGGGACAGCATCCAGGTGATGCGGCCATCAAAGAAAGTCTGCAGCAGGGATATCCCTTAGTTATAAAAAATTTCCCCCTGTCTGACGAGGAACTGCAATTATTCATCAGCCGGTTGGGCACCGCATTAAACGAAAGGCGAAATAACAATGGAAAATCAGTTTTTGATGTGACCATTCACCGCCATAACAATTTTTTCACCTCGATTGCCAATTCCAATTTGGCTTTTCCGCTGCATACTGACTGCGCCGATTTCGATGCCATTCCCAATACGATAGGCCTATTGTGCGTGGAGCCGGATGAGGAAGGCCGGGGTTCCAATACCTTTATGCTGTTGAGCAGTCTTTTAAAGCACCTTCCGGAAGAGGAAAAGCAGAAAATGCTGGGTAAAAAATGGAAGTTCGGAAATCAGCAAAGAAGTATTTTATCGGTGGAAGACGGAAACTATGCCCTCTGCTACGACCGGATCACGATGGAATCTTTTTCCAGGCTTGAGGCAACAGAAATTGATGAATTAAATAAACTCGATAAGCTTTTTAAAAGTTTTTCCTTCGAGATTAAGCTGGAAAAAGGTGACCTTATCTTATTCAGAAATGATTTAATGCTGCACGGACGGGATAAAATCCATATCGATTCAAAAAGATGGATTAAAAGGATCAGGTTCGATGTGAGATAGTTCAGGCTTATTACTTATACAATTTGCCAGAGCTTATTAAATCTTAACCTCAACCCCAATTAACAAATGAACCGTAACCAAAAGAAATTTGAAGAAATTAAACAGCTCCTCATTGAAAAATTAGGAGACCAAGCTGAATATTCAAAAGACGAAGACGGAACCGAATATCTGGCTGTTAAAGATTCAGATTTCTGGGTTTCAACGACTTTTGGAGAATTGGTGATAGGCTACGGTTTACATCATACGCATTTCAGCGAAGAATTCGAAAATTTAGACAACGGAATCGTTCAGGCTTTCGATTTATTAACCAACAAAGTCAAAACAACCAATTACATAAAAGGAAACACGGTATTTAAAACCGTTGTAGAAATTGAATATCCGGATGCTACACTTGTCAATATCGGAAGTTCAGGTCTGTTCCTGTTTCCTTTCTGGAAAAAAACAAAGTCTGAGATAAAGTATGATGAAAAGATTTTAGAGAAAAAAGAAATTGAGGATTGCGTGAATTCAATTTTAAATACCTGAAATTACTGAATACCGTCATCATAATTATCATTTCTGAAGACAATTTCACATAAAAATAAACCGTTATGAGCAATAATTTATATTTTAACAAAACAATAATCAATGAATAAAGTACTCACCATTTTAATCTTAATGACTTTAAGCATAAAACTAAATGCCCAAGACAAGCCATCTTATCCGCAACCAAAAGAGGGCTTCAAAAGAGTTGACCTGCTTCTCCCCAAAATAGAAAATTCAAAAAACTATAAAGTACAGGTTAAGTTTTCGTTTGAAGCAACAGCCAGAGAATGTTCAGACGCAAGTTTCAGTTTTAACAGAAAAAATTTAAAAGAAGAATATGGAATTCAGCAGGGTTCGAGATATCCCTATTATGTTATAGAAAATAGTTCAGCAGAAATTTTTGAAGGAATGAATCCGGATTGTAAAAGTGATAAAAAAGTAAAAAGGAAAATCATCAGCGGTCAGGATATTTTCATTGAATATCAGAGTTATTACGCAACACCGTTTTATATTCCCGAATCTTGGTCAGTTGAATACAGAATATGGAAAGCGGACGATAAATACACGACTGTAAAAAATTAATAGACTTCTCTTTCCCTGCCAGCGCGAGCTTCCAGGCTCGTGCCTTTTTTCAGCTTAAAATAAGGTTCACTCCAGATCCACCAGCTCCGGCAAAGAGATCTCCAAAGCATTAGCCAGTTCCAGCAGCGTATAAAGTGTAGGGTTTACCTTGCCGTTTTCCAGTTTTTCGATGGCCTGGCGGTCTTTGTTGCAGGCGCGGGCGAGATCAGACTGGCTCCAGCCTCTCTTTCCGCGAAGCATGATAATGCGTTTGCCTAATGCGATCTTTAACTGATCTTTGATCATGAACCCGTAGATACCAATAATTCCCGGATATCTACTTTCAGAAACTTAGATATTTCGTAAAGTGTTTCAATGGAAGGCTGAACTTCGTTGGTACACCAGCGTGAAACGGTAGATTCCGTCTTTCCTAAATGACCGGCGAGATCCTTGCTGGTCTTATTTTTTTCTGCTAAGACAGACTTTATTCTATTTAAATTTATTTTCGGCACAGTGCTCAATGATTAACTTCTCCTGCAAATATCGTAAAATTCTAAAGACCTGAAAATCATATTTAAAACAACAATAATTATAATTTCATGCGTTTTTATTTGTTTTTAATTATAATTAATTATACTTTTAAATCAATAAATCCGCATGATGAAGCAAGAAAAAAATTTCAATACAAAAAAGATCGCTATCTGAAAGTATATGGAAAATACACCGGAAATTCCAATTTCCGGCGGCCTAATATCCTTCCTGAAATCCGTTTATGCGGCAAATGGCTGCAGGAAATCGGCTTTGAACAGGGAAACAGCATCAAGGTACAGCAGAGAAAAAATAAGATAACCATTATGCTGGACCGGCAAAAACAGAATTAGTATTTTTTTGTTTTTGCCATACTTCCATTTCAAATTTTTGGTTAAGTTTGCGCTGTAGAAAATACCGGCTCCGCTTCATCTTTCCCTGATTCAGGTTTTTTGAAAGTCTGCATTCCCAATTTTCTCATGTGATATTACGCAATATAAAAATTAATAACAAATGAAATTCACTACGACTATCGCTGCCATTTTTCTTTCGACTGCAGCTTTAACGGCACAAGCTACCCAAAAAAGCAAATCTGTAGAAATTATTGAAAAATCCATTGAGGCCCAGGGCGGAAAACAGGTGCTGGAAAACATCAGAACATTATACACCAAATCAGAAACCGTGATGGACGGCAGAAACGTTTTCTGGATTACCAAGGAGATGGCTCCCAACAAGGGAAGTTTTGAAATCGAATACCAGGGCAGAATTGTGTATCAGTCTTTTTATGATGGAAAAACGGGTTATGAAGTGGTGAACGGACAAAAAAAGGTTGCTGATCAGGAACAATTTAAAGACAAAAATTACCGCCGTCACATCATGAATTCTTTAGATTATATTGATCCTGCACTTTATACTTTGGAATACGTCGGGGAAGAAAAAGCCTGTAACAAAGACTGTGATAAAATTAAAGCGACCCTGATTAATGGGAAAGTAACCTATCTATACTATGAGAAGACCTCAAATTTTTTAATGAAATCCGAAGTCGTTAAAAATCCTGAAAAAGATTCTTTCTCTGTTATCCTTAATGATGACTATAAAAAATTCGGTGACCTGTTTTATGAGACCAAAGAGACCTTAGTATCTGGAGATGGCAATCAGGTCGTTAAACTTGTCGATTTATATTATAACAAAAAGATCAGCGAAAAAGACTTTAAATAATTGCATCCCCGCCTGCACTTCCCTGCTAATACGCATAAAAACCTGACGGGTTTGGTGAAACTTAGAGCATCTGTCTTTCAGTATTCACCATCCGATCTGATTCAACGGATCGTAATTTGTTTGTAAATATTTAATTTCACTAAAAACCGTAAGATGAAAAAAGCCTTTGAATTCCTGAAGCAGCTGGAGAAAAACAACACCCGCGAATGGTTTGCCGCCCACAAAGCGGAATATGACGTGTTGGCAAAAGAAAACAAGGCGCTTTTCAACCGGATCCATGCCGGACTTCAGCAACATGACCGGGTACCGGGAATCCATCTGTACCGGATTTACCGGGATGTCCGGTTTTCAAAGGACCAGACGCCGTACAAGACCCATTTCGGAGCCGGGTACTCCCGCCTGAAGCCGATGCTGAGAGGAGGCTATTACATCCATCTCGAACCCGGCAACAGCTTTGTGGGCGGTGGATTTTGGGGACCGGATGCCAAAGACCTGCTCCGCATCCGCAAAGAATTTGAGATCAGCACCGTGGAAATTGAAAAGATCACTTCAGACCAGACCTTCATCAATTATTTTAAAGAGATAAAAGGCGAAGCTGTGAAAACCGCACCGAGAGGTTTCAATAAAAACCATCCCGCCATTAATCTCATCCGGAAAAAGCAGTATGTCGTGATGCGGCCGTTTACCGATCAGGAAGTTTTTTCAGATGATTTCCAAAAAGAAGCCGTGCTCACCTTCCTGGCCATGCGTCCTTTCTTTGATTATATGAGCGAAGTGCTGACGACGGATCTGAACGGACAACCTCTATGATGGCTGTAAATGTGATTTGGAATTTATTTTGGCAGAAAACCATTGATATTTTATTTATTTTTACCGTTTTAAACATCAGTTAAAATCATGAAAACCATTCTTTCAGTTGCTTTACTATTGATGGCTTCTGTTTTTCATTCTCAAACGAAAGACATTGCAGGAATATATGGCGAAGGACTTCTCAACAGACTCAACCCGGCAGCAAGTTATATTGAATTGAAACCGGACTCCACTTTCATCTACAACTATTATGGAAAAAAATATGAGGGCCATTGGAAGCTTTCCGGAAACAGGGTTCTGCTGAATCCCGATCTTAAGAAAGAATTTGCCAAAGTAAAAATGAAAGAATCCAGAAACGATTCGGATTCCATCACCATTAAGATCAGCTACATTCCGAAAAAAGATGATTCCGGAAATACGGTAAGCGACGGCTTCAAAATGGCAACCGTTTATTTTGATAAAAAAGCAAATTATATCAATATCCTGAAGTCGCCTTATGTAAAAAGCAGCGGCAGGGCTCCGTATATAGATAGGCAAAATATCCTTAACAAGGAAAATTCGGTAAGTGTTTCCAAAAAAGATTTTTCACAGCTCGGTTTCAGGACCCACAATCTCAGCAACTACCTTATTTTCAATAAGGCTAATAAGGATTCCAACGTCTTCGAGTTTGAAATCGAGGATATCGCCGCCTATGAAGACAACATCCGGGACGAATTTTTTATTCTTGATGGAAAATCATTGTATTATCCCAATAAGAAAGGGAAAATCGATGTGATGCAGCTGCCTTTGATGAAAAAGAAAATGTAACAGCAAGCCCTTAAATATCCTCTGAAATAACCATGAAAATAAAGCTTCTCATCTTATCATTTCTGATTTCAGTAAAATTATCCGGATGCAAATGCGAGAACATGAGTATTCGGGAATCGTTTAAGTATGCGGATTTTGTGTTTACAGGAAAAGTATATGACATTATTCAGGTCCCTTCCGGATTCAAGACCTTAAATAGCTATCTCAGCAAAATAAAGGTCAATACAATTTATAAGTCGGAGGCTTACGGAGAATTTTACAAAAAAGACGCCGTCCTTTTTTCATCCCCGCTCAGATCATGCGATCTGTCTTACGATAAAAATACCGAGTATCTGATTTTCGGCTATATCGAACCCGATACCGGTTTACTCTACTCTGAATTCTGCACCTACACCAGGCCTCTGAAAAACGTCACGAAGGACGAACTGAAAATTTTACAGGATTTGGGAAAAGAATATGTAAATCAGGATGAGGATGTGGTTCTAAAGCCTTTTATAGAAGACTTTGAGCTGGAGCCAAATAAGCCGGACATTTATATTAAAAAGCTAAAACGAAAAGCTGATTTGGACGAATCCAGATATGAAGCACTGAAAACCGAACATAGAAATTTAAAGATTCTTTTATTTGCAGTCATCGGTATGCTAATAGTTGGTATTTCGCTTATGTTTTGGAAAGGAAATAATAAATTCAGGTAGCTTTCAACCGGCTGCTATTGTAATAATTCTTCAGCTATACACAACCTTTTTTCCTGTATCTTAATTCCCCAAAATCTACCCGTGAATACAGAAGAATACATAACAATTTATCGGAGACGCTGCCATTGCTATTAGGACAAAATTATAACGGCTTTAACAAGAACACACTATGAAATTTATAAAAAATTTTCTGATCAGGCTCCTGATTATCGGCACTCCCCTCCTGGTCCTGTATGGATATTCACAGGCGGTATTTGAAGCCAACCGGAAAAAAGAACATCCTACCGATGCCGGATTAGGCATTGCTTACCTGCTGTTTATTATTCTGGCCTTAATGATTACCGGCCTGATTACAGACCTAATCATCAGGATCCGGAACAAGCAGTATGCCGCCGCCGCATCCGACCTTCCGTTTATCATCCTGTTTTTAATTCCGGTCCTGTATATCCTTTATCAGATGAAGAGTTGATAAGAAAGCTAATTTCCCGGATTTGCAGTCCGCGAAATGCCATTCTGCATAAAACTTGGCAGTAACCCCTTTTTTCCGTACCTTAATTCTTCAAAAATCCACCAATGACTACAGAAGAATACAGAAAACAATTTACGGAAGACGATGCCGTCGGCTGGGAATGCATTGACAGGGAACTGGAAAAAATCTATCCCGGCCAGGAGCCGCTTCATTTTGCACCGCCACTCCATTATGCGGTTGGTGGCAACGATCCGCTGGATGGAATCAGTGTGTACCGGAGCGAAAAACAGGAAAAGCATTTCCATTTTGTGACCTACGGATTCTCGGAACTCTATTACAGTGAAAAAAGTACCGGCGGGGAATTCAGCAAATTCGGATTTGAGCTCACTTTCCGGCTGAAAATGGAACAGGAAGATGACAACATCCATTGGGTTTGCAACCTTCTCCAGAATCTGGCGAGGTATGTCTTCCAATCCGGCAAATGGTTTGAGGAATACCACCTGATCCCCGCCAACGGTCCGATACGGATCGGATATGATACCGACATCACCGCATTGTCTTTTACCCTCGATCCCGAATTTGGAAAAATAAATACGCCGCACGGGGAAGTTTCCTTTTTACAGATCGTAGGCCTTACCACCAGTGAATTTAAACAACTGGAGCAGAATCCGGTTCCTTCCGAAACCGAGAAAACCGTTGATCGGCTAAGACAAAACAACGGATTACTGATCACCGACCTGCGCCGGAAATAATTTCGGGTTTGAATAGTAAAGCATACTCCGCTGTTATAAGCATTTACGCTTATACTCATCATCTAAAAACATTTTAAAATATCATGCAGTAACCGTTTTTCCAAAGTCTTTCCTTATTTTTATCTTTCAAACAGCCACTTATGAAAAATCTGGAATCAAAAATAGATGAAGCCTTTCAGGAAACCATCCTTTTCCCAAGGGAAAGGGCAGTTACCGATTTTCTGGTAAAGGTTTTGAATTCAACCGATACCTTCAGGGAAGATGACCGGAAAGTGGAAGTGATCGGCCTGTATTATTATGCCGCAAGCCCTTTAAGCTTCCTCTTTGCCATGCCGAATTACGCCTATTATGCCCCCGACAAAACCGTTCACATCGCAGAACTCCACCTGAAGGAACATGGATTTCAAGATTACACGCAGGCAGACCTTCAGGACCTGTGCCGGAAAATCCTGGATGAAAACGACATCCAGTATACCGGACATCTTAATGCCGACAACAGGCTGGACACGACCGGTTATTGGGAAAACCAGTCCGGGCTGGAACATGAATTCCTGAAGCAGTGCTGGAAAAAAGCCAAAGAACAGACCCGCTCGAAAGTCCTCGGATTCCTGGAAGCTTCCGATTCAAGCAGTGCGGTGTATGATCTGGAGAACGGCTATTACCTTCCGTTTGAAGTAGATCTGGAAGAATATCTGCAGGCACAGGGCTTCCGATTTGAAAAGGAAAATTAATCATTTGAACCAATTGATTTGGATTGTTAATCTACAAATTGGTTTAATCATGTTCCCATAATTACTGCTAATAAGCAGCCTAAAAAATTCCCCTTCACCAGAGGATAGCGAAAATTCAAAGAATTTTTGACGGGGTGGTATTAAGATTAATTTTTTTTAAAAAGGTGTAATATCTACCTCAAGAAGGCAATAAATTGTTGCACAAAGTTAACCGGATAGCTTCATCGAATCAGCTTGCTGATTCATTCTTTGCCACCTTACAAATATGCAGATTTAAAATAAAACCTTTGCGTTAAAGAAAAATCACGCAGATTTACCGATGACTCAGATGTTCTTACCAGAATTTTCAATCCCTCACATTATAAAAAACACAACGGAATTCCGTAAATTTAAAATAAAAAAAATGAATCCTATCGCAAAACAGTATATTGCCGGACTGAAAAAAGCGTATTACGAAAAACAGGGAAAAGAAAGCTGGGACCATTTTGAAATGGTAAAGCATGGCCTTGCCGAAGAAAATATCCGGAAGCTTAAAGAACTTTATCCGGAAATTCCTGAAGCACTGATCGATCTCCTGAAATACGTGGACGGGACCTATTGGCGGGAATATGAGGGAGAGAAAATAACCTTTTACTTTCTGGGTTCCGATATGGAGGAATACCCGTATTATCTGCTCTCGTCCGGTGAAATGATTGAAAACCGGGATCTGGCAGCCCAATATTATAAAGATTATATCGAACGGGAATACGATGAGGTAGAAGTAGATGAAAGGATCACCACGACAGCAAAAGATTTAAAATGGCTCCATTTTTCAGACTGCATGAACAATGGCGGCACCTCCCAGCTGTTTATCGATTTCAGCCCGTCCGAAAAAGGGACAAAAGGCCAGATTGTACGTTTTGTCCACGATCCTGATGAATTAAGCGTCATTGCCGGCAGTTTTGAGGAATACCTGAACATGCTGATGGACAACGGCTATGACTTTATCAATGAAGAATTTATGGAGTAAATGCTAAAGAACTTGCCGGATGAAGAAAAAGGACATCAGAACCTATTTTAAAGCCATTACGGATGGTAACACCGAAAAAGTAGCGGAGCTTATTGAATCCGATAAGGCTTATCTGACGGTATGCAGCTTTGCACCGCCCAAGAAGAACGACGGGCAGTCCGGGCTGCAGGTAGCTTTTAAAATCGGAAACTTCGATATCGCCGGACTTCTTATCGAAAAAGGGGCGGATGTAAATTTCATGGAAACCTCAGCCATCAACGAATGGACGGCGCCCGTTCTTCACGATTGCATTCGGGCTTTGGTATTTAATACCTACACGCTTCAGAAAAATGAGGATAAGTTTAATCAGGCATTTGCGCTGTTTCAGCAGATGCTGGAAAAACAGGCAGATCCCAACGCTATGGATTCGTATGGTAACAATTGCCTGCACCGCGCCATTCTGGATGCCAATCAGATGATCCGTCATCCCAATGCAGATCTGTCCGATGGTATTCTGTTGCAACAGCTCAGAAAAATATTTAAAACACTTATTTCCGCAGGGGCTGATATTCACCGTCATGACGAAAGAAGGCCAAATGCGGAAAGTCTGATAAATAATTTCAGACTGGAAAATTATCAGCTGTGGTAAGCAGAAACCAATAAACCATCCGGTCTTAATAAAAAATGATCAATACAAAAAACACACAACCGATGAAATTAACACAGGAACAGCAGGACATTATCAACTCGTCCGGAAATATTAAGATCAATGCCGTAGCCGGTTCCGGAAAAACCACCACCGTTATCGAATACGCCGGAACGCGCCCCGCGGGAAGTAAAATCCTCTATCTGGTATTCAACAAAGCGGTGCGGATCGAAGCAGCTAAAAAATTTGCTGACAAAGGGCTTCATAACGTCAGGGTAGAGACCGCCCATTCGCTGGCATTCCGGCATATCGTCTTCCATTACAATTATAAAGTCCGTGCACAGGGCTACAAAACCCATGAGATCGCTTCCCTCCTGAACCTGCAGGGCAATGGTGAAAAACATGCCGAATATATTGTTGCCAACCACATCAATAAATGCATCGCCTATTTCTGCAACAGCGACAAACGCAAGGTCCAGGACCTGAACTACCTGGATACCGTTACCGACCCGAAGGCCAAAGCATTCGTTTCAACGTTTTACGATTACATCATAGCCCAGACCCGGCTGCTGCTGAGTAAAATGGACAAAGGGGAAATTGAGGTGACCCACGACTTTTACCTGAAAAAATTCCAGCTGCTGAATCCGGAGCTCGGTTACGACTATATCCTTTTTGATGAAGGCCAGGATGCTTCTCCGGCGATGCTCGATCTCTTTTTTAACCAGAAAGCCGTAAAAGTAATTGTCGGCGATACCCATCAGCAGATCTACAGTTGGCGGTATGCCGTGAATTCCCTGGAGAAAGCGGACTTTACAACCTATCATCTTTCCACCAGCTTCCGGTTCGGACAGGACATTGCCGGTCTGGCTTCGGAGGTATTGGATCTGAAAAAGCATCTTTATGAAAACTTTACGGCTTCCGTCTCCATAACCGGAGCCGGCAACAGTAAAGGAATAAAAACCCGGGCTACCCTGGCGAGAACCAATCTCGGACTGCTGCTTAAAGCCATCGAATACGTTACGGAAAATAAAAGATCGAGACAGATTTATTTTGAAGGAAACATCACATCCTACACTTACGCTGATGACGGCGCTTCGCTTTATGATGTCTTGAACCTCTACAGCAACAAACGCCATCTGATCAGAGATGAGCTGATCCGGTCGATGAAAGACCTGGCTGAACTGGAAGATTATATTGAAAAAACAGAAGACGTTCAGCTTTCCCTGATGGTTGAAATTATTAAAGAATATGAAAGTGAAATCCCGGAAATCATCAATACCATCAAGAAAAGACATGTCGGGAACAACAACAAGGAGGATGCGGATATGATTTTCTCTACCGTTCACCGCTGCAAAGGAATGGAGTATGATTCGGTAGAGCTGGTGAATGATTTTATCTCCGAAAAAAGGCTGGAAAAGCTTAAGGAAGACAAGAAAAACTTTGAACTGAATATCCCTAAAACCAACGAAGAGATCAATCTGCTCTATGTGGCGGTGACGAGGGCTAAAAATACCCTTTCTATTCCCGAGACCCTGCTGCCGGATACCTTTATCTTGGAATCGCCTTCCATTCATGTTGTAAAAGTGAAAAATGAAGATGAAGAGTTACCGAAGAAACATACTTTTGCCGGTGCTGAAAAGAATAAAAATAAAAAAGACAAAGCCTATTCCTTAGAACAGATCCGGACGACCCACAAAGGAGCCTACAAGCCATGGACCCAGGATGAAGATGATGAGCTGGCCGGAATGTTCAGCGACGGCTGTCCGATTAAGGAAATCGCCGACCACCTCGGAAGGACCAGAGGAGCTATCGTTGCCCGGATCAAAAAACTGGAACTTGAAAATTTTTATTAAATTAACGTGAAATCGAAGTAGAACTCATATAATTGGCTGGAAGAGGGATGCCGGATGCCGGAAGTTCTTTCTGCCGATATAAATAATCCCACAATGAAAAACATAAGATCCATCACCCTTGAAAAATACAGTCCTCCGGTTTATGAATCCATAGACGATCATATTTACAGAAATACGGAAGACAATACATACGTCACCGCCCTAAGTTTGGAGCTGGAAGACGATGAAGATTCCCAATACCCTTTGGAAGACCTGCTGGACCGGTTCAACCTGTATATTTCAGGTTTTATAAATCCTGAAGTGATCGAATCACAATATCTGAATCTCGAATTTGCCGGTGATCCGGAAGATATCCGTGAATTTTTAAAATCCGTTGTCGGTAAACGGGTGTACAATATGGAGGTTGAAGGACAAGATGGTAAAACATATGTGAAACTGCTCATTGAATAATATCATCTAATTTTTTAAACTTTAGAAAAACTGAAATTTTTTACATTTGTTTTACATCAATCTTTATGAAAAAAGAATTCAAACTGAGAGCCTGGAAAAAGGAAGACCTCAACAGCCTCGTTAAATATGCCAATAATTTAAGCATCGCAAAAAATATGACCGATATGTTTCCGCATCCTTATTCGGAAAAAGACGGAATGTCGTTTATTGAATTTGCCACTCAACCTGGTTCTGTCCATATCTTTGCCATTGAAGTAGACGGCGAAGCGGCAGGTGGGATCGGGATCCATCCTCAACACGACATCCATCGGAAGAATGCCGAGCTGGGTTATTGGCTCGGGGAAACTTTCTGGGGAAAAGGTATTATCAGCCGGGCCATTCAGCAGGCCATTGATTTTGCTTTTCGAAATTATGATGAAATCGACCGTATTTTCGCCCGTCCGTTCGGCAGCAACACCGCCTCTCAGAAAGTCCTGGAAAAGAACGGATTCATACTGGAAGCGCGCTTTCCAAAAATCCTCATCAAAAACGGCGAATTACAGGATGAGCTGGTGTATGCCATACGCAGGGAAAACTTTTATCAGGATTAATATTCTTATCACTTATGGATTTCAAAAGCGCAGCCGAAAAAATCATCAGTCTTAAAAATGCCGATCTTGAACTCCGGGATCAGCTGATCCGTAATGGGGAACTGGGGAATGGCTATCAGAAAGCCATGCAGGCGCTTCACCATAAAAATGCGGAAATACTGGAGGAAATCATAGATCATATCGGCTATCCTACTACTGAAAAAGTGGGTACAGAAGCTTCTGAAGCAGCATGGATAATTATCCAGCATGCCATCTCCCGGCCGGATTTTATGAGGAAATGCCTGAAACTGCTGGAAGACTCCAATCCTGAAACCCATGCTGAGAATATCAATATTGCTTATCTGTCCGACAGGATTGCCGTTTTTGAAGGAAGGCCACAGTTGTACGGGACCCAGTTTGATTGGGATGAAAACGGACAGCTGAGCCCGAATATTTATGATGACCTGAATGAGGTGAACGAGAGACGAAAATCACTCGGCCTGAATTCACTTGAAGAACAAACCGCCAGCATCAGAAACCGCACACAGAAAGAAAACCAGCATCTGCCGGCAGATCTGAAGCAGAGAAACGAAGAAATGAAAGCCTGGAAAAAATCGGTAGGCTGGATTGCCTGAAAGCTTCCCTCTTTCAGCCTACTTCTTCAGATTACGCTAAATTTTACTTAAAAAACGAATTCGTTTTAATTTCAGAAAGCTGAATGGCTGTTGTCGGAATTCCATAAGAAATCAGCCGGTCAATGAGTTGCTCCAGGTGGCGGCTGTCTTTCAGCACACATTCCGCGATCAGGCAGGATTCGCCCGTCACCCTTTTACAGTTCAGGATTTCCGGAAACTGATGCACATCATCGATAAACCTTCGGAACTCGTCATTCTTAAATTTCATGCTGATCACCACCTTCAGCGGAAACCCTAATTTTTCATAATCCACCTCTACGGTAAACTGCTTAATGATCCCGCTGTCCAGCAGGTTCTGAACCCTTTCTTTGGTTGCCGATTGAGACAGGGAAATTGTACGTCCGATTTCCGCATAACTCAACCGGGAATTTTCACTCAGGATTTTTAAAATCCGGTAATCGAAATCATCCAACATTATTTTCACTGAAAAATATTTTAAATACCATTAATTCAATGCAAATTTAAAACTTTAACCTTTAAATCCGTTTTCAGATTGGTAGAATATTGATGAATTTTGTATTGGTAAAACAATAGATATGACAACAATACCTTTCTCGGAAAACGGGAACACACCTTTTGAAAAACTGATCGGCCACAACCCGGCAATCCTGAATTCCTGGAATATTCTGGAAGAAACTTTATGGAAAGAAACCGTTTTAGACAAGAATATGCTAGAGCAGATCCGCAGGGCGATGGCTTTCGAAAACGGCTGTGAATACTGTATGGCAAAAGCCGGTAAACCGGACTTTGATGCATCGCAGATGAAAATTTCCGTAGCCGTGGCTTTTGCTGAACTTTTCTGCAAAGACCATACATCCATTTTCCCTTCGCATTTCGATATGCTCCGGGAATATTTTACCGATGATGAAATTTCAGAACTCTGCGCTTTTATTGCGTTTGTAAATGCTTCCCAGAAATTAGGCAAAATATTTAATCTTTCTGAAAAGGAACAGCCCAATGCAGCCATCCGGCTTTAAAAACCTAGCCATACAGGAACATTCAAAAACAAAACAATTCATCATACTGTGAATCATTAATTTACAGTTGAAAATCCGTAAAATACCTGAATACCGCGGTGCCTTTTTTGCTTATCTTTAAAACAAAAAATTTTTATGAAACAAACTCTATTTTTTCTGCTTGCATCAGCAGGTATCTTATCGGCACAGACGACAATTACCAAAGCGTTTAACGATCCCGTTTCCGGTGAAACGGTGGCTTATCTCGGCGTTGTCGGAACTCCGGACAATTCGGCTACAGGCGCCAATACAACGTTTAACAACAGTTCGCTTGCATTCGCCGGATCGGCCTCAACGGTTTACTCTACGCCTACCGCCAGTGAAGTCAGTACTTTTCCGGGATCAACACTGAAAATGACAGGCACCGGAAATACGGTATTTTACAAACAAAGTGCTTCCAAACTTGAAATTACAGGATTGGTAACGCCCGATGCTACCCTGAATTTATCGGCCAACAACGGAATATTCATTAGTTATCCTACTCAATACACAACAACTACAGAAACGGATATCGCACAGGGGACTTTCTCTTCTACTGCCTTAAGCGGTCTTTGCAGGGGAACCATTACCATCAATCCCAATGCTTCCGGGACACTGATTCTGGGTGCTTATACATTTACGAATGTTTTAAGAGTAAGATCTGTCCAGACTTTCAACTTGTACTTGCCAAATGATACGAATTTCATAATTCCGATCGGAAGTATCACCAATACGTCTTATTCTTACTATAACAGCTCCAAGAAATTCCCGTTGCTGACCACCATTCAGACGGTTATTAATGTACCTCTTGCCAACATCAACAACCAGACGACCGATGGAGCGCAGGTATTGAGCTCAGCAGTTCTTTCAACCGGGGAAATAAACGCCGGAAAAGCAGGACTGCAGGTGTACCCCAATCCGGCTCAGGATTTTATCGGCTTTAAAGGAAAGACCGGTGAATATTCAACGGCAAAAATCTACAGCGTAGACGGGAAACTGATTAAAACCTCTGACATCCAATCCGGGAAAGTACAAGTGTCTGATCTTCCTGCTGCCTCTTACTTTATTGAAGTATCCGGAAAAAACAGCCAGAAGCCGGAAACGTCAAAATTCATTAAAAAATAAAATCTATTTCTATAGATAATAAAAACTCCGCCCGGAATTTCCGGGCGGAGTTTTAAATTTTAAATAAAAAAAATAAACGGTAAAAACCGGATTAAAAAGTAGCAGCCGGAGCCGTATAATTGTTCAGCTTCTTATTCAGTTCCGTCTTTTTGCCTTTGGAAAAATCATAGCTGAAGCCCAGTACAAACATACACCGGTTGTTCATAATCCGGTTAACGCGGCTGTAATTTACCAGGCTTTCCGGAAGGCTCTTGGTCTTGTATTCCGACGGCATTCCGATCCAGTACATTCCTGCCATCAACGTCCACTCTTTCTTTTTATAGCTGGCAAAAGCATGGTTCTGGTTTTCATTGGTGCTTAAAAAGGCACCGTTCAGCGTGTATACCGGGATATTCAGCTGATACTGCAGGCTGAAGGACTTGTATTCGGAAGACAGCACCAGATTATTGGCCAGGTAATTATTCTTAATTAAAGCGCCGCTGCTTGTCCTGACCGTTTCCGTTGCCGGAGTCAGGTTTAATTTCACCACAAGAAGACTGTTACCGAATGGCTTGTAAGAACCCGAAAGCTGAAGCCCCGATCGCTGGGCATTTTTTGCATTCTCATACGTCAGCGCATAGCCGAAATTTTCATCCGCTATATAATACTGGTTGATGATCCGGTCTGTATATTGGTAAAACAGATTGGCATTGAAATCAAAATATTTATTGTTAAATGAATAGATGAAATTATTGGCAAAGATCTGCTGGGATTTCAGGAAAGGATTTCCGCGCTGTACAATGTTCGGTGCCATTTGTACAATATTGCTGCTCAAAGCAGTACTCCAAGGGCTTACCGGTTTATAGCTGCTGGTAAAACGCAGGTTCTGGTTATCTTTCAGCTGATATCCCAGAATGACCTTAGGGGTAAAAGCCCACTGATCGAAGGTGTTTTCAGCGCTTTTATTATGGATGTTGGTAAGGCCTGCTCCTACCCGATAGCTGAATTTCTTTACTTTTCCTGAAAATTCCGTATAAAAATACTGTTCCAGGTAATTGACACGGTATTCCGAAAATCCGGTCAGGTTCTGAAGATCATTGGAAATCGCCGTGTTGGAAACCCGGTACCCCGAAGAAAGCTTCCCTGATTCGAAAGTATGGACATGCGCCAGTTCTCCGATGATGCCCGTCTGTCTGGTTGTAAGGTTCATATCATTATCGAAAACGGAAGTTCCGGAGGAAATGATCCATTCCCTTGCAAATTCAGAAGTATCGGTATTAAAGGTAGATCCGACTACATTTATGCTCAGCTCATCTTTTTTACTGATGTTTTTGGACAAATAAAGGTCGAGGGTCGGAACGGTATAGCCGGAAGATCCGTTTTTAAGGAGGGCATGCTCTTCGGTAAAGATGTCTTTGGTAAAAATGCTGCCGCCTTTTCCTTTGATGAAACTGGTAAAAATATCCACATCCATTTTTGCCTGTAAAGCATAATTGTCCGGAACCATCCGGGTGTATCTCAACGCCAGATTCTGAGAGGTATATCCGAAGTGATCAACTTTGCTTTCATCGGTCCGGTAATGGCTGCCGTCCAGGTGATAATCGTAAATACTGTGGATCTTCCGGTTATTATAATCCCTCAGGTTGATAGAGTATTCCAGTCCGATGTTATTTTTTCCTTTGGTAAAATTCGCATATGCCGAGCCATTTACAAATCCGGTATTCAGTGCGGAACTTACATCGGTCCCAAAAACGTAGCCGGTTTCAGTGGAGCGGGTCACCAGGTTCACTACGATATCTGCTCTTGTTGCCCATCGGGCAGGAGGAATATCATAATATTCCACTTTTACCACTTCACTTGGAGCTATGCTTCGGATCTGCATATCCGTTGCTTCAATCCCGTTGATTAAAAACAGAGTGGTCCCGCCTTTTGTACTTTTCAGCGTATTGGTTACCGGGTCCAGCTGAAGTTCCGGTAAAGTCTGTATCAGGTCTTTTGCATAGCGTGCTTTTTCCAGGGCTTCCTTATCAAACGTGTAGACAGCACGGTCGGCCATCTGTTTCTTACGCTGTGCTTTTACGATAACTTCCCGGATTTCCGCCGTTTTCGTATTCATGGTATCGTTCTTTACAGTTTCCTGCGAAAAAGCTAAAATTCCGCACAAAAGAAACAACGAACATAAAGTTTTTTTCATTTCTGAATTTGAATATATGGAATAAGACAAGCAGGAAGTATAAATTGTTACATCAGAGATTAGCTTAATGCCTGAAGCCGGCATATATTTTTATCAAGAGAATATTAATTTTATTATATGCCTGTAAATTCCGCAATTATTTGCCCGTTTTTTGCTTGCACCTCAGCAACACTTAAATATATGATTATGAAAAAATACCTTGTACTGCTTCCCTTTATTTCTTCAGCATTAGCTGCGCAGGAAGCTCCGGTTTCCGACTATTCGGACAAGCTGAACATCATTAAAACGAATGTTACCGCCTACGCTTTCAGGAATATCAACCTTTCCTATGAGAGAGCCTTTACCCAATGGTTTTCCGTGAATATGGGGTTCGGGGCCATGCCTGAAGGAAAAGTACCCTTCATCAATTCGTTTCTGAAAGATGAGGACGAAAGAAGATTCCAGAACCTTGAAGTAAAATCCTTCAATTTCACCATCGAGCCGCGTTTTTATCTGGGAGCCGGCTATGGAAAAGGATTTTACCTCGCACCGTACTATCGGTATTCCAAAATAACGTCCAATACCTTCGATTTTTATTATGATTACACCTTCAGCGGAATCACATATGAAATTCCGCTGAAAGGAAACGGAAGTGCCCACGGAAACAGCGGCGGACTGATGATCGGCGCCCAGTTCTTTCTTACAAAAAGCCGGAACCTGGTGCTGGATTTATGGATTGCCGGAGCCCATTACGGAAAAGGCCAGGGCGATTTCATCATGACCAGCGATGTGGTGCTGACGCCCGATATGCAGGCAAGATTAAAACAGGAAATCGAAGACCTGGATATTCCATATGTCAATTATACCGTAGAAACCAACTCCAGCGGAGCCAAAGTAAATGTAGACGGGCCGTGGCTGGGATTCCGGAGCGGATTGTCTGTAGGATACCGGTTCTAGAAAAATAATTTGAATATTCAGAAAACCGTTCTATCTTAGAGCGGTTTTTATTTACCCGAATGAAAAAATTTTTTACCGCCGTTTTTATTCTGCTGGTTCTGCTGCCCATGGTGATTTACCTCAACCCTTTTACCTGGGGAATGAGAAGAATGCCGCGCTATGAGCCGAGCCAGAAGACCGCTGAACTTATGATGCAGCTGAACAAAAAGTATCATATCGATATGGATACCGGTGAAACCATCGATACCCTCTGGTATTTCCGTGATCTTAAGCACCGCCGGATCTCCAGGCTGGAGCATTTCAACATGGTAGCCAGGCAGCAGGATAGTGTCCCGGTTGATATCAAGGCAGTAGAAGCCTATGCTGCCGAATTTATGGCCGGTTTTGATCATAAAAAGTATTTCGATTCGATGATGGTATCGGTAAACGGGGATTCTGTTGTATTTAAATATAAATTGAAATGAAAGCATTAACCCTATGTAAAATCCAGTCCTGCGCTTATCTTTTTATCATCATTTTCAGTCTTCAGCATTTCTTCTTCAGGGAATTTAATTATGGATTTGATGCGTATGAGGGAATGGTGAGCGGAGTTGTGGCAACATCAGTCCTCACGGTACTGGTTTCGCTGGTTGTCCTCATCAGGCAGGGCATAATCTTCATCAACCGGAAAAACATTCGTGAAACCGAAATGAAATACCTGATTCTGAACCTGGTCTTGTATTATGGAACGCTGATAGCAAGCCTTTGCATGTCGGGAGAAATAAGGCATTAAAGAACTGGAGTAATACCGGAAATTCTTTTGTTCAGAGATGATATTGAACCATGGAAATAAATAAAAACACAAACGCGGCCCAGGATTCCGGACCGCGTTTTATCTTAATGGTAGGCTTGCTTAAATTTTGCCAGAATATTGTCCAGATTATGCCGCTGAACATACACGCTCTTCACATCTTCATACCGTGGCGACTTGTAAAAGACTTCGTGGAAATCCATACTGCCATTCCCAACTTTTACCACTTTCTGTACTTCGATATTCAACTTTCTCAATTCGTCTTTAAAAACCTGAAATTCGTCTTGGATATTTTTCATCTATTTTTGATATTTTAATTAAAAAGTACTTGTTTACATCAAACACCCTACCAAATCGAAGGATGACTGTTTAATTTCACAATAAAGTTAATAAATTATCTGGGACAAACATAACGTTTTAACATAAATTATTTAATTTATTTACCATAATCAAAAACATTTTCAAAAATAAATGCATTATATACAGATTTAAACTTTCTTAATTCTCTTGCACAACTGATGAATAAAGCTGTCCTGAACGCTACTCAACTGATGCTGTCCGGTAGTGTTTAATTTTTTTCTGCTTTAAACAAAGAGGTCAAAACTTGATGATCCGTCGCAAATTATCGAATTCAACGCCCTGAAAAAATGACTTTTACCAGAGGTGTTTTTTTTATTTTTCATTCAAAAGGAAATGAGAATGTAACAATTTATCTTTCTTTAAAACCTATTGTTAAAAATTACTGTGAATTACTTTCTCCGCCTGAAAAACGATGCTGCCGGATTATGGCATTTTGTAAAGAAACCTGACGATGTCCGGATCCATATTTCTTCCAAAAACAGATTCCTGCTGATTTTTAATTTGCTGCTTATTGAAATTTTACTGCACTTTATCATTGTATTCCCCTCTGATTACCTGGTGGAGAATTTTATAACCGTTCAGGAAGCCTATCCTCTGAGCAGCCTTACCTTATTAAACCTGTTTTTACTGGCAGTCCTTATGGCACCATTGCTGGAAGAATTTCTTTTCAGGTATTCGCTGAGGTACCACCGGCTGTTTTCCCGTTTTATCAGCCGTGAAAAATGGAACAGGATCTTTCCGTACCTGGTGTATGGTTCCGCAGTGGCATTCGGTTTCGTCCATCTCGATAATTATATAAATGATTCATGGAAATTCTATGCTTTATCCCCGCTGATCGTCATTTCCCAGCTATCGGGCGGTTTTATTTTAAGCTATATCCGTGTACGGCTGAATATTCTGTACAGCTTTCTGTATCATGCCGTATGGAACCTGCTTTTTGCCATTATTGTTCCCTTCGTGATGCTGTTTTTTACACCGTCTTTTACCCATCATACTTCACGCTACAGCATCAGTATCGAACAGAAAGCTTTTCTGCTTCCCGGAGATACGGTCTCTTTTGAAGCTGATATTCAGGATGATAAAATTTACAGCCTGAAAGCAGATCAATACGATCTTCAGAATCTGCTGGATTATCTCTATGGCAAAGGTAAGCTGACGACCGCTGAAGGCCTGGTGAATGTTCGCTTCACGTCGGGAAAAGGAATTTCAAAAGAAGAATTTGCAGACATCCTCAAAAAGAATTATGAGATTAAATAAAAAATAAGGGTTAAAATCGGTACTGATTTTAACCCTTATTTTTTATTTGGAACAACTATTTCTTGCTTTCCTCTTCTTCCAGCTCGATCTCATGTCTCAGCTGGGCTTTGTATAAGGTAGAATAATACCCGTTCTTATCGAGGAGTTCAAGGTGTTTGCCTTCCTCTACAATTTTACCGTGTTCCATCACGATGATCTTGTCTGCTTTCTCAATCGTTGAAAGCCGGTGGGCAATGATGATGGAAGTCCTGTTTTTAGTAATCTTTTCCGTGGCCCGCTGGATCAGCTTTTCACTTTCATGGTCAATCGAAGAAGTGGCTTCATCCAGGATCAGGATCTTCGGATCCGACAGGTACGCCCGCAGGAACGATAGCAGCTGTCTCTGTCCTAAAGAAATCGACGACCCCCTTTCGCTCACTACATAATCGTAACCGCCCGGAAGCTGCTCTATAAACTGGTCAACCTCAATTTCCCGGGCTCCCGCTTTTATTTTATCCAGCGTAATGCTTTCGTCCCCAAAAGAAAGGTTCTCAAAAATACTGCCGTGGAATAAGAATACGTCCTGCAACACCACCCCAATATGGCTTCTCAGGTTATACAGCTCGTAATCTTTCAGGTCGACATCATCAATCAGGATATTTCCTGAATTGATATCGTATAATCTGGTAATCAAACTGATGATCGTAGATTTTCCCGCCCCGGTAGCGCCTACGATGGCAACCGTTTCTCCCGGATTCACCTTGAAATCGATTCCTTTCAATACTTCCTGCTTTTCGTCATAAGCGAAATGAACATTTTTAAATTCGATCTTGCCGTCGAAATGATCTTTCTGCACTTTTCCTTCATTGGTCATGCCATTGTCTTCATCCATCAGCCCCAAAACCCTTTCCGCTCCTACGATACCGCGCTGAATGTTATTGAAACGGTCTGCGATCTGCCTCAAAGGACGGATCAGCATTGAAATATACTGGATAAATGCAATCACCACCCCTGCACTGATTGTAATATAGCCTCCGTAAAAAAGGATAAACCCGATGAACAGCGAGGAAATCAGTTCGACTACCGGGAAGAACAGCGAGAAAATGAAAACCGTTCTCAGCAAGGCGCTTTTTAAGGTAATATTGATGTCATCAAACTTTTTGAACTCGGATTCCTGACGGTTGAATACCTGAATGATCGGCATTCCCGCCAGCCTTTCCTGCACAAAAGAATTCTGGTTGGATGTCCAGTTTCTTTCGTCGCCAAATGCTTTTTTCAGCCTTTTCTGGAAAAACCGGGTAATTACCACCATCAGCGGTAAAATTGCCAGTGTAATATAACTCAGGTGAACATTCGTGCTGAACATCATGATCAGTACAAAGACAATTCTCAGGACGTCCCCGAACACCATCAGGAAACCGTCGGTATATACCGTGGCAATGGTTTCCACATCACCGACCGCTCTGGTTACCAGCTGGCCGATCGGCGTTTTATCGAAAAATGAGGTTTTAAAATAAATCAGTTTGCTGTACAGCCTTTCCCGGATGTCCCGGATCACATTCTGCGATATGAAATTGGAGAAATAAACCAGGAAAAAGTTGAGAATGGTTTCGGCGCACACCAGACCTACCAGCAGATAGATGTGCTTCATCATCAAAGCTTTATCTTTCAGCCTGGTAATGTCGTTATCCACCACCTCCATTGTAAGGTAGGGCCGGTACGTAGAAACCATGGCGAGTATAACGGAGATAATTAAAGTAAGGATGAACCATGAACGGAACTTCATTCCGATAAAGAACAGCCGCTTCACGATCCCCCAGGTATCTTGTTTTTTCATTGTACGAATTGAAGAAAGAATTACATAAAATCCTATGCAAAAATAAGACTTTCTAAATTGTCAGCCTTTACGACAGGATGAATTCGTGATGAAAATTTGTGATGACCGTTATTTATGGGATAGATAAAGCTGGAAGAGGATGCCGGATGCCGGAAGTTTTTGCCCATGCAAGCATCAAAAGATCTGAAGTTAATTGACTATGGTTACAGAGCCATCTGCTTTTTAATGTGAATTCCATGGTATTTATCTCGTTTTAAACAAACAGAAATGATCAGAAAATTTAATGGATTTTTTCTTAGTCTGATGCAAAAAAATCATTTTGATGTTCAAGACTCTCAGAAGTATTTTAACGGAGGGTACTCCCATCATCCGGCTTCCCTCTTCCAGCCTTTTGATACGGTCTCTACTTAGAGTTCCTGTTTTTTACAACTCCTTTTTTCCGATTTCCTCGATTTCCATCACCGGTTTTTTCAGGTTTTCTTTCCTGAATCTATCTTCCAGAATCTTATAAAATCCCCAGACCGCCGCTACGGAAAGAAGCCAGCCCACCAGGTTCAATACCGAAAATTCCATGAAGTTGTTGTCATCCAGAGAAGAGGGATCCGTAAGGCCTGCGTAAATGCCGTAGGAAAATGCGAAAACAAACTGGGTGCCCAGGTAAATCCCCAAAGCCAGAAGGCCGTAATGCCATTTTGTTTTACCGAACCGTCCTGCAAGACCTGCATAATAGCGGTAAGCGGCAATTAAAATCAAAATTCCAATCATGATATTAGTTTTATTTGTTAAATAAGAACGGCAAAGATAACCATCTTTTCAGCTTTCCGTAAAAGTCAAAGCAGATTTATAATTAAATAACAATATTAAGTTTTAATTTTCACTCAAATTCATACCCCACATCCACGAGGTACAGCCCGTGTGCCGGTGCAGAAGTTCCCGCTGAATTGCGGTGCTTGTCTTCAATCACTTTCCGTACCTCCTCGGGCTTCAGCTTTCCGGTGCCGACTTCCACCAGGGTTCCGACGATCGCCCGTACCATATTCCGTAAAAAACGGTTGGCGGAAACGGTAAATTTAAGTTCGCTTCCATTCTGTTCCCACTCTGCTTTATAGATTTTGCAGAGGTTGGTCTTATTATCGGTGTGGAGCTTGGCAAAGCTGGTAAAATCTTCATATTCGAATAAAATTTTACAGCCTTCGTTCATCTTATCAACATCCAGCGGTTTTCTCCAGTGCTGCCATGCCGATTCTTCAGTAAAAGGGTTTTTCTCCAGCGAGATATAATATTCGTATGTCCGGAAAGTCGCATCAAACCGGGCATGAAAATCATCCTTTACCGGGAAAATCCTTTTAACGGAAATATCTGCCGGAAGGAAACTGTTCAGCCTTCTGGAAAGATCCTGATCCAGAACTTTATCCGTATCAAAATGGGCGAATATTTTTTTAGCATGAACACCGGTGTCCGTTCTTCCTGCCCCTGTTGTTTTAATATGTTCCTGTAAAATCGTGGAAAGTGCCTTTTCCATTTCTTCCTGTACAGAAATGGCATTCGGCTGGATCTGGTAGCCGAAATAATTCTTGCCGTTGTAGGAAAATTCAATGAAATATCTCATTGTAATAAAAATAAGTCTGCAAAAATACTGTAATTTAATGATAATCAACTGCAGAATTTTTAAAATAAATATCAAAAAGAAGCTGCTATATTGATTCAAATCCCTGTGAAAATCCCTATTTTTGCAAGGTATGAAAAGATGGTACCTCTATCCTTTTTCCTTAGGCTATCACTTGGTAACGGGTATCCGGAATACCATGTATGATTTAGGGCTTTTTAAATCGACGAAATTCAGTACCCCGATCATCTGTGTCGGGAATCTTTCTGTGGGCGGAAGCGGAAAATCGCCGATGGTGATGTATCTTGCCCAGTTTTTATCCAAACATTACCGGACCGGCGTGCTTTCCCGGGGCTACGGCCGCCTTACGAAAGGCTATGCCGTGACCAACTATGAAAGCAACTACAAAACGGTGGGCGATGAAGCCATGCAGCTTTTTGAACGGTTCAAAAACCGTTTTGTAATTGCCGTTTCCGAAGAAAGGGTTCCCGGTGCGCGAAAAGTGATCAGTGACATGGACCTGGATGTTCTTGTTCTGGATGATGCCATGCAGCACCGTGCCATCAAAGCCGGATTCAATATCCTGATGACGGATTTTAATGATCCCTATTTCAAAGACCACCTTCTTCCGGGCGGAGATCTGAGGGAATCGCGAACCGGTTCCAGAAGAGCGGACATCATTATGGTGAGCAAGTGCCCCGACGAACTTACAGAAGAAACCAAGCAGTATTACATTTCAAGAATACGGCCGGACCGTACCCAAAAGGTGTTCTTCTCCTCCATCGGATACGACGAAAACGTATACGGAAGGGAGAAAGTGCTTCCGGACAACAACCTGAATTATTATGACATCCTTTTAATTACCGGAATTGCCAACCCTAAACCCCTGCTTACCCATCTGGCAAAGTTTTCGCAACGGGTGAAGCATCTGAAATTCCGGGACCACCATAATTTTACAGAAGCGGATATTAAAAATATCGTTGCTGAATACAAGAAGTTAGGTGAATATAAATTAATCTTAACCACAGAAAAAGACTACGTGCGTCTTAAAAGTTTTGACTATCTTCGGGATATTGTTTACTACTGGCCGATCAATGTCATCATTGATAAAAAGGAAGAATTCAACCAAATCATCCTGGATTATGTTAGAAAAAATTAAGCAGACCGCAGAGTTTATTAAAAGCCGGATTAAAGATATCCCCGATTTCGCCGTTGTCCTCGGTTCGGGGCTGGGAAAACTGCAGGACGAAGTGGAAGCCATCCAGGTACTGGAATATCATAACATCCCGAATTTCCCACAGACCACCGTTGCCGGACACGGCGGAAAACTGATTTTCGGAATGCTGCAAGGCAGGAAAGTCCTCATGATGAGCGGCCGTTTCCATTATTACGAAGGCCACTCCATAGAAGCCGTTGTTTTCCCGATACGGGTTTTCCATCTGCTGGGCATCAGAAACCTAATCCTTTCCAATGCTTCCGGCGGCGTCAACCCGGATTACCGGATCGGTGATATCGCGATTGTGAAAGACCACATCAACATGATGCCCGAACATCCGCTCCGTGGCAAAAACATCGATTCTTTCGGTCCCCGCTTTGTGGATATGAGCGAACCGTACAACCGGAAAATGATTTCAGTTGCCGAAAACGTAGCTGCTGAAAATAACATTCCTGTTCATCAGGGCATTTACGTCGCCCTCCAGGGCCCTACGTTTGAAACTCCGGCAGAATACGGCATGATTAAAGCCATTGGTGGTGATATGGTAGGCATGAGCACCGTTCCGGAAGTCATTGTCGCCAGACATATGGGAATGGACGTTTTCTGCGTTTCGGTAATTACCGATCTCGGCGGGCCGGACATCGCCTTTTCCGTTTCCCATGAGGAAGTCCTGAACGCTGCCAATAAAGCAATGCCGAATGTAATCGCTCTGGTAAAAGGTCTGGTGAAAGATTATCAATAGAAATCCTCAATCTTATACATTATTAGTATTTCATGAAAAGCAGTCCCGAATTCCGCTTTATGAATTAGCTTTGCATAAATATTTTTTGAACATGAAAAAACTGTTATTGGTATTAATGATGGGAATTTTCGGATTAGGTTGTTCACAACAGGCTCCGAAAGTCCTGAAAAAGAGTTTTTCCAAAGAAGCCCTGGCGCAGAAACTGGAAAATGAAGAAGGAAAAACAGTAACCATTCAGCAAATTCTGGATCAGCATAAAGGAAAAGTACTGATCATCGACTTCTGGGCCGGATGGTGCCGCGATTGTCTTAATGCCCTGCCAAAAGCCAAAGAGCTGGAAGAAAACAATACGGATATCGACTTTGTATTTCTATCACTCGACCGCTCCAAAGAAGGTTTCGAGAAAAGCCTGGAACGCTTTGATATGAAAGACAAGGAAAATTACTGGTTTGCCAGCGGCTGGAAAAATGATTTCAACAATTACGTCGATCTCAACTGGATCCCGAGATACATGGTGATCGACCAGGAATCCGCGATTGCCAAGTATTACGCCATTTCTCCGGAGGACCCCGAAATCCAGTCTGCCATAGACCAGCTTTTGAAATAAGTGTCGAGATGCCTTTAACTCTGAACATTAAACCCTGAACATTAAACTCTAACAGGAATCCATATCTTTGCGGTATGGATTCTTCTTTTCCTATGCGCAAAATCATTCACGTCGATATGGACGCATTTTATGCTTCCGTGGAACAGCACGACAATCCTGCGCTGAAGGGAAAAGCCATTGCCGTCGGCGGACAGCACCGCGGTGTAGTGGCAGCGGCCAGTTATGAAGCCCGCAAATTCGGGGTCCGTTCCGCCATGCCCAGCAAAACGGCCCAACAGAAATGTCCGGAACTTATCTTCGTGCCGCCGCGCTTTCCCAGATATAAGGAAGTGTCGCGACAGATCAGGGAGATTTTTTACGAATATACCGACCTGGTAGAACCGCTGTCGCTGGACGAGGCCTACCTGGATGTTACGGAGAACAAAAAGGGCATGACGTCGGCCAATCTCATTGCAAAGGAGATCCGGCAGAAAATTTTTGAGAAGACCGGGCTTACCGCTTCTGCAGGGATTTCCATCAACAAATTCCTGGCAAAAGTGGCCTCTGATATCAATAAACCGAACGGACAGAAAACCATCCACCCCGAAAAGATTGAAAGTTTCCTGGAAGAGCTTCCGGTAGAGAAGTTTTACGGCGTAGGAAAAGTGACGGCCAATAAAATGTTCAGCTTAGGAATTTACAAAGGAAAAGATCTGAAGAAAAGATCTATTGAAGATTTAACAAGACTGTTCGGAAAATCTGGGGCGCATTATTACAATGTAGTCCGGGGGATCCATACTTCGGAGGTGAAGCCGCACCGCATCCAGAAAAGCGTTGCCGTAGAAAGGACGTTCTCTGAAGACCTTTTCGAAGAACAGCAGGTCAATGAAAAGCTGGAAAGCCTCAGCCAAGAGCTGCACAGCCGCCTTCAGAAGAACAATATCCTGGGAAGAACATTAACGCTGAAGATCAAATACAGGGATTTTTCGTTGTATACCCGAAGTATGACGCAGGAAGAGTATTTTTCCCTTCCGGAACAATACGTAAAGACCGGAAAAAAGTTATGGGAACTCCGGCCTTTTGACAAACCCGTAAGGCTGCTGGGACTCTCCCTCTCCCATCTGAATACGGAAGAAAAAAAGCAGGTTTCCGTTCAGCTTAAAATCCCTTTTGAGGAATTTGATAATCGATAATCCGTTTTTTTTCACTAAATTGTAGTAACCAAATTTACAATTTTATGAATGAAACGATGATCCAGTACTTCCATTGGTACTCCGAAGGAGACGGAAAGCTGTGGAAGCAGACACAAAATGATGCAGAATATTTAGCCGGTCTCGGCATTACCTCCATCTGGTTCCCGCCAGCTTATAAAGCAGCAGGCGGAAAAGATTCTACCGGATACGACACCTATGATCTTTATGATCTCGGGGAATTTGATCAGAAAGGAACCGTGGCGACAAAATACGGTACCAAGGACGAGTATATCAGCGCAATCAATACTTTAAGGGAGCACAACATCAAAACGATTGTTGACATCGTACTGAACCACAAAGGCGGCGGCGATGAGCTGGAAACGTTTAAAGTGGTAAAAGTAGATGAAGAAGACCGTGAAAAAATTATTTCAGACGAATTCGAGATCCAGTCGTACACGAAATTTACATTTCCGGGAAGAAATAAAAAATACTCCGATTTCGAGTGGAATTTTACCTGCTTCACGGGGGTGGATTATGCCGAGGGAATGGATTCCCATATTTACATGATCAAATCCGAGTACGGCGACAGCTGGGAGGAGATGATCGATGATGAAAAAGGAAACTACGACTATCTGATGTTTAATGATATCGAGCACCGCAACCCCTTCGTACGTGAAGAGCTGAATAAATGGGCCAAATGGTACTTTGATCAGACGAATTTCTACGGCGTACGTCTTGATGCCGTAAAACATATTTCTTATGAGTTTTATAAAGAATGGCTTACGATGCTGCGCTCCAATACCGGCCAGAACATTTTTGCGGTCGGGGAATACTGGGCTCCGGGAAGACTGCCGTTGCTAAGAAAATACATTGCTGCTACCGAAGGCTGCATGAGCCTTTTTGACAGCTCACTTCACCATAATTTCCACAATGCTTCAAACGAAGGCAGTTCGTATGATCTCCGCAGGATTTTTGAGGAAACCTTAACCCTGGAAGATCCTTTACATTCGGTAACACTGGTGGATAATCATGATACCCAGCCGCTACAGGATCTTGAGGCGCCTGTTGAAGAATGGTTCAAGCCTCTGGCGTATGCTTTAATTCTTTTGAGAAAAGACGGCTACCCATGTATTTTTTATCCTGATCTATACGGCGCTCATTATGTAGACAAAGACAGAGAAGGGAATGACCAGGAGATATTCCTCAATAAAGTGGACGGAATCGAAGAAATGATGAAAGCCAGAAAGGACCATGCTTATGGTGAGCAGCGGGATTATTTCGAAGATGCCAACTGCCTGGGATGGGTGCGTTACGGTGATGAAGAGCATTCCGGATGTGCCGTAGTACTGAGCAACAAAGATGCTTACGAAAAACCAATGGAAATGGGAGAAAGATACATCGGCAAAACCTTTTATGACGTCCTGGGAAGATCTGAGGATAAAGTGATCATTGATGAAAACGGCTGGGGCAACTTCCCTGTACCCGCAGGCAACGTCAGCGTATGGCTTGAAGAATAATCATAGAAAGGATGTTCAATATTTAATAGAAATCACATGATCAGGATGAACGCAGAAGGCTGGAAGTTTTTCCTGCCGACTGTCTTAAAATATCAAATGATATTGTATGTTAAGAGGAACTTTATCCAGAATTTGATTTATCCGGTTTGATTCTTTTGTTGTCAAATTAAATTAATATTGTCGAATCCATTTCATTTATTTTACCCTATTGCCGCTCCGAAGAAATTATCGGTTTGGGCTTGCATTCAGCAAGTTAAATCTGAATTTCTTCGGAGCGATTATTTTTAATCTTTTCGGATTATTTTTTAGACTGAGCTTTTCGGAGTTCCAGGATTTCCGGAAGTTCCGACTTTTCGGATATTTTCCCCGTTGTGGCAAACTCAGCCCAGAGTGCGCGGAGTTTCCTGCCATTCTCCTGAATATACTCCCAGGGAACGTCTTTTAACAATTCCGAATGTTTCCAGGCTTCTTGGTTTTCAAAAATCAGGGGAAGGTCAGCACAATGCGATGCGCCGATGTTATTATTCTTTAAAGTGGATTTTAGGGTAAACCGGTAAACATTCCCTCCCCCATCGGCATAATTCCTTGCAAAAACATCAGCAGGCTTTTCGTAAATGGATTCTGTTGTTTTCCGGACGATGCTGTTGAGAATCCTTTTATGAAGATAGGTATACAGTCCTTCCTGTGCGGTCTTTACATAAAAGGCCGTTTCATCCTGATTGGATCCGATCAGCACATCATATTTTTCCGCATTTTTCTTCCACTGATCCAGGCTTTCCTCTTCTGTGCACAACGGAGCGAAACCATATTGCGTACAGAAAGGCATGGCGGTCTTTAAACCGTACTTCCGGAATGACGGCAGGAAATTCACATATTCATCAACCATTTTTAAAGGATCTTTTACATCCTTCAAAAACTCCGTTCTCCGGAAAAACTCCAGTGACATTTTCTGTCTTTTCAGCCTGAATCCCAGCGGCGCACTGTGAATAATGGCCCTTTGAAACAAATGCTCGGCTCCTTCGGAAATCATAAGATGCGCAATGGCATCTCCGCCGGAAGACTGCCCGAAAAGCGTGATGTTCTCAGGATTTCCGCCGAAGCTTCGGATGTTTTTCAGGATCCATTTTAAAGACTCCATGATGTCGAACAGACCGAGATTCGCCGGCCGTTCTTCGCTTCCACCCAGAAAGCCGAAAAGCCCGAGGCGGTAGGAAACGGAAACGACAATAATCCGTTGTTCTTTTACCCACACCGACGGATCGGAAGTTGGCAGATCGCCACAGCCGATTTCATAAGATCCGCCGTGGATCCAGACCACGACCGGTAGATTCTCATTTTCAATCAGATTTCCGGGACAGGTAACAGTTAAGAACTGAGGTGATTCATCGGGTTCAAACTGATCCACATCCGTTCTCTGGATCAGCCTTTCCAGCAACGGACTGATGTGTTGCGGGCATACCGGGGTTTTCTCCGGAATTTCATGACAGCCCAAATCTACCGGTACAGGCTTCTTGTATCTTTCAGAACGGGCATACCGGATGCTTTTCGCCCGGATTACGCCATTGTGCTCTACTGCTGAAATTTTTCCGGAAGGGGTTTGAAAAGTGTGAATTCCTGAATGCTGCTGGGTGGTCATGCCGAAAACAAAATTTATATTCTTTTAAATATAATGATTTTTCTGCTAACAGTATAGAGCTTTTATTTTATTGCCTTAAAAAGCAGCTTGAACATTTAGTAGATCAGGCATATAAGATTATGACTCAGTTTTGAAAATATTTTCAGATCACATCAGAAGAGAAACCGAAGATTTTCGTTGAAGCCTGTTTAATTGTCTGCCTGCTTTCATCCTGAAAGAATCAGATACAAATCTTTTCTTCTGTTCTCTACGATGGTTTAGATCTCCATGGGATGACAACGGAACCTTGTATTAAGTCCTGTACTTTTAAAACTACGACCATCCGGTGGCTGAGCAGAGTCGAAGCCACACGCAATCATCTGTGAAAATCCGAGCCAGTCCGTAATTTAAAGATTTGAAGATCAATTCAACGATTTATACTCGCTCGGGGAGACACCGACCTTGCTTTTGAACAGCCGGGTAAAATGCTGCGGGTATTTGAAGCCTAAATTGTAGGAAATTTCACTGATGGATCTGGCGGGATCGAAAATCTGGTCCTTAGCCGCATCAATAATCCTGTCATGAATATATTCCTGCGCGGAAATACCGGTTTCCTTTTTGATCAGGTCCCCGAAATAATTCGCCGAAAGGTTCAGCTGTTCGGCAAAGTAATTCACCATCGGAAAACCGATATGTTTTGGTTTTTCGGAGCGAAGATAATCATTCAGCAAAGCATCGAATTTACCGATGATTCCCTGGTTCACATGATCCCTGGTAATAAACTGCCGGTCGTAAAACCGCATGCAGTAATTCAGGAACAGTTCGATATTGTTGATGATTAATGATTTGCTGTGCTTGTCGATCGGCTGTGCGATTTCGTGTTTTATATTTTTTAAACATTCCAAAACGGTTTCTCTTTCTTTTTCGGAAAGATGCAATGCTTCATGGACATCATACGAAAAGAAGCTGTAATCTTTAATATTCTTTCCGAGAGCAGTTCCCTTCAGCAGATCAGGATGAAAGATGAGCGCAAAACCGGCAGGCTGAATGTAGGTATCCGCATTATAAATCCCGTACGTTTGTCCCGGCGCTATAAATACCAGTGTCCCTTCCTGATAATCGTAGCTGTGCTTGCCATACTGCATGTCGCCACACATCACGTCTTTTAGAAAAACAGTGTAAAACCCAAACCTCCTGATGAACTGGCAGATGGGATTGGATTTTGAGAAATCAACGACACTTACCAGCGGATGCAGAGTTTCGTGATTCAGCATTTTATTGTATTCCGATACGGTATTAAAAACTTCAACGCCCTGATTCTGCATGACTTTATATTTTATGGATTCAAAATTACCACTTTCTCCGCAACATTCTGCATGGCCGGTAAAATTGGTAATTCTTTCCGTAATTTATATAAGCTGATTTTGTGCAAAAGGTTCGAATTTTGCAGCCATAGAATGAGATCCTGACACCATTCGTTTTCAGGTTTATTGATTCTCGGAATATTATTTTTAAGATTACCCCAATATTGTTTAAGTCTGAAAAAATAACAAACTAAAAAATAATTAATACTAAACAAATGAGCACATTCACAGTAAAAGCTTACGGAGCAGAATCCAAAACTGCCGATCTTCAGGAATTAAAGATTGAAAGACGGGAAGTTACCCCAAAAGACATTGAAATTGAAATTCTATATTGCGGTGTATGCCACTCCGATCTTCATACCGCCAGAAACGATTGGGGCGGATCGATGTACCCTGTGGTTCCCGGACATGAAATCGTAGGAAGAATTACCAACGTAGGAAATGAGGTTTCCAAATTTAAGGTGGGCGACCTGGCTGCCGTCGGCTGTATGGTAGATTCCTGCGGAGAATGCGAAAGCTGTAAACACGATCTGGAGCAATACTGCCAGAACGGATTTACCGGAACGTATAACGGAAAAGACAAGCATCTGGGCGGACAGACTTTCGGAGGATATTCCCAGAAAGTGGTCGTGGATGAAGACTTTGTACTGAGCGTCCCTGAAAACCTTGATTTGGCAGCCGTGGCTCCTCTTCTATGTGCCGGAATCACCACCTGGTCTCCCCTGAGACACTGGAATGTTGGTGCAGATTCCAAAGTAGCAGTAGTCGGTTTGGGAGGTCTGGGGCATATGGCCATCAAGCTGGCCAAAGGCCTTGGTGCTGAAGTTACTTTATTTTCCAGAACACCGGGAAAGACCGAAGATGCAAAAAAACTGGGTGCAGACCATGTGGTGATTTCCACAGAGCAGGAACATATGGATTCCGTGCAGGGGAAATTCGATTTAATTATCGATACCGTGCCTTACGAACATGACATCAATCCTTATCTGCAGACAGTTGCATTAAACGGGACACTGGTTCTGGTAGGATTTGTCGGTCAGTTTGAGGAAACCAAGCCAAGCACCGTTCCGATGATCTTCCAGAGACGTTCGGTAGCAGGTTCCCTGATCGGAGGAATTGTCGAAACCCAGGAAATGCTGGATTTCTGCGGCGAACACAATATTGTTTCGGACATTGAACTTATTAAAATGAGCGAGATCAACGAAGCGTATGAAAGAATGCTGAAAAGCGACGTGAAATATCGTTTTGTAATTGATATGAAATCTTTATAAATCTTCATATATTTTCAACAAAAGCTCTTCGGTTCCGGGGAGCTTTTTGTTTTGAGGCTGAGGTTCAGATTAAGGTAGAGGCAGAGTTTAGAGTAAGAACAACGTGGGCCCAGAGTAGAAATCAGATTAATAGGCTGAATAAGGAAGCAGGGTCCCGGAAGTTTCTTTTGTCAGCATTGCTATGAAAGGTATTAATTAAATCGTTGTTACTTATCAACAGAAACCTCATTAAAATTCTGACCCACCAACCTGAACTACAACTTCCATTTAAATAAACTATTGAAAATAAATCAATACGGCTGAATTCACGCTAAGATTAATTTAAGTATTGATGATACCATTAAATACATTCTTACATTATTAATTCTTCTTCAGTATTCTTTTCAGTACTTTCAGTTTTCCGTCGATTGGGTGATCGATTTTTAATCCTAGAATATCGGCAACCAGCGGGTATACGTTTATATTCTGGAATTCACCGATTTTCAGATTATTTTTAAATTCCGGGCCCCAGGCAAAGAAAGTGGCTTTCATCTCAGGAACCGTACGTGGATCGTAACCGTGTTTTCCTACCGGACCCTTCTTTCCTTTTTCGAGAAATATTTTCGGTGCTTTCGGGATCAGTATAATCTGCCCGATTCTGTTGTAACGGTCATCCTTTGTGGCGAAATGAAGATATTCAGGGAACTTTTTATCCAGATAAACCTCATAATCTCCGGTTTTCTCTTTTTTCAGTTGTTTATACGTCTTCCTGATATCCACCGGATCTTTAACATAAACCCTCAGAATTGTCTGGGAATTGTAGTAATCGAATTTATTTTTATCCAGTAACAAAGAAGGAATTTCCAGAGGATATTCTCCGTCTACTTTGATCATGCCGTGGTCTGAGACAAAGACAAAATTTACATTTTTCAGTCCCAGATCATTTACCTTGCGAACCAGATTGCCAATAGCCTGATCCACTAAATGTACTGCTTCTCCGGTTTCTCTGGAATCGGGCCCGAAATGATGGCCGGACGCATCCACTTCCGGAAAATACAGGGCGATAAAATGCGGTCTTTGGTCCACCGGCAGCTTCAGCCAGTTGATTACTTTATCTACCTTTTCCGAAGGTGAAAATTTTTCGTGGTAAGGGTAATAGTAGGCAGGCCGTTTTCCTCCGGCATCGCTTGCGGATCCTACCCACATCATGGAAGCGGAAACCAAGCCCTGTTTTTCGGCCAGTGTCCACAGCGGAGTTCCGCCGTACCAGCTTCCGTCTTCCGCAGTCTTCCTGCTGCTCGCTTCGTAATTTTCCTTCCGCTTATAATCGTAGAAATAATTGTCGATAAGGCCGTGGTGGGAAGGATACAGGCCGGTAATTAATGTCCAGTGGTTCGGAAAGGTAATGCTCGGATAGCTTGGCAGCATATCTTTTGCCCGTACTCCTTCCGCAGCATATTTCAGAAGGTTTTCCGCGTGGTATTTTTCAGCATAATCATAGCGGAATCCATCGGTGGAAATCATGATGACATACGGTCTGGCCTGCGCTTCCACACTGTTGTACCGGTTTGGGACGACAACCTGAGCCGTATCAGCACTTGCTTTCTGCGCTGAAACCGCCAGTGAAAAAATCAGCATTATAAATAATACCCCTTGTTTCATTGCTTAAATTTTCTGCAAAGGTAGTCTCCCTGTTTTTCACAGGAAAATTTAGCCGGTTAAAAAAACATTAAAGCTTTGTTACCGGTTATAATAAAAAAAGCCACTTTTCAGTGGCCTTTTGCTTATTGTTTGATCAGCTGTTCGAAAACGGTAGAACCGTCTTTTAAAGTAATTTCCAGATAGTAATTCCCGGATTTCAGTTCGGAAATATTTACTTCTTTTCCCTCTATTTTTAGGGCCCTCACTTTTCTTCCCGTCGCTTCGTAAATATCAATATTCTTTATTTTCTCTACGTTTTTAAAGGTAAAGGCCTCTTTGGCAGGATTCGGATAAAGCACCACTTTTTTAGGTTCCGCCGCTGCTTCCCCTGTTGCCAGAACAGATCCCATGGTAAGGGTTGTGAGGCCTCTCGTACCTGCGGCATGATAAGCGATGGCCTGGCTGCCGCCGGTTCTTGCATAGAAAATATTGATGCTTCCCGGTGCATTCTGAATAGCGAAATCACCTGATCCTCCTGTAAGGGAGCGTGTGGCGACAACCGTTCGGGTACTTCCGGAAACTGTATTCGAAGTCTGGGTCCAGTCCTGGGATGCATCAGCTGTAGGCGCGGTATAACCGGCAAATGTGTAATCCCGGTTTGCAGAGGAATTGTAAATAAACCCGTCTGATCCGGATGCCATCCCTACATTTCCAAAGCCTATCCCCAGCATCGAATTGCTGTCACCGGTCAGCGTAATGGTAACCGTCGTGGCATTGGTATCCAATTTCACCGTCATTCCCGCGGCGGGGAGATTGACTACCCCTGAGGAATAAAACTGCGCGCTCAGTAATGAAGCCGCAGCCATGGATAAAGTAAGTAAAACTTTTTTCATTCGTTAATTTTTAAGCAGATTAATAATTTCTTTATTGTTTGTCTGTAATGCATATTCAAAAGGCGTCATTCCCTGAGCATCCTTTATGGCTTTATCGGCTTTGTGCTTCAGCAGCAATTCCGTCATTTCCTTATTACCGAATTTTACGGCCCAGAACAGAGGTGTGGCTCCGGAAGCATCTGCAATATCCGGATTGGCCCCTTTGCTGAGAAGATACCCTGCCAGCTCTTTGTTGTATTTTACAGAAAGTCCCGATAACGCCGTTCCTTCCGGGCTTTTGTAATTAATGTCTTTCACATGATCCATCAAAAATTTAGCAACCTCAACGTTCCCCCTGTAGCAGGCAAGAATAAGCGGTGAAAAGCCGCTGTCGTTGGTCTGGTTGATGATGTCCGGGTTTTGCTTCATCAGCTCTTTTACTTCGTCAACCGTCCCGCTTCTGGCAATATCATAAATGGATTTTGCTTTTTCCTGAGCAGACACGAATGCCATACTCAGGAACAGGCTTAAGAATAAAATGATCGTTTTCATTGTTTTGAAAAGGCATAGCTGTATTGAACATTTACACTTTCGGCTATTTTTTTGGTGACCATTTTCGGGATGGTTACTTTATGATCGGCCGGCCTTACCACAAATCCTCCGGCCATGTATATTCTTCCGTCTTTGGCATAGACGGAAGCCGTAGAATTGTATGCTTTATCAACCCCGTGGAAATTCAGGGTTCCCTGAACCGTATATTTCTGAGGAGAGGAAGAAAGCTTGGATTTATCAAAATTCACAATCTTTCCTTTGAATGTCGTCTTAGGGTATTTTGCCGTTTCCGCATAGCTTTCGTTAAAGTGTTCTTCCATCAATTTCGTTTTGAAATGGAAATTCTTGACGTTGGAAACCGAAGCAAATTCACCGGTATCTGCATTGATCACCGCTACGTTATTGTCATCCTGTGCAAAAACGTCTTCAAATAAAGGCACAGATGCTTCAAATGATACTTTTCCTGTTTTCGCCACATATTTCTGCGCCAAGGTAAAATTGGCAAAAAGTAAGGCAGCCGTAATTAAAATAAGCTTTTTCATAAGAACGGATTTAGTTTTCAAGAAGGCCGTCGGCTTTCCATTTGTTGATGATATTGATTTGCGCCGGAGACAGACTTCCGCCCTGCGGCATTTTCAGTGGATCTCCGTTGGCACGGCTTATCCTGTCGATGATATTGTTTATGTTGGTTTTAACCTGGGTATAATTCGTAAGGTCCTTCGGTCCCGGCGAATGGCAGCTTATGCAATTGGCATCCATAATCGCTTTCACATCCTTATTGTAGGTTACGACCTGTGTAATCGGCGTATTATCCGAAATCTCTTCATAGGTCCTGCTCTCACATGCCGTCAGCAGAACAGCCGATGAAAGGGTAAATATTATTTTTTTCATACTTTAAAATACTCTGTAAAGATTAAACCCGAAGAAAATCTGTCCTTTATCCCATTTTCCTGCCGCGTTGGTAAGATAACCAATGTCGGAATTAAGCTGGGAATTGGTGAATAAAAGCTGGAACACGTGTCCCCCGGTTTCTATATCCATCCCTAATGAAAGTGGGTTCTTGTAGAAACTGTGGCTGTCAAAATTCACAAAATATTCAGCATTGATGGAAATCCTTTTGGAGATTTTATAACGGCCGCCCAAACCTGTAAGAAACTGATTTTTATCTTCAATCATCGGTTCGTAAAGGTTCTTGTGAACATACGACGGCGTCAGCTGCAATGAAAATTTATCGTTGAATCTCCGCGAGATCAAAGCCTGGGTAAGATAGGAAAGCCTGTCGCCGAACTGAAGATGCGGGTAACTGTCCTTACTCAGGGCTGTATTCACTGCCATTACATTATATCCGGCAATGTCTACCGGAAAACTTTCGCCTTGTTTTACAAGCTTATATTTTACGGCACCTTCAAAAGTTTTAAGGTTGGTCTCGCGCGAAAAGCTTACGGAAATACCTTCCGTAACTCCATAAATAACCCCAAGTTTGGTAGAAGCATCATCTAATCCGAAAAAGTCTTTGAACCCTTTGCTCACATCCCCGAAACGGTGGGCGACCACAATGTACCACTCGTTATTTGCCGGAAGTTTGGTCGATTGTCCGGTAACGATCTGGAGCGCTTTGAATGCAGGTTGTTCCGTATCCGGAGTTTTGGTTTGAATGGTGTCGATATCTTTCAACAGATCGTCCTGTGCAAAGGCGGAACCTGTGATGAACATCGACAAAAAGAGGAGTGTTTTTGTCATACCTATTATTAAAAAATTAGTAAGACAAACTTAGAAACTTAAAAAGCGAAAATTGCGTGATAAAAGTCACCGACCGGACTGTTTTTATCAATAAGACTATTAATATTATTTAATAAAAAGTATTAGCCCTGTCTAACATTTTCATTTACAGGAATTTTTATGCCTTCTTTGGTCTGAACGAGCTCACCTTCATTCTCCATTTTTTTTAATACCCGGCTGATTACTTCTCTCGATGTTCCCAGATTTCCTGCAATTTCCCGGTGGGTAAGTCGTACCGGATTGTTACCGGTAACAGAGATCTGCTGACGGACATAGTTCAGTACCCGTTTATCCAACCGGTGGAATACGGCATCATTCACCATGCTCATGACATCGGAAAACCTTTTGTCGTATTCTTGATAGAATACTTTATTGATTTCTGGAAAACGGATCAGCCATTCGTGGATTATGGAAACAGGGATCAGCATGATTTCGGAATCTTCTTCAGCAACGGCATATACGCGGCTGGTGTAATCGGTAAAAATGGAAGAAAATGTCATCATGCAACTGTCGTTTCTCCGGATGTAATAATAGACAAGTTCGCGGCCGTCATTCAATGTAAAAACCCTGATGGATCCGTTGATGAGAAACGGAACAAATTTATTCTTCTGCCCTTCCCTTACAATTTCGGTCTTGGCTTTAATTTGAGTCATTATGGCATGCTGATCGAGTTCCTTTATGAAATCACCACCCATAAAGCCGAATTTATTAATAATAAATTGATTAGTCATCATATCTGTTGTATCATATTTAAAAGCAAAGATATAAAATTGTAAAATGTGGATGTTATTTTTTTAATTTATCAGCATTATTATTTTGTTTATGTATGGATTGGTCATTAAAAACATGACAGGAGCAAAGAACCGGGGATTTAATAAAAAAGCTGCTCCACGGGATGAAACAGCTTTTTTGTGAGAATCAGAACCGGTATTTCAGATTCAGTCCGTAAAAGAAATAGGCTTTGTTCGGTCCGGGATTGAGATCCGTTGCGACACCCTTGGGATAACCACTGCCGGTATCTGAATCGTTGATGCTGTTTCCTAAAAAAAGGAAAGTATAATTAACCTGGCTGGTTAAATTATTTCCCATAACATAAGCATCAAGATCAAATTTGCCGAAGGATTTTCTATAACCCAGTTTAGAATTAAGCAATCCGAAACCTTTTACAAGATTGGTATTGGCAAAATCCGTATACACATTGCCCAGATAGTTGTAGGTATTTACCAGATAAAAACCAGGCGTTGTATATATATCCAGACCGATGGCATATTTATTTCTAGGAACACCCACTACTGTTTGATGATCATAAGTCTGTTCTCCTCCTAATAATCTTGTTTTAAAATCTTTATATTTCGCATCGTAATAAGACATATTAACAAAAGGGACTATTCTGTTGACAAAAGAATTATCGTTTTTATACTGATAACCGACGCTTACTTCCAGACCGCTGTTTTTCTGGCTTCCCGTATTTGCCCAGTAAGTCTGGTTATTGGAATTAGGAATGGCCAGTTGGGTTAATTTGTTTGAATAATCAATCCTGAAAACAGAAACCTGATAATCCAGCTTGGTATCCATCAGCAGCCCATGCACGCTGAAATCCAACATCTTGGCGCGTTCCGGCTTCAGGTCATTATTGGTTGTGTTGGTAAAATTGATAAAAGAAGAAGTTGCTGTAGGAGCGTTATAGCCCTCGCTGTAGCTTAAACTAAAAATCTGATGCTTCCATTCTTTCTGTATGGCAAAATGCGGAGTATATGCCGTTTCATACTGCTTTTCGAAAGACTGATCTTTTTTACCCGAAATCAATCCCGGAAGCGCATACAGATCTTTCCGGTCATAATTGGTTTTATTGGCGCTGATCCCTGCAAGGAAAGTTACGCCCCATGGTTTGTACGTTAAATAATCGATCGCAAAATAAGTTGCCTGGTTGTTGTTGTATTTAAAATAGGAAGCCCCGGAAACTCCCGTGGTTTCCAGAGGATTTGTAACAGATCCGGTGAAACGGTAACTTGAGGTGGTAGACATCGAATTCTGAATTTCGGTTCCGAAATCGAATCGGTTTTCGAAATCTTTGAATTCATTTTTCAGGGTAAAGGTAGAACGCAGGCCTACATTCGGTGAATTTGTTACTCCGTATGCTCCTGCTGAAACACTTTCGATATTTCCGTTGTAATAAAACAAAGTGGTATAATTTCTAAGATTCGGAAGAATATTCACCGAGTTGCTCAGCCCTACGCGGGTAGATTTTATCTTATTCCCTGCATCTTTACGAATATAAGCAAGATTCCCGTTATCGATTCCTGCATAATAATCGTCGTAAGAAATCTGTCCGGAAATCCGTTCATAGGAGTAAGCCTGACTTCCAAAGAAACTCAATTGGTCATTTTTTCCCAATTTTACCGTTCCATTAACATTAAAAAAGTTTTTCAGGCCGCTTCCGTTCGGCCGGTAGCCCTCCGTTTCAAGATGGCCGTAAGCTGCATTCACGGAATAATTTTCATCTGCCAGATTAAGCTGCGTACGGGACTGGAATGTTTTAAAAGCACCTGCCAAAACATTTTCCGATACGCTGACTCCTTTGATAAAATCGGGACGTGTGTAAAAGCGGACTACCCCGCCTACTCCGCCGCCATACATAGTTGCTGCCGGCCCTTTAATCACCTCAACATTGTTGACGTAAGCAAAATCGACATCATCCAGAATAGTGATTCCCTCGGCATTGGTAAGCGGCATATTATTCCAGTAGGCTTTTACTCCCCAGTTATTGAATTTCTGATCGTTTCCGTAACCGCGGACAACCAGCCGCTGGCCTCCGAAATTCGTTCTTTTATCAACCTGCACCCCCGGCATGGTGGATAAGATCTGGTCGATGGCAGCGGGATTATTTCTGTTCAGTTCTTCTTCAGAGAGGGTTTCCACCGATTGTGCATGTCTTTTAAATTCTGCGCGTTCCTGCTTTATTTTTTTCCTTCCCTGGATGGCTACTTCTTCGATATTCGTTTCCGGGGACTGTTGGGCATTCGCAATGGTACAGCCTAATATAGCTGCCATACATATATATTTTTTCATTGATTTTAAAATTAATTATTTGTCGTTTAAAAGTTTTTCAGGGGATGAACTTTCTTCCGGAGGCGGAATTACAACAGACAAATCATAGGTATTTTCCAACCGATTTAAATAATCTGATTCAGATTTAAAACAAAAAGTAAAAAGATCCGGCTGCCCGGAGCCGGAAACAATAAAAAAGCCTGATGTTTTTATGACTTTTTTGTGCTGTACAGGTAGATTAAAATGCCGCCAGGCATACACTTTTTTTGTCACGAAAAATCCCGAGAACTTTAGGATGGAGTTGATAACGATATCTTTTTTGTCAAAATAACAGCGGTAATATTTTTGTCCGTTTTTAAGATCTACTTTAATGATGTCATAGGAAAACCCATTCAGGACAAATTCTTTTTTTTCTTTCCATTCAGCGTTTATTAATTCTTTTTCTGAAAAAGAAACGGTTTCGGACGTACCGGTTCCATGATTTAAAATATGATACTGGGTGCTTTTATAAAGCGCACCTTTGATGTAGGAAACCGCAGGATAAACCGTATTCATCAATACGATCAGGAAACGAATAAAAAGGAATATAAAAAATAGTTTTTTAATCAAGAAATAAGAGATTATGGTCGCCGTGGGATCAATTCTCCCTCAGGTTCTACCGTAGTAAATTCAGGAATCACGATTCTGTATTTTTTTCCGGAATCATTTAGTGTATACTCGATCCAGCTGTCTTTTTGATTCAAAATAACCGGTTTTTCAGCGGGTACTCCGGAAGAAGGATAGGTAAAATTATTGGTCTCATCAGCCATCTGAAAATTACCTTTTACACTAGCTGTATTTCCCGAACCAATCTGCCTGAAGCTTACTGTATTTCCTTCTGCTCTGAAAGTTTTAACGGTAATGTGATCTTTGCTGTTTTCAGATTTTAAAGCCACGGTATAGAGTATTCCCCGTATTCCGGGCCTTCCGCCGGACCATGCTGACTTTTCAGCAGAAACCAAAGTCACCCTGTTATTCTGATATGAAGAAACCGGCGCTTTACAGGAAAGCGCCAGTATCCAAAATAGTATTGTCAATAATTGATTATTCATTAATCATCGTCCCCGTCATCTTTGACTTTGCCCAGCACGAGATAGTTTCCGCTGTATACCGTTTTTCCTTTGGCTTCGGCTTTCAGTATGTAGCCTCCGGGGGTTAAACGCTGCCCGAATTCCTCATCGGATCTTACGTTCTTCTTTGAATACACCAATCTTCCGGATGCATCGAAAATGCTGATGTCTACCGCGTTGTACTCAGCTGTATCGAATCGGAGATGTGAAATTCCTTTGGACGGATTCGGATATATTCTTATGCCGTCTTTTTTAGATTTTACTTCTCCGGTTGCCAAATTGACGAGCGTGTTTTGGGTGGTCCATGCTCCTCTTCCATAAGTAGAAACCAAAACGGTTCTGGTAGATGGCCGGTAATCCAAGTTGGTCACCCTCACGTTTCCGATATTTCCGGTAATGGAAGCCCAGGTCGGAGATGAGGAAAGGAAATTCGTAGTTCCCCATACCCCCATTTCGGTTCCCAGAATAACTTCGTTGGCATCATCAGGATTTCTTAGAACCGTTCTTACCGGCATATCCGGAAGGTTTCCTTCTTTATTCTGCCACGTTGTTCCGCCGTCCGTTGAGAAGAACACGCTGGTAAGGTTATAATTGGACAGCGTCACAATGATTTCATTTTCGCCGGCTCCGAATTCGATGTCGGAGATTGTTCCCACAGCCGGTGTGGTAAGCAGAGAAGATACATACGATGTGGTATTGGCATTGGTTACTTTAAAGATTCTTCCCAGGTTGGTTCCTACAAATAATGTAGTGGAAGCCGTGGTGTAAGGAGAAACTTTCATCCATGAAATCTGCTCATTCGTCTGTGCCGTTCCTAACGTCATGGTAACGTTGGTGAATGATGTTGAAGTTGCAGAAAGGCCAGCTGTCCTGAAAAGGGTTAAGCCTGCACGGTACGAATAAAATACGTTATTGATCCTGTCTAATGCGATTTCATTTACGAAATGCCCGTATGCATTTCTGTTAGCACTTGAAATAAGGTAATAAGTGCCGCTTGTCAGTAGATAATGATTATTGTAAACATAACTGGCAATTTCATAATTATCCAGATCATCATATTCGGTATACATTCCGTCGCCGGAAGTAGCTGCCTGGCTGGTCAGGAAATTATTGGACTGCGGAGCACCATACAGCCACCATGAGCCGTTATCCTGGGCTCCCGCCAGCATTTCTTCATCAGCCGATGTTTTTATAGGATTCAGCATCGCTGTATAAAACTGCGTTACGTTATATCTTGTATTCCGGGCTGCAAAACCGCCTGCAGTAGCAATATTATTTTTGTTGGCTGCAAAATAGATTCCGCCGTCATTCCCAAATAACATCTGATTGGTTGCATAGTTGTTGAACGGGTTGAACACAATTTCATGCTGGTCTGCGTGAACCTGGGTAACCGGTAGGTTAGCCATATTATTGTTGTTCGACCATTTCGAGATCTGTGACCAGCTGGCTCCTCCGTTGATGGATTTATAAAGATCAATTCCCCCGATATAAACGATATTGTCGTTCAAAGGATCGGCAGCAATAATAAGATCATAAAAAGATTGTCCTCTCGTAAAATCATTGGCCGGAATACCGGTATCCGTAGCTGTTGGAAGCGTAATTACCGGTGATGGATCGTTGGTGGCCTGCCACGTTGTTCCGCCATCTGTAGATCTGGCGATACGGATTGGCTCAGAACTACTGCTGGCTCCCTGCATGAAAGCATATACTTTATTGGTATCAGTTCTGGAAAGTGTGAAATTCACTCTGGAACCGGCATTCCCGACATTATATACTTCAGTGAAGGTATTTCCATCTGCCGATTTTAAGATCCGTCCTCCTGAACTTATATTGGAGAATACTGAAGTTCTGGTAGAAACCCAAACCGAATTATCCGCCCCGATTTCGATCTGCTGAATAGAATATCCTGTCGAGCTTGGCAATCCGGTGTTTGTATTAAGGGCTAATAAACTGGTGTTTTTTGTAAAAGTAGTTCCACCATTGGTCGATTTATACAATCCGGCCTGGTTCAGACCGTTAAATGCTCCGTCATTGTAGGCGCCGCTGACACCTGCATATACTTCAGAGACCCCGGCATTATTCCTGACTTTAATGTCATTGATGTAAAAGTTTCCGTTTCTTATGCTTCCGGAATAGGTTGGGGTAATGGTAAAAATCTGGGTCCAGGTATTTCCTCCGTTGGTGGATTTCCAGATTCCCGAACCTATGGCATCAGACGTTGAAGATTCGCCGGTTCCGACGTAAATGATCTGGGGATTATTAGGGTCATAAGCAATAGAAGAAATAGAGGTATTTGCCCAGAAGGTACTCAGCGGGGTCCATTCATTGGTACTGACGGAAGGATCCTGATTTACCCAAAGCCCTCCGGAAACGCCTCCCGCAAAAACCCTTTTGCCGGCAGGATCATTGGGATCATACATAATAGCACGGGTTCTCCCGCCTACACTGTAAGGACCTCTCTCGATCCAAGGCTCATTGATTATTTTCCCGGTAGAAGATCCGCTTCCCGGAATAAAAGACATCGGTTTTGTCGGTGCATATCTTCCCTGTTCGATTTCCTGATTCAGTTTGGCAAGCTTATAGAAGCCATTGTCTCCGGTTAGCGGATCCATTGTTCTTTTATAATCTTCTTCGTTATAAGCATTGGGCGGAATACCGGCTGACTTTGCGGCTTTATGCAGTTTTTTCAGGCCTTTGTCATATTTCCCATACAGCTCCTGAAGGTGTTTCTGATTTTTATGAATGGAATTATCCTGGCTATACATTACTGTAGTTGTACACAGCACTGCACCAAAAATAAAATATCGTTTCATTTTATATATTTTGTGCAAATATAGCTAAGTGTAATGATAATTTTATTAATTTTTATAAAATTCTAATAAATTATCAACCGATCCGGTATATAGATAAAATTAATTAAATATCAATGAATAAAAAATACCCCGAATAATCGGGGCACTTTATTTTTATATAAGAAAAATCTTAAGCTTGTACGTTGTTTCCTCCTAATACGAAAGGCTCAACTTCTTTGATTTCTCCAAATTGCTGCTCATAGTTAGCAATGTTCTGCTGAAGAGCAGAAAGTACTCTTTTAGCGTGAAGCGGAGCAAGAATAACTCTTGATCTTACTTTAGCCTGTTGTACACCTGGCATTAACTGGATGAAATCTACTACGAATTCAGATGGAGAGTGGTTTACCAAAGCTAAGTTAGCATAGATACCCGCTGCTACCATTTCGTTTAATTCGATGTTGATGTTTCCGTCTTGTGGATTTTGATTGTTGTCCATTTGTTATAAATATTTTTTTATTCGAAATTTTGAGGTTGTGAAAATATAAAAATAAATCCAAACCTCAAATTTCCGAATCATTAATTTTAGTTAAGATCTTCGAATTCTTTTTTAGAACCTACGATCACATTCTGATATTCTTTAAGACCTGTACCTGCAGGGATTCTGTGTCCTACGATTACATTTTCCTTAAGACCGTTCAGATCATCTACCTTACCTGCTACTGCAGCTTCGTTCAGTACTTTTGTAGTTTCCTGGAACGATGCGGCAGACATGAAAGATTTCGTCTGAAGAGCTGCTCTGGTGATACCCTGTAACACAGGGGTTGCTGTAGCCGGCAGAGCTTCTCTTACCTGAACCAATGCCTGGTCTTCACGTTTCAGCTTGGAGTTTTCGTCTCTCAGTTCTCTTGCCGTGATCATCTGACCTGGCTGGAATACTTTGGAATCTCCTGCGTCAACAACCACTTTAAGACCGAATACCCTGTTGTTTTCTTCCAGGAAGTCGTATTTGTGCTCAAGGGCTCCTTCAAGGAACTGGGTATCTCCACCATCCACGATCGATACTTTGGTCATCATCTGTCTAACGATGATTTCGAAGTGCTTGTCGTCGATTTTTACCCCCTGAAGACGGTAAACTTCCTGAATTTCATTTACCAGATATTCCTGAACCGCCGTTGGACCTTTGATTCTTAAGATATCATCCGGAGTAATGGAACCGTCGGAAAGCGGTGAACCTGCTCTTACGAAGTCATTTTCCTGTACCAGGATCTGGTTGGATAATTTAACCAGGTAGATTTTTCTTTCGCCTGTTTTCGCTTCAACGATAAGTTCCCGGTTACCTCTCTTGATTTTTCCGTAAGAAACCACCCCGTCGATTTCTGTAACCACTGCCGGGTTGGATGGGTTTCTTGCTTCGAATAATTCGGTAACTCTCGGAAGACCCCCGGTGATATCCCCTGCTTTTGCAGATTTTCTCGGGATCTTGATTAAGACTTTACCGGCCTTGATCTTTTCACCATCGTTGACCATTAAGTGGGCTCCTACCGGTAAGTTGTATGCTTTCTGCTCAACCCCTTTGGAATCTACCACTTTCAGAGTAGGTACGGCTTTCTTATTTCTGGATTCGGAGATTACTTTTTCTTCGAAACCTGTCGCTTCGTCGATTTCCAACTGGAATGAAACCCCCTGGATAATATCCTCGTATTCTACTTTACCGGAAGTCTCAGCAATGATTACCGCGTTGTAGGCATCCCACTTACAGATCACATCACCTTTCTTCACCTTATCACCCGGTTTCACAGCCAATATGGAACCGTAAGGTACGTTGGCTACCATTAATGGTGTTCTGGATTCGTTATCCGCCACCAATCTGAATTCCGTTGAACGGGAAACCACTACCTCAGCCGTGTTACCGTTTTCATCTTCAGAAGTAATGGTTCTGATCTCGTCCATTTCAACGATACCGTCTCTTCTTGCCACGATGGATGGATTTTCGGAAACGTTTCCTGCAGTACCCCCCTGGTGGAAGGTTCTCAACGTAAGCTGAGTACCCGGTTCCCCGATGGACTGTGCTGCAATTACCCCTACTGCTTCACCCATGTGAATGGTTTTACCTGTTGCCAGGTTTCTACCGTAGCATTTAGCACAGATTCCTTTCTTTGCTTCACAAGTTAACGGTGAACGTACTTCAACCGCTTCCAGTCCAGCTTCTTCAATTCTTCTGGCAAATACTTCGTTGATCACTTCATCAGCATTGATGATTAACTCATCGCTTTCAGGATCGTAAATATTATGTAATGATACTCTACCTAAGATTCTTTCGGAGATTCTTTCAACGATCTCGTCATTTTTCTTAAGTGCCGTAACTTCTGTACCTCTTAAAGTTCCACAGTCGTCTTCTGTAACGATAACGTCCTGTGCAACGTCTACCAACCTTCTCGTTAAGTAACCGGCATCGGCCGTCTTAAGAGCGGTATCCGCAAGACCTTTACGGGCACCGTGGGTAGAGATAAAGTATTCCAAGATGGAAAGACCTTCCTTAAAGTTGGCAAGGATCGGGTTTTCGATGATCTCCGCTCCGGTAGAACCGGCTTTCTGCGGCTTGGCCATCAAACCTCTCATCCCGGATAACTGACGGATCTGTTCTTTGGAACCCCTTGCCCCGGAATCAAGCATCATATATACAGAGTTGAATCCGCCCTGGTCGGTTTTCATTCTGCTCATGATCATCTCCGTTAATCCTGCGTTGGTGTTTGTCCAAACGTCGATTACCTGGTTGTAACGTTCCGTATCGGTAATAAGACCCATGTTGTAGTTGGCCCTGATCTCGTCAACAGTTTCAATAGAAGTGGCAATCATCTGCTTCTTCTCCACAGGAACTACGATGTCTCCCAATGAGAAAGAAAGACCTCCTTTGAATGCATTTGAATACCCTAAGTCTTTCATGGCATCAAGGAACTTCACGGTAGTAGGGAAATCCGTATCAGCAAGGATCTTACCGATTACGTTTCTCAATGATTTCTTAGTAAGAAGTTCATTGATATATCCTACCTGCTTCGGTACAATCTGGTTGAATAAGATTCTGCCCACAGAAGTTTCGATCAGTCTGGTAACGATCTCGCCGTCTTCTTTTACCGGAAGCCTGCATCGTACTTTAGCATTCAGAGATACTCTTCCTTCTGCGTAAGCGATTTCCGCTTCTTCCGGAGAGTAGAATGCCAGACCTTCACCTTTCACTTTCATCTCTTCCGTAGAGCTTAATTCTTTGGTCATGAAATAAAGACCAAGAACCATGTCCTGAGAAGGTACGGTGATCGGGGAACCGTTTGCCGGGTTCAGGATGTTCTGAGAACCTAACATCAGTAACTGCGCTTCAAGGATCGCTTCAGGACCTAGCGGCAAGTGTACCGCCATCTGGTCACCATCGAAATCCGCGTTGAAGGCCGTTGTTACCAACGGGTGAAGCTGGATTGCTTTCCCTTCGATCATTTTAGGCTGGAACGCCTGGATCCCCAGTCTGTGAAGCGTAGGTGCCCTGTTCAGAAGAACCGGGTGGCCTTTCATCACGTTTTCAAGGATATCATATACGACAGGCTCTTTTCTGTCGATGATTCTTTTTGCTGATTTTACGGTTTTTACAATCCCTCTTTCAATCAGTTTTCTGATGATGAACGGTTTGTAAAGTTCCGCTGCCATATCTTTAGGGATACCGCACTCATGAAGCTGTAAGTTTGGACCTACAACAATTACCGAACGTGCCGAGTAATCTACCCTTTTCCCCAATAGGTTCTGACGGAAACGACCCTGCTTACCTTTCAATGAATCGGAAAGGGATTTCAACGGTCTGTTGGATTCAGATTTTACCGCAGAAGATTTTCTTGTGTTGTCGAATAAGGAATCTACGGATTCCTGAAGCATACGCTTCTCATTTCTCAGGATTACTTCCGGAGCTTTGATCTCCAATAGTCTTTTCAGACGGTTATTTCTGATAATCACCCTTCTGTAAAGGTCATTTAGATCGGAAGTTGCGAAACGTCCACCATCCAACGGAACCAATGGTCTCAATTCCGGCGGGATAACCGGAAGCACACGCATGATCATCCATTCAGGCTTGTTGATCATTCTTGTATTGGCACCTCTCAATGCTTCTACAACGTTCAGTCTTTTAAGCGCTTCAGTTCTTCTTTGTTTTGAACCTTCGTTGTGTGCTTTGTGTCTCAGGTCGAAAGACAAGGCATCAAGATCGATTCTTTTCAGCAATTCTTCAACCGCTTCAGCACCCATTTTGGCGATGAATTTGTTCGGATCGGAATCATCAAGATACTGGTTCTCGATCGGAAGGGTTTCCATGATGTCCAGGTACTCTTCTTCCGTTAAGAATTCCATATTTTCGAAGTCGGAACCGTCTAATTTTTTAGCAATACCCTGCTGGATCACCACATATCTTTCATAGTAGATGATCATATCCAATTTCTTGGAAGGGATTCCCAGAAGGTAACCGATTTTGTTCGGTAAAGAACGGAAATACCAGATATGAGCGATAGGAACTACCAGATTGATATGCCCGATTCTCTCTCTACGTACTTTCTTCTCCGTAACTTCCACCCCACAACGGTCACAAACGATCCCTTTGTAACGAATTCTCTTGTATTTACCACAAGCACATTCGTAATCCTTTACGGGACCGAAGATTTTTTCACAGAACAACCCGTCTCTTTCAGGCTTGTGCGTTCTGTAGTTAATGGTTTCCGGCTTCAGAACTTCCCCTCTTGATTCCTGAAGAATCGATTCCGGAGAAGCTAAACCGATGGTTATTTTATTAAATCTACTTGATTTATTTTTATTTGACATTTGTTAGATTTTAAATTTTAGATTTTAGATTTTAGATTAATTTCCGGGTGTTGCCACCCGGTATTGATAATTTAAAATTTAAAATTATTCCTCTAGTCTTACGTCTAATCCAAGACCTTGTAACTCGTGAAGCAATACGTTGAATGATTCAGGGATACCCGGTTCAGGCATCGATTCACCTTTTGCAATCGCTTCGTAAGTTTTCGCTCTACCAATTACGTCATCCGATTTCACCGTCAGGATTTCTCTCAGGATATTGGATGCCCCGAATGCTTCAAGAGCCCAAACCTCCATTTCTCCGAATCTCTGACCTCCGAACTGCGCTTTACCTCCTAACGGCTGCTGCGTAATTAATGAGTAAGGACCGATTGAACGGGCGTGCATCTTGTCGTCAACCATGTGACCCAGTTTCAGCATGTAGATTACCCCTACGGTAGCTGCCTGCGTAAATCTCTCTCCGGTACCTCCGTCATAAAGATACGTGTGACCGAATTTAGGAAGACCTGCTTTCTCAGTGTATTCAGTAATCTGGTCAAGGCTTGCTCCGTCGAAGATCGGCGTGGCAAACTTCAATCCTAATTTCTGACCTGCCCATCCAAGAACGGTTTCATAGATCTGCCCGATGTTCATACGGGAAGGTACCCCAAGCGGGTTCAACACGATGTCTACCGGTGTTCCGTCTTCAAGGAACGGCATATCTTCTTCACGAACGATTCTCGAAACGATCCCTTTGTTACCGTGACGTCCTGCCATTTTATCCCCTACGTTCAGTTTACGTTTCTTAGCGATGTAAACTTTAGCCAGCTTCATGATTCCTGCAGGCAATTCGTCCCCTATGGAGATCGCAAATTTCTCACGGTTTTTAACCCCCTGGATATCGTTGTACTTGATCTTGTAGTTGTGGATCAACTGCTTGATCAGTTCGTTTTTATCAGCATCAACCGTCCAGTCTGAACCGCTAACGTTTACGTAATCTTCAACAGAAGTCAGTAATTTATGAGTAAACTTCACCCCTTTACCGATGATCTCTTCATCCAGGTCATTTTTCACTCCCTGAGAAGTTTTACCGCTAACAAGGGTATTTAATTTTTCAATTAAGGTATTTCTCAGCTCATCAAACTTAGCCTTGTAAGTGTTTTCAATTTCTTCAAGCTTAAGTTTTTCTTCTGTTCTTTTCTTTTTGTCTTTGATGTTTCTGGAGAACAGCTTCTTGTTGATAACAACTCCTCTTAATGAAGAGTCCGCTTTCAAGGAAGCATCTTTCACATCACCGGCTTTATCACCGAAGATCGCTCTCAGAAGTTTTTCTTCCGGAGTCGGATCAGATTCACCTTTCGGCGTAATCTTACCGATCATGATGTCTCCAGGCTTCACTTCAGCCCCGATTCTGATCATACCATTCTCATCAAGATCTTTGGTAGCTTCTTCAGAAACGTTAGGAATATCTGCTGTAAGCTCTTCCATACCTAATTTGGTATCACGAACTTCAAGAGAATATTCATCTACGTGGATGGAAGTAAACCAGTCTTCACGAACTACTTTTTCGTTGATTACGATCGCATCCTCGAAGTTGTACCCTTTCCAAGGCATGAAGGCAACCACCAGGTTTCTACCAAGAGCCAATTCTCCTTTTTCAGTAGCATACCCGTCGCAAAGCACCTGCCCTTTTTCCACCACATCTCCAACTCTTACGTTTGGTCTCAGGGTAATGGTCGTACTCTGGTTGGTTTTTCTGAACTTGGTTAAGTTATATGTTTTCGTAGCAGACTCGAATTGTACCAAATCCTCGTCTTCACTTCTTTCGTATTTAATAACGATTCTGTCAGCATCCACATACTCTACGGTACCGGTACCTTCGGCATTGATCAAAATTCTTGAATCTCTTGCAACTTGTTGCTCAAGCCCTGTACCAACGATCGGAGCCTGCGGCTTCAATAGAGGAACGGCCTGACGCATCATGTTGGATCCCATCAATGCACGGTTCGCATCATCATGCTCCAGGAACGGAATCAATGAAGCGGAAATACCGGAAATCTGGTTTGGTGCTACGTCGATAAGGTCTACCTGGTTAGGCTCCACTACCGGATAATCACCATCCAGTCTTGCAATAATCCTGTCGGTTTCGAATTCCCCGTTGTCGCTCAACTCAACGTTGGCCTGAGCGATTACTTTGGATTCTTCATCTTCAGCATTTAAGTAGATCGGATCTGCCGAAAGCTCGATCTTACCGTTTTCTACTTTTCTGTATGGCGTTTCAATGAAACCAAGTCTGTTGATTTTAGCATAAATCCCTAATGAAGAGATCAAACCGATGTTCGGTCCTTCCGGAGTTTCAATCGGACAAATTCTTCCGTAGTGGGTATGGTGAACGTCACGAACCTCGAAACCTGCTCTTTCTCTTGATAAACCTCCTGGCCCTAGTGCAGACAATCTTCTCTTGTGAGTGATCTCCGACAATGGGTTGGTCTGGTCCATGAACTGGGAAAGCTGGTTGGTTCCGAAGAAGGAATTGATTACGGACGTTAATGTCTTCGCGTTCACAAGATCAAGCGGAGTAAAGATCTCGTTATCTCTAACGTTCATTCTCTCTTTGATGGTTCTTGCAATTCTTGAAAGACCAACCCCGAACTGTCCTGCCAACTGCTCACCAACGGTTTTAATTCTCCTGTTGGATAAGTGGTCGATATCATCAACATCCGTTTTTGAATTGACCAGCTCGATCAAGTGTCTTACAATCGCGATGATATCTTCTTTGGTAAGAACTTCAGTCGTTGTAGGAATATTCAGACTTAATTTTTTGTTCAGTCGGTAACGTCCTACTTCACCTAAGGAATATCTTTGCTCGGAGAAGAATAATTTCTCAATGATCCCTCTTGCGGTTTCCTCATCTGGCGGATCTGCATTTCTTAACTGACGGTAGATATATTCTACCGCTTCTTTTTCAGAGTTGGTAGGGTCTTTCTGTAAGGTATTCTGGATAATAGAGAACTCGTTGCTGTTTTCTTTGTGAATCAAAATAGATTTCACACCGGCATCAAGGATCAGATCCAGATGCTCTTTTTCAAGGATTGTTTCTCTATCAAGGATGATCTCGTTTCTTTCGATAGAAACTACTTCACCCGTATCTTCGTCTACGAAGTCTTCGAACCAGGTGTTTAAGACTCTCGCAGCCAATGTTCTTCCTTCTACTTTTTTAAGGGCCGCTTTAGAAACTTTCACTTCTTCAGCAAGGTCGAAGATCTGAAGGATGTCCTTATCAGATTCATAACCGATGGCTCTTAATAAAGTCGTTAACGGTAATTTTTTCTTACGGTCGATATACGCGTACATTACGCTGTTGATATCGGTTGTAAATTCCATCCAGGATCCTTTGAAAGGAATGATTCTTGAATAGTAAAGTTTGGTTCCGTTGGCGTGGTACGTCTGTCCGAAGAATACACCGGGTGAACGGTGCAACTGCGTAACGATAACCCTTTCAGCACCGTTGATGATGAAAGATCCGCTAGGCGTCATGTAAGGAACCGGGCCTAAATATACATCCTGAACCACCGTCTGGAAATCCTCGTGCTCAGGGTCTGTACAATACAGTTTAAGTCTCGCTTTAAGAGGCACGGAATACGTAAGTCCTCTTTCCACACACTCATCGATTGAATAACGTGGAGAATCTACCAGATAATCCAGGAATTCCAGTACAAATTGGTTTCTGGAATCCGTAATCGGGAAATTTTCCTGAAAAGTCTTGTAAAGACCTTCATCTCTTCTGTCTTCAGGCAGGGTATCAAGCTGGAAAAACTCAGCAAAAGACTCAATCTGGATATCCAGGAAGTCCGGCGTGATGATTTTTCCTTTCGCTGAAGAGAAATTTACTCTCTGATTTCCCCTTGTTGTAGGTGTTGTTTTACTCATAAAACTTTTAAGAAAGGTTAAAAAATATTTTGATTCATTAAAAAATATCAGAAAAGAACACGTAACAAGGTCAAAATGAAAGGTAAAAGTGTTTTGGCGCTCACGAAGAACCTTCAACCCTGTACTTGTTTTTTTTCTAACTGCAACACTGGTATATCTTTTCACAGCGTAATGCAAAATATTTTTATTACTTTTGAGGCAGAATCGCCGTCATATCCATAAACAGGAAATCTCCTTCACAATCATGAAAGAGGTGATATTCAATATTTTAGAGATATGTATACAATTATTCGCGCCAAAAGAGACTGCAAAGATAGAAAAATAAATTGTCTTTCACAAATATAAACGCCTTATTTTCAACAATTTCTTGAAATACCCTATTGTCCGGCAATTCCCGTAAAGACACGGAAAATTCATTTTTTATTATTGCACGAAATTAAATTAAAAATTAAATAATAGTACAACGGTTCTTATTTACGGTCTATCGGGCAACCCAATTTGTTGTTATAGAAGAATACCACATTATCTGTAGCAGCATTCCAGTCTGCAATATGATTGTCTGAACGCATCACGAAACCAGGCATCCACACTGTTTTGCGTGGAAGACTGAATGAGTAGCGGGCCAGTCTGCTGAATCTGTTTTGAAGAAAGATGCGCCGGCATCACCAATGCGATATGTCCCGGTCCGGGTTTTGGGCACATGCAAGGACCAGATAGCCTTCATCTGCCATTTTCTGTGCTTCAAATAAAATATTTTTGTGATCGGATGCCATCCGAAATCTTTTGCCTGGTCAGAAGTCAGCCATTTGAGCTGGGCATTGGCAAGCAATTCCTGCTTATGTTCGGGCGGTCTTAAAATGTAAATTCCGCGGCGTTCGTAGGCGGCTGCGACAAAAGCACTGCAATGGGTTTTTCTTCCGGAGACCGCACCAGGATCATCCGGTTCACCGGTCTGCCAGTTGATATGCCGGCCAGACTGCCATTTGTGCAGGACATCCATCCCAAGATATAAAGATTTCAGCTGTTCGCCGCAGCTTGTTATCCGTACACGGTCCTGCGCGTCATACATGGAAATAAAAAAAGAAGAATAAGCCTGACTTTTTCATAAGACAGTTGATTATAATGTTATATGATCTGCACCCAACTCCCTGCCTGCTTTTAAAACTTAAAACCAACACAAAGCTAAAGCGGTAGATGACTCTATATAAAAAAGCCGTCCCAAAATTGGGACGGCTCTGTATGTATAAAGTAAATGATTACTTCAATTCTACTTCAGCACCAGCTTCTTCTAATTGCTTCTTAAGCGCTTCAGCTTCGTCTTTAGAGATACCAGTTTTGATTGGAGCAGGAGCACCATCTACGATATCTTTAGCTTCTTTAAGACCAGCACCAGTTAAATCTTTTACCAATTTAACGATCGCTAATTTAGAAGCACCTGCAGACTTAAGAATTACGTCGAATTCAGTCTTTTCTTCAGCAGCTTCACCAGCACCTGGACCAGCCATTACTACTGCAGCAGCAGCAGGCTCAATTCCGTACTCATCCTTAAGGATAGCAGCTAATTCGTTTACGTCTTTTACTGTTAAGTTTACTAGCGTTTCAGCTAAATTTTTTAAATCTGACATTGTTGTAATGTTTTTGTTGATTATTGATTATTTTTTGAGTGTAAATTATTCAGCAGCTGGAGCTTCTCCTTCAGCAGCCGGAGTTTCCGGAGTTTCAGTAGCAGGAGCTTCTTCTGCTGCAGGGGCAGCTTCTTCAGCTTTAGCTTCTACTGTCTCAGGCTTGTTTTGAAGAGCAGAAACAACTCTTTGGATTGGAGACTGAAGTAATCCGATGATTTCACCGATCATTTCTTCTCTGGACTTGATGTTTGCCAACATGTCCAGGTTGTTGTCACCAACATAGAAAGTTTCCTGAACAAAAGCAGATTTCAAAGCCGGCTTTTCTTCTTTCTTTCTGAACCCTTGGATTAATTTCGCAGGAGCGTTAGCCGTTTCAGAAATCATCAACGCCGAGTTTCCTTTGAAAGACTGGAACATTTCAGAGTAATCTACTCCTTCCATTTGTTCCATTGCTTTTTGCAAAAGTGTATTCTTTACTACTTTCACCTGAATATTCTGTTTGAAAGCCTGTCTTCTGAAGTCAGAAGATTTAGCAGCGTTCAAACCTTCAAGATCTGCTACATAAACTACTTTTGCATCCTGAAGCAAGTCTTTGATCTCTTGTATTGCTACAACTTTTTGGTCTTTTGTCATTGTCTTAAGGATTAAAATTAGTTAACAGATTTAGTATCAATTGCAATACCCGGGCTCATGGTAGAAGACAAGTAGATTGACTTCACATAAGTTCCTTTCGCAGCAGTCGGTTTCATTTTGATCAGAGTAGAGATCAATTCCTGAGCATTTTCCTTGATTTTGGCAGCATCGAAAGATACTTTACCGATACCAGCATGGATAATACCGTATTTGTCTACTTTGAAATCGATTTTACCAGCCTTTACTTCAGTTACCGCTTTACCGATTTCCATCGTTACAGTTCCTGATTTAGGGTTCGGCATCAAACCTCTTGGTCCTAATACTCTACCTAATGGTCCTAATTTACCCATTACAGCCGGCATGGTAACGATAACGTCAACATCAGTCCAGCCTTCTTTGATTTTTTGCAGGTATTCGTCAAGACCTACATAGTCAGCACCCGCTTCTTTAGCTTCTGCTTCTTTATCTGGAGTTACTAAAGCCAAAACTTTAACATCTTTACCAGTTCCGTGAGGAAGAGATACAACACCTCTTACCATTTGGTTTGCTTTTCTAGGATCTACCCCTAATCTTACAGCGATGTCTACGGAAGCGTCAAACTTTGCAGTGTTTACTTCTTTTACAAGTGCTGAACCTTCTTCAAGGTTATAGATTCTTCCTTTTTCTACTTTGCTTAAAGCTTCTTTTTGCTTTTTTGTCAATTTTGCCATTTCTTTAAGTTTTAAGCGTTAGTTGGTTTAGTTCCTGTTACTCTTAATCCCATAGATCTTGCAGTACCTGCAACCATAGAAATAGCTGAATCCATCGTAAAGCAGTTTAGGTCTCCCATTTTGTCTTCAGCGATTTTTTTCACCTGATCCCAAGATACAGAACCTACTTTGTTTCTGTTCGGTTCTCCGGAACCACCTTTGATCTTAGCCGCATCCATCAACTGGATTGCTGCAGGAGGAGTTTTGATTACGAATTCAAAAGATTTGTCTTCGTATACTGTAATTACTACAGGTAAAACTTGTCCCGGCTTATCTTGCGTTCTTCCGTTAAATTGCTTACAAAACTCCATGATGTTCACACCTGCAGAACCCAATGCTGGACCTACTGGTGGAGAAGGGTTAGCTGCGCCACCTTTCACCTGAAGCTTTACCATTTTAAAGACTTTTTTAGCCATTGTTTGTTTTTTAAATTTGAATAATGAATGAGTTTGGAAGCATTATTATTCAGTAGGTTATCCATTCTCACCTTAAATAATCCTACTTTTCGGACTGCAAAATTATGAATAATTTTTGAAATAGCAAATAGTAACGTATTAAAATTCAGAATAAATAATGGGAGAACAATATGCTGAAAAAAAAATGCCGCATCAGGATGCAGCATTTTTTACTAAAAAGTGTTAAAGATTATTTTTTAATAAATTTCTCTGTAATTGTTTGGGCTTTAGTTTTTATTTCTAACAGATAGATCCCGTTCGGAATCGGCTGAACATCCACTCTTTTTAAGTTTTCGTTGTAATTAATTATTTTTTGTCCGGACATATTATATACCGATACAGAAAGAATATCCTCATCTGTGCGTATATTGATAAAATCTCCTGTCGGATTCGGATAAATTTTAAGGATACTTTGTGAAACGGCAGGTTTTTGATCTTTTGAGATTCTTGGATCTGCCGCTTTACTATTTGACATTTTATCATTGGTCATAATATTATCAGTATAGATGTAAAAATAATTATTATCGATCTTCGTGTCAGGCATAATCAAACAATACCCGTTTCCTTCTACTTTTACGCCATTCCAGGAAGAGTTATTGGCTGAGCTGACCTCTGCTCCTTCAATAATAAAGTTGCTTCCGCTTTTTACGATAACCCTACTCTGCGGAGCCATAATAAGCTTGCAGGTCGTTTTCAGGCTTGCATTGTTGTCAATTCTTACTGTTGAATAATTTCTGAAATTGATGTCCCAGACTTCATTGGAAGTTACATTCAGGTTGGTATTTTTAAATGAATTTTCCGTAAAATACTGTCTTGCGCTGGTAACCGATGCACTTCTGTACATTGTGCCGATATCGTCCCTGCTGAAATAGTCATGATTTCCCTGGGCGTAACTCATGATGTTGGATCCGCAGTCGTGATGATAGAGTCCCAGGTTGTGACCCAACTCGTGTGGAAAACTGGTATAGCCCATTCCGATAAACCATTGTCTGATCACTGACCATGGCTGGCTTCCCCATGTAGGATTGTTTACGACAAAATTTTTCATGGACAGGTATTTATTGAATAGATTTGGCCAAAACTGTCTTAATTTTCGGTCTACCGGTGTATAATAAGGAAATTCCGAAGCAGCCCAGCCTTCACCTGGCGGCAGGGTATAATCCCCGGTTGTCATATAATGGTTGTAAATATCACCGTTGTTGGCAAATACCACATTAATTCCTGAAGGAATCGAGGGATCGCTGTCCAGATACGTGTAGTAATAATCTGAAGATGGCGGATAAAGCGGCATATTTCCTCCTAAGGGACCAAGGTTCGGATCGTAGCCGGTATACAAAAAATCCCATGCCGGATCTGCTTTCCAGATTTTATTCACGACAGCCTGTATTTTCGTATTGCTAAAATTGGTCTGTCCGTCTCCGTCACATCCTGCTGCAGGCTGTCCCAGATTAGCAATTCTGTAATTCATGGCCGCAACAAGATCGTCGATAACCTGTACATGTTCCGGGTTATTCTGCTCAAAGTTACCGGTGCCGTCAGGTTTCGTTAAAAATATAAAATTCAATTTAATATAGATAACTGCATCATTGCTTTGAGGCATATACAAATTATTGTCATAGTTATATGGTGACGAACCGGCACAGTTTGTATTTAAAAGCTTTGGATTATCTTTGATGTGACCGATTTCCTTAGGCTGTACTTCTTTTCCCATCGCACAGGTCGCTATAAAAGGATTATCCTGTGCATGTGTACTGGTAAACGTGCAAACAAATAGTGTAAAGAAAAGTAAATATCTCATCCTATTTTCTTTTTTTCATTGAACTGATCAGTTCATCCTGTTTTTTAAGCCTTTCGTTCATTTCAATCATGTGCAAAGTAAGCTCTTCCACTTTCTTCAATAGCAAAACGTTCATTTCTTTCAGTTCCACACCGTTCTTCAGTACATCATCCGTAGAAGGAACTTCAGGCAAATGCTTATTTTCATCGATGTATGTTTTAATATCCTCTAAAGACCTTAGTTGGTAATCTTTATCGAAAACATAATCTGCCCAGCCATTTGCTGATGCAATGTCTACTTTTATCTTTTCGGTTTTTATTCCGTCTTTTACGAACAATCTGTAAGAATTACAATCTGAGCATGAAGTAAGCCCTGTGTTGTTCCATGTAACACCCATTAATATTTTACCGTTTTCTCTTGCAGAAAAAATAGGATATTGCCAATTTGCCGAAGAAACCGTTAAAAGCCCGATATCATTAGGCTGGGCATACACGCTTTTGATCCATACAACGTCGGTTCCGCCGTTGCGGTTTTGCGTGTCATCAATAATATCGATACCGTCTCCATCAACCGTATGAGGTTTGAAAAACATAGCCCCCTGGGCAATCTTAAAACGTTCGACATTGTTGGTTTTAAAAACAAGATCTTTATTATCTGTGGTGCCGATAAAGTTTGAGGGAGGATTCGTTCCTGAATTTCCGTTTAAAGACCATTGTGCCTTTACAGAAAAGGCTGCGCACGAAATAAGTGCAAGTAAAATCGCTCTGTACATAAAATTTGAATTATGGTTATATTTTGTTTATTTAAATATACATAAAACAATTCAAACTTATGTGATTTTTTTTCGTCAAATTAAATATTTTATAATTTAAGTAGGTTTGATACAGAATTCGGATTAAAATGTCGGAAGCGGAAGCCTGATACAGGAAATTCCTTAGATTAACAAAACGTTCTGCCTATTAAAAATTTACAATTTCCTATAAATCTTTCAGGATCATAATTGGAAATGTTATACAAATAAAATTAACGGTAGAAATTAACTGGTTTATTTATTTACTCAGCATCTGGTATCTGAAGTAATTTCCCATGTTCTACAAACAAAAAAACCGTTCAAATAATGAACGGTTTTTATTTATAATGAAAAGTATTATACTTTTTCAACCTGCATATAACTAAGTTCCATTGGTGTCTTTCTGCCGAAGATCAGAACGGAAACTTCAATTTTCTTTTTATCTTCAAGAATTTTTTCTACTGTTCCGTTGAATCCGTTGAATGGTCCGTCAATTACTTTAACGTTTTCACCCACGATATAAGGGATTTCAACATCGCTTGCAAATTCTGAAAGTTCATCCATTCTTCCAAGCATTCTGTTAACCTCCGATTTTCTCATCGGAACAGGGTCTCCTCCTTTGGTTAAGCTTAAGAAAGAAATAACGCCGGGAATGTTTTTGATAACGTGTGGAATTTCCCCCATCAAATCAGCTTCAATCATTAAGTATCCAGGATAGTAAGGTCTTTCTTTAGGAACTTTTTTACCGTTTCTGATCTGAATTACCTTTTCCATAGGAATCACTACCTGAGTAACGTACTGTTCAAACCCCAAACGTTTGATCTCCGTTTCAATGTAGTTCTTCACTTTATTTTCCTGTCCGCTGATTGCTTTCAGCACATACCATTTCAATTCGCTCATTTTGGGAAAATACTTTTATTATTAATTGAACACGTTGATGAGCATTCCTATGATGTTGCTGATTGCTTTGGAAAACAATTCATCAACCCCGAAAGTAAATAACGCCAGAATCACGGTGGCTACAGTTACTACGATCGTAGAAGACTGCAGGTCCGACCATTTCGGCCATTCCACTTTGTGTCTGAATTCGTTATAAGAACCTTTTAAAAAATCGACAAATGAACTCATAATTGTATTTTGCACGGGCACAAGGATTCGAACCCTGATCAACGGTTTTGGAGACCGGTATCCTACCATTGGACGATGCCCGTAGTTTAAAAAGCTCCGTAAAGAAGTTCCTTACGGAAGCTTTTTATTATTTTAATAGATGATTAGTCTAAGATTTCAGTTACCTGACCTGAACCAACTGTTCTACCACCTTCTCTGATCGCGAATCTAAGACCCTCGTTAAGAGCGATTGGCTGTAACAATTCTACAGTGATCTCCAAGTTATCACCTGGCATTACCATTTCTACACCTTCTGGCAAGAAGATCTCACCTGTAACGTCAGTAGTTCTTACGTAGAACTGAGGACGGTATTTGTTGTGGAATGGAGTGTGACGTCCACCTTCTTCTTTAGAAAGGATATAAACAGATGCTTTGAATTTTTTGTGTGGCTTCACAGAGTCTTTCTTAGCGATTACCATACCTCTCTTGATGTCGGTTTTTTCAATACCTCTCAACAATAGACCTACGTTATCACCAGCTTCACCTCTGTCTAGGATTTTTCTGAACATCTCAACCCCTGTAATTGTAGAAGTTAATTTTTCATCACCCATACCTACGATATCTACAGGATCACCAGTGTTGATGATACCAGCCTCGATTCTACCAGTTGCTACAGTACCTCTACCAGTAATAGAGAATACGTCTTCGATTGGCATCAAGAATGGCTTATCTGTATCTCTTGTCGGCTCTTCGATCCACTCGTCAACAGCATCCATCAATTCTTCTACAGACTTGAACCACTTGTCATCAGAATTACCTTCTGTAGCAGCAGTAAGAGCCCCAAGAGCAGAACCTTGGATTACTGGAGAATTATCTCCGTCGAATTCATAAGTAGATAATAAGTCTCTAAGCTCCATTTCAACAAGCTCTAATAACTCAGCATCATCCACCATGTCAACTTTATTCATGAAAACAACAATTCTAGGTACGTTTACCTGACGGCAAAGTAGGATGTGTTCTCTTGTCTGAGGCATTGGTCCGTCAGTCGCAGCACATACCACGATCGCTCCGTCCATCTGAGCAGCACCTGTTACCATGTTCTTTACGTAATCCGCGTGACCTGGACAGTCAACGTGAGCATAGTGTCTTTTTTCAGTTTCGTATTCGATGTGAGCGGTATTGATAGTAATACCTCTTTCTTTTTCTTCTGGAGCAGAGTCAATTGCAGAGAAGTCTTTTTTCTCAGCAAGACCTTTGCTAGCTAATACAGCAGAAATAGCAGCTGTAAGAGTAGTTTTACCATGGTCAACGTGACCAATAGTACCAATGTTCAAGTGTGGTTTGTTACGATTAAACGTTTCCTTTGCCATGATTTATGAATTATTTATTTATTGTTTTCAAATTTTCGGTGTGCAAATATAATGAATTTTTAAATACCAAAAACTTTTTATCCAAAAAAGTTTCAATATTCAAATCCAATAAGTACAAACCTTATTTTTCAATGTATTGAGATTGCAAATTTACACAAATTTCTCAATTGTGAAAATCCTTCACCATCGTTTTGTTTAAATTATAAACTATCTGTTTAATTCTGAATGCGATAAAGTACGAAATTATAACCGTAAAAAATTTTATTCCCGCTAAATCCGCCGTTTCTGTTTTGTCGTAGATAAAGTACGAACTACTTAAAAATAATATTATGAGAAAACGACTACATTTGTGGATGGCAGCCCTGGGCACCGCCGTTTTATTTTCCTGCAACGATTCCGATACCTTGATCGACCCTGTTCTTCCCGCTCAGGGTCCGGACCTTATGGTATACGGACTGACAGCCAATAATGAGCTGGTGGCTTTTAATGCCAGCAACCCAAAGACATTTACTTCCAAAACAGCCGTGTCGGGCGTTGCATCAGGGGAAAAACTGATGAGCATCGACTTCAGGCCGGCTACCGGCGAGCTTTATGCTTTGTCGAGTGCCAGCAAACTGTATATCATCAACCAGTCCAATGCTTCGGCCAGACTGGTAAGCAGTACGGCATTTATCCCTGCTGTTACAGGAGCCGTAGCCTCGATTGACTTCAACCCGGTGGTAGACCGGATCCGTTTGGTAAGCAGCAGCGGACAGAACCTGAGACTGAATCCGGAAACGGGAACTACCGCAGCAACCGATACCAACATCAGCGGTGGTTCTAATCCTTCGATTATGGGAATTGCTTATACGAACAGCAAATCCGGTGCTTCAAGCACGGTTTTATACGACATTGATATGGCTTCAGGGAAACTTTTCAAACAGGACCCTCCCAATAATGGAGCTTTAGTGGAAGTCGGAAGCCTGGGAACCACTTTCACGGGACAGGCCGCTTTTGACATCCGATACGATAATAGCAGCGCTTTACTGGCGGTAAACAATAATCTTCACCTGTTAGACCTCAACAGCGGGAAAGCGACCAGTATCGGAATGCTTCCGCAGCAGGTGATCGACCTGGCTATTCCTACCGAAGCGGTTGCTTATGCGGTAGACGGCTCGAACAACCTCCAGATCTTTAACCCGAACAGCCCGATGCCGGTTTCAAAATCCATGTCCGGGCTTCAGAGCGGCGAAAGTATTTTAGGAATCGATTTCAGGCCGGCGAACGGACAGCTGTATGCCTTAGGTAGCTCCAGCAGGATTTATACGATCAATATTGGAACCGGAGCCGCCACCGCCGTAGGAACCTCTTTCGGTACATTGACAGGTACGGATTTCGGATTTGATTTCAATCCGACGGTTGATAAGATACGGGTAGTAAGCAATACCGGACAAAATTTACGTCTGGACCCGGTTACCGGAGGAATCACGATGGTTGATGGCATCCTGAATCCGGGAAGCCCGATGATCGGGGCAGCGGCTTACACCAATAATATGGCAGGTGCCGCTTCCACTACCCTGTTTGTGATCGACCATAATACCGATAAGCTGTACCAGCAGAACCCGCCGAACAACGGGGTATTGGTAGAAACAGGATCTCTGGGCATCAATATCACCAGCAGCAACGGTTTCGATATCGGCAGTATGAGCCAGAAAGCATATCTGATGGCTACTGTAGGTTCCACAACCAAGCTTTACAGCATCAATACGTCTACCGGGGCGGCAACAGCGGTTTCAGATTTCCCCAATGCGGTAAGAGGGTTTGCCGTGGGATTAGGATTCTAGACTCATAATAATTATTTCAATAGCGGAATCGCGGAGAACTGAGTTTTCCGCGATTCTTTATATAGAAATGTGTTTTCAATCAGGTTGGAAAAGGAAAGCCGGAAGTTTCTTCTGTCAGAACAGGCCGACAGTTTCAAATACCAAATGATTTCTTTACATAATTTTAAGCACAGGCTTTAATTCAAAAATACCTGATCAGCCTTTCTTCTTTTATCTTATTTACATCAATGAAAGAAAAATCACTGATAAAATGTAACCTATAAAGGATTATTAAGCGATTCGCAAGCGAAGGTATAAGTAATTCTTATTAATCTTTAGTTAAAATCTTAATGGCTTAATAGCGTTTAGCTGTTGAGAGAGCGGTAAATCAGCAATTGATTGTTGGTGATCACCTGTTCCCCTTCAGAGAGGCCTTCTGAAACATAGGTGACATCACCCACCTGTTTTAAAACTTTAATTTCTTTCACTTTTACATCCGTCCTGGATTTGTAAACCACCACGAAACTTCTGTTGTTGTCAAAAATCACGGCTTTGGAAGGTACGGCAAGCACCATGGTATTTGCCGAATTCACTACCCTGATGGTCGCTTTACTTTCAGGGATCAGCAGACCGTTCGGGTTATCCAGGACTACCCTCGCCCGAATGGCATTGGTTTCGGGATCGATAATTTTGAAGATTTTATCGATTTTCCCGTCGAATACTTTATCGGGATATGGCAAGGTAGAAACCTGGGTCTTCATGCCGAGGCTGATTTTATCAATATCGGATTCATTCACGTTCATAATGGCCCAGACGTTTGAGGTATTGGCCACATCGAAAATATTATCGCTCCGGTCGCTCCTCAGCTGCATACCCCTATTGATGTTTTTCTGGACGATGTATCCGCTGATCGGGGCGACCACACGGTAGATATTCCCTTTTTTCACATTGTAGACCGTACTTACCGCGCTGGCCCGCTGCACCTGGTCCTGGGTTTTCTCGAGCTGGCTTTTGGTTTCCGGCACATCCCTTTCGGTGTTCAGTTTTCCTTCATACGCCTCCCTGGCAACCCGGAGATTGTTTTGGGCTGCTGCCAAATCCGTCCTGGCATCGCTTACATTTTTCTGAACTTCCGCCAATTCCGTACTCCGGATGGTCGCCAGGACCTGCCCTTTCGTTACGTGGTCCCCCAGCTTGACGTTTACACTCAGGACATTTCCACCGACCAACGGATATACATCAATATAGCTGTTCTTGTCTGCGGAAATTTTTCCGTAGAAATTGTATTGGTCTTCGATGTATTTCTTTTCAACTTTTGCCAGATCGATGGATTTCAGCATGGTGTTGCTCAGCTCGAATCCTTTTTTTGCCTGCGGTTTCGGGTCTGCTTCTTTTTTCGAGCAGGATAAAACAGACAGGATTATCATCAACGGGATTATATACTTTTTCATATTAATAGAAGATTTTCGTTTGTACCAGCTGATTTTAACTGCTCTGGGGACTGTATGATCCGGCTTTCATGTTGCAGGTGATTTCTGCCATTGGGCGTACCACTTGCTGTTGTGGTAGTCCGGCTGGGAAAACCGGAGCCGGGCCAGTTCTTTATTAGATCTGGCAAAGGCAATTTCATTATTGATGTTGTACTGTTCGGTAAGCAGTTGTAAATTGTTCTTTTGAAAAGCTTCTCCGCGTTCCAAAAGCAACATTTTCTGCTGTGCTGCCACAAATGAGGAAATGACAATACACAGCCCTGCGAATTTTTTCATGTTGGTTATTTTACGGTACAAAGGTGTCTTTACGGAATTAAAATGCTCTTAAAGAATCCTTAAAAAAAAATTAAATTTGTCTTAAAGACTTTGTTGAAGCTTTGGATGCCGGAGGCTGGAAGTTTTCCAGCCAACAGCACGACCAGCCGATTATACCATGTGAGTCATGAAAGGCCAGCACCGGTTTTTTATCAGAAACTTCCCGATATGATCTTTCAAAATCTGCCCGAAATAACGGAAAAGGTTTTACCGCAGTGAAGGAAAAGCATTAGGAAATGGTGACGCGACTTACAAGTAAGATGAAAATGGGAATAAACCACAGAGGATCAGGGCCGAAATTTCTTTAGAAGGATTTCAATGTGAAATAATTTTTCATCATGATTATTTAACCCCAAAATAAATAAAAAACATCTGAAGATCAAAATCAGGGCCTGGCCCTACATACGGCACCTTCTACAGTTGGAAAGCCTTTATTTTTTAAAAACCACGCTGAATTTATTCAGTAAATCCGCCGGGGAAGTATACTTTATTTCAGCACCGTGGTATTCCAGGATCCTTTTGACGATCCTCAGACCCAATCCGGAACCGGAGATGTTCTGGGAGCTTTTGCCTCTTTTGAAAGCTTCAAACAATTTAAGCTGTTCCTCTTCAGGAATAGTATTTCCGTGAGAAAGAACATCCACCAGAAAATGCCGGTCGTTTTCAGTAATCAGCACATCCACTTCCATATTGTCGGAGTAGATGGCCGCATTTTTAAAAAGGTTGATGAATACGATATCCAGCAGAGACTGGACTCCTTTTATCGTGAGAAGCGCATCTTCAGAAGTCTCTTCGGAAATCTGGAAATCCATTTTAAGTTTCGGATAGCTCTTTTCCACAGCCTCATAAGATTCGAAAATCACTTCATCGATCCGTACTTCTTCGTAAATGCTCTGGATGTTTTCTTTATCAAATTTAGTTAAAAGCAACAAGGAATTGGTAAGATCCGACAGCTGATAGACATCGCGCTGGATCTGCTGCAGCGAAGAACGGGTTTCAGGGGTATGTTCACCGAATTTAATGAGGTTCTCCAGCTGAAAGGCCATTCTTGTGATCGGGGTGCGGATTTCATGGGAAGCACTGGCGGTAAAATCTTTCTGCGACTGGAATACATCGTCCAGCCTGCCGATCATGGTATTAAAGGATTTCGCCAATACGTCGATCTCGTCATTGGAGTGGCGGACCGGGATCTGTGTGGTCAGCTTGTGGGCCGTCACCTCGGAAATCTCCTGGTTCAGGTCTTCCAGCGGCTTCAGGAACTCGCCCATAAAGTAATAGCTGAAAAAACCGATCAGCAGCGCACTCATTACATAAGCGGTGATCAGGAGGTATTTCAGATAGGCTAATTTAGAGTTGCCGTTGGTATCATAGGCACTGGTGAGAATATAATAATTTTCGCCGTTGATGGTTCTCAGGGCAGCGTAGATTTCAGGAACCGTTTTTTCGGAATAGATGACTTTTTTATCATCAAGCTCTTTGAGGAGCGCATTGTCCCAGGTAACATTCCGGTCCTTGATCGTGCTGTAGATCAGTTCTTTCTGAGAATTAAAGATTAAGATCGTCTCGTTTAAAAGGATGTTATCGGAATTTTCGTTGAAAAATACCGGCGCCTCTTCTTCAAAGTCCTTGGATTTAGCGATGAAATGAGAAGTGAATTCCAGCCGCTGCCGGAACCGCTCCTTGAATTCATCCCGCCGGAAATCGTTAAAGGACATATAGATCACCACCATCACAATACCGAAAAGCAATGAAAAGGCAATGCTGAGACTGAGCGCGATCTTCCTCTTTAAAGACATACTTTTTCTATAACGGGCTTAAATAATACCCGAAACCGGAACGGGTGTGAATCAGTTTCACTTTAAAATCCTTGTCGATTTTCTTTCTCAGGAAATTGATGTATACTTCTACTGTGTTGGTATTCGTATTGAAGTTGTGTTCCCAGACATGTTCCGTGATCTGCTGCTTGGAAACCGTGCGGCCCTGCGCCTCGGCCAGATACACCAAAAGCTGGAATTCCTTTAAGGTGAGGCTGATTTCGTTTCCGCCGCGGTAAACTTTCTGTTCGGTCTTGTTCACAATCAGGTCATCGACCCTGATTAATTCCCGGTCGTTGGTTTCGGAAGGTGCTTTTCTGCGCAGCAGAGAGTTCATGCGCAGCAGCAATTCCTCAAACTGGAAAGGCTTTACCAGGTAATCGTCCGCCAGCCTGGTAAATGCATCTTTTTTGTCCGACAGGTCGCCGTAGGCCGAGATAATAATGATCGGGGTGTTTTTATCGAAAGAACGTACAGTCTGGCAGACATCCAGCCCGCTGATCTTCGGCACATTGATGTCGAGCAGGTACAGGTCGTAGGAGCTGTTTCTGATCTGGCGGAGAAAGGTTTCGCCGTCATAGATTTTATCACACGTAAAATGGTTTGATTCCAGAAACTTACAAAGCTCTGCCGAGAGAATCAGATCGTCTTCCAATAAAAGGATATTCATCGAAAATTATTTTGTACGAATGTAACGAAAATTTTCAGGATGGTAAAGCATGTTTAGATCGGGATCCGGTTTTTTATTGAATTTTAAGGATAATAAAACGGGGGAGGGAGATGCTGGATTCCGGAAGTTTTTCAATATTAAGGCTGACAGCGGATCACATACGAAAGTTGGTGAGAAATAATTAAGTGAAAAAAATACAGAACTTTAACGCAGTCGGAGGCTGTACTTTAAATTAACACTATCGCTGACAACTTTTAGAACTAATCTCGAATAACCGTATTCAGCCTTCAAGGGTTTTAGTAGATCGGATTAAGGCATTGCTACTTCCTATTTTTATAATGAATCCGGCTATTCCGAGTGAAGATTCATATAAAGACTGCCACCCTAGCCCGGATCGCAGCGGTTACCCCACAGTGGTGGCTGGAAGCTAAGGACAGAGTTGGGCCCGGCGATAGCGCGCATTGGAATGTCCCGGCACGAGGAGTATGAGCGGAGAGCCGGAAATAGCTCCTGAAAAAAAAGAATTGCTGTTGAACTATCAATCCGGTAGCCGGATGCCTCAGAATTTCCTGAAACTTATGCCGGTCATTTGTTTAACGCTGTGGCTGCAAAGATTAGGCTCCTTGTCATACGGCTATTTTCAGCTGTAAGACAGTTCGGCAGGCTCAGTATAACCCAGCAAATGACAGCAATGAAAATTAAGAATATTTGACGTTGCTATAGTTAAATGATATAAGTTGAAAGTACTAAAAGAATTTTACATAAGATCTTTTGTGCAATATTGGAAACCAGGACTACGCCAGCAACCTGTAAAGTAAAATCATAAATTTAAAATCTGGAATATATACCGCTATCACTTGCTGAACGAATTGTTTCTCGCTGAGCTTGCCGAGCACCTTTGCGAACGAAAAGTTTATGTAATGTAGATAGACTTGTCCTTTCGCCGGTAATATTAAAATTAAAGGTGTTATAGGATTTCTTCCATCAGGTACTTATTAGTTTGTGCTTACTTCAGATGGCCTTAACTGATTTTCGAATATATGGACATAAAAAAATCCCGAAAGAATCGGGATTAGAATCTGAGCCAACTACGGGACTTGAACCCGTGACCTCTTCCTTACCAAGGAAGCACTCTACCGCTGAGCTAAGTCGGCCTAAACCAAAAAATCACACCGGAAAGCGTGATTTTTTTGAGCGGAAGACGGGGGTCGAACCCGCGACATTCAGCTTGGAAGGCTGACGCTCTACCAACTGAGCTACTTCCGCAATTTTGTTTCCAAAATTATTGGTAACGCTGTGCAAACTTAAGGAAAATCCTTTAACCATGCAACTTTTTTCCTAATATAAAATGTGGGGAGAGCAGGATTCGAACCTACGAAGCCGAAGCAACTGAGTTACAGTCAGTCCCATTTAGCCACTCTGGAATCTCCCCAGCTATTTTATATTAATGGAGCCTCCAGAGGGATTCGAACCCACGACCCCGAGATTACAAATCACGTGCTCTGGCCAGCTGAGCTATGGAGGCATAATTAAAAAGAATTCAAAAGAACGCTGTTCCCTTTTTGCGAGTGCAAATATAGAACGGTTTTTTTGAATTCTCAAATTTTTTAATAACTTTTTTTAACTTTTTTTATTAAGCGGTTTCTTTTTTCTTGATTAAGAGCTTTTTAGCCGCGTCCACGCAGGAATCCAAACTTTCTTCGAAGGTGCTGGTGGTCTTTTTCACTACGATATCGTCTCCCGGAATTGCCAGAATAAGCTCGGCCGTTTTGTTTGCTTTATCCGAGTTGTTCTCTACTTTTAAAATTACTTTGCAATCCTGGATCTTGTCATAAAAAGTTTCCAGCTTGCTTACTTTTTTTTCGATGTGTGATTCTAGTGGTTCGTGTGGAGTTAAACCAATTGATTGTACGGTGATCTTCATAAGTCGTCATTTTTTGAAGCTCTTGGATGAGCCCGATTAAAAACTTTTTTCAATTGTTCGATATTGGCATTCGTATAGACCTGCGTGCTGGCAAGGCTGGAATGTCCCAATATTTTTTTCACTTTGGATATCTCTGCCCCATTGTCCAGAACGTGCGTTGCAAAGCTGTGCCGCAGGATGTGGGGACTTCTTTTCTGTTTGGTTGTTACCAGACTAAGGTACTTATTCACCAGCAGATAAACAAATTTTTCCGTAAGTTTTTTGCCTTTCCTGTTGACAAAAAAGTACGTTTTGTACTCTTCCTGCGGGTTTCTTGTCTGTATGTAACTTTTCAGCAGATCCGATAATTCTCCGGAGATCGGGATGTATCTTTCCTTATTCCCTTTCCCGATAATTTTCAGTTCGTTTCCGCTTAGGTTTACATTTTCAAAAGTCATACCACAAAGCTCCGCTTTCCGTATTCCTGTCTGGTACAGCACTTCGATAACGCATTTATCAAGTACCTCATGGGTTTCCTCAAAAACCTGGTCGCTAAGATTTTGCATCTCCTCTTCCGACATCGGGATCTGCTTTTCCGGGTAGAATTTTAATGACGAAATATTTTCTACCGGCGAAACCCTGATCTCCCCTATTTTCAGGAGGAAAAGGTAAAAGCTGCGGAGCGAAGACAGTTTCCGGTTGATGCTCCTCTTGGAGATTTCCTTCTCGCTGAGATCGACAATGAAGTTCCGGATGATTTTCTTATCGGCCTGGATGAAGTCTTCAGAGCCTTCCGTCCTCAGGTAAAATCCGGAAAAATCCTCGAGATCTCTCCGGTAGCTTGTAATGGTGTGCGGAGAATACCGTTTCTCCAGCTGTAAGTAGTTCAGGAATTTGTCCAGCATCATGAAGTATATAAAAACAAAAATTCACTCTTCAAATATAATCATTTAAAGAGTGAATTCAGTATGTGGGTAAGAAAATTCTTAAGCCTGTTCTTCCTTGCTAAGATTTCTTTGCTTGTGAGCAGCCTTTAATCTTGCTTGTCTTAAAGTTACAGAAGGCTTGATAAACGCTTGTCTTGCTCTTAATTGACGAACAGTTCCTGTTTTATCAAATTTTCTCTTATATTTTTTTAATGCTCTGTCGATGGATTCACCATCTTTTACTGGAATTATTAACATATATTACATCTCATTTTGGATTGCAAAAATAAACATTATTTATGAAACCGCAAAAACTTTCTTTAATAAATTGAAGGTAAATGAGGTAGAAGCTGAGATAAAAGGCCATTGAAATCAGGATTTATTTTAGGAGCGTTGTCTGTTCCCGCACAGATACCTTTGTTTAACTTCAGCAAGCAGAGTCCAGCCCTTTAACCTTAAGAGAAAATAATACCCGGTCTAAAGATTTCACGATCAGGATTAAAGCAGCTCTTAATCAGCCTTATTTAAAAAAGCCATCTCCGTTTCAGGAATATTGGAACAATTTTCGTATCTTTGCTTTCACTTTATTCATGGGGTTGACTGGTTTCGACAGCAAGGTCAATGGGTAAGTAAGCATGCAGAGAACCGTAGCGCGATCTCTCTAATCCCTTGCTACAAAATTTTAACTGGCAACGAAGAGTTCGCTCTTGCAGCTTAATATCGAAGTATAGTAGATCAAGCGTTTTCCCGAAGATTTCAGTAGGGAAGCAAGATGTCCCACAAATGCCCTTTTCTGCGGCGTTTGATCCTGGGATATAGGAATGCAGGAATAAGGCTTTAGACGCTTCGGCTAAAGTTCGAAAATCTCAGAAGATAAGCTGGAAGTTGGGTGTCTGCTCTCTGCCTCCAGTCGAAAACCAATAGCAGAATAAGCATGTAGAAAGCTTATGTATTGCTTGTTTGGACGAGGGTTCGAATCCCTCCAACTCCACTTAAAACCCTGTAAATTACTTATTACAGGGTTTTTTAATTTAAGTACTGATTTAGATGCACCTCTGTTATTGTTAAAGTGCTCATTGCTTTATCAAATATACACCATTTTTGAGATTTAATCTTTGTTGATGCTGTTTCAGGCTTTCCTGAAATTTACAGAATAATGAGGGTTTTTGTCTATTCACTCAACTTTAAAACAGGGCAAAAAAGTATCTTATGGGTTTTACAATCATTATATCAGCCATATAGATGACCAACTTATATAAAAGCTGCATTTTTCTCGTAACAGCAGGGCTTTACAAAATTATAAGGTATGATATTTGAAGCCTGATAACTCTTCAAAATAAAAAATTAACAAGATCATTTAAATTTGAAATGAAAAACGGATTTATTGGGTTCTGGGGCATTTTTATAGGTTACTTCATATTTGTACATCCATGTATTATCTATTATAATACCTATCATACCAGTATTAATACAGAGAACGGAAGGCTGGCGATTTTTTACCTGGGGTTAAGCTTTCTCCTCTGGACCACGGTACTCGGAACGACCTTATGGCTGATTCTTAAAAACGGCATTTTAGCCAAAAAAAATCTTGCATATATAGATCGGCATGGAAGAAGAGTGCAGGCGAGGATTATACAGTCACATATTCTTAAAGAGCACAAAAACTTTATATCCCGTCAGATAACTTTAGAAATGGATAATTTTTCAGGACAGATTATGGGTCATACCATGATGGTAAATGACCGGCGCCCTAAAGAAAACAGGTTTGAGACCGGAAAGAATATCTATCTTAAAGTGGATGCCGAATTTAAGAACAATCCTTATGTGTTACTGGAAGGCTCAACCTCTAAAGTAAATTATGCATTGCTGTTGATATGGCTTGCTTTTACCGGCGGCGTAGTTGCCTACTATCAGTATTCTTATTCTACAGAGAGCGGCGGCCTGGGCTGGCGTTTTCTTGAGCTGTTTCACCCGCTGCTCGTCATTCCAGCCTGTTTCATCCTGTTCACCGGAGTATTTTATCTTATTTTCAGGGTTTTTATTATGGGTAACAATACGGAACGCGAACTTCTCGAACTGAAATTCAAAGGAGAAAAAGCAGTGGCCGAAATTATAACGGTAAAACAAACGGGAACCTATATCAATGAACAGCCCCAGGTAGAATATACTTTAAAATTTACTGATAAGTACGGAAAGACGATTCATGCCGTAAAGAAAGAGATTGTTTCATTATTGGATATCGGCAGCGTCTCAGCTTTAAAGTACAGAGAGATTATGTACCTTCCGGACCGGCCTGAAAAATTCGTTTTTTATGACCAGATCAATAACTAACAAGCTTTATGAAAAAAAATATTTTAATACTGCTACTTCCAGTTTTTCTGACGGGTTGCAAAGATTTCAAGAAAAGTATTGATGATACACTGGCTTCTGCCACACCTGCAGGTGACTCAATAAAAAGCCGTGCTGGTAAATTTCAGGATGCGGATAGCAGCACGGAACCCAGCGTACCTTTCGCTTCCGTGCCGGAGAAGCTGGAACTTGCGGAACGACAGCTGCGTGATCTTCCCCGCTTCCGGGGAAATCCCGTCTATATTTTTGAATATATTCATTTTTATCCCGACGGAAGAATTATTGTCAAAATCCAGACACCTGAAAACCCTGATTTTGTAGATGAATATACCTACGAAGACGGGCAATGGCAGAAGCCTGAACCTGTGGTCCTTTCTAAAAACGATAACGTGAAAGCCAGGTTGGTCAGTCTGGATGAAATTCCTTTCAAAAATGCAAACAATGTCTACAAAGTGCTTGTAGAAAAAGATAAAGAAATAGGAAGCAAAAATGAGAACCAGGTGATTTTTGCAGGCAAAAGAAAGAATAAAATTGTTTGGTCTCCCGGAACGATCAGCAATGAACGTTCACGTTACGATATAGATTACCATGAAAACGGGACCCTGAAATCCTTTGAACAAAAGTAATGGGGTAAACAGGAAATTTCTTAACTGTTTCCTGTACTTTTAAAGGTAGTGTGTTCCCAAATTTCAGGAATGTTAAAAATGCCGTATTGATAACATCAAGCTTAAACCAAACAACATTAGAAACCAAGAGGGTGTTACTAATTATTTTGTAACACCCTCTTGGTTTAATATTTCAAAAGAAATTTATCTTATCGGGAAATAATCGTGTACGTTAATTCTGTTGTGTATACGGCTGGCCTGCAATACAGTTGTCTAAGTAAGCGCCGGCACCTTTGTATTCAACGCTAATTTCATCTATCCCTCCTACTGCTGAAATAACCAATGTTGTTTCGTTAACTGACCACCGGGTGTTCTGTGTATACTGAGCACCTGTAATAAGCTCTGATCCTGCCGTTGCCCTGATCTGAATCGTATTAGCCCGGATGTTTTAACCCCGTTCTGTAAAGCAGCATTGACACTTGTATTTTACCTGAAATCTTCCTGTAATGTTCAAGTGATCAGCATTAACAGAAGATCCCCCTTTACACAGTCATTTTTGGTTACATAGCCTACGTCAACTACTTTCTGAGCGGTATTTACCACAAGGGTCCGGATAGGTTTAATCTGATGTTTAAAGTTACAGCTGTGAGCATTCAGTGAGGTAATAAGGTTTATTACAAAGCAGTCGCAGTATATGTTACGGTCTGCGTGTAGGTTCCGGCCGGTTTCCCTAAAATATCGGAAGATGATGATTTCGCTGCAGGAATCGTGTAGTCCAGGTTCAGGGTTAAGGCGCTTCCAAGCGGAGCATTGGACACTAAAGTCTGATCCGTTGCCGATAAAACAACCGCGCTTTTTGTTCCGCCCATTGTCCCGGAAGCGGCAGCGGCTTTAATGGTCAGAACATTGACAGGGATCAGGTTGGTTCCGTTCATGAAATTGGCACCCCCCGCTTTTACTTTTACATTGAAGTTCTTCGTTGAAGTCACTTTCAAAGAGTTAGCTTTGGTAACGGTTTGATCAGAGTTGTAATCCGCTGCCGTAGCATAGTTGAAGTCAACCGTATTCCCGATGGCCGTACTTCCCGCATCGATCGAGATGACATCATTTAAGGTAATGTTTACCGTTGTAGTAGCAGTCGTATTCTGAGCCTTGGCATTGTTGGTTCCCAAGATGAAGGCTCCGATGGTTAAGGCTGCGATGGCGAATTGTTTTATCATGACCGTATTATTTATTTTTTTTATTCTTATTTGGTTGTCCTCTTTTGACATTACAAATCTACGGCAGCGGTAAAAGTTTCTTTGTAGTGGAACATGGAAGTTCATGTAGTAAAATAACTACGGGATGATTCATTTGGCTTCAAAAGAAAAAGCCCCCAACACTTAGAAGTATTGAGGGCTTTTTGTCGTATAAAATTTGTTTGACTATTGATTTTTATTATAACTAAGCAAGCATCCTTTCTTGAGACTATTTTCATTAAAAAAAGGCTTGCACTGTCTTAAAACAAAATTGTACAATTGAGGACTGAAAATCTAATGAACAGTCTTAATGCGCCGTGCCAAACGATTCTTTTACCGGTATCTTCATTCTAGGCGTGGAAATAAGGCTAAGAAAAAATAATCAGTATTGTAATGGGTGTTTTTTAAATAATTTTTCATTTCTAAACTGGCTCGGTGATATCTGAACCTGTTTTCTGAAAAATGAGCTGAAATGTGCAGGTCCTTCAAAGCCCAAGCTGTACGCAATCTCTGAAATCGCCCATGAACTGTGCTGCAACATAATTTTAGCTTCTTTCAAAATCCTTTCCGCAATCAATTCCGAAGTAGTTTTCAGCAGGGTTTCTTTCACCGATTTGTTGAGATGGTTCACATGAACCGACATCTGATCTGCAAAATCTGAAGCGCTTCGCAAGGCCATCCCATTCATCGTATTGCTGATGGGAAACTGACTTTCGAGTAAATTCATAAAGAGGGAGGTGATTCTCCCGGCTGCATTCGCTTTTTCAATTGCGATCTGTGTTGACGGACGCATTTTCAGAGCGGTAAAAATAAGCTGGAAAATCAGATTTTTCAGCGCATCATCTTTGAAATCAAATTCAGAAGACTGCTCTTTCTGCATTTGTAAGAAAATGCTTTCCAACGTTACTTTTTCTTCTTCAGTCACTTCAAAAACAGGATAGCCATCCGGCCGGAAAAAAGGATATTTTTTCACATTGCCAAAACCTTCGGCAAACGATTCCGTAAAAATACAGCTGTAACCCGTCTGCTCGCCGGAAATAGCTTCCCAATCGTAAGGGATCATCGGATTGGCAAACAGGAGGCCGTGCTTGAGGATCTCAAAGCTTTTATCGGCGTAATGAATCTTGCTGTTACCGGAAACCAGGCATATCTTAAAATAGTTTTTCCTTCGGAAAGAAACAGCCGCATTGCCTTCCATCTGCTTCTGCTTTTCGATGCTCAAAATATTGAAATGCTCCTGATTATCTGACAAATCATAGGTTTTCAGAAAAGGACGGTTAGCATAAAATTCTTCAAGTGTCTCAGGTTTTGCCATGACCATATTTTTGAAATATTTCTTTATTTTTTCGAGCATAACAAATGTAGTATAAATGAATAATAAATCGTCTAAAACAGACGAAAATTAAAGGAAGAGCCATCATCTTTTATGATCATGGCTTCTGTTTTTACTGATTCACAAAATTGCTTAGCGGCGCATTGATGGCTTCCAGAGCGACCATCGGATTCCAGAAATCCACATACTTGAGAATTTCGCCATCATCATTGGTTGTAACCACAGAAATATACCTCTGATTGTAAGGTTTATCGGTACTGACGGCTCTTCCGTTGCTTGTAAATTCGGCAATAACCAAATTTGGACTTTCAGTCGCATGAAAATGCAGATTTTCAAAACTGACCGAAAAATGTTTTGGAAAATTCTGCATGTATTCATACAGTTCTGCTTTTCCTTTTACCAGACCCGGAAAATCTGCAGGTCCATAGGGAAATTCAAGAATTCCGTTTTCATCAAAAAGATCTACCCACTTATCGATCTGCCCTGAAGATAAAAAGTCTAAATGGTTTTTAAATGTTGCTTGTGCCGCATTTCTGATTTGTTCCTGTGTATTCATAACGTTAAGTTTTGTATTGATTTTTTTTAAAAAATTTCTGATACAAAATTAGTTTCAAGACAGCCCCCGAGATTATAAAAAATCAAACGCGAACTTTCAAAAATCAATCCATTTGAAGCTTGAGACTCTCTTTCAAACTTTTCATGAAACCAAAACAATTGTTTTTTGAGATTTACGAAGCTGCTGCTAACGTTCTATTTATCACCACTTATTGCAAATCCTGCCCAACAGTCTTCTTTCTTGCATTAATTATTATATAAATTAAATAGGTTACTATAAAAACCGTCAGAGGAATTTGAAATGCTAAATAATCGAACATTTCAATAGGAACCTGGAGTAACCTGCTAATGATTGGTGATAACATAAGTATGAAACTTAAGATAGTAATATGAGTACTGGTTTTCCACTTAGTTAGGTTTAAAATGATTCCCACAAGTCCAAATATTGCAAACAATTGGTCAATATTTCCGAAATCAAAGGCTGTAAATATCAACCATATTATAAATGGGATTCCACTCATCCATCCTGCCAAAATGATTAATAAATAAGAAATGATCGAAATCCACCGAATAAAATTTTTCATTATTGTTTTCCGGTAAGCGCAACCTCTAAAACGGCCCTGTTACTTTCGCCCCACTTCTCCAGGCTCATGATCAAGGGCAACAGACTTTTCCCAAGAGGTGTTAACTGATATTCAACTTTAGGAATTTTCGTTTCGTATGAACTTTTTGTAATGAAACCATCCTGTAGCAGCTCATCCAATTGCCTGGTCATCACCCTCCGGTCTGCGGATATTTTCTTTTGCAGGGCGCCGGGCCGTATAATGCCTTCTGAGATATAAAACAGCAGCATCAATTTCCATTTTCCACTCAAAAATTCTTTAAATAGATGCAGTCCGCATTCGGTTCTGACAGGAATTTTCTTTTTGTACATAAATCGGTTAATAAATTATAAATATTATCCGCACAAATTTGTGCGTAATTGACTTGCCTCTCATAATACAATAATATTGCATCAGATTATAAATAAAGAAATAATGATCAAATTTACGTTTTTGGTACAGAAGTTACCCGGTATGAGTCTTGAAGAATTTATAGATTACCACAAAAACATACACGCACCTTTATTCTGTTCCATTCCGGAGACAGAGCTTTATGTCAGAAAGTATGTAGTAAACCATCCTATCGTTGCAGAAGGTTTCCCCAAGCCGCTGTATGATGCCGTTGTGGAAATTTCGTTTGATTCGTTTGAGGATTTCAACACCTTCTTCAATTCAGAAAATTATCTAACAAAGGTTCATCCCGATGAGCCCAATTTCTTTGACACGGTAAACTATATTGCAATGGCAAACAAGGAAACTGTCGTTAAAAGCGGTACATAACTGACCGCTTTATTAATAGCGCACATCTGCTATCGGCCAGATGTGCGTTACTCATTGACAAGATAACGAATTAAACCAGAAAATAATTAGCTCGGTCACCCCCTGTTTTCGATTTGAGATGAATGAAAAAAGAATCGGGAAAATACAATAAAAATCTCCGGGAAGCGAGACCTGACGCCTTCAGACCTATAGAAAATGAAAGATCATAATATCCTGCCAAAATTATTTACCCCTTTTAAATTAAAAGATATAGAACTTCGTAACAGGATTGCCGTTCCGCCCATGTGCCAGTACACGGCAACGGACGGTAACCCCAATGACTGGCATATTATCCATTATGCCCAGTTGGCCCGTGGTGGCGCCGGACTTGTCATTGTAGAGGCTACTGCTGTATCTCCGGAAGGGCGGATTACACCCGGATGCCTGGGCATTTGGAACGATGAGCAGATGGCAAATCACAAAAATATAGCCCAGGCCATAAAAAAAGCAGGGGCCGTTCCGGGTATACAGATCGCCCATGCGGGCCGGAAAGCCAGTTCCAATATCCCCTGGGAGGGCGACGACCATATCCCGGATGGAGATGCAAAAAGTTGGCAGACCATTGCCCCGTCGGCTATTCCTTTTGGTGGAAGCCTTCCTAAGATTCCCAAAGAAATGTCAATAGACGATATCCAGCGTGTAAAAGCAGATTTCACGAATGGTGCCCAACGCAGCCTGAAGGCAGGGTATGAGTGGCTTGAACTACATTTTGCCCATGGTTATTTGGCGCAAAGTTATTTTTCATCCCATTCCAATACACGTACGGACGCGTACGGTGGTGACGCAAAGCGGCGCAGCCGGTTTTTATTGGAAATCCTGCAGGCTGTTCGAGATGTTTGGCCTGACCATTTGCCATTAACTGCAAGATTTGGAGTGCTCGAATTTGACGGTAACGATGAGCAGACCATGAAGGAAGCTATTGAATTGATCAAAGAATTTAAAATTATCGGATTGGATCTTTTAAATGTGAGTATAGGATTTACCATTGCAGAAACAAATATTCCTTGGGGACCCGCTTTTATGGCACCGGTTGCTAAACGTATCCGCAAAGAAACCGGGCTTCCTGTGGCCTCGGCATGGGGATTTGGAAAACCCGATTTAGCTGAAAATGCTGTACGGAACGAAAATTTAGATTTGGTAATGATCGGACACGCCCATTTAGCCAACCCCCATTGGACATACCATGCTGCAGTAAAATTAGGGTTGCCTAAACCATCATGGGTAATGCCTACTTCTTATGCTTATTGGTTAGAAAGATATAAAAGTTAAATATTAATACCCTCTTGAAAACCAAACACAAAGGAGAAAGGGCTGAAAAGAAATAATTAAATTTTTCTTTTCACCCTTCTCTCTTCTTTAACCTGTTATAAACAAGCAGTTATTGAAAACAAAATTAGTATCGTTTTTTGAGATTTGATCACTTTAACAAAGATATAAAACAGCTTAATAATTTACTGAAAGTCCGGTGTGATGCATAAATCAGGTTTAAATGTCCAAAACATAAATTCTGCCTTACCGCTGACCGGTACTTATTCCCGGATTTTGAATGTTCTCTATACCGGTATCAATCCATACAAAATCGAAGGCCTCCTGCAGGAAGCCTTCGAAACACCAAATCACAAAATATTAATATGAAAAATTTTTATTTATAAAGCGGTTGCTGTATACGTTACGGTCTGCGTGTAGGTTCCGGCCGGTTTCCCTAAGATATCGGAAGACGATGATTTCGCTGCCGGAATCGTGTAGTCCAGGTTCAGGGTTAAGGCACTTCCAAGCGGAGCGTTTGATACTAAAGTCTGGTCCGTTGCCGATAAAACGACGGCACTTTTTGTTCCGCCCATTGTCCCGGCAGCGGTAGCAGCTTTAATGGTCAGAACATTGACAGGGATCAGGTTGGTTCCGTTCATGAAATTGGCACCCCCTGCTTTTACTTTTACATTGAAGTTCTTTGTAGAAGTCACTTTCAGAGAGTTGGCTTTGGTAACCGTCTGATCAGAGTTGTAATCCGCTGCCGTAGCATAGTTGAAGTCAACCGTGTTCCCGATGGCCGTGCTTCCCGCATCGATCGAGATGACATCATTTAAGGTAATGTTTACCGTTGTGGTTGCGGTCGTATTCTGAGCCTTGGCATTGTTGGTTCCTAAAATGAAGGCTCCGATGGTTAAGGCTGCGATGGCGAATTGTTTTATCATGACCGTATTATTTTTATTTTTTATTCTTGATTAATTGTCCTCTTTTGACATTACAAATCTACGGCGGCGGTAAAATTTTCTTTGTAGTGGAACATGGAAGTTCGTGTAGTAAAATAACTACACGTATAAGTTAATAGAAAAGCCCCCAACACTTAGAAAGTATTGAGGGCGTATATAAAGTACTGTTATTTCTATTATAAAGCTGACGTAATATAAATTACCGTTTGCGTATAAGTTTTCTTTAGGTTTTCACAAAAATATTTATAGGTTGGTCAATTGGTTATCATTGTTTTTTGGGATAACTCTATTTCTCTTATGACACTATTTCTTTTAAGTTAAGAAAAAAAATTACTTTTAATTATATCTATGGAATATCCTGAAGATCTACGCATTGCTAAGATATTCTACTTCGTAAAAAGTTTCCCTGCTCGGATTAAAGAAGGCAATTTTTTTTGAAATTTTGGATTTTGGTACAATTTCTTTAGCAAACTTTTCAAATGCGTCTTTCGATTCCCAAACTGCGTAATTAATTAGCCTGGATTTATCTTCGGTGCTAAGAATACGAGAAGATATAAAGCCCGGAGTTACACTGACTTCTTCTTTAAAAAAGCTTTTAATAAGCGAGTAAAGGATTTCAAAATCCTTTACTTCTATTTCAAAACGTACGATAACAAAGTATTTACCTTTCATTATTTATTGGTTCAGATTAATAATCTGTTTCATTCATCGAATTAATTCCCTAAATTTACGCTGGTTCCATTTTCTAGTAAATACCTTACCTTCTTCGAATCTATAGAAATAAGTCTCCTTCTCTCTTTCCCCGGGTCTTATAAGAGTAAAGCATTCCCCCTCTGGAAGTTCAATAATCTCATGGATTGTATTTGCAGGAACAAAATGAGACGTTCCTTCGCTTCTATGGTATAAAGAGGAAGTATAGCTTCCATCTTTATGGATCTCATAAATGCGTTCAACATAACTGCCTTTTAAAATATGAGTTGTAAAACTGAATGGATGATCATGTATATGTTCATTTGAATCTTTTTTGCTGAAATGATGAATCACCGCATCAAAGGGCAGACCTTTCAAATGGTGTTTCATAAATACAGCATTCATTTTTTCGCGTCTGATTTTTATAGTAATCATATGTATTGCAAGTCTTAATCTAATTTTTTATAAACTCGGATGAAAATGGAATCTGACATGTAGATTTCAGCACTGATCTTACATTGTATTATATAAAAGTAATAAAAAAATAAGAATTAATCATGGCCACCCATTTTTATTATGATACTCATTACCCACCATAATACTCCTTACCATCAACAGAAGCTCTGTTTTATTTTCTTGCTTACTGCCAGCGTTTTTTGATATTTTTTATATAGATTTTATTATATCAGGACTTAATGATAGCTGGGCATCGAACCGGAAATATTCTATTCATACAAAAACTAAAACGAAAAAAGTGATGAATTTTATAGTTTCGTTTCACTACTTTACAATCCTGTTAGCCATAGGATCTTCATAGTCTAATCAGTTTCTTTTCTGAATCAGACAAGTTCATTAATCGTATTGAGACATGAGTCGAAGTAAAAGACGATTTACCAAATTCAATATGAACGTCTTTATTTGAGGAATCAGTATTCAATCGATTTGGAATCGTAACTTCATCAGTTTTATTAAAAATTGATCTATAAAACTCTAATTCATTTGTCAATATAACAATACTGCGATATATCTTCTTGGAAAATATTGTATAGAATCCAATTATAATAAACGCATCTTCCATAAAATATAAATCAGCTTCCTGATAATGAAAACCTAAATTCTTTCTACCGCTTGTAAAAGTCGAACATTTTACATTAAATTTTTCTAAACATATTTTATTTTTAATATCGATCAATTTATGTAATTCTTTCCTAACAATCTTATGGGAATATGATCTGTCCAGGTAAATTAAAATAAAAAAAATAATGAAAACAAAAATTCCAATATAACTCATTGATTTATCTTTATGTGAATTAGGACTAATTTTTTAATTTTACTTCTGTCCATTTATATAACTTTCGCAAAGGTATTTTACCCTAATAATACATCCTTATAAACAGAAATAACGTTTTATGATACTATAAACAGTATTTTATTTAATCTTGATTGTCCAGATGAAATTTCACTCTGTCTGCTTCAATCAGCTGTAAATATGTTCGGTACTTACTTGCAAATAACTTCTCATTCTCTGATATTACAGAATACCTTACAAACGTTTCATCTTTTTCAGTGCATAGAATAATTCCTATTGTGGGATTGTCATCCGCTCCCTTTTTAAGATCATTATACATTCTTACATACATGTCCATTTGTCCTATGGCTTCATGGGTAAGCTTATGAGTCTTCAGATCAGCAAGTACAAAGCATTTTAGATAACCGTTATAAAATATAAGATCCACAAAAAAATTCGGAGGTATCAGTAATAATATGCTGCTGTCTTGCTACAAAGGCAAATCCTTCCCCCAACTCCATCAAGAACTTTTGAAGATGTGTTATTAAAGCCGATTCTATTTTCTTTGAAGTGTCCGGCTATTCCAGTTTCCTTCAATCGAACGTTCTATATACTGTATTCTATGTTCAGGATTTTCAGCCCTACTGATAATTCTGTAATGGGTCCAGCTCAATTCTGTACGCATGCGTTCCAAATTGGAAATGCTAAAAAAAGCCTATATATTATTAAGATTCCTCTCATTAAAGCCTTTCCCAAATTCCAATGATAGTTGTGCAGCAAGGTGTTTCAAACTGATTTATCATACTTAGCCGTAACTTACTGTCCTGCTCGTCTTCAATAATAAGCTTTCCAATTCCCAATACATTTTCAGCAATATCGTATTGCTGTTTCTGTAAACCTGGCTTTTACATCAATAATAATTTTTGTAATGAAAATGTAAAGCTCCTGATTGAACTGTGATCTTTCTATCATTTACCAAAATTACAAAATTTCTTTATCGTCAAGTTAAGGGACGTCGGATGGTTATCTAATACCAATGATGGACCTGATATAATAAAACACTCCAAACAATCAGCAATTGCTTTCATAAATTGCCAACAACTTATTAATCGTTTTTTTGGGATTGGATCACTTAAAAAAAAGATATAAAACGGCTTAATAAATGTACTAAATATTTGGTGTGATGTATAAATCAGGTTTAAGTGTCCAAAAACATAAATTCTGCCTTACCGCTGACCGGTACTTATTCCCGGATTTTGAATGTTCTCTATATCGGTATCAATCCATATAAAATCGAAGGCCTCCTGCAGGAAGCCTTCAAAACACCAAATCACAAAATATTATATGAAAAATTTTTATTTATAAAGCGGTTGCGGTATACGTTACGGTCTGCGTATACGTTCCGGCCGGTTTCCCTAAGATGTCGGAAGAAGATGATTTCGCTGCCGGGATGGTGTAGTCCAGGTTCAGGGTTAAGGCGCTTCCAAGGGGAGCGTTTGATACCAAAGTCTGGTCCGTTGCCGATAAAACGACAGCGCTTTTTGTTCCGCCCATCGTCCCGGAAGCGGTAGCGGCTTTGATGGTCAGAACATTGACAGGGATCAGGTTGGTTCCGTTCATAAAATTCGCACCCCCTGCTTTTACTTTTACATTGAAGTTCTTCGTTGAAGTCACTTTCAGGGAGTTGGCTTTGGTAACCGTCTGGTCCGAGTTATAGTCTGCTGCAGTAGCATAGTTGAAGTCAACCGTGTTCCCGATGGCCGTGCTTCCCGCATCGATCGAGATGACATCGTTAAGGGTAATGTTTACCGTTGTGGTTGCGGTCGTATTCTGAGCCTTGGCATTGTTGGTTCCTAAGATGAATGCTCCGATGGTTAAGGCTGCGATGGCGAATTGTTTTATCATGATCGTATTATTTATTTTTTTATTCTTGATTAATTGTCCTCTTTTGACATTACAAATCTACGGCGGCGGTAAAATTTTCTTTGTAGTGGAACATGGAAGTTCGTGTAGTAAAATAACTACACGTATCAGTTAATAGAAGCCCCCGACAATTAAAAGTATTGAGGGCTTATTTAAAATTGATATTACTTATAATGCAGTAGAAGTATCGTTTTTTGAGATTAAATATGACACATTATTAATGTTTGGAATTTCTGAAGGCGAAAAGTTTTCTTAACGAAATGGCTATTCATATTTGCTCATCTCATATCTTATCTGCTTAATCTGCAAACGTACCTCTTCATCAAATTGCTTATACAGGCTTCCAATATTACATAGCCCACATAACTTTATCATATTCTGCTTCATATTTTTCAAAGGCTTGATCCTCCTCTTTAATCCCAACTGTTTTTGTATAATTTTCATATGCAACATTTGCATTATCTATAAAATTTGATCGTACAGATACTTTGTCAGAAATAATACTAAATATTTCAGCGTCATAGCCGGTACTCTTGAAGTCAAAATATAACCTATTGAACTTAACAATATTAATGATGTACTGTTAATAATTTCAAGCTTACTGTTTATCTGTTCAAGAAAATTTTCTTTTAAATTCTGATTGATACCAGTTTGTAACTTATCATGATCAGCATACAGCACACTTAATTGTGGTAAGGCTACAGATAAATTGTATGCTGAATCATTGCAGTTTCTCCTGCCTGTAACTTTTTTACAAAAAATTGTTTTTTAGTTCTATTATTTCAAAGAGATATAAAATTTTAAGATATTGTTTTCTCAATTGTATTATTTTGCATTTTCATAATAATTACATTCGATTTTACATTTCTGATTGCTCCTTGAGGGGAAGCTCCAAATCCAGACTTTTGATCCGTTTAGATTTATACTTTTATACATTCTATTGTAATGTTCCTCACTTTATCTGCTCTGTTTCCTTTACTATCACTACTGTTCCCAAAATGTCTGTAATTTATGCCGGGCTCCAGGTAATCGATTATTAATAATTCGTTTGTGTTGGTATCATAAACACTACACTCAATAGTATAATTTTCTTTTGTCATGTCTGCATTGTAACTGAAGTATAAATAATCCCATTGGTCATAATGAGCGGTTACGCTATTTTCCTTCCTATAGATATCACGCCAATTGGTACTCTGGCATTTATATTCAATAGGTATATCTGTTTTATTAATGAACTTAATATTGGTATGCAGTACGTTTAATTCTTTTCCGAAATTTTGTTTTGAAATGTAAAAATGAAAGCTCCTTCCATCTAGTTTGCCAAATTCAAGACCAATAAAAGTAGTTGGTAATTTGTGTCCAATCAGTCTATCTATGCTGTCATACAGACTTGTTTCATAATACAAATAATAGTACTCATTGGCTTGTAATTGTTCGCTTTCAAATTCTTTTATAGCAACAGTATAAGGTCCGTTACCAACAAAGTACTGTTTTCTTAGATCGCCATTATCATGGATGTCACATCTGATTTCTATCTCTTGATTTTCCAGATTTTCTTGGGCTACATTCAATTTAATTAATGAATTGCTCATATTATCAAAATAGTATTCAACAAATCCATTGTTAATCGTTGCTATACGGTTTGCTATTGATACTATTTCTCGGTCGGTGAGAAGAAGGGCATTCGTGTCGTTTTGATGTTTGAAGGAATCTATCAGATCTATAAATTGATTTTGCGAGGGAACGTCTCCTGTTTCAAAAAATGCTTTTAATGTATTTTTATCTCTTATAGCCATGTTATTGTTTTTGTATTTGTTTATAAATTTGTTTTAGTTTCATGGATTTTTTTTGGAACTGCCATACTATTCTTGTTTTTCAGAGTTCAAAATTTATTCTTTTTGCCCCAATTAAAAGTTTTTTGATGGAGCTATTCTGTAGTTGAAGAAGCTTATATTTTTCAAGGCTAGATGATTTATTTCTAAATTTCAGATTCAAAATTCATATTTTTTTTATTCTTACAAAAGTTTTTTGAGCTCTCCAGTCTGTAGTTGCAGTAGCTTTATTTTATTAAAAATCAATTCATTTACGGTTTGGCTTCAAGGCCAAAATTCATATTTTATTTATTCCTACAAAAGTTTTTTGAGTTCTCCAGTCTGTAGTTGCAGTAGCTTTATTTTATTAAAAATGAATCGATTTACGATTTGGTTTCAAGGCCAAAATTCATTTTTTTTTACTCTTGTGAAAGTTTTCAGCCTTCTCTATTTGGTAGTTGCAGGAATTTAACGCAAGAGTATTGAAATGACGACACCTGTTTCAAACCGGAATATTTTACCCAGTAATGTCAATTACAAAAGAAAATGATAATTTACAATACGAAAGACTTCACGGAACAGTTTTATTCTCCGTTAACAAGCTTATTGATATACTAAAAGGAATCCTAAGAATAAAGACATAGAAAAACACGATTCCATACTTAGACCTTGCATAACAATATAAAGATGATCAGCTTACCCATCGTCTCAAAATAAAGGGAAATCGCCCAAAGTATGCCGCTAAAAAAAGAGCCCTGTGATTACCGGGCTCTTTTCTATATGATATTGTAGAATTTTGTCTAAACTTTTTGGAACAGTAAAAATTAATGCCTTATTTTTCCACTAAGACAGGATCATATTATTGTTTTGTAAAATTAATATATTTATCCCCACATTGTTTGAAGTGCTCAAAAGGATTCATATTATTGCCGGAGTTCTGCACAACAATTTTATCTTTTTGAAATAATCCGCCAATGCCCTCAAGACCTAAATTAATATCGCCGTTAGCAGTATATTTACCATCAATATTAACTTCTCCGGATTTGATAACTTTAGATCCGTCCAAAATTTGAAACTTTAAAGCATCTGATGTGCTTGATCCATTTGAAATTTCAATAGAAAATCTGCCTCCGTTACAATTGGACGCCACATACTTTCCGGGTACTGATTTTATAAACAGGTCCATCTCATTCTTTGATAATTGTACAATGGAGTCACCGTTTTTAGCCGGAACAGAAGTTTCCCGCATAGACAATGAATCAGCAGAATTTTCAACGGTGCCGGATTTTTTTTGTTCACATGATGTCAGACCGATGACACTCATCAAAAAAGTGGCTAAAAGAACTTTTTTCATAATTTAAATGTTAATATTTCCCGGTTACTTTGTCTAGTTTCATGCCGACATTTATAATTTTTTTTAATTATATATTACGTATTTATGAAATTTTTGAAGTAAGGCTAAGATTATGAAATCTCAGCCTCTTTTTTAATTTTATCGATAAGAAGAAATTAATCTATACTTTAAATTGCGTTTAGTTTAATCCAGTCATTTAACGATACAAACGGTTCTGTAGAAATTTCTTTGGCCTTCTGAACCTGGTTGTCCGAATTTGGCCCCATGTATGAGTATGCTTCAAAATACGCTAATAACTCAGCTACGCCTGCTGCTCCTTTAAAGAAGTCTGAAAAAATCTCTGCCGGAACATATGTGAAACTGTAGTCTTTCCCGTTAGCTTTGAAAACTTCCAAAACATCATTGAAACTATTTAATTCTGCCGCCAAAGATAAATAGCTTCCGTTACCCACTTTATCCGGATTTAAAAATGCACCAGCAACCACTTTCCCCAGATCATTAATATCGGCCATATGGATTACTTTACGAGTGGGATCAATCGGTAAAGTCCAGCCGATGGAACCGTCCTGTTGCTGCTGCGGAGCTGTGTGTCCTTTGAAGTTTTGAAAATAAAAAGGGGGTTGAACAAATGTGTAATTTTCAAATCCGGCATCTTTTACTAAATGATCAACTTCTGCTTTTCCGGTAAATTGAGGGACTACAAACTGCCCGTTACTTATTTTTTCAACATTTGGTAAAGTAGACCAAACGAAATGATTTACATTAGATGTTTTTGCAGCTTCAATAGCCATCTTCCCTTGCATTAATTCATCTGCTCCTTCCCAAAAATTAGTCACCACAAATACTCCGTAAGCATTTTCAAAAGCATTGGTTAATGACTCAGGATCCGTTAGATCCGCTTGTACTGCTTCGTCAGCATTTCCCTCATATTTATCCAGATTTCGCGTAATTGCCCTAACCTTAAAAGAACCCTCCCTTTTTAAAGCATTTACCACTCCGTTACCCTGCATACCAGTCGCACCAACGACTGCAATTATTTTCTTATTCATTGTGAACATTTTATAAATTAACAATGACACAAAAATAGAAGTGATGGATCGTATTTACCCATAAGGTAGTTTAAGAAAGAGCCTTAATATAGATTAAGATTTAACAATCTTCTTACGGATGGTACTGAGAAATTCTGGTGTTACACCCAGATAGGAAGCTATCTGAACGTTAGAGATCCTATTGAAAAAATGAGGATACCTTTTTGAAAAGTCAAGGTAACGATCCTCTGCAGTGGAGCTGATGTTATCAAGAATTCTATGATGAGCACTGACCAAAGCATTTTCTGTAAGAATCCTGAAGATTTTATTAAATTGAAGGTTATCGTCAAAAAGCCTAATTTGATCTTCTTTTTTTAACTGAAGGACCATTGAATTCTCCAGGGCCTCTATGTACAACCTACTCGGCTCCCCGGAATAAAAGCTGCCAATATCCGTAATCCACCAATTCTCAACAGCAAATTGCAGATTATGTTCTTTCCCTTTCTCATCTATCATATACATTCTGAAACAACCTTCAACCACAAAAGTATGATGCTTACATATATCGCCTTTCTGAAGGATAAAATGCTTTCTTTTCACTCTTAGCTCCCGAAACGCTTCCTTCACAATAAATTTTTCCTCCTCATTTAAAGGAAGATACTTTTCAAAATAGTTTATTAATGGATTTAACATACTGTATTTAATTCGGATTGCAAATTACTTTTTTTATACATTAATTATTTATCCAATGATTTGATTTCTTCTAAATCATCATTCCAGCTGTTAGAAGTATATATTTATGTTAATCAATATATTAAATAGCTCTACTGTTTTATTAATTTGCTTATTGTGTAATTGAAGTCATCTTGACTTTACTGGAAAACATTTGGCAGTAATCTATTTAAAAATCAAAAAGTCGGCACACATCTTATTCACAAACTATTCATCTTTTTTTTGAGATTATAATTCTACTACACATATATCAGGTTCCAAGTTCTACCTCTTTTCATACTTTACACCTAAAAGTAAAATTATTACCGTTATTCGTACGAGAAGTTAAAGTCCTTTTTCTTCACCGGTCTTTGTACTTTTATACTATTTTATAAAAACATATGGAACTTATTGCACATAGTTTAATATAAAATTTTGTGATCCGGCTTTTTTTACATAGGCAGTACTTAAATGTATAAAATAATTTGTATTTAAAGTTAGGTATAACATTCTGCCAGAAAGTATTGAGCTATGCCAGGATTTATTAACTAAAGTTTTATCATTTACAGGCTGGTTCATAAGAGACGGATTAGGTATGGCGTCCATCCAATTATTAGCTGAAGTATTAATCTGCATCCATACATGGCCCATTCCCGAATCATTATAATTAGTATCCTGGTCATATTCCCAGTTTGATTGAATCTGGTACCATCCCGTTTTTCCTACAGTATAAGGTCCGGATACAGAGTCCTGATAATAGTTAAGGACTCCGGCATCTAAATTATTCCATGTATATACGGTGGAAGGTGCAGTTAATCCTGATAATGATTTCCATGATCCTTTTCCACTGACATCACTCGTCAAAACTTTATTATCACCTTCTGTTCCATCTAAAATTTGAATCGCTGCATTAGGCACACTACTAGTTATTACCAGCTTAGGATAAACAGCTCCAAACCATGAAACAAAAGTAGGACTGTCAATAAGGATCTGTTGTGTCCTATTAGAAATTTTCATAACAGAATTGTAGGTCCCGTTTTCGATCGAACCCAACTGAAGTTGATTACCGCCTGTAAATCCGGTTGGATTATTGACGTGCCTGATATACATCCCTTCCGTGGTAGAGTTCTGACCTTTATAAAACACAATAGACCCATTATTGTTATCCGGATTGGACGCATCAGTGGGTGTTGTAGACTGAAAATAGAGCGTGGGACTGTCATGATGCATAAATATATTGCCGTTTTCAACATGCAGTTTTTCAGCTGGTACATTGGTCCCGACACCTACTCTATTATTTAATGCATCTACGGACAAGGTAGTGTCATCTACCGTGAAATGGCTGGTACCGCCGGTAGGACTTGCACTAAATGCCAAAGTTTTATCTGACATGGCTACGGTACGGTTAGCCGTCAGGGCACCGTCACCGTTATAAATATCATTGCTGTTCCCGGTACTTCCTGCATTTCCTGTGGTTACTTTCAGCCAACCCGTTCCGTCAAAGAAATAATAACCAACAGTATTGATATTGGCCGTCTGTCCGGCCGGAGAACCATTGGCTGCATCTGTCACATAGATTAGGGCTCCAGCCTGGGCTGCTCCGTAAGCCGAGGCTTTTGCATTCAGATCGGCAATGGTGAGGCGCGGGGCAATCAATCCTTCTGCGGTGGTGGCTGATATGCCGGTAGTACGGGCAGCCACATCCAGCGTTGCCGCCGGTGATTGAGTGTTTATACCTACTTGCCCGAATATGGAAAGAGAACAAAGGCATAAAGCCCCGGTAATCATGCTGGTTTTCATCCTATAATAAATTTCCGCAAATATATCAATATAAAGATGACCATCCCTATTTTTTCGCTAATTTATTGACTATCAAAAACAAAATTTAAATAATATGGTTTTGGTGAAATTTAATAGTCACAATTTAAATTCCCTTTAGACTTGGACAGCTTAAATATCTTCTGGATGAAAAGAAAATCTATATAATACGGAACCCTGCAAATCATGAAAAATAACGAAAGGCAGGCATAAATAGAATAAATAGATTACCTATTCCATTTATTCCATATAACAAAGCTATTCAGTTGTATATTTTTCACCAGATCTCTGGAAAGCAATGCAGCTAGTTTTGTTTTTTCTGAACTAAAGTCTAAACTGTTTAAATATCGTTTTTTGAGATTTGATAATGCATAAATCAGGTTTAAATGTCCAAAAACATAGATTCTGTCTTACCGCTGATCGGTACGTATTCCCGGCTTTTTCATTTCTCTACAGCAGTATCGATCCATACAAAATCGAAGGCCTCCTGCAGGAAGCCTTCGAAACACCAAATCACAAAATATTAATATGAAAAATTTTTATTTATAAAGCGGTTGCGGTATAAGTTACGGTCTGTGTATACGTTCCGGCCGGTTTTCCTAAGATATCAGATGATGATGATTTCGCTGCCGGAATCGTGTAGTCCAGGTTCAGGGTTAACGCGCTTCCAAGCGGAGCATTGGAGACTAAAGTCTGATCCGTTGCCGATAAAACAACAGCGCTTTTTGTTCCCCCCATGGTTCCGGAAGCGGTAGCGGCTTTGATGGTCAGAACATTGACAGGGATCAGGTTAACGCCGTTCATGAAATTAGCACCCCCTGCTTTTACTTTTACATTGAAGTTCTTCGTTGAAGTCACTTTCAGGGAGTTGGCTTTGGTAACCGTCTGGTCCGAGTTATAGTCTGCTGCCGTAGCATAGTTGAAGTCAACCGTATTCCCGATGGCCGTACTTCCCGCGTCGATCGAGATGACATCGTTAAGGGTAATGTTTACCGTTGTGGTTGCTGTCGTATTCTGAGCCTGAACATTGTTGGTTCCTAAGATGAAGGCTCCGATGGTTAAGGCTCCGATGGCGAATTGTTTTATCATGATCGTATTATTTATTTTTTATTCTTGATTAATTATCCTTTTGACATTACAAATCTACGCCGGTGATAAAATTTTCTTTGTAGTGGAACATGGAAGTTCATGTAGTAAAATAACTACAGGATGATTCATTTGGCTTCAACAGAAAAAGCCCCCAACACTTAGAAGTGTTGAGGGCTTATTTAAAATTGATATTACTTATAATGCAATAGAAGTATCGTTTCTTGAGACTAATAAAAGAATTACTTTCTATTAAAATTCCTACTTTAGTACAGATCACAATAGTTAAAAGGTAAAAAATTTACTTCCTGAAAAACCCGAAATGCCCCATAAAAAAAACGCCTTTACGGCGTTTTTTTTATAAACTTAAGAGTCTCCATTTAATTCCTGGTTATAATGTGGATAGAATGGATGATTACGGAGCCATCGGCAGCTCCTACGGCTATTCCCAAGGATTTAGAACACGACAGTTATAGCAAAAGGTAATTCTCTCCTGAAAGTAATCTTAACAATCATTAAATTTTGGATATTTACTGGGTAGAGTATTCATCTCTTTAACAATAGAAATGACTTTTGGGTACGAAACCTACTCATTCATTAAATAATTCTCGATTAAAAATGTAATAAGATACCTTATAATTAACAACTTCTCCCTGAATAAGATCGACATATAATTTCTTTTTATATACTCCAAAAAAATAACTTGATAAAATATATACTGCTTTTTTTATCTCTGTAGATTCCGGAAGCTTTATCTTATAAAACTCTTCAATTTCACTTTTTATAAGATGTAAAAAACCATGTTTACTAGAATTCATAATGATAATAAGTGATGTTTTTAAACTATGCCTGATAACTTTGATTCAAAAGCTCTATATAACACCATGGGCAGAAGTCATAAAAATTGTTTCTGATACAATAGACCAGTTACCCATTTAGTTTAAATTTACCCACCCGTAAGTAGGGGTTGATGAAGTTTGAATACAGCCCTGAAATATCCCCGTGCCTGCGGTTTTCACATATTGAATTGTTCCTTCATTGGCACTGTTACAGGTGGAAGTGGTAGACAGCACGGCTATTTTTACAGTACCGTTAACCTGTAACTTTGCGTCGCTGGCTGTTGTCTCAAAATTATCAATATCAATACCCGTCTTCCCGTTTCTTAAAATTGTGAAGGCATCGCTTTTTGAGCCGAAGCCATTCCCTACGAGAAAAAGTCTTTTCGAGGAATTGGTTAATGCATTTGGCTGTGGAGAAGTTTCAGCAGTGTTATTATATCCTGTCATTACAGCAAACATGCTTTCAGGAGAAAGATTATTACCCAAGGCAAGAGAAAAATTTCCTGACGTGACATTCTGGTCACCGATAGCAACGGAATTAACGGCAGATAAAGTATTAGCTGTCCCAAGCGCACTGGTACGTACACCGTTGGCCGTACTTGTATTGGCTTCTCCGATAACATACGATCTGGATCCGCTAAGATTATTATTTAAACCAATAGCTACCGTCGACACTGCAGCAGCATTATTTCCCGTGCCTAGTGCTACTGAAGATCCATCAGATATATTAGTTGAACCAATGGCAACTGAATTATTCCCGGTTGCTTTATTCACAAAACCTATTGCGATCGCACCAGAATTTGTTGCAGATGAATTGATGCCTGCCGTGAAGGCTCCTAAACCAGATGAAATATTACCCGCCCCCAAAGATGTACTTGCATCTCCTGAGGCACTATTCATGGTTCCGGCAGTAAAAGAATTCTTTCCCAGCGCTCCCAGATTTGCTACCGTTAATCCATTTGATGTTAATAGATTATTATAGGTGCTGGTTCCGGTAAAGATTTCGTTCAGATTTTCAGGATTCCAGGACGCATCTAATCCGTACTTGCCCGGAGTGCCATAATTTCCCGCCGGAGCACCAATGAGCTTCCAATAAAAGTTACTGGCTGACAGGTTAGGCTTTCTTTCAAAACCGGACGGAAAAATATAAGTCTGATCGTCTATAAATTTTTGCCAAAAAGTTCCGTCAAAATAATAATATCCGATGGATGTTATATTTGTCCTTTGGGAAAGATTATCTCCTCCGGTGATATCTGTAATATAAACAATTGTACCTTTCTGATCAGAGCCGTACAGGAGATTCCCCTTGGCACTTAACTCTTGTCTGGAAAGTCTTGGAGCCTGGATTCCGGTAATATCACTCAATAAAAGAGCTCCTGAAGAATCCCTTTGCCCGTTGACATCTAATGTAGATTTAGGCGTTACCGTATTGATACCGACACGTCCTGTCTGAGCTGGAGATAATGAACTTATACCAATGATGCAATTCAAAATTAAAGCTGACTTTACTTTGGTTCTCATATTCTTTTTTTTAATTTAGTTTAAATGTTAAGTACTGCAATCGTTAATGTAGATTTATAGTTTTTGTTTTTTTATAATGCCTAAACTATCATCAAATCAATCCAATGAAGAACAGTGGCATCTTTCACTGAAATTATAGACAGACAATTTTCTAAAATTAATTAAGGTACGGATAAGGTCAGCGCTCATGATCCAGCTTGATGTATCAATATTCTACCCGAAATTAATTTTAACAGGAGTACTATTTAAAATTTGGCAGGTAAAATTCTTATCAGTGGACCAAGGTATGATAGTATTGAATCAGGACCTTAACTTTTAGTTCCCTTGTTATGATTTGAGAAACAAAGATATCTCTTGGCACCTGTGTGTACTAATGTTAGACTGTCACTATTCGGGATTTTGACAGTGTTGAATTTCAGGATCAGTGCCGAGGGCTTTTGCCGGAAATTTTATTGATAAAATCAGAGGGAGAAAGCCCGGTTTCTGTTTTAAAAACGGAGGTAAACCTGCTGTGAGATGAGTAGCCGCAAACTTCTGACAAGTAACTGATTTTATAATTACGGTATTCGGTTTCTTCATACAGCAATCTGGTTATATATAGGATACGTAGCGAATTGATATAATCACTAAACGTTTTATTCCGATGTTTTTGTAAAATAAAGTTGATATACTTGCTGTTGGTCTCAAATTGCGTAGCCATTGATGAAATGGAATAATTATTATTTAAAAATTCCTTTCCTGCCTCAAACTTCTCCAGCTTGTTGAGTAAATCCATTTCTTTTTTGTCGGAAAGAATTTTTTTGTCTGAATTTTTTTTACTTTCAACAGTCAATTCTGCACCCTTTAAAGTTTTGTCTTTCTCCTCTTCTGGCCGGGAAATTGAAAGTTGCGAAGTATTATCTTCATTTCTCTCCGGACTATTTTCCTTTATCTGTAATAGAATATGATTAAATTTTTTATTGGCCATCTTCCGCTTGGTTTCAAAAACTTTAATCAGAATGAACATTGCAACCAGAGAAATCAAAGAGATCGAGACTAATATAATCTGATACCTTTCTTTCTTCCTGATGATTGTATTTTTATGATCAACTTCCTGCTCAATAATCTTTCCCATTTGCTTTTTTCTGAGGACTTCCAGATCATTAAATTCTTTTATGAGCCTTTTTCTGACGCTAAACCTGTCAAAATTATAATTGATCCGCTCCTGCAAAATTTTCATCTTCTCAAGATTCAGATTATTTTTTTTTGCATTATCAAGCGCTTCATCGAAGTAAATGACCGCTTGGTCATAATCATTAACTTCGGCAGCATACATTCCTTTTACCATCTTATAAATTGCTATAATGATCGTATTGTTAATATACTGATCTTCTCTTACAAGACTGTCTGCTTTGTTTATTGATAGTCCCGCTTCGGATAACTGCCCGCATTTGATCTGATTATAAGCCAGTTGCATGTATGAATCAGCTAATATGGATTTATCGCCTCCTTCTTTATGTGATATATTTAAAATTTGCGCAACTAATTCTTTTCTTTTTGGTATTGCTTCACAATATTTATAGCTCAATTCAAGTAAGTTTGCCTCACCAATTAATAAATAGTATTGGGAATATGGAATTGCAGATCTTTTTATTAATGTATTGCATAGGTTCAGACTTTCATCTGCTCTGGACAGTAGTCCTACCTTGTTATATATTCCTGTCATAAACAGGTTTGTTATGAATCTACGATCGTCATCATTCAAAAGGATTGAAATGGAGTCAACTTTTTTGTAAAATATAAGAGCATTGCTGTACTCCTCTTTTTTATACAAACCATCAGCTATTAAACTGTAACCATATGAAAATTCCTTACTGGTTTCAGCAATTTTAAGTATCCGGACTCCAAAATTTTGAGTTTCATTCGCGTCTGAGGTAGATCTGTTAAACAGGTTTTCCACCTTATGGCTTACAAATGACTGCACATTATCTCGAGTACAGGACCAAGTTAAAAGACCTAATACTGCTACTAAAAATAAGTTGGTTAATAGAGTCTGCATTTCATTTTTATTAGCGTTTTATGGAGGCTGCTAATTAATGAAAAAAAAACTAAAATTTTTAAATTAATTGTAGGATCTGTGTCACTTTACGGAAAAATGATAGCACTGTCGTTTTTTGAAATTCGTTAACTACTTTTTATTCTCTGCAGCTATCTTTCTATAGAAGCTTCGGAAACCAATAGTGATCCCGCGTGCAGACCGTTGTAGATATTTCCGGACCAATCTCCGGGAAATGAACAGCTAGATGCCCTGATCAATACATACAAAATCAAAGGCCTCCTGCAGGAAGCCTTCGATACACCAAATCACAAAATATTATATGAAAAATTTTTATTTATAAAGCGGTTGCCGTATACGTTACGGTCTGAGTGTACGTTCCGGCCGGTTTCCCTAAGATATCGGAAGATGATGATTTCGCTGCCGGAATCGTATAGTCCAGGTTCAGGGTTAAGGCGCTTCCAAGCGGAGCGTTTGATACTAAAGTCTGGTCCGTTGCCGATAAAACGACAGCGCTTTTTGTTCCGCCCATTGTCCCGGAAGCGGTAGCGGCTTTAATGGTCAGAACATTGACAGGGATCAGGTTGGTTCCGTTCATGAAATTGGCACCCCCTGCTTTTACCTTAACATTGAAGTTCTTCGTTGAAGTCACTTTCAAAGAGTTGGCTTTGGTAACGGTCTGGTCCGAGTTGTAATCCGCTGCCGTAGCATAGTTGAAGTCAACCGTATTCCCGATGGCCGTACTTCCCGCGTCAATCGAGATGACATCATTTAAGGTAATGTTTACCGTTGTGGTTGCTGTCGTATTCTGAGCCTGGGCATTGTTGGTTCCTAAGATGAAGGCTCCGATAGTTAAGGCTGCGATGGCGATTTGTTTTATCATGACCGTATTATTTTTATTTTTTATTCTTGATTAATTGTCCTCTTTTGACATTACAAATCTACGGCGGCGGTAAAATTTTCTTTGTAGTGGAACATGGAAGTTCATGTAGTAAAATAACTACAGGATGATTCATTTGGCTTCAACAGAAAAAGCCCCCAACACTTAGAAGTATTGAGGGCTTTTTGTCGTATAAAAGTTGTTTGACTATTGATTTTTTATTATAATTAAGCAAGCATCGTTTTTTAAGACTTTTTGATTAATTAATAGTATTTATTGTTCTGTACTGTAATCTTCGTTTAATTTATCAATGTTTTCTTTTACAAGCTGCTCTAATTGGTAAGTAGCAACTCCTAAAGGTTTATCTAGACCCCGCATCGCATATTCTACTTTTACATTACTTTTTGAGGCGCAAAGCAATAAGCCAACTGTCGGCTCATCAAATGGTGTTTTGATTTTATCATCAACTGCACTAATATAAAAGTTTAGTTTGGAAACATATTCCGGTATGAACTCCCCTGCTTTGAGTTCGATTACTACATAAGCATGCAAAATGGTGTGATAAAAAAGCAAATCAATTTTGTAATCGGTATTATCAACTTCAATGACATATTGTCGCCCTACAAAAGCAAATCCTTTACCTAGCTCTATAAGAAAATCGGTTATTTTGTTTGTCAGAAGCTTTTCTATTTCCAGTTCTTTTACCTTAGTTGAAAGCATCAAAAAATCAAAATGATATGGATCTTTGAAAATACTCTTTGCTAAATCTGATTGATATTCGGGTAATGTCTGTTCAAAATTATTCAAAGCCTTTCCGCTTCTTGTATATAAATTGCTTTGAATCTGTAAAAGCATTATATCCCTGCTCCAATCGTTCTTTGCTGTTTCTGCAATGTAAAATGCTCGCTCTGTAACATCCTTTATTTTTGTAAGAAGACTAATATGATGGTACCAGGTAATTTGTGCAAGTGGCACTTGCACAAATTGTGTTTCAGATTGTGCAAGCGGCACTTGCACTATTGGAAACTGAGGATATGCTTCGGCAAAGCTTCTCATATATTTAAGGTTACGCACCGAAAACCCTTTGCTATTAGGAAAATTACGTGTTAAATCTGCAGCCAAAAGATCTATAACTTTACTGCCCCAACCGTTTTCTTGCTGTTTTTCGATGATTGAATTTCCAATCTCCCAATATAAGGTGAGCATTTCGGAATTAACTTTTAAAGCAGCTTGTGTTTGAGCGACTTCTATCTTATTGAAAATAAATTTTGACCAATCTTTGTAGTTGTCATTTTGTATAATTTTGTCACTCATCTAAAAGCACACTTTTGTTATTCACAAATATAACAAAAAGGTTCTGCAGTATTATTGTAGAACCTTGATTCATTATAATCAAAAATGGTAAAATATACTGTGACTTGATCTTCAACGACATCTCTTAAAAAAGTAGATCGTTTCTTAAGATTTTATAGGTGTATAATTTATTCCAATTTTCATCAATTCTTGATCTATGTACTCCGAAAGATTTTTGGTAGAGTTCCTTTCTATAATAGCATTAGGTATTTCGTTTTTGAAAAACCTATCTATAATTATGGATTCATTATTAACATAGTCAAGAACACCAATAGTAGTAGCTTCAATAACTTTCTTTACAATACTTTGAACTTCATCTGAAGAATAGAATAATTTTTCTGCCATGTTATCGTTTATTGAGATTTTGCTATATCAATGAGTTGCATTAAAAGGAATATGATATAGTTTAAAATCGCACTACTTTCAGCACGCGGTTGATTGCTCCAATAAGGTGAGATATATCGAAAGGTTTACTTACATAATCATCAGCCCCAGCTTCAATAGCAACTTTTTCAATGTCATAGCGTGCAGAGTAGGCAATAATCGGTAATTCTTTAAACTCCGAATCCGCGCGGATCATTCTTATGATCTCATCACCGGTTATTTTAGGCATCCAAATATCCACTATGAGAATATCCGGATTTTTATCAGTAATTTTTTTTATAAGATTGGTACTATCAGTCTCCTTACTCACGCAATAGCCCTCATGTTCTAAAATAAAAGCAACGGTATCTAAATTATCATGATTATCATCGCAAATTAAAATTTTTATATTTTCCAAAATTATTTAATACTCTATATTTTATTAAAACTGCATACTAAAGTAAACCTTTATCTTCAAAGGAGTACTCAGCTTGATAATATAAGAATGAATATCTATACTATATTTTACAATATTAAAAATAAGGGATCAACAGATTATTGATTTGAATCATCATTTTCTAATCATTTTTGCATCGTTCCGTTTTATAGAATTACCTTTAATGAAATGAAAACCACTGCAGAATGCAGTGTCTTAATTTTTGAAATCACGAGCGACACGTTTGCGCCAGCTTGTAGTATAAATAGCTCAGAATACTACGGTTCATACTACATTTGTTCTCAATTAGATGACATACTTTTTATAGATCACCAATAAAGAAATTAAGAGTATAAAGCCCAGGAAAAAGTATAAAATATTTAATCGATATTTTCTTACTTCCTCTTTTGTATAGGATAAGCCTTCTATCTTTTTCCTTGGGAAAATTAATTTCAGAGGCTGCGCAAATAAAAAGAAAGTTAACATAGGAAATAATAAAAATATCATTATTTTCAATATCCTCATTTCTAAATAAGGTCTAATAAATATCTCAACAAATGCTCCGGAAAAAAATATTATCGGAAGATTATAGGGTAAGCTAAAAGCTAATATCGTCCAATTATACTGTCCATTTGTTAACCAAACTTTTTCATAATATTTTTTCATGCTCCAGAATAAATAAGTAAGTGTTTTCATATTACGGTTGGATTATTACAAATTCCATAATGAAATCTTTTTTGGCACTTTAACTCCGATTCGTACTGCTATACTTTCAAATCCAACCGTTTTTTGAGATAAATAATCTATAAGTATTTGCTTTTCTTGCATTTCATCATTTTTTTAGATTTATCCTTTAGATTTAGTATCAAATTAAAAAATAAAGCTACACTAGTAACCATAGTTGATAAGATAACCGCTGAGTAAATAATATCAATATATACATTTCTCACTTCTATCTGTATTAAAATAAAACACAAAAGAAACACTATTAAGAATAGAAAAGATGTTATATAGAGTAGCTTTTTATTTTTCATCGAATCGTTTTTTTGAGACTTAATCTTCAAATAATTCATGCAACTTTTGTTGCAATAAATTTTTATCCGGAAGTTGAGTTTTATATTCTGCTACCATAGTTGCAGAGAGACTTCTGCTTAAAGCATATTCCACAACCTCATTATCTTTGTCCTTACACAACAGAATTCCGATGCTGGGATTTTCATTTACCTTTTTCACATCCCTGTCAAGGGCTTCAAGATAAAAATTAAGTTTACCCAAATGCTCCGGTTTAAATTTATCTGCTTTAAGTTCAAAAGCAACTAAGCACTGTAAACCTCGATGATAAAAAAGTAAATCAATGTAAAAATCTGATGAACCAACCTGAACCCTATATTCTTCCCCAACAAATAGAAAATCTTTACCTAATTCTAAAATAAAGTCTTTCATCTGTTTTATCAGACCTTTCTGCAGATCATTTTCGGAATGTAAATCAGGTAAATTTAAAAAATCAAAAACATAGCTGTCCTTAAAAGTATTAGCAATGTCGGGGTTATTTTGTCTCAACACTGTTGAGAGTTTTGAATTTCCGATCATCGTTCTTTCAAAAAGGCTGCTTGAGATTTGCCGTTCCAATTCACGAAAGCTGTAGTTTTCTTGTTTTGTGAGTTTTATGTAGAATTCCCGCTCTTCGATTGATTTACATCTCGAAAAGATCGATAAATTATGGGACCAGCTTATTTCTCTCAACAGTGTTGAGACTTTTGGAAATTCCCTATAAGCTTCATAGAACTGCTTCATTCTCCAAAGATTTTTGTCCGAAAATCCTTTGATTTCAGGTTCATTAGCCTGAATATATTGAGCCAGTTCTCTAACAACGGATTGTCCCCATTCACTTAGCTCCACCTTCTTGCTGATATATTCGCCAATATTCCAATAAAGACTAATCAATTCTGAATTTACAGCTTTAATGGCTTTATTTCGAGCATTTTTAATGATTTGAATGATATCAGAAAATTGGTCATTCATAATAATACTGCATTTATGACAAATGTACTAGATTATTTTTATAAGATAACATAACCTGATTACGTAATTAATTAGCTCTATTAATCGTTTTTTGAGACTAATTGATTAGAACCATTAGTTCCTATTATATATTTAATTAGCTTCAATTCACAATACTTACTTTTTTAAGTTTAAGTATCTGTATTTTAATACGATTTACACTACAAATCTCATTATGTTTATAGGTTGCTTGGCCTATTACCAATAATTTCATTTCGATGCAGCAATCCCCATTCTGCAAGATTTTTCATAATCGGTTGAAGGGTTCTGCCATGTTCTGTAAGTTCATACTGGACTGTTACTGGTCGCGTATCCAGGATACTTCTCTTTACTATATTATTCGTCTCAAGTTCTTTGAGTTCCTTACTTAACATCCTATTTGAAATTCCTGTGATATCATTTGAAATATCAGTAAATCGTCTTTTGTTAAAGCAACAGAGAGAAGAAATAATTGAAACTTTCCATTTACCTTCCAACACATACATTGAGTCTTGAATTGATCTCAATATTTGCTTACGTACATATACCTGGTCTTCTTCTGATTGCATCATAATATTACTTAGTTATTTTTTTGTTACCATTATTATTAATTACAAAGTAACTTAAAATAACTTCATTTAAATACCTTTGACCTATTAAATTTCAAAAAATGAACTTTACAAAAAAGAATGTAGTAATTTGTGGTGGAACTACCGGGATCGGATTTGCTACTGCAAAAAAATTTATTAGTGCTGGAGCAAATGTCTGGATAACCGGCAGAAACGAAAAAAATCTGAAGGCAGCTGCTGAACGGATTGACAATCCTAATCTAAAAACTATTGTTGCTGACGCTTCAGCCCTGGGAGGTATTGTTTCTCTGGAAAAAGCCATCGCAGAATCGGGCATTAGTATAGATGTCCTATTATTAAATGCAGCAATTATAACGCTTAAGCCAATTGCCCAAACTACTGAAGAAGAATTTGATCAGCAATTCAACACCAATGTTAAAGGCCACTATTTTACTCTGCAAAAGTTACTGCCCTATTTGGCTGATGGCTCTTCGGTTATATTTACTTCTTCAGGTTCAGCAAGTCTTGCTACCCTTAATACAAGCGTATACTCAGGCTCAAAAGCAGCGATAAATAAGATAGCTCAGGTGGCAGCAAACGAATTGGCAGGTAGAAAAATTCGTGTTAACATTGTCAGTCCAGGTCCAGTCGCTACAGAATTAGTATTATCAGCTGCGTCCGAACAATTACTTGATCATTTTGCATCTTCAACCGCATTGCAAAGATTGGCTGAACCGGATGAGATAGCAAGAGCAATATTATTTTTAGCTTCAGACCATGCAAGTTTTATTACGGGGACAGAACTCGTTGTCGATGGTGGGTTTATTAATTATGCAAAAAAATAGTGTTTATATATATGGAAAAGTAGTTTATAGAAGTCATAATCGAAAAAAAGGCTGTTCATAAAAGGCAGCCTACTTGTTTTAAACATCGTTTTGTGATATTCGCTTATTAATTTCTATTCTCTGCAGCCATCTTTGTAAAGAAGCTCCGGAAACCGACAGCTATCCAGCGTACAGCGATCTTTACACATATTCCCGGACCAATCTCCGGGAAATGAACAGCTAGATGACTGATCAATACATACAAAATCAAAGGCCTCCTGCAGGAAGCCTTCGATACACCAAATCACAAAATATTATATGAAAAATTTTTATTTATAAAGCAGTTGCGGTATATGTTACGGTCTGCGTGTAGGTTCCGGCCGGTTTCCCTAAGATGTCGGAAGAAGATGATTTCGCTGCCGGGATGGTGTAGTCCAGGTTCAGGGTTAAGGCGCTTCCAAGCGGAGCGTTTGATACCAAAGTCTGGTCCGTTGCCGATAAAACGACAGCGCTTTTTGTTCCGCCCATGGTTCCGGCAGCGGTAGCGGCTTTAATGGTCAGAACATTGACAGGGATCAGGTTGGTTCCGTTCATGAAATTAGCACCCCCTGCTTTTACCTTAACATTAAAGTTCTTTGTTGAAGTCACTTTCAGGGAGTTGGCTTTGGTAACCGTCTGATCAGAGTTATAATCTGCTGCCGTAGCATAGTTGAAGTCAACCGTGTTCCCGATGGCCGTACTTCCCGCATCGATAGAGATGACATCATTCAGGGTAATGTTTACCGTTGTGGTGGCAGTCGTATTCTGAGCCTTGGCATTGTTGGTTCCTAAGATGAAGGCTCCGATAGTTAAGGCTGCGATGGCGATTTGTTTTGTCATGATCGTATTATTTATTTTTTTTATTCTTGATTAATTGTCCTCTTTTGACATTACAAATCTACGGCGGCGGTAAAATTTTCTTTGTAGTGGAACATGGAAGTTCGTGTAGTAAAATAACTACAGGATGATTCATTTGGCTTCAATAGAAAAAGCCCCCAACATGTTACGTGTTGAAGGCTTATATAAAATTGCTGTTTGTTTTTATGATAAAGCTGCCCTGACCTGTAATACATCTACCGGGATAATGTTTGTGCCACTCACAAAATTTGTACCTTCAGGTTTGATTTTACATCAGAAGATAATCTGGAAACTGGGTGTCTGTGCTCTGCCTCCAGCCGAAAACAAACAGCAGGATAAGCCTATAGAAGTCTTAGGTATGGCTTATCTGGACGAGAGTTCGAATCCCCCAACTCCACTGACCAAGAAAGAGAAAACATGATGTCTTCTCTTTTTTGATTTTTGAAATTCTTTTATCTGCTACATTCAGCTTATCTGCTGGCGCGAGCATTTTGCTCGTGACCGATTAAGACGGAACTGCTTTATTCGTTGCTTCTTATTTGTCTTGATATGAACAAACGGACGCTTTTGGTAGCGAAGAGCATACTAATTTACTGTCTGGATAACTTGGTTTTGCTACTCAATAAATTATAAATTTTCTTTGTGTTTTGTGATACTTTGTCCCATGCTCCAACAGAATTATAGGTACAACTCAAAGTGGTACCTCTGTCAATGTACTTCAACTCTACGTTTCCTACATAATCAGTAGCATATAAATCTGTAAATTGAGGGTTGAGTATGGAAGACCTGATCCAATTTTTTAAGCTGTCTTTTTCAATCCTGCTGAGATAAATCTTTATTGTTACCGTGTCTTCAGCAATATATTTGGGCGGAATATTATAAATCTCCTTGTTCCGGATTATATTTACAACTTCTGCACTGTCAGAATGACGGTCAATGGTAATTTTCTGAAAATCAGTATTCACCTGTAATTTTCCCAGGAATCGTTCCTTATCTTCATTTCCGGTTGTTTTGTACATGAAAGCAAAAAACCCAGCATGAGTACGAAATGTATTTTCATTTCTTTCTATCCTAATTTTTCCTGTATTCCTTGAGCAACAATTGCTGCTCTGTTTCGGTAAGGTCATTCTTATTTCCATCACATGAATACTGAATCCGGTGTCGCTCTTTTTTACACCATTGTATCATTTCCTTAACCCCTGCCGTACTTATGATCCCTTCGTTATCTTCAAATACGGGAGGTGATGACAGATGAACAAGTTTGGTGTAATTTTCCCATGCCAGTACCAATTTCCGGTCATCCGGTTTTTGCTGCAATCCATATTTTATAAAATGGGTCTGATCAGAGCAGACCGCCTTTACCTGTATGCCGTCAAGTTCGGTCTGGTCATATTCATCAAATACCCACCACAGGTATTCCTTATTACCCACAGAAACCCTGCGTTTATTTTTACTGCTTATTGCCATACTTTATCATAAAATCCTGAATGACCAAAATGATCCTATTGATGTAACCGTTTTCTGATCTTACCATTCAACAGGATATCCCAAACATGCAGTAATGTAATAACAACAAACAGATAAAAACTGTTTTTTTAAAAGTTATATTCCTTTTTGATCCGGAAAAAAACTATTGCTTGATGAAGATCTGTGTTGCTATAATACAACGAAGAACTTCACAAGCTTCATACCTGCACCGGTGAAGAAGAAAATCTCAGAAAATAAGCTGGAAGTTGGGTGTCTGCTCTCTCTCCTCCAGCAGAAAACCAACAGCAGGATAAGCCTATAGAAATCTTATGTATGGTTTGTTTGGACGAGGGTTCGAATCCCTACAACTCTACTGATAATAAAAAAGAGAAACGTTGTGTTTTCACTTTTTTGTTTTTAGAATTCTTTCATCTATTATATTCAGCTTCCTGCTGGCTCGAGCATCGTGCTGGTGACCGATTGACCTCCTTTATTAGTTTCTTTATTATTAGTTATTGTCTTAAATTAAGGTTATTACATTTATAATCAATCTCACTTAATCTACTACAAACTTTGATATTATTTATAATTTAAAAAGAGTTAGCTTGGATAATTGATTTTAAAGTAAAATAAATTTAATACTATTCTAGTATTAAACATATTATTATATTTTAATAAATTAAAAAGGTTTAAAAATTGTTTCAGGATTTTCAGATTTTAAACGTCCATAAAATTCAATAGCATATTTATCTGTCATACCAGAAATATAGTCGCATATGCATCTTAATTTATTAGCTTTAGACTTAAAGTGATTATGAATAGTCTGATAATCAGAAGGCATCAATCTCCAGCCTTCATCTTGACTCAAAACTTTAAATATTTCTTTAACAATTTCCTTCCCTCTAAATTCAGCAATTTTTAATCTAGGACTTAATATCTGACTTTCATAGGTGAAGTTTTTTAAAACTTCAACCCTTATTCTTGAACTCTCTTCAAGAAAAACTTTTGATAAAGAAGGATGCTTTTCATTTAAAATAAACTTTACATCATTTATTGCTCCATTAATAAGGTCAGATGTAAATGCGTTTCGAATATATCCATCTTCTGCAACACTTTTAGAACCTCTACTTACTGTATTAACAATATTACTAAGCATTGCTTCTTGCGTAACTCCTTTAGGAATTGCAATATAGTGATTACCCTTTTCATCTTCTGCTAATTGGAGTCCAATAGATTCATAATTATAAACATTAGAAAAAACTGTTAGTAGAATTTCTTTTACCTCATCCGGCGAAAAAGTTTTTTTCTTAATATTTTCATCCTTTTTTAAAGCTTTCTCTACTTTTTGTGCAACATTTACAAATACATTTTCAGGATAAGAAAAGAAAGCGGTTGGATGATAAAAACCAGCTTTAAAACCATCTTCTAAATCATAGGTTGAATATGCTATATCGTCAGCGATATCCATGATTTGACACTCTACAGTTTTAAAAATGCCCTCAAATTTTTCTCCAACTACCTTTTCTTTTATTGTCTCTACTAAATCTCTTTCTAAACTATAATAACCTTTAATAGCTTTGTTTTTCTCAGAATCTTTACGATCATTATATTTAACGGGAATTTCATTATCATATTTAAGAATTGATGCTAAAGAACGATAAGTTAAATTTAACCCAAATCTAAACTCACTATCATTACCGAGAATTTCTGATTTTTCTTTTTTCTCAAGTTTAGAGAGAATGCGAAGAGTTTGAGCATTACCTTCAAATCCTCCATTATCTCTCATACACTCATCCAATGCTTCTTCCCCTTGATGTCCAAAAGGTGGATGTCCTAAGTCATGAGCAACACCTGCAAATTCACAAATATCGAGATTTATTGGTTCCTTTTCATTATCGCTCAAAAAATTATTATTAATAAAATTTCCAATTGTTTTTGAAATTTGAGCAACTTCCAATGAATGGGTTAATCTATTTCTAAAAAAATCAGATTCAATTCCTGGATATAATTGAGTTTTTCCCTGAAGACGTCTAAACGAAGGTGAATGAATTAATCGTGCATAATCACGCCTGTAAGCTGTTCTATAATCTTGCTCATTAGTTTCTAATACTCTTTGAGCATCATCATTAGTATACATTATTTCTTAACAGGGGTTATGTTTTTTACTTCTTTTATAGGACTACTTTGCGATTTATTAGAAGTACCTCTTAATTGATAAGAAGTATCACGTACTGCTTGGGAAATTGCTTTTTTTAATGCAGGCGATTCAAAAGATGCCTTTTGGGGTTTAATACTCATATTTTAGTTTTTATCAAAATTACTATTTTATTCGTATACTATAAAACCTTTTAACTTTAAATAACATAATGAGTATAAGATTTTAAAGAAAAAAAATCTAACGACATACGACATAAATAATGTCATCATTTTTTTATTTTTTTTAAAACAAAAAGTATCTATTTCCC